>NZ_LMZQ01000027.1 GCF_001442625.1 Pedobacter ginsenosidimutans | reverse complement strand
ATGGTTGTTTATATTATGTACCTAAAAGCCATAACTGGGGCTTGTTGGATAAACCAGATTTAGCTGGGGATATGGAAGGCTTAATGCAGTATTTAACCGAAGAGCAGAAAGCAGAATTTAATCCAATCCCAATCGAACTTAAAAAGGGATATGCTACGTTTCACCATCCTTTAATGGTTCATGGCTCTTTTACTAATAAATCGTCACGCTCAAGAAGTGCTTTTGTTTTAAATGTATTTACTGATGGTACCGAATCGAATACCGACGAAGCCTTACTTAAGGGAGTGGAACCTATTGGCGCAGGACATAAAATGGAAGGACAGTTTTTTCCATTAATATTTTCTCCCGATAGCCTTTAATTGCACTATTTCATTTTTTAATGCTTTATATGCTGATCAATTAACCTGCAATACTATTAATTTAGCCACGGAAGCACTGATACTCGGAGTATTCATTACTTTGCCTTGTCTTTAATCTGATCTGGAATCTTAAATATCTTTTTTTCGTTTCGTTTTCACGAGAATGGCGGTATTTACGATTCCCGCTCAATTTGTATTAAGGTTTTTGGGCCTACGAGAGAGTGGCAGATATGGTACCGATGGATTATGTGCCCTTAGCCAAAAAATTAAAAGAGACTGTATCATAAAAATGAAATTGTCATCCTGAGCCTGTCGAAGGACTTGTTTAAATACCCCGCAAGACATTTCGTCAAGTTCTCCGTAGGAGTCCTTTGGACAACATGATAAATTCGAATGGAATTACAAATATGATGCAGCCTGGATATTAGGCAAAAGTAAGTTTCCCGAATGATTAAATTCTTTAAGTCATACAACTGCTTACTTAACGGTTACCTGCATAAGTTTCTGCAGATGGTAAAGACGTTTTACCATTCACACCAATCGTTTTTATAAAATAATAGTTAATCTTTCCTTTATCATAAGTGGCATCAATATGTGTTAAAGTTTTCGCTCCTATCTCGGCAATCTTTATTGGATCTGCACCTCTAACATATCTGTAAATTTCGTATTTAGCCACTTCGCTTTGTGAGGGTTGCCATTGTAAAATGATGCTTTTATTATCTTTACCAGTAAACGATTTTAATGAATTTGGGGCATAAACCGATTGACTCGTACTTACCGTTATTTCATTGCTAAATTCGCTTTCTTTATCTGCGTTAGTTACACCAGTTATTTTATAGCTCACTTCATTATCATTAAAAAGAAATTCATCCTTAAATGTATTTTTAAAGCCCAGAACAGGTGTTTTATTAACTTTGACATAAGATGAATTTCCAGATTTCCGATAAACATTATAACCCGCTATCTGTTTTACAACAGTTGTATCTTGCCAAAAGAGATAAATACCTTTTCCATCTTTTTTAAAATCTACGATAACTGGTGCCGCAACGCGAAAATTTGGATTACTTAGGTAAAGTATTTTAGAAAAACCGCTTCTGGTATTACTTAAATTCTCAGACACAAGGGCATAGCCAATAGTTGGCGATAAATTGCTTGTTGTATCGGTATAAACGTAATTTCTTTTGGCTTTCTCATCAAAATATATCATTTCTGTAATCGGTTTCATATCTCCCCCAACTTCATTGGTACGATATACATAGTATCCACGTGTATCGTTATTGTAATCTGTCCAACTAACTACATTATGTTTATTCACATTTCTAACAACAACATTTGCTGGCGGATCTGATTGTTTGATTTGATGAACTAAGCCATAAATTTTAATTCCTCTTTCTGTAGCCCTTCCAAGTTTATCTACAACCACCAAATAATAATAATATTTCTGACCAGGGATAATGGTTTTATCAATATAATTGTATCCAGCGGTTGAGGATAAAAGTTTATAACCACTTTCATATTCACTTGAGCGATAAATATTTACCACACTCACATAATCTGGTTTTATAAAAGCCCAATTTAATTTGATGTTATTACCAATTGAATCGGCAGTTGCCGTAAAAATTTTAGGTATTAACATTTGCTGGTCCAAAGAAGCTACCCGAAGTGTATCTGAAAGTATTTTTGCACCACCACCAAAACGGTTTACCGGACTAATGGTATATTGATAAAGCACATCTTTACTCACTTGATTATCTTCTATGGTGTATATTATGCTGTCACCACGATGCTCAACATTATAGGTTGTTAAAATTCTATTGAACGGCATTTTAACGCCATCGCTTCTTTTCACCAATAAAACTTCCGGTATTTGTGCAGTAGCTTTAGCTCTCCATTCTATTCTAAATACATCTCCAGTAGTTTTTCTACCGGCGCTTTTTGGTTTATTGGTTATAAAAAAATCATTAGCAGAAACAGGTGTTGAGGTATATTTATGCTGTTCAGTTCCATCTCTTTTAAGCTGTATTACCCTATATTGATAAACCACATTTTGTTTCGCAGTAGTATCAACCAATAAAATATTAAATGCAATTGCTAATGGCTGCTGAGTAAGATAAACAGAAAGCGAATCGTAATTAAACTTCTTTTTAAATATTGGCCACACCTCATCTGCCGTATAAGCAGTAGTTGGATTGTATTCAAAAACTTTGTTTTTTGCGGCCTGATAATTATTCTTTAGTTCTTCGTAATTAGAAGGGGTACTAAATTTATATAGCGCTTGCCAATTGGATTCATTTTGTGCTTTTCTATCTAAACGAAAGGCAATTACATCTCCATCTGGGTGTTCGGCAGAAGCAGGCTTAAATAAATTGTATATATAAGTGCCTTTATACCCATTAAAGGCAACTTTACCTTCCTTTTGAGCATTGGCCTGTAAACCAATTTGTACGAAAAGCATAATCAATAAACTTTTAACTACTAGAATTCTATACGGTTTCATAACTATTGATATGTTTTAGATTGATTTGAAATGAAAATACCTTTGTTATTTACTCCTGCTTCTACACCTAATACCAGTGTTTTATTAAGGCCTACCCTAACACAAGGTATAGGACTACAGATATCTGTAAAGCCTATACTTACGCAAGGTGTTTCGCAACTGCTATTACAAACGCCCGCACCAACATAAGCACTTCCTTGTAAGGTGAATGTAAGCCCCATTGTTGCAGAAAACTCTCCTTTAAGTGGTGCTAAATATCCATTAATATCTGCATGTGCATCGGCACCTAAACTTATACCTGCGCAAGCTAAACCTACACTTGCCCCAGCACTCAATTTTACAAATGCCCCCACCCGGCCACCTACGCTAATTGCAATATCTTCTGGTTTTAAGCTAAAATTAGCCTTTAAATATGCTGCGGCATATAAACCGTGTGTAAATGAGCAATGGGCAACAGGATTAAGATCTAAATCAAAGCTTGGTAATAACGGTATCGGCATCTCCGCCGATACCACTAATAAAACTCCTTTTACATCTGCAAATGCTGTTTTTGTAGCATCGGGCAGATCGGTGCCACCAAAATGTTTATAAAATGAGTTTTTTTGCGATTCGCTTAGGGTTGCGTTTCCAACCATAAAACCTACACCAATGCCAGTAAATGGTGTATATTTTACATCGGCCAGGCCGTTACTAAAAATGTACCAGTCGCTACTTCCAAGTTTTAATTCTGCATCTAAATCTAAACTGGCAAAATTGGTGCTTTGATTAAGGTGACCCGAACCAATTAAAGCTTTTTGGTTAAAATCATACACAATACTTAATCCTTTTACCCCGCCAGCATCCATATTGTTTACACCAAGTGCAGATGAGTTTGCTATGATATCTCCCTTAATGGTAAAACTCATTGGCGAAGGTGTTATTCCGCTAGCTCCTGTCATATCGCCCCCGAAAGTAAAATATTCCCACTCACTACTAACAACCTTACTTTGCCCGGTTGCTTTATCTAAATAACTTCCAGATTTTTCGTCGTCGTTAAGGTATATTTTGGTGTCTTTCGGCACTACCAATTTTGTCTCGTTCTTTGTTTTAGTAAGCTCAACATCGATTTTATATTTACCTGCAATATCTTTATCTTTCAAGTAACCTTTTAAGTAAAGTTCTCCATTGGTAAACCGTTGGTCGCCATCAAATGTTACTTTTATGCCTTTGGTGTCTAGTCCTAAGTTTTGAAATTTTACATCGTGTTTATGCGCTAATTTGCCATTTTCTGCTTTATAGGTTAAATCATAGGTTACTAAATCCAAGCCTGTAAAACCTGGTATATCCATATTTAAATCGCCTCTAAAAGTTACAAAATCAGATCCTCCCCAAACTGAGCTTGGTTTATATTTAGCGATGCCATTTAAGGTAACTGCTGGTTGTTTATCTGACAGCAAAATCCTAGTATCGTTTTCATTACCGGTATCATAAAGATTAATATTGTTAATTTTAATTTCATCAGTAGGTTCTAAATCAGGCAAACCTTTAAGACTAGCCAATGAGGTGATGCCAGATTTTGTTAACAGCGATACTGACCATGCTCCTTTATCTTTTGAATATCCTTTATCGTAACCGAAACTGGTGTATACATCACTTCCTTTTATGGTAATTGGAAATGCATTCAGCAGTTTTAAACTATTAACTTCAAAATCTCCAAAACCAATTTTATTTCTAGTAATTTTTAAGTTTGAAAAAGGAAAAGTTAGCCCCAATGCACTTAAATTGCCTTTAAGGGTAAGCCCTTCGGAGCCAAAAGTCCAGGTCGGTGCATCTAATTGCCATTGGTTTAATTTAATGGTAATTTTTTGTTGGTTCTCCGATTTGAAACCATTTTCGTTTAAGGTAAACTTTGCTTTAGCTTGTATATCCCGATTAGTTGTGTAAGCTAAATCGGTAGTTAGTGTACCTAAAAATGAAATACCTGTATTCGTTAACATTACGTTTGCATCTGGTGTAACCACTATATCATCTGCCCCAATAAACTTTGGTTTAGCACGTGTATTGCTTGACACCAAAAATTGGGAAGAGGTCAGATCAGAATTACCAGTAGAAAATGTATATAAATTATTCGTCTTTTTATCTGCTGGCAAAGCAGTAATCAATGCGTAAGACGCATTTGCATTGTTGAGGTATAAATAGTTGTTATCGCCAACATTATCTGATGATGAAGTTTCTACTCCTTTAGCCAACGATGCAGCATCTAAACCTACTTTTCCAAATATGCTGGCTGTTGTAGCGGTTTGAGGATATAAAGCCAGCCCACCTTTATCCAAAATTTTAATATCGTATTTAGAAAATAACACGGCTTCTAAATCATTTTGATTGAAAACCATTCCATTTGCCAAGGTAAAAAAGCGGTCTTTTTCCTGTCCCGATGGTGCTTGGTTTACGTTTACCAAAATATCGGTAAATTCAAGTTTACGATCCACATATTTTCTTTTCAGGGTGCTTTCGCTTACATTACCTGTTGGCGTTAACTTGCCCGATATTTTATATTGTGTATTAGTTACATACTGAGCTTTGGTTAGTTCGATTGGAAAACCATACATGCTGTTTACATTCATATTAGGTGCTTTTACAAAGTTGAGCATAACATTAGCGTTTGCACCGCTTGGGTTTATGGGCTGTGTACCTCCAATATAATCTGCTTTAGTACCAATAATTGTGAATGATCTGTTGGCTGGCAACCTGCTCAGCGTTATGGTATAATAGGTTTCGGCAGAAAAAGTTGCTTCATTTTCTGGTATGGCTATTTCATTTTCTGTTATCGAATTATCATCATAACCATTGATTTTTAGGGTAGCGCCATCGGGTGAAACCATATCTTTAGCTAAATCATCATCATTTTGCTGTACAGCGCTGTAATAGTTATTATTTTTAGGCGATGCCGATGCCATTTCAGTTGTGCTGGCTTTTTTAAGCGCTCCAAATTTTATCTTTTTGGGTACTTTATCTGTTTTTGGTACTACTTTAATTTCTTCTTTAGCTGAGTTTGTTACTATAGTTACTTTTTTACTGGTTTTAACATACTCATCTTCATCCATACCTTCAACGTAGGTATTGTACTCGCCATTTAAAGGTTTAATTTCCCAATTACCGAAAACTTCTTGGGCATTAACGGTTATGCTAACGGCAGGTTCTACTTCTACGCTAACAATTACATCTGTAAGTCCATCTACATGTACTTGTGTTTTTGCGATGGTGTAATTTTTATCGGTTGGTACTATTTTTAAATCGAACTGGCTACCGCCTGCTGCAATTTCAACATAGTTGTAATTTTTTCCTAAAAAAGCGCCTTTAGTTTGCAAATAATTACCAGTGTTTAAAACTGTTACCGTACTTTCTAATGTGATTTTTGTTCCTTTTTTATAACAATACACCGTAATGTTGCGGGTGTTCTTTTTAACCTTAAACTTTACGGTTTGGTTTGCTATAACATTATCTAACGTAACAACGGTTGTTTTGTAATTGGCTCTATCTACAGGAATTATGGTAAAAGCTACTTTGCCTTTTGGCGATTGTAGCGTTGTAGGGTAACCGGTTTCTGGTTTATAATCGCTCCAGCTAAAATCATCTCCAACAATAATGCGGGCGGCTACTGTATTTTCTTTATCATCAACCACTGTTGTAGTTAACATAATTGGTAAATCCATGTAAACTTTACCTAAATTTTCACGCTGTCCTTTTACCAAAGGTTTACCGCTGTTTAATTTTTTATAGGTAACTAAAAATCCATTTTTGGTAAGCCGAAGTAATTTCCAGCTACTCATAAACCAGCTATTAATATTTTCGAATAGAAAACGGCCATTTGTACCGGTTATAAAGTCTTGTTGTGGTTTTGTGGCTTTTAAATAAGCTTCAATCTGGCTATCTGTTGCTGTATTTGCCAAGCCAGACATATTAAAAAGTTCTACATGTACACCCGACAGTACTGATGTACTTGCATTACTGCTTGGGTAAACGGCCCCGTCTATATAAGGTGCCAAAGGAACAACTGGTACATGCAGGTATCCAATATTATAATCTTGTGTTAAAATGGTTTGTTCATCGGTAAAATGACCTTGTTTCTGTGCTTCAAAATTCAGCACACTTGTAACAGAAAAAGCATCCTGGGTAATGAAATTATCCTGACTGGTACTTATCGGCTCGGCAAAAATATAATACTTATCATTAATATCTGCTGGGGTAACCAATCTATCAAAAGCAAAATAACCCTCTTTACCTGCAGATCCAAAAGAAGTAGTCTTATCTATTATTTCGTATTTTTCTGTTTGATTTTTTTCGTTTTTCCGCTCCCATATCTTTTTAAAATATGTTGCTTTATTAGGATCTCCATCGTTTACCGGTCTACCAAGTGGTATGTCTTCACCAATTTTTCTGCATAAATAAACATCCATACCTGCTACCGGTGTAATTGGTGGAGTACCACCTGGGCCATTATTTACAGCAAGTTTAGATTTGAAACTGTATTGTTGTACCGTTGCGGTTAACTCTGGAAGTTTAATATCTTCGTTTTGGTTATAAGGGATGGCGTACGGTTGTGAGTAATACTGATTGCTTTGAACTAAAATTACCAAGTTGTATGTTTTGCCATCATTAAAAGTATTGTAATCTTGCATTCCGACCTTAAAAGTATATTCACCATTTTTTTTAACGGTTGTGGTTGCTATTATACGTTCGTCTAACAGTATAGTTCCACCTTTAAAAAAATCTTTTTGAGATAAATTGCCTTTTAACAACTTTAGTTCTGTCCCTTCTGGCAATGGCAGCGATATATTCGTCTTACCATAAGGTTGCTTCCAATTGTAAACGTACCTACCAGAAACGTTCATTGAAATAAATTTTGGCCCAAACGAAACGGTTTCTGTTATATTTTTGTTCAAAAAATCTGTAGCTTCAAAAGCATTTGTTTTACCACCGATTTTACTTACCGTTTGTGGACTAAAATACAAAGCATCAAGTTCATTACTTGGCTCAAAAAATACCGTGTAACTGTCGTTTGCATTTGCAGCACTTACTAAGTTCGAAAAAGATGTGTTAAAATTACCTGTATTAAGCCCGTCGATATCGGTGTTGCCAACTACGACATAACTTTGTGTGCTTTTTTTAATTATATCAATACCCAACGTATTTGTGCTTTTGTAAATGGGTATATCTTTATTTTGCCCTATTATATTCTCAACCTCCCCATTAAACACATTTTCGGCCTTACGCAGTAAGTAAAGTTTGCCTTTGTAATTACGTTGCGCTGTTGTAGTTAACTTCGTGTTAACTTTATAACTGTAGGCTTCAACAATATTTTCATTTAAAGTAATGCTTTTATTATTTGAGTTAGGCACAACAAACCAATTCGGATCAGATAAGCGATTATCCTCAATTTTAACAACCAATCCTTCGACAAAGGCATAACTCTTACCTGATATATTTATTGGATCTGAAACTTTAAACTGGGTTTGATCAATTGGAACATCAATTTTAAAATTCCCCATTCCATCGGTTTTACCCGTTGCTATAATTGTTGCCGACGGTATTTTTGGAGCCCCATAAGGATAAGTTAATAAATCACTTACCGATGCAATGCTATCCTGCTCCTCTGAATATATTTTTTCGACACCATTTTCCATCACTTTAACAGTTTTGGTTACTTTAAAAGTTGGCGCCAACAATTGTACCTTTAATACCTGAACATTTTTATTCGCTAGGGGAAAACCTTTTTCCAGTTCGGTTAACACCACAGCTTTATCCATTTGCGCCTGTATTTTCGCTTGTTCAGTCCTCGTTTTTACGTTTAGCAATTGTGTTTCAAGTTTAAATTTTAATTCTTTGTCTTGTTTTATTTTATTAAAACCTGTTACATAATTATCGTAGAAATTATACTGTAAAGTACCCGATAAGGCTACTGTATAATCTTTAATAATTTTCTCATATTTTACGGTAAAAGGTCTTGTTTCTGAAAGTGTACTTGTTGCCACATGTTTTACTTGCCAAGTATAATTATTGCCATCTTTAACATAGGCCGCTATAGCCGGTGTTGATTTAAAATCTATTGTCTCCTTGTTAACACCAATGGTAATCCCGTTATCTTTTGGTATACTTGAAGAGCCAGGCGCTTTAACCATCGCTGCCCTTTGCTCGGCCTTTATTTCTTCTGCTGTTTTAACTCTGGTAATATGCAGTTGATATTTAGCAGTACTACTTCCCCAGGCACCAGCACCACTTTGCAAAGATGTTGAGCTGTTATTCATGGCAATTGGTCCATCATAAAAACCAATCTTGTCATTTTTGGAAGAATTATCTGTAAAAGTCCAATCAAATACCAAATCGTCTAAATTTTTGATGGCAATATTTTCTTTTGGTGTGTTTAACAGAAATGTTGAGGTGATATAAGGTTTTTCTCCATACCTAAACTCGTTGGCACCACTTATTCCATTATTCTTAAAAATAATTTTCCCACTTGGGTCTGAAGCAATTACACGCCAGGCATAACGTTTGCCTTCTGTTAGTGGTGGATCAGATGGCAATAATATGGTACTTGTACTATTAACTATTGTTCTATCAATTTTTAACCGAGAGGTTGCATTTAAAATCTGATTAGGATCTTTCCTTTCATCTGGCATCTCTGCAACCTGAAATTGATACATCACCGTTATTGATAACGGCAAATTATTTAGCCAAACAAAAGATTGACCTGTGAGTGCAGGAATTGAACTATTAGCAAATGGATTAGTCAATACCGGCGCATCAGGATAAATAATGCTGATGAACGAACAACCCAATGGAGCACCTGTAGAAATAACCTGATTTGTTGTCATGTCTACCGCCTGGATACAAAAAGTATAATTCCCTTCTGGCAATCTTGAGGTCCGCACTAGTTTTACCTTATCAATTCCATACACATTTAGCGTGTTCAGATCGAAAATATCTTTTAAGGCCAAGCCGTTAAGCTGCTTGGTTTCGTTTGGGTTTAAAATAATTGGCTGTAGCGGAACATAAGTCGATTTTGTAGAAATTTTAATGCCATTATCTCCACTTAGCTGCCCTGTTAACTTAATTTTTTTCTGGGTTGAGGTTAGATTTTGTACAATCAATAATACTTTGGATGCATTTGTACCCGCATAATCCGAATAAAACGGAGAATAAGGTGGTGCAACGGTAACATTAATATTAACCTGAGCTTGTGCAAATAAACCATCAGAAACCATTGTTAAAATGGCCATCAAAAGCAAAGCTGCACTTCTTTTAAAACGCTTTATGATTGGATAAAATTTAGTCATAGCAATTGATGTTATAATTTAAAAGGAATGTGTTAAACCAAGATTTGATCTGAATTCGTTAAACGAAGGAAGCGTTATGTCTCTCGAATTGCTCTTTAAATAATTGAGCGTTAGATTGGCCGCATTTCTTTTACCGAGGCGATAAGAACTGTTGAAATTTATGTTGAAAATGTTTCCTGCATCGATATTGTTGTTGCGCTGTAGTTGATAGCTAACAGAAACATTTAAGCCTAAATTACCTTTATCTAAAGCCTGACTAAGTCCTAAAGTTGGCCCGTAAAAAATGGTTTTACCAAAAGTTACTTCTGCTACCGTATAACTTAAATTGGCGTTGGCACTGAATAATTTTTTGGGTAAACCGAACTGATAAGATAAATTGGCCATTTTACTGTTCGATTTACTATTTGGCTTCGTTAATTCATTTAAATCTACCAGCGATTGCAAATTGCCCACCAATACAAAACCATGGGTAATACTTTTGTTATTGATATTATAGCGCAACATGGTACTTAAATTATGATTGGTTCTGGCTACACGGAACATATCTATGATAGGATTTAATCCCCTATCTTGTGTGATCCCGAAATTGGTATAACGCAGGTCTACACCATAATCAACTTTATTGAACGAGATATTCGCCGCACCAATTTTTCGGTTAGACCGGACTGATTTATCGTGCAGAATGTTATCATTTTGCAGACCAAAACTGCCACCCAATTGCAACTGGCCCTTCATTAAACGTAACATTCCCTCAACCGTATAATTCTGCACATCCGTTTCGAAATAATAAGCGCCCATACTTTTATAATCAGGATCTACCCTACGGTACCTAAACCTTACATTATAATTGGTAGCATTGTAACCAATGCTGGTTTGTGCAGCCGTTAATAATTGTGTAGAGGAATTGACCGTAATCAGATCTTTAATAAAATCAACTTTGTCTAGTTTTAGGTTTTCAACCGTATCCGATAATACATTTCGGGTATAGATACTACCCGAAACATCCATATCAAATACAAAATGTTTTAGAAAACTAAATTTTGAAGAAATGCCCAGCACCATATTTTCAGCCGGACTCAGCTCTGTAGAAATCGGTGTGTTGTTTAAAGAGCTGGCTTGATCTTTAGCGTTTAAGAAAATAACATCAACATGGTTGCGCTCAGTACCCCAACCCAGTTTTGTGCTGTAACCTGTTCTTTTGTAGGCCGCTTGTTGTGCTAAGGCAAGTGGCTGGTTTAGGTCTTCTTCAATCGCTTTATTAAACCTGCCGTAAATAAAACCGAACCTCAGTCTGCCTGGGTTAAGCTCAATGCCTCCACCCAAAAAATTATGCCCAGCTAAAGTAAAAGGAGAAAATTCTAAACTTTGCCATCCGGCATGAAAAGTGATCCATTTATAGGTTGGGCTAATACCATATTGATTAAAAGGTTGTGTATAACTTCTCTGCTGATCGCTAATTACAACAGAAAATGGAAAGGTTACCCCATAAACAGTTAAAGTTGGCGCACCGTTAAAAATGTAAGAAAAGTCGCGTTGCCTGGCCGGAATGCCGCTTACATTATAAGTGCCAAGCCCAAGGCCTACGGTTCCGTTTATTGCAAATGGCTTTTGCTTTGTTATTTGACTTAGATCTTGCGATTTAGCCAAATAACAGGCAGCGAATAAAAACAACACTAAAAGTGATATACGTTTCATAAATTCTACGTTTGTTGGAATAAAGAATAATCAGCAACTTTTTAATCAGCTACCTGAATGTGATCACTTTAGTGGTTTAAAATCCTTGTCATTTAGATTGAGCTTTTGCATGGTCTGCAACAATGGTGTATTATTAGGATTTATACTTAACACCCCTGTTGTGCTTTGTGGAACGATGACTATCCTAACCTTATCTACTGGATAGGCCGTAAAGGTTGAACCAAATCCATTATAAAATGAAATTCTAACTTTTGCGGTAGTTGCATCAACTCTCAATGAATAGCTATAAATTAAATTTTGATTTGGATTTTGGCTTAAATCAGTATAGTTCAACTGTTTCCAGCTATAAACACCCGGAGCCTCTGTTTTGCGCATATACACCATTACAATGCCTTTACTTACCGCAGTTAAATGTATGGCGGGGATGTTAAATACTGATGTCGTATCGTTAAACGAAAGCCCATGTTTCTTTAAGGCATAGGTATTAAAATTAGCACCTTCACCACTCCAGCTAAAGGTTACATTATCGGGCGTTTCTAGAGAGACTACATTAGCATTTCCATCAGCACCTTTTAAAGATGTACCGGGAAAAGGCCAAGCGCCACTTGTTTTAGGGCCATACATAACATAACTTGTTAAGTCTATATAAAAATCACCATCGTTACCTAATGTATTTTGCGGAAAACCGCCTCCGCTTAAAATTCTATTTCCATTGGTTCCATTTGTACCGTTTGTTCCATTGGCACCATTAGTTCCATCTGCACCTTTTAAACTGGTACCACTCCCCCAGCCAAATAGGGCAGTTTTTGGGCCATAAATCATAACCGGAAGCCTTGAAATGTAGAAATCACCAACTTTCCCCAAATTAGGATCTGGGGCAGTTTCTCCACTATAAATAATAGTACCATCAGCCCCTGCCGGACCAGTGGGACCCTGAGCACCGGCTGCCCCGCGCAAAAGAATTGGAACACCCCAGCCTGTATTATCTTTAGGGCCATATAACAGATAATTGGTTTTGTCTAAATAATAATCGCCAATCACACCAGCCGCTGATATTGGAGCGCCATTTCCACTTAAGGTTGTACTGCCATTTGTACCATTGGTTCCATTTGTGCCGTTAGCTCCATTCGTACCATCAGTTCCGTTAGTACCATTGGTTCCTTTAAGTACAATTGGTGTGCCCCAAGCCCCGGCTGTTTTTGGCCCGTATAAATTACCCGTGGTTTTATCTAAATAATAATCTCCGTTGGCTCCTACTGTAGCAACTGGAACACCCGAGCCACTATAGATAATGCTTCCATCTTTGCCTGCAGCGCCTGTCGGCCCTTGTGCACCATCAGCGCCACGCAATAAAATTGGGATGCCCCAGCCCGTGGCTGTTTTTGGTCCAAATAGTTGATAATTGGTTTTATCAAGATAGTAATCGCCCACTATACCAGCCGCTGAGGATGGAATACCATTTCCACTTAATGTAGTGCTGCCGTTCGTTCCATTAGCACCGTTAACGCCATTAGTACCGTTTGTACCATTGACGCCGTTGGTGCCATTCGCACCCGCTATACCCATTAAAGTAATTGGTGTAGCCCAGCCGGCAGCTATTTTTGGCCCGTAAAGGTTACCTGTGGTCCGGTCTAAATAGTAATCGCCATTTGCGCCAAGCGCCACTGGAGGCGTTCCTGTTCCACTATAAATGATGCTGCCATCTTTACCTGCGGCGCCTACTGCGCCTGCATTCCCTGCCACTCCTTGTGGTCCAGCGGGGCCTTCAGGTCCTTCCAATCCTGTTTCAGAACACGAATTAAATAAGGCACCAATAAGGCAGATGATTAGAAAAGCGTAAAAATTTTTCATAAGAGTAATTTTTGATTGATTGAAGATATTCCTCAATACACAAGAATTTGGAACCTAATCGATGAACGGAACGAAATAATCGGTAAAGGGTTTGCCTGGCATTTGTAATCCACACGATCACAAATCAAATTTATCCCAGAATGAGGTTTGGCACATAGTACAAACACGACAACCTTAGCAAAATGCACGTTATTTAAAGAGAAGTGTAAGTTTTCTGATATAAATGCTTAACTTGGATATTGTAAATATTATCCTTAACCTCTCACCTTAAAAGGTCAAAATATTATGGGTTTTACCTATTTTATGCCTGAACCAAGTTTACAACAATATGTGGAGAGCATTATTGTTATAGACCTCAATTTCAACGAAGATTTCATTAAAGAGATCACAATCGTTCCCGATTACAGGTCTTGCTTATGTTTTATACTCGAAGACAAGATTAGCGCTTATGAAAACGGGCAATTGGTGGAAAGGGAAAACGTGATTCTGGCCAGCTTCCATTTATTTTCTACGATCATGAATCTCGGCAAAAAACACCGGGCGGTATGTGTGCAATTTAAGCCCATCGGCTGGAATAGTTTGATGGAAAACGTACCTCAGAATGAGGTCCTCAACACCTGTTATGATGCAAAATTATTTTTAGGGAGCTATGCAGCTATATTAAGCGAACAGTTAGCAGAAGTAAGCTCGGCCCCTATGCAAAACCAGATCATTCAATCTTTTCTTAAAGAAAAACTGAACAGCTTACCTACGGCATCTCCCTTTGATCGGGCAATTGATGTTTTTATCCGGTCGGGCGGTAATCTGACCATAGAACAAACTGCCTCTCTAGCCTGTTTAAGCCTGCGGCAGTTTGAGAGGCGCTGTAACCATAAAATTGGCGTTTCACCGAGAATGTTTGGCCGGTTAATTAGATTTTCTAACACCTATAAACTTAAAGAACAACATCCAGACCTATCATGGAACAAGATTGCATTTCATTGTGGTTATTTTGACCACATGCACCTGATCCGTGACTTTAAACAATTTTCAGGTACCATACCCACTATTACTGAAGATGAAGATCACTTTAGGTCATTCCCTTACGAACGCCATAAAAACAATCTTTCAATCAACCCTTTCTAATTTTAAAAAACCAAGGTAATTTCGGTGCCATTTTCGATACTGCTGCTGATGTTAAATGCTGCATTAATTTTTAGGGCAAGCTCCTTAACAATCAATAACCCATAACCAGATGATTTGCTTTTTACCTGCTTATTGTCTATTAACGCCTGGATCTGATCAGCAGGAATTACTTCACCCTGATTAATTACAGCGATATAAATCTGGCTGTTTTGGTTTAAACCTGCCTTTAAATAAATTGTTGTTTGGTTAAAAGCATGATTGATTGCATTCTGCACCAAATTGCGTAAAATAATCAGCAATAAATTTTGATCACTGTTTAAGCTGTCTACCTCTTTAATTTCTGTAATCAGCTTTATCTCTTTGGCATCGGCCTGATTTTGCATCAATAAGACGGTATCGCTGAACAATTGGGCCAAATCAACCTCATCAATGTCGAGTTCGAAATTTTCCATCTGACTTTTAGACCAGAGTAATAGATCTTCCATTGTTTCTAAGAGATTTTTCGAAGATGTTATTAATTTTTGTCGGTGTTGATCCCGCTCTTCTTCAGAGACCTTGATATCATCTTTTTGTTGGAGCTTTAAAAAAGTGAATAACTGACTTACAGGACTGCGTAAATCGTGAGAAATAATACCAAATAATTTTGTTTTGGTTAAATTGGATTCATTAAGTTTTTTATTTAGAATATCTAATTCCCGGTTTTTTTGATCTAAAATATTGGCCGATTGTTTTTTATTCCTATAAATGGCATACAATAATACTGCAACAAAAGCTGATAGTAAAAGACCTGATATGAGCCACCATTTCTGTTTTTTGGCAAATACCAGTTGTTCGTTCTGACTATTGATCAATTGCTTCTTTTCTTTATTTTGATATTTTTCTTCGGCTTCAGCGAATATTTTTTTGGTATCAATTGCAGTTAAAGAATCTTTAACCATGCTTAGTTTTTTGCTGTAGGCATATGCTTGCGCCCAATTGCCTAAACCTGCATAACAATTTGCTATATTTTCTATCGTGAAGATGCGCATATCCTGATAGCTCCAGGCAAGCGCCAACGGTTCTGCTTTTTTAAAATAAGGCAATGCTTTTGCATAATCCTTTAAGGCCAGGTATACTTTTCCATTCACGTAATTTAATTGCGCTTTATAAAAATCAAAGGCCCAGATTTCACCTATTGTATTGGCATGCGTACTGTATTTTAAGGCCTCTTTGTTTTTACCGAATTTGATAAAACCCTGCGCAAAGTACATATCAGCATCTAAACAATTGTTCCATAATTCGGCATTGCTGTATTTTTTGCAAATATTTAATAAGCTATCATAGTATAGTTCAGCCTCGCTCATTTTCTTTGTGGCGATTAGGTTTTTGGCGGTATACATATAATAATAGCTTAGCAAAACCTTATTTTTAACTAAATACTTGCGCATTTCCTCCAAATAAACCTGTTGTTTGGCCTCCTGATCCATATTCCCATAAGTTCTAGAAACGATTACCGCAGCCTCCGCCACTTCGTCTGAGCTTATTTTTTTCGACTGGTATAATTCCTTATAATTTGAAAATGCGTTTAAGGCATATTGAAGTGCTTTCCCGTCGTTACCGGTCAGTTTATAATACCTCGAAATAAACAAGAGGGCAACTGCCACAGCATATTTATCTTTTTTGCTATCAACCACCGCTTGCAAAACCTTTGCAATAGAATCCCTACGGACTTTGCCTGATTTCTTTTCCGGATTGCAAAGCGACAAGATAGCGCCTAAAGACTGTGTAATGGTTTTTGTATCAGTAACCTGCCTGGCATATTTTAGCGCTTGTTCATAATTTTTGATACAGGAATCAGAAGAAGCAGTACTTGATTCGGTTAAAAGACCTTTGTAAAACCAAAAACGGCTCAAATGCTTTGCATCGTTTTTTGGGGTAATTTTAAATGCTGTAGTTAGGGTTGTTTCGAGTAATTTATTATCTCCTGCCAAATAAACAGAATCGCACGAAAGAAGTAACTTTTCTAAATAATTATTAATATTATTTGTCGGTTTTATTTTAGGAAAGTCTGGTTGTTTTTGGGCAAATGCCCCTGCACAATAAAAGAAAAGAAAAAAAATAACGATGCTGTAATTACTAAATAGGTATTTTTTCATCATTGATATTTAAAGTCAACCATCAATTAAAAATTTTCTTAGCTTCCTTAACATACGTTTTACCTACCGGAATCACGCTTGCCCCCATATCAATACTTTTTAAGCTTGTACCTTGAATTTTATTAATAGAAACCACATAACTTCGATGAATACGGATAAATTTGCCGCTAGGCAACGACTCTAGAAATGCACTCAAGGTAGTTAAAGTTAGATAGCTTTTATTTGAGGTAACAACTTTCGTATAATCGCCAAAAGCCTCTAGATAAATAATCTCATTTACATTTAGTTTAACCGTAGTATAACCCTCCTTAAAGATAACATTTTCATTTTCGAATAAAATATCATATAACTCCGCCTTCTCTTTAAGGATAACAAAATCAGTTAAACGCTTCATACACACATCAAATCGCTCGCTTTCTACAGGCTTTAAAATAAAATCAAAAACCTTGAGCAAAAAACCTTCTAATGCATACTCAGGGTGAGCTGAAATAATAACATTAATGGTACTGGTATTATTAATGGTTCTGATAAATTCGAGTCCATTAATATCTGGCATATCTATATCCACAAACAGAATATCTGGATGGTGTGCATTGAAAAAACTCAATGCTTCAATACAGTTGTCAAAGCTTCCAACAAGATTTAAATCTGAAGATCTATCTATTTCATTTTCAACAGCCTTCCTATCTAAGTCAGAATCATCGACAACAATACAAGATAACGGGACTCTCATACGATTAGCGGATTAGATGCATAAAAATAGCAAAAAAATACAGAGGAAATGGGCGAAAGAAAAAATTAACTCCCTCTTGGTGATCCATTTATAATAAAACTATCTATTCGTTTTCTCCAGGCACTTTATATCACCTCAACGAAGCCTTACATTTGTAAAAAAAACACCATGAACGATATTACAGATTACCCTGTCCTGGCATATGTTGTTAAGCTCATTAAAAACACTATCACCGACATTAAAACAGAATATATTGCTCCAGCTAGCGTAGAACTAAAGGACGGCAACGACACGATATACCTCCAACAGCGATCTGATGAAAATGGTAACCCTTCAACAATTTTCATCAAAGACCCTAAGGATATCATTTTCAGTGAAGACCTGCTTCCCTCCTTGAAGAACCTGCAGGAAGGAGCTGAAGGAAAAACAGCACAAGAGCTATTGAATGCAAGGGTGATTATCAACGAATTGGATGTAGAAACACACCTGATCTTCCATGCAGTAAAGGATCATTTTGACGAGATTAGCAACAGCTATGAATTTTCTAAGGCAATTGAAAAACAGGCAGACAAAATAAAAAGTAAATTTAAGTTCGGGAGTCATGCCTTTGAGCTTACTGTGACCAATCATGCACAGCTGATCTCTATCACAGCAGACTTCCCTGCTTCATTCGACGAGTCTATCAAAAAAACCATCGAAAATGATGCAGCTAAGGTTCAGCTGGCCGTCCAAAAAATATTTAGATAAAGTAGCGATAGCAGCATATTAAGATTGAAACTAAAAAGAAATGAGGTTGTATCATAAATATAAATTTGTCATCCTGTCCAAAGGACTCCTACGGAGAGCTTGTCGAAGGACTTGTTTAAATACCCATTAAGGTGCTTCGACAAGCTCAACATGACAGCATCTGAGATGGAGTTGCCTTTATGATACAATCTCATTTCTCTCTAAATAACGCTGTTTTATTTGCATTCTTCTTTACCGGCTATTTAACAGTTATTTTCAGTTTCTGGGAAATATTATTTGATGAATTTCCAAGCTGCAGGATAAAGTCTCCAGGTTCAACATTCCAATCCTTTTTACTTTCATCATAGAAAGCGAGATCTGCCACTTTTATATCCATTTCAACAACTTTCGTTTCCCCAGGTTGCAGGAATACTTTTTCAAAGGCTTTAAGCTCTTTTACCGGGCGAGGAACACTGCAAACAGGATCGTTCACATACAACTGAGCAACCTCAGCGCCATAGCGTGCTCCTGTGTTCTTAACAGTAAATCTGACCTTGATGATATCGTCTTTACTATAAGCCGATTTATCTGCAGAAAGAACACCTAAATTAAAGCTGGTGTAAGAAAGGCCATACCCGAAGGCGTATTGAGGCACTATTTTTTTTGTATCAAACCAACGGTACCCGACCAAAATATCTTCCTTGTAATATTGGTTAATGCTGTCTCCGGGATAGGAAATTTTTCCATAAAAGTGTGCACCGTTATCTTCCAGCTTTTTTGGAAAAGAGAATGGCAACTTACCAGAAGGGTTTACCTCGCCAGAAATAACATCAGCCAATGCAGATCCAGCCTCTGAACCAAGATACCATCCCTGAATAATAGCTGGCACCTTATCTACCCAAGGCATCGATACTGCATTGCCGCTAAGCAGTACCACAGCCATGTTTTTATTTACTTTCAATAATGCATCAATCAGTTTATCCTGGCCGAAAGGAAGGCTTAACGACTTACGGTCGCCACCTTCACAATCCTGAAAGTGGTTTTTATTCAGTCCTCCGATAAAGAATACAACTTCGGCATGTTTAGCAACTTCGATCGCCGCATCCATCAAAGAATCAGCATTTAGCTTAGATGGTTCTTCACGTCCGTAAAGTGATGGCCCTGAAGCATATCCAAGACTGTATACCACATGGTCTTTCCCATATTTAGCAATCAATCCATCCAAAGGCGATTTTTCATAAGCCACCTTTAGCGAGGATGATCCACCGCCGATTACCAGGCTACGGTCGGCATTTTCGCCGATAACAGCAATCTTTTTGAATTTACCGTTTGTAACAGGAAAAAACTGTTTATCATTCTTTAAAAGCACAATGCCTTCCTGAGCAATTTTACGCGCAGCTTCACTGTGTTCGGGAGAAACGAAACGGCCAAAGGGCCTGTTGGCGCTCATGGTGGTACGGAAAATCAAACGTAATATCCGGCGGGCTTTATCATTAAGCAAAGCAATATCATATTTCCCTTCTTTTATACCTTTAAGGAACGGATTGGCCAAATAGTATTCAGAGTAAGGAAACTTTCCCTTCGTTGTTAAACCATCGGTGTAGGTACCCATTTCCAGATCCAGCCCGTTATTAACCGCCTGATCGGTACTATGTACACCTCCCCAGTCGCTGATTACCACGCCATCGAATTTCCAGTCATTTTTTAGGATTTTGTTCAAAAGCAGGTCATTGTGACAACAATGCTCGCCTCTAAACTGATTGTAAGAACCCATAATCGACCAGGCTTTCCCTTCCTGCACTGCGGCCTTAAAAGCAGGTAAATAAATTTCGTATAACGCACGGTCGCTCAAATCAACATTGATATGTCCACGCCACTCTTCCTGATTGTTCAGTGCAAAATGTTTTACACATGCCGCTACGCCGATGGATTGAACGCCCTGAATGTAAGGCACCACCATACGTGAGCTGAGGAAAGGATCTTCACCCAGATATTCAAAATTACGTCCGTTTAATGGTGTACGATAAATGTTTATTCCAGGACCTAATAACACGGTTTTATTGCGGTAACGTGCTTCTTCTCCGATTGACTTGCCATAAAGCAGTGATAATTTAGGATTAAAGGAAGCTGACAGACAGGTAAGAGCCGGAAAGGCCGTACACGAATCGTTTGTCCAGTTGGCACCACCCCATTCATCCCATAAAACTTCCTCACGGATACCGTGAGGGCCATCATCCGTCCAAACTTCAGGAATTCCTAAGCGGGGCACGCCTTTTGAACTAAACTTAGACTGGGCATAACAAAGCGACACTTTTTCTTCGGTGGTCATTGCTGAAAGTGCATTTTCAACCCGCTCTTCTATAGGTTTATTTATATCAAGGTAAACCGGAAGCTTTTGTTGCGCATTAACCATTAACCAGGCTCCTGTTGCTACTATAGTTAAAAATATCGATTTCATTAAATTATATTCTTTTGTGTTTAGTTTTTATCGTTTTTGCCTGAAAGATTTACTGGCTGCCTACCTGGAAAGCCAGCAAAAGGGCTGTTTTTGATTACCCCTGCTTTACCTGTTCTTTACCCTTTGTTGCTACCAGGTTAACCCCAAGCTTACCCCAGGGTTACCCCGGGGTTACCTTTTCTTTACCTAAAAGGTAAAGCCAGAGCTTGCTTTCGCAGAATGGCACCACCGCTTACGGTTATGCTGCCCTTAAGCAGTGCGCCACAAACGGCACAGCACTTGCACTGCCTGCCACGACTATGACGGTCCATTTTAGCTCAATTTAGCTCAAAATGAGGTGCCAATGCTGCTAATCTGCTAGGTTTGAACATGGATTTAAACAAAAAAACAAAATTATGGCAACGCACTTGCTTATTAATCAAGTCTTCAGAGTTTCACCACTGTTTTAGTACCATTGTATTGAACAACTTTAGCCGGTGCTGTTGAATTACCGATGGCAACCACACGAAAAATCCGGTTGGTTAACATCCCTTCGTAAGTCCCCTCGCGATTGCCGATTGTTAGCGTACCAGCGGCATGGTTATATTCAAAATTGATCGTTGAAAATGCACCCTTTTCGTAATTATAGTTGTTTCCCTCGTCTTCGTATAAACTGAACTTGCCATCTTTACCTTTGTAAACCCTGATCTCGATATCATCAGCTTTCTTTTCTGACGTATATTGCATCACATCACCCACAGGCAAAATAGTACCTGCAGGAACAAAAAGAGGAATACGCTCAAGTGGTGCTTCTATATTTAACTTTTGGCCACCTTCAATCTGCTTGCCTGTATAGAAATCGTACCAACGGTTTCCTGCCGGAAAATAAACTTCACGGCTGCGTGCTTTGTAACTATAAACAGGACAAACCATTAAGCCCGAACCTAAAAGGAACTGATCACTCACGCCATAAGTTTGTTTATCGGCGGTATAATCCATTGCGAGCGATCTCATCAGTGTATAATCCTTATGATACGCCATTCCTGCCAACGAATAGATGTAAGGCATTAAGCGGTAGCGTAGTTGATCGTAATAAACCAGACTTTTGTAAACCGGATGGCCTTCTGGAGCAAGGTTATAGATTTCGCGGTAAGGAAACTGACCATGACTGCGGAACAGCGGACAAAACGCCCCAAACTGGAACCAACGTAGATTTAATTCACGCCATTCTTTCAGGTCTGCATTCTCATTGCCTGTTTCGTCAAAAATAAGCTGGCCATCTCCATAACGTTTTTCCACGCAGAAGCCACCAATATCCATTGTCCAGAACGGAATACCCGACATTGCAAAATTAAGCCCGGCAGGAATCTGCGCTTTTAGGTCTTCCCATCTTGAGGCGATATCGCCACTCCAGGTAGCGGTAGAATACCTTTGTAAACCCGCAAAACCAGATCGCGTTAACAGAAATACCCGCTTGTTATTATCCGTTTCACGCTGCCCGTTATAAATAGCGTTAGCATTCATCAGGGCATATGCATTAAAGTATTTTGTAGAAGAACCCAGAGCAGTAGGCCCACACAGTTTCTTACGGTAGTCCATATCGGTACAATCACGAATATTTGGCTCAGAAGCATCCATCCACCAGGCATCGAATCCCTTTACATAAAGGTTTTCTTTCATCTGTTTCCAAAAAAGTTTTTGCGCATCGGGGCTATAGGCATCATAGAAAGATCCTACATAACCCGTACCTATCCAATCGCGCACACTGTCCTGCACTGCCTGCATGTACATCCATCCTTTTTCGCTAAATTGTTTAAAATGATCTGTTGTGGTATAGAATTTTGGCCATACCGATATCATGATATTTGCATTGTCTTTATGCACGGAGTCTACCATTCCTTTGGCATCAGGAAAACGTTTCAGGTCAAACTGATGGCTTCCCCAGGCATTTTCTGGCCAATAACTCCAATCAAGTACAATATTATCAAGCGGAATCTTACGCTTCCGGTATTCACTTACCACATTTAATAGTTCATCCTGGGTTTTGTAACGCTCACGGCTCTGCCAAAAACCCATTGCCCATTTGGGCATAATGCTCGCCTTGCCTGTAAGCGTGCGGTAACCACTGATTACATCGTCCATATTTTTGCCGGCCACGAAATAATAATCCATCTTATCGCCCATTTCTGACCAAAAGGATATATTGCCATTTTTTTCTATCGGAGATGAAGAAAGTGCTTTAAGGCCAACATACGAAACACCTCCATCAGGTTTCCACTCCAGTTTTATTTTGGTGCGTTTTCCCTTTGTTAGCGAGAAAGGAAACCTATAAGTATTCGGATTCCATGAAGTTCTCCAACGCTCCGGTACTACCAATTTTCCATCAAGCCATACTTTAGTATAACCTGCATAATAAAGACTAAATTTGTAAATATCAGTTTGGTTGGCAAGGATTTCTCCTTCCCAGACTACAGAACCATTATTAAAATTAAAATCTGCAGGAAATTTCTTCACAGTTGTGAGGTTTTCATAGTCAATTGCCGACTCCTGACGGATAATGGGCGCGTTATTTTTTTGATTATACGTAGCGGTAAGAAAACCTTTTTTACCTTGTTTATTAAAGAGGGTAAACTGGTTCAGGTCTTTATAATCTCGGGGATCGCCATATTTGCTCTGCGAATAGTTATCCCACAATACGCCATAGTTGTTTGTAGACATGATGAATGGCACAGCCACCTTCGTATTGTACTGGAAGAGATCTTCGCTTTTATGTTTATAGTTAAAATCGTCAGATTGATGCTGCCCGAGCCCATAGATGGCCTCTCCTGGGGTACCCGAGAAGACCTGTTGCATGGTATATCCTTTATCGTTTTGGACATTAATAGGGCTAAAGCTTCTTTTTGCCTCCTGTAGTACTACTTTCCCAAATTTATCATTAAATGAAACCTTACCCGTAACAAGGGAAACCTTGACGGTAAGCTCCTGGGTGGAGAGTTGGGCAAATTCCGCATTTCCTGTTACTTTGAAAGGCACTGTTGGAGTTAATCCAGCTACTATACAAAGGCTTGCAACCTGGGGAATAGTGCTTTCGGGTGAAGCCTGTACCCTAACAATCCGGCTGTTGATCACATTTATTTCAATAGTTTTGGCAGCTCCTCCCTTGGGGTGTACCTTCATCCCATTCTGCAGCGTCTCAACAGCTTCAGCGGCAAGCAATCTCCCAGTAACAAATAACAATATAATAAAGAAAGAGAATCGTTTCATAACGGAACAAAGAATTAATTGGTTAGAATATGGTGGTATGTTTTTATGATGCAAAACTACAATGCCATATCATGACCACAGAGCAGTAATGTTAAATTAGTAAGCAGAAATGTTAACTACGAAACTTTTCGAGGGGGTATTTTTTAAACAGAAAGATTGCCCTGCCGATAATTAAACTGATATAACCTATCTGATTAACAACTGATAAAGGGGATTAGATTAAAAAATTTAATTTTAGCAGATCAGAAGCAATCTATACTCACCATCTTTTTCGTTGGGTGCCCGGTGCACGCATGGTAAAACCTGTTTATCAGGATAATCTACTGCCAACCTCCATAAATGACCCAATCCCAAATTGATGGGTCTTGCACCAGCTTTGGCCTGGTAATGCAGGTCAAAATAATGCTCCATCAAAAAGTGTTCAAATTCCGATTCCGGACCGTTATGCAGTTCTTTGAGCTTTTGCCTGATTTCAGGGATCAGGATTTTTTGTTCAGCCTGATGATTAGCTAAGATTTCACTGGCAGCACCATAATAGGTACATAAAAAAGTATCTGTACCGATAGGCGAACGGTCTACATGAAATGAATATACATCTGTTGAAATGAAACCGAGTTCCTCATCCCGCTGATAGCTTTTAATTAAATTGAGCGAAGGCGATGCTCCGGAATCAGCCAATAACTGAAAATCACTTAAGATAACTTCCCTAGCCATACTACCTTGTTCCGATAGCTTAAGCGCATGGAGATCTTCCATAGAAACTTCTGTGAGATCAGCTTTCAGTTCAAGTTTAGATACAATTTCCCTAAAGTCGCCAACCAGGTCTCTCTGCCAGCAAACTGCATTTATGTCTCCCTTAAAATTCGTATTTAAAAGATGAGAAAAAGTGGAAACCACCGCAACCTGCTTGCTATCAGAAAATCTATTATCCATTTCTTATTAAACCATTTGGCCATAATATCGGGCAAAAGTAAGGATAGCTGAGCGGATAAATGAAAATGAAATCTATTTTTCAAAAACCATGGCTGATCGGTGTATTATTTTTGCCTGTTAGGGATACATGTGAAGCAATGATAAATGCCTCATTTTCGGCTACTCTGCACAAAAAAGAGTGCATATAAAGAGCCGATGAAAGGCAGTATAGAGAAACTGCAACCTTACAGGGTGTGGAACAATATTAATCTAGCCAAAATGTTTATCTTCGCGTATGAACACCAAACGCCCTCTACTTTATCTTTTTACTGTCCTGATTAGTTCAGCTTTAGCCTTACCAGCCTGCGGACAGTCCAGCTCCAACAAAACACTAGAACAGGGAAACCTAAAATCCAAAGACAGTACCCAAACCACACCAAAGGACTTGAATAAGCTGCTCGGTGATCTTAAGACTTCAATGATATCTTACATGCAGAATGCTCAACCGTCCTATACAATTGACGACATCAACAGCTGTGAAACGATACTCAAGCAATACTTAGCTGATATGCTTACTTCCAAAAACAAAAAAGCTGGTATGAAAATAGTCAAGAAAACTATACTAACCCTCAATAAACTCAATAATAAAACGCAGGAAACGTTGATCGAAACAGGAGAACGGGAACAGATCGCAGAAATCATCAATCTTGCTGCAAGTCGCAAAGGCTACAACTCGGCGGATGAAGACATCACCGAAGAGTGGCGGCAGTGGTAAAAATTGATTATTGCTACAGTATAGCTAAGCCCCCTATTAAAAATCAAAAATGGATCTATTTTTATCCTAACGTTATCTACCTGCTCTCAGCAAGACAGTAATGCAAAAAAAGATGATAGGTAAGGCAAATTTAGAACAACCTCATCTAGTGAATACCAACAAAAAAGGATTGCTCTAAACCGAACAATCCTTTGAATCTTTGACAAATGTGCCTTTATGTACCCCGGAAGGGACTCGAACCCCTGACCCTCGGTTTAGAAAACCGACGCTCTATCCAGCTGAGCTACCGAGGCTCATTTTTTAATGAGCTGCAAATATAGAAGTTCTATTTAATATGTAAAAATATATTTTAAACTATTTAGAAGGTACTTTTTCTATTTCAAATAAGTATTTAAGAAAGAAGCAATTAAAATTTAATTTGGACGGAATAAATTTGACTTCACCCATAAAAAACGTTGTTTTTTACTCTATTCTGTGCCAAAAGCATAGAGCGAGCACGCAAAAAAACTTGATCAAATCTAAATTACGCGTCTTCTCCGTTCCAAATATCATCATCGGCATGCCGAATTTTGTCGTGACTGGCGGTTATACTCTTTAATTCTTCATGGTGATAATTTCTTTCAGGATTTTCTGGCAATCCACTGTCGTGATTTAGCGGCACCTTCCGTAAATGCTCAGGCTTCTTAACCTCAGGTAAATCATCATGTACAACAGAAGGCGTTAAAATCTTCTTCTTGGGGTTATTGCTGTTTTCCATAATTATAAGAGACTCAAATTTCAAGCCACAAGCAAAGGTGAGTTAAAATTTTGGGAATTGAGGTGTATTTATTGATAATAAGCATCAGCTATAAGGGTTTGGTGGCTGGCGAAAGGCGGATACAAGCTCAGCCCTTACAAAAAATGCGCACAAATAAAACAGTTTTTATTTGTGCGCATATGTGGTTAAAAAGATCCTTCGACTACGCTCTCCACAGGAGTCCTTTGGACAGGATGACAAAGCGAATGTATTTCTCTAAGAAATTTGTTTAGTAATTCCCTGTAACGCCTATTTCTAAGCCTCTTAACTCGGCCAACCCTCTTAATCTGCCAATTGCAGAATAACCCGGATTAGTCACTTTAGCCAGATCATCCAACATTTGGTGGCCATGATCTGGGCGAAAAGGAATTGATTTATCGCGTAACGCATTTTCTTCTGATAAGGCTTTCATTATTTCGTACATGTTCACATCGCCACCTAAATGATCTGCTTCGTAAAAACTCCCGTCCTCATCTTTTTTAACGTTACGCAAATGCGCAAAATAAACACGTTCTTTGACTGCATTAAAGATCTCTAAAGCATTATTCCCCATTCCGGCTCCTAAAGAGCCTGTACAAAAGCAAACACCGTTAAAAGCCTGATCTACTTCTTTAATAATGTAATTAAAATCTTCGAGCGTACTCGCAATTCTTGGCAAACCTAAAATAGCATAAGGAGGATCGTCAGGATGAATAGTCATTTTAATACCTTCTTCTGTACAAACATCAGCAATAGATGACAAGAAAAATTTCAAATTTTCTTTTAAGCCTTGTGTTCCAATGGTTTTATATTCGTTAATGCTATTACGTAAAGTCTCCAGCTCGATTTCTTTTTCGGTCGGGATGCCCATTAATACATTAATACGAAGATCAACTAAATCCTGCTCTGTTAAAGTAGTGTATTTAACTGCAGCCCTATCTAAAATAGATTGCGAATAATCTGCTTCTGCACCTTCTCTCTTTAAAATATAAAGATCAAAAATGGCCAGATCGATCCAGTTAAAATAAAGGGCTTTCGATCCATCGGTCATTTCCAGATCTAATTGCGTACGTGTCCAGTCTAAAACCGGCATAAAATTGTAGCACACAATCTTAATTCCGCAGGCCGATAGGTTACGCAAAGAGGTTTTATAATTTTCGATATACTGCCCTGCATCTGCCCTACGCGTTTTAATCGCTTCGTGCACGGGAACACTTTCTACTACCGACCAGGTTAAACCTGCTGCCTCGATAATGGCTTTTCTTTCCTGAATATCCTGTAATGGCCAAACTTCACCATGCGGAATATGATGCAGTGCGGTTACAACGCCCGTAGCGCCTGCTTGTTTAACATCCTGTAGGCTAACTGGATCGTTCGGACCATACCAACGCCAGGTTTGTTCTAATTTTTTATATTTCATTTTGTAAAGGATAATACAGTTTTAATGATTAAACAGCTTAATATTTTAATTTTAAACTCCAGAGAATGCAGTAAATCCACCATCTACTTTAATATTTGCACCGTTTACAAATTTAGAGGCATCGCTTAGCAAATACACCAAAGCACCAATTAGCTCTTCGGGAGCACCGAAACGTTTAAATGGTGTTTTATAGATAATGGCCTGTCCCCTTGCGGTTAAACTACCATCTGCATTGGTGAGCAAAGCCCTGTTTTGGTTAGTGATAAAAAAGCCTGGAACAATTGAATTGATCCTGATTTTATCCTGATAGCGGTTTGCCAGCTCTACAGACATCCATTTGGTATAACAATCTATAGATGTTTTGGCCAATGAGTAACCCAGTACGCGTGTAATGGCCTGGTTAGCAGAAACTGATGAAATATTCACAATACTACCTCCATTTTTTGCAATTTCTTTACCGAAAATCTGTGTAGGCAAAATAGTTCCAAATAAGTTGAGGTCAAATGCTTGTTTTAGGGCTGGAATATTAAGATCAAAAATATCACTTCCAGGCTGAATAACGGCTTCCGCCACATTTCCGCCTGCTGCGTTTACCAGTGCATCTATGCGGCCAAATTCTTTGATAATGATTTCATTCGCATTGAGCAGATTCTGCTCATCCAATACATCGGCAATAATATAAATAGCTTTTCCTCCTACGTTGGTTACATCAGCAACCCTTTGCTTTGCAGCGTCTTCATTTCTTCCTATAACAACGATTACAGCACCAGCTGCACATAATCCATTTACAAAAGCCTCGCCCAAAACACCTGTAGCACCTGTAACTACTACAACCTTGTTTTTCAGTGAAAACAGGCTTTCTACTTCTTTTACCATTTGTTTAGTTCTTTTTTAAGTTTATTTAACAGCGCCCATCGAAAGCATTATTTTAGAAGCAAAACAAGTTTCTGCAAGCTGTTCATATTTTATTTGTATTTGACCTGCATCTGGTCGTAAAAATCTTTCAGCACGAAGAAGGCTTTCTTTTTCTTACCTGTTTCGCTGATCAAGCCTTTACGGTTCCAGAAATTCTGATAAATAGGATGCTGCCTTCTTGGAGATCTGAAATCAGTTAAAATCCATGGTGTCATGCCTCTTAAAGCGCCAATTTTGCTTAACAAGGCGATCTGATTTTTGTACAATGCCTCTTGGTATTCTTCGCTCCAACGCGTATTTTCATCAGCGTGAAAACCGCCCAAAGCATCGCCACCAAACTCAGTAATTACCACAGGTTTTTTATATTTAATATCGAAATTGTATTTGGTAATTTCGGATGGATTACCTCCCCAGTACCAGCCTGCATATTCATTAAAACTTACCAGATCAATTTTTTCGCCCAGGGGATCGTTTAAAATGATGTTATTTCCTTCGCGGTGTACTTCTAAAGCAGCAGCTACTAAACGGGTATCATCTAACGAGCGGGCAGTCTCTGCCAAATTGCTCATAAAACTCAAACGGGCATCGCTTAACGGAGTTTCGTTACCAATAGACCAAACAATTACACTTGCCCTGTTTTTATCGCGCACAATTAAATCAGTCAATTGCTTTTTTGCATTGGCATAGGTTGCCGGGTTTGTCCAGCTGATGGTCCAATAAACAGGAACTTCAGCCCAAACCAATAGTCCCATTTCATCCGCAAGGCGAATCATTTCTTCGTTATGCGGGTAATGTGCCAGGCGAACGTAGTTACAGTTCATATCTTTTGCCCATTGCAACATCATACGCATGTCGCCTTCTGAGCGTAAACGACCAGCTATAAGCGGGTTTTCGTCATGTAGTGAGATTCCTCTTAAAAAAACAGATTTACCGTTTAACAGAATGCTATCACCATCAACCTGGATGGTTCTGAAACCAATTTTATCGTTGATATTTTCTTTATCGGTTTTAATATTTACCGCATATAATTTTGGTGTTTCCGGCGACCATAAACTTAAGTTGTTCCAGGTAAATTCATCTACAATTTTACCTTCGCTATCTGTTTTGTATTTCTTTTCCAGCTTCAGCTCTGGGATAGAAAGCGTAATTTCCTGTCCAGCGGTTGCATCAGCAAGTTTTACCGAAAAATTTAATAAGTTATTGCTTCCCTTAATAAGCTGCAGCTTATAGTCGCTGATAAAATGCTCAGGAAATTCGGCTAAGTAAACATCGCGTGTAATGCCTCCATAGTTCCACCAATCGGTATTTACAGTTGGAATTTCATCCTGTTTGCGGATATTATCAACTTTAAGCACAATAGAGTTTTCGCCAACTTTTAAGTTGTTGGTTACATCGAACTGAAAGGGTGTAAAACCACCTTTATGTACACCCAGTTTTTTACCGTTGAGGTAAACATGGGCCTCATAATTTACCGCACCGAAATAAACAAAGTATTTTTTCCCCTTTTCTGGTTTTGCATCAAACTTTTTGCGCAGCCAAATATTGCCTTCGTAAAGTTCTAATTTTTCTGACTGCGAGTTCCAATCGCCAGGAACATTCATTTGAGGTGAATGATCGAAATCATATTCAATCAGTTCCGACTTATCCTTCTGAGTTTTATCATCGTAATAACCTCCGGTTCCGGTTTTCGACTGATCGAATGGATCGTGACGATAATCGTAATAACCGTTTTCGTAAGGATCAACAATATAATTCCATTTACCGTTAAGGCTCTGGATTTTCCGGCCCTGAATGTTTTGTATAGCGGTAACCTGACCGTAACTGATTGATGAAAGGAGCGAAAAGCAGATTAAAAATACGCTATAGGTTGTTTTTAGCATAACTTAAGTTTTAATATTAATTAATTGATCGTTTCAAAACTAACAATTAATTAACAGACGGTGTTTCCACCACCCTCCTAAATTTGAGCAAAATTTAGTTTTTCAATAATAACGAGGGATTTTCCCGAAAAGCATAAGTTATTTTTTTGACAGCATTTACTGGCAGCAGGTAATGATTTCATGTTGTTTATTTGGGTAGTTTGTGCTAGTAATTACGAATTTAGAAAAGCTTAAAAAATTAAATGTTTTAAAATAGGCCAAAACGTAATAAAATCCATTGAAACTACATTTCAAACGTTTGAAATAATTGCGTTTTTTTCTTAACTATGCATGGAGATTGGAAAAGATAATGAATAACACCCCTGTTACACTAAAATTCTTGGCTGAAAAGTTAAAGATGTCAGTATCAACAGTATCAAAAGCCCTTAATAACTACCCAACCATAAACGAGTACACGAAACAACGTGTTCAGGAAATGGCCCGCGATCTGCATTTTACACCCAATAAATCAGCTATTAATTTAAAGGAAAGGAAATCGCACATTATTGGTATTATCCTACCCAATCTTTTAGATCACTTTTTTACCAGAAGTATTTATGGTGTAGAGCAATTTGCCACACAAAATGGATATAATGTGATCATCAGCCAATCTCACGATGATCTGAAAAAAGAAATCCAATCTGCAAATATGTTGTTGCGGAGCCGGGTGGATGGCTTAATTGTTGCTATTTCGAAACACACACAAGATTTTGCTCATTTAGACCAGTTCGAAAACATGGGCATTCCGGTGGTGTATTATGCCCGAAACCCTAGTTTTAACTTAAGCTGCCATAAAGTTTTGGGCAATACTTTTCATGGCTGTTATCAGGCTACAAAATTTTTAATAAACAAGGGACATAAAAAGATTGCTTATTTAGGTGGTCCAAAAATGATCAATTTTACGCACGATCGATTTAATGGCTATATCAATGCTTTAAATGATAATCAAGTACCTTTTTCATCAGAATTGGTTGCTTATACCAATTTTGATAAAGAAAGTACCATCTCGGCAATTAAGAATTTATTTGCCAACCCAGAAAATATACCTACTGCGCTTGTGGCTTTTAAAGAAACTATTTTGTTCGATGCGATAAAATACCTGAAATCGATAAACCACCCTAACTTTAACGAAATTGAGTGCATAGGATTCGGGAATACCTCTTTCATCGCTTATCTCGATTCACCCCCCATTGCCTCTATCGAAGAAAACCCCGAATCAGTAGGTGAAAACGCGATTAAACTATTGATACAATTGATCAACAAAGAAATTGATATTCATAATTACCAGAAAATAATGGTGGATTGTAAGTTGATCGTGCATGGGTAGCGGTTGGAGTTTTACCATAGCAATCTTCATGTTAATCCTCTAAAAATCAACATTGATGACAGAGTGGGTTTTGTATCTAACTTCCCTAAAGCTACCGTCATTTCGAGCGGAGTGCAACGAAGTCGAGAAATCTGCCTCGACAGATCTCTCCATTCCACTGCGTTTCAGTCGAGATGATGTCACGACTGGAGAAAATTTCAAAGAAAATACTAATTTAACGACATTGCACTACTGTTCAATTGATTCCTGTGCTTTTCATTGTACACAAACGCAGCCACAATCAACAAACCCGCAACACCTTCAAAAGCAACTACAGTTTGGGTACCAAAAAGATGCGCCAAATACCCCATCAATAAACTGCCGATTGGCAATACTCCCTGATAAGCCATAATATAGTAACTTAAAGTCCTTCCCCTCATTGCATCATCGGCATGAGTCTGCAGATAAGTATTGATCGATGAGGTTTGAGCCATCAAACCCAAAGCAGCTAAACCAGTACAGATTAAAGCCAGAACAAGCGATGGTGATATAGCCAGCGCTACAACCGAAATGGCCAGCAAAATACCAGACATCATTACAATTTTCTGCAGGTTTTGCTTCACTTTTAATGTAGCCATATAAATGGCGCCGAAGAATGCACCAAATCCTGCTGCACTTTCAAACCAGCCAAATGTAGTGGCATTTCCATTAAAAATATCTTTGGCAAAAACAGGCAATAAAGTAGTGAAAGGGATTACCAATAAACTCGATGCAGCCATCATCAATACCATAGAGGCCAAATCTGGCGATGATTTAAGGTAATCGTAACCTTTTTTCAGGTCGATCCAGATATTTTCCTTCGATTTTTGATGTGCGGTGAGTTTAAGCTTCATCATTACCATACAACCCAATACCGCAATAAAGCTCACAAAATTGATCAGGAAACAGATATCTTCACCCAAAGTACTTAAAATTACCCCTGCCAACGCAGGGCCGATTAACCTGGCTGCATTAAACATGGAAGAATTGAGCGCAATCGCATTTGGTAAATCTTCTTTATCATCAATTAAATTTACCATTAACGATTGACGGGCAGTAACATCAAAAGCATTTACCAAGCCCTGAACCAGCGAAAGCGCTGCAATCCAGAACATATCGTACACTTTAAACCAGATCATCAAGGCCAGGGCACCAGCCTGTAGCATCAGGATTACCTGGGTAATCACCAATATCTTATACTTGTTATGCCTATCTACGTAGCTCCCAGCATACGGCGCCAGCACCAGTGAAGGGATTAAACTCAAAAAAGTAATCAATCCCAGCAAAAAAGCCGATCCTGTTAAACGATATACCAACCAGCTGATGGCTACACGCTGCATCCATGTACCGATTAATGAAATAGCCTGACCTGTAAAAAATAACCTGTAATTGTAGTGCCTTAGCGAACGAAAAATACTCATGTTTAAAATAGTAAAGTAACTTTACAAAAGTACAAAACTAAACCCAAATCAAAAAGCCAAAAACAGAAAGTTTTATCATCACAGGATCACAATTCAAGCAAAACAGAGTTCCGTGTTAGTTTATCTATAAAATTAAAAGCTTATATTTGTAAAGTTTATTTACCATTAAGATGCCTACTCAAACACAAGATATTGCCGCAAAACTAAGAAGCACCGTTACCCGCTTAACCAGACAGCTACGCAAACAGAACGTAAGTTCAGACTTTAGCAACGCCGAACTGTTAACGATGTCGCTGCTCGAACAACATGGTAAAATGTTATCTACAGAGCTGGCAGACATGGAAAGAGTATCAAAACAAGCTATTTCGCAGATCATCAACCGCTTGTTCGATGCCAAATGCGTGGAACGCTTTCCAAGCCTAGAGGACAAACGAAAGGTTTTTATCGGCTTAACCAAGCTTGGCGAAAAACACATTATTGCCAGCAGAAAAATAAAAGAAGAATGGCTGGCACAAACCATGGAAAAAATCTTTTCTTCAGAAGAAATTAACTTGATCCAGGCTTTTCTACCCCTCCTTTCGCGCCTGGTAGAGCACAACGGAGCAAGAGTATAGTTTTCCTTTTTCCTTCGCCAAATAAGCCTTATCTTGCAGGCTGAAAATGGCACTATATTTTACATCAATCAATTCGGGCAGTAATGGCAATTGTTACTATGTGGGTAACGATAATGAAGCAATTTTGGTTGATATTGGCCTAACCTGCAAAGAGGTTGAAACACGGATGAACCGTTTGGGTTTATCAATTAGTAAAGTAAAAGCCGTTTTTATCTCGCACGAGCATAGCGACCACATTAAAGGGCTAGCGGTGTTTGCTAAAAAACATAAACTCCCGGTTTACATTAGCACAGCTACCCTAAAAAGCAGTCGGTTAGTTTTGGATACAAACAATACCTTTTCATTAAACCATTTACAACACATTCAGATTGGCGATTTAAAAATTTCTGCCTTTTCTAAATTTCACGATGCGGCTGATCCTTATAGTTTTACTGTTGAATGTAATGAGGTAAGAGTGGGTGTTTTTACAGATATAGGCTCGGTATGCGATCGTTTAATTGCCCATTTCAAAAATTGCCATGCCGCTTTCTTAGAAGCTAACTATGATACAGAGATGCTGGAAAATGGCCGATACCCTTATTTTTTGAAGAGGAGGATTACAAGTGGTCGCGGCCACTTAAGTAACGCACAGGCACTTGAGCTTTTCATCAACCATAAAGCCCCGTACATGAGTCATCTATTATTGAGCCACTTATCAAAAGATAATAACGATCCAGAACTGGTTGAAAATCTTTTTAAAAATGTTGCCGGCAATACTTTTGTTAAAGTAGCTTCAAGATATGAGGAAACAGCGCTATTTTATGTAAGCAACACTCAAAACACACCCGAAGCTTACAATTTCGACCCTAGCCTATACCAGCCAGAACAACTTAATCTATTTTAACATCCTACAGTCAAAAACAGCTTGCCGTTTTCTATCAATTTAGTTACAGTAGGGCCTATTTCGAGCAATAAATGGCAATTAACTAAACAAAATCATAATTACCCTCAAAAATTGTAAATAATTTTAATTTTCATAAAAACATTTTATTCAAATATGGGTTTTATATAAACTTCATAAATAGTTTGTTTGGTTTAAATGGGGCTTATGGATTTAAGCCCCTTTCTCTTGTCTAAAATTTCGTAATTCAATCAGCTAAATCACCAACATTTTATTCCATTTTATATTCTAAATTTTTAGTTATATTCGATTGATAATCATCCGAATATAATATTTAAACTTTAAATAATAAATTATATGGAGACAAGTAAACTTTCTAAATTCAGTGCCGAATTTATAGGCACACTCGTGTTGGTTTTAATGGGTTGTGGTAGCGCGGTTATAGCTGGCGCAAATGGCACAACCGGTGTTGGCTTATTGGGCATATCTTTTGCCTTTGGCTTATCAGTTACGGCTATGGCTTATGCTATTGGGCACATTTCAGGCTGTCACATTAATCCGGCAATTTCAATCGGAATGGTAATCGCTGGCCGGATGAAAATTACTGAAGCCGCTTATTACATTGTAGCTCAGGTATTAGGCGGCATTGCAGGCGCTTTTATTTTACTGCAAATTGCCTCAGGAAAGCCAGAATATTCTTTGGCAACAAATGGATTAGGGCAAAATGGTTTTGCAGCACTATCTCCACAGCATTACAGCCTACATGCTGGCTTTATTGCCGAAATTGTACTCACCTTTATTTTCTTACTGGTTATTTTTGGCTCAACCTCTACTAAAAATATCAACGGCGGCTTTGCAGGACTTGCAATTGGCTTAAGTTTAACGCTAATCCATATTGTTGGCATTCCGGTAACTGGAGTATCAGTAAATCCTGCAAGAAGTATTGGACCGGCACTTTTGGTTGGCGGAGAAGCCTTAGGCCAGGTTTGGCTCTTTATTGTAGCACCCATTATTGGCGCAGCGCTTAGTGCCTTAGTTTGGAAAACAGTTTTGGAGAAAAACTGATAAGGTAAAAGGCGGAAGGTTTAAGAACCGGAAGGAAAAAACCTTCTACCTTAGAACCTTCCGCCTTCCCGCCTCTTATAGGTTCTTTACAATCGCTTCGTCAGTAGGTTTTGTTTTAGAACGGAAACGGTGTACTAATTCTCCTTTTTCATTAATTAAGAATTTCTCAAAGTTCCATTTAATATCACCTTGCTCTTCCGTATTGGTTTGAGAAGTTAAGTACTTAAACAATGGACTGATATCATCACCTTTAACACTGCTTTTCTCGGCAAGCAAAAACGACACATTGTATTTTCCTGTACAAAATTCTTTAATCTCTGCATTGGTAGAAAACTCCTGTCCGCCAAAGTTACCCGCAGGGAAACCAATTAATACTACCTTTTTGCCATATTGCTTTTGAAGTTTTTCTAAATCTTCATACTGTGGGGTAAAACCACATTTAGAAGCTGTGTTAACAATTAAGATTTTTTTGCCTTTAAATTTCGATAGTTTAATTTCTTTACCATCAATGGTTTTAAAGCTGAAATCGTAAACATTTTTTGGTGGAGATACCAATAAGTTTAATAGGATTAAAATTGTGCTGATCATCGTTGTTTTATTTTTATATACGAATATAGGCACAAATAGATTGTGCCAACGTAACGTTGTTGTAAATTAAATGTAGCAAGTTAGGTAAGATAACTAGTTAATAAAACAAACAGTGAGCATGATTTGAAAATGGAAGCAGGTATAAGCGTCTTTTTTGATTAGGAAATTGAGGGCAGTGGTTCTTGGCGGTTTACGGCCCCGCTATCGCTTATAGTCCTCTCCCGATGAAGAATCGGGATCCGGGCTATTCCGCTCTATCAGGTTTAATTAACAAAGTCAGTTGTTCTTTTGTACCTTCAGTCTGACACAGCGCTATTAAAACCTAAATAGCAGCATTAGCCATGCCACCTAAACCCGACCGAAGTGAGATGCCGATTTTTCATCGGCAGAAACGGGGGCGGGACCAACCCTAGCCTAATAGCAAAGGAATTGCTTTTCAAAAACAAAAAATATTAAAACCACATTAAAATCAACCTATAAACCAACATATTTCCTTTGCAATTAATAAAAAAATTGTATTTAATTCTATTCATGTTTTGATTTATGCTTTAATTATAGCTTTATTTGCACAAAAACGTATTTCATGGCCAAAAATTTATTAATCGTCGAGTCACCCGCAAAAGCTAAAACTATAGAAGGCTACCTAGGCAAAGATTTTCTTGTAAAATCTAGCTACGGCCACATCCGCGATTTAGTTAAAGGTGATATGGCCATTGATATCAAAAATAATTTTGCGCAGACATACGAAGTACCCGCCGACAAGAAAAACATTGTCGCCGAGTTAAAAAAACTAGCTAAAGAAGCCGAAATGGTATGGTTAGCGTCCGATGAGGACCGTGAGGGGGAAGCTATTTCCTGGCACTTATTCGAAACTTTAGGCCTAAAAGTGGAGAAAACAAAACGCATCGTTTTTCATGAAATTACCAAACCAGCAATTTTAAAAGCTATCGATAGTCCGCGAGGAATTGATTATAATCTGGTAAATGCACAACAGGCACGCCGTGTATTAGATCGTTTGGTGGGTTTCGAACTTTCTCCTGTTTTATGGAAAAAGGTAAAACCATCATTATCTGCAGGTCGTGTACAATCAGTTGCTGTACGTTTAATTGTAGATAGAGAAAGAGAAGTTTTAAACTTTAATGCAGCTGCTGCCTATAAAATTACTGCTCAATTCTCTACCGGCAAAGGAAAAGAAATTGTAAAAGCAGAATTGCCACAGCGCTTCGAAAATGAGGCTGATGCTGAAAAATTCCTTCAAGACTGTGTAAATGCCAGGTTCGATATTACCAGTTTAGAAACAAGGCCGGCAAAACGTAATCCTGCAGCCCCATTCACCACTTCAACTTTACAACAAGAAGCTTCCAGAAAATTAGGATTTTCGGTAGCCAGAACCATGCAGGTTGCACAAAGGCTGTACGAAGCAGGTAAGATTACCTACATGAGAACAGACTCTGTAAACTTATCAGAAACGGCATTAAATGCCGCTGCCGCCGAGATTAAATCTGCTTACGGCGATAAATACCACCAACACCGCGTTTATAAAACAAAATCGGCCGGTGCCCAGGAAGCTCACGAGGCTATCCGCCCTACTTATTTCGACAGACATAGTGTAGATGGCGACATTTCAGAAAAACGTTTGTACGATTTAATCTGGAAACGTTCTATCGCTTCACAAATGAGTGAAGCATTATTCGAAAAAACAACTGCTCAGATCACCGCCTCAACCCGAAAAGAACACTTAGTTGCTGAAGGTGAGGTCTTAAAATTTGACGGTTTCTTAAAAGTTTATCTGGAATCTACTGATGATGAAGAAAACGAAGAAAAAGAAGGTGGTGCAATTTTACCTCCATTAAGCAAGGGACAGGAACTATTTTTAAAAGAAATGCAGGCAACAGAGCGTTATTCGCGTCCGCCAGCAAGATATACAGAGGCCAGTTTGGTTAAAAAACTAGAAGAACTGGGCATTGGCCGCCCGTCTACTTATGCACCAACCATTTCTACAGTACAAAACCGTGGTTATGTGGTTAAAGAAGATAGAGATGGCAAACAACGCAAGTTTACTTCTATCATTTTAGCTGATGGACAGGTAAAAAAAGATATAAAATCGGAAATTACAGGTGCTGAGAAATCAAAACTCTTCCCTACCGATATTGGTGAGGTAGTAAACGATTTCCTGGTAGAACATTTTAAAGGTATCGTCGACTTTAACTTCACTGCAAAGGTGGAGAAAGAATTTGATGAAATTGCGCAAGGTTTACAAGAGTGGACTAAAATGCTGCACTCGTTCTATAATCCATTTCATACCGAAGTAGAAACAACGCTTGAAACGGCAGAACGGGCCACTGGCGAGCGCTTATTGGGCTTAGACCCCGCTACTGGTAAAAATGTATATACCAAGGTTGGTAAATTTGGGCCATTGGTTCAAATTGGAGAGCTTGATGAAGAGGAAAAACCCCGGTATGCCAGTTTGATGCGCACGCAATCTGTTGCAACCATTACTTTAGATGATGCGCTGGAGCTGTTTAAACTCCCTTTCCAACTCCCTGATTTTGAAGGCAAAGAAGTAATGATTGGTGTTGGCCGTTTTGGTCCATACGTTAAATGGGGCGAAAGTTTTATTTCCCTTCCTAAAAACGAGGAGCCTTTATCGGTTACTTATGAAAGAGCAGTTGAAATTATCCGACAGAAAATGGACGATGATGCACCTATTGCCTATTACGAAGGTTTAGGCGTAACAAAAGGCAAAGGCCGCTTTGGTCCGTTTATTAAATGGAACGATCTCTTCATCAATATTCCAGCAAAGGGATACGATTTCGACAATTTAACACAAGAAGATATTAATACCTTAATCGGCAAAAAAGTAGAAAAAGAGGCCAACAGATACATTAAAACATGGGATGCTGAAAAAATTTCTATCGAAAACGGACGTTGGGGACCGTTTATCCGTTTTGGCAAGTTGATGCTTAAATTAAGGAATAACGAGTCTACCAAACAAAAATATACACCAGAAGAATTGGTTGATATTGATCTGGAAGTGGTTAAGAAAATGATTGTAGAGCAGGTGCCTAATGCTTTCGAAACGAAGAAAAAAGCACCTGCAAAGAAAAAAGCCCCAGCTAAAAAGGCTGTAGCAAAGAAAAAATAAGCTAGGATTTTTGGATTGCCAAGATAAAATTTGGCAACCCAAAAATCCATATTGTCATCCTGAGCCTGTCGAAGGACATACATATTGTATCAACAGGATCAATGTGACGGTTAATTAAAGAATTTAGCGGCTCGAGATGAAGCCCGCTTAGTCAATAATTCATTTATTCAATAATTTCAAAAATTGAAAGCAGATTTACCAGAAAATACAGTTGAAGATATCGCAATGGCCGTTGTATTGATGGGCGAAACACCTGAAGTAAAAAGCTGGACGGTTTATCTCGTTAATTTAAAAAACGAACCGATAACCAATGTTTTAATCAGCTCTAAAGGTTATGGTGAAAAAGACGGAAAGCAAGTAAAAACTTCTGTTTTAAGGCACTTTGTAGGCGACATGGAAGCAAATTCTTTTGCAGGAGTGGAAGCTATAGATCCTGAAGTTTTCGGCTTAACTAATGAATATTGGTTAAGCTATTACATTGGCAGCACCATTTACGACAAAAAATTCATTTTCTTGCCCGAAAGCATCATCGATTCCAATATGATCAAGATTCCGCTGGTAAACAGGCCTGGGGTGATGATAAAGTAGTCATGAGTCTTAAGTCCTCAGTCTAGCGTCTTTGACTACCGACTTAGGACTCAAGACCAGGGACTCAACTAAGGCACCTTAACCGCTTGTCTTCCAATTAATTTCCAGCCCGACTTTTCTTTACTCCAGATTAAAAGAATATACAATTTCACATTTCCAGGAATATTTTTATCATTTGTTTTGGCGTTTAGTGTATGACGAACCAAAGCTGTTTTGTTCTGAATAATAACAGTCTGATCAGTTAAATTAATATCCACAAAATCAGATTCTCCAGAAAGTAACGAATGCATAAATTCCTGCTTGGTTTGAATCTTTCCACTCGAATGCCCATAGCTCAGGTTATTCAAAATTATTTTATCAAGCGACAAACTATCCGGTGTAACCATCAGTTTGGTTAATTTGCTTACGGCATCCTCTACTTCTGTTTTTTGGGCAAAACAAAAACTGGTCGAAATTAACAGGCTCGAAAAAATCAAGAGTTTCTTTATCATATCTGGTTGTATTGGGGTTAATGTTGTAAACTTATCCAAAACCATGCAAAGGAACAAACCCTAAGCGTTAATTTTCAACATAATTTATTTTAACGTGAATTTTAGTTAATTTTCGGATGATTTATAGGGTTTCGGTTGCAAAGGACAAATTGCGGCACATCTATTGCTTTTACCGCACCATTATATTTCCATTTATCTTAACGAACTTCAACCATGGAACAACCATCTACCTACCAATCTTCCTCTAAAAAGAAATTTATCTTCATCGGATTGCTTGCTGTTTCTATAGCGGCAATTGTATTTATCTATTTCAACAGAAAGAAAAAAAATCATGAAGAAAATCAGGCTTATGCAAAATATATCGAAGCCTATACTTCTGGAACCATTTCCAAAAAGAGTTTTATCAGAGTTCATTTAGCCAATGCGGCAACAGGTATGCAGGATTTGGGCAAAGCAGATTCACGCGAACTTTTCGACTTCTCCCCTTCTATCTCGGGCAAAACCTATTGGATAGATCCACAAACGGTTGAATTTAGACCTGATGAAAACCTCAAACCCGGCAAAAACTACGAAGCTACATTCAAACTTTCGGAAGTTTCTGCCACAGAAAAAGGCCTTGAAGATTTCGACTTTGAGTTTAAAGTAATTACCCCAGGGATGATGCTTTCTCAAAACGGATTGGTTTCGCAGAACAATACTGCAATGGATTACATGAAATTAACCGGCGAAGTGGCTACTGCAGATGTGGAAGAAACCAGCAAAATAGAGAAAACGATTTCTTTAGATTTTGACCAAAAGTTAAAAATCAAATGGCAGCACGATCCGGCAAAAAATACTTCAAAATTCACTATCGATAGTATAAAAAAGACTGGAAACGATCAAACTTTAAAAATAGACTGGGATGGCGATGCCATTGACGCAGAACAAAAAGGAGAAGTAGAAATCCGTGTTCCGGCCATAAATAAGTTCGAAATACTGGATATGAAGGCCATTCAGGGCGAAGAAGATTATGCACTGGTGCAGTTTTCTGAACCCATTGGTGTTGGGCAGGATTTAACAGGTATGATTACGCTCGGTAACCTGAGCGACTTAAGGTATACCATTGATGCCAGTCAGGTTAAAGTTTATGCTGCCGAAGAACTTAAAGGCAATTATACTTTAAGTGTGAATGCAGGAGTAGAAAACATCAATGCGAAAACACTTCCAAACGGTAAAGTAGCCAATCTAGTTTTCGAGGATAAATTACCATCGGTTACCATTGCAGGTGCGGGTACGATCTTACCTAACTCCGGAAAGTTGGTTTTACCTTTCGAAGCGATTAATTTAAAGGCTGTTGATGTTACGGTGATCAAAATTTACGAAAACAACATACCACAGTTTTTTCAAACTAATAGTTATAAAGATGGTAACGAGTTGCGTAGAGTGGCGAAACCTATTTTGCAAAAAACGGTACGATTAGATGAAGACAAGGCACTTAACCTCCATAAAAAGAACCGTTTCACGCTTGATCTTGATAAAATGATCCGTACCGAGCCAGGTGCAATGTATCGCGTTACCATTGCTTTCAGACAGGAATACAATGCCTACAATTGTAAAACCGGGGAAGAAAAAGCTGACGGTAGTGATGAAGAAGCCGAGTATGGAGATTACGAAGGTTATGGTGAAAAAATTGATGAAGACGATGATTTTTGGCAGCGCTACAATAATTATTACCCGCCAAATTACAGGTGGAATGATAAAGACAATCCATGTACACCATCTTTTTATACCAACCAGCGCTGGGCCAGCAGAAACTTAATTGCTTCAAATATTGGCTTGGTGGCCAAACGTGGTAACGACAACAGTATGCTTATTGTTGCAACAGACTTATTGACGGCAAAACCATTAAGTGGTGTAAACCTGGAGTTGATGGATTACCAGAAACAGATCATATTCACTACTAAAACTGATGGTGATGGTTTTGCAAGTTTTGACCTGAAACGTCAGCCTTTCTTATTGATCGCTAAAAATGGCTCAGAACGCGGCTACCTTAAATTAGACGATGGAAGCTCGCTTCCGTTAAGCCGCTTCGATGTAGGCGGCGATGTAGTTCAAAGTGGCTTAAAAGGCTTTATTTATGGCGAGCGTGGTGTTTGGCGGCCAGGCGACAGTTTATTTGTTTCTTTCGTGCTGGAAGATAAACTAAAAAAACTGCCTGCCAATTATCCGGTAACCATGGAATTCTATAATCCAAAAGGTCAGCTTTACAAAAGATTGATCAATGGCAAACCTTTAAATGGATTCTACACCTTTAAAACCGCTACTGAAAGTACAGCACCTACCGGTAACTGGATGGCGAAAGTTAAAGCAGGTGGCGCTACATTTACCAAAACCCTAAAAATCGAAACCGTAATGCCAAACCGTTTGAAAATTGATTTCAACGTTGGTAATAGAACATATTTAAGTTCGGGAACCTCAGCCGCTACCCTATCGGCCAAATGGCTATTCGGTGCCGTTGCACAAAACTTAAAAGCGAAGGTTGATGTAAACTTAAACACTACTGAAACTAAATTTAAAGGCTTTGAAGGTTTTAGTTTCGATAACCCAACGGTTAACTTCGAATCGCAGGTTAAAACCATTTTCGAAGGCACTTTAAACCAGAACGGTACAGCTCAGATTAACACCAACCTCAATGAGAATAATACTGCTCCTGGCGTGTTAAGAGCCAACTTTACGACCAAAGTTTTCGAGCCAGGAGGTAATTTCAGCATCGATAATTTTAGTATACCTTATCATGTATATAGCAGTTATTTGGGTATCCGACCAGAAAAAGGCGACCGTTTGAGTGGCATGCTGGTTACTGGTAAAGCGCATAAAATCGAAATTGTAAATGTAAATACCGATGGAAAACTGTTAAGCGGAACCAAAACCGTTCAGGTAGAATTATATAAAACACAATGGCGTTGGTGGTGGGAACAGGATGATCAATATACCTACGCCAACTTTACCCAAAACCAGTATAATAAACTGGTAGAAAGCCATCAGGTAAACTTGTTCAACGGAAAAGGAAGCTGGAATTTACGCGTTGATGAACCAGAATGGGGCCGTTATTTGATTTTGGTACGCGATGTAAATGGTGGGCACGTTACCGGAAAATCTGTTTATGTAGATTGGCCAGGCTGGGCACAGCGCGAACAGGGCAGCAATCCAACTGAGGCGTCTATGTTATCTTTCACTGCTAATAAAGAAAAATTTACCGTTGGAGAGGATATTACCTTAACTATCCCAACAGGTAAAAATGGAAGGGCATTAATTTCTATTGAGAATGGAAGCCGGGTATTAAAAACCTTCTGGGTAGATACCAAAGCCGGACAAACGCAATTTAAGTTCAAAGCTGAGAAAGAGATGGCGCCTAATGTTTTTGCCAATATTACTTTATTACAACCGCATGCACAAACGGTTAACGATTTACCAATTAGAATGTATGGTGCTATTCCACTTTCGGTTGAAGATCCGCAAACCATCCTAAAACCAACCATAAAAATGTTGGATAAAATCAAGCCTGAAACCGAAAACACCATTACTGTTGGTGAGCAGAACGGCAAAGCAATGACTTATACCATTGCCCTCGTAGATGAAGGTTTATTAGATTTAACACGTTTTAAAACACCTGATCCACATGGGGCATTTTATGCCCGCGAAGGTTTAGGTGTAAAAACATGGGATTTATTCGACTATGTTTTAGGGGCTTGGGGAGGAAATTTAGAACGCATCTTAAGCATTGGTGGTGATGGTAGCATCAACAAGAACTTAAATCCAGCAAAAGCTAACCGTTTTAAAGCGGTGGTTAAATTTATGGGGCCATTTACCATTGGCAAAGGCGAAAGTAAAACACACAAATTTAAATTACCTCAATATATTGGTGCGGTAAGGGCTATGGTAGTTGCCGGACAGGATGCTGCATATGGTTTTACCGAAAAATCAGTTCAGGTTAAAAAGCCGCTAATGGTTTTGGCTACTTTGCCAAGGGTTATCGGTCCGGGAGAAAGTTTCACCTTACCGGTAACCGTTTTTGCTACAGAAAACAATCTTAAAAATGTATCAGTGCAACTCCAGGCAAATAATTTAATTGTTCAAGGTAGTAACAAACAGCAGCTTTACTACAAACAAACAGGTGAGCAAATGACCTATTTCGAAGTGAAAGCACCCAACACAGTAGGTATTGCCAAAGTAAAAGTAATTGCACAAAGTGGAGCTGAAAAAACAGTTTACGATGTAGAAATGGATATTAGAAATCCAAACCCATATGTAACCAATGTGGTGTCTGCAACGGTTCAGCCGCATACTAAATGGGCTGTAAACTATTTGCCAATCGGTATGACGGGTACAAATTCAGGTTCACTCGAGGTCTCTTCTATTCCTGCGATTAACCTCGGTAAAAGATTGAGTTACCTCATCCAATATCCACATGGCTGTATTGAGCAAACTACTTCGGGTATATTTCCTCAACTCTTTTTGGATAGATTGAGTCCGTTAAATGAACAACAAAAAGCCACAACAGAGAAAAACATTAAGGCTGGGATAAATAGGCTAAAAGGTTTCCAAACTACAGATGGCGGTTTGTCGTACTGGCCTGGCGAAGGTACTTCTGATGAATGGGGAAGCAATTATGCCGGACACTTCCTGGTTGAAGCACAAAATGCAGGTTACACCCTTCCTGTTGGTCTTTTAGATGAACTGTTGCGTTTTCAAAAATCAAAAGCGGCAAATTGGGCACCAAACAGCAATAATTTTTACGGTGGAGATTTGTCTCAGGCCTATCGTTTGTATATGCTTGCATTAGCTAAAAAACCTGAAATGGCAGCAATGAACCGTTTAAAAGCTTTCGAATATTTATCAGTTGCTGCAAAATGGCGATTGGCAGCTGCTTATAAACTGGCCGGACAAAATGATGTTGCTCAAAATATGATCAGAGGTTTAGATACATCCATTCAGGCTTACAAACAATTGGGTGGAACCTATGGCTCTGATGTACGCGATGAAGCCATGATTTTAGAAACTCTTACCCTACTCGGGCAGAAAGCAAAAGCGGCGAGTTTACTACAACCTTTAGCTGCTAAACTTGGCGAAAACACCTGGTACAGCACACAAACGACCGCTTATAGTTTGTTGGCTATTGCCAAATTCTGTGGTTCAAACCAATCGGCAAATAAACTGCAATATCAGTATGTATTGGATGGAAAATCAGCACCCGTAAATTCAAATCAATACATCAACAGTACGCCTGTAAGCTTTAAAGGAAATACGGCTTCTGTTACCAATAACGGCAATAATGTATTATTTGTCCGTTTGGTTTTAGAAGGACAGCCAATTGCTGGTCAGAACAATTTTTTACCAAACCGACCAGAGGTATTGGATATGAGCGTGGCTTACAAACGTTTAAACGGTAAAGTTTTAGATCCAACCACCTTAAAACAGGGAACAGATTTTTATGCGGAGGTAACCGTAAAAAATCCTGGGCGAATGGGTTATTATGAACAAATGGCGCTAACACAGATTTTCCCTTCAGGTTGGGAAATTATCAATACCCGCGTGAACGATAATCAAAGTATTTTAGCCTCATCTCCTTTTACTTATCAGGATATCAGAGATGACCGTGTTTTCACCTATTTTAATGTAAGGGAAGGTGAAAGTTTAGTTTACAAGGTATTGCTTAACGCATCTTATCTGGGCAAATATTACTTATCAGCCGTTCAATGTGAAGCGATGTACAATAATGATATTTCGGCAACTGAAGCTGGCAAATGGGTGCAGGTTGTGAAGTAAGGGATTGGTGTAAATTGCTAATGGTTCGTGGAGACACGAACCATGGCATAAAGTTTATTTCAAAGCCTCGGTTCGTGTCTCCACGAACCGAAACTTGAAAAAATACAGCCAGTCCACATTTGTATCTCCATAAACCGAAATTTAATGACAATGGATAAATTATTTGAAGCCAGAAGAAAGAATTACATTGAAATCGGACAAATTTACTTTTGGACAGCAACGATAAACAAATGGCAAAAATTATTGTATAGAAATGAATTTAAGGATATTATATTGAATTCATTTGAATACCTAAGTAGATTAAACAAGATTGATGTTTTCGCGTTTGTAATTATGCCTAATCATATTCATACCATATGGAGAATCAATGAATTAAATGGGAAAGAAACAGCACAAGGCTCATTTTTAAAATACTCAGCACATGAGTTCAAAAAACTATTAAGTCCAAATGAGCTCAGCAATTATCATACAAATTCCATTAATAAAAATTATGAATTTTGGCAAAGAGATCCTTTAGCAATACATTTATACACTCCAGAAGTTGCATATCAAAAACTGGATTATTTGCATAATAACCCCTGTACGGAGCATTGGCAATTAGCAACAGAACCAGAAGATTATTTGTACTCATCAGCTTCCTTTTACGAAAAGAACAAAACTAATTATTCGTTTCTAAATGATTTAAGATTAGAATTTTTATAAACACATAAGTGGTTCGTGGAGACACGAACCATGGCAACAGCAAAACAAAATATTGGTCGTAGCGTCTCGCTACGACCAATCGAAGAATATACAAAACAGAAATCAACCCGAATGAAAATTATATTTACAATTCTTGTTTTTTTTATTCCTTTATGTTCAATTGCACAAAAAACCGCAATTGTATCCGACAGTAACTACCAGATGGGATATGTTTACCTTAAAGGAGCGTTTAAACCAAAAGTACTTGCCGAAAACGACTTAAATTTTAATCTGTTAACTTATTTGACTACTTATTTAAATAAAAAAAATGTTGAAAATAAGGAATTAGAAAATTTTGACTTTAAAGAGCTTGAGTATTTTTCTCAGCGATATAAATATAAAAAAATGGTTGCCTATGCTGAAGATTTCTGTATTAAAAATAACCTGGATCAGATTATAATTATCAGAACAAAAAATGCCTACACCTTAGCAGATCCTATGCAAATGTTTTTTGGTTTCGATCACGATTTTGGCATTGCAACATTGAGCATGTATGATAAACGACCGATGTTGTTCTATAATTTTTCGATCATCAGGTATTTAAAAGGAAGTAATGATTTTAAAGTACTCCTGGAGCCTGGCTACAAAAATCAAAAATTCGATGATGTGGTTTTTGATAAAGAAAACTACAAACTTATAAACGATAAAGTTTTAATCCATTTTCAGCCCGTTTTTGAAGCCATATTAAATAAGGCGCTTTATAAATAAATTTATAAAGCGCATAATCCTGTTTGTAGCGCTCGTATCTAGTTATAGCGTCGTGCTACGACCTTCGAAAATAAAAAATAATAAACGCCTTAACGAGGCGATAAAACCAGCGTTAAAAATTAAATGAATAAAATCCCAAAAGCATTCTTCATTTCCGACTTCATCTGTTTTGCCCTGCTTTTGGCTTTTCTTTTTTCGTTACCCTCTAAACTGTTTAAAACACCTACATCGTTTGTAATTGAGGCCAGCAATGGCAATTTATTAAGCGCAGCAATTGCCAGCGATGGACAATGGCGATTCCCTGTCGCAGATAGTGTTCCCGTAAAATTTAAGGATTGCATTATTGCTTTCGAGGATAAGCGGTTCTATAATCACTTTGGCATTGATTTTTTAGCCATGAGCAGGGCTATGCGTCAGAATTGGAAAGCTAAAAGTGTGGTTAGTGGCGGTAGTACATTAAGCATGCAGGTAATCCGTTTATCGCGAAAACAAGACCGAACGCTTTGGCAGAAATTATTGGAAGTGATTTTAGCTTTACGTTTAGAAATAAAATATTCAAAAGAGGAAATTATAAGCCTCTATGCGGCAAATGCACCATTTGGCAGTAATGTTGTGGGCTTAGAAGCGGCAAGTTGGCGCTATTATGGTCGCAATGCCAAAACCCTCTCATGGGGCGAAATGGCAACATTGGCTGTATTGCCCAATAGTCCTTCTTTGGTTCATCCGGGTAAAAACTCGACAAGATTAATTAAAAAAAGAAACGATTTATTAGATAAGCTGGCTAAACTAAAATACATCGATCAGGCAACTGCTAATTTAGCTAAGCTAGAACCCGTTCCGGGCAAACCTATGCCTTTGCCCCAGAATGCGCCGCATCTGTTGAACCGTTTTAAAACAGAACGAGCAAGTCTTGAAATCCCCTCAACCAGAATTACTTCTACGCTGGATGAAAATATCCAACTAAAGGTTAATGCCATATTAAAACGGTACAATAACCGTTACCGGTCAAACGATATCAACAATATTTCGGCCTTGGTACTCGATGCCAGAACTGGTCAAGTAGTAAGTTATGTGGGTAATATCTATCAGCCAGAAAATGCCGGCCTGCAAAGCCACGTGGATATGATTAAAGCGCCACGAAGTCCTGGCAGCACCTTAAAACCTTTGCTTTATGCGAGTATGATGAATGATGGCTTTATATTGCCGCATACGTTAGTTCCCGATATTCCAACTCAAATAGCGGGTTATTCGCCTCAAAATTATGACTTGGGCTATGATGGTGCCATTGCTGCCGATAAAGCGCTGAGCCGCTCCTTAAACATCCCTGCAGTAAAAATGCTGCAGCAATACAAATATGAACGTTTCTACGATAAACTAAAAAAACTGGGAATAGGAACACTTAACCAGCCGGCAGATCATTATGGTTTGTCGTTAATTTTAGGCGGTAGCGAAGTTACAATGTGGGATCTGGCCAACACCTACATGGGCATGGTGCGCACATTGAACCATTTCAATACTTATAAAGGTTTGTATAACCCTGAAGATTATAAACCTGCTAGCTATTTCAATAGCGAAAATAAAGATGAAAAAGATTATCAACGTACTTCCTTTTTAGACCACGGCTCGATTTGGGCTACTTTTAATGCAATGGAAGAGGTAATGCGACCAGGTGATGAAGGTTTATGGGAACAATTTTCTTCATCGCAAAGAGTTGCCTGGAAAACAGGAACGAGTTTTGGTTTTCGCGATGCCTGGGCCGTTGGCTTAACGCCAAATTATGTAGTTTGTGTTTGGGTGGGCAATGCCGATGGAGAAGGAAGACCTGGTCTGGTGGGGATTGAAGCAGCTGCTCCCGTTCTTTTTGATATTTTTAGGTTACTGCCTAATGGAAAATGGTTCGAAACACCAGCTACCAAACTTAAAAAGATAAAAATATGCAAGCAGAGCGGTTATAAAGCGGGAGAATACTGTACAAATGTGACAGAAGAATTAGTGCCGGTTGCAGGAGAGAAAACTGCCGTTTGTCCTTTCCATAAATTGGTTCATTTGGATAGAACAGGCACTTTTAGGGTTACCGACCAATGCGAAAGCATAACCCATATGCAACACAAAAGCTGGTTTATTTTACCGCCAGCAATGGAGTATTATTACAAAATAAAGAATAGCGACTATAAATCCCTCCCTCCTTTTAAAGATGGCTGCGACCTTTCTGGCGGGAATAGTGTAATGGAGGTAATTTACCCCAAAAACAATGCAATAGTTTACATTCCCTTGGAACTAAATGGAACAAGAGGCAAAATTGTGATTAATGCAGCGCACAGAAATTCGAGTTCTAAAATATATTGGCATATTGATAATGAATATGTAAGCACTACTACTAATTTTCATCAATTGGCCATCAGTCCGCCGCCTGGTAAACACACCTTAACCCTGGTTGATGAAAATGGAGAAAGGCTGGTGCAAACTTTTACGGTTTTAGACAAAGAAAAGAAAGGTGGAAAGTAGAGGGTAATAAGGTTGAAGGTTTAGACGCTCAAACACTAACACCGTTTTATATTTTGCTTGTTTCAACTGTGTAAAGTTCCATAAAACCTGATCAAGTGGTAACGCTTTTTAATCTCCAGTAACTTACCTTTTTAGTGCAGCATTAAAAAGATTGGAACGAGAGCTGGACTGCTGCAACCGATTACCAAAGAAACCTGCTTTTCTAAAATTAAATGGCTTACGTAAATCTGTTATACTTCAGTTCTTGTAACCACTAGCTGCCGCGAAATTGTTCCATAAACAATCAGATACTGTGCAATCATGTAGGTTGCCATAATTAAAGCCCCGCTTTGTGGAATGGGCTGAGCGAATTTATTCACGGCCAACACACTGTCTGACAGTAAGAAAAACAATGCGCCATACAGAATGAGTTTAAAGCTGAAAATATTCACTTTCCCATATCGGTTAACAGCCATAATAGCCATAACCGTGATAATAATGGCATACATTAAAACGGGGAACTGCATTGCTCCTAGTTTTGGCTGCAGGTAGAAAAACAAACCCGAGCAAAAAATGGCAAATGCGCCAACAGCCCACAAAAAATAAGGCGTTTTGTGGTTAGGATTTGATCTATGATCAAGTGTAAATGCCCTAATGTAAAAAATATGGCAGACTACAAAGGCGATTAACCCGTATATAAAAAAAATTGGTTTACCGCTTTGAAACATTAGTAAAATATCACCAGCCCAAGCAAAAATTAATCCGATGAAAATTCTCTTATGGAAACGCCCTTTCAAGTTTGTGCTGATATAAAGCCATACCAGAAGTACCACCACAATTAATGGCTTAGAGAAATTTCGGAGCTCAATATTATTGGCATATTCGGCATATAGCTGAATTACAAATACGAGGAAAAATATAAATGAAAATAGCTTAGTCTTCATCAGGGTTGGGATTTGCCTTTTGCAAATTAAAAAACCAAATTACGGATATTAACTGGATAGCCATAAAAATTACCTGGTATCCGACCGGAAATTTCAAAAATAAAACCAACAAAATACCAAACAGCAGTCTAAAATACTCAAACCTAATTTGCCATGCCTTTTGTTCTAGTAATGCACCACACGTAATTAATGTGAATATGGTAAAAATAGCTCCTGACACTAAAGCGACGGTTTCCATTTTATGATAAGAAAACAATATTGCAGAACCTGCAGTTAAAGCAACTAAAAACTGAATCAGGACGTAAGCCGTTAACTTTGATTGATATGCTGGATTATATTTTTTATAGGTTTCAACATTTATTTCAGGCGCATTTTGAAATCCACCCAGATGTGCTGGAAACCAGCCAGGAGGTTTAAGAAAAACTTTAATTTTATCACTGAATTTAGGTGATTGCTTTGCCGTTTTAACCAGATCATCCCAATAATGAAGGTTTGCCCAAATGGGATTCCAGCTGGCCAAAGGTTTGGTGATACCATAATAAACCTCTTCTTCTTCTTTCTGAAAAGTACCAAAAAAACGGTCCCAGATAATCAATGTACCTGCGTGGTTTTTATCGATATATTTTGGATTAGAGCCGTGGTGTACCCGATGATGTGATGGTGTATTTAAAATATACTCTAAAAAACCCATGCTTTTAATGGCTCTGGTATGAATCCAAAACTGATACAAAGTATTGAAAGAACTTAGTGTTAAGAACATGATTGGATCAAAACCAACAAATGCCAATGGCAGGTAAAACACCCAGCTAAACCAGCCCTGAAACCAGCTTTGCCGTAAAGCTACTGTTAAATTATATTCTTCTGATTGGTGATGTACAATATGTGCTGCCCATAAAGCATTTACTTCGTGGCTCATCCGATGAAACCAATAATAGAAAAAATCGACGCCTATAAATAGCAGTATCCACACCCATATTGTTTTGGGTAATTCAAATAAACGCCAGTGTTCAAAAATATATTTGTAACCAAAAAACAATGCGGTTTTCATAAAAATCCCGGTGAGCTGCTGCCCTATACCCTGACTTAAATTGGCAATACTATCATTAAGCCGATAATAATTTAGTTTTTTATAAAAATTATAGGCCAATTCTATTCCGATCAGAATAAAAAAAACGGGTACAGATAACGCAATGTAATCTACTTTCATATAAACGCGAAGAAAATATTTGGCTAGCAATATTTACCTTACAATTTAGAAAATTTTCATGTTAACATAAAATCTAATTCATGTAATATTTGTGCTTGTTTGGTTTTAATTATTGATTTCTGTCAAATTCACCTTACCTTTGAAACGCTAAACTAATGCTTTTGGCGTTATTAAATTTTCATTTAAATCATCCCATCTATGAAAAAGTTATCTCTCCTTCTTTTGCTTATTGCTCCGGCATTTTACGCAAAGAGCCAAACTTTAGTGTTAGCCAAAGATGCCGCCCAATATGTAGGTAAAAATGTAACTATTTGCGACTCGGTTTATAGTGCAAAAGCTTTAGATAAATTAACCTTAATTAACTTAGGCAGTGCCTACCCAAAGGAGCTAATCACCGTGGTCATCAATAAAGAAGATCAGAGTAAATTCCCTTCAGAACCTTCGAGTATGTTTATGGGGAATAAAATCTGCGTTACGGGAATTATATCTGATTATAAAGGCAAAAAACAGATTTTAGTTACCGATCCGAAGCAGATTACCGTAAAATAAACAGCCTAATCATCTAACTGCGGTATTATTGCCGCTTTAGCCGCCTCAATATAGAGTAAAACCTGATTAACACAGGCAGTTAAACTTTCTTTTACCTCGTGTTCCCAAAACCGCATTACGGTATAACCTTGAGCATGAAGCTGTTGGTTAACATCTTTGTCGCGTTGGATATTTCGTTCAATCTTCGGTATCCAAAAACCCGAATTTGTTTTTAAGGCTGATTTCTTTTCATCCCATTTGTAACCATGCCAAAAATCGCCATCTACAAATATGGCGAGCCTGTACTTATTGATAACCAGATCGGGTTTGCCAGGGAAATTTTTAGGATGGATTCTGAACCTAACTTGTTTGCCCCAAAGTGCCTTGCGTAATTTCAACTCGGGCAGGCTATTTTTTGCCCTAATTTTAGACATGTTCTTACTCCGTTGTGCTGTGGTGTAAAAACCAGCACTTTCTTCAAAGCGGGGGACTTTAATATCCTCATCTTTATATGGTTTAGGCTCCATACCAAAGAAAACCAAGAACAGGTATAAATTGTTTAAAAAATTGGTGACAGAAAGGGGCGATATTGATCAACCTAAGCACCTCCTCATTTAATAAAGGAGGGGGCTTCGGCTGGAGCGTTAATACAAAACGTATAATTTTTGAATAAATTGTCGAATGGAGTGCTCCTTCAGTTGGCAGGAAATTAATCCTGCCAACCTCGTAAGCATAGATATCCTTATTATCTGATTCGAAGATTAAAAATCATTTTAACATATCATAACGGATTATACAGATAGGCGTATTTCCTTGATGAATCGTTTTATTTCCTTGATGAATATTTTCGGTCTTGTAGTTTTTCTTATACTTAAATTTAGACTTTCACAGGTTTTGATCCTCAAATCGCATCCATTTCTAAAAAGCTGAAACTTTTTGCATCTATTGGCATAAAATCCATAGTTTTGGTTTTAATCAACCTATACCTATGCTTTTAAAACGAAATACGCTAATTTTTATACTCATTTCATTGATTGCTGCATTTACTTGTTTAAGTTTTTTTATTGCACAACATCCCATACTTGATTTTGATATTAAAACTTCGTTGTTTATGCAGCAATATCATGCAGATTGGTTAGATAAATTGATGTTGGCCATCAGTTTTTTTGGAGAGCTCCCTTATTCGTTACTTTCGGTGGTAGTGGTAGCAATCATATTTTATCAACAAAAGTATAAACGCGAAGGCCTATTCGTTTCAATGGTACTATTGTCTGGATTAATTATCCTGGGTATAAAAAATGTGATTAACCGCCCACGCCCTACTGCATTTTATGTACGACTGGTGGAAGTAAATCGGTTTCAGAGCTATCCCAGCGGGCATGTACTTTCTTATACCCTCTTTTTTGGCTTCTTAATTATTTTGATGAATACATTGAAAGACGTACCGAAGTTAACTAGAAATATAGTAACTTATTTATCAGCATTTTTGATGATCGCCATTGCCCCATCCCGAATTTATCTGGGTGCACATTGGTTTACCGATACAGTTGGTGGTTTTCTGTTAGGCTTAATTTGCCTTTTCCCGCTATGCTATTTTTACTTCAAAAAGAAAGCAAGTTAATTCTTTTCTTTCTTTCTGATCCTGCTTAAAGTTTCGATTCGCATCCCCAGGTAGCTGGCCAAAAATTTTAGAGGAACCCTAGACTTTATGTTAGGATACCCGATTTTAAACTGTTTGTACCTGATTTCTGCTGAAGGGATTCGTGATAAAATAGATCGCTCTTGCGACATGTGGTAATGTATGGCCAATAATTTTCTAGCCAAAATGTTGGTTTCAGGAAACTGTGCGTATATGTCGTCAATAAAACGATATGGGAGTATAAGCAGTTCTGAATCTTCCAGTGCCTGATATTGTTCCTGATAAGTGGGGATAAGCGTTCCCGGATTTCGAATACTACCAACAAGGTGATTTTCGTCTGTTAACCAGGCGGTAATATCTTTTCCTTCATCCATTACAAAAGCCCGCACTAAGCCTTTAACAATAAAAAATAAACAATCGCTACCGACATCACTAAGGTTAGGTAAAACCTCATTCTTACGCACAAAGATTTTGAATGTTTCGGTTTTTACCCGCTCAATTATTTCTTTTCTTAATGGCTGCAGCTCATTTAAATACTTAATAAGAGGATCACTTTCATGATGGGCAGCAGTCATAATATTTATCTGGGGTTTTAAAACTATGCAAGCTATTGCTTGAATACCGGATTTCCAAATATGGAAACGTGTGTGACAACCAAAAAATTACAGGTGTGGAAAATTTATTTTTCACATTATCCGTTTCCGGCACCACTTTGAGGAATAAATTATTAGTTAAATTTTCGCTTTGATAATTATATTTTAACTTAATCATAAAAAAATCTGATAATTTTGCCGCCATGACGAATAATAAACCCAAAGCTTTTCTTTTCGATCTTAATGGAACCATGATTAACGATATGGCTTTCCACAATCATGCCTGGCATAATATACTTACAAAAGATTTAGGAGCAAGTATTAGCTTCGATGCGGTTAAAAAACAGATGTATGGTAAAAACCAAGATCTGTTAGAACGTGTTTTTGGTATTGGTCATTTCTCTCAGGAACAGATTGATCAGATTTCTATCGAAAAAGAGCATAGATATCAAGCTGCTTATAAAAAACATTTAATATTGATAGCAGGTTTAGACAATTTTTTAGAAAAAGCAAAACAATCAGGCATTCAAATGGCAATTGGCTCTGCTGCTATTCCCTTTAATATTAATTTTGTACTCGACAATTTAAATATCCGTTCCTATTTTAAAGCCATAGTAAGTGCCGAAGATGTGGTAAATAGTAAACCCGATCCGGAAACCTTTACTAAAGGGGCTGAAATTTTAGGTGTTGAAGCCAGCCAGTGCATCGTTTTTGAAGATGCACCAAAAGGTGTTGAAGCAGCACAGAATGCCGGAATGAGATGTGTTGTGTTAACAACCATGCATACTAAAGAAGAATTTGCAGCTTACAACAACATTATTGCTTTTATAGAAGATTATACAGATCCCGTTTTACAAGAACTTTTCTAAATAAAAACGGCCTGCATTTCTACAGACCGTTTTTATTTTATCATTGCCAGGATATAGCGTTTACCAATACGATTATTTGGTAAATTTATATACCGAGCTTGTTTTATACACTTGCCCGGGTTTTAAAACCGTTGATGGAAAAGTGGGTTGATTTGGTGAATCTGGAAAATGCTGCGTTTCTAATGCAATTGCTGTTCTAAAATCATCTTTAGCACCAGTTTTAAAAGTATTTTTACTTTGCATAAAGTTGCCGCTATAAAATTGTAAGCCTGGCTCCTGCGTGTAAATATCCATCACTATACCCGACTTATCTCCTTTAACTGTAGCCGCGTGGAACATGCCCATCGCTTTGGTTTTATTTAGCACGTAGTTATGATCATAACCTTTCCCGAAAGTTAACTGTTCGTTTTTATCGTTTATACGGGCACCAATGGTAGTTGCTTTGGTAAAATCAAACGGCGTTCCCTTAACCTTTTCAATTTTCCCTGTCGGGATCAAGGTAGAATCAACGGGCGTGTACTCATCTGCATAAATCTGTACCTCGTGGTTCAAAATCTCACCGCTTCCATCACCATTTAAATTAAAGAATGCGTGGTTTGTTAAATTTACGATAGTGGTTTTATCAGTTTTAGCCTCATAATCCATTTTTAGTTCATTATCATCCGTTAAGGTATAAGTTACTTTAACATCTAAATTGCCTGGAAAATTTTCATCGCCATCTTTTGATAAGTAATGAAGCACTAAGGTATTAGCGTTTTGCTGAGTGGCATCCCAAACTACATATTGATAGCCTTTTTTGCCGCCATGAAGGGTATTCTGTCCGTTATTGGTAAACAGCGAATAGGTTTTACCTTCAAGTGTAAATTTACCCTTTGCTATGCGGTTGCCATATCGGCCAATAGTTGCACCAAAATAGGGCTCGGTTGATTTTTCGTAATCGTTAACACTTTTAAAACCCACTACCACATCAACTAACTTACCTTCTTTATTTGGTACCAATAAGCTAACCAGGCGACCACCGTAATTGGTAAAAATAGCCTCTGCATTATTCTTATTCTTTAAGGTATATAACGCTGTTTGTTTACTATCAATTTCCTTTTTAAAAGAATCGGCAACAAGTTTTACAACGGTTATTGAGTCGCCTTTTAAACTATCCGTTGATGAAGTTTTTTTGGATCCGGACTGACAAGACGTAAAGCCAATTACAGCTAGTACACCGAGGCTCGTTAATGATTGTAATTTCATAAAATGGGATATTTGGTTTAGATTTTTAATTAAGTTTTTAAATATAAGTATATCACTTAACTTTACAAATAAAACGATTTAGAAGAATTGAAATGCATATATTAAATAATAATTTACGCTAAACACCTGTAATGATACGATTTGTAGAAGTGGTGATAACGAAATGTAGAAAGATTAAAAATCTATGATTTATTTTTACTGTATTAATGAATTTATTTCGGGATCATTTTAAAAAGATGAACTAAGTACAAGATACTGAAACAGGTTTAGCGTGACGATTATCATACAGCTTAATTGAAATTCAGCGTTTTTACTTATTTGAACATAATATTAATCTAATGTCAATTAAAATCCAGTAAAACTGATTATTATTGCGGCAATCAAATCCCAAATATGAATCAAATCATTTCAACAGATCGTTACGACAAAATGCTATATCGCCGTTGTGGAAACAGTGGCATAAAATTGCCTGCAATATCGTTGGGTTTATGGCATAATTTCGGACATGTAAACGTTTTTGAAAACAGCAAAAACCTAATCTACACTGCTTTTAACAACGGAATTACCCACTTCGATTTAGCAAATAATTATGGTCCGCCCCCAGGTTCGGCTGAAGAAGTTTTCGGAAAAATCCTCCATGAAGATTTTAGGGGCTATCGTGATGAAATGATTATTTCAAGCAAAGCTGGATATACCATGTGGGATGGTCCTTATGGCGACTGGGGTTCGAAAAAATACCTGGTTTCTAGTTTAGACCAGAGTTTAAAACGCATGAAACTGGACTATGTTGATATTTTTTACCACCACCGTCCAGATCCTGAAACTCCACTTGAAGAAACCATGAGTGCCTTAAGTCTCTTGGTTCAACAGGGAAAAGCTTTGTATGTTGGTATTTCCAATTATAAAGCAGATGAAGCCAAAAAAGCAATCAAAATTTTAAAAGATAACGGCACTCCATGTTTAATCCACCAGCCTAAATATTCGATGTTCGAACGTTGGGTGGAGGATGGTTTACTTGATGTTTTGGAACAAAATGGTGTGGGTTGTATTCCATTTTCGCCATTGGCGCAAGGTTTACTTACCGATAAATATTTACACGGTATTCCTGCCGATTCGAGAGTAGCCACCAGTGGTATTTTCCTGAAAGAAAGCAATATTACGCCGGAGAAATTAGCCGTGATTGCCAAATTAAATGATGTTGCCAAATCGCGTGGGCAAAAATTAGCACATATGGCTTTATCGTGGATACTGAAAGACGATAGAATTACGACTGTTCTAATAGGTGCCAGTAAACCAGAGCAGATTACAGATTCAATTAAAGCTTTAGATAATATAAAATTTAGTGATACTGAAGTAAAACTGATTGATGAAATTTTGAGTTAAAAAAAATCGATTGTTGTTTCGACCGCAGTATTCCAAAGGAACTCCTTCGGAGGAGAAATCTTTGAACAATCCAATAAGCATAGTTCAAAGATTTCTCTTTCGACTTAACATCCTACCGTATGGACACATCTTTTGTTAATTCTAAAGTTGTTTTAACACACATTCCTAAGGCAATCGTCATGCTGTCCCGAATGTTCGGGATCAGCATCTTTCCAGCTACCAAAAGACATTTATTTCGAAAAAAATAATTACACTAACATTGACTTTTCCGCTGTTTGCCGCGGGGGCATGGTAGTTTTTCGCAAATCACATTGTTTTTATTTGTGCTCAAGAATGCTGGCGCATTTTGGGCGCCAATTACCCAAAACGCTCTGTCAATCCAGCAATGGGCCTTTTACACAATCCTACACACATCAAAAAAACAGCGGCACTTCGTTTAATCAGTTTTTGTTTGTGTTTTCTTTGGGCTGATTGAGCCCTTTGGGGTTTGTGTTCAATACTTATTTAAAGCTTTAAATTAGCGTTTATGAACACAAAACCACTGCGTTTAGGTTTGGCAGTACTATTTGTTCTTTCCTACAACTGTTTTTTTGATTTCTCGGGCCCTTGGGATTGACGACGTTCTTCGGTTAAAACAATGTGTTATTAAAGGAAGCTAGCAAAACGCCTAAAAGATTAACCTCAAAACGATGTGCTCACACAGTAGGATTTAACGCCGGGACTGTGCTCCAGTCGAAATGACAATTTATTTTAACCTGTCAACCAATCTTTTACTTTTTCTTAAACGAACCTCTAAACTTCAACTGCGGTTTAATCATGTGATATTGGGCTTTGATTTGAATTAGCCTTTTACAGGGAGCGAAAAGTGAAATGTAGAGCCGGCGCCATAATTACTTTCTGCCCAAATTTTACCATGATGTAATTTTATAATCTCTGCGCTTAGGTATAAACCAATCCCAAAACCTGAAATGGTTTTAGTTTGCTGGTTTTCTACGCGATAAAACCGATCAAAAAGTTTCTTCAGATCATGAGCCTGGATACCAATGCCGTTATCTGTTACAGAAACATGCATTTCATTTTCCAAGGCTTCTGATTGAACAAAAACAGTACTGCCCTGATCTGAATATTTTACAGCATTGCCAATCAAATTTGAAATTACAGAGCCAATTTTATCTTTATCTGCGTATATTAATTTAGGTTCTCCCTCTGCAAAATTGATCTGATTAGTGGGATGGATCAACCTTAGATCTTCTACAACATCACAAATTAGTTTATCAAGATCGAAATGAGATAGGCTCAAGTGAATTTCTCCCGATTCTAAACGCGATACATTTAAAAAAGAAGTGATCATAGAACTCATTTTCCGGATCTGTTTTTGAACTTTATCTAAAGTATTTACGACAAAAAGATCTGTTAAACTCCGATGCTGCATCAATTGAACATAAGCACTAATAGAGGTTAAAGGCGTTTTTAACTCGTGGCTTACCATACTGATAAAGTCATTCTTTTGCCGCTCTTCCTTTATACTGATTAGAATCTGTTCCTGATCTAGTGCTTCCCGTTGCAATTCAGCCTCTTTAATGGCTTTTTTCGCATTTACCATATCGGTAACATCGCTTGCGGTATGAAGAATACAATAAGGCATCCCAGCCTCATCCTTAATGGCACGATATTCATAAGCATAATAAGCCGTTTGTAACCTCCCATCCCTTAGGGTTTCAGCCGGAATAGCATCTCCTTTATCTGTAATGCCCGTTAGCAACACATTTTTCAGCATATTGATAAAAGGCTGTCCTTTTAGCTCAGGCACAGCATCTTCTAAAGGTTTACCGATAATAGATCGGTCTTTACCCCAAAACGCAATCATGGCATCATTAGCCATTTCGATTACAATATGTTCGGATGTGTATATGGCTGTTGCATCTTTTGATAAGGAAAGAACCTCTAAAAGTTGATTATTACTTAAAACCCTCGAATAACTTTCCATTTATACTTTAAAAATTAAAACCATCCTATGCTGATATTTATGATAAATCAAATTACACTAACTATCATACAAGTTGGCCTTTACAAATGTTTGGTTATTATTAACCTTTTATCACTTGGCATTTAATTTATCGCGCATTTTCTGTTTAAGTATTCCCGCGGCCTGAGTATATCCCCCATCTGCTCCGTCAACAAAATGAATATGATCATCCTCCAGATCCCTAACATAGCAAGACATGATCGATTCGCCGCTAACATAGAGCGCATATAAAATTTCATTATTTTTTTCAAGCTGATTAAGCTCTTTCTGCAATATTAATCGCTGCTGTGCAGTTCCTGTAATTACAGTATTTATTCTACCGTCTATCACCAGCGTATCCGACATTTCTACAAGTTGTTTCAGATACTTTTTACCCCGCTCCGTCCGGAAATAGATATAGCCATAAATATTGATGAGCCATGATTTGAACAGTTCAAAAAGTCTAATTTTTCCAATTCGGTGTTTCATCTCTTTTCCTAAACTGTTAAAGCTTGTTTTGAAAATCAGCTTAGAAACTGAAATCGGCTGACGCTTTTCGGGTGTTCCGTAAATTTTATCGAGGTGATGGATCACTTTGCTGAATGCTATTGCCTGTTGTTCTATTTCTGAAGCTATAACGATTAACGTAACCACCTCATCACTGTTTTCGGGTGGTTCTATCTTATCCCAACGGCATTGCATACCACTTAAATCGATTTCATCACTTGCAGTATCATGGCCGCCTAACAGGTAGTTTTCGCCCTTGATAATTTGTTCGGCATAAGCCAGGCCATCACCCAAAACAATGGGGATAGAAAATGTTTCAGCGCTACTAAATCTACAAATGTTAAGCCTATAGCCTTGTTTGTAAATTTCTTCAACAGGCATAATCCCAGTCCTTAAATCAAGGTTAAAATTCTGTAGAGTATTATCCCTGTATTTTAATAACGATTTCATCACATCATCTACAATACTTGGTGGAACAATAAAAGTGGCTCCATCGCCACCAAAGAAGAATGGAACCGAGATGTTTGCTTTAAATGCAATATTAAGGACGGCGACAATACTTCCAGTAGCAATAAGGTTAACATTTTCATGCTGGCCCGAATTTACAGCCACTGTTGAATGCTTGATATCGGTGATGATTACACACCAGCTTGCAACCACTTTTTCAAATAATTGATTTTTAATCAATAATTGATGTAATGGCATTTTATAAATGGGCAGATTAGAATAGAAATGATCTTCGCTATTTTGCATAATTGGATTTAGTACATTCCTAATATACGCATTCAAAAACGCTGCGTATTCCAATAAAGTAAACTAAAAATTAATCTTATTTAGAACAAATAAAAATAATTTTGTTATTCCGCGCAAAAACGCTTCCTTTGCGCCAACTAAGAATTAATCTAAATAAAATGGATAAAAAATTTACTTTTCTTTTAAATTTTATAGCTTTTTTTCTGCTTTTAACAGGAAATACCATAGCACAAAGCAAAAATGGATCTGTTTCAGGTTCGATTAAGACCAGCGATGGCAATCCTGCAAGCTATGTAAGTGTTGGTTTAAAAAACATAGGTAAAACTACACAAACTGACGAGAAAGGTAATTTCACCATTAAAAATGTAACACCAGGCACTTATACGATCAAAACATCTGCTATCGGTGTTTCTGCGCAGGAAAAATCTGTAACTGTAGTGGCCGGTCAAACTGTAACTGCTGATTTTACCATAGCAGAATCTTCATCTCAATTGGACGAAGTAGCCATTAACGGTTACAAAACACCAAACAGAAAGCCAGTTAACTTAGGTAAAATTGCCATTGCACCGATGGATCTTCCACAGGCAGTGCAAATTATTGGAAACCAAGTAATTGCCGACCAACAAGCTAATCGCTTAAGCGATGTACTGAAAAATGTAAACGGTGTAGCTTTTGCTGAAAATCGTGGTTCGGTAAGTGGCGAAACTTTTTTTGCCCGTGGTTATAATTTAGGTACTAATAATGTTTTCAAAAATGGATCACGTGCTACCAGTGGTGGTATGCCCGAAACTAGTACTTTAGAATCGGTAGAGGTTTTAAAAGGAAGTGCAGCATTACTTTATGGCGGTGTAAGCGGTGGAGCTGTAGTAAATCTGGTTACGAAGAAGCCTAAATTTGAAAATGGCGGCGAAGTATCAATGCGTACAGGCAGTTACGGCATGTACAAACCAACAGGCGACATTTATGGTCCGATTACAAAGAACCTTGCTTTCCGTTTAATTGGTACTTACGAAGATGCTGCAAGTTTCAGAAACAGTGTAAACTCGAACAGGGTTTACGTAAATCCATCTTTGCTTTATAAAATTAGCGAGAAAACAGACATTTTATTACAGGGTGATTATTTGAAAAGCAACATGACACCAGATTTTGGTGTTGGTACTGTTGAAAACCAGATTGCTGATATAGGCCGTAATGCTTTTGTAAATGCACCCTGGGCATATAACAATACAAATACAGCTACAGCACAATTAAACATTAACCATAAATTTAACGACAATTGGAAGTTGAATGTATTGGCTAATGCACAATCTTACAACCGCAACTATTTTAGTGCAGAACGTCCATTTGCGGATACTAAAGTATCTACTAACCCACTTCCCTATGGTATTGCTGCACGTAATGTTACGCGTTCTAAAACAAAAGAATTTACTTACAATGAGCAGATTAACTTAAATGGTTATTTCAAAACAGGAGGCATAAGCCATACCTTATTGGTTGGTGCTGATGCAGATCAATCGCGCACAACTAGTGGTGGGTTTACCTTCAACAATGGCCTAACTCCTTTTAACTACGGCAATGTAAACCTACTTGATCCATCAACTTATTTTGGGTCAGGCATTGAGCCAAATGTTAACGTAGTTTCAGAAGTTTTTGCCCCACTATATCGCATGGGTACATTTGTACAGGATTTGGTTTCGATTACCGAAAAGTTTAAAGTACTTGCCGGTGTTCGTTATACTTTCCAAAAAACACCGCGAACCGTTACCACTATCCTGGCAACAGGAGTTCAATCTTTAAGTGTAAATAGTTTGGAAAGATCAAAAGTAGAAAGTGCATTTACCCCTAAATTTGGTTTGATTTACCAACCATTAAAAACAACGTCAATTTATGCTAGTTATTCGAGCAATTTTGTTCAGAATACTGGAACAGATATTTATTCAGCACCATTAGATCCCTCAACATTGCAGCAATATGAGGCTGGAGTTAAAAACGACCTATTTAAAGGCAGGTTATCAGTTAATTTAACCTGGTATAGAATTGCGAACGATAAATTTGCCCAACAAGCGCTTATCAATGCTCAAGGAGCACCAAATGGAGATGCTAACATTAAAGAACTTAATGGAAAATCGTTAAGTGATGGTTTAGAGCTTGATATTACTGGAACAATTGTAAAAGGTTTAAATTTCATTGCTGGTTATAGCTATAACTTTATCCGCTATACCGAAACGCGTGATAAAACTATTTTTCAGGTACCTGCCCCTACTACCGCCAATCCAAATGCAACCAGAACGGTAACTTTAGGTGGTATTATAGAAGGGCAACGATTGGTCGGTTCTACAAAAAACACTGCCAATGGTACCCTATTTTATACCTTCCAAGAAGGAAGCGTTAAAGGCTTAAAACTTGGTGCATCTGCTTACTATACTGGAGCACGTAACGGTGGTTATAACGATACTAAAATTCAAACCTATAGCAGATTAATTCCTTTAAGCGCATTTACCACATTCGACCTTTCTGCAGGATACAATTGGAAAAAATTCTCGCTTCTTGCTAAAGTTTCCAATATCACTAATGAGCTGAATTATTTCGTTCACGAAAACTACAGCGTGAATCCAATTCCGCCACGTCAGTTCATAACTACATTATCTTATAAATTCTAATTATACGAATAGATTAAATAAGAAGCTCCGGGTCGGCAGATCTGGAGCTTCTTGTTTTACAAAGTAGGCAATGTTTGTACATCGTCCATAGTTGGTATTTTGCGCCAAACAAAATAACTGATGAGCAATACAAAGCTAGTGGTTATAAGATATATCCTCATAACAACACAACCAATTGGTTAAGGCAAGAAAGAAATTAAAGAATAATTAAGATGGTGCCCGATTTAAATAATTTAAAGTAATAGTGAAATTCACCATGGCGGTTTACTTTTTCGATTTCGCATACTTTGCCCGATTTACCATATTCATCAGATAATAAATCACCAATTTTAATGCTATCTAACTGATTTACGTTAAGGGATGCTCTTTTAATTAATGTAGCTGTTTTTTCCATAAGATTGCAGTTTGAAGTATTTACGTAACTAAAAACGCTTTGGTTTTGTAGTATCGAAAATTACTTACCAATAAGTAACAAACATACAAAATTGTAGTGTTAATTAGTAATACACAATCTCATACACCCGTTTCATATATAAAGCTTCATCTATTTTAGTAAAAAATTCGTGCCATTCTTCTCTGGTAAAAACTAAACTGATATCAGGAAATGGGGTTGATAAAATAACAACCTGTCTCCCATCAGGCCTAGTCTCCAAATAATCGTCGAAATCAAGTTTCTTGGTTGCCACATAAAAAGCATCAAACTGGTCAAAAGAAAAGTTCATTAAAACGCCTGAGCGCCATATATTTAGAACTTTGCAATTCTTGCATTGGGCGATTGTGATATTTTTGTTTTGAGCAAGTACGGTTGTTTTACACATGGCTTTTACAGTTCAAATTAATCGATAGATTTAACAAATATCTCATTATTTAGAATAATTCCAAATAATAAATTCGATCTATTAAAAATAAACGATAAAAAAATACCCCCGATTTTTGTCGGAGGTATTTCTTTTATTCTGCGTCGTAAATTACAACCTTTTCGAAGTAAACCCTAAATTCATCCAGGAAAGCTTTATGCAATGGGTGAACCTGATAAACATCATGTGCAGCTAAATCTTCAAATAACAGCAGGAGGCTAAATGTATAAGTGGTATCTACAACAGCACGCTCAATCGGTGCTGGTACGCCAATGTGAAAAGTTTTAACAACGTCAATATTTTCTAGTGTTTGTAAGCTATTGCGGAAAGCAACTTTCTGCTCATCGGTGGTATCGGCTTTTAGCCAGAATAAAACGTGGTGTGCTATCATTTTTTAATTTTTTCCAAATATAATGAAAGCAGGAAAAGATCGTGAGCTTTATCCAAAAACACTTTTAGCTTTATCAATAGCCTTTATTAAATCAATTCCTTTACCCAATACTCCTTTAAACAGATCTCCTTCAACTTTCAAACGATCGATGGTATTAAAAATATTAAAATCTTTCATTTTTAAACCTGGTTTAACTTCATCCCAATGTAATGGCATTGATACCGTTGCACCAATTTTTGGTCGTAAAGAATAAGGCCCAGCTATGGTTGCCCCTGGTCTATTCTGTAAAAAATCGAGGTACATTTTTCCCTTTCGGGCGGCTACCATTCTCTCGAGAGAAGTATATTCTGGTATTTGATTATGCACCAGGTTAACCACTATTTTAGCAAACATTTGACTTTGCTCATAACTGTATTTCGCATTTAAAGGAATATAAATATGCATTCCTGTAGAGCCAGATGTTTTGCAATAACTTGGAACATCTATAGCATCCAATACTTTTTTAGTTTCCAGTGCAGCTTCAACCACCTGATCAAAAGTATGTTTATCGGGATCTAAATCAATTACACAGTAATCGGGATTATCAGGGCTTTGCACCCGGCTAAACCAAGGATTCATTTCTATACAGCCTAAACTCGCCATCCAGAGTAATGAAGCTTCATCTGTTCCAACAAGGTATTCCTTTTTTTCACCTTCACCATTCTCATAAGGAAAAGTTTCAGCCCAATCTGGTGCTTTGCCTTTAACATCTTTTTGGTAAAAACTACTGCCATGAATTCCGCCGGGAAAGCGATTGAGCGACTGAGGACGGTCTTTCAGGTAGGGCAAAATGTACTCAGCAACCTGATAATAGTAATTAAACATATCTCTTTTGGTTACTTTATCTTCGGGCCAATATACTTTACTCAGGTTGGTAAATTTAAGCTCGTGACCTTTAATTTTCCTTACCTGCGTTTCATCTTTCGGGTTCAACAAAGTTTTAGGTACTTTACCTTTTGGCGCTTTTATTGCCTGTGCATGTGGGTTTTCTTCATTAGCATCGTCAACAATTTTTTCTGTTGGTACTTCTACTTCCCTCATCACCTCTTTGGCTTTTTTATCTTCACGCATGCCCTGAAAAGACGGGTGGCGAAAAACACCATCATCAGTTACTTCTGCAAAAGCGACTTCACATACCAGTTCAGGCTTTAACCAGGTTGCTTTCGCTTTTGGCGGATTTGGCCTGAAGCGCGAGGGCTTATTTACATCAGGTATACTTTCGAAAGGGCTTTTATCAATAATAATCGGTTTAAACAGCTCCATCATTGTTTTCTGCAATTTATCCGAAAACCCTGTTCCAACCTTACCTACATATTGCAATTTTCCTTTTTCATAAACGCCCAACAGTAAAGAACTAAAAGATTTAGAAGTATCGGCATTTTTGGTAAAACCCGCAATAATCACTTCTTGCCGTTTCTGCACCTTAATTTTGAGCCACTCTTTTGATCTTCGGTCTGTTGCATAAGTACTATCTGTTTTTTTAGCTATAATGCCTTCTAAGCCCATTCTCTTCGCCGCATCGAAAAAATCGACTCCACTGGCTTTAAAAACCTTGCCAAGGCGTACACGGTCGTCATCTGTTGGCAGTATATCGTTCAATATGGCTTGTCGCTGGTAAAGCGGCAACTCCATCAGGTTCTTACCTTCGTACCATAGCATATCGAACACGTAAAAAACAAGTTCTCCATCTGCTTCGCTTCTCCAATTCTGCAGTGAACCAAAATTAGATACGCCTTTGTTATTTAGCACCAAAATCTCACCATCAAATACCGCATTCATTTTCCAAGTCAAAAGCAGATCGTAAATGGGATAAAATTTTTCGTTAAAGGATTTATTATTCCGGGAAAACAAATCAACCTTTCCTTTATTAATAAAAGCCAGGGCACGGTAACCATCCCATTTCACCTCATATTGCCAATCAGGATCGTCGAAAGGTTCATCAACCAGGGTTGCCAGCATGGGTTTCAACCCTTTTGGGATAGCTGTTTTGGGTGCCTTATTTAATATGCCTTTTACGTCTACCACTTGGTCATTGCCCACGGGCGTTGTTTCTTTCTTTACTTTTTGCTTGGAGCTTTTTTTTTCAATTTTTAAATCCTGCTCCTTTCCTTCTTTCCAGACCTTATCGGATGTTTTTTCCATCTTTTCGATTGTTTTTCCGGAAAGCACAGATTTATCTTCCTTGGTAATGTCTTTTGTAGAAGCATAATCGTCTTTATGTTTGATTAACAACCAACCGTTTTCGCCCATGCCATGTGTTTTTACAAGGGCAAACTCGCCATGAAGCTTTTCTCCATTTAATTTGATTTTTAAAGAACCATCTTTTAACTGGCCTAACAGATGTTTTTCTTGTGCTTTTTTGCCTTTAATCGTTTCTATCGGCTCGTAAGTTCCCTCATCCCATACAATAACGGTTCCGCCGCCATACTCACCCTGTGGAATAACGCCTTCAAAATCTTTGTAATCGTATGGATGATCTTCTACCATCATGGCCAAGCGTTTGGTCTTAGGATCGGTTGATGGCCCTTTTGGTACGGCCCAGCTTTTTAGAACGCCTTCCATTTCGAGCCTGAAATCGTAGTGCAAACGCGAAGCATCATGTTTTTGGATTACAAAATGTAATTTGTTCCGATCGCTGCTTTTACCCGATTTTGGTTCGGTAGTTTTTGAGAAATCGCGTTTGGCAACATACTTTTTCAGACTCATAATAAATATTTTACTTTTTCAAATAATCTTCAACTGCGCGGGCAGAGGTACCAACCGTTTGCACTACGGCTTTCAGCTTATCTTTGCTTACCCCGAATTTGTTAGACCAATAATCCAGCTCATAACCTTCGTTAATGTTGATCCTAGCCCGATCAGCACTACCGTTTTTCTGTTTATTATCCATAACTATTTTTTGATTAGACAGATACAAAACAGCCGAATAATAAAAAAGGTTTTAACAGCCATTTTTACAAACGGATATTAAAACCAAAAAAAAATAAAATTTAAAAGTTAATCTACTCGTGCTGTATCCATCTCTGGTTCTGTTTCTTCTTCATGAATGAGTTTATCATTTATCGCGATATTGATAACCCTCAACCAAACCAAAAAATAAGGAAAACTAATGATGGATAATGATAAACGATGTGCTTTTGCAAAAGTCGGAAAAAGTAGCAAAGGGAAATTGCAGGTGATGAAAAGTAAAATTGGCAACAATACATTTTTCAGCACTTTATTATTTTCTTTTACATACCAAATGCCTACACCAGTTATAGAAATGATAAACGTACAATCTTCTGCTCCAGTACTAAACAGTACTGGAAACAACAATACGGAAGATAAAATCATGAGCTGGAATTTACTTTTCGAAAAATAAGTAATGTACCTAAAAGGCAGCATAAACAACAATGCACCAAGGCCAATAAAAAGTAAATTGGGTATTTTAGGCGAGTTAAATAGTTGCCTAAAGAAACCCATAATCGAAATATCTTCTCCACCTGAAACATTGATCATATTTTTCCCGATCAGTGAGTTTTTCCAATCGATATAACTTTGCACAACAAAATCAGGAGAGGCGAACAACATTGGCAATAAGAATATCACGATAGACCACATGATTAACCATAACACAAATACTGGTTTTTTCTTGGCAAAAAAGAAGAATACTAACCCCACAACGCCATAAAGTTTGATAAATGTACCCAGCACAATACAAAGTGCAGACCATATCCCTCTACCTTTATCTATTTGCGTATAACTCAATATCATTAAGGCCGCGGCACCTGCATTAAACTGCTGGTTAAGCATCGATTCGATTAGACAGGGAATGGCAATATAACCGATAATCACCTTTTTATCTTCGGCCAGAGGTAAGGTTTGAACCGCTTTAAAGAGCAGGAAACAGTTAAACAGGTTCCAAAAGAGTAAGCCAATCCAATTAGGCATTAAGGCAAATGGAGCAATTAAAACACTAAAAATGGGGCCATAATGATTGGCATCTTCGTGATAAGCTGGGTACCATGCATAAAGAGATTTTTGTTGAAGTAGATTCCTGAAGGTATTCTCAAAAATAAGATAGTTATTGTACCTATGCGTTGCCCAAGAATCAATCACAAAAATGAGTGTAATCAATACCCAAAGAAATAATACAAAACGATTGTTTTGATAATATTTTGGGCGATGAGATAAACCTGTAGCGTTGGTTAGAAAATGATTTAGCATTTGTAAAAATTATATTACAATACAATAATAAAAATGCTAATTGAGAATTCCTAACGTTTTGTAAGGAAAATGTTACTCTTTTTTGAAATAAAGATGTCGCTCAAAAAGAACAGTCCTAAATCGATTTTTAAGACCCGTTTTGTAATTGGTTTAGGACAATTAGGGCATTCTACCTCATGATTATTAACAAAAAAGCCTTTGTACATTTATATTTGACAATCTATTGGCAAAACTCCAAAACCAAATCAGAATTAGCGGTGTTTGTTTCACATATTAACTAACCAAAAATCAGTAAAAAGATGGAATATCAAATTAATTCGATGAATGCCCGAAAAGAGTTTATTGAGATTGCTGATGAGCAAGATCGAAATTACTGGGCAGCCAGATTAGGTGTTACAGGTGAAAAACTAAAATCGGTGGTCAAAGCCATCCAGAGTATGGAATTTTCTATTGTGAAAGAATATTTGACAATGGAAAAAATTAAATCCGGAAATGCTTATAAACGTTTTCTTAATCCTTCATAGGTTTAAAGATTAATTCAGGTTTAGTTAATAAATGCCTGATACAAACTGTTGATAGCTGCCCTGCTAAAATCAGGAAAGCCATCAGTATAGGTAGCATTTATACCATTCGTAATAATAACGAAGCCGAATTTTTCTTTTGGATTAAAAAACATGGTGCTGAACAAACCATAAGCTGAGCCAGTATGTCCTTTCAGTTTTACACCCGGGATAAGCTGATCTGCAGTCCTGATGGCCAAGCCATACCCTTCATCATCGGTTAAGGCGGTCTGCATTTGTTTCGCACTCTTTTTAGTGATTATCTTAATACCATTTGATGTGCCATAATTCATGTGCATGATCATATATTTAGCTAAATCAATAGCCGAAATTTTCATCCCACCTGTTGGCGAAAAAACAGGCGTACTATAACCCATTATGTAATTTGCAATTTCTGTTCTTCGTGGCGCATATGCTGTTGGCGACGGTGTATAAGTTTTCGTATCGGCATGATATTCGTATAAATTAACAAAACGTGTGCTATCTAAAGAGTCGACACAATAACCTGCATAAAGTCCTAAGGGCCTCAACACATGGTTTTTTACATAATTATCGAAACGCTCACCCGATTTTTTCTCAATGATGGTACCGATCAGGTTAAAATTAAGATTACAATAATCAAATTTGCTTCCTGGGGCATAATCGTTATAACATTTGGCCCAGTTTGGATTTTTATCGGGATTGATCACATCCAGATTTAAATAGCCCTGAGAATCGTTTAAACTTGAAGTATGTGATAAAGCCATTTTTAAGGTAATTTTCTGATCAGGAAATTTTGGATTCCTGATTTTAAAACCCACCAGATCACCAAAATCATCATCTAAAGAAATCTTACCCGCTTCTACCAGCTGCATAATCGACGTTGCCGAGAAAGATTTAGAAATCGAAGCGATCCTGAAAATATCCTGATCAGTTAAAGGCTTTTTATTTTCTAAATCTTTTAGTCCAAAAGAGTGGGTATAAATAATCTTACCTTCTTTTACCACAGCCACAGCTGCACCAACCGCATTATACTTCTCCATTATAGCTTTAAATTCTGCTTCGGCGTTAGCATTTTGAGCTTTTAATTGCTCAACTACACCAATTATTAAAAAGGCAATACAAAAATACTTCAGGAATTTTAGTTTCATAAGCTTAGCGGATAAAACCTAAATATAAGGGATGGTGCAAAACAAAATCTGCACGTAGTAAAATATTTACTTAGCATCGTTTACTTCTAACCAATGCCCGTCGGGATCTTTGAAATAAACTTGTTTTACGCCATCCACACGCAAGGTAATTCCGCCTTTCTTTCCTGGCCAATCCTCGAAACTGATATTTTTGGCATTCAGCTTTTTTACAAATTCATCAACTGATGGAACACTGAAACACAAATGCCCGTTTTTATCAAAAACCTCATTTCCTTTTGCGCCCTGGATTAAATGCAACTGTCCGGCTGGCCCTAAAGTAAACCAGGTATGACGGTTATCTTTAAAAGGTTCGGGAATGATTTTAAGGTTAAACACACTTTCGTAAAAAGTTGTTGCGATGTTTAGATCAGCTACATAAACAGCGATATGATTTAAAACAGCAGGTACATTTTCGGGTTTATTTTGCGCCATGGCTTTTTGAAAAATGATAGAAAATAAAATAAAGGTAAACAGGACGATTTTTTTCATGTTTAAATATCAAACTTATAAAGGAATAATTTTAATAAAAATTAACATTCTTTGGCAAGGATAGGATATTTAACCACAGATAAAAAGGATGCACACAGATAATGTAATTTAGTTAACTATTTTTATTAGGAGGATGCTTCGACTCCGCTCAACATGACAAGGTGTGTAAAAGCCCTAAAGCGAGACCGTCATCTTCTGCAGTAATGCGGAGTGTTCCAAAGGAACTCCTTCGGAGGAGAGATCTATGTAGACAGATTGCTTCGCAGAGCCTCCGGGTTCTCGACTGCGTTGCACCCGATAGCTATCGGGTTCGCTCGAAATGACGATCGCGGGGAATTTTCCGTTCTTATTTCGCTAAACTTTCAAATTCTGCATCAGTTAATTCGATTTCTGTAGCTTTTAAGTTTTCTTTTAAATGCGCAGTAGATTTTGTTCCAGGTATTAACAGGATATTTGAAGATCTTTTTAATAACCAGGCCAGTGCAATCTGTGCTGTAGTGGCCTGATGTTTTTCGGCTATTGCTTTAATTTTATCTTCTAATTTTGCGGGGCCAGAAGCCAGTGGAAACCAGGGAATAAAAGCCAAACCTTGCTCATCAGTAAAATCTAATACACTCTCCCACTGCCTATTGGCCAGGTTATACATATTTTGAACCGATAAAATTGGCAGAAGATCCTGTACCTGTTTGATCTGATCGATGGTTACTTCAGACAGGCCAACATATTTTATTTTACCCTCTTTTACCGCTTCTATAACTGGTGCAAGGGTATCGCCTACATTAACTTTAGGGTCAATGCGATGCAGTTGCCATAAATCAATCGAGTCTACTTTTAAACGCTGTAAACTTCCTTCAATATCTTGCCTGATTTTTTCGGGGTTACCATTTGGAACCCAATTGTTGGGACCCGGTCGGTCAAAACCACCTTTGGTAGCAATAAGGAGATCGTGTTTATAAGGATGTAGCGCATCAGCAATTAAAGATTCGTTAAATTTTGGCCCGTAAGCTTCTGCGGTATCAATAAAATTAACACCATTTGCTACAGCTTCCTGCAAAACTTTTATTGCATTTTCGCGATCTTCCACTTCGCCAAAAACACCGTTACCTGTTAGCTGCATTGCACCATAACCTAGACGGTTAATTTCTAATTCGCCTAATTTAAATGTTGTATTTCCCATGTGCTTTTAGTTATTATAATAATTTCTATACGATAAAGATAAACCCTAAGTGAGCGGCTTTGTTTTTAAACTAATTTTTATGATAAATAAATGAATAAAGCGAAAAAAGGCTGCTCCGATAACCCGAAGCAGCCCTAATAGAAATATAACGATAATATGAATTGCGATTATACTTTAATTAATTCCATCCCCCACCTAAGGCGTGATAGATATCTACCACCGCATTCAACTGCTGTTTTTTGGTTTCAATCAATTCTAATTTTGATTGCAAAGCATCACGTTGAGTCATCAATACCTCAAAATAATCAGCCCTTGCCGATTTAAACAAATCGTTAGAAATATCGATCGATTGGGTGAGTGCAGCTACCTGTTTCGATTTCAAATCGTAGCTTTTTTGCAGGTTACTGATTTTCGACATCTGATTGGCCACTTCGATATAACCATTCAAAATTGTTTTTTCGTAATCATAAACGGCCTGCAGCTGTTTTGCGTTTGCGGTTAAATACTCGGCTTTAATGGCATTGCGATTAATGAGTGGCCCGGCTAAATCTCCTGCTAACGAGTAGATCAACGATTCGGGCGTTCTCAATAAATAAGATGGATTAAAAGCTTGGTAGCCGATAGCGGCAGAAATACCCAAAGATGGATAAAACTGTGCTTTAGCCACTTTAACATCCAACTTAGCGGCAGCTAGTTCTAACTCAGCCTGTTTAATATCAGGTCGGTTGGCTAATAATTGCGAAGGTAAACCTGTCTGCACTGTTGGTGGTACCAGATCGGTAAAACTCGATTTATCCCTTATAATTGGCTGAGGAAAACGGCCTAGCAGGAAATTGATCTTATTCTCTGTTTCGGTAATATTTTGCTGAATATCAAATTCCAGGCTCTTAGAGCTTAAAACTTCAGCCTCAAATTTACGTACTGCAAGTTCATTAACCCTACTGGCCTGTTTCTGGATTTTCATCAGTTCTAAGGCATTTTTCTGCAGCTCAATGTTTTTTTTCACTGTCTCTAACTGATTATCTGCAGCTAGCAATTCGTAATATGAATTTGCAACCTCAGCAATTAAATTGGTTACCACAAAATTTTTGCCTTCTACCGTTGCTAAATAATGACTTATAGCTCCTTTCTTCGCATTGCGCAATTTGTGCCAGATATCGGCTTCCCAATTGGCTTGTAAACCGAAACGATAATCGGGCAATACCTCAGGCACTTCTTTACCTGGTGTAATTTCTGTAAAAGCATCGCCAGCGCCCGAACTGGTGTAACGGCCCACCTTATCGAAGCCTGCACCAACGCCATAGGTTACACTTGGTAAAAGCTCTCCTTTTTTAGCCTTGATTTCGTTTTTCGCAATCTCGATATCCTGAAGCGTAATATTCAGCTCCTGGTTATTTTTTAACGCGGTATCGATCAGATTTACCAGATTTGGATCGGTAAAAAACTTCCGCCATTGTATACTGGCTGTACTTATGGTATCCTGCGCGCCGTTAAAGGCTGCAGGAACACTTTTATTTTCAGCGCGCTGGGCCACTTCTGGCAATTTACATGCGGTATATGCAGCGCATATCAGCACTAAACCAAGGCCTTTATAAATATTTTTCTTAAACATTATCTTCTACTTCTTCAGTTAATGGATGTTCTTCTTCAATTTTGATCAGCTTGTGTTTTGCTGCTATTGATCCGAATATGTAATACAGTCCGGGGATTACTACTACCCCGAAAATGGTACCAAAAAGCATACCTCCGGCAGCAGCCGATCCAATAGTTCTGTTACCGATTTTTCCAGGTCCTGATGCAATCATTAAAGGGATCAGACCTGCAATAAAGGCAAAAGAGGTCATTAAAATCGGGCGAAAACGTACACTTGCTCCTTCCATTGCCGCTTTTAATACCGTTGCCCCCTGGGCATGCCGCTGTGCTGCAAATTCCACAATCAACACGGCGTTTTTACCCAGTAAACCAATCAGCATCACCATCGCAACCTGTGCATAAATGTTGTTTTCCAATCCTAATAATTTTAAGAACAGGAAAGCGCCAAAAATACCCGCTGGTAAAGAAAGGATAACTGAAAGTGGCAAAATAAAACTTTCGTATTGAGCTGCCAGAACCAGATAAACGAAGCCCAAGCAGATCAGGAAGATATAAATGGCTTCGTTACCCCTCGATACTTCATCTTTAGATATACCAGCCCAATCGATACCAAATCCCCTTGGAAGTGATTTTTTGGCTACTTCAGTAATGGCCTTGATGGCTTCACCAGAACTATAACCCGGAGCAGATTGTCCGCTGATCTCCGAAGCATTATACATATTGTGTCTGGTAATTTCGGATAACCCGTACACTTTTCTCATTTTGATAAAAGCCGAGAAAGGCACCATTTCATCGCGATCGTTTTTAACCGAGAGTTTTAAAATATCTTCTGGCAAAGCCCTGTACTGAGGCAGTGCCTGTACAATTACTTTATATTGGTGGTCGTATTTAATAAAACTGGTTTCGTAATTACTCCCCACAAAAGTCGATAGTGTATTCATTGCATTATCAATACTCACTCCTTTTTGTTGCGCAATATCATTGTCAACATCTAACATGTACTGAGGGAAACTCGCACTGTAAAAAGTAAATACTGATGATAGCTCTTTACGTTTGTTCAGCTCTTTCACAAAATCGTTGGCAACGGTTTCCATTTTTTTATAATCGCCACTACCTGCTTTATCCAGTAAACGAAGCTCGAAACCTCCCGCAGCACCATAACCCGGAACGGCTGGTGGCTGGAAAAATTCGATAGTTGCACCTGGAATAGATTTCGATTTCTCTTCAAGCTCTTCAATAATCTCAACTGCAGAATGTTTACGTTCGCTCCAGTCTTTCAGGTTGATTAAACAGGTACCGGAGTTCGATCCCGTACCTTCAGTAAGAATCTCATATCCTGCCAAAGATGAAACCGACTTTACGCCATCAATATCCTCGCACATTTTCTGCAGTTTCTCAGCAATCTGATCAGTACGCTCCAAGGTAGATCCCGGAGGCGTTTGGATAATGGCATAAACCATCCCTTGATCTTCGTTCGGGATAAAACCTGATGGTACACTTCCACTTAATCCCCAAACCCCCAAACAAAATGCAATCAATATACCAAAGGTTAAGATCTTACGACTTACCATTTTAGTTAAAACAAATTCGTATTTCCCCGAAAGTTTGGCAAAACCATTATTGAAACCATCTAAAAAGCGATCAATAACGGTCTTCTTTTTCTTCGAACCATGGTTATTCTTCAACATAATGGCACACAATGCAGGCGTAAGTGTTAAGGCCACAATACCGGAAAGGATAATTGCCGTTGCCATGGTGATCGAGAACTGACGGTAGAAAATACCTACTGGCCCAGACATAAAAGCTACCGGAATAAATACCGATGCCATTAGAAAGGTAATGGCGATAATTGCGCCGCCAATTTCTTTCATGGCCTGCTGGGTAGCCTTCAATACCGAAAGTTTCCGATCGTGTTCCATCTTGGCGTGTACCGCTTCAATTACCACAATGGCATCATCTACTACTACCCCAATGGCCAACACCAAGGCGAACAAGGTGATCAGATTGAGCGTAATACCGAAGAACTGCATAAACACGAAAGTTCCGATTAAGGATACTGGTACAGCAATTGCTGGAATGAGGGTTGAACGCCAATCGCCAAGGAATAGAAATACCACTAAACCCACCAGGATAAAGGCTTCGACAAGGGTGTGGATTACTTTTTCAATTGAGGCATCGAGGAATTTAGAAACGTCGTAACTTACTTCATAATCTAAACCTTTAGGAAATGAGCTCGATTTGATTTCGGCCATTTTCGCTTTTACATCTTTAATTACCTGACTGGCATTACTTCCGTACGATTGTTTTAACACAATAGCCGCAGAAGCCTTTCCGTTTAACGTAGAGTACAAATTGTAAGCAGAAGCGCTAAAATCTACATCGGCAACATCTTTTAAACGAAGTAATTCGCCATTTGCACTTGCTCTGAGTACCACATTTTCGTATCCTTCTTTCGTACTAAAACGTCCGGAATATTTTAACACATACTCAAAAGCCTGAGAGCGTTTACCAGAACTCTCACCTGTTTTACCTGGAGAGGCTTCTAAACTTTGCTCATCAAGCGCTTTCATTACCTCATCAACAGAGATTTTATAAGCCTGCATACGGTCGGGTTTAAGCCAGATCCGCATGGCATAATCCCTATCGCCCAAAATATCGGCAAAACCTACACCATCAACCCTTTTCAACTCAGAAAGCAAGTTGATATCGGCATAATTGTACAGGAAATTCTGATTCATTTTAGGGTCTTTACTGTACAGGTTGATGTACATTAACATGTTAGACTCTTCACGGGTAATTTTAACGCCCTCGCGAACCACTAAAGGAGGAAGTTTATTGGTAACGGCCGCTACACGGTTCTGTACGTTAAGTGAAGCTTGATTGGGGTCGGTACCTAAATTAAATACGACCTGGATGGAGGCTTCACCATCATTACCGGCATCAGAGGCAATATATTTCATGCCCGGCACACCGTTAAGGGCACGTTCGAGCGGAATAACTACCGATTTGATCAATAACTCATTGTTTGCCCCTGGGTACTCTGCCGTAATATTAACTTTAGGCGGTGAAATAGAGGGAAATTGTGTAACGGGCAGGTAGCTAATGGCCAACACCCCAAGAAACACAATGATAAGCGATATTACTATAGAAAGGACTGGCCTTTGTATGAATTTACTAAACATAAAATAAGTATGGAGGGTGGTAGATTATTCAGTTTTCAATCTTAATTGTTTCATCACTTCCTGAGGCTGCTGGAATTTGAAAGTAATTTTATCATCGTCTTTTACCTTCTGCACCCCTTCAAGCAATATTTTATCATCCGTGGTGATGCCATCGCCAATGATGTATAAATCTGGCACCTCGCCTGCAATGGTGATGGCTCTGGAATGTACTTTGTTATTTTTATCGATTACAAAAACATAGGTTTTATCCTGAATATCATAAGTAGCTTTTTGTGGGATCACCAAAGCATTTTTCAGAGGAACAACCATCTGAATTTTGCCGGTTTCACCATTTCTAAGCAAGTTATCCGAGTTATTAAACCTTGCCCTGAAGGCGATGTTTCCTGTTTCGTTATCAAATTCACTTTCGATTACTTCAACTTTACCTTTCGATTTCAGCAACTCGTTATTCGCCAATAACAGACTAACTTCTTGCTGGCCTTTTGCCTTTGCTGTACGCTGGTAGTTGAGGTATTCTGGCTCAGATACATTGAAATACGCAAAAACCTGACTGTTATCTGAAAGGCTGGTTAATAAAGCGCCTTCATCAACCAAGCTACCCAGTTTTAAAGGAATACGGTCGATGGTACCATCAAATGGCGCCCTGATTTCGGTATTGGATAAATGGAATTTGGCCAAAGAAGTTTCGGCATTTGCTGATTGAAGCTTGGCTTTAGCCATGGCCAGTTCGTTTTTAGAAACGATATTTTTATCAGACAGTAATCTGGTGTTTTCAAGCTCAATTTCTGCCGATTTTGTTTCGGCTTGTGCTTTTAACAACTCAGATTGTGCTGCTTTAGGCATAATCTTAAACAACAGTTGACCCGCTTTTACATGCTGGCCTTCATCTACATAAATATTTTGGAGATAGCCTTTTTCCTGGGCCCTAACTTCGATATTCCGAACAGATTTAATCTGCGAAACATATTCCTTTGTAAACGAAGTATCCATTCTTAACGGCCTGGTTACCGCATAAGTAGCTACTTCTTCTTTTTCTTCTTTTTTCGAGGTACAACCCGTTACGTAAAGCAAAGTACATAAGCCTAAGCACATGACAACTCTTTTCATTTTTTTTTGTTAAATGGTTTTAATCTGATTTATTTTTTTCTCTAATTAGTCTCCCTTGGCAACCAATTTATGATAAAAAGCAGCCTACAACCGATGTGCAGATACTTAATTGACTTCAATAAATTATGGTTACGCAATGATTTAATTCGAAAGCGAAATAAATACAGATTTATGAAGTTATAATGAAGTTGAACTTCAGGTTCGGATTGAGAAATTGTGTTTTAGCGGAGCAAAAGATGATTTATTACAATAAACAGATCATTTAGCCCTACTTTTTGAACGAATTGTCAGTTAATAGCTAGAATTAGATAAAGAAATGGCGATTTTCAACACAAAAGCCCGTTCTATGCTATTTGTCAGTTATTTCCAGAATGATGTATAAATAGGATTTATTGACAACAAACTAACATAAAGTTAATTATACACAGGTCTTTTCTTTTAGGTAGAACAGTTAAATAACTATTACGCCGAATCGGTTAAGGTTTAAAATATCTTCCTTAACATTTAGGCAACAGTAAACTTACATTAAAGGATTACCTTCGCTAACACAAAACCAGCCTTTCTATGTTTCAATAAATAGATTAAAGCGGTACAACATGGAGAACGAAATACAATCTGACAGGGATATCCGATGTGAATTCCTAAATATTTTTAAATTTATCTGGGCAGCATGCGGGGTAGCACCCTTAGACGAAACGCCTAGTACTCCTGAACCTGAAAATTTAAATTCTTAATCAAGCATAGCGTATCGGTATTAAGCTATAATTGACCATAACTTCAGCGAAGGCGATTGTTCGATCACATCATTTTTGCCAGATTCCCTAACTGTTTTAGTTTAAATTTAAGCTCATCAGACCATGGAAGGCCTATGCAAAGGCGGATACAGTTCTGATATTGGTCTTGCAAGGTAAACATCGGGCCCGGGGCAATGCTGATTTTTTGTTTCATTGCCAGTTCATAGAGTTTTACAGCATCAACTTCTTTGTTAAATTCTATCCATATGGCAAGTCCACCCTGTGGCCGGGTTGTTTTTGTACCCTCTGGAAAATATTCGGTAACCGCATCGATAAAATGCTGGTAGTTGTGCTGTAAGGTACGACGGAGCTGATGCAAATGGCGATCGTACCGACCAGTTTTTAGAAAATTGCCAACAGCTTCGTGAATAACAGAAGTTGAAGCAAGGGCATGTACAAGTTTTAGTTTAAGTAATTTTTCTTTATACTTTCCGGGAGCTACCCAACCTACACGGTATCCTGGCGCCAAGGTTTTCGAAACCGCGCTACACCACAGCACATTACCTTCAGTATCAAATGATTTGCAACATCTTGGTCGTTGGGTGCCGAAATAAAGATCACCATAAATATCATCTTCAATAAGTGGAATGTTACTTGCAGCCAAAAGCTGAACAACTTCTTTTTTATGCGCATCGGGCATACAACTACCCAACGGAGTATTAAAATTGGGAATTAACAGGCAAATATCAATTTTCGACACCACTTTCCTAAGTGCATCTATCTCAATGCCCGTAACCGGATGCGTGGGCAATTCGAGTACTTTTAAACCTAAACTGATTACCAGCTGGAGAATTCCGGGATAACATGGACTTTCTATGGCCACAGTATCGCCCGGTTTGCCTAAAGCCATCAGGCAAAAAGATAATGCATTCACTCCGCCAGCAGTAGTAATCAGATCATCTTCATGAAGGTTTCCTCCCCAGCCTAACGATCGTACCGCAACCATTCTGCGTAATTTAACATTGCCCTGAAGTGGTTCATATTCTGTTCCCCCTTCTTTAAGCGCCCGTGTAGCATAAAGTATCTCCTTTTTGAGTTTTGCCAATGGTAACAGGCTGCCTGATGGAACACCAATTGAAAAAAGGGTTAAATCACCGCGACCAATGCTAGAATACACCCGGGTACTCAGTTCGCTAGGTTCATGATGATTTGCAATTAATGACGGTTTACTAACTGCAGGTAGCGGAAGTCGTTCTACCCTACGGTTGCTTACAAAGAAACCCGATTGTGGCTTAGCTTCGACCAACGATTGTGCTTCCAGTTCCAAAAATACACGTTTTGCCGTATTCATGCCTACTGCATATTCCTTGCAGAGCATTCGAACGGAAGGAAGTTTATCCCCCGATCGCAGAATACCGTCTCTAATCTGTGCGGCAATTCCACTTGCTATTTCATTGTACCTATAAACCTTTTCCATAATCGACAAACTGTATCCATACAAATATACAAAACTGATACTGTATTTATCGCTTTTAGCTTAGCACCTTTGATTTAAGAAATGAAAAGACATGAAAGAAACAGGAACTGAACTAAACAAAGCGCATATTTCGAGTGGTTGGCTTAACGGATTTATCGCCGTACTTATCTTTAGCGGCTCTATGCCAGCCACAAGGTTAGCGGTTATGGATATGAGTCCTATTTTTGTAACCGTTGCCCGTGCCACTATAGCTGCATTGCTTGCAATGGGAGTATTAATTGTATTTGGAGAGAAACGACCATCAAGCAAACATTTTATCTCGCTAGTAATTGTAGCGCTGGGTGTGGTAATCGGCTTTCCTTTGTTAAGTGCTCTTGCTTTGCAACACATTACTTCGGCACATTCTTTGGTATTTTTAGGCCTTTTGCCCATGGTTACAGCCGCTTTCGCAGTTTTAAGGGGAGGTGAACGTCCTAAACCTATATTCTGGTTTTTCTCAATTTTAGGCAGCCTTCTGGTAATTGGTTACGCCATTTATCAGGGAATTAACGCTGCACCAATAGGTGATATTTTAATGTTACTGGCAATTGTTCTTTGCGGACTTGGCTACGCTGAAGGCGCAAAGTTATCTAAAACGTTGGGCGGTTGGCAGGTAATCTCCTGGGCACTTGTGCTTTCGCTCCCATTAATGTTACCCTTAATGTTCATTTACCAACCGGTTTCATTTGCTGAAGTGGGAACCGCTGCCTGGCTGAGCCTTGCTTATATTTCACTCTTTAGCATGTTCATCGGATTTATTTTCTGGTATAGAGGGCTTGCACAAGGTGGAACTGCAGCAGTTGGACAGCTCCAGCTCCTACAGCCCTTTTTTGGGTTGGCCCTTGCTACTACACTGCTCCATGAAAAAGTAAGTATGGGTATGTTAGCCATTACAATGGGCGTAATCCTTTGCGTTGCGGGCTCAAAAAAGTTTGCTAAATAACCATATTCTACCCTTTAAAATCTAATAAAAATGTTGATATCCAATAGTTTTAAGTTTGATGACCAAAGTGAGCAAATTGCCTTTATGAAGAGATATAGCTTTGCCACGATCATTACCAGCCATAATAATTTACCCATAGCCACTCAGTTACCTTTTGTTGTAAATGAGGTAAATGGAAAGGTCTTAATTAGCGGTCACTTTGCGCAAACCAATGAGCAGGTAAAATACATTGAGCAGTATACATCACTAATTATATTCACCGAGCCACATGCCTATATCTCTCCTAGCCATTACGAAAAACACGAAAGCGTACCCACATGGGATTACATTAGCGTGCATGCATATGGAAAAGCCAATATTATTAGCGATGAAAAAGCTAAAGAACAGGCATTGAAAGAAATGATTCTGTATTATGAAAAAGAATATCTCGTACAATGGGATAGTCTTTCAGAAAAATTTAAACAGGGTATGATGCGGGGAATTGTAGCTTTCGAAATGGAAGTAAGCAATCTTCAGGGAAAGAAAAAATTAAGCCAGAACAAATCGGAGCAGGAACGGGACAACATTGTATCGCACCTCGAAAACAGTAACAACGCTGTAGAAAGAGAACTCGCTCCATTCATTAAAAACCTAAAGCCATAACCATGCAGATAGAAAATAGCACCACACATGATATAGCAGAAATCTTCCGCTTATATGAAATCGCAACCGATTTCCAGAAAACGAAATATAGCGTTCATTGGCCCAAGTTTGAACTCTCGTTGATTGAAACAGAGATTAAGGAAAACAGGCAATGGAAAATAATTATTAATGGGCAGGTAGCCTGTATTTGGGCAACTACTTTTAGCGATCCTCAGATATGGGAAGAAAAGAACCTCGACCCAGCTATTTACATTCACCGCATTGCTACAAATCCTGATTTCAGGGGGCAGAACCTGGTTGGCATAATTATAAAATGGGCAAAAGAATATGCCAAAGCAAATGGTAAACGCTTTGTTAGATTAGATACCGTTGGTGAAAACGAGGGACTAATTCAACATTACCAAAAATTTGGATTTGATTTTTTGGGGTTATACGAACTAAGCAACACCGATCAGCTTCCGGCACATTATCATCATAAGCCAGTTAGTTTATTCGAAATGCAAATTTAATGCTGAATTAGCGTCAAGCCTAAAAACCTCCTAGCTCGAAGGTTTTTAGGCTTCTATGTATCAATCATTTAAAAGGATATTTTTCAGCACTTGCCATAACGTGGTTGGGCTTTGCTCTATAACAGAAACTATTTTACCCAATGATGTTATCCATGGTTAAGCGCCTTTTTTAATTTTTATTGCAAATAGCGACCATGTTGCCAATAACATTAGCACCGCCGAAACCTGGTAAATAATAGATAAATCTACTTTGGCATCTTTTAATGCGCCACCAACATAAACCATTAAACCACCTATAATTGTACTCAGGAAATTAAGGAAACCATATCCGGTAGCTATATACCTGCTATCGGCAATCTGCCTGAGTACAGGCATTAAATTAGCGTCGTTTATTCCTCTGGCTATACCAAAAAAGAACATGGCGATAATTGCTATTGCGAATACCGTGGTTGACGACATGAGGAATAAAAATGGTGCGCCAACAGTAAAGCCGATAATGATCATAAAAACCCTGCTTCTCTTATTCTTAAGAAACCATTTATCGGCAAAATAACCACCCAAAATTACCCCAACAAAAGATCCGATCTGGATATAACCTGTTGCCGAAATTCCGGCTTCGCCCAGCTTGAGGTGAAAATGTTCTTTTAAAAAGGTGGGCAACCAACCATAAACCAGCCAGTTTGCGGTACCCAAAACACTAAAATAAAACAGCAGCACCAGAAAAGACCGCTCCTTAAATAGGATCTTAACCGAACCTAATAAACTTATGGTTTCTTTTTCTACCTCTTCTGCCTCATTTTCTGTCGTTGCTTGTTTAATATCTTTTAAATAATACAACAGTACAACCGAATAGAGAATTCCAAATATTCCGAAAACATGAAAACCATATCTCCAGCCCCATATTTCGGCAATATAACCACCTAAGCCGCCCAATGCTAAACCTGCATAAAGGCCACTCATGTGCAAACCCGTAGCAAGCGATCTTGTTTTTCCTTTATGATAATCCGTAATCAGCGCTAATGCCGCGGGGATATAACAGGCTTCGCTCAGGCCCATAAAAAAACGCGAAACAAGCATTTCTTCAAATGAAGAGGTAAAGCCTGTCCACAAGGTTACTGCAGACCATACCGAAACACTGAATATAATTACTTTTTTCCTGCTGTATTTATCTGCCAAAAAACCTCCAAAAGGACTTAATATCCCATAAGACCAAAGAAAAACAGAAGTTAAAAGCCCAAACTGGGCATCAGAAAGGGCAAACTCTTTCACAATAGGATCGCGCATAGAGGTAATCATGATCCTATCGAAATAATTTAAAAAGGCCACTATCCAAAGGAGTGCAACCAGGCCCCAGGCATAATATGATTGATTTGATTTTGTACCGGTCATTTCTAGATTTTCCTCTTGTTAAAATAATTTTAATGTTTTGGTCTCGCTATGATCACTTTTGGTGTTCTTACTGCTGGCCTTACTTCTCCACCCGGAAAAACAAGATTTCCCTGCCACAGCACCATTGTGTTTGTTACCGCAGGCCAGGTACTGTTATTGGGATTTGATTGCGCATCTGCTTTGATATTCTTTAGCACTTTCCCTGCTACCGACCATTTATTTTTCTCTACATCGTAAGCTAATATTTCATCTGAGAAACCAGGATGTTTTTCTTTTAGCACAGCTGCTTTTGGCGCAAGCACGCCATCATCACCACCGAATATGAGTAGCGATTTGTGATGATCGTTATAGGCTGGATACGGGGCAGCTACAATGGCTTTTGGTAGAGAAGCTATTTTTTTCCACCCGGCAGCAGCGCTGTAACAAAAGGCATCCGTCAGGTATTGTCTATCTACGCCTCCCTTATTATTTTTGATCAGATCGGTTCCGCTGAAAAGATAAAAAGTTTGATCGGCAACACCAGCCACGGCCAACATTCGCGGAGGACCAGGCCAGGTTTCTAATTTATGCCAAACCCGTTTTTTTCCTTTTGAAGATAGATCGAAAGACCAAAAAACATTGGCGGTATGATCGGCTTCAGGTGTAAAGAGTCCGCCTGCGAGGTAAATAACATTACCTAAAACGGCTCCAGTGGTATTTGCTATGGGTTGCGGCAGGTTTGGCAACGTATTGATGCTGATACTTTTATCCTTATAAAGAATAGCATAAACCTTTGCCGAATGGCCTTTCTCGTTACTTCCTCCGATGCAAATGAATTGTTTGCCCCAGGAAATGGAGAGCCCATAACCTAAAGATTCAGGAAGTTTGCCTGCTACTTTCCATTTTCCATTGGGTTTATCCAGGATAAATATTTTATCGTTCCAAACTTTTTTGGAGCCTGACCATGGTGCTCCACCATCAGGAAAATTGGCTCCACCTGCAACAATTAAAGCATCGCCAGATACGCCGCTAAAAGAGCCGGCAAAGCCGAAATTATCTGGTATGGCTGGCAATTCTCCCCATGCAAATTGATTTGTTTTTTTGGTAATCTGTGCAGAACCTGCTGTTGATATCAACATAAAACTTATAAAAAGTAAGGTATTAAAGTGTTTCATATTATGTGCCTATAGAAAATTTGCATGCTTTTAAGCATTACCTATATTTTTCGAGGAGCTCAAAAAAGCCAGTCTTAGTTAAATCGGCTTTAAGTTCGATAAATTTATCAGAAGAAAGCGGTACCAATGGTAACCGGGCATCTCCTAAATCATAACCCATCATTTTCATAATCGCTCTTTGCGCCGCAATCGATGGATGTTTGATAATGCAGCGGATAAAATCGACCACTTTTAATTGTAATGCCCTGGCAGCAGTTAAATCATTATTTCTGAAAAGTTTGATTATTTCGAGATATACCGGCGCGGCAAAGGTGTAGGTACTACCAATGGCACCAACAGCACCTACCGCCAAAGCACTTAGCAACATCTCATCATAGCCTGATAATACTTCAAATTCCCCATCCTTGTAGTTTAAACAGGCCTGAAACTCGTGAAGTGTTGATGCAGTATATTTTATGCCGGCAAGATTTGGAATTTTTTGTTCTCCGATCGATAAAAACTCAACCATATCCATCCCAACGCCGGTTAAAGTTGGCATATGGTAATAATAAAATGGGAGTTCGGGAGCAGCAGAAGCGATTTCGGCCATACAATCGACCAGGTTTTGTACCGAGGTGGGTTTAAAATAAAATGCAGCTACTGAAGAAAATGCATCGGCACCAATCTGTGCTGCATGGGCTGCAAGCTTTTTACATTCTTTTATGGAAGTATGCCCTACATGCACCAATACTAAAATCCTTTTATTTGCAGCTTTTACGTACGCTTCGGCAATGGCCATCCGCTCTTCAACAGTCATGTTTGGTCCTTCTCCATTGGTTCCGCAAATGTAAACCCCTGCCACACCATCAGCTACTAATTTATCTACTAGTTGGGGTATTATGGCGAGGTTTAAGGAACCATCTGCCTGGTAGGCCGCAAATGTTGCAGCAACTATGCCGTTAATTTTCATATGTATTTTGTATTTGTCTAATTAAAAAATTCTGGTATTAATAATTTGGCCTGTTTGCGCACCGATGTTATATCTGAATCCGAAATCCATTTATAGGGCCACCTTAATCGTGTTGGAATCTGAATACAGCCACCAACTGCTGCTAAAAACTTATCTAATGCCGGGTTGCTGTACTGTTGTCTTTGATAAGGAGCGATGCATCTTTTAAAGAATTCGAGAATATTTTTTTCTATCCTCAAAGCCTCATCCATATCTGTGTGCATCAGTTTCCATAAGTGTTGAGCTGCAGATGGATTGATACAGGCAACATTTGAATAAGCCCCGGCTGCAATGCCCGCCTTTACACCACTCGCCAAAAAATGGCCAGGGACGAATATTGATAAATGGCTTGCATACGCCTTCATTTCTTCGGTCCAAGCCACATCTTTACTTAGAACTTTAATACCAATAAGTGATGGTACTGTTGTTTTAAATTGGAGGTAATCTTTTGGCTTTAACTCCAGCTTTGCATGCGGTGGATTATATAACACCAAAGGAATTCCGTTTGAATGGTTTGCGATTCCCTGTAAAAAATCTATCTGTTCAGCATCACAAGGAACTACCCAATCTGGCAAAATCACCTGAAAAGCACTTGGCTTTAGGCTTACTGATCTCTTAATCCTTTCTAATGAAATAACCGGCGAAGGATGACTGCAGCCTATCTGAAAAGGCATTGATGCTTTCTGGCATTTTTCTGCAAACAGCCGATTAATCTGATCAAACTCGGCTTCAGTTTGATTGTGAAACTCACCTGCTGTTCCGTTCGAATAAATCCCATCTACTTTCGCATCAATCAAATAATCTATTTCATCAGCCAATAATCCAAAATCAATCGTTTGGTCAGTTTGGATGGGCAACAACAACGTTGCCCAATTTCCCTTTAATGTTTTTGCAGTTAATGTATCCATTAATATTTTTTAGAGATTGGCTTCAAACTCTTCAACCTCCTTAAACTTCGTTTTACCTTTCACCAATCTACCTAAGCGGGGTTTGCCTTCGTTGTACACTTCTATCGCATCGGCGTCGGCATATCTCAAAAACAGGATTCTTCGGTCTCTGCTATCAGAAATATTACCATCTGATTTATGAAGCATCCAACAGTTAAAAATCAAAACATCTCCTGCCTTCATTTCCATCGGTACAGCTAAACTATCGTCGGCTTCTACTATAATTTCAGCGCCACTTTTCTTTTGCGCTTCATTCTGCTCTACCCTGATCTGGCCGTTTTTATGGCTACCTGGAATTAACCACAAACAGCCATTGCCCCGGTCGGTATCATCAAGCGCAGTTAAAGTGGTTAAGGCGTTATAAGGCTCTAATTCGCCATACCCATTATCCTGATGCCAGCCAAAAGATTTTGTATTCCCTTTCATTTTAAATGTAAGCTGTGAGGTAGCTCCTTTTATATTCGGACCAATAATTTCTGAGGCCATCTCAACCAGCGGACCGTTAAAATAGTATTCCTTTACTGTTGCAGCCTGATGGTGAATATTAATCAACAAGGCGTTTTGGAGCCAGCTTTTATTCGGATCGAAGGTCTCTTTTTCTTTACCCCAGGCTTCCATACACTCTTTTTGCATCTGAGCCAAACCTTCGGGTTTTAAAATAGCTTTGATGATGAGATAGCCGTTTTCGCTAAAAAACGTCAATTCTTCCCTACTGAGTGTTTTATAATTAAATAACGATTCGTTTTTCATAAATGATCGCATTAATATCCTTGTGTTTGCACCAGATTTGGATTTGCCGCCAAAACCGTTGTAGATAATGGCCAGAATAAAGGCACCGTTTTATTTTTCAGGTTAGGTACGTAAGTATAGGCGTTTATCGTACTGCCGAAATGAAAGCGTACTATATCGTACCAGCGCTTGTTTTCGAAGAAAAACTCACGGCCACGTTCGTCAAAGATGGCGCGCTCTACGGTGGCTTTATCAGTTGCACCCGTATAACCTCCGTTTCCGGCCCTATTTCTAACTTTATTTAAATACACAATTGCCTGTGCGGTATTATCGAGTGCGGCATAAGCCTCGGCTTCTATCATATAAATATCGGCCAGTCTGAACATGATGACATCATTATCAGAAACCCGGTCATCAGCGTATTTGGTGCCCGGCATTTTGGTAATCCATGCGCTCTTTTGTACGGTTCCCTGTCTTTCAATGATAAAGGTATTTGGCACACGTTTATCATTGGTTAGGCCACTAAAAAGTGTCCTGCTTTCTTTACTGATCTGGTAGCCACCCTGTCCGTTAACAGAAGTAAGCGCATAAGCAATGCTATCCAGGTTGGATGCATTTGAAATCGCCGTTAAAAATGGCAAAGCATTTAAACCATAGTTTGCACCATTTTCATCACGGTTATAATAGGCCGACATGATTACTTCAGCATTTGCCCTCGTTGTGGTTACATCTTTAAAGTTGTTCAATAATGAAACGCCTGTAGCTTCTACTGCAGCAGCAGCCGTGATCGCGTCGTTGAAATCTGCCGTACCGCCAGCCAATACTTTGGCACTCCATAATTTGGCTTCGGCTTTTAACGCCAATGCAGCGCCATACGAAAACCTGTATTTGGATACGTAAGTTTTTTCAGGAAAAAGGGCTATAGCCTGATCTAAATCGGCGAAAACCTGTTTCATCACCTCAGTGGCTTTCGCCCTTGGCAAAAGCGGAACATTATCATCGGTAATGGTTTCGAGCATCAATGGCGTATCGCCAATAATCCTCACCAGATAAAAATAAGTATAGGCACGTTGACAAAGTGTTTCGGCCTTTAACCTGTTCTTCGTAGCCGCATTAGAAAAAGGAAAAGGCTCTATTTTGCTGAGCAGGAGATTACAGTTACCAATGGCTTTATATTGCCCATTGTAGTTTAAAGCACCTACTGTTGGGCTTAATATCTGTGACCATACCGTTGTTAAACGGCTGTTGGTTCCATTTATGAGCTCTTCACTCCGTTCGGTACCGTAGGTAATAGAATTGGCAAAGGCCCTGATGGAAGTATATGTTCCGGTAACATAGGGAAGAAAATCGCCTTCACTTTTAAAGTAAACCTGATCGGTAATCTGCGATTGCGGTTTAACTTCGAGTAATTTTTTGCAAGATGAAAAAGCTGCTGCTATTACAACGATAACAGAAAGCAGGATATATTTCTTAGTCATTTTCATGTTTTTAAATGTTAAAATCTTAATGATGCGCCTAAGGTGAACTGCCTTGGACGAGGATAACCTCCCGGATCGAACCCGGTATAAGTTTCAGGATTCAACCCTTTGTATTTAGTGAGGTAACCAATGTTGGTAACGCTCGCAAAAACACTCATTCCGGTTGAACCGATTTTCGACATGATGTTTTTAGGCAGATCGTAACTCAGGTAAATTTCGCGCAATGCTAAAAAGTCTCCTTTCGAAATCATGGTAGAAACATCCGATGCATAACCACTTCCGGTACCTACAGTACTTGCTCCCTGTCTGATAAAGTTTTTCTGTCCGAAATCAGCGTCGCCAAAAGAGAAACGGGCATATAATTTATCTACATCACCAGATTTTTGCCAGATATCATTCCCTAATGCTTGTGCCGGGGCACCTTCATTATAGGCCCTGCCCTGTCCTAAAGATCTGGCCAATGCGCCATCGGAGATTACAAAGCCTAGAGCATAATCCATGTTAACCCTAAGGGTAAAACTTTTATAGGTAAATGTATTTTGAAAACCTCCGATTTTATTTGGCGTTTTATAACCCATAAATACCATATCGCGGTTATCGATGATGTTATCGTTGTTTAAATCTGCAAACTTGTAATCTCCCGCATGTTTACCTACGGTTATACCGGCCGCCGTAGCAATCTGATCTACTTTACCCCATGCAGCAGCTTCAGCTTCTGTAGAAAAAACCTTCTCTACCTGCCAGGCATAGTAACCAAACGGACGTTCGCCTTCTGCATATCCGCCCACTTCAATTTCTTTACCGGTATTCGGATCGATGACAACGCCTCCATTCTGTCTATTTTTTAACCTGCCATTATTAGGTAAACTGATTACTTTTTGCGCGTTGTAGGCAAAAGAGAAATTGGCGTTCCAGGCGAAATCTTTCATTTTCAACACAGTTGCCTGAAGCTCGATTTCTATCCCTTTGTTCTGGATTGTTCCGTTATTGAATGTAATGGTAGAAAATGGGGCCTCTGCTGGCAATGGTTTAGAATCGATGCGATTTTTGGTTAGTTTATCATATAAATCGACAGTAAGATTCACCCTATTCTTAAAAAAACCTGCCTCTACTGCAACATCAGTTGTTTGTGTGGTTTCCCAAACCAGGTTCGGATTGGATAAGTTTGCACGTTGGATGCCTGAATTCTGCCCATAAACCGCTGAGGTATAACTTCCATAAGTATCGGTTAAATCTAAATCGCTAGAACCTGCCTGTCCCCAGCTTCCCCTAAGTTTTAAGGTGCTCACTACATTCGATTTCCAGAAATCTTCTTTATGGATATTCCATCCCGCAGAAACCGACGGAAATAATGCCCATTTATTTTCGGGCGCGAAATTTGAAAAACCATCGTTCCGCAATACGCCGCTTAATAAGTACTTACTTTTATAATCGTAACTCAACTGACCAAAAAAGCTGGCAGATTTGGTTTGACTGATCCGTGTTCCGAAATTGGTAACATTGGTTACTGTTACACCGTTAATCGTGGTTACAGTTGGTTCATTTATCGTGGTAATGTAATCGTTGGTTCCACGTTGTGAACCTATATCGATACTGTTCCCATCATTTTTGGTATAATTAAAACCAGCCAATGCGGTAAAATGATGATTTTCTTTTAAAGTATAATCGTATTGGAGGATCTGATCGATCATCAATTGACGGGTGTTGTTGGTATTCTCCGTTTTTAACCGGGTGGTTGCAAACTGGATCGGATCGGGAAATGCTTTTCTTGAAAAAATAGTTTTGTCATCGCTAATTAAGTAAGACAAAGCTGGCCTGTAATGTAGGCCTTTAACAATAGCCCAATCTGCATCTACCCTCGAAACCAATCGTTCAGTTGATGCTTTGGTATTATCGTAGGCCAACGTATGAAAGCGATTTCTTGTCGTTAGGTTTTCGCCTGTCGTTGGTGTACCGTCATCTTTAAAAATTCTGATCAGAGGCGTAATGCGTGTAGCTCGGACCAGATCATTAGTATAAGCATCTACATAATTTGGCAGTACATTCTGGTAGTTAAGCATGGCATTGATCTGTAGTTTTTCGCTTGCTTTAAACCCAAAATTTCCAAGCGCGCTGTATCTTTTATAGCTTGTGCCCACAAAAGTACCAGCCTGATCAACGTAGTTCATTGATATATTGTAAGTAGCAATCTGGCTGCCTCCATCAATCCCAAAATTGTAATTATTGCTTATACCGGTATTCCAAAGCAGATCCTGATAGTTGTTATCGGCAAATAACAGTTTAGTACCCGGATTAATCGGATCATCCATAGTTTGCCAGCCGTTGGCCAATAAATTATCTACATATCCCTGGCCTTCAATTGCTACAATGTTATCGTATAGTGCTGTTAAATTTGTTCCAACGCCATACTGGCCTTTGGCCGTGTACACTTTTGTTCCTGCAGAAAAACCGCCATTATTTAAAAGTGTATTCTTATCAATTAAATCGAAAGTGCTTTTTGCTGTTGTTCTGGCAAGTGTGAGGTAGTCTTTGGCACTTAAATAATCATACATCCGTGATGGAGTTTCCCAGTTTGTACGGTAGTTAAAGGTGATATTAGGTTTCCCTGAGCCAAATTTTCCGCTTTTGGTTTTGATCACAATTACACCATTTGCACCACGGGCACCGTAAATTGCTGTTGAAGCCGCATCCTTCATTACCTGTAATGATTCGATATCATCCGGATTTAAATCCTTCATCGTCCTGAAAACACCGTCTACAATAACCAGCGGACTTGATGCATCAGAAGATAACACAGGATCTCCACCACTATTACCCGTGCCCGTTCCATAAACATTAAGTTTTGAACCCCCACGGATAATGATATTCGTACCTGCCGAACCTGGCTGCCCGTTTGATAACGGTACCGAAACCCCTGCAATTTTACCCTGTATGGCTGCTATCGGCCCTGCATTAGCGGTATTAACCAGTTGTTTGGTATCCAGCTTGGATACTGCAGCTGTATTTTTCTCTCTCGATTGCTTAACATAACCCACTACTACCACATCGGTTAAAGACTGTGCATTTGGATTTAATTGTACATTTTTTATACCACCCATTCCAGTCTTTACTTCTTGTTCGTTATAACCTACAGAACTAAAAACAAGGATTGAATTCTGGGGTGCCCGTAGAGCGTACTTTCCATTTGCATCTGTAATAGTCGCGGTCTGGGTACCCTTTACTTTTACGCTTACTCCTGGCAGCGTTTCATTTTTTGTCGCATCAGAAACAGTACCCGATACCTGTATATCGGTTGTTTGTGCAGCTCCTGTTAAACCACAGAGGTTAATTGCGGCCAATAAGAAAATAAATAGAATTTTTCTCATAATTATTATTTGTATTTATGTACTACATATTTGGTTAGTATAGAAATTTGCCGATTAATCATCACATGACTAATCGGCCTTAATTATTTTGTTAAATCTGAATAGTTTACAGCTTTAAATACAATGCCCTCATACGGCTTTGCATATCCTGCTTCGAAAAAGCAGCCGATTATTTGTTTGTCTATTACTGCAATATCTGAGTAGGCCGATGGACCAGGATGTAAAACCATATTATATTTCCAGGTTTTACCGTCGTTTTTGCTTAAACGTAACGTTAAATTTGCCCGTAATTTTGTATTTGCAGGATTGCTGAAAAGCAGTGTAGGTTTATTGTTACGATAAAAATGACTCAGCAAACTTCCCTGACAGATAGGTTCTATTAAAGTAGTATCGATCTGAACATTTGCCCAGTTTTGACCGCCATCTTTGCTTATAGCGGTATGTCTTGTTTTAATTGTACGGTCACTATTCCGCATGTTCAACATCAATCGCCCTTTCGAAATTTCGGCCAATGTAGTTTCGTTCATTTTATCCTGAGGCGTGTTATTGCCTAAATTCCAGCTCTTACCATGATCATCGGAATAAATGGTGTGTGCAAAATTCTGATTAGTACCTGTTTCTACATGGTTTATCGGCACAACCAATCGGCCGGCATATTTCCCTTTAAGTACCTGTAAGCCATGGCATGGCCCGGTTGCATACCAGGTCCACCCTGTTTTTTTCACTTGAGCAGTAATTTCTGTTGCAGCCGACCAGGTTTTTCCATTATCACCAGATGATAACATATATACATGCCTTCCGTCTTTCGATGAGCCATCCATAATCTGTTTTTCATGATCTGTACCCAAATTCCATGTAGAAATTAAAATGATATTGCCCGTCGTTTGATCCTGGATGGGAACAGGGTTTCCGCAGGTATTGGTCGAATCGCTCCAAACCAACTGTAATCCGGTCCAGGTTTTACCCTTGTCCAATGAGCGTTTAACCACGAGATCAATATCTCCAGAATCGCCACAATTGTTTTTTCGCGCTTCGGCAAAAGCAAGCAAGCTTCCGTTTTGAGTACGGATGAGGGCCGGAATACGAAAACAGGCATAACCGTTTTCGCCAGCTTTAAAAATGAAATTCAGACTGTCTACTCTACTCGTCGCAATATGGGTTGCTGCATAAGTGACATTTATGCAGCACAAAATCAGTGCAGAAAAGCAGCATAACCCGCCAATCTTTTTCAGATTTTTGATGGTGTAAAACATAGCTTAAAGAAATTAATTTGGTTAGCACAAGCATAATCAGACTTGCATAAAACAAATGTAATTAATAAAATAATATGTAGTACATAAAAACTTAATTTATTTTCTTTAATGCCTCCAGTCGGTCGAAATGAGGCTTTAGATGCTCGTACATTCCATTTCTGAAATCATTTTTATTTCCAGATTTAAGAATTTCTACCAAATCCTGATGGCTAACACTGCCTGAAAGGAACTCATTTTCTACCTGAAGTACAAAACCAAAAACTGGCAAAAGCATATGCTGGAAACGTTTTAAGGTATCGTTACCAGCCATTTCATATAATTTACCGTGAAAGGCAATTTCATTGGCGATGCGGAATGCTTCTTTATTCTTTTTCTTTTCGCTATTGGCAATTATTTCAAGTTCACGGATACTTTTATCATTTAAATTCAAAAAAAGCACATCAGCGAGACCCATTTCCAAAATTAACCTCAGCTCAAAAAGATCCTGTAGTGCATCTGGACTGATTATTAGCGGATCGAGTACACGCTGAAAACCACCCAATACATCAGGGCTTGATAAAATCATCCCCCTCTTTTTCTTAGTCTCAATCATGCCAAGCATCCTCAAGCGACTTAAAGCTTCCCTTAAAACGTTTCGGCTTACGCCCAGCGCTTCAGCCAGTTCCTGCTCTTTCGGCAGTGCATCGCCAGGTTTAAATGATTTCTTTTTGAAATAATCTCTTAACCTCATTTCAACCACATCAGCCATTGTATCAGATGAGATTTTATCGATATCCAAACTTAAATCACTTTTTAATGCCATAGAAATACATATTTAGAAGTTTCAAATATACTCGTTTTTATGTAGTACAAAAACATTTGAAAACTTAGTTCACGCTTTTTGATTTAAAAACAAATGTTAAAAAAATATGTAGTACATATTAACAAAATAATTTCATAGTTTTGTTTAAACCAAGTATATGAAAAAAACAATTTTAGCATTTATATTAATGCTTAACATGAGCCAGACAGGATTATTTGCACAGAATACTGTACCACTTTACAAAAATGTACCGAACGCCATTAAGGCCGATTTAACAGAAAAAACAGATACTGCCAAAAATGGCAGAATATTAACCAGATACGTTACGGAACCCACTTTAACCGTTTTTCTCCCCAAAAAAAACAATGGTAAAAGTGCTGCCGTAATTATATGTCCTGGTGGGGGTTATTCTTATCTGGTGATGAATAACGAGGGCACTGAGGTTGCAAAAGAATTAAATAAACAAGGTATA
>NZ_LMZQ01000026.1 GCF_001442625.1 Pedobacter ginsenosidimutans | reverse complement strand
AAACGTTTACAGGTAGATTTTTGCTTTGGCGAGGAGATATGTTTCTTCGTGCGGTGAGGAAAATCTTCTAAGGAAAAAAAATACTGTCTGAAATGGTTCAATGCCCGCTCTATTGAAAAGTTAAGCTCAGCAGCATAACACACTTCCGAGGTATATGTTATCTCCGGTTTTACGGATGAAACTTCTAAATAATCAGCCCGAAAGACATCTTGCCTAGGTACAAATGCCCGCTCTAAACTATCATATTTTTGATAATGCTGCTTGAAAAACGAAATAAAATAAAGTAAGTCGGTATCGTTAAACGTGCGGTGTTTAAAGTTCAGCAAGCGTTTTAAATCGTTATCGGTATGATTAACAACAAAATCATAAGGCGCATTATCCATACGGCCCAACAGTTCCTTACATTTATTAATAATTGTTTTTCGCTGGCCCCAGGCTAAAACCGCAGCAAAAAAGCCGGCAATTTCTATATCCTGTTTTTTTTCGAAAAGATGCGGAATACAAACTGGGTCGTTTGCTATAAAATTTGGCTGATTGTATTGTTCAACCTTACTATCCAGAAAATTCTTTAACTCAAGAAATTGCATCGTTAGCTTTTTATTAGACGTAAATAGCAGCACAATTGTTGCCATTTAAACCGGATTGAAACGGTATCCTTTTTTGTTTTCACTAACTTAATGAAGCAGATGCCTAAACAAAAAAGATTTAGTGTAAAGCCGGGCTACCATTAATTTTAGAATAGGACTTGCTTTACAAAAAACGGGCAAATATTTTATCTGCCCGCTCGAAATATTATGCTAATGCATTCGCTAAATCCTCTAAAAGATCGTCGATATCTTCTACTCCAACACTTAAACGGAGCAAGTTATCGGTAACACCTACTTTCTCTCTTTCTTCTTTCGGGATAGAGCCGTGTGTCATCGTTGCAGGATGGTTAATCAGTGATTCTACCCCACCTAATGATTCAGCCAATGTGAATACTTTAAAATTAGAAGAGATTCTAAAAGTTTCTTCAAGATCAGCACCTTTTAAGGTAATTGAAATCATACCGCCAAATCCACGCATTTGTTTTTTAGCCACATCATGATTAGGGTGATCTTCAAAACCCGGCCAATAAATTTTATCAACCTTTGGATGTGTTTTTAAATAATGTGCAATACGTTCTCCATTTTCGCAATGTGCTTTCATCCGAAGGTGAAGCGTTTTTATCCCCCTCAATACTAAAAAAGCATCTTGCGGCCCCGGTGTTGCACCACAGGCATTATAAATAAACCAAAGGTCTTTATACAATTGCTCATCATTCGTCACCAAAGCACCCATTACTACATCAGAGTGACCACCAATGTATTTGGTTACCGAGTGCATCACAATATCAGCGCCCAGATCAATCGGGTTTTGTAAATAGGGAGATGCAAATGTATTGTCAACCGTAAGGATTAAATTTTTCTCCTTCGTGATTTTTGCTACACCTTCAATATCGATAATCTGCATGGTGGGATTAGTAGGTGTTTCTATCCAAACCAATTTGGTTTTATCATTGATGTAGGGCAATATATTCTCTGGTTTAGAAAGATCCAGAAAATGAAACTTGATTCCGTATTTAGTGAATATTTTGGTAAAGATCCGGTATGAACCACCATATAAATCATTTCCGGTAATCACTTCATCACCAGGCTGTAATAATTTCAATACGGCATCTGTTGCCCCCATTCCGCTCGAAAAAGCCAGACCATATTTGGCATTTTCTAAAGCAGCTAAACAATCTTCCAAAGCTTTACGCGTTGGGTTTGTTCCCCTCGAATACTCGTAGCCTTTATTGTCTCCGGGAGATTTCTGCCAATAGGTAGAGGTTTGATATATCGGTGTCATTACAGCACCTGTTGTTGGATCAGGCTCTTGACCTGCATGTATAGCTTTAGTTGCGAATTTCATTTTTTTTTAGTTTTGAGATACTAGACATGAGATTTGAGACACTAGATTTGAGATTTGCATTTCCGCTCAGATCTCATGTCTCAAATCTCATATCTCACATCTAATTAATACGCTCTTGCAAACAGCACTCTTTGCGTAGATGGTTTTCCTGAATAAATACAAACACCATCTTCTAATTTATTATCTAAAGGAATACAACGAATGGTTGCTTTTGTTTCTTCTTTTATCTTTTGCTCAGTTTCCGGTGTTCCATCCCAATGCGCTGAAATAAAACCAGCTTTGGTATCTAACAACTCATGAAACTCATCGTAACTGTTGGCTTCAGTAATATGCTCATCGCGATAAGCCAAAGCTTTGTTGAACATACTTTGCTGAATATCTTCCAATAGTTTGATGATGTAAATATCCAATCCTTCCTGAGGTACAGTTTGTTTCACCTTGGTATCTCTACGGGCAATTTCTACTGTTTTATTTTCTAAATCGCGACCACCAATAGCAATACGGATCGGCACACCTTTCAACTCATAATCAGCGAACTTAAATCCAGGGCGCTGTGTATCCCTGTCATCATATTTCACCGAAACGCCTAAACCTTTTAAACGCATGGTTAATTCATTAACGTATGAAGAAATTCTCGCCAGATCCTCATCACCTTTATAAATCGGAACAATTACCACTTGTATTGGCGCTAATTTTGGTGGAATAATCAATCCGGAATCATCACTGTGCGCCATAATCAAAGCACCCATTAAACGTGTAGAAACACCCCATGAAGTAGCCCATACATGGTCTAATTTCCCATCTTTACCGGTAAACTTAACATCGAAAGCTTTAGCAAAATTCTGCCCTAAAAAGTGGGATGTACCTGCTTGTAAAGCTTTACCATCCTGCATTAAGGCCTCAATACAATAAGTATCTAAAGCCCCCGCAAAGCGCTCATTTGGCGATTTACGGCCTCTGATTACCGGAACTGCCAACCAGTTTTCGGCAAAATCGGCGTAAATATGCAACATACGTTCTGTTTCCTCAATTGCCTCCTCTGCTGTAGCATGTGCGGTATGGCCCTCCTGCCACAAAAATTCGGCTGTACGTAGAAACAACCTGGTACGCATTTCCCATCTTACCACATTCGCCCATTGATTGATCAATATTGGCAAATCACGGTACGATTGGATCCATCCTTTATAGGTATTCCAAATAATGGTTTCCGATGTAGGGCGAACAATTAATTCCTCCTCTAATTTGGCTGTTTCATCTACAACAATATTTCCATTACCGTCATTTTTTAACCGGTAATGTGTTACTACTGCACATTCTGTCGCAAAGCCCTCAACGTGAGAAGCTTCCTTAGAGAAAAATGACTTTGGGATGAATAATGGAAAATAGGCATTTTGATGGCCTGTATCCTTAAACATTTTATCTAAAACAGCCTGCATTTTTTCCCATATAGCATAGCCATTTGGCTTTATAACCATACAACCACGCACAGCAGAATGCTCTGCTAAATCTGCTTTTAACACAATATCATTATACCATTGGGAATAATCTGCTTCTCTACTTGTAATTTCTTTGCTCATCTTATGTATTTGGAACGTAATTTGTATGTTAAAAAGTGTAAAATCCGATCGCAAATTTATAAATTTATGCCTACAAACGATCAACAATTGACATCAATTGTGATTTAACATTTTTAGACTAAGTAAATAGTTAGGAATTAACTACTTTTGGAACTTGTTTATTACATTCGTGAACACACACAACTAAATATAAACACAATGAAACCAATTAAATTTTTACCCATTGTTATGATTGCCGCTGCAGGGTTGGTGGCATCATGCGCTACATCAAAACTGGCTCAAACTAAGCCAGCTGATGATGTTTATAATTCTGTGGCAAAAGCCAGGGAGGTTGAAATAGCACCTCAGCCTCAGAACCGACAAGGCCAGCAATATCAGGCTCAAGGACAGGAAGAATATGATGAATATTACGGAACCAGTAATCCTTATTACGATATGGATTACTCATCTAGAATAAACCGTTTTTACAATGGTTACAGCTTTCAAGGCTACTATGATCCTTATTTTGATAATTATTACTACGGAAGCAGTTATGGCCCCTCAAACTACTTGGGTTATGGCCTGGGCTGGAACAGCGGATACGGTTTAGGTGGCTGGGGCGGTAGCTTTGGTTATGGCAGCATCTGGAGCAATCCCTTCTATTACGGTAATTTTGGCTACGGATGGAACAATCCTTGGGGCTGGAACTCATGGGGTCCTAATTCTTACTACGATCGTTTCGGTTGGGGCGGCGGATATTACGGCGGTGGCTGGGGTATTGGCGGCGGATACTATGGTGGCGGTGTGTATACCAATAGAGGTTATAACAGACCAAGACCCGGAAGTGATGATAGAGGCACACCAAGATATGGAAACGGCAATGCCGGAAATGCCGGCAGACCGAGCAGATCGGGTGTTACAAATGGTGTAGGTTATGCTCCAAATATTAATGCTGGAAGACCAAGCAGAAACCAAGGTAATGGCAGCTATACACAACCTCAGGGCTCACAAGCTGGCAGACCAACCAGAAATGATAATTACTCACCTCAGGGCACACAAAGCAGCAGACCTACTAGAAATGAGAATTACACTCCTCAACAACCAAGTAGAACCGAAAGCAGACCTAGTTATTCACCTCCACCATCAAATGGCGGTGGCGGCGGTGGTTCAACTGGTGGCGGTGGTGGTGGCGGTTCAAGACCATCAAGAGCAGGAAGAGGTTAATTTAAATTTAAACACACAACATGAAAAAATATATTTTAGCATCACTAGTAGCTACAGTAGCTGCTATGGGAACAACCTACGCCCAAAGTTACGCGCCTGATGCATTCCGCTTTTCTCAAACCAATTATGGTAGTTCTGCAAGATTTAAGGGAATGGGCGGTGCGCAAATCGGAGTTGGAGGTGATATTGGTTCAATTAACGCGAACCCTGCCGGATTGGGGTTATTTACCAAATCTGAGTTTAGTTTAACCCCTGAATTTAATTCTGTATCAAACAATAGTGCATACCTGGGCAACAATACCAAAGCTGATAAAAACCAGATTAACCTGAATAACATTGGTGTTGTATTTTACAGTCCAACTGCTAAAATGAAAGGATCTGATGTAGATAAAGGATTGGTTAGTACTGTATTCGGCTTAAGCTATACCAGAAACAACGATTTCTTAAATAACATCAACTATAACGGAACTAATACAAACAGCTCGATTAGAGATTCTTACGTGGATCAGGCGAACAATTATGGTATTAATAATAGTATTGCTGGAGATGCTTATAAGAGTTTTCTAATTAATAAAAATACACCTACTTTTCCGAATCAATTTTCAGCAGAACCCTATAACAATGCTAATTTTAAACAAAACTGGGACGAAGCACGTTTAGGTTCCACTTCTGAATTTAACGTAGCAGGCGCCCTTAATTTTGGCAACAAGGTGTATATTGGTGCAACAGCCAGTTTTGTTAATGTAAAATACACCAGCGATGCTACTTTTACGGAATCTGGCATTGTTAACTCATATAATGATGGTGACGCCATACCAACATATAACGGAAACGAAAATTACAGCCTTACCCACTTTAGAAACCAGGAGACTAAAGGCGGTGGTTTTAATTTAAAACTGGGTGCTATTTTCAGACCAGTGAGTGAGTTAAGGATCGGTTTGAATTTCCAAACACCAACCTGGATGAATATTGAAGACAATACCAGTGAGACTTTGCAGGCTACCACTGCTGGAAATGCTACTACTGGACCAACTAAATCAAGTAACCCGACACAATATTATACTTTCAGTTATAACCTGCGTACACCGTTAAAAGCATCTGCAGGTATCAGTTATGTAATTGCTGGTACAGCATTAATCTCAGCTGATGTTGATTATGTAGATTATGCCTCTATGCGTTTTTCTGATTCTAATGGTTCTGATCTTTCAACAATCAATAGCAATAATGCTTTTATTAAAGAATCTTATAAAGAAGCGGTTAACTACAGAGTTGGTGCGGAAGTAAAAGTGACTAACGAAATTAGTTTACGTGGTGGTTATGGAGTAAACGGAAATGGTGTTAAAGGTGGCGACAATAAATTTTACCAAGGTCAATATTATACTGGTGGAATTGGATACCGTGTAGATAACTATTATTTCGATGTAGCGTATCAGAACTACAAAACAAACTTCAGTTCAAGTCCGTATTTGTTAGATGATTACAGTGAGCCTGTTGCAGATGTTAAAAGCAATAGAAACAACGTATTCTTAACCTTTGGGGTAAGATTTTAAGCGTTAAACATTCGCATATTTTACAAAAGGCTTCGGTAAATTTATCGAAGCCTTTTTTGTTGATTAATAAAGAAGTATTGTAATTTTTTGTAATCTGATTACAAAAAAACTTAAATTTTAACTATACCATTTTTAACCGCATAAAGTGCCAATCCGGTACGGCTTTTTAATTGTAGTTTTTCACATAAAGAATTTCTGTAACCATCAATTGTACGCGGGCTTACAAACATTTCAGCTGCAATTTCATTATAAGTTTTTTCAGTACAGGTATATTTCAAAAATTCCATCTCCCGCTCTGTTAATTTTACAAAATCGGATATTTTTGAGCCAGATGACAAGGCACTTAATGATTGCATTACCTTTCTAGTAACCAAATCATTGTAGAAATATCCTTTGCTGATTACTTCATCAAAAGCACGTTTTAATTCCTCAGGTTCGGCATCTTTTAGCACATATCCCTTAGCTCCATTGGTTATCATTTTAATAATGGCAGTTTCGGCATCCATTGTACTCAAAGCAAGTACATTTACTTCCGGATAATTTATCCGTAACCAGGAAGCGGTACTATAGCCATCCATTTCAGGCATATTTATATCAAGCAGTACAATATCAGGTGCGTTATATATTTTTAACTGCCTGATAAAATCTTTTCCATTGGCTGCCTCAAATAAAATTTCGTAAGCAGGAAAATAGCTGATCAGTGCTGCAAGTCCTTTTCTGAAAAGAACATGATCATCAACAAGTGCTATATATTTAACATCAGACATAAGGGATGATTAGTGTGATTTTGGTTCCATTATTTATTGTACTGTTAATTGTGGCCTTCCCCATTATAAGTGCCGAACGTTTTACAATATTCTGAAGTCCAAGCCCAGTTTCAACCTTTACCTTTTCATCTGCACTAAATCCAATTCCGTTGTCGTCAATGGTTATTTTCAGTTGCTCAGTTAGAAAGTCAAATTCAACATTTATAATGCTAGCTTCTGCATGCTTTAGTATATTCTGTAAGCTCTCCTGCACAATCCGGAAGATGATTATTTTCTTCTGCTCTGCTACTTGTTGCTCATTACCACTTACCTCAACACTGCATTTAATCACGCCAGACCTAGCAATACGTTGTAACTCCTGTTCTACAGCCTGCAACAAAGTAAGTTCCTGAATACGACTAGTACTAAGGCTTTTGGCTATATCACGTAAGTCGGTAAGGGCATTACCAACGTTGCTTTTAATATCGGTAATTAAGGTTTTATCTGTAACTTCATTTTGTTCAACAATGCTTAACTGTAATTTAGCTAAACTTAGCAACTGACCAACATTATCATGTATTTCCTGGCTTATGGTATCAAATGTCTGCTCTTGCATTTCGAGGCGCGATTGAAGCAGCTGTTCGCCATATTGCTTTTCTAATTCTCCTTTCTCTTTTGCATACTGAAATTTCTTTTTCTGAAAATACAGCATTAAAAAAACTATGGCACAACTAAGTGCAAAGAAGATAATAATACTAGGTATAATTACAAATAGGACTTCTTGGTCTTGATCGTTTTGCATAAAAAAGCATAAGCAAACAGTAAATACATGATAATATTGGTTATTAAATTCAAGCTTTTCAGTTTAACAGCTAATTTTTCGTAGTTTTCTGTCAAATAATGGAACATGCCCATATAGGGTACAACGCAGGTGTAATAAACAATTAAGCCTATAGCAATCCAGAATTCACCTTCATTAAAAAGTGACGTAGTTTCGTCCGAAGTTAATTTTTCATAACAATAAATAAGTGCAAAGAAAATAATAAATGTTCCGCCAAATACAAAAGCATAGCTGCTCCATTGTAGTATATTAAAACAGTAAAAACTAAATATATACCAAAGAACTGGGAACATCAGTAAGAATAAGTTTATTACCTTTAGTAAGTAAACATTTCTGACAATTTGTTTAAAGAAATAGGCATAAAATATAAATTCTACCAGAATAAAAAAATTATATTGAGGTAGCGTACTACCCTCATAACCAATCTCTTGTTTAAATAAAAACACACTAATTTCGAGTAGAAAAGTATAAACACATAACAAAGCAACTACTTTTAGTTGCTTTGTTAATTTTAACATCATTGCAAGACCAGCTATCGAGCAAATCACTAAAGAAATGAGATATAAATACTTGAGATACATAAATTTAAATATGTATCTAAAATAAGTATTTACTATTGATTTGAAACATCAAGTTCTGCCTTATTATCGTTTGATGGCGGCGGGGTAGGATCACCGGTATCAAAAGTATCTCCACGAAATCCATTCATAGTTATCTCAAGTCTTTGTTCAAATTCAATGCGATCAATATCTTCTATCCCTATATCCTTTTTTTCACTCATAAAGGTAAAAGCAATAGTTAATCGCTGTTTTCTCTCTTCATCATCTGATACTGGTTTTGGAAATGAATAAGCTAGATTGGTATAAGACACAAAACGGATACCAAACCCCGTTACCTTCCCCCCGGGCTTTGCGCTTTGGCTTTCCATCTCCTGAAGTGTTTGGGTTATCTGCAATAAACTAAACCATATATGCTTAGTTTCCCTACAAACATTTAACCGGTCATTTTCCGATAGCGTTTCGAAAAGAATACAGCGCTTTACATTTTGATAATTATGAACCCAGATTCTTGCTTTATCTTCTGGGACTACATCAAAAGTTTTTCCATTATAAGCGTAGTAATTTTTATTATCAACTTTATCTGCACCTTCAGTTATTCCGAAAATGAGTGTAAGTAAACCACATTTACCCGGGGTTACAGTTCCATCGCTAGATGGGGAGGCAAAATATACCCTAACACCATCATCTTTAGTTTTAAGATTCGCTTTCAGAAGCTTAAAAAACTCAATAGCACTTTGGATATTCTCAAAATCCAGTCTGTTGTTTTCTTGCATTCCTTCTTGCAACGATGTAATGATATTAAGTATAGGATACTTATAATAATTAAACCATTGTTCACGATAATTGCTTTCTTGTTTTGTTACAAAAGTACACGGTAAAGGTTCCATAGCTTTTAATTTAGTTTGAGGTTTATAAAATAACTTGTAACTAAATATACATCATCCTAATTCGAACATGAAAGCTTCCATTTAACGTATTATGAGCTAAAACCTTCCTTTCAAGCTTTAAATATAGCTCAAAAAGCTTCTAAACCGACTTTTCACCTCAACGCGATCTTCACAATTTATTTTAAAATACCGCGATTTTACGGTAGGCCGTTGCGCTTTTCATGCGTATAAATTCACATGTTTTCACGCTTGATTTGGATATACTTCCGTTGATAGCTTTGGGTAAGAAAGATGGCAGTATAAAACTGATCATTTTTTGAACCCCACATTAAAATATGAAGGGTTAATTAATCAGAACCAAAAAAACTAAAACCATGACAAAACTATCATTAGGCAAAGTCGAATCTTTTATTAAAGACCTCGATGAAAAACCTGAACTAAAACAGGAATTTGAGGCTAATCCGAAGGCAACACTAAAAAGAATAGCATCACTCGACACTCCCATAAAAGATATTTGGGTTTATCGACTAGTGGTTACCGCATTAAGCTTGGTTGTGCTCATAGTAGTTATTGGTCTTTTAATAAAAGATGAGAAGGAAGTTATGGGAGAACAGGTATTTACTATAATAAATAGTTTGGCATCATTATCCATTGGTGCATTAGCTGGTTTGTTAGCTCCCTCACCTGGGAAACAGGATAGTGAATAATAATTTATAAAATAAATCGGGCTTGAAATTGAACAAATAAATTTCAACTTATTACAAGCATAGCCAATCTCTAAAAGCAAAACATTATGAACCTAACAAATTTTGACTTTATAAAAGCAACCGAGAAACGTTATTCAAAACTGAATATCGATAAAATTGCGAAATTAAAAAAAACATTCCCTATTGAAGCAGAAAAGGCAAATATCACCGAAAGGATTGATCATATTCTATATAATCTGCATGAGCCTTTTGATATTGCGAAAGAAAGACTCATCGGCACAAACGATTTAATGAGCATAAATTATTTACAGTTGGGCTTTATTGCAGCTAACTCTGTATGCAGGATCCATGTAAAAAATATCTCGGGGGGAAACGAGGGGTTTGGAACAGGTTTTTTAATTTCTCCCAATCTAATGATTACGAATAATCATGTTTTTACAAAAAAAGAAGATGCTGTTAACAGTTTCGCAGAATTTAATTATCAATATGATCAGTTTGATGAACCGGGCACAAGTTATATTTTCACATTGGATACCACAAAATTCTTCTATACTAATGAAAAATTGGATTTTTCGATAGTTTATGTAAATCCTACTTCGAAAAAGGGTGATAAAAAACTTGTTGATTTCGGTTTTTTAAAATTATTTGAAGAACCAAATAAAGTATTAAAGGCAGAACATGTTTCAATAATCCAGCATCCATCGGGTTTATACAAACAGATCGCCATAAGAGAAAACCAAGTGGTGGCCAAAGAAGGTGATTTCATCACCTATTCAACAGATACGGCTCAAGGTTCATCCGGTTCACCAGTATTTAATGATCAATGGCAAGTGGTAGCATTACACCATAGTGGCGTACCCAAAAAAGATGGAGATGGAAACTATTTATGCAAAGATGGAAGCATTTACCGTGAAGGTATGGACGATAGTTTGATTGATTGGATTTCAAACGAGGGTATAAGGGTGAGCGCCATCCTAAACGATCTAAAAAATGAATATTCTGAAAATTATTTAGTCAGGGAAATTTTTAACAGTCTAAATACCTCACCCGAAACTAAAATATTGAACAATAACCCCATGGTTGAAAAAACAAAAAACAATAATATAAATATGGAAAATAAGGTAACATTTACAATACCAATTGAAGTATCTGTTGGTATTGGCAAAAATAATTCAACTTTCAATAATGGAACATCTCCAATTACAACTGATGATCATAAAGAGGAAGCAATATTTACAATTGAAAAGGCAAATAATCAGAATTACAAAAGCAGAAATGGATATGATGCAGATTTTGTAAGCACCAATAATTTTAAAATCGATATACAAGATCTGTTAAAATCACAATCGGATAAACTTGCACCTATTTTAAACCCAACAAAAGATAATGAAAATTTACTCCATTATTTTAACTTCTCCATTGCGATAAATAAAAGCAGAAGGTTATGCGTAATAACTGCCGTAAATATTGATGGCAACCGGTTAGCACCCATTAAAAGAGAGAATACGAAATGGATAATAGATCCAAGAATGGATCAAAAATATCAAACAGGCCCGAAAGTTTACGCAGAAAACGACCTTGACAGGGGACATATGGTTAGGAGACTTGACCCTGTGTGGGGAGAAAATAACAGTTTTGCAAACGATGACACCTTTCATTTTACTAACTCTACACCTCAGCATAAAGACTTGAACCAAAAAACCTGGCTGAGTTTAGAGAATTATATATTGGAGAATGTTGGCATAGAAAAAGTTAAAGCTTCTGTGTTTACTGGTCCAATTTTCGGAGAAGAAGACATACCGTATAGAGGAGTATTATTACCCTTACAGTTTTGGAAAGTCGCGACAGTAATCAAAAAAGATGGGACACCTTCGGTAAGTGGTTATATATTGAAGCAACCAGATAATATTGACGATTTTAGAAGCAAAGAAGGAATTAGCGAAGATGGCTTTGGAAAGTTTAAAACATATCAAGTACCATTACAAAAGATAGCAAACCTTACCGGAATTCCTTTTGACAAGTACAACGATTTTGATCCATTAAAAGGCGTTAATTTTAATGAGACAGCAAAACTTATTGAAATTATAGAATCAAGTGATGTAAAACTCTAAAAGTTTAGAGGCTAAAGTGCATTAGGCCCAATAAAACGCGCACATCAGTCGGACCATTGGTATAATGGTCCGATTTATTATTCCCCATTAAATCAAACCGCTCCAAAAAGCGCACCACCCGCTTTACCCATTTCATTAATCTTAGCCTCTACCGCTTCATCTTTGATCAATTCAGGTGCGTGGTGGGGCTTTTTCCTTGCATCAATAATCAACGAACCTTTACAGCCCCAGTGTTTATTGATGGTAAAGTCGTTAATGCCATATATATCAGCCGCCGGGTTGCTTCTGGTGAAGGCCACCCAAACCAGATTATCAATATTGGTAGCCGTAAACTCTGCATCATCAGCCAATATAATTAAAGGTAAGCCAGATAAATCCTGATCCATCAATGCCATATTCAACAAAGCAATTTCTGCGGCTGTTTTCTCCGGGTTTAAATATTTGTCACTTCCTAAAACTAAAACCCCTGGAATGGCTATTTTTGGTTGGTAAAATCCATCGCTTAATTTCAGTCCTTCAGGGAACTTATTCCAAAGTTCACGCTGCTTATCCCCTGCTGCCGCAATTACTACCTTCGATCCGCTGTTTAATCCATCACCACTATAATCAAGCGTATCAATAGTAGTATTGGTATAAAAATGAACATCCCTCGTTAAATCGATCCGTTCTAAAATATGCGCAAGAAATGCTTCAATATGGTGCGTGCTTAAGTGCGGATCATCTTCTTTAGCCGCAATAAACAGATATTTAGCCAAACTCAATTGGTTTTTTCCTAAAATGTGATTGGCTATGGTTAATATTTCCTGAGGTCTGCGCGCTTTTAAATAAGGCGTATAACGCTCACTACCGATGGCAAAAAGTAAAGGGTGAACGCCAGCTGCATCAACCGCATGAACTTCTTTTAAACCATGAATTTCCTGTGGTATGGCCGAGCCTGTAATCTCATGGATCAAAGCCCCAAAACTGGTATCCTCCTGTGGCGGACGGCCAACAACCGTAAACGACCAAATGGCATCCTTTTTATGATATACATTGTGCACCTTCATCAAAGGAAAAGGATGTGTTAAACTGTAATAGCCCAGGTGATCGCCAAAAGGCCCTTCTGGTTTATTTTCATTTGGGTAAACCGTTCCGGTAATAATAAAATCGGCATCTGCAGAAATGCAAAAACCTTCATCGTCATAAAAATAACGAAAACGCCTATCGCCCAATGCACCAGCAAAAGTCATTTCGGATAATCCTTCTGGTAAAGGCATCACTGCTGCTAAAGGATGTGATGGTGGTCCGCCGACAAAAATACTCACTTTTAAGGGTTGGCCTAATGCATTGGCCTTAGATTGGTGTACCCCAATCCCCCTATGGATCTGATAGTGCAATCCGATTTCCTGGTCCTGAATATAATCGTTCCCACCCAATTGGATGCGATACATGCCCAGGTTTGCATTTAAAACACCTGGTTTATCTATATCTTCAGTATAAACCTGCGGCATGGTAACAAAAGGACCACCATCCATAGGCCAGTTTACAATTTGTGGTAACTGACTGATACTTGTTTTTAAAAATTTGCTTTTTGCCGAAGGTGTTTTAAGTGGCAAGGCCGATAATGCTGACATTGCCGAACCTGCATATTTAAACGGATTTTTTAATGCTTTTATGGGATCATTCCTTAACGATACAAGTTGTTGTACCTTTGGCAAGGTATCTCTGAAAATAAACTTCGATCGTTCTAATGTCCCAAACAAGTTTGAAACTGCAGGAAAAGGGCTTCCTTTAACTTTTTCGAATAGTATTGCCGGTCCTTTATTTTCGTAAACCCTTAAATGGATGGCTGCCATTTCTAAATAGGGATCTACTTCTTCTTTTATTCTGATTAAATGACCGTGCTTTTCGAGATCGGATACACATTCTGCTAAACTTTTGTATGCCATGCCCAAAGATAAATAATTAGATTTTCTCCGAAACAAAAAAGCCTCATATAAGCAGATTTTACAATAAAGCTACTTACATGAGGCTATTAACTTACCTTGATATTATTTCTTCCCTGCGAAAGAGCGCAACATCCAGGTATTTTTCTCTTTAAACTGCATAAAACGGTTAACCATATCGTTAGAACCATCATCTCCGGCCGCATCTGTAGCTTCTAAAAGCTCTCTTTCCAATTCGATCAATGCAGCCATATCATCTAAAATGGCATCAACCATATCAAGGTCTTTTAAACCAATGGTATCAATCTCTTTAATTTTAGATTCTTTAATGTAATCGGCGAAACGGCTATGCGGTGCTTTACCCAAGGTTAATACACGCTCAGCTATCTCATCAATGGTTAATTGTGCATTAGTATATAATTCTTCAAACTTAACATGTAAAGTAAAAAAGTTCTGCCCTTTAATATTCCAGTGGCAACCTCTTAACTTTTGATAATGAATATGGTAATTAGCCAAATAATCGTTTAAAAGATCTACAACTGGTTTAACTTCTTTTTCGTTTAAGCTTATTTCTTTAGCGTCCATTTTTTTATTATTTATGATATTTTTAATGTCTACGTAACAACCCAAATTTATAAAAGTTTTGCTCAATTTTGTCTTTTGAACAATACGTTATTTATTAGATCGTTTAATATTCAATATTACAGGGAACAACAATTTTACAAATATTTGTTAATGAATGGCATATCGATATTAAGATATTAAAGTCATCTTATTTTTACTTAAAAACGAATAGCTGAACATAGACTGGTTAACAATATTATTCGTATAATTGCTCCCTTTGACTTAAAAATTTACATAAAATAAATGCATAAAATATATTTATCTGCTGTAGTGTTATTTGCTTTAAACATTGCAAATGCCAAAGCCAACACAGCAAGAGACTCTATCGGTGTAGAAAATAATAAAGGCAAAAAACTGATCGTTCACCAAACTGTAGCAAAAGACACTTATTATTCAATAGGAAGAAGGTATAATGTTTCCCCTAAAGAGATTATGGCCTTTAATGACAATAAATACCTTCAGGTTGGGGTAATCATTAAAGTACCAACCAATATTCCTTTTACAGCAACAGGATTAGCTAACAGCACGCAAAACCAAAGCACTTCTATTGGCAATATAATAGAGCATACCATCAAGCCAAAAGAAAACTTAAATATGCTGGCCGAAAAATACGGCACAACCATTAATGAAATTAAAGCTTTAAACAACCTTAGCAGCAGTAATTTAAGTATCGGTCAGGTTTTAAAAATCCCTGTTAAAAACGGAGAACAAATTGCAACAGCTGCTCCGGTAACGCCGCCAGCGAAAAATAATACAGAAACGCCTCAGGGCAATACATCATCTGCCGATCAAACCATGATCGAGCATACTGTTGCGCCCAAGGAGTTTTTAGGCAAAATAGCCGAGAAATACGGCACTACTGTTGAAGAAGTAAAAAAAGCCAACAATCTTTCGGGAAACAATCTCCGTATTGGGCAGAAACTCAAAATACCGGCAACGAAGAATATCGACGAGAACAAAGTAGTAGCTGTAGCCGAAGAAAAACCAGTACAGGAGAACAAATCTACAGATGCAGCCGGTACACACACTGTTTTAAGGAACGAAACTATTTTCACCATCGCTAAACAATACGGCATTACCGCTTACCAGATTAGAAAACTGAACGATTTGCCTGATAACGCCATTACCATTGGGCAGGTTTTAAAAGTACCAGGAGGGATTATTACAGATGTCCAGGTTCCGAAAGAAAAACAAGCTGAAGCAAAAGTTAAAGAGGCAGAAGCAAAAGTTAAAGAAGCACCGGCAACAAAAGAAGAAAGTTTTATTCATACCGTAGCTACCGGAGAAAACATTTTTACTATTGCTAAAAAATACAATTTAACCGCTTATCAGATTAGAACAGCAAATAAACTGGAGGATAACGCGATTAAAGTTGATCAGAAGCTGATTATTCCTAAACCGCCGCAACCTAAATCGGTAAATGATTTATCGAAAGAAGAGCAGGAAAACGAACCAGACAGTACCATGGTTAAAGACCCTAAACTCCGCCGCGATCCTAGCGTATATGGTTTAAGTCAGATCGAAGAAAAAGGAACCGCAGTTTGGATTGCAGACCAGGATCTGGACGGAACAAAAATGTTGGTTTTACACCGTACGGCACCCGTAGGCAGGGTAATTAAGATTACCAACCCAATGACTAACCGCACTACCTTTGCCAAAGTTGTTGGTAAATTTACGGAGAACGAATCCACAAAAGATGTTATAATTGTAATGACTAAAGCCGTAGCCGATTCATTGGGCGCTTTAGACAAACGTTTTTTCTGCAATTTAACATATAGTGCTCAATGAGTTTGAACAAAAAGCCATTTATAATTGGTATTGCCGGTGGTAGCGGATCGGGTAAAACATTTTTCTTAAACTGCTTTCTTCACCATTTTAAACAGGATGAAGTAACACTCGTATCGCAGGATGACTATTATATCCCAGCGGGCGAGATGACACAGGAAGAAAACAAGTTATACAACTTCGACCTCCCTTCTACCATTGATAGCGAACAGTTTTTAAGAGATATTAAACAGTTAATGAGCGGCGAGGTTGTTTATAAAAAAGAATACAACTTCAATAATCCATTAGCCGTTGTTAAAATTCTGGAGATTAAATCGGCGCCTATTATTATTGTTGAGGGTCTTTTTATCCTTCATTTTAAAGAAATTGCAGCACTGCTGGATCATACCATTTTTGTTGATGCAGATGAGCAGGTTGCTTTAGACCGCCGAATAAAAAGAGATGGTTTAGAGCGCGGCTACCCTGAAGATGATGTGTTGTACAAATGGCATAACCATGTTGTGCCAGCCTATAAAGAATATTTATTGCCGTATCGCGAACAATGTAATAAGGTAATAATGAATAACACCAACGAACCTGAAGAAATTATCGGTATCACAGAAGATATCTCCAACGATTTAAGAAACAGCATTTTAGTAGATATACAATAAACTTTAAAGAAGTCAAGCTTTAAAAGCTTGACTTCTTTTTTTGCCTGGGAATCGTAATGCCTTGATAGGCTTGAGTGTGCATTAAGATTCCCGCCTGCGCGGGAATGACGACCGTTTTCTAGAATCTAACCACCCCGATTTATCCTCCCACAAACCACCAATTTAATCCAATCTCATTTCTGGAATCTCTCCTTCTACTACCAGTCTTCCAGCCGTAGATTGTTGTATAAATTCTATACTTACGCCTGGTGCACGCTCTAAAAGTTTAAATCCACCTTCGGGCAGAATATCTAAAACTGCCAATTCAGTTACAATTTTTTTGATGCATTTTACACCGGTTAAAGGCAAAGTACATTTAGGTAATAATTTACTTTCTCCGGCTTTATTGATGTGTTGCATCGCCACAATAATATTTTTGGCTGATGCTACTAAATCCATAGCCCCTCCCATTCCCTTTACCATTTTACCTGGGATTTTCCAGTTGGCAATATCACCATTTTCTGATACCTCCATGGCTCCCAGAATAGTCAGATCTACTTTTTGTGCACGGATCATCCCAAAACTCATGGCCGAATCAAAAATTGATGATCCAGGCAAAGTAGTAATGGTCTGTTTCCCTGCGTTAATTAAATCGGCATCTTCCTCTCCTTCGAAAGGAAATGGCCCCATACCCAATAAGCCGTTTTCAGACTGTAACACTACGTTAATTCCCTTTGGAATATAATTGGCAACCAAAGTAGGTATGCCGATACCAAGGTTAACATAGTATCCGTCTTTTATTTCTTTAGCAATGCGCTGTGCAATTTCTTCTTTTGAAAACATAAAAAATGTAAATGAATGAGTTTTGAATGGATAGACTGAGGATTGATCGGATTTGCTATTCGACTTCGGACTCCCGACTTCAGACTTCGGACTTCCTCACCGTTCGCTGCTCGATTCTTTTCTCATAATCTTTCCCCTGAAAAATCCGATGAACATAAATACCAGGCGTATGAATATAATCCGGATCAAGTTCGCCGGCCTCTACCAGTTCCTCTACCTCGGCAATGGTTATTTTACCTGCCATGGCCATAACCGGATTAAAATTTCTACTTGTTGATCTGAAGATTAAATTCCCAGCGGTATCTCCTTTCCAGGCTTTAACAATAGCAAAATCGGCATCAAAAGCATATTCCATCAAATAATCCTTGCCATCAAAATTGCGTACTTCTTTACCTTCTGCCACTTCAGTACCCACACCTGCAGGCGTAAAAATTGCAGGCATACCATATCCGGCAGCCAGACAACGCGTAGCTAAAGTACCTTGTGGAATAAGGTCTACTTCGAGTTCGCCACTCAGCAATTGCCTTTCAAATTCGGCATTTTCACCTACATACGAAGAAATCATTTTTTTAACCTGACGTTGTTTTAGCATTAAACCGATACCGAAATCATCTACACCGGCATTATTCGAAATACAGGTTAAATTTTTGACTTGTTTGTTTACCAAAGCATTTATGCAATTTTCTGGAATACCACAAAGCCCAAAACCGCCAAGCATGATGGTTGCGCCATCTGATATATCTTTGATCGCTTCTTCAGCTCCAGATACCACTTTATTTATCATTTTATGATTTTTTTGGTTAGTTCGCTAAATTACAAATTGCCTTCAAAAATGTAGCATTAATAATTTTTAAATCTTCCAGGAATATTAATTGATTGGAATTAATCTAAATAACTATTACCTTTGTGCTGCAATGATTTACGAGAGAGAAGAAAGCCTATTCATGTTACCCACCGATCCTGAATTTCAAAAAGGCATGGGTTTTATTTTCAGCTGTACGGCTGAGCACAAAAAATGTTGTGAGAAATTTAAGAAAGGTAAACGCTGTAAAAAGTGCCCTGGACGGAAAAAATAGTCGATCTACTTCGCAATTTCTATAATTTTATCGTCGTTTCCATTACTGGTACAGATATAAATTTTCCCTTCTGGCGATTGGCAAACTGCCCTGATCCTGCCATAAGTGTTTACATAAAAATCTTTCGTTCCTATGATTTTTGTTTGTGTATCATCCAATTTAAGCTGCATTAATTTAGTTCCTTTTAATACACCCAGCAACAACGAATTTTTAAACTGTGGAATATAATCAGAATTGTAATAAGCCAAACCGCTAGGTGCAATGGTTGGTGTCCAATTGATTAGCGGCTCTACCACATTGTTCGAACTGCAAAACGATTGTTCTCCGCTTTCATTACAAAAACCTTTAATATTTGGCCATCCGTAGTTTCTTCCCTTTTCGATAATATTAATCTCATCATCAGAATCAGGTCCATGCTCAGAAGAGAAAATTTTATTACCCACCTGGGTCAATCCTTGTGCATTTCGATGTCCTAAAGACCAAACCGGGTTATTTGGATAAGGATTATCACCGGGAATCGAGCCATCTAAATTTATCCTTAAAATTTTACCCGCTAAAGAATTAACATTTTGGGGAGTGCCAGTATCAGCAGCATCGCCGGTACTGATAAAAAGTTTACCGCCACTGATTAGCAAACGCGAACCATTGTGGATTGAAGCAGCAGGAATCTGATCCAATAAAACCTGTGAGCTTGTTAAACTTCCTCCACTGTAAGTGTAACGTACAACTTTGGCTTTATAGGTACTACCATAGCCATACACTACATAAACGTAAGGATTGCTGGTAAAATCGGGATGTAGCGTCATTCCAAGCAGGCCGCCTTCTCCATTAGTACGAACTTCGGTTATGGTAAGTAAGGGTGTTACTTGTCCGTTGGTGGGATTTAAACGACTAATTTTACCTGCTTTCTCGGTAAACCAAATGAAATTATCAGGGCCATAAACCATTTCCCATGGAAGGCTCAATCCAGATACAACTACTTTTGATTTTAATTCTACATCAGGTAAATTACCCGGATCGTCATTATCATCACCATTCTTTTTGCAATTTGTAACGAATAGCATTACAAATAAGCAGAGTAGTATTGCCCTCATAACCGTAACGTTTTAGAAATAACAACGTTACGGCTATAAAGTTTTATTGTTTTACTTGGCGGACGTCATTTTGAGCGAAGCACAGTGCAATGATGATTACACAAGTATTTTACCCCTTATCGTCATCCTCGCGCACGCGGGGATCTTAGACTCAAAGTATTATAAGGCATTAAGATTATCTTCGATGAGCACTTCGTGGTTCCCAATCAACCCGATAGCTATCGGGTTGGGAATGACGCCTACACGAGAATTTCAGATAGTAAACATCCGACACTACAACCATACTTATGCCTGCGCTCGTTTTTAACGAGTGCATAAATAGCATTGCAATTTTATCGCAAAATATTATTTACAGTGCCAGATTGTAACATCTGGCACCACAATTAATTCAAATACACATAGGTGATCCCATCCCCGCCTCTATCCGCATGCTCATCTTCCATCCTATTTACCTGGCTGTATTTACGCAGGTATTCCCTAATCATTTTACGCAAAATACCATCACCTTTACCATGGATCAGTTTAATGGATGGAAAGCCGAGCATAATGGCTTTATCTAAATATTTCTCTACTTCGAATAGGGCATCTTCAGTGCGTTTTCCACGAAGATCAAGTTCTGCCCTAAAGGCCGATACCGCATCATTCATCCGCCCTGCAAAAGAATTTGCACTGCTTTGAATTACTTTTTTAGCTTCACGGTTACTCACCTTTTGAACGCGGTTCTTTTTAACAGTCGATCGTAAATCGCCAATGGCCAAAACCAGTTCATTACGGTTAATTTCTAAAACCTGACCAATGGTTTCACTATCCGTAAATTTCACTAAATCACCTATTTCAATTTCGCCGCCAACAACTACCTGTACTGGTTTAGGGCGCTCTTTCGGAATAGTATTTTTAAGCAGTTCTTTCTGCAAATTCTGACGGAGCTCTTTAGTTACCTCTTTATCGGCTTGCTTTTCCTTAATCTCGGCAATGGTGTTTTCGACCAGTTTATTGGCATTTTTAATAATATTCTGCGCCTCTTGTTTCGCCTCTTTAATCAGTACCTTTCTATTCTCCTCTAAAAAGCTTTTTAACTTCTCGTTTTCGGCAACCAGGTTTTTAGCTTTATTCTGTTGATTGGCCAAACTTACCTTAGCATCATAAACATTTTTCTTTTCGCGCTCCAGATCAACAAGCATGGTATCTACTCGGTTCTGGTTAGATCCTGTTTTTTCTTTAGCCAGCTGGATTACCTCTTTTGGCAAACCAATATTCTGAGCAATTTCGAATGCATAAGAACTACCAGGTTTACCCATTTCTAAAATGTAGAGCGGTTTCATTTTGGCATTATCAAAAAGCATTGATGCATTTTCCAAACCAGGTGTATTACCTGCAAAAAGCTTTAAGTTAGAATAGTGCGTAGTAATTACACCCCTCACTTTTTTATTGTTCAACACCTCCAAAACAGCCTCAGCCATTGGTCCCCCAAACTGCGGATCGGTTCCGGTACCAAACTCATCAATCAGCACCATCGTTTTTGGCGAAGCATGCTCTACAAAATAGCGCATCTTTTTCAGGTGCGCACTATAGGTACTTAAATCACTTTCTATTGATTGATCATCGCCGATATCGGCAAAAATATTTTCAAAAATACCTACTTCACTATTCGCATCAACCGGAATTAACAAACCTGTTTGCAACATAATCTGCAAAAGACCAACAGTTTTCATACAAACCGATTTACCGCCTGCATTTGGCCCTGATACCAATACCACCCGGGTTTCGGCATCTATATGGATATTTAAAGGTGTAACGGTTTTCTTTTCGGCCGCAAATGAGATCGATAACAGAGGATGCCTTGCGTTAATCAGCTTGGTTTTGGGCTCTTTTAACAAACCTGGCATTTCAGCTTCGATATCCATTGCAAATAAAGCCTTAGCACGAACAAAATCCAGTTTGGTAAGGAAACCATGGTAAGAAAGCAATAATGGCGAATATGGCCGCAAATCGTCCGTTAAGGCAATTAAAATCTTAATAATTTCACGGCGTTTGTCAAACTCTAAGTCGCGCAGCTTATTATTTAAGGTAAATACTTCTTCAGGTTCAATATAAACTGTCTGTCCTGTTGCCGATTCATCGTGTATAAAGCCTTTGAGTTTACGCTTGTTCTCAGCCAAAACCGGGATACACATCCTACCATCACGAATAGTTAAACTGCCATCGGCAACCCAATTATTGGCAATAGCCTGCTTGTAGATCGAATCCATACGCTTACGCACATCTTGCTCCGCTTTCGAAATGGCAGAGGTAATTTCCTGCAATTCTTTTGATGCATTGGGTTTAATCTTTCCTTTGGCATCTATAACGGTTTCTATCTTACGAAGGATCGTTTTTTCGATCGGCAGATGTTCAAATAAAGCTTCTAGTGTAGGGTATACTTCTGCGCGTTCTTCGAAAAAACGAAGTACCGAGAAAACAGTATGCAGTGAAGTATATACCTGAAACCACTCATCTTCTAATAGATAAGTGCCCTCAACCCTGATTTTTTCAACCAGCGACTTAATGTCAAAAAAGGTATTAATCTGTAGTGGTTCCTGATTTTGCAGGATACTCTTAAACTCGTTCGTTTGACGTAAAAACTTATCAATCTGATCAAAACGGTTCATCACCTGCATCTTTTCTACCATTGTTTGCCCCATCGGGCTTAAACAATGCCTGCTAATCAGTTGCCTGATCTCAACAAAACCTAAACGTTCTAAACAGTTTTCGGGATATAACATATTAGTGTACTATTGCTGGACTTGGAACTATTTCCGATACGCCAGCTTTTTTTATATTAATTAGTGAATCGGCCTGCTTTTTCTTCTTTGCAATTTCAGCAACTGCTTTAACCTTCGATAAAGAATCAGGTTTCATTTTTTTTCTGATCGCAAGAGAATCGGCCTTAAATTTCTTTGCTATCACCAGCGAGTCGGCTTTAAATGCCTTTTTCTTGATTATCAAGTCGGCTAACGCCGTTCCCTTTTTTTGCTTGGCTAACAATTTTTGTATGTTTTTATACATCGCTTCTAACTCCTTAGGGTTGGTATTATACCAAATTAAGCTCCTGTTATATTCGGCAGAATCTGTACCAAATTTTTTATAAATCCCTTTATAATAAGCTGCTGCCACCTTCTTTGCCGAATCTACTACATAAATACTTGAAAGGTAGCCATCAACAATGTGCATATCGTATAAAATCTTTTCCATTTTATCAGGTTTAATAATGCCATCTGGTATACCGGGTTTGCAACCAAACCATAATATAGCTGTCATTAAAACGCATATTAATCTCTTCATGCTTAATTTAAATATTATTTTTTGCCCAAATTGCGGCAAGGTTATTAATTTTACCAAAAATAGTTATAAATGAGCATAGCTGATAATCTTAAACAATATAAAAGCGAAGTTGAATCAGGCGGGGTTAAACTAATTGCAGTTTCAAAAACACAACCAGTAGAATCAATTTTAGAAGCCTACAACGCCGGACAGCGCATTTTTGGAGAAAACCATGTACAGGAAATGGTAGACAAACAGGCGCAACTTCCAAATGATATCGAATGGCATCTTATTGGCCATTTACAAAGCAATAAAGTAAAATACATTGCCCCTTTTGTTAAACTTATTCATGGGGTAGACAGTTTGAAACTGCTACAGGAAATCAATAAACAGGCCGGAAAAAACAAACGTGTAATTGATTGTTTATTACAAGTTTACATTGCTGATGAGGACACTAAATTCGGACTTGGTTTTGATGAAGTAATTGAATTATTACGTGCCGAAGAGTTAGCCGAATTGAAAAATATTCGTATAGTAGGTTTAATGGGAATTGCCACCAATACCAAGAACGAAAAGCAGATTACGACCGAGTTTCACGAGCTAAAAGTATTTTTTGATGGCATTAAAGTGAGCTTTTTCCGTAAAGACGATGCTTTTAAGGAAATATCAACCGGAATGAGTGCAGATTATAAAATTGCAATTGAAGAAGGAAGTACAATGGTACGTATTGGTAGCAGTATTTTCGGAAAAAGGGTGATCAAACATTTCAAAAACGATATTACGACCAACTAATATGGATTTTAACATCAGATTTGCAACCACAGAAGATTGTCCAAGAATATTGGAATTAATTAATGAGCTCGCCGTTTATGAGCGTGCCCCTGAAGAAGTAACGGTTTCCTTAGATCACTTTATCGATGCTGGTTTTGGTAAAAACCCGGTATGGAAAGCTTACGTAGCCGAAGTAAATAATACAATAGTGGGCTTTGCATTATACTATACACGTTATTCTACTTGGAAAGGATGTAGGTTGTATCTCGAAGATTTTATTGTAACGGAAGAATTTCGAGGAAAAGGCCTGGGTAAAGTGTTATTCGAAAAAGTGATAGAAGAGGCTAAAAATGGCAATTATAGTGGCATGGTTTGGCAAGTATTAGACTGGAACGAACCAGCAATAAACTTCTACAATAAATATAAAGCACATTTAGAAAGTGGTTGGTTAAACGCAGCTTTCTCTAAAGAACAAATCAAGGCATTTTAACATGGATATTTTTAAGTTTGGTGGTGCCTCGGTAAAAGATGCAGATGGAGTAAAGAATCTGGCCAATATTGTCAGAGATTACAAAAAAGGAAATTTACTGATTGTGATCTCTGCAATGGGGAAGATTACCGATAAATTGGAAAAATTAACGCAGGCATTCTTAACACAAAGTGATGAAGCGCATGCGATTTTTGATGAGATCAAACATTTCCATTTCAACATTATAGATGAGCTGTTTCAAGGTAAAGCTAATCCGGTTTATGATGATGTGGCTAACACATTTGTTGAAATTGACTGGCTGATTGAAGATGAACCAGATAACAACCCTGATTACATTTATGATCAGATTGTATCAATCGGTGAAGTAGTCTCGACTAAAATTGTGGCAGCCTGGTTAAATGAAACAGGCAATAAAGCCCTTTGGGCCGATGCGCGGAATTATATCCAGACTGACAACACCTATCGTGAAGGAAAAGTAGATTGGGCAAAAACCAATCAGATTATACAAAAAGACTTATTACCGCTCTTAACCGACAACATTATTGTAACACAGGGATTTATTGGCGGTACAAGCGAAAACTACACCACAACTTTAGGCCGGGAAGGTTCTGATTATTCGGCAGCCATATTTGCTTCCTGTTTAGATGCTGCTGCATTAACCATCTGGAAGGATGTTCCCGGGGTATTAAATGCAGATCCGAAATGGTTTGATGAAACAGAGAAAATTGCCCAGCTTTCTTATCATGATGCGATTGAGCTTACTTATTATGGCGCAACGGTGATACACCCAAAAACAATAAAACCCCTTCAAAACAAAGGGATTCCGCTTTTTGTAAGGTCATTTATCCAACCAGAAGGCTCAGGAACAGCAATTACCAAAGACAATAACCCATTACCTATCCCCTCTTTTATTTTTAAGGTTAACCAGGCGTTGATTTCTATTTTCCCAAAAGATTATTCTTTTATTATAGAAGAAAATCTGAGCAATATTTTTGAGCTTTTCCATACACACCGGATCAAAATCAATACGATGCTCAACTCTGCTATCAGCTTTTCGGTAAGCGTTGATGATCATCCTACTCAAATTGAAAAACTGATCAAAGATCTGTCTCAAGAATTTACCGTAAAATACAATAAGGGCTTGGAACTGGTAACCATCCGCTATTATAACCAACAAACTATTGATCGTGTAACAGTTGATAAAGATATTTTATTGGAAGTTAAAAGCCGCCATACCTGCCAGATGGTTATGAAGAATAAAACCACATAGAATTTGGTCATTGCGAGCATTAAATGTGTTCGTCATTTCGACCGCAGTGGAGAAACCTATCTAAATAGATTTCTCCATTTCGTTGCACTACAGTCGAAATGACGATCTCTTTTGAAATAACATATTAACACATGAACAATAAACTTTTAGCCAAAGCCGTACAAGAGTACATCAACGCAAATTTAAATGCAGATGTAAATCAGATTGCTTTGGCAAAAAGTCCGTTCGAGGGTATTACTGCAGCCGAATTATCCACACAGATTACCGCAAAAAAAAAATCAGAAAAGAAATTACCCACCTGGTTTAATACTCAAGATATTTATTATCCCCCTTTATTATCCATTGAACAAACTTCTTCTGAAATTACTGCGAAATACAAATCCAAACTAGCGAAAGGCAATACTTTAATTGACATTACCGGAGGTTTCGGGATTGACAGCTATTACTTTTCTAAAAATGTAAAAGCGGTTACACATTGCGAAATTAACCTTGAACTATCCGTTATAGCCCGACATAATGCGCAGGCTTTACATGCAACAAATATCGAATTTAAAGCCGAAGATGGCATTGCTTACATCATGGCTAGCGATACATCATTTGATACGATTTATGTAGATCCTGCACGACGAGCCGAAAAGGGCAAAGTTTTTATGCTAAAAGACTGTACGCCCGACATTACAAGCAATCTGGATGCCTTATTAGAAAAATCTTCGAGAATAATCGTCAAAACTGCTCCTTTACTCGATATTTCAGCAGGATTATCAGAATTGAAACATGTAAGCGAGATCCATATTGTGAGTGTAAAAAATGAGTGCAAAGAACTTTTATGGATCATCGATAAAGGTTACAATGGTGATGCAAAAATTATAGCTGTAACTTTAAATAAAGAGATTGAAAAAGACTTTTCCTTTTACAGATCAGCTTCAAATGCTTCAATTCAGTTTATTGATGGTTTAAACACTGGTGATTACTTATACGAACCAGATGCTGCTTTACTAAAATCGGGCGCTTTTAATTTAATTGGTACAACTTACAATCTCTTAAAACTACATCCTCAAACACAGCTATTTAGTTCGGTAATTGTAAATAAAGATTTCCCAGGCAGAATTTTTAAAATTGAAGCCATACTCAGTACCACAGCACTTAAAAAACAAGAAAATTTAAAGGGAAATGTGATTGTGCGGAACTATCCGGCAAAGCCTGAAGATTTAGTCAAAAAATATAAAATAAAAGCAGATCAAAATCAGTTTCTAATTTTCACCAAGGTGGGCAACAGCGAAAACATCGTTGTTAGAGCCTCAATTATTCAATACTATTAGATTGTCATTCTGAGCGTAGAGAAGAATTTGCAACCTATGAATTACTACTTTTCATTTACACGATATACACCTTATCGTGAGATCGTCATTTCGACCGCAGTGTTCTAAAGGAACTCCTTTGGAAGAGAAATCTACAATAGAGTAACGACTTTATAGATCTCTCCGTTCCGCTACGCTTCATCCGATAGCTATCGGATCGAGATGACGATTTCGTCCAGACAAGACTGTTAATACAAAAAGCCTCTCAATCGAAAGGCTTTTTGTAGGAATGAAGAAATAATCATTATATTATTGCTTAAACTTTCTTAACATTTACTGCTTGTAAACCTTTTCTGCCTTCAGCTACTTCAAATTCTACTGTGTCGTTTTCTTTCAAGCTTTCGATTCCACCTAAAACATCTTTAAAATGCACAAATAAGTCTTTATTGTCTTCTTGCACAATAAATCCAAAGCCTTTTTGAGTATTAAACCACTTAACTTTTCCGGTTGCCATAAAAAAATAAAAAATTATATAAAATAAATAAACTTTTAAGCCTTGATCAGCATTTCATTTAACTAATTGAGTATTATTATGAGCAAAACAACCAGTTTAAGCGCTAATATTGAAACAAAACTACCAAATATAATAATTTACGAATATAATGCAAGCCATTTCTGTCCATTCAACAATAATGTTGCGTTATTAAATAAAATTTTCGGATTATTTATTTGGCTGAGGTGTAGTACGTAAATAAGGTTTAATTACCTGGTGTCCTTTAGGAAATTTAGCTGGAATATCCTCCGTTTTAATGCTATTTACCACAATTACATCTTCTCCATCTTTCCAATCGGCAGGTGTGGCCACGCTATAATTTGCCGTAAGCTGTAAAGAATCAATTACACGTAACACTTCATTAAAATTTCTTCCGGTTGATGCCGGGTAAGTAATGGTTAATTTCACCTTTTTATCGGGGCTGATTACGAACAACGAGCGAACTGTTAAAGTTTCTGAAGCATTTGGGTGGATCATATCGTATAGATTTGCCACAGTCTTATCAGGATCGGCAATAATCGGAAATTCGACAGAAGTATTCTGAGTTTCGTTAATATCATTAATCCATCCTTTATGTGATTCAGCAGAATCAACACTTAGGGCTAAAACTTTAACGTTTCTTTTTTCAAATTCACCTTTTAAAGCTGCAGTTCTACCTAATTCTGTGGTACAAACAGGGGTATAATCGGCAGGGTGAGAAAACAATACTCCCCAGCTATCGCCTAAATAATCGTAAAAATCTATTTCGCCAATGGATGTGTTGGCCTTGAAATTCGGTGCGGTATCGCCTAATCTTATACTCATGATATTATTAATTTAAATTTGACTAAAACAAATCTAAACAATAGTATAGTAAATACATAGATTTAATATTAATTTAAGACCTCTAAATTACAATTCCAATAAAAAAACCCTGAAGAATCAGTCTTCAGGGTTTAAGAATATTAATTTGTTTGGGGTGTTGCTTTTAGTATGCTTTTATCATAAATACATAATCCTGTATTTTTTCGATTTGTTTGGTGCGTTTTAAACCAGACAGCAAACTTCTTTTGTTGGCAGAAAGTTTATTCACGCCTAATGAATCCTGAGGAATGGCCCTCATGGCCTCTAAAATATATTTTGATTTAATAGCAAAAGCTGCACCTTCAGTCTGATCAGGCTTACCACTAATGATACCCACCAAATTTCCGTTATTATCTAAAACAGGACCACCGCTATTACCCGGATTAACTGAAATAGCTACCTGATACTGAGTGGTATCTCCAATAAAACCATTTTTAGAACTCACGTAACCTTCTCCAAGCACAGCATCATCCTTTGGATAACCTAAGGTATATACAATTTCACCAATGTTGCTTGTATTCCTTTTAATGGTGTATGGAATAGATGATAAGTTACTGAAGTGTTTATCGTTTATTTTAAGAATTGCAATATCGTTTTGAGGATCTGTGTAAACTGACTTTACCTTGAACGATTCTCCTCTACTGTTTTGCACATATAAAGAATCAGCGCCATTAATAATATGCAGGTTGGTTAAAATGTAACCATTTGTAGAAATGGCAAAACCAGTACCACCAAAACTATTCTGAGCATTTGGCTTACCAGAAGTTGTATTATTATGCTTAATATTTCTGATTAAGCTATTTTGTGTTTTAATAGCATTATTTACCTGGTTGCTTAACTGCCTGTAACGCTCTGCCTGTTGAGTATTATGCTGAATAGAGTAAATAGAAACCAGAGAGAGTACAACGAAAGATGCTGCAACTGCAATTGCAGATTTATGTTTGCGCCACAACTGAACCACACGTGATGGATGAGGCCTAAGTGTAGAAGCCAAACCCTCCACATCAATTTCTGAATGAATGTGATTTAACTGTTCTTTTAAGCGCAACTGCTCAGCAAATGTTCCCATAGATTCTAAAAAGAACTTATGCGAAACTACTTTATGATCTACTGTGGCATCATTACGACGTAACTGTTCAAAAGCTTCAGTTTCCTGTGCATTAAGTTTACCTAAAAGGTAATCTTCAATAATTGCATCTAACTCCAAATCGTTTCTCATTTCAAATTATGGTTGAAAAAATATTTTCTTTAACCTTTGCAGGCATTTATACTTCTGCGTTTTTGCATTGTCGGTATTGGTATAACCAAACTTTTCACAGATATCCTGCATGGATAAATTGTGGATATAAAAATCCTGAATAATGGTTTTACAAGGTTCGCCCAAATGATCGAGTGCCGATTGCATTTTCACAAAAGCAGCATCTTTCTCTTCGTGGTGCTCTACATCTTCCTCAACAGCAAATACATCTTCATAATCGGTAATGTTACCGGCTTTTTTACTGTTTAAGCTAAGTTTTTTTAGCCAAATACGCCGGCAAACCGAATAAATATAGGTTTTCAATTTACTGCTGAGCTCAAAATTACCAGCCTTAATTTTGTTATATAAAATTATTATACCTTCCTGGTAAACGTCTTTTGCATCATCTTCATCACCGTTATTATTCAGGATAAATTGCAAAACCATTGCATAATAAGCCTTGTATAACTTGTTAAGTGTATCTTCTGAATTATTTAGGATACCTAAAATAACCTCTCTATCTGTTGGAACTGAACTCTTTAAACTGTTATTCACTAGTTAATACATTTTTCTATAAATAGTAACCCAATATTAGACAAAAAAATATTTATAGCTACTATAATTGCTTAATACAAACTTAAAGCAAACGGTAACCCAAACCTCAGAAAAAAAATATTTTAACTTTTTTATAAATTGTCGGGTTACCTTTTTACCTTTGCGGCATTAATAAGAAATTAATTACTTAAAAAAATTCAAAAATGAAAAATGCATTCAAATTAGGCTTTTTAGCTTTAGCTTTATCTTTATCAGTTGTTGCTTGTAACTCAGAGAAAAAAGCTGAAGGTGCTGATACAACTTTAACTGATTCTTCTACTATCGTTACTGATACTACTGCAAAAGATACTACAGTTAAAGATTCTACAGTAAAAGATACTACTGTAAAAACTACTACTACTACAGAAGAAGTTAAACACTAGTCTAACTTTACTCATAAAAAAAGGCTTCTGATGCAGAATCGGAAGCCTTTTTTATTTTTTTTACTTTTTTTTATTTTTTTCGGGTTACCTTTTTAAATAAGTGGTATTAACAGGTAAATTAATTAATTACTTAAAAATACTCAAAAATGAAAAATGCATTCAAATTAGGCTTTTTAGCTTTAGCTTTATCTTTATCAGTTGTTGCTTGTAACTCAGAAAAAAAAGCTGAAGGTACTGATACAACAGCTACAGATTCTTCAACTATCGTTACTGATACTACTGCAAAAGACACTACCGTTAAAGATTCTACAGTAAAAGATACTACTGTAAAAACTACTACAGAAAAAACTGAAGTTAAACACTAGTCTAACTTACTTATAAAAAAAGCCTTTGGGAATTTATTTTTCAAAGGCTTTTTTATTTTATCGAAATAAACGGGTTACCTTTTAACATTTCGGGCATTAACAGTAGATTTAACCCTAAAACAAATATCAAAATGAAAAATGCATTCAAATTAGGCTTTTTAGCCCTAGCTCTATCTTTAACAGTTGCTGCTTGCGGCGAATCAGGTAAAAAAGCTGATGGTGCTGATACAACAGTTACAGATTCATCAACTATTATTACTGACACAACTGCTGTTGATACTACAGTTAAAGATTCTACTGTAAAAGACACCACAATTAAAGCTACTACTACAAAAGAAGAAGTAAAACACTAGTTATTTTTACCAAATAATATAAAAAAGGTCGCGTTTTTATATCGCGACCTTTTTTATTTAAGAAAACAGGGTTACTTTCTTGGCTTTTTTGTATAAATTAGTAATTAATTAATTTTCAGAACCAAACAAATTAAAAAAAATGAAAAATGCATTCAAAATGGGCTTTTTAGCTCTAGCTTTATCCCTATCGGTTGTTGCTTGTAAATCAGAAAAAAAAGATGGTGCAACTGATTCATCTAAAGTTGATTCTACGGTTGTAGATACTACTGTAAAAGATACTACAGTTAAAGATACAACCGTTAAAGACACAACTAAAAAATAGTTTTAGCTATTACTGCGAAAAGGCCTCGGAAATTCTAAGGCCTTTTTTATTTTGTATTAATTTCTAGAGATCAAGACCTTAAAATCCATCAATTGTAGTAAATTTGCGGCAAAAATATAATCCGCATAATGAATTTAACATCACTACAAGCTATTTCACCAGTTGATGGCCGTTACAGAAAAACAACCGAAAGTTTAGCTGCTTACTTTTCTGAAGAAGCCTTAATCAAATACCGTGTTTTTGTAGAAATCGAATATTTTATCGCACTTTGCGAAATCAACTTGCCTGGCTTAGAAAATTTTGATAAAAATCTTTATGCCCAATTACGCAAAATCCACGAAAACTTCTCAGAAGTTGATGCCTTAGAAATTAAGGAAACTGAAAAAGTAACTAACCACGATGTTAAAGCTGTTGAATATTTTATCAAAAGTAAATTCGATGCGCTATCACTTCAACACTATAAGGAGTTTATCCACTTCGGGTTAACCTCTCAGGACATTAATAATACTGCCATTCCTTATTCTATTAAATTAGCATTGAATGAAAGTTATTATCCAGCAATCAATACCCTGATCGAAAAGATAAATGCGCTGGCTACAGAGTGGAAAGATATTCCGATGTTGGCACATACACATGGCCAGCCAGCCTCTCCTACTAAATTAGGCAAAGAATTTTTGGTTTTCGCCGAGCGCTTGGCTATTCAGGTAGAAAGTTTACAAAATATCCCTAACAGTGCAAAATTTGGCGGCGCTACCGGAAACTTCAATGCACACCATATCGCTTACCCTACAGTAAACTGGGTTGATTTTTCTAACCAGTTTGTTAACGAGACATTGGGCTTAACGCGTGCTCAACATACTACACAAATTGAACATTATGATCAATTCGCAGCTCAATGTGATGCTTTAAAACGCATAAACAACATTATTATCGATTTGGACAGAGATATCTGGACGTATATTTCAAAAAACTATTTTAAACAGAAAATCAAAGCCGGAGAGATCGGTTCGTCGGCTATGCCACACAAGGTTAACCCAATCGATTTCGAAAACGCTGAAGGAAATGCAGGAATTGCCAATGCCTTATTCGAGTTTTTCGCTGCTAAATTACCAATCTCACGCTTACAGAGAGACTTAACCGACTCTACTGTTTTAAGAAACATAGGCGTTCCTTTTGGACATACCTTAATTGCTATTAATTCTACTTTACGCGGACTAAACAAGATTTTGTTAAATGAAGCTGCCTTACATGCCGATTTAGACGAAAACTGGGCAGTTGTTGCCGAGGCGATCCAAACGGTATTGAGAAGAGAGAACTACCCAAATCCATACGAGGCGCTAAAAGAATTAACCAGAACAAATTCAAAAATTAATGCAGCGAGTATTGCCGAGTTTATTGAAGGTTTGGCTGTTTCTGAAGCTGTTAAAGTACAATTGAGAACGATTACACCTTTTAATTATACTGGCGTTTTCTAGTCAAATTAAATTGACGTTAAGCAGACAGCTAACAAAGGTTTTATTAGTGAGTAATTGTTAATTTTGTTTATTCAAATTGATTAAGACATGACGATTAACGTATATACAGAACAGACTCCAAATCCAGCAACCATGAAATTCATGGTTAATAAGCTGCTAATTAATGGTAGTGAAGATTTTGCGACTAAAGAAAGTGCAGAACATTCTCCATTTGCTAAAGAGTTATTTAAGTTCAACTTTGTTTCTGGCGTTTTTTTCGCCAGCAATTTTGTTACCATTACCAAAACAGATGATGCAGAATGGGCTGATATTGAAGCTATTTTAAAAGAATTTGTTAAGGGAGCTGTAGAATCTGAATTAAAAATTAAAGAAGCAACTACCGAAGAAGCGCCTGCTTTTGAGGGCACAGAAACTGAAATTAAAATTCAGCAGATTCTGCACGATTATGTACGCCCAGCAGTTGAACAGGACGGTGGTGCAATTACATACAAATCTTTTGATGAAGGTGTGGTTACGGTAGAACTACGTGGTTCTTGCAGTGGTTGTCCATCTTCTACCATTACACTTAAATCTGGTATCCAAAACTTATTGCAGAGAATGGTACCGGAAGTTACAGAAGTTGTTTCTGAAGCGCTTTAAAATTGTGCATTTTTCATAGTACATATAGTGAAAAGGTCCCGATGAGAATCGGGACCTTTTTTTATTATCTAACCAAATCGTCACCCTGAATTTATTTCAGGGTCTTTAAGATGCTGAAATAAATTCAGCATGACGAATAGCTTAAAAATACTGCTTGATCGCGGTTAACATCTCAGCAGAGAGTTTACCATTGGTAGCCAAAATCTCTCTTTTCTCAAAGTAATCGTTACCCCCTGAGAAATCATAAACCTCTCCTCCTGCCTGCTGCACAATAAAGCATCCGGCTGCAAAATCCCATTGTTGCAGATTGTATTCAAAAAAAGCATCGAAACGCCCACAGGCTGTATATACCAGATCTATTGCTGCCGCACCAATTCTACGTACACCGTGGCTTTTCTGCATCATTTCGGTCAATAATTTTAAGTACTGTGGCTGTTTATCAAATTGATAATATGGAAAACCCGTTGCCAATAAACTCGATTTTAGATCAGGATTAGTAGAAACTTTAATCTCTTTCTTATTCATAAGGGCAGGTCCGCCTTTATACGAATAAAACATTTCGCCCCTGTTTAATTCATAAACCACACCGATAACGGGTAATCCATCTTCATAAAGTGCTACGCTAATACCATAAGCTGGAATACCATGGATAAAATTGGTTGTGCCATCCAAGGGATCAATTATCCAGGTATAGGTTTTGCCAGTACGGTTAATGGTTTTCTCTTCGGTTATGAAACCTGCATCGGGAATTAATTTCTCGAGGTTTTGAACCAGTTTCTGTTCTGCTGTTTTATCAACATAAGAAACCATATCATTCAATCCTTTGTATTCTATTTTTTGAACATCGAACTGCAGCGCTTCTTTACGGATAAAGTTTCCGGTGAGCCTTACAATCGATATTACTTTTGTACACAGTAATTCGTAATTCATAATTATTTAACAGTAAAACGAGGCGTTTATTGGATGATAAATGAACTTATAGAGCATTAAGCCAGTTGATTCCTGTTTCTTAAAGCATAAGCACTTAATGCAATGCCTCCAACAACAAGAAAGGTAGAAATCATTTCTGCCTGGGTAAAAGACAAGCCAAAAACATGGTATTTTGAGTTTACACGGATTAATTCGATACAGAAACGCTCAATACCGTTCAAGATCATGTAAATACCAAACATTAAACCGGGTGCTTTTATTTTATCTCTAATCTTCCATAAGAAGGCAAAAAGGATCAAACATATAATTACTTCGTAAATTGGCGTTGGGTACACTCCTTGGGCCAATTCATTACAAAACTTACCGATACAACCAGGAATTGGAATTCCTTCTCCTACCACATTATTCGGATATTTGTAAGACCACAACCAATCTGGAAGCCAAGAAAATGGTTTTGGATTTGAATTTACAATCCCCCAGTCGCCATCGCCGGCTAAGTGGCAACCAATACGGCCTACAGCATAAGCCAGCATCATTCCCGGCCCGCCTACATCAAGCATATGGAGCGGTTTAATACCATTTCTTTTAGCAATTATCAATACCGCTGCACCGCCACAAATTAAACCACCATAAAAAGTTAAACCACTAAACGATAATAAACGCTCAATAGGGTGTTGAACAAAATCATCCCAATACTCTAGGTTATCGAAAAACTTTGCCCCTAAAAAGCCCCAAATAGCCGCCCAAACAATCAGGTTACTCATGGTTTGGTATGGGTGGATGGTTACCTGTGTTTCTTTTGGTTTATCAAGCTTGTGTTTATTCTTTTCGGTATAATCCCAATAAGCAAACAGCCCTGCAAAAAACAACCCACCAATTATATTTCCTTTGGTCGACATTAAAATCGCCTGCGCATCATTTACAAAAAGTTTGTAGTTTAACAACGCATAAACCAGTTTATAACCAATAACAAAGCCGAAAAGGCCATTCATGATCAGCTCTGATGTAGTAGCAGGTTTGCCAACCACAATTGTCTTTTTAATTGGGTGGAGTATGCCCAATGCTTCCTTACGCTTAAGCTCTTTGGTAAAAGCCCAGTAACCGGCAACAAAGGCCAGTGCTACAAAAACACCGAAAGTATTAAATGGAAGCGGTAAATTAATGCCGAATAAGTATTCTAAAAAATGTGAAACGGTAGGAAACATACAAATAATTTGTTGCGAAGATAGGAAAGAAAGACCAAAGCTGAAAGATTAAAGCGGAAAGCTAAAAGACTAAAGCGGAAAGACTAAAGACCAGCGGTTAAAGCTGGAAAAAACGGGTAAAAATCTTTTTTTATTTTGGAAAGGAAAGGTTCTGTATTTCATCGGTTAGTACAGTCCCGCTCTACGCTTTACTCACCCGATTGAAAACCTGTGAAACAAGCAAGCACACCATAAAAAAGCAAAAAACAGTGCTTAAGTCGAGATTCGTGTTCGCTCCGATCAGGTTTAGTTAACGGATTACAGTAGTTCTTAGGGAAAATTTTGATCAGGTGATATCAATTCCATCATCCATCTTATATTTTCCATATTACATCACTAAAGATTATTCGACTACGCTCAGGATGACTAACCGAGGGGATGAGAAAATATAAATTTTGATTCAGGACTTTCGACCAATGACTCCAGACCAGACTAATGATGTGCGTGAATAGTTTCCAGTTCGGCTACTTCTACTTCTCCATCGGCAGTAATTTCTAAAAGCTTAACCGCTTTCAATTCATTTACCATAACCGGATCGTATTTTGCACGTACTTTTACATAATTTTTGGTAAAACCATGCATGTAACCCGATTTCTGATCTGCTTCGAATAGCACTTCAGCTTCAGCACCAATTTGAGATTCGTAGAAAGACCTACGTTTTTTATCAGATAAAATATGGAGCATTTTACTGCGCTCGTTACGCTCGCTGCCCGCTACAACACCTTTCATTTCGGCTGCAGCCGTTAATTCGCGTTCAGAGTAAGTAAATACGTGTAAATAAGAAATGTCAAGCTGGTTTAAAAACCGATAAGTATCCAAAAAATCGTCTTTCGTTTCGCCGGGAAAACCAACAATCACATCTACGCCGATACAACAGTGCGGCATTACTTCCTTAATTTTGGCAACACGTTCAACATACAAATCGCTACGGTAACGACGGCGCATTAAACCTAAAATTTTATCAGAACCCGATTGTAAGGGAATATGAAAATGCGGAACAAACCTTTTCGAGGTGGATACAAACTGAATAATCTCATTGTTCAAAAGATTCGGTTCAATAGATGAAATACGGATTCTTTCAATTCCTTCTACCTCATCTAAAGCTTTAACAAGATCAAAAAATTTATCTTCACGCTGGCCATTCCTAATTCCGAAATCGCCAAGATTTACACCGGTTAAAACAATTTCTTTAACACCGCTATCTGCAATCATTTTTGCACGATTCACCACATTTTCAATGGTATCACTACGGCTTGCACCGCGTGCCAGGGGAATGGTGCAGTATGTACAAGGATAATCGCAACCATCCTGTACTTTCAAAAAAGTACGCGTTCTATCGCCAATTGAATAAGAGGCAATAAAATTATGGTTTACTTTCTCTATATTTTGTTGATGGATAAGGGTTTTTGGTTGTTTAGTTAAATCGGTAATATATTCTACTATCCTGAATTTTTCTGCAGCACCCAAAACCATATCAACACCTTCTATTTCGGCAATTTCCTGCGGTTTTAATTGCGCATAGCAACCTACAATGGTTACAAAGGCATTTGGAGAATATTTTAAAGCTTCTTTAACAACTTTACGGCATTTTTTATCGGCATGCTCAGTAACAGAGCAGGTATTGATCACATAAACATCTGCCTGATCCTGAAATTCTACTACGGCATAACCTGCATCGGTAAATAAACGACCGATGGTTGATGTTTCGGAGAAATTGAGTTTACAACCTAATGTATAAAATGCGACCTTTTTCATTGAGGCTGCAAAGATAGGAAATTTGTTCGGAGTTGTTGGTTTGGAGTATTGAGAACTGACAAATTACAGACTATAAATTGTTTGGAACGCATATAGTTGTACCATCTTTTAAACGTTGCTCGTGCATTCCTTCGGGGCAAGCTCTTTTTTCGCAGCCAGATAAACATATACCTGAAACGAACAAAACAACTACAATAAAGCTTAATTTTAGCATGAGTATCGGCTATTTAGTTTGAGTTATATAATTTAATGCATTCCTTTACAGCTTCAAAGCTATAACTATCATCTTTCTTAAATTTCTCTAACAGTTCTGGTTTATCACTTATTAAGCTGTATAACCTATCTTTGCGATCATTGCGAGAACCGAAGATATGGTTGCTTTTTACCTCAAACAGTTCCCCATTTTCTTTACTGGCATACCAAACAATATCAACCTGATTATTACCACTCTGTCTGTAATATTCGAACAAATCAATTTTGCCTTTAACCAATCTTTGTAAAAAGTCAGGACTCCTTTTGTCCGGGCGTACTTTAACGAGATAATTTATCTCTTTTTCTACTTTATAAAATTCTTTGGTTTCGCGGATCGGAATTTTATTAAAACTGGTACCTCCCTCGGGCTTGAACCGATAAAAACCAATAAATTGTTTTTTTATTTCACCTTTTAAAGTGTCGTTTTTTGAATTAATCAGAAAATCCTGCTGGGCGTTAACCTGAGAAAAAAAAGCACATAACACTGCACAGCATAATATAGAGCGTAAATATAGTTTCATGGGATTATTTTAAATTAACCAAAAATATCTAAACTTTGGCAAAATAACAATTACTGCTCCTGCCAACGATAACTTTCCTGTTCGAAACCTGCCAGGTCTAACACCCGGCTAATTACCGTGCCAGCAACTTCTTCTATTGTTTGAGGCAAACTGTAAAAAGATGGATTGGCCGGGCAGATGATTCCACCCGCTTCAGTTACGGTTTTCATACTGTTGATATGGATTAAACTGAATGGGGTATCTCTTACTACAGCTATTAATTTTCTGCGTTCTTTTAACACAACGTCTGCTGCCCTCGAAATCAAATCGTTCGATATTCCATGTGCTACCCTACCCAAAGTTCCCATAGAACAAGGAATGATAATCATGGTATCGTATT
>NZ_LMZQ01000025.1 GCF_001442625.1 Pedobacter ginsenosidimutans | reverse complement strand
TTCTCATCCAAACCCCGAGCATTAAAGAAGAAATCATCTTATTATCCGAAGAAACAGATCGAAATTATTGGGCTAACCGTTTAGGCGTAAGTTCTGAAGTTTTGAAATCTGCAGTGAGGGCAACAAGAAGCATTATGTTAGATCAAGTTACAGCTTATTTAAACCAGCAAAAGATAAAAATAAGTATTTCCTGATTTTTACATCAGTATAATTATCTGATTAGAAAATTATATTTCATTTAGAGGTATTAACGGTTACCATTGACGGACCCCAGTAGAAAAACCGTCATCCCCGAAGCAAAGCGGAGCGGAGAGATCTTTGAACCATGTTACTGAAAGTTTAAAGATTCTCCATTACGCTACCGATGAAAAATCGGTAAGCTTCAGTCGAAATGACGATATTATTTCTCTTAAATTCACCTGTAATTAATTTTTATACTATAAATTAACCCTCAGGATGACAAATCGATACTAAGATACAGCTTCTTCTATTTTGCAATTAATACTTTAATCTTCCTGTACAATAAGCTAATAGATTAACAGATTCTTTTGAAATTTTCTTTGGGTTAAGGTTATCCCTGATGTTTGCAACTGCAGTCCCAAGCTTCTCTTGCAAAAGATCGAGCATTCCAATTATATTTTCTGGTGCTATGGTTAAGGATAATAAGGGATAATATTTATTCTCCAGATCCTTTTTCTGATTATTTGTCGCCAAATCTAAAGTCCATTCTTCAGTTGCAGAAAAACCATATTCATGCCTTGTATTATTAAGTTCGTACAAAAAAACTTTTGCCTGAACTTTTGGATCGTTACTTGCCATTTTTACCTGGCTTTTTTGCAAATAGATCTATCTCAACCTTTGCCGACTTACCTTTTCCGGATTGATAATCTGAGGGTGTCTTTTTGTTTACACTAGCCTCTTTCTTTTTGTCTCTACTCATTTTTTAAATGTTTACAGTTTGATAAGACCAATCATCATTGCATAAACAATTCGGTGATTGGAATAAAAAATACTCATCTAAATTTAAGATTAGAGAATACCGCAATGGTACATCAGCGAGAGAAAAGCAATGTAATTAGATTATTTAATTACTGACATAATCAAATATACATTTATTAAATGGCTAAATCCGTCATAACAATATAGTTATAGGTAATTGTTTACCTGCGGTATCTGTGCCACACCCTATACCATTTTTTGTTATTGGGATAACTGCGGTAAGAGGTTCTGTTATTGACAATAATAGCCACAATTAACAGGATACAAGCACCTGATAGTACTGGACTTAGCACGTATAAATAACCCAAGGACTGAATTTTAGCAGACCCGATATTGGCGATTAGTGCAGTTGCACCTCCAGGGGGGTGGAGGGTCTTTGTAATCTGCATTAGTACGATCGATAATGAAACAGATAATGCAGCGGCCAACCAAACTTCGCCTGGAATAAGCTTATGAACGGTAACACCTACTATAGCACACACCAGATGGCCGCCGACCAGATTTCTCGGTTGTGCAAGTGGACTATTGATAATACCATAAATGAGTACAGATGACGCACCAAAAGAACCGATTAGAAATAAATTATCATTTGCAGTAAAGTATTTCGAATTAAGTAACCCAATAATACCAACCCCCACAAATGCACCTATAAATGTCCAGAAATGTTCTTTAAAATCGATTAAAGTTTCTTTATAAACGATATATTTTGCTGTGCGAATGTGCTTTCTTATCCGTGTTCTCATAACCTGTACTGGAGCGCGTGCAAAATTAGCAAAATATATAAAAAGGAAAGAGAAAGCTTTACAAATAAAAAAGGGTTGAAAAATTAATTCCAACCCTTTAAACTATTATTATTTCTGATTTTATTTTTGAGACTGTTCAGGCGCTTTTCCAATCAGATCCATAAACTGATCTAATTTAGGTGTAATAATGATCTGTGTACGTCTGTTTTTCGCTTTCCCTCCTGCTGTTGTATTATCGGCAATTGGATTAAATTCACCACGTCCGCCTGCTGTTAATCGCTTAGGATCGACAGCATATTTGGTTTGCAATACCTGAACTACTGACGAAGCACGCAAAGCGCTTAAATCCCAGTTGTTTCGAATATTGGTCTGCGCGATAGGCACATTATCGGTATTACCCTCAATCAGCACATCATAAGTATCGTAATCTTTAATGATTTTAGCAATTTTGTTTAAAGTTTCTCCTGCTTTATCAGAAACTTCGTAACTGCCTGATTTATACAACATATTATCAGCCAAAGAGATATATACTACGCCTTTAAGCACCTGTACATCAACATCTCCCAACTCTTCTTTACTTAATGATCGCGTCAAATTATTAGTCAACACCATATTAAGCGAATCGCTTTTGTTTTTGGCATTTACCAATTGCTTGATGTATTTATTCGAGCTGTTAATTTCATCAACCAGTTTCGAAATGTTAACATTGCCCTGGCTACTAGAATTTAAACATTTGTTCAATGCATCCTGCAATGCAGTTACATTAGCTTTTTCTGAGGCAATCTGTTCTTCTAAACTTTTAACCCTGCTGGTGCTTCCGCTAAGCTCGCGTTGGCTATCCTGGTATTTATTACTTAACTCCTGGTTTCTTTCTCTCAACTTGGAATAGGTATCCTGAAGTTCTGCATATTTCTTATTGCTTACACAACCAGCTGCAAGCGCAAGGGTAAAGAGCATTATTGGAATTGATTTGTATAATTTCATAATCTTATTTTTATTTATTGATAATAGGTTAACAAATTCCTTGCCGCAAAGTTCAATACCGGCCTGAACCAATGTTAAAAAGCGTTAATCTTTACCGAATCGAAGCTAGCCAAAGCTTTATACGCTCTTAATCCTATACTACCTGATTGATATTGACTATCTGTTGCAGAAAGAATAGGTTTTGCAGACCCGTTTATAAAAATATCAAATTCATCTCCCTTCGCCACTATTTTTAAGGTATACATTTTGTTCATTTCAACAGGATATTTTCCTAAACTTATAACGGTCCATTTTTGCCCGTTAGCTTTCCCTAGCAGTACTGTTCCATTGGAGTGATCCAACCCCACGTAATACCCTTTGTAAGCATCGGCCCCAATTGCCGGATTTGAAACCCTGAACATTAAACCTGCATCGCCTGGGGTATTGATTTTAACATTTGCCTGATAAATAAAATCTTTAAAATCTGTTCCATTAGCTACATATTTAGATCCATTTATGCCATAACCACCGGAGCCTGCGTTTGATGCCGAATTAACCTGTCCATCTTTCCAAAACCAGCCACCGCCATAAAAAACCCAATTATTGGCCATTCCCTGATCAAAATTTTCGACCAAAGCCTTATTTATTTTTTTTGGCTGACCGATTACAGGAAAACAGCTTAAGCGTATATTTTCAGATCCATAAGGAACCAAGGTAATTTCTTCCTGCTTTTCGGTTGAGGAAATTGGACTAAAAGGCACATCAAAAGCAGCTACTTTATTGTATCCTAGCGTCCATGACGGAATCTTTTTTGCCTGAACCTTTAATTTAACCGGTGCATTCGCGGCAGTAAAAGGATTTTCGGGCATAGCAGCGCTCACCACACTAACGTTACTTAAATTACCTTTATCTAATACTAAACCATAATTCCACGCCGATTCCGGACGGATTTCGTAATCTGTAAAGCCTGCAACCGAATGTATTTTGGTTACCTTATTTGCTGCCTTAATTTCTAATGCATACACAATAGGCCCACGTTCTATACTAACGGAATTGTTTACTTGGGCATGAGTCGTAATTTGCATCGGGAAATTCAGTTCTAATTGATCCTGATTTTTCCATTCGCGGGATATGGTAAACATTTCACCGGCTTTTACGCCTTTTAATAGCGTTCCATTTAATGTAATACTTGGTTTTACGCTCCAGGCCGGGATTCTTAAAATCAATGGAAAGGATGTAGAAGTGGTAAGCCCTATTTTTAACCTGATCTTTTCTTCGAAGGGGTAATTGGTTTCTTCGGTAATTTTTATTTTTTTATTGCTGGCTACAACAGTTTCTATTTCCATTGGGCCATAGGTAATTACTGCCAAGCCTTTCTCTGGAGTAGCCACTACACTACTTTTCACAAAATAAGGCCAGCCCATGTGCATATTATAGCGGCAGCAGCCATAACCAGAATAAGGACTAGAAACAATACCTGAGCTATAATCTTGATTAAAGCCATGCTCGCCATGAATGCTTTGAACCTGATTGGGTAATGTATAATATGAATGGTTTTTAAAATCGCGGCTAAACTGGGCTGGCAAAGCATTAAAAGCTATTTTTTCCAATTGATCGCCAATTCTTGCATCATGAATAACCTTAGCCGCAGTTTCTAAACTCTGCATCCATTCTACCACTGTACAGGTTTCTACGCCTTCTATGCTGCTTGTACCCGCCAGGAATTCAGTTCCTGAACCTAAACCTTCTGGCTGGCCGTGGTCGTGCATAATGTGCGTTATACCTTTGGAAAGTGCTTCAAGATTAGAAGGACGATCTTGAAGTTGTGCGTAAACTACTGGAAATTTTAAGGCTTGAGCCACATTAACCATATGTTTTGGTTGAAAATCATCACCAAAAAAGTAAAACCCGTTGTTGCTATAAATATCGATCCAAGGATATGCCTGTTGTTTTAATTTTTCTACTAGTTGTAATAAATCCTGATCACCGGTTTTATTGTAAAGCCAAATGGCTATTTCCATATTATCGCCTGCTCTTGATTTACCCCATTCCTTTAATGGATCACCATCAAGGTTAGCCAGTTCATATTTGAAATATTTTGACAGAAAAGGAATTACTCTTTTATCATTTGTGGCCTCGTAATAGCTTTGCAAAGCATACATCATTGGCATGCGTGGCCACCAATCTTTCATTTTCGCCGGGCCGAATAATCCATTGGCTTGTTGGTTGTTTAAAGTCCAATCGATATACTTTTGTGCTTTCGTTTTTAGCATAGGATCGTCTAAGGTATAAGCCAATGCTACTAAACCTTTAACATAATATGGTACCCGCTCCCATCCATTTCCATCGCCTCCCAGCCAATCGGAGTTTTTGCCCAGATTATCTTTTTCCGGGTATAACTCTTCTGCCATTCCCGTTGCACCATCTCTTTGCTGTTCTAGTTGCTTTAATAACCATCCTTTGGCTTTAATACTCCCTATGGGTAATTGCACATAAACATGCTGTTTTAAGGGTGCTTTGTTGAATTCAGTTAAATTCTGGGCATTTAAAGTATGAATAGACAGACAGGAAACCAGAAAATAGATTGAAGTAAATATTCTTTTCATAAAAGGATTATTGGTTAGATAATATTTTATAAAACTAATAAATATGAGCGAATATTAAAACGATTTAGTAACCTTATATTCAAATAATTCTAAAAATACTGTTAAGTTGGCTAAAACAAACCTAAACGCTGAAAATAATAAATTGAAAGATAAAAAATTATACAGTTTGCAAAGCCGGAGGTTTACACCAAGTTGTGATATACACCTATTTTTAACCCTCCATGATAAGCATTGGTCTTCTTCGCCCATCAAGCTTTTGGTTGAAACTGAGATTAGTTCTATATTAGATCTAGAGAGCGTTAATTTAGAATCGGGGGATAGCCATTGGTTATTCCCCGTTCTTATTTTTAAGCAAATTATTTTATACTGTAATGCTTGTACAACTGGCAGAAATTACTTTCCAATCTTCTCTCACCTTACCCCAAACCCTTAACCATTGATATTTGCCGTTAAGTAAAATATTTGAATAACTTCCCTTAATAAAAAGACTTGCAGAAACAATAACAATAGATTCAAAAACACGTATTTCCCGTTTGGACACGTTGATTTTGGTGATTTTGATCATGCCACTCCGGTAGGCATCCAGATCCATCTCTTTATCCAACACATTCCCATACTGATCATGAAAAAGCATTCCATCAGCGAACAATAAATCGAGTGTGTTCAGGTCTGTTCTTTTAAACCCATCTAATAATTTTTCTTCTAGGTCTGCAATCAGGAGAATGGTTTCCTGGTCTGATAAAGTATTTGGCATAATTTCCGGTTAGCCAGTAAAAATATAAAGTAAGCTACAAAGTATAGCGTAACTTTAAATATTGCCTGCATTACACGGGTTTAACCACACACATTGCACAATTTTTTATCAATTATTTCTTTGCAAATGTAAGGCCTTGCCAGGTATCTGTTCTGAATGGTGATGCTGGTAAGCCATCATTACTAATAAGGTTACACACAGGATTATTTCCCCATGCATAACGAACTGCAACAGGATTTGCCACCTGATCGCTGCTTACTATGATTTGGTTCCCCTGGATACTTGCTTTTGCCCAGTAAAACTTCTTATCTGCTCCAGCGATGGCAAAACCGGTCAGTATTGCACCATTTGCGACTTTTAATCCATTTTCTGTATTGCTAAAAGTTAAACGGATCTGTTTTCCTTCTACTTTACTGGATTGATAAACGGGTCCGGAATAGTTTATTTTCTGACCATACGTTTTAGCCAGGGCAATTAAGGCCAACCTTCTACCTACCTCTTGTTTGTTTTTAGGGTGAATATCTTTTGCTTCACCAATATCAATAATGGTAGCCATACCTGTATTTGGCAGTATAAGTGTTTTTTGTTGGGCTTCTCTAAGCTCAGCCCAGGCAGATTCTACAGGCGTATTATCAACCTGCATAAAATTGGCCAATTGAACGAAATAGAAGGGAAAATCTCCCTGTCCCCATTTCTGGCGCCAATCTTTAATCATCGTTGGAAATAATTCGCGGTATTGGTAAGCTCTATCGGCATTACTTTCTCCCTGATACCAAATAGCACCTTTAATTGAAAATTGCAGGTAAGGATGAATCATAGCATTGTATAAAACGGTTGGTCTGTTAGGGCCATTTTCTTCGTAAGGTTTAGCTTCAATATTTTTAAAATCTACTCCCACTTTATATTTCCAGTCGCCAGCTAAAGAAATTTTCTCAGCCGTGTTGTTTGTTAAGCTCAAATCTTTGGCATCACCGTATATACCGCCACCACCGCCACTATCAAAAACCCTAACGGTAATGGTATTCTCACCTGTTTTAAGCAGGTTTGCAGGTATCGTGTATGTTCTCCCAACATTATACCCTACCGTTTCACCTACTTTTACTCCGTTTACGAAGGTAATATCGTTATCATCAATTGTACCTAAATTAAGTTTAGCACCATTTGTTTTCCAGTTTTCGGGGATGTTAATCTTTTTTGTAAACCATACAATGCCATCAAGATTTTTAAGGGCTGCGTCTTCCCACAAAGTTGGCAAAGTCATGCTTTTCCAGTTTGTAGTTTCTGGCAAAGCCCATTTTGTTTCTCCAGCTTGATAACCTGAATCTTTTTCGGCTGTCATTTTAACCCAATTCTGCAATTTTTCTTCGTAAGAAACTGTTGAAGAATTTTTAGCTAATTTTTGGATCTTATCAACTGCGGCAGAAAAATCGGTCATTTTTTTAAGCGATTCGGCACTTGTCCAGGCTTCAGCAATTGTTCCTCCCCAAGAGGTATGGATTAGGCCAATAGGGATTTTAGTTTTTTCATACACTTCTCGTGCGAAGAAATATGCGGTAGAAGAAAATTCGGCAACATATTTCGGACTACATTCCTGCCATCCGCCATTTGCTACTTTAGCATCGTTTATAGGAAAATTGCTGGTAATGTGATCTGCCTGTAATAAACGGATATTTGGATATTTAGCTTCAGCAATTTCTTTTTCACTATTGAGGATTTTCCCCCACCCCGCTAAAGGCATTTCCATATTCGATTGGCCTGAGCAAATCCAAACATCACCTATTAATACATTGTTTAGCACCAACAATTCTCCATCAGAAATGGTGATAGAATATGGTCCGCCGTACCCTGGCGTTGCCACTTTAATTTTCCAATTGCCACTGGCATCGGCAATGGCCCCATAATTAATTTTATTCCACGAAACTGTTATCTTAACCGCTTTACCAGCTGTAGCTTTACCCCAAATGGCCGCATTTGTTTTTTGCTGCAAAACCATATTGTCGCTAAATACTGATGGCAATAAAATTTTTGACTGTACTAGTAGCGAACTGAAGAGGAATAATGCAATAAGGAGTATAGATTTTAACTTAGAGATGCTCATATTTTAACCTATTTTTTGATGATTAGAAAGCGAATGTACATTTTATGTCTGTCAACATCAATATATATGTCTGCTCTTCACAAATTTATGATAAAAATGAAGCAAAATTCATCTAATTATTTTGGGTAAGAATATCATTTTGCTTATTTTGCAGGTCTAAAAGAACAATTCTGGATTTAAGTTTGATTTAACCGGATGTTCTCTCAAATTACTGAATTAATGGTTAAGATTTTTATAGGTGGCCTTCCTGACAATATCCAAGAGATGGATTTGGCAATATTGGTTAGCCTTCATGGTAGGGTAGAAACGATTAAAATTGTTCGCGATAGAGCTACTGGTAAGTGTAAAGGCTATGCTTTTTTAGAAATATACAGTTTACCTGATGCTAAAAATATTGTATCTACCTTAAATGGCGAAACTTTTAAAGGCAATGTAATTACAGTTAAAATATCGGAAGAGGAAAGTGGTGTTCAAGCGGCAAAGCCAAAAACCAACCAACCTTTTAAAAGCAAAAGGCCTAGGCTACAGCGCTAATTCACTTTTAATCTATACTTTTCATTCCTCCCCTGTAATTTTTCGTATTATAAAACGGTATTATCTCGTTTTAGCAATGCATCCATGCTTTCTTTTTTATTGTATCATTAAGAATTGAAGGACATTAAGGTTTTCTCCTTCTAATTTATCTGCATTTATCGCAGTAGAATTCTAGACATTCCCCTCTTTTCATCGATTAATTTATTTCGGTCAGAAACTTTTTAATTCAGTTCTAAACCTATATTTTGCATTAAGTGTTTCGACATCTATTAAAAACACGTTTTGCAGATATGGAAAATTATGCCATTGTAATATTTATTTTAGCTGTGATGATTGGCCTTTCTGCCATTGCTGATCGAATTAAAATCCCCTATCCTATTTTATTGATTATAGCTGGAATAGCAGTGGGTTTTGTTCCATCTTTACCGCCAATTGATATTAATCCTGAAATTATATTTTTGATATTTCTACCGCCATTGCTTTATGATGCCGCTTTTAATATCTCATTCAAGGAATTTAAAACCAATATCAACACCATATTTACACTGGCCATTACGCTGGTTTTTATCACCGCTATTGGTATTGCTGTAGTGGCACACTACCTGATTCCGGGGATGAGCTGGCCGGTATCTTTTGTATTAGGTGCAATTCTTTCTGCTACTGATGCAGTTGCTGCCATGAGTATTACCAAAGGATTAGGTTTATCTCACAAAACCAATACCATATTGGAGGGGGAAAGTTTAGTTAACGATGCTTCTGCACTTGTAGCCTATCGTTTTGCGGTTGCCGCGGTAACAGGAACAGCCTTTGTATTTTGGAAGGCATCGCTTGAATTTGCTGCTTTAATGGTTGGTGGATTCCTAATCGGCATGGTGATGTCGAAAATTCTCGCCTTCATTATTAAAAGAATCCATAGTAACCGTTTGGCTACCATCAGCTTTATGTTATTGATGCCTTTTGTTACCTATTTAATTGCAGAACAAGTACATGTTTCTGGTGTTATTGCAGTTGTTATTTTAGGATTGGGCATTTCGAGGTTCAGCAACAAAGTATTTCCGGAGCAACTTAAAAACCAATCAAAAAACATTTGGAACATCATTATTTTTTTATTGAATGGGTTGATTTTCATTTTAATTGGGCTACAATTCCCTTATATATACAAAAACATTAACAGCGCCGATATTTTACCTTACATAGGTTATTCAATGGTGATTACGATTGTTGCACTGTTGTTAAGAATGGCACGTGTTTTCCTGCAAAAATTCAATCTTCAAAAAGCCTTTCAGAAAGGGAAACACCGCATTACTGAGGGTGCATTGCTTGATTTCAAGAATAGTTTGATCATCAGCTGGTCGGGTATGAGGGGTATTGTTTCATTGGCTATTGCAATTGGGCTACCAGCTACTTTATCGGACGGAAGTGCATTTCCACAGCGCAATGCTATTATATTTATATCGGTTGTAGTGGTACTGTTTACCTTAATCGGACAAGGACTTACCTTGCCGTGGTTGGTGAAGAAATTGGCTACTGAAGAGGATTATTAACGTGGGTTAACCATTAAGTAATGAAGAAAATTAAGGTTTAAAGGCCAAAATTTAAATGTGAGCGTCCTCTTTAACTTGTTTTAACAGGAAAGATACTGATCCCGAAGATTCGGGACAGCATCACGATTACAAGAGAGATTCGTCTTCCTGAACTTATTTCGGGATCTTTTACGACGGTTAGTTTTATCATTAAAGAATTAAAAACATTAAGGTTTAAATTTAAAAGTAATCGGATATTTTAAACGAAAAAAGGGATAAAATCTAATGACTTTATCCCTTTCCTATTTTATGCACTATCGTTTACCAATATACACTATAAAGTGCAACTAATAATCCGATGATGATTAAAGCTCCTACTGCAAAACTGGTAGAGGTTTTGAACATTTTAGCATCAATGGCTAATCCTTTAGCTTCTGCCTTAACTTTGTTGCTCGCTAAACTGATAATAACCATACCAAGGATACAGAATACAAATACAAAGCCCATCCGATCTAAAAATGGAATTTCGTAAACACCTGTTGCATTTTTAACAGAGAAACCCATTCCTGATAACCATGAAAGATCTGTAAGTTTAGGTAAGAATTTAAGCAAAATCGACAAACCGAAACCACCGATGGTAGCGAATAGTGCTGCACTTGAAGTTGTTCTTTTCCAAAAGAAACCCAAAATAAACATGGCAAAAATACCCGGAGAAACAAAACCTGTATACTCCTGGATATATTGGAAACCACCTTTTTTATCGATTCCTAAATGTGGTGCAATTAATACGCCAAGAATCATCGCTACAATAATCGAAATCTTACCTGTTGTTACTAAATTTTTCTCAGTAGCATCGGTCTTTAATACTTTTTTGTAAATATCCAGCGTAAAAATAGTTGCAATACTATTTGCTTTACCAGCCAAAGAGGCTACCACTGCAGCAGTTAATGCTGCGAACGAAAGTCCTTTTAATCCGGCAGGCAGTAAATTCAGCAATACCGGATATGCACGATCTGGATTTACTGATCCATCTTGCAGCATTTCCGCTTGAAAGGCGCCATCTTTATATAAAACATAAGCTGCAATACCTGGTAACACAACAATAATTGGCATTAACAATTTTAAGAATGCAGCAAAAAGAATACCTCCGCGGGCAGTCTCCAGGTTAGCACCCAGAGCACGTTGAGTAATGTATTGATTACAGCCCCAGTAATTTAAGTTCACAATCCACATACCACCTACAAGCACACTTAAGCCGGGTAAATCGATGTAATTTTCGTTATCTGGTTTTAAAATCATGTGAAAATGTTCAGAAGCTTTTGAAGTCATTAAACTATAGCCTTCAAAAATACCTGTTGTTCCATAATGGGTAGAAACTAAGTTTAAAGCCAAATAGGTAGTGGCCAAACCACCGAGAATTAAGAAAAACACCTGGATAACGTCGGTATATCCAATAACTTTCATTCCGCCAAGCGTAATAATAATGGCAAAACCTGCAATGGCGTACATACAGAAACTTAAATCGAAACCAGAAATACTGCTTACCGCTAAAGCACCTAAGTAAAGGATCGAGGTTAAGTTAACTACCACATAAAGTAATAACCAGAAAACAGCCATAATCATGGCTACCGTTCCGTTATAACGCTGATGTAGGAATTGTGGCATTGTAGCAATTTTGTTTTTCAGGTAAACCGGAATAAAGAATACCGCAACAACCACTAAGGTTAATGCGCCCATCCATTCGTAGGTTGCAATGGCCAATCCCATTTTAAAACCTGATCCGCTCATACCGATAAACTGCTCTGCAGAAATATTAGATGCAATTAACGATGCGCCGATTGCCCACCAGGTTAAAGAGCCTTCAGCAAGAAAATAATCTTTAGAACCCGTAGATTCTGACTTTTTCTTGTTGTAAATGTAGAGCCCATAAGCGGCCACAATAACGAAGTAAATTGCAAATACAATGTAATCCTTCGTGTCTAATAAGTTATTTTTCATTGATTTATTTTGGTTAGTATACCTTGGGTTATTTAAATTTTAGCTGTATAAGCTGGTTCCATTATCAGTTTGAACGGTGTAGGAACCAAGCTTGAGTCCGAACTGCAATAAATATTTTGAAGATAACGCTTCAATTAAATCAGCGATTTTTTCTTCCTTAACAATATTGATGGTACAACCACCAAAACCACCGCCCATCATCCTGGCGCCTAACACATAATCAAGAGGTTTAACCGCATCAACCAGGAAATCTAATTCTTTACAGCTCACTTCGTAATCTTTGCTTAAGCCCTCATGGGTTTCGAACATCAGGTTGCCCAAACCCTGCAGATTACCATTTTCCAGTTGCTCCGCAGCGGTTAATAAACGACCGATTTCTTTCACTACAAAACTACATTTGGTGTAAACCTCCAGATCTTTTGGCTTAACATGAGTTTCTAACATGGTTAAATCCACATCGCGAAGCGTACTTACATTTGGGTAATGCTCCTTTATCCAGGCAACACCTTGTTCGCACTGCGATCTTCTTTTGTTGTAGGCAGAATCGGCAAGTGCATGTTTTACATTCGTATTTAAAAGCAAAAGTTTATATCCATCGAGTTTTAAAGGAATGTAAATGTGTTTCATCGATCTGCAATCGAGCATAATGGCCTGATCTTTCTTACCAAATACAGAGGCAAACTGATCCATAATACCACAGTTAACACCAGCAAAAGTCTGCTCTGCCTTTTGTGCAATCAATGCGATATCCATTTTAGGGATGGAAAGCGAAAAAAGTTGATCAAGTGCAAAACCGGTAGCACATTCTACAGCGGCTGACGATGATAAACCAGCGCCCAATGGCACATCACCATCGATATAAAAGTTAAAGCCGCCTAATTTATAACCTCTTTCTTTTAACTGATCAGCAACGCCCAAAATGTAGTTGGCCCAACTGTTTTCTGATTTATTTAGATCTTTTATCGATGAAATATCAAACTGCTGGTAGCTTTCAGAAAATAAATGTATTTCATCATCTTCTCTTTTTGATATGGCAACATAAATGGCTTTATCAATAGCAGCTGGCATTACAAAACCACCATTATAATCGGTATGCTCGCCAATAATGTTTATCCTTCCAGGTGAGCGGACCAAAATCGGCTCAGCATTGAAAAGCTTTTTAAAAGTATTTTTTAAATCTTGTGCATTCATTATTTAATATTTTAGTCTTCGGTTTTGTTGGTTTTATAGTGAATTGCAGACATTTCTTTTAAACGGTTTGCGGCAAACTCAGGCGTAATATCGCGCTGAGGGTTAGCCAACATTTCGTAACCTACCATAAATTTTTTAACTGATGCCGAGCGCAACAATGGCGGATAAAAATGCATGTGCCAATGCCATTCAGGGTAATATCCGTTGTTTACTGGTGCCTGATGCATGCCTGCTGAATATGGAAAAGAGGTTTCGAACAGGTTATCGTATTTGGTTGTTAATAGCTTAATGGCTTCGGCTAACGATTTCTTTTCTGCTTTGGTAAATAATTTAATGCTATTTACATGGCGTTTACTGATAATCATGGTTTCGTAAGGCCAAACTGCCCAAAAAGGAACAAGTACAGCAAAATGATCGTTTTCGAATATAATACGCTCTTTTTTCTTTTGCTCCAGTTTTAAGTAATCGCCAAGCAAACTTCTTCTGTGAATAGCATAGTATGTTTTCTGACGTTCGGTTTCTTTAGCAATTTCTAATGGAATATCGCTCTGCGACCAGATCTGACCATGTGGGTGTGGATTACTACAGCCCATTATTTCGCCTTTGTTTTCGAAAATCTGAATGTATTTGATCCAATCATTTTCAGCAAGGCTATTAAATTCATTTTGCCAAACATTTACCACAGCAGTTATGGCTTCGACACTCATTTCAGGAAGTGTGAGATTGTGTTTCGGACTAAAACTGATCACCCTGCAAAGCCCTCTCTGATTATTGGCTACCAATAAATCATCTTCATTCATATTACCAGCAGGCGTATCTTCAAGCAACGCAGCAAAGTCATTGTTAAATACAAAGCTTTCGGTATATTCTGGATTGCTATCGCCATCTGCCCTGCCATTACCAGGACATAAATAACATTTAGGGTCATATTCCGGACGGTTATCTGGCGTTACATCTTCAATCTTACCCTGCCAAGGCCTTTTAGTACGGTGCGGAGAAACTAAAACCCATTCGCCAGTTAATATATTTAACCTGGTGTGTGGATTACTATCGAGTTCGAATGTTTGGTTCATTTTATATTTTCAATTGGTTAGAGAAAAGGAAGCATTTAGCTTAATCTATCTAAACCGCCAAATTATAAAATTAATATTAATTGTCAAAACGACAATTAATATTAATTTTTATTTTCGTGAAAATTTGAACATATTAAGCCCTTTAAAATCTCGGATAAAAAATGATTGAATATTCTGGGCAGCCACATTATCTGGTTGCTGTTGATTGCATCGTGTTTGGGTTTGACGGTGAACACCTTAAAATTCTGTTGGTTAAGCGGGGTTTAGAGCCCGAAATAAACAAATGGAGTTTAATGGGTGGTTTTGTGGGTGCAAATGAAAGTCCGGACGATGCAGCGAACAGGGTACTCAAAAAGATGACAGGTTTGGAAGGTGTTTACCTGGAGCAGATGCAGATTTATGGAGAACCTGGCCGCGACCCAATCGAAAGAACACTTTCTGTTGGATACTTTGCCCTTATTGATATCCATAAATATGAGGCACAGTTAAATGATGATTACGAAGCTGAATGGTTTTTGATCAACGATCGGCCAAAACTTATTTTTGATCATGACCAAATGGTTGCTGATGCCCGAAAAAAATTAAGGTACAAGGCTGCCCTCCATCCTATTTTATTTGAAATGCTCCCTAAAAAATTCACCATCCCACAATTGCATATTCTTTTTGAGGAAGTAAACGATACTAAAATCGATACCAGAAATTTCAGCCGTAAAATTACCTCGACTGGATTATTGATTAAGCTGGCCGAAAAAGATAGAACAGGTTCTAAAAAAGGGGCATTCTACTTTAAACTAGATAAGAAGAAATACAATGCTAATTCGCAGGCATTCTTAAACTTAATGCCAAATTTAAAGATTTAAATTAAATTTCATCATACGATTAGCCTATTGTTCTTCATAATGATAGGTTAATCCTCCATCTACAAAATAAGTTGATCCGGTTACATAAGCGGCATCATCAGAAGCAAGGAAAGCCACTACTGCTGCCACATCTTCTACCTTACCCATTCGTTTTAAGGGGATATTTTGAAGTACTTTTTCCAGCTGTTCTATATTGTTCAATAAATCTTGATTAATTGGTGTTGAAACAGCTCCCGGCGCTACATTGTTAATCCTGATATTAAACCGGGCTAATTCTGAAGCGAGATTTCTGGTTAACATCTTTAAGCCTCCTTTACTTGCACAGTATGCAGCAAAATGTGGAAATGCGATTTCTTCGTGTACAGAACTCATATTGATTACAGTTCCAGCTACCTTACTTTTTCTACAGTAATTTACAAACGACTGGATGCTAAAAAAAACACCTTTTAAATTTGTATTCATGATCAGGTCGTAATCTTCTTCCGTAACTTGCCAAAAGTTGGCCTTTTTTTCTACGCCCGCATTATTTACCAAAATATCTAAATGGCCAAATACGGCTATGGCATCAGTTATCAATTTAGTGGCTTCTTTGGCTTTACTTAAATCGGCCTCCAAAAAAGTTGCTTTTCTATCCATGTCCTGTATTTCTGCAATAAGTTTTTCGCCCCTTTCATCAAATTTATGGCCATTTAAAATAATATCACAGCCATCTTTGGCCAACCTTAAGGCACATGCCGCGCCAATTCCCTGGCTGCTTCCGGTAATTAAAGCGATTTTGTTTTCAAAACGGTTCATAGTAAAATGTTATAATACATAAAGGAAATTGATATGAATATGTTTGAGTAAAATTGAAGTTAAATTAGGCGGATTAACTTATTAAATATAACTTCTTCAAAAAAACACCGTTATAGCTGTAATCATTTATTAGTATGTTTGGGCAACAAACACACAGTAAACTTAAATTAATATTAAAACATGAACATTACCAAGAACCTTTTATTTACTACGCTCCTAGCTTTGTTTACCCTTACAATGTACTCTTGTAAAACAAAAAAACTGGTAGCAAAACCTGCTCCAGCACCTGTTGAAAAGCCAGCACCACCAGTAGAGGAGAAAAAACCTGCGCCTGCCCCAGAGAAAGAAGAAGCTCCGGCACCCGCTGAAAAACCCAACTTCAACTTAGACAATATCCAGTTTGAGTTTAATTCGTTTGTACTTAAAACATCATCATTCGCTATCTTGGATAAAGCAGTGGCGGAAATGAAAAAATCGCCTACCACCAAATTTGTACTTAACGGGCATTCATCTGCTGAGGGTACACCCGACCACAATATGCAACTCTCTATCGACCGTGCAAATGCCGTAAAATCGTACTTTATAAACGCAGGTTTAAATGGAAATAATTTCACTGTTGTTGGTCATGGCGAAAAAGAACCAATCAGCTCGAACGATAGTGAAGAAGGTAGAATGGTGAACAGAAGAACTGAAATAAAAGTTCAGAATTAATCTTTAAAATATAATAGAAAGAGCCATGGTTTAATTTCCATGGCTCTTTCTTATTTACAACCCGGTCGTCCTACCGGACTTGTTTCAGCCCTTTGACTGCACTCAGGGTGACAAATGGAAAGGCATCTATTTCTGATACACCCTAACATAATCGACTTCCATCCTATTGGGGAATTTAGTATCATTTAAAGGGCCACCGTTCATACCACCCATTGCCAGATCGAACAAGATGTAATGTTCTTGTTTAAAAGGATGAAAATCTGAACCATCATCATTTTTAAGGTCGCTTAAATTGGTTTTATTAAGGAGCATGCCATCAACAAACAGACTAATGGCTTTCTCATCCCAATCCATGCGCCATACATGAAATTCAGCTGCCCATTTTTTTCCGCCCAATTCGGTTACGGATTTTTTATTACTAAACCATTTCGCCTTTTTATCGGGTCCTAAACTTGCGATATTGGCCAATAATTTTCCCCGGTAGTATTCCATAATATCGATTTCACCGTTCGCAGGCCAGCGGCCTTTTACGCCCAATGTCCAGAATGCCGGCCAAAGTCCATCTGAAATGTCGATCTTTCCTCTCATTTCGAATCGACCATACTGCCAGCTTTGTAAACCTTTGGTAATGATACAGGCTGAAGTATATTCAATCTCTTTTGGTTTTTTACGCCATTCGTTACTTCCTTCTACATATAACGGGTTAGGTTTTACTTCTTTCCGTGCTTCGATAATCAGCTTACCATTTTTGCAGAAAGCATTTTCGGGCTGATACCATTGTAGCTCTTCATTACGGACAAAACCTTTCTCATAATCCCAATTGACTGGATCGGGGGCACCATCTTTGTTAAATTCATCATTCCAAACCAGTTTATAGCCTTCTTTAGCATAATCATTTGAAAAATCCTGATGCTTGTTTATGGCGCAGGATTGGATGAAAATAGCTAGAAATAAAACAAAACTGATCTGAATTTTATTTTGCATAGATGGTTTCTTCGATCGACTAATTTAACGATATAACAGTAAAAAAATGGTTATGCTTGGTAGAAATCAGCATTAGCAATCTTTAAATTTTACTTCTTCAGATTGCTAATGCATTACAACACTTATTATAAATAATTGATTTTATAGAGTTTAACTGATGCTATTTTTGCATATTGCCCGGTACTACCTGTCCCAGTTAACGATGCAGCAAAACCTAAAGAAACCTGTTTTGACTGAAGCAGTTCAAAATTAAGTGTCTTACTTTCCAGATTAGAAAAGGCAATACTTGAACTTGTGATATTTGCTACATTCGGTATGGTAGTTCCTTCTGCAACGGTAAGGTACCTAGATCCGCCTGCGTTAAAATCAGTCATTACGATTTCAAAACGATAATTACCAGCTGGGAGACTAACCGTTTGATATATTTTACCATCGGTAACGTTAGGCAATCCCCAACCTGCTTCGAGTGATATGTAACCGACGTTACTTTTCTTCTCATACCCACCGAAACCGCTTGCATTTTTTACAGATGCACTTGTAATCCAATCGCTTAAAATCCCCCATCTGTTGCCACTGTTAATAGAAGAAAAGCTTACGTTAGGACCAACATTTTTTAAATATGTTGAGGTTACATCTACTTTAATAAACTTCGGAACATATAAACTTGTATAATCGGTATAAAATGTATCAACACTTAAAGTATCGGGCAAGAATAGCGTACGATATTTAATCGTCCCTTTTTCTTTAAAATTTGCCAGGGTAAAGTTGTTTGTGTTAATTGGTATCCTTACCGTTTTGTTGGCATTCGCATTATCTGTATAAATCACCTCTGTAGCGAACACCCCACTTACTCTGTCCATTCCTCCCAACTCGAGTGTTGTTACCCCATTTTCATTTGTAAATGCTGAATTTATTGCTCTATTCGATAGGGTAACCTGATATCGATCTCCATATACCCTACCCGTTTTATATACCGGAATAGATTTATTACCAGCACCATCATAAGTATAGATGATGAAATTTTGCACCCCTTCTTTCATGTTGTTAATGAAGAATTTAAGGGTATCAACATTTGGTGTTCGAGTGACCGGAATAATTACCGAATCTGCCTTGTTGTTCCAATACACTACACATTTTTTAACTTTCGGATCTGCAATAAACAGACCGTTTATTAATACACGATACTTACCGGAATTGATTTTAACAGAATCTAATTTACCTGTGTACGAGATCTCCCCACCTTCAATAAACTTTTTGTAATCGTCTTTTTTAGTACAAGCAGCTATTGCTGTAATTAATAAAAGTGCTACTCCCAATTGACATAGCCGTATGTTAATTTTTTTAGAAATTCTTTTCATCTTAATTTTATTTAGCGTTATCATATTACCTAGGATCACCATAAAGCTGAATTTCTCCAATAGCCATAAATGTTGTTCCTTGCCAGTTTTTTAAGCTTTTAATACGGATGTATCGTACTTTAGGAATGCCGGCATCGAAAGTATAATTTAAGCCTGCAGCACCGGTGGTATTATCTTCTGCAGTATTAACGCCATAGGCACTACCTGATGGTTTTATAGATTTAAATGTACCTAACTTGGTCCAATTTGTAAAACTACCATCTGATGGCGGATTATCTGTTCCCCATACCTCGAAGTCTAACAAGTTACCGCCATAATAATAGGTACGGCCATTTAGATACTCAGGATAATCCCATATTACGATGCGGCTTAATGAAGATAGTTTACCAATATCAAAAGTAACCCATTGAGGAGTTAAAACTCCAGAGCTCGTCATTAATACCCTTGGCCAGCCATTTGTATCTCCATCCCACATACCAGCAATTGAAGTCGAGGTGTTCAAGGCCACATCGCTTGGCAATGTAACGGCCTTATAACCTGATTTTGGAATAACCGCTTCATAAAGTGGTGTCAATGTAGTGTATAAGGTATCGCTATAGTTTAACCACCTATCTCTAATGGTAATGGCAAACTTGCGTTCAATAGGATCATATCCTCTTATCGCCTGGTCTATATCTACAATTGAGGTATAAATATTTTTAGAAGTGGGTACGAGTTTACCTTTACTATCTTCTGTTAAGATTTCTATCGCCAAATCTGCTTTAGCAATGTTTTTTGCAGTAAATCTCAATCCTCCAAAATCAGCTTGCGCTTTAATACTTCTAAACACTCCCCAAATCGGATTTTCGAGGGGTTTTACCTTTACACTTACCGGAGCAGACTCTATTTCGCTTCTTGTAACTGCATAAAGTTTTACTTCATGTTCTTCTGTATCTCCAAAACCTTCCACCTTTAAAGTATTTCCGTAATAAGAAGCTTTTACTTCCATCACACGTCCTGAGGCCAGGGTATAAACAGCTTTTACATAAAGTAGATTATTATTATTGGGCACCGCATAAGTTAAAGTTGCATTACCTGGCCCAGCAACCCATTTCACATTAGAAACGGCACCAGGAACATCTGTATTTTTTTCGAGGGGTTCAAGTTCATCAACCTTACAACCTGCAACTAAAATTATCAGAGTTGATAATAATAGTACAAAATTTAATTTCATTGTGTTCATATTTGAAAATGTTATTTGGTTTACAAATTACCAACCTGGATTTTGAACCAGTTTGGGATTTACAGTGATATCATAATTTCTAATTGGTGCCAAATAATCGCGCGGAGCAACAAAATTTTGTGTATAAATCGTCCTTACTCTATAATAATCTAAGGTATTGGCCTGGAAAACACTCCAACCTGTTATAGCCTGATTGAATACTTCGCCTGCTTTCTTCCACCTTTTCATATCCCAATAGCGACTGCCTTCGAAAGCGAGCTCAATTCCTCTTTCCTGGTGGATAATTTCTCTCAAACCGTCTTTGGTTGTTGGTTTATTAGGATTATTGGAAAAACTATTCCACGATTCTACCACACCTGCCAAACCTGCCCGTTTTCGAATTCGATCTACATATTCAAACACATCATTTACGGGCCCCTGACTTTCGTTTAAGGCTTCTGCATACATGAGATATAAATCTGCCAGTCGTATTTGCGGCCAAGGATAGTCGCGATAGGAAACACCATTGGTACTGTTCGTCATGTTCCAGTCTACCAATTTTTTAATATAATAACCTGTTTCATTGTAAAAGCCAACGTGTGTAGCGCCTGCTAACTGAGTGTACTTCCCTTCAACAACCCATGTATTTTCATCAGAGTTAGAAGGACTATCGTATTTGTACCAAACGCCACCATCAAAACCAAGAGCAGCATAAAAGCGTGGTTCGCGATCAAAGTTTACGCGGGCAGTTTCATAACCAACTTTTACATAAAAGCGTTCTTTATCTACAGCAGTTCTTAAACTGTATCTATTCGAAAAGTTTAATACCTTGTCTTCATTAATAGGCACTCCATTGCTTGAATAAAACATTTCGGCAATTTTAAGCGGAGCAGCCAACTGCATTCTTGCATCACCGCTTGCCCCACCTGAAGCAAGTTTAGGCATAGCTACCCGTTGTAGCATATCTGCCCTAGTGTTTGGGTTTGCCCAAACATGTTCGATATTCCACCGTTCGGTAATCGAACTTCTCAATGTTAACTGCAAGTTCGTGGTATCGGAAAGTTTAAAGGTTGATCCTGGGAACTTGTATAATGCAGCACCTGCTTGTTCCGCAGCATCAATAGCTATCTTAGCAGCATCAGCAGCACTTTTCCATTTAGCAGCACTATAAGCCGATGGAATTAGATTTACACCATCACGGTCTTTGAAATTGGCATAATCCTGATTGCCGTTAAACAATGGGCTTGCCGCAAGTAATAATAGTTTTGCCTTTACAGCCAAAGCTATAGGTCTGGTTATCCTTCCCAGCTCTGTAGTCCTGTCTGTAATAATCGGTGGCAGATTCGTTGTAGATTCATCTATCAATCCAGAAATATAAGCCACACATTCGTCAAATGGTTTACGTTTAATCCGTACATCATCTTCTGGAGCACTGATATCTATATTCTGATCTACTAACGGAATCGGCCCATACATCCGCAACAGGTAATAATGGTAATACGCTTTTAAGAAAGTAACCTCAGCTATCCAACGGGCACGCTCGTCGGGTCTTAAATCTCTTACTTTACTTTCATCTTTTACATTTTCTAAAAAGATATTACAATTTCTTATTCCTTTCCATAAACCATAATTATCGCCTGGTCCTCCGCCTTGATAATTACCATTCCATGCATTCATATAGGGATTGGCAGCATTTTGTCCGCCCCTTGCACCGCGCCAGGCATAAGATACAAAATCCCATTCCTGAGTTGGAACCCAAAGTTCATCGCCAGAAAGTAAACCGACGTTATAGAACGGGTCGCCGTCTTTTGGCAAAAAAGAGTAACAGGTAAACAGGTATTTTTCTGCTTCTGTTCTCATGGTGAAAGCATTATCTATGGTAGCAACGTTATCGGGCACTATATCTAAATATTTTTTACATGCTGACATGGTACATATAGCACTTACAAAACACAAAGTGATAAGTATATCCTTAACGCTATCTTTTATTTTGTTTATCGTAATATTTTTCATTTTATTATCGTTTAAAGCCATGTGTTTCTAATTAAAATGAGGCTCTGACACCTAAATTATATGTGCCCTGAATAGGATATCCTAAGCCCTTGCCACCCATTTCCGGATCCCAGGCTTTAAAGCTGCTGGTATAGCCTACATTGGTTGCACTTACATATAGGCGGAGTGCTGTTAAACCAATCCTTTGAGTTAACCTTTTATTGGCATTGTAAGCGAATTCAACACTTCTCAACCTTAAAAAATTCCCACTTCTCATCCACCAGGTTGAGGTTTGATTAAGATTGTTGCCTTCGCGGCTGTTATTTCTTACAAAGTTGGGGCTCAAACGCGGCCACATGGCATATATATTTCTATTCTCTTCTGACCAATAGCTATCAGAAATAGCTGACAATAATCCATTCTGACTACCTCCGTTTAATACAAATGGGGCAATATTTTCTGAATTGATAAAGAATGAAGAGCGGGCAGAACCTTGAAAGAAGAAACTGAAATCGAAGCTTTTATAGCCGATTGTACCACCAAAACCGTAAATAATTTCGGGCGAGGTTGGAAGACCAATCGGCACCTGATCCTGATCATTAATCAATCCGTCGCCATTTACATCCCGGTATTTGATATCACCACCTCCGTAGTTTAAGCCAGGAGTTCCATCAAATTGCAAAGGAGAGTTTTTGGCCTCATTATCATCAATAAATAAGCGTTCTGCGATGTATCCAAATCTCTGAGTGGTAGGGAGGCCTACGCTTGTTCTGTAATATTCGTTAGCTGGGTACGTTGGCTCATCATTAATCAGGATTTTACTTTTTGCATATGTAAAATTACCTCTCATTTGAACTGACCATCCGTTACCAAAAGATTTATTGAAGGCTGCTGCAAAATCTACCCCTTCATTCTGGGCTTTATTGGTATTGGCTCTAACAGCAGCCTGTAAACCCATTGTGGTAGGAATATAAGTACGTGCAGTTAAAATATTGGAGCGCGTATTTCGGTATACATCAATATTGATATCCAGCGCATTAAAAAACCTAAAGTCTACGCCGAGATTAAGTTGTTCTGATCTCTCCCAGGTAATTAATGGATTAGCGTATCTGCTCACTAATATCCCGCTTTTAGAATAGCCATATTGCTCGCCAAAAGTTGCACCATAATCAAAGTTGTTCATGTTGACTTCCGACATGTAAAAGAAACGATCATCGTCATTTCCAATCTGATCGTTTCCAACAAAACCATAAGTAGCCCTTAACTTCATGCTGTTGATTACTTTTGTTAATGGCTTGAAAAATTCTTCATTAGACAATACATAACCTAAGCCAAATGATGGAAAAAAACCAAAACGGTTATTATCCGCAAAACGTTCTGATCCATTGTAACCAAAGTTGAATTCGGCTAAATATTTATCGTCGTAACCGTATGTTGCTCTACCAGATAAGCCTTGGTTACGGGCTGGAAGCGATAACTGCAAACTTCCGGCATTGCCCGACAAGTAGTTCCGCATGGTTGTAATGAGCATGCCGCTTACTGCATGTTTGCCCCCAAATGTTCTCGCATAATTTAAGGCCAATTCTGCATAAAAAGTTGAGTTTAAAATCTTTCTGCCTTCTGAATAGCCTAAATACTCCGTACCTGTTGCACCTATAGAACCTTGTCCGCCTGGATTTAAAACCTGTAAACCAACACCTCCATTTGGTTGTTCGCTGGCTACGTAATAAAAGGGATTGTAATTTCTGGATACATCGAAATAAGAATACCTTCTTGCATAGGTCATTAAACGTGCATTTAAGCCCTCGGTAAACACTTTTAAATCTTGTTTCAATTCAATTTGAGTTTGTAAGGTTGATGCATTGTACTCAGAATATCCTCTTACCATTTCTGCGTAAGGATTTACATATAATCCGTTATTTGGTGTAATCGCATTTCCAAATAAGGCATGTGTAGTAAAGGGAGATAATTCTGAAGGGTAAACTGACGGAAACAGAACTGGATTAGACCAAATGGTCTGATTAAAAATCCGTTCGCCTCCACTTTGTCCATTGGGTCCTAGTAAAGGACCTGAATAATCATCAAATTGCCCATAAACCCGAATTGCGGCTTTGGTTGTTTTGGTCAAATCTAGATCTACGTTAGAGCGAACAGAATAATTTTTCAACTTTACGTTATTGTTGAAATTGTTCAGTCCCTCAACTTTTAGCACTCCATTATCTATATTGTATGTTCCTGCAACATAAAACCGGGCTTTCTCGCCACCGCCTTGTAAGCTAATATTGTTACGGGTATTTATAGTATAATCTTTAATTAATTGATCGATCCAGTTGTTGCTTGGATATAATAAAGGGTTATCTCCTCTGGCTGTACCATCAATTTTGGTTTGAAGATAAGGTAAAGCGGCCTGAGGGTTTCGCGTTAGTGCTGCCTCATTTGCCATTCTCATATAAGTAATATTATCTGCAAATTGAAAATTCTTTGTGTTTGATGAAACTGCCGTTTCTGACCTAACCGTAAAATTTGTATTACCGGCTTCTCCAGATTTTGTTGTAATTAATACTACACCATTAGCACCACGGGCACCATAAACTGCCGATGCAGTAGCATCTTTTAAAACACTGAATGAGGCGATATCATCTGCCTGCAAGCGGGCCATATCATTCTGTGTAGATTCTATACCATCAATTAAAATCAATGGGTCTTGCTTACCTGTACCAAATGTACCTAAGCCACGAATAAAAAACTGTGCATTATCTGCCCCTGGCTCTCCACTACGCTGATAGGCGATCATACCTGCTACACGCCCTTGCATCATCGTAGTTAGATTACTTGTTGGACCTTTAAGTTCTTTTGGATTAATAGTCGTGATAGAACTGACCATACTTGCCTTTTTCTGGGTACCAAAACCCACTACGGCTACTTCGTCCAAAGAGCCTACATCACTCACTAGCGTTACGTTAATAATATAAATGCCATCTTTATTTGGTAAATAATCTGCCACGATAACCGTTTTGGGTTTGTAACTAATTCCTGTGAACAGCAATTTACCTGACCTGGCCATTTTAATACTATATTTCCCGTCACTATCTGTAGAAATTCCTTTGAGGGTACCAGATACTTTAACGTTTACTCCTGGGATTCCCCCAGATTCGTCTTTAACTATACCGGTTACGGTTACCTCGGTTTGTGCTGCTGCCGTTAAGCAAGAAGTTGTAATTACAAAACAGAATAAAAATTTTAAAATTGACCTAAAGGCAATACTGTGTGGATGGAGCAGTATTTTATTTGGTAGTTTTTTCTTCATAAAAGTGGTTAAAATTGGTTAGGTACATCAATAAGTGAGATCGTAGCTTGCCCTTGCTCAAGACTTGTTGAACCATAAGGAGTTCGATCGATCGAAAATGTTTCGTTGGTAATGTTTAGGAAAACGGCACACGCGGCACCTTATTCTTTCGCATTTTTTATTGTTTTGCCCTTACCAGCAGTAAGGACTTCCTATTTTTGTTTAGGATTTTAAAAGAGTGGAGTAGATTTATCTTTCTTCATAATTTTGGTTTAGGGATTATTTTTTTGTTAAACAGACAATGGGTTCGGACCACATCGTCAAATAATAATTTGAGTTGATAATAATGGGGACATTTTGTTTGGGTTTTTATGATTAGTTAAAGGATTAGGTTTTGCTTCAAAAAATTAGATACAACATTTTCTTTACGCTGCTGTACCCATCAATTATTCTAGGTAGTTAATCTCGAATAATCCGGATTGATCTTATATTCTTATACTTGGTTGAAGCAAATTAACTATAAAAAGTGCGTTTGTAGTGAGGGGTAATACAGTAATAAGTAGGGGTTAAATTGTTATTTTTAGACCATTTCCAGTGATTTTAAGACTTTCAAGAAAACTTAAACGTTTAATTGACGTTTAAGTTAAATCACATATTCAAATCACTTTCCCTTGTTAAGTTAAAAATTGGCTTATACGATCTGCTTTAAATCCGTCTTTTGAAGTGCTTAATCCTATTTTTTGACTAAGGCGCGTAATCAACGTTCTACATCGAAGTTTATCGCCTGATTAGCCATTTAGGCTGCATTGCTTTTAAGGCAAGGGTTCCTATTAGATGTGCTTGCTGATTTGCATATAAATAAAAACTCTCCGAACCTTCATGATAAAAGGTTTGGAGAGTTAAATTAACTATAAACCAGAAGATGTTAATAGCCTGGGTTTTGTAGATAGGAAGGAAGCTTTAAAATTTCGCTCTGCGGAATTGGCAAAAGATAATTTGCGGCACGAAAGTTATGTCTTCTGATCGAATTTGCAATTTGATAATTATACGAAGTACCATCTGTAGAAGTAGAGGTTGTACCACTTTTCGGGGTAATCAACATAACCTTATTGAAAGCGTTTTCAGTTACCTCGGCAATTTTCCATCTCCTCTCGTCGTAAAACCGCATATCTTCAAAAGCCATTTCTGTGCGGCGTTCTTTAATAATCAAATCTCTGAGTTCTACTTGGCTGATATCAGTTTTAATTCCAAATCTGGCATCGGCACCTGGTAAGATACCTGCACGTTCCCTGATCTTGAAAATATAGGTAAGTGCATTGCTAGTTTGTCCCAATTCATTAAGTGCTTCAGCATAATTGAGCAATATTTCTGCGTATCTCATTAAAGGATAACCCCTATCGGCATTGGCACTACCTCCCCATGATACATTCACATCGCACATTTTACGGCCATAGTAGCCAGAAGTTGTTCCGATGCCATTACCATCGCTTGGCGCATTTACATAGGTAAATACAGGAGCCTGGGCACCGCTATTATTGGCATAGAGAGAGCCATTGTAAATAACGGTATAACCGAACCTAGGATCGCGGTTAACATATGGATTGGCGGCATTGTATCCTGATGCCGGATCTGTAATCTGTTTTCCGTTACGCATATCGAACTGATCTACAAGATTTTGAGTTGGTGTTGAATAAAACCCGCCGCTCCGCGAAGGTGGAAGAAAATGGCCTTCAAAATCTTTGTTAGGTCCTTGTGTAAAAGTAAATATTAACTCGCTATTTGCCCTGCTAATGAAGGCTTTATAGAAGCCAAAGCCAGGAGCTGTGGTATTATCTACAACGAGATCGTATTTGTTCATATCAATTACATCTTTTGCGGCCTGTGCTGCTTTTGCCCAACGTGCTGCATCATAAGTAGGATACGCTATTATACTTGCAATTGCACCTGTTTTAACTATACCACCGCCATTAAATAAAGGGCTCGCGGCACTAAGCAATACCCTTGATTTTAAGGCTAGGCACATCCCTTTAGTAATTCTTCCATAATCTTGATCTAACTGATCTAATGGAAGGCTTGCAGCAGCAGCATCACACTCACTTACAATGTAATTTATACAATCTTCATAAGTATTTCTTGGAATATCGATGATATCATCTTTATCAAACAATCTATCGCCAAGAAGTGCAATGCCCCCAAAAGATTTCACTAAATAATGATAATACCATGCACGTAAAAACCTTGCTTCAGCAGCAACGCGTTTTTGTGTGGAAGGGGCTAATGGCGTTGTTGGCAATTTCGACAAAAATAAATTCACCGCACGGATCTGTAAATAAGGCTGAACATAAAAATCGGTCGTTGTGCCCTTTACGACATTTAACGGATTTACGTTTCCGGAATACAAGATCACAGCATACTGTCCCGACCCGCTATAACGGTATTCGGCATCATCAGTAGCTTCATCAAGGTTTCCGTGACTATCCCAGCGGCCTTTGTTAAATGAAAAACCACGCCCCTGGTAAATTCCGTTTAAAAAACCCAATGTTCGTACACTATCGCTAAATACTACTGTTGCATCCTGACCAGCATTCTGTTGATCGAGATAACTCGTAGCTTTTTTGCAGGATATTAACCCTACCAAAATTAAAACAATTAAAATATATCTTTTCATAGCTAAAACTTAAAATGTTACCGATAAACCCATGTTATAGAGCCTTTGTGGTGGATAATTGGTATTTGTGTTGTTACTTGATATTTCTGGATCGTATTCGTATAATGAGCCAAGTTTTGTCCAAGTAATTAAATTTGTACCGTTTACATATATTCTTGCGCCTTTTAACCGAACCTTATTTACCCAACTCTGAGGAATGCCATAACTTAGTTCTATTGATTTTAATCGCAAATAATCACCTCTAACATTCCAAAAATCGGATGGCGCTGTAGGAATAGAAATTGAGTTTGGTGAAGTTGATAGGATAGGATATTTTGCACTTTGGCCAAGTTCTGGGGTCCAGCTTTGTTGATGAATAGCCTGTAAATTAGACCCAAATGCTTGGATAGATTCACGGATGCCAGCAACATTAAAATTCAATGCGCCTTGAAAAAGCACATTCAAACTTAAAGTTTTATAGTTTGCACTTAGATTGAAACCTACGATTGTATTAGGTGTATTTGAATATCCAAAATAAGACTGGTCAGCATCTGTAATTGCACCATCGCCATTTAAATCTGCATATTTGATATCCCCAGGTTTTACTCCTGTTAAAGGCTTGGCACTATTTGCTACATCAGCTGCATCCTGGTAAAAACCTACAAATTTAAACTGTCTGGGTGTGTTGATCGGATTACCGGTATATTGTTGATATGGAAATAATGGTAAGGCCTCATCCTGGAAAACAATTTTATTTTTAGCCACAGAGATATTACCGCCAACACGATAATTAAATTCTTTACCAATCTTATCATTATAGGCAATTTCGAGCTCAAAACCTCTATTGTTGGTTTTTCCAAGATTAACTGGCGGTAAAGATTGTCCAAACACATAAGACACTGTACCCCTATTGGTTAAAATATCATACCTATTATCGTTAAACACATCAAGTGTTGAAGTAACACGTCCTTTAAACATGGTTAGATCCATACCGATATTTAGCTTCTTAACTTTCTCCCAGGTTACATCAGAGTTGGCTAAACGCCCTTCGAATATGGCATTATAGGCATTATGAGAAGTTCCATATGAAACGTTTCCACTGTTATTGTATGTTTGTAAGTAAGCATAGGCATAGTTACCAATATCATCCGTTCCTACAAGGCCATAAGATGCCCTGAATTTTAAACGATCAACAAATTTTATGTTTCCTTTAAAAAATTTTTCCTCCGAAATGTTATAGCCAATTGATCCGGCAGGGAAAAAGCCATACTTTTTACCTGAGGCAAAAACCTCTGATTTATTATAACCGGCATTAAATTCTGCTAAATATTTTCCTTTATAGTCGTACCCCACGCGACCAGAAAAACCACTTGTTGGTACTGGGATAAAATTTAAAATCCGATTTGTATTGGCAGGGTCTCTATATCCAAAAAAGCTTCTGTTGTTATATAATGCCAACCCCGATATATGGTGTGAGCCGAATGTGCGATCGTAGTTTAATGAAGCCTGTGGATTAATGGTTCTGGTGGTAGACCCTGGGCTATAGTTTAATGTGTAGGTACCTACCCTGAATACGTTTGGATCTTTAGGTGTATAAGTTCCATCAGTGGGATTATAAATAAATGCGGGAAAAGTTCCTCTTGATAATCCCCTGGTGTAAGTATAAGTGCTACCATAAGCAATTGCCCCTCTTAAAGAAAGTCCTTGTGTGATGAAATCGAGTTTTTGTGTAGCGGCGGCATTTATATTCATGTTGTTCTCGAAATCTCTGCTATAACCTCCCAGTGTTAATGCCTGTACAATATTTGGCGATGAGTAGCGGTTTGGCTGTGCATAGCTGTAACCATAGCTTCCATCAGGGTTGTTAATTGGATAAGCAAATGGTGCCAGCGTTAAAAAACTGTTGTAAAAATAAAATATATTCTGAATACCGTTGATATTAGGGATTACCGGATTGTTTCGTTCTCCTATATTCCCAAATAAATCGAGTTTAACGTTTAAGGTTTTTGTTGCCTTAATATCAATATTAGAGCGGTAATTGTATCTTTTGTAATAAAAATTGTTGTTTACATCCTCACCGGCTCCAAAATCATTTAATATACCATTTTGGGTAACCATACCTAATGATGCGAAGTATTTTACCACATCGTTACCTCCACTAATATCGAAGTTGTTGCGCCATTGGTAACTGAACTTGCGGAATAAAACCTCTTTCCAGTTTACATCGGGGTGGCCATAAGGATCATCGCCCGTTTTCCAATGTTCGAGATCGGCAGCAGTGTATTGCACAGGTAAGCCATCGTTTATTCTTGCCTGGTTAAAAAGCTTTGCTGATTCATAAGCATCAAGAAAGTTAGGTAACCTTGTTGGCTGTGAAAGGGCATATTCGCTACGAAAAGTAATGTTCGGTGGCCCTACAACTCCACGTCTGGTGGTAACCAAAACTACACCATTGGCACCTTTAATACCATAAACAGCTGTTGTCGACGCGTCTTTCAATATACTTAGGCTTTCAATTTCATTCGCATCTAAACGGGCAAATTGTGCATAGGTAAACTCGATATCATCTACAATAATAAGTGGTTGGTTAGAGCCTGTGTAAGAGCCTGTTCCACGAATAAAAAATGTTGCGCCATCAGATCCGGGCTGACCACTGGTTTGCTGGGAACTAAAACCTGGTAATCGGCCTGCTAAAGTGTTCTGCAAACTTGCCGAAGGGTTTCTTCGAATATCCTGCCCCGATACAGAACTAATTGCTCCTGTTAAGGTGGCTTTCTTAGTGGTTCCATAACCTACAACCACCACCTCTTCTAGCCCCTTTACATCAGACTCTAATAAAATGTTAATATTAGCTGACTGACCCACTGTTACTTCTTTTGCCAGATAACCAATGGCATTCACAACCAGAATATGGCTTTTACCTCTCAAGGTAATCCGAAATTTACCATCTGTTCCCGTAGATGCACCGTTACCCGGAACATCTTTTTCAATAATGCTTGCGCCAGGGATACCGCCATCCTTATCGCTAACCTGGCCCTGTATGTTAACATTTTGTGCAAAGAGAAACTTCGACAAAATGGTAAATGCTAAAAAGAATATATATTTTCTCATAAATGCTTTCAGTTTTAACTTATTTGTGAATAATTACCAACCTTCATTCTGTATCAGGCTTCTGTTTCTGATCACCTCTGAATAAGGGATAGGCATTAGGTAAAACCGCTGATTAAATGTTGTATTTGCTACTGTATATGGCGCATATGTTAAAGCGCCTGCTGGTGATCTGGTGATCAGTGTACCGTGAAGCGAGCCGTTTAAAACCTGAGCAGCAATTTTCCATCGTCTGATATCCCAGAAGCGTTGTTCCTCAAAGGCCATCTCAATCCGTCTTTCGTTCTGGATAAAAGCACGCATAGCTTCCTGAGACATTCCTGCTTTAATCCCATAGGTATCTGTACCTGTTCCGGCGGTAATCCCCGCCCTTAAGCGGAGCGACCTTAATGGTGCGTAGGCATCGGTTGTTCTACCCACTTCGTTTAAGCATTCTGCGTAATCAAGCAATACTCCGCCATAGCGAAAAATAACATAGTTGTGATCTTGGGTAGCATAGGCTGTTGCAGCAGAAAAATCTGCCATGTATTTCTTTAAGTAATAACCTGTTCTTGTTTGCACGGCTACACCTCCCGGTTTATCTTTACCACCTTCAAAGGTTTCAACATTGCGGCTCAGCCATCTGATACCATTATAAAAAACAGTATTATCTAACCTTTTATCTCTTCCAGCATAAGGATTAGATGCTACATAACCAGAAGCCGGATCTGTGATACTTAGTCCATTTAACATCGGAAATGCATCTACCAGCTCTTGTGTTGGACTGGTTAAACCATTACTTAAAGGAGTGGTATAACCTATTGGAGCATTATTGGTCTCCAGATCAAAAGTTTTTGCTCTTTGTTTTGCCAATATTACCTCTGTATTTTTTCTACCAATAAAAGCAGCGTTAAATGCTGTGGTGAGTTGATAAGCGTTTAAATTGATTAATTCCTGTGCTGCATTTAAAGCTAATGTCCATCTTCCAGCATCAAATGTAGGATAACCTGCTAAAGCTTTTTTTGTAGGATCCCCTGCTGTTCCACCGCCGTTAAAAAGTGGACTGGCCGCATAAAGCAAAACTCTTGCTTTCAGCGCATAGGCAGCACCACGTGTAATTCTACCTAAGTCAGAGTCTGCAACCGGTTCAACACGCAATAAACCTTTAATGGCATCGCATTCGCTTACCAAATAATTGATACATTGTTCGAAAGTATTGCGTGGAATCTGTAAATTATCATCCTGAGATAATACTTTATCACCAATTAACGGTACGCCTCCATATCTTTTAATCATTTCAAAATAATTCATTGCTCTGATAAAGCGTGCCTCAGCTTTCCAATACTGAATTGTTTTTGGTGCATTGGCATCAACCGGAACTACATCTACATTGGCCAAGAAATCGTTAGCGGCACGAATTGCACGGTATGCTGCTGCCCAGTTATCATCTGGATTATTGGTTGAATTTAACCTGCCATTTTTGTAATATTCTACCACCTTATTTTGTACCGATGGAATTGCATCGTCACTTCCGGCATCAAGAAAATCGCCTACAGCATTGTCTCCGTCTGCCCTCACCCTATTAAAACCGTCAGGTAATGAAGTATATAAATCTGAAAGTACTTGTCTGGCAAAATCACCGTTTTTATCAAGCGGATCGTAAACATTATCTCTTTTAATCCCCTGTAAAGGTGTTTCTTCATATTTTTTGCATGATGCCATCCCTATTAGGATCACCATCACAGCCATTATTCTCGTATTCATCTATTTAAAGATTAAAATTTAACACTTAAACCACCATTAATAACCCTTTGAATTGGGTATACACCTCCGTTAGTTTCTGGATCAACTCTATCAAAAGAAGCACTTGTAAACAAGTTTGTACCGTTTACAAATAATCTGATACTCGAAACTTTTACTTTATTGGTAAATCGTGGTGAAATGGTATAGCCCAGTTCGATATTTTTCAATCGCAGGTAACTACCACTATGCATCCAGAAAGAAGAAACAATGTTATTGTTAAAATTATTACCAACTGTAACTCTCGGGTAGGTTGCAGTTGCTGCAGTTGCCGGAGTCCATCGACCTAAGTTATGCTCATATGCCTGCCCAAAGCCACCATTCTGAAATTCCCATTCACTGTTACCCGTTAGCAATAAGTTTCTGTTTGCAACCCCTTGCAACAATACACTAAAATCGAAGCCTGAGTAAGAGAAGCCAATATTTGCTCCATAGTAAACCAATGGTTTATCTGTACCAATCTTAGCCTGGTCGAACTGGTCAATAACGCCATCGTTATTTAAGTCTTTATATTTAATATCACCAGGAACAGGATTATATCCTGCAATTTTAGCAGTGGCATTGATTTCTGCCTGCGATTGAAAAAGACCATCAGCGATATAGCCAAATTGCTGCCCTACAGGTTGCCCAGTACGGCTTTGATAACTATATTCTCTAAAAACTTCATTCTGATAAATTACTTTTGATTTTAAAGTACTGGCATTACCAGAAATGAAATAGCTAAAATCGCCGAAAGATTGCTGCCAATTTAACTGAAGTTCAAATCCACTATAACGATTGACACCTACATTTAGGTTTCTTACCGTTGTACCTACAATGCTTGATAAATTAGGCGAAGTAAGCAGATCTGAGTATTTGTTATTGAAATATTCGGCCTGTAAAAACAAATGATTGCTAAATAATGTGGTTTTTAAGCCTAAATTTAATTTATCTCCTTTTTCCCAGGTTACGTTTGGATTTGCCAATACATCCTGACGTAAAGCAGAACTGCTCGAAGCACTTGTACCAAAGAAATACGAACTTGGGCTGCCTACATAAAATTGCTGGAAAACAAAATAACCCGCAGCATCGTTACCGGTACGTCCGTAACTGGCAAATAACTTCAGATCATTTAACCAAGAAAATTTAGGCATGAATTTTTCTTTAGTAATGTTCCAACTCAAACCTGCCGCCGGAAAGAATCCCATAGGAGATCCTTTTGGATACCTATTGGTTTTGTTAAGTCCGAATGCTACTTCTGCAGTATAACGCTCATCGAAACTGTAGGAGGCCCTACCAGAACCGCCATAATAATTCAAGCTAAGGTCTCCCCCACTGTTTACATTGTCGCTGGTTGCCCTAATTTGAGCATCAATCTGGTGCAGACCAAAATTTCTTTTATAGCCTACTGCTCCTTCGACATATGATTGTCTGTTTTGATAATCGGTTGATGTGTTATTATTTTGTGTTCCATTTACACCAAAAAGCTGGTATGATGCTGTTGAACCTGTACCAGTTTGTTTAAAAACAGCAAATGACTTACTTCTATCCGTATTTTCAGATAGGCCAGAATAAAACGAAACCAACGCTTGTGCCCATAAGCCTGGTACAATGTCATCTAAATTTCTTCTTAATGTTAAGTCGGTAATGATATCCCGTCTGTAATTTAAACGATAGCCCGAGTTAACAGTTTGTGCATAAATATTATTTTGGAATTGCGTATTGCCCCCATAACTACCGTTTTCGTTAAAAATCGGATATGCATTGTTTGGGGTATTAAGGATAGATGTAAAAATATTGGCTGCAGTACTTCCTGGTTGGGTATAATTCCCAATTCGGCCAAAAAGGTGAAGTCCTAGTATCATTTTCGGCGTTAGGTTAATATCTACGTTAGAACGAACCGTATAATTGCTGAAACTCGTATTGGTAGAATACTCGTTTAAATCACTTTCTTTAAATTGTCCCTTTTGATTCTGATACTCTAAGCCAACATAATACCTGGCAGTATTTCCTCCACCACGAAAATTAAGATCATAACGGCTAAACGTAGATCTATCTTTCATTACCTCGTCTTGCCAATTCACATCTGGATGGCCAATTGGATCAGATCCTGTTCTGAATGCATCAAGATCAGATTGTGTGTAAACAGGTTGGTCGCCACTATTTCTTCTGGCTTCGTTGTATAAGTTAGCATAATCAAAGGCACCTAATGTTTTGGGCATTTTAAGTGGACTTTGAAAACCAGTTTGAGCTGTTAACGAAATTTGCTGTGCACCAACAAAGCCCTTTTTTGTGGTTATTGCAATTGCACCACCTGATGACCTCAGTCCTAACATTGCAGTAGAAACAGCATCTTTAAGTACAGTAACAGACTCGATCTCTTCCAGATCTATCATTGTGAGATCTCTTGGTATACCATCAATAAGAACAATTGGATTTTGACCTCTTAACAATACCGATACTTCATCCAACCCCGGGCGGCCACTGGTTTGATTGGTGTACAAGCCCGCCAACCGACCAGTTAGTGCATTCTTTACACTAGTTACAGTTGATTTGATAAGATCATTGTTATATACCGCCTGTGTTGAAGCTGTTGTTAAATCTGGTGATAACTTAATGTCGTTAGTTAACACTACTTTTTTTTGCATCATCACCATGATATTATTGCCATCAATTCGGATAATCTGATTTAAATTTCCGTTAGCGATATATTCCTTCAGCAGTTTACCATTGTATTGAACACGTATTATGTCATTCTTATTCGAATTTAGTTTTGCTGTTCCGGTGCTGTCTGTTTTAGCATTGTTTTTGAGACTTGTGTTTGAAACATCTGCGCCCTTTAATGGGAAATCGTTCCCATCAAGGATTGTAAACATGACGCTCTTAAGTTGGGTACTATCTTGTCGATTTATTAAATTTCGTGCGTTTGCACAGCTCTGATTACCAAAAATCAAAAAGGCCCATGATATAAATATGAACCCTAGGTTTTTAAGCGTTTTTTTTTCACTCATAATTTTATATTAGTTAGTTGTATTACACAATACACACACTATTTGGGAGCATGTTGCTATTCGGGAGTATATTATGTTGGTTTATAAATTAAAGGCGCCGGTAAAGTATGAACCATACAGGTTTCCGTTAAAGTATGTCGTTGTATTATCCCAAATTTATCTTAGGTTAGAAGCTTGGGTGCTTAATTAGGATACAACCGAACTAGATCAGTAGTAAATATTTTTTCATATTGCTAATAGTTAGTTTATTATTGAATAAGGAGGGACAGTTTAGGATTGATTAAAAAATGAGCTCAAGGCCATTAGTCTGATCTGCTATAAAAATTACTCATGGAATAAGGATTTGGCTTTAACAAAGTAACCACTTATAACCCCGATGGAGTGAGGGGTAATACGGTAATAAGTAGGGGTTAAATCGTTACTTTTTGTTAAAATTTGGCCTTTAACCCCTATTATTAAGATTTTTAAACGTTTAATCTACGTTTAATTTTTTAATCGTATTTAAAATTGGTTGATCAATTGCTTTTAAAATATGCTGATCAGGTTTAATCAGTTCTAAAACGGCGATATCATTTTTGCCTTTTTTTAACCATTCCTGCGGGATATAAAGCGTTTGCTGCGGACCAATAGCCCAATACTTTCCTAAGTTGTGCCCGTTAACCCAAACTACTCCTTTTCCCCAATCAGTCATATCTAAATAGGTATCTGCAACGGTCGAAATTTGGAAAGATCCTTTTTGTAATGTTGGTCCGTTTCCAGTTGTTCTTGATGGAGTAGTTTTAGTAGTATAACTATTGATGTTGCTAAAAGGAAAGCCATACATCGACCAGTTTTTAACTTCAGCCCCATCAAAAGTTACCTGTTCGGTAATTCCTTTTTTGTTCTCTAACAAATACTTCCCAAAGTTTATCCGACCCATGTTTTCTACAAAAATATCGAGCTGTACTTCGCCTTTCGGGAGTGTTAATGCCAAAGTATTTTGGTTTAACCTACGGTCTAAAATACCTGCCCTTTTCTGGTTGATAAAAATCAGCGCATAATCCCGTAGTTGCTTAATTTGAAGTTCTCCTTTTTTACCGCCCTTAATGGTAGTACGGTAGAGCACATAACCATAATCCTGGCTAAGATCCTCGAAAGTTAACGGCGTGCTATTTTTCACTGCTTTTGGCAGCGCATTAAACAAAGCTACTTTACTCTCCAGTTTAAAAGGTGCAATAGCGATACTTGGTTTAGCAGTTGGGATTGGAGGTAAGCTTTGTCCCGCTGGAAGATGTTTTTCAATTACACTTCTAAAAGCCCTGAATTTTTCAGTTACGTTTCCAGCCTCATTTAAAGGCGCATCGTAATCATAACTACTGGTTTGTGGCTCGTACGGTGAAATATCTTTATAGTTTGCCCCATTCATAAAATCGCGGGTTGTACCGCCATGGAACATGTACATATTGATCGAAATGCCTGCTGCTAAAACAGAATCTAACTTTTTGGTGTATTGCACTGCAGGAACGGTGTGATGAGGTGTTCCCCACCAATCAAACCATGCCGGGTACCACTCAGCTATAAAATATGGGCCTTTTCCATTATGGTTCTCATTTACCAACTGCCTAATTTTTGCCGGATTATCGATTCCGTTTACGGCTGGCAGTAATCCGTCTAAATGTCCATCTTTTACATCAGCAGCAGGATCACAAGTGTAAAGCAATCCATCAAAACCTGCTTCGATAAACATTTTTCGGTTGATATCTAAATAATTTTTATCAGCAGCGTAAGAGCCGTATTCGTTCTCTACCTGTACCATAATAATATTACCACCATGGTTAATCTGTAATGGTGCCAACTGTTTTCCTACTTCGATAATATACTTCTTATACTCATCTAAATATTGTTTTTCGGTACTTCTTACCACAAGACCTTTTTCGTTCTGTAGCCAATAAGGATAACCACCAAATTCCCATTCGGCACAAATGTAAGGACTTGGTCTTAAGATAACCCAAAGGCCTTCTTCTTGGGCAATTTTCACAAATTCGGCAATGTTGTTATTGCCCGAAAAATCGAATTTCCCTTTTTGTGGTTCGTGCAGATTCCAGAATACGTAGGTACCAATGGTATTTAGTCCCATTGCTTTGGCCATTTTCATACGGGCGCGCCAGGCTTCTTTTGGTACCCGGGGATAATGTAACTCGCCAGAAATAATCTGAAAGGGTTTTTCATCTAGTAGAAAGGTTGTTTCTCCTAGCTTAAACGTATGTTTAGCTTGCTGGCCAAAAGCTGATAAGGAGAAACATATCGCCACCAACCATAATAATTTTGCTTTCATTTTTTAAAGTTGTTTTAAGATGACCCGAATTTTGGGCAAAAAGAATCCCATTTGCGTATTTTTACGCAATTCATCATCTAGATTTATATAAAAATTTTGTTTTTTCTCTACTTTTTAAACACGCTCAGATCCCATTCATCTGCCCAGTTTATCGAAATTTTATCATTCTCAAATTTGATCGGCAACCATAAGTAACGGCCATCAATGGCGTTTTTCGGCTCCCATTTATCGGCCATAAAAATAAATTCTCCTTTTTTGCCTGGTGCTGGCAATACATGTGTACTCTGCCCGCCATAGGTTAGCTTAGCACCTTCGCCCTGGCATGGATTCCCCATATAAGTCCAAGGTCCCCAGATGGAGCTTGCTTTGAACCATCTTGCCGGATTTGGCGCCCAACCTGTACAGCCCGAACCAACCATATAGTAAATTCCGTTTTTCTTAAACAAAGCTGGTGCTTCTGTTTGCTGCCCCACATAAATTCTGATAAATTTTCCGGTATGCCCTAAATAATCAGGGGTTAACTCAGCTAAATGCAGTGTAAAATTTTCTTCTGAAGAGAATACATGATAGGCTTTTCCATCATCGTCTACGAAAACGGTCATATCTCTCGCCATTTGACCACCAGGCAAATCCCTACAGAAAAAGCCATCACTTTTATTGGC
>NZ_LMZQ01000024.1 GCF_001442625.1 Pedobacter ginsenosidimutans | reverse complement strand
GTGAGACTAAATACTACGTGGTAAAAGGTCATCCAAAATATAATCAAAGACCGACCAAAAATGTAACTGTAGTTCGTAATAATAACCGCCCAACCCGTGTAATACAAAAAAATGTTACCAGACTTGCTCAAAATAATGGTCGTTCTCAGGATAATAATGGTAGAGATGGCCGTCCTGAAAGAAATAATAATCAAGGCCGCGGTAACGGACGTCATTAATATTTAGTTGTATAAAGGAGCTTCTAAGGGGGCTCCTTTGTTATTTGTTTACTTCTGGCACGTGGTTTGGCTATAAATAATAAACACTAAATGAATTGATTATGAAAAGATTCTTTTTAATGGCTGCAGTAATGATGGTTTCATTGTTCAGCATCCCCGCAAAAGCACAGTTAAATGTGAATGTTAACATCGGTTCACAGCCGCTTTGGGGACCAACAGGTTATGATCATGTTGATTATTACTATCTCCCTGATGTAGAAAGTTACTATTATGTTCCTCAAAAACAATTTGTGTACTTAAATGGAAACAATTGGGTTTTTGCAAATTCTTTACCTTCTAGATACGGCAATTACGATTTATATAATGGATATAAAGTAGTCATTAATTCGCCTAAGCCTTATTTGAATTTCAAAAACGATAAGGTAAAATATGCCAAGTACAAAGGCAATAAAGGCCAGGTGGTAATTAGAGATAGCCGTGATCGTAAATATTATGTAGTAAAAGGACATCCTCATGGCATGCCTCCAGGACAGGCCAAAAAGATCTATGGAAAAGAGAATAATGGAAATAACGGAAAAGGCCATGGAAATGGTAAAGGAAAACACTAATCTATAACTTTATCAGTTATTTAAAGGAGTTTCGAAAGAGACTCCTTTTTTTATATATCTGTTACAATAGAAGTTTTGGCACAGCGTTTGAATTATTGAAGTACACACAAATAAATAGATTATTATGAAAAAGTTATTTATCATCTCCGCGATTTTAGGTATCGTGGCATTAACATCTAATCAATCTAACGCTCAGGTAAGTATTAATGTAAATATAGGTGCGCAACCAGCTTGGGTACCTGCAGGTTATGAAAACGTTAATTATTACTATCTCCCAGAAGTTCAATCTTATTATTATGTCCCTCAAAGGCAGTTTGTTTATTTAAGTGGAAATAGATGGACAAGATCAAGGTATTTACCAGCGAGATACAGAGGTTACGACTTGCATCACGGAAGAAAAGTAGTGGTTTATGGAAATAGCCCATATCGTAATTATAACACCCACAGAGTAAATTATTCACATCATAATAATTATTACCGCTCATCTTATGGTGGTGGAAACCGAGTACGTTATAGCTCCCCAAGAAATAATTACAGGTCTTACCGAGTAGATAACAGATACCATGATAGAAGAGTAAATTCAAGTTTATTCTCTAGAGGGCATAGAGAAAAACACGGAAGACATTAAAATAAAAAAGAGGCTCTAGAGCCTCTTTTTTATTTTACATAGCGTCACCCTGACCTGTAGTGAAGCGGAAAGCTACGAAGTAAATTTATTTCTGGGTCTATTTTATTATTTCAATCAATGATGCGGAATAAAACTTTCTGCTTTTTCCAAAACAACTTTTAAGCCTGATGGGTTTTTACCACCTGCGGTAGCATAAAACGGTTGTCCACCACCACCGCCCTGGATTTCCTTACCCAACTCGCGAACAATATTAGAAGCATTTAATCCCTTTTTCACCAGGTGATCAGAAAGCATTACGGTTATTCCCGGTTTGCCATCAATTTCTGTAGTAAAAACCAGAAATAGGTTATCAACCATATCTTTCAAAGAGAAAGCCAGATTTTTAACTGCATCTGCACTTTGCAGATCAATGTGTTTAGCAATCAGGTTAATGCCGTTAATTCCTCTTACATGATGAACGATTTCATGCTTTAAGGTATTTACACGTTCTATTGTCGACTTCTCAATTTCCTTTTTCAGTTTTGCATTTTCATCCAACAATGCCTGAACTGAGGCCGACAGATCTTTACTTCCGTTTAGTAATGCTTTTAAATGACCAAGTTCCTTTCTTTGGTCCAAGAAGTATTGTTCAGCTTTATCAGCAGTAATGGCCTCAATACGGCGAACCCCAGCTGCTACAGCACTTTCAGAAACAATTTTGAATGAACCGATCTGCCCGGTAGCTTTTACGTGTGTACCACCGCAAAGCTCTTTAGAGAAATGATCGTCAAAAGTAATCATGCGGACAAAATCGCCGTATTTTTCACCGAATAAAGCCGTTACACCACTTTCAATGGCATCCTGATAAGGAACGTTGCGTTGTTCCTTTAATTTAATGTTCTGGCGGATTTTCTGATTCACAATTACCTCAATTTGCGCTAATTCCTCGTCAGTAACTTTAGCAAAGTGAGAAAAATCGAAACGTAAGTAGTCTGCATTAACCAACGAGCCTTTCTGGTTAACATGTTTGCCTAAAACCTGTTTTAATGCCGCATGCAGTAAGTGTGTGGCAGAGTGGTTATCTTCAGTTAAAATACGTTTATCTTCATCTACAACAGCCCAAAATTTACCTTCTAAATTATCGGGCAAGATATCGGTAAAATGAACAGTTAAGCCATTTTCTTTTTTAGTATCAGTAATATCTACCCAAAACTGGCGACTGTGGTCTTCTAAACGACCGCTATCTCCTACCTGGCCACCACTTTCGGCATAGAAAGGTGTTTGGCGAAGCACAATTTGATATTGCTCCTTGCCCTTAGCTTTTACTTTACGGTATTTTAGAATCTCCGTTTCAATTTCTAAATCATCATAACCTACAAATTCGCTCTGTTCTTCGGTGTTTACGACAATCCAATCGCTTGTATCAATGGCTGTTGCGGCACGACTATCGTCTTTTTGCTTTTTCAAAGCCTGTTCGTAGCCAGCCAGGTCAACGCTCCAACCCTTTTCTCGGGCCATTAATTCTGTTAAATCGATTGGGAAACCAAATGTATCTGATAATTCGAAAGCGAAATTGCCCTCTACTATATCATTCGATGCCTGATATTTTTCGAAACGTTGAATTCCTGTTGATAAAGTTCTCAAGAAAGAAACTTCTTCTTCCAGCACTACTTTCTGAACGAAATCCTGTTGCGAAATCAGTTCATCAAATACACCTTTAAATTGCTCAGCCAATAAAGGAACCAATTGATTTAAGAAAGGCTCTTTAAAGTTCAGGAAAGTATAAGCATAACGTACTGCGCGGCGTAAAATCCTGCGGATTACATAACCTGCTTTATTATTAGAAGGTAACTGACCATCAGCAATAACAAAGGAGATCGCACGGATGTGATCGGCCATAACACGCATGGCGATATCGGTTTTCTCGTCAGCACCATATTTAATACCAGATTTTTCTGCAATAAACTGAATCAATGGTTGGAAAACATCGGTATCGTAGTTAGAGGTTTTTTCCTGTAAAACGCGTACCAAACGCTCAAAGCCCATTCCGGTATCAACGTGTTTAGCTGGTAAACTCTGTAATGAACCATTTTTTAAACGGTTAAACTGCATAAATACATTATTCCAGATTTCGATTACCTGAGGATGATCAGCATTTACCAGGGTAGCACCATCAACTAAAGCTTTTTCTTCATCGGTACGGCAATCTACATGGATTTCAGAACATGGTCCGCATGGCCCGGTATCGCCCATTTCCCAGAAGTTATCTTTTTTATTTCCAGGTAAAATGTGGCTTTCATCAACATATTGTTTCCAAAGATCGTAAGCCTCCTGATCTTTTTCCAGTCCTTCTTTTTCATCACCTTCGAAGTAGGTGACATATAATTTTTCTTTCGGGATTTTGTAAACTTCGGTCAATAATTCCCAACTCCAGGCAATGGCTTCTTTTTTGAAATAATCTCCAAAACTCCAATTGCCCAACATTTCGAACATGGTGTGGTGGTAAGTATCAATACCTACTTCTTCCAGATCGTTATGTTTGCCCGAAACGCGTAAACAACGTTGTGTATCAGCAACACGAGAATATTTTATGGCGGCTTCTCCTAAAAACAGATCTTTAAACTGGTTCATACCCGCATTGGTAAACATTAAAGTGGGGTCGTTTTTAACCACAATCGGTGCGGAAGGAACAACATGATGTTGTTTCGATTCAAAAAAACTAAGGAATGCCTGTCTAATCTCTTTTGCTGTCATTTCAATATTATTGGAGGGAACAAAATTAAAATTTTATTGCGTTATTAAGGAAAAATCGAGCTACATTTGAATACTTTAATTAATCGATATAAGACACTCATAATCAAGCACAAAATATGCCGTATAAAGAAAGAGACATTAATAAAATGTATTATACCATGGGCGAAGTGACTGAAATGTTTAATGTTAACGCATCTCAGATCCGTTTTTACGAGAAGGAATTCGATATCCTGCAGCCCAAGAAAAATAAAAAAGGCAACCGTCTTTTTACTCCTGAAGACATCGAAAACCTAAAGATCATCTTCAATCTTGTTGATGAAAAAGGATTTACATTAAAAGGTGCCAAAGACTATTTAAAGAATAATAAAACAGGTGTTAGAGAGAATCAAAAGATTATCGATTCGTTAGAAAAACTGAAAGGTTTTTTGGTAAACCTGGCAGAAGAACTATAACCATTTTATTTTATCGATAATTATCGATTTTCTTTATAATACTTTTATGTAATTAAAAAAAATACATTTTTTGTAGGTTTTTAATTATTTTGCTATATTAGCAACACCAAAACATCAATCACCCCTATTTTTTATTAACTGGTTTAACCCCTGCTTATGAAAATATGGTATGTATTGTTGCTTGTCTTTTTTCCCTATTTTTTATTTTCCCAAAACTATTTGGGTGGCCGTTTATCTGCAATAGATAATCATTTCTTTTTGCGAGCAGATCCTTTTGGAATTGCATTGACCCCTAACCGAGAAATGGTAACTGCATGTGCTATTAACCTTTATGGTAAATTTCTAACTGGAGGTGGCTATGCGGTTTAAGCGCTTAACTGTTGCATTTGTAATGATTGGATTCGTGGCAAATGCTCAAATCATTACTCAGGAAACAGATACACGTGATATTTTGGAGAGTATGGCCGAAAACCTCCCCGATGATTACGATATGACCGAACTTATTGATGTATTGGAGAAATATCGTAAATATCCAATTAATCTGAATCGTACTTCAATTGAAGAACTAAAGACTTTGGTTTTCCTGTCTCCACTACAGATTGGTAATTTCTTTACACATCTAAAGGAAAATGGTCGGCTTACAGATGTGCTTGAATTACAAAGCATTGATGGTTTTGATATTAAAACCGTGCATAATCTCCTCCCATTTGTAACATTAACCAATATCGCTGAATACCAGCAGCTCAATTTTAAAAACATTATAGGTACTGGTGAAAATGATTTGATGATGCGCTTTGCACAGACCTTACAAAAACAAAGAGGTTATACCGATTTACCCGGGAACCGGTATTTAGGTTCGCCGGAGAGAGTTCAGCTGCGTTATCGATATCAATATAGCTCAATTTTGTCTGCAGCCATTACTTTAGATAAAGATGCTGGTGAAAAATTTATAGGCAAGCCTTTCGATTTTTATTCGGGTAATATCGCACTATTTAAATTGGGTAAGCTAAAAAAACTGGTAGTTGGCGATTATACGCTGCAATTTGGGCAGGGCTTAACATTATGGTCGGGTTTTTCTTTTGGCAAAGGTCCTGATGTAACCAGCGTAGCTAAAAAAGATTTAGGTTTAAGACCTTATAACTCTACTAACGAATATTCTTTTTTCAGAGGAGGCGCTGCAACGATTAACCTATTTAAAAATATAGACATTACCCCTTTTGTTTCGTTCCGCAATCTTGATGCCAGCCAAAAATTAGATTCAGAAGGAAATTTAGTTCAGTCCACCATTAATCAAACTGGTTTACATAGAACCCCGACTGAGATTAAGAATAAAGGTGTTTTAACGCAAAGCGTATTTGGTACTACAGTTCAATATGCTAAAAACGAATTTGCTGTTGGTGCAATTGCTTACCATACTCATTATAAGAACCGTTTTATTACGCAAACAGCAGCTTACGATCGATACAGTTTCACAGGCACGGCGTTAACCAATTTGGGGTTGTTTTACAATTATACATATAAAAACATGTACCTCTATGGCGAGGCTGGTAAAGGTTTAGGTGGTGGTTTTGCCTATATTAACGGTGTCCTCATTAGCTTGTCGCCAACAGTTTCTGCCGCTTTAACTTATCGCGATTATGCTAAAGATTATCATAGTTTCTTTAATCAGGCAGTATCCGAATCGAGCGAAGCGGTAAATGAAAAAGGATTGTATGCTGGCTTAAATATTAATCCCAATAAACATTGGGACTTTTCTTTCTATGGTGATTATTTTCGGTTCCCGTGGTTAAAATACCGTGTTGATGAGCCATCAAAAGGTTACGAGGTTTTAACCCAGGCCGTTTATACACCAAGCAAAACCTTTAAAGTTTTAGTCCGGTTCAAAACGGAACATAAACAACAAAATACGGATTTGGATGTGCCTATAAACTTTTTAGATAATGTAAAAAGAGAGGGTTATCGGGCAGAAGCAAGCTGGCAATTGAATAATAGTTGGCACTTCCAGAACAGGCTAGAGATTTCTCAATATAAAAAAGGTAGTGCCGATAGAGAATTTGGTTATCTCGTTTATCAGGATGTAGACTATTCACCAATGTTCGCTAAGCTAACAGGAAATGTAAGATTTGCCTATTTCAATACACCAAGTTATAACAGCAGGATTTATGCCTATGAGGATGATGTTTTGTACAGTTTTGCTTTCGGAATGTATAATGGAAGAGGTTTTAGAACTTATTTTAACCTGAAATATAGCATATTTAAGAAGTTAAATGTTTGGGCTCGATATGGGTTGTTTATTTATAAGGACGTAGAAACAGTAGGTACTTACCTGGATGAAATTAAGGGTAATAAAAAATCGGAAGTTAAAATTCAGTTACGCTATCAATTTTAAACAATGTTTAAGTCCGAATATGTTTTTGTCAGGATCCTGTTTCCTTTTCTTCTAGGTATCTGCGTTTTTTATTTTTTTCCAAAAAGCTTATATATTCAATTGTGGGCCTCAGTCCTACTTGTTGTTTTACTGAGCATTTTATTGTTGAATATTACTTATAAAAGATTAAATGTATACCGTTACAAGGGAGCTATTGGTATTTTAATTTTTATACTTTTTATTAGTCTTGGCGGTTTACTTTGCTTGCTCCATAACGAAAGTTTAAACCAAAATTACTTTGCAAAAACGCAGTGCAGCTATTTAAAAGTTTGGGTGAACAATGAACCTCAGAAAAGTAGCAATATCATACGTTTTAAAGCAAAGGTAGTATCGGGATATCAAAAAGACAGACAGATCAGATTATCGGGGCAGATGCTTCTTACCGTAAAATTAGATAGTTTAAAGCCGATTAAATTAAAGTATGGCGACGAAATCATGATCCCAGCTACATATACCGAAATAGAGCCTCCATATAATCCTGCAGAATTTGATTTTAAAGCCTGGCTGGGCAGTCAGGATATTTATCATCAGGCTTTTATAGATCAGGATCATATCGTTAGTAACCAAAATAACATTGGTAATTTCATTATAAAGATGGCTTTAAACTTAAGAGAAAAGCAGGTAGCAAAATACCGAAGCTTGATTAAAGGTGACGAAGCTTTTGCCGTGGCCTCTACCCTTATTTTAGGCTACCGTGCTGATTTAAGCAAAGAAATTTTATCGGCCTATTCTAAAACCGGAACTATTCATGCTTTATCTGTATCAGGAGCACATGTAGCCATCATTTATGTCGTTTTAGATTTTCTGTTCTTCTTTTTGAACAAGAATCGGTCGCTAAGGATTGTGAAACTGTTGTTAATCTGTACTTTGATTTGGGGATATGCTTTGTTAACAGGATTATCACCTTCTGTGGTCCGCTCGGCTGTAATGATCAGCATTTTAATTACAGCTAAAGTTTTATCGAAGAAAACCAACAGTTATAATGTTTTGGCCTTTTCAGCATTTTGTCAGCTGGTTTACAACCCATTTTTAATTTTGGATGTTGGGTTTCAGCTTTCCTATCTGGCTGTATTCGGACTAATTTATCTTCAACCTAAAATTTATAGCCTACTTTATATTGATCATATTTGGCTAGATAAGTTATGGCGTTTCACAGCTATGTCTTTAGCCGCACAAGTGGTCACGTTTCCATTAAGTATTTATTATTTTCATCAATTCCCACTTTATTTTCTTTTTGCGAATCTTTTTATCACCATCCCCTTGGTGTTAATGATGTATTTAGGAATTGCAGTATTAATTCCGGCATTCAGGTTTTTAGCGCCGGTTTTAGAATGGATAATAAATTTTACAAATGCCATATTAAAATGGATAGCCAGTTTACCATATGCTAGCTTTTCATCAATATGGATTAATTTGCCTGAATTTGTATTGTTGAGTCTATCGCTCGGATTGTTTATTTATGCCTTGGTGAAATATAACAAACGATTTTTGTTCTCTTCTTTAATGTTATTTGTTTGCTATCAACTTTTGGTTGTACATAATGATCTAAACGCCTTTCATCAAAATAAAATTATTTTCTTTTCACTGAGGAAAAACTATGCTGCTGCTTTTATTAATGGAAAAGAGGCTGTTTTAGTTTCGGATTTAAGCGCTGAAGATAAAAATTATAATTTTTCTGTTGTGCCGGCATTAACGCAATTACAGGTAGACAAAATACATTTTATTAGTTTTAACAAAGATACTGTTTTAGGGCATTTGGTATTAAAGAACAGCCAAATTGCCTTTTTTAATTATAAGGTACTGCTGATTGATGAAAACCTGAACGATAAAAATATAAACGGAAATGCTACCTTTTCAAGTATCTGGTTAAGTGGGAATACTAAATTTAATTTAGCCAGAATGGGGCTTGATATAAAATATAAAACTGCAATAATCGATGCTACTAATAAAGATTATAAAATTCAGATCTTTAAGAAGCATATGGAGAATAATGATATAGATGTACATGTTTTAAAGAAAAATAAAGCATATTTGGTGCAACTAACCCAATAACATGGAAAATCTGGTTTTATATCAGGTTGCTGAAAGAATAGCAACGATAACTATCAATAGGCCCGAAAAAAGAAATGCGCTAAACCCTCAACTTATCGCTGAATTAACTTCCGCATTTATAACAGCATCAGAAGATGACCTGGTAAAGGTGGTAATATTGAAAGCAAATGGCGATACTTTTAGTGCTGGTGCCGATTTAGCCTATCTTCAGCAATTGCAGCACAATACATTTGAAGAAAACGTAGCCGATTCTAATCATCTAAAAAAACTCTTTACAACCATTTATTATTTACCAAAAGTCGTTATTGCACAAGTAGAAGGTCATGCCATTGCCGGCGGCTGTGGTTTAGCCACGATATGTGATATTGTTTTTGCTACTCCTGAAAGTAATTTTGGTTATACTGAAGTGAAAATTGGTTTTGTACCTGCTATTGTTTCTTGTTTTTTAAAACAAAAGGTGAGCGAATCCATCGTCAAGGAAATTTTGCTAACTGGAAAAATCTTTTCTGCTGAGCAGGCATTGAAATATAATTTGATAAATTTTGTAACAAATTCATCCGATATTCATCAAATAGTAAGAGAATTTGCACTAAGTTTGTGTAGCGGGAGCTCTGGTAATTCGTTAATGATTACTAAACAATTGATTACGCAAACAACCAACCCCCTATTGGAAAAATGCTTAGAAACTGCGGTACAGATAAATGCCCGTGTAAGAGAGAGTGAAGATTTTAAAAAAGGAATCTCTTCATTTTTAAACAAAGAAAAAATTAATTGGTAAAAAACTAAACTGAAATAAAAACATGTTCAAATCAATCAAAACTAGTGTTATAGCTTTAATCTTAGTAAGTACTGCTATAATTGCCCATGCACAAAAGAAAATTGCTGAAGGTACTTTGGTATTTGCAGTAACTGCTAATGGTACAACAACCGATGTTAAAACTAAATTTAATGGTAACTTAACCAAAATAGAAATTGAAAATGGCCCCGCCATGGTTAACATCATTTCAAATACGGCAGATAAAACCGGATTATTATTAATTGACGTCCCGGTAGCTCAAAAACAGTTTGCGGTAAAGGTGAGCAAAGCAGAAACAGAAGCACAAGAAGCTTTATTGCCAAAATATTCTGATTATAAAGCAACTGGTGAAAAACAGACAATTGCCGGATTTAGTGCTGAAAAATATACCTACAAAGATGACAAAGGTGGAGCTCATGAATTATGGGCAACAAAAGATATTGATATTGTTTCGATTACCAATGGTGGTTTCTTTAAAGGTTTGGGTGCACTTCCTGTAAAATATTCGGCAGTAATTAATGGCGTAAATTCAGATCTGCTTCTAAAATCTCTTTCTGAAGCTAAAGTAGGTGCCATTAGCACTGAAATTCCTACTGGTTACGATGTAGTAACTATGGAAGAATTGAAAGCCATGCAAGGTGGTGGTGAATAATTAACCAATTCCAGATAATTTACAGCTTTTTAACTGCAGGCTTTTTATTTAAATTAGCCCGAAAGTTGAAAAGCTTTTTTTATGTCCAAAAACTATATATGATTAAAAGATTATTATTAAGATTATCAATTGCTTGTATAGCATTATGTGCGCTAATTGATGCAAAAGCTCAAAATATTAACTGGGCAAAAGACGGTAACTCCTATTATCAGAATATTGGTGGCGAAATCGTTTCAATAACACTTCCTAAAAACGACCGAAAAACCGTTATATCAAGGGGATTATTAACACCTGCCGGAAAAAATGATGCTATTACAGTAAGAAGTTTCCAGTTATCGGATGATGGTTCGAAGGCACTAATCTACACCAATAGTAAAAAAGTTTGGCGTTACGATACACGTGGAGATTATTGGTTGGCAGATTTAACATCCAATAAAATCACTCAAATTGGAAAAGATAGACCAGCTTCATCACTAATGTTTGCTAAATTATCGCCTGATGGTAGTAAGGTTGCTTATGTAAGCAAACATAACCTGTATGTAGAAAATATCGATGGAACTGGTGCAAAAGCCTTAACCACTGATGGTACAGACCGAATGATTAATGGTACTTTCGACTGGGTTTATGAAGAAGAGTTTGATTGCCGTGATGGTTTTAGATGGAGTCCGGACGGCAAATCTATTGCTTATTGGCAGCTTGATGCAACGAAGATCAAAAATTTCTTAATGATCAATAATACAGATTCTATTTATCCGTACACCATTCCTGTAGAATATCCGAAAGTGGGCGAAAATCCGTCGGCTTGCAAAGTTGGTGTGGTTGATATTGCAACAGCCAAAACGAACTGGTTAAATGTTCCTGGAGATAATATTCAACACTATATTCCACGTATGCAGTGGGTACCTAACAGTAATGACATTATTTTGCAACAACTTAACCGCGAGCAAAACGAAAGCATAGTATTTATCTGTAATGCAGGTACAGGATCGGCAAAAGCAGTTTATACCGAAAAAGCTAAAGCCTGGATTGATGCACAAGATGAGTGGAAATGGTTAAATGATAATAAAGAGTTTACCATTGTATCTGAAAAGGATGGCTGGAACCACCTGTATAGAATCAGTTTGGATGGAAAAAAAGAAACACTGGTTACGAAAGGCAATTATGATGTGATTGATGTAAAATTGATCGATGTAAAAAACAACATGGTCTATTTTCTGGCATCACCAATAAATGCCACTCAGAAATATCTATTTAAAACCAAATTAGATGGAAAAGGTAAATTAGAACAGGTTACACCTTCGGTTTTACCAGGAACACATAATTACGATATTTCTCCAAATGCTGCTTTTGCGCGCCATTCATATAACAGTTCGCTTGTTGAGCCAATTACAGAGTGGATGAACTTTACTACCGGGAATCCATTTACAATGGACGGGAGCATTACTACACAATTAGCTAAGCAAGCGGCAACTAAAAACAAAGTTGAGTTTTTTAAAGTAACTACTGAAGATGGTATTGAAATGGACGGTTGGATGAAAAAACCTGATAATTTTAATCCGGATAAGAAATACCCTGTAGTATTTTATGTTTATGGTGAGCCTGCTTCAGCTACAGCATTAGATACTTATGGTGCAGGGAGAAACCGTTTGTATGCCGGTGATATGGCCAAAGATGGTTATATCTATATTTCAATGGATAATAGAGGTGCCCCTCTTCCAAAAGGGAGTACATGGCGCAAAAGTATTTATAAAAACATTGGAGTGATCAATATCCGCGATCAGGCGATGGCCGCTAAAAAACTTTTGGCTACTAATGCCTTTATGGATAAAGACCGTGTTGCTGTTTGGGGCTGGAGTGGTGGCGGTTCATCTACTTTAAACCTGATGTTCCAATATCCAGAAATTTATAAAACAGGTATCGCAATTGCAGCGGTTGGTAATCAATTAACCTACGATAATGTTTATCAGGAGCGTTATATGGGTACTCCTTTCCCAAGTAAAGAGGCTTATATTAAGGGCTCTCCGATTACTTATGCTAAAAACTTAAAGGGTAATTTATTGTATATCCATGGTACTGGCGATGATAATGTGCATTACCAAAATGCCGAAATGCTGATTAACGAATTAATTAAAAACGGAAAGGTTTTTCAATTGATGAGTTATCCAAACCGTACCCACAGTATCTCCGAGGGCGAAGGAACCGGCAAACATTTATCCCTAACTTACACTAAGTTTTTAAAAGAAAACTGCCCTCCGGGAGCAAGATAGAAAAATTTAAAAGCAGCTTTCGGGCTGCTTTTTTTATTCAATTTTAACCATGTAAGAAATGTAAGGGCATTTCAGCTTATGTTTCCTTAAATGCCTTATATGGTCAAAATATTTATTTAACCATTGAAATATAAGGTAAGGAACCTTAAAATTGGCTTGGTCATACAAGCTTATAACGGTTTTTTTATTGAAGTTACGTAATCTATATTGATCGTGTTGCGCCTAATCTTTTCTTTTTGCTACAGTTTAAGATGATAAACAAGGCATAGAATGTTGAAGAGGTCTAAATAAACATTTGAATCAGCATAGCCGTTACAATGGCTATTCCAAAGCTTAATAGAGTTCCGATCAGTACGTATTCAGTTAATTTAAGGTCGTGTGCCTCTTTTAAATCGCCAAACCGAAATATGGATTTGGCTGCAAGTAAAAAGCCAACAGCTTCGAAATGATTGGTTAATATAAATAAGAAAATCAGCACTCTTTCCAGTATCCCGATATATTTACCTGCATTTTGTAGTGACTGCGGGCTGTCTGGTTGATTATCAGGGAGCCATTTGGCAATAATTACCCGCATCACAATAGATGTAGGCATCGTTAGAAATAAAGCTCCTGAAATTAAAACCCAGGTTTTGGTTTCATTAAAAAAACTGATATTTAAACTTCCCTTATAAAAAAAATGCCACAGTACTACTATCGAAGTAAAATGCAGAACCTGGTCAACAAAAAACAGTATACGTGCATTTTTTTTAGTCTGAAAGATCGATTTTAAAGCGTCAATCACGAAATGAAGCACCCCTATTGACAGTGCTAACCTCCAAACGCCAAAGTTTAAGAAAATAAGGAAGATCAAAACTATATGGATGGCCACATGCCAATAGAGCTTTATTGATCTTAATTTTTTCCTTTCTTTATCTTTTACCCAGGCATTTGGCTGTAAAAAGAAATCTCCAATTAAATGAACAAGAATGAGCTTGATTAAATAGATATCCATTATTTTAAAATCATTTGTTTCAATTTTTTACGGTAAAGTCTGTCCATTTCCATAATTTCAGTATAATGTGCACGCTTTAAAGCTTCGCTTACTGATGATTGCGTTCGGCCCGAAATAGCCGCCAGTTCGCTTTGTAACAGGTTATTGTTCTCTAAGGCAAGTTTTACCATTTCGGCAGCTACAACTCCCCAGCTATCCATTGATATTAGCGAAAGCTTAATTAAGACATTAATTTCCTCATCAAAATCAGCAGAATCGGTTTTAATGGCTAAATTAACCTTAGCCTGTTTTAAACTGTCAAATGCCGCTCCTGAATTTACAAAAGCATCTCCGCTTGATTCTGAAAGTTTTTTCCGTTTGTTTTTGATATCTCCAATTCCAATGCCCATCCTAACATCTGCAGGTTTATTTACCCTGATAGATGCTTTTAAATAAGCAGCAGTCCTGATGGCATTTTCTGGCTCAACTTCTACCTGAAAACTATCCCCCCGGTAAATCTCCCACTTATTATTCTGATCGGAAACAATTTTTAAAGCGGTTTTTAAGCTTAATAACCAGCTATCTTTAATCTTCCTTGAGCCTACAATATCACCTGTTATAATGCAAATCATACTACAATATCGAACTTATTATTCATATTTCAAAACTAATATCGGCTAATTAGCCGATATTTCCATTTATCGGGTAATTAGCCGATATTTTAAATTATCGGGCATTTAGCCGATATTTACCTAAAACTAATCAATAAATTTATTGTTTAGTAGCTATGGCATTAATAGAATTCACCAAAAGAGGAATTTACTGTAAGCAGGGCGATTTTTATATAGACCCCTGGTGGCCTGTAGATTATGCGGTTACAACGCATGGACATAGCGATCATGTGCGTTTTGGAAATAAATATTACCTCTGCCATACCTTAACCAAGCCTATCATCAAACGCAGAATCAGCGAAGATTTGAACGTAGAAACATTGGAATATGGAGAAAGCATTATCCGCAATGGGGTGAATATTTCATTTTTTCCTGCCGGACATATTATCGGATCTGCGCAGGTACGTTTAGCTTATAAAGGTGAAATTTGTGTAATCTCTGGTGATTATAAAATTGAAGATGATGGCATTACCACACCCTTCGAGCCTGTAAAGTGCCATTTTTTTGTTTCTGAGAGCACTTTTGGTTTACCTGTTTACAAATGGCAAAAGCAGGAAGTTGTTTTTAACGGCATTAAGAATTGGGTGAGCGATAATATTATACAGCAAAAAACAAGTGTATTAATTGCCTATAGTTTAGGCAAAGCACAACGTTTGATTAAAAATTTGGCTGGCGATACTCCTATTTATGTACATAACAGTATTGCTAATTTGAATGAAGTGATTATTGATGCAGGTGTAAAGCTTCCAAAAACCATCAGAATTACTCCGGAAACTACTAAGGATGAATTACAGAAAGGTATTGTAATTGTACCACCTGCCATGAGGGATAGCCGGTGGATCAAAAATTTAACTCAGCCCGTAACAGGTATTTGTTCTGGTTGGATGCAGGTGCGGGCACACCGCCGTTGGCAAAGTGCTGATGCCGGCTTTGCGCTGAGTGATCATGCTGATTGGCCTGGCTTAATGGAAGCTATTACTGCAACCGGAGCGGAAAAAGTATATGTTACGCATGGTTTTACAGCTGCCTTTAGTCGGTTTTTAAACGATGCAGGTATAGAAGCTGCTGAAGTATTAACCAGGTTTGGGCAAGAAGATGATGAAGAAAGTAAAGTGGATTTAGTTGATCAAAACGAAAATAAATAACGATGAAACGTTTTGCCCAATTAATCCAACAGCTCGAACTGAGCAATAAAACCAACGATAAAATTGCAGCATTGGTTAATTATTTTAACCATGCCGATGATAAAGATAAGGTGTGGGTTATCGCATTGTTTACAGGTAAAAAACCTAAAAGACCAATTAAATCAGCCCTACTTAAATATTGGGCCATAAACATTACCGAAACACCAGAATGGTTATTTGCCGAAAGTTATGCCAATGTTGGCGATTTAAGCGAAACCATCGCCCTGTTATTGCCGCCTGCCGAAAACACCTCAGATTTTCAATTGCATAAATGGGTTGAAGATTTGCACGATCTGGAAGGTAAAGATGATGAAACTAAAAAAGAATTTATTCTGAGCGCATGGAATAAACTCGAAACGCAGGAACGTTTTATTTTTAACAAATTGATTTCTGGAAATTTCAGGATTGGTGTTTCCAATAAAATGCTCGTGAATGCGCTGGCTAAACAAAGCAGTTTAGATAGCGCCCAGATTATGCATAGCATTATGGGGAAATGGAATCCTTATGAAATTACTTTTCACGAACTGATAAATGGTATCCATGTGAATACCGATAATTCCTGGCCATATCCCTTTTGCCTCGCTTATGCCTTAGAGCAGGAGCCCGAAAAACTGGGTGATATTTCTGAATGGCAGGCTGAATGGAAATGGGATGGTATTCGCGGGCAGATTGTAAAGCGGAATGGAGAACTCTTTATCTGGAGCCGTGGCGAAGAACTGGTTACAGAACAATTCCCCGAATTGCATTTTATGATTGATGCTTTGCCTGATGGTGTGGTTTTAGATGGCGAAATACTGGCTGTGCAAGATAAACAGGTTTTATCATTCAGTACGCTGCAACAACGTTTAAACCGCAAAACGATTAGTAAAAAACAATTGGAAGATGCGCCTATTGGATTTTTTGTTTATGATATTTTAGAATATGAAGGCAAGGATTTTAGAGAAGAACCTTTAAGTCTAAGACGAAAAATACTCGAGGGGTTAATTGGTGGTTTAGCTGAAAGTCCGGTGATGATATCTCCGGTAATCAATTGCCATTCGTGGGAAGAATTAGCCAAGTTAAGACAAACTTCGCGCTCGATTAACAGCGAAGGAATTATGCTTAAAAAGTTGACTTCTCATTATCACAGTGGGCGAAAAAGAGGCGACTGGTGGAAGTGGAAAATCAATCCATATACGGTTGATGCGGTAATGATTTATGCGCAAAAAGGAAGTGGCAGAAGGGCTAATTTCTTCACCGATTATACCTTTGCTGTTCGCGATGGAGAAAATTTAGTCACGATTGCAAAAGCCTATTCAGGCTTAACGGATAAAGAAATTAAAGAAGTAAATGCCTTTGTAACCCGTAATGCAATTGAGAAATTTGGGCCGGTACGTACCGTAAAACCCGAACTGGTTTTCGAAATCGCATTTGAGGGAATTGCTGAAAGTAAAAGGCATAAAGCAGGTTTAGCTTTACGTTTCCCACGTATATTGCGATGGAGAAAAGATAAAAAAGCTGAGGAAATTAATACTTTGGAAGATTTGAGGCAGTTGCTGCAATCCACTTTGTAATGAGATTCCATGGTCTGTGTCCTCACAGACCATGGCGATCATAATTCGAAAATTTCGGTCTGTGAGGACACAGACCGAGGAAATAGGTTTAGCTTTACTTAGGTTTGCCCCACGATTTTAAACCCGACAGCAGCGGTACCCTTTTTTGTTATTGATAAATTAACATTTAACGGTAATTACAAAAAAGGTAAAGCGAATGGCGGGACTGCCGTAACCGAAGCATTACTGTTATTGCTTTTCAAAAAATAATTAGAAAACCATCAAAAGCAGCGATATTTAAGCATGGACCAAACCAAAACCAAAGGTTATAAAAAGATAAAAGCCTGGCTAAAGGCCAATAAACGCAAGCCTTTTCAGTTTCAGGAAGATGCCTGGCAGTATTATTTGGATGGTTACAGCGGTTTGGTAAATGCACCAACAGGTTTCGGAAAAACATTTTCTTTATTTTTAGCCGTAGTGATTGAGGCCTTAAATGCAACTGAAGCCAATAATAAAAAAGCGAAAGACCGTTTACAATTAATCTGGATTACCCCACTCCGCTCTTTGGCTAAAGATATTGCAAGGGCCATGCGCGAAACCTTATTGGAGCTGGAGTTGGATTGGCACGTTGGTGTGCGTAATGGTGATACCTCTCAGGCAGAAAAATTACAGCAGAAAAAATCGATGCCTGAAATTTTGTTGATTACACCAGAAAGCCTGCACTTGTTACTGGCGCAAAAAGGTGCCTCAACTTTGTTCAAAAATCTTAAATGTATTGTTGCTGATGAATGGCATGAGCTTTTGGGTAGCAAACGGGGAGTGTTGGTGGAGTTGGCGGTATCTCGGATTAGGGGCTTACAAAAGTTAGAGAAAAACCAGTTTTTAAGGATTTGGGGAATTTCGGCTACCATTGGTAATATTGAAGAGGCACTGGATGTACTCGAGCCCAATATGGAGGCCAAACGGATTATTGTTAAAGCTGATTTAGAGAAGAAAATTTTGATTAAGTCGATTTTGCCCGATGATATAGAAACATTGCCCTGGGCTGGGCACTTGGGTTTAAAGCTGGCCTATAAACTTTTACCGATTATTGAAAAAAGTAAAACCACTTTAATTTTTATCAATACCCGCGGACAATCGGAAATGTGGTATCAGCATTTGTTGAATATCGAACCAGAACTTGCCGGAAGGATTGCCATACACCATGGGTCGATAGATTTTGAGCTTCGTAACTGGATTGAAGATGCATTACATACCGGGCAGCTTAAAGCTGTTATTGCTACTTCATCGTTAGATTTGGGTGTAGATTTTAAACCTGTTGATACTGTTGTTCAGGTAGGATCGCCAAAGGGTGTTGCCCGGTTTTTGCAAAGGGCGGGCCGCTCTGGCCACTCCCCTCACGAAACCTCTAAAATATATTTTTTACCTACCCATGCCTTAGAACTGGTAGAAGCAGCAGCGATTAAAGAAGCAGCTAAAACCAACAATATAGAGAGCCGTGAGCCTTTTATCATGGTATTTGATACTTTGGTTCAATATTTGGTTACACTGGCCATAGGCGACGGATTTGATGATAAGATCATTTACGAAGAGATTAAGAATACCCATGCTTTTAAACTGATCCTCCCTGAAGAATGGACCTGGGTAATGCAATTTATTACCTCAGGAGGAGACAGTTTAAGTGCCTACACCGAATTTAAGAAAGTGGTTAAGGACGAAGATGGGCTATGGAAAGTAAAGAGCAGACAATTGGCTATGCGACACCGGTTGCATATTGGAACAATTGTAAGTGATGCAATGTTAAAGGTTAAATTCATTTCCGGTGGTTACATCGGAATGGTTGAAGAATATTTTGTTACCCGGTTAAAAGCTGGTGATAATTTCCGTCTGGCTGGCAGGGTTTTAGAATTTATCCAGGTAAAAGATATGACTGTTGTGGTGAGGGTAAGTAAACAGAAAAATGCTATCTCTCCAAGCTGGAATGGTGGCCGCTTACCCCTTTCTTCTAATTTAGGGTCAGTTTTACGGAAGAAATACAATGAAGCATTGGATAAAACACATCAGGATGAAGAATTGGATGCTGTGTATCCGCTGTTTCTACTGCAGGAAAAACGTTCTCATGTACCCAAAAATGATGAGTTACTGATCGAACTCATCAATAATAAAGAAGGTTTCCATCTCTTTGCCTATCCATTTGAAGGGCGTTTGGTACATGAGGTTTTGGCGGCACTGGTTGCTTATCGTTTAAGTAAATTGTTGCCGATCAGTTTTTCTATTGCCATGAACGATTATGGCTTTGAACTTTTGAGTGAAACAGAAATTCCCATGGACGAATCGATTGCCTACGAGGTTTTTTCGCCTGTAAATTTAACTGAAGACATTACACTGAGCATCAATTCAACTGAAATGGCCAGACGGAAATTTAGAGATATTGCCTGTATTTCCGGACTCGTTTTTCAGGGTTACCCTGGTAAATATGTAGCCAATAAGCACCTCCAGTCATCTGCTGGTTTGTTTTTTAATGTTTTTAGCGATTATGACAAACATAATTTACTTTTGCGACAGGCATACGATGAAGTTTTTTACCAACAACTGGAAGAGCCAAGATTGGCGGCAGCGTTGGATCGAATTCAGCATGGAGCAATTGTAATCACCAATCCTAAAAGTTTTACACCGCTGTCCTTCCCGATTAAGGTAGATAGTCTGCGTGAAAATATGAGCTCAGAAGAATTGGAACAACGGATTATACGGATGAAAGCGGAATCGGAGAAAATTAGATAGATACATCTTATTGGCTTAGTCGAAGTTTAAAAGATCCTTCGACAGGCTCAGGATGACAATAATGCGAAATAAATGAACATTACAAGCCAGGGTGAAGAACTGATTTTAGATAAAGAAAGGGCTTTGTTTTTACCTAAACATCAGCTATTAGCCATAAGCGATCTGCATCTGGGTAAATCTGCTCACTTTCGTCAGGCCGGTTTGCAAGTACCTGCTACCATTGCCCAAACAGATCTTCAGCGCTTAAGTTTATTGATCAAACAATACCATCCTAAAACATTGCTAATTAATGGAGATATGTTTCATCATGGTTTAAATACCGATATTGATGAATTTTCTGTATGGAGAAAACAATACCAGGAACTTAATTTTCTATTGGTAAAAGGGAACCACGATAGGCTTTCGGACGCCAATTATGCTGCAATGAATATCGAATTACATGAACCTAGTTTTTGCCTGGGGCCATTTTGCTTTATTCATGATGCTCCAAATTGTACTGAGGAAGAATTATATCCCATCAGCGGCCATATCCATCCAGGTGTAACCATTGTGGGCAAAGCCAAGCAAAGATTAAAATTTCCATGTTTTTATTTTGGTAAAGACTACGCCATTTTGCCCGCTTTTAGTTTATTTACCGGACTTTATACGGTTTATCCAAAAGCAAATGAACGCATTTTTGCAGTAACGCCTAAAAGTGTGGTAGAAGTTTAAGCGTGGGCATCAATTACCTGTTTCAACTGCGATGCCTGTAAAACACCACTTTGCCTCCACACCTGTTTTCCGTTTTTAAAAAGAATTAAAGTAGGTACGCCCTGAATATTAAAGGAAGAAGCAGCTGGTTGATTCTTATCAATATCTACTTTAATGATAGAAACAGCATCGCCAACCTGAGATTTTAACTGCTCCAAAATGGGCTTCATCATTTTACAAGGACCACACCATTCGGCAAAAAAATCAACAAGAACAGGTTTGTCACCGTTAATTAAATCTGAAAACTTAGCCATGATATTTGTCTTTATTTAGAAACAACGATAAACTGGATTGGTTTTTAACGAAAAATCGTCATTTCGAACGAAGTGCAACATAGTTGAGAACCACGTAGTGCTCAGCGAAGCTAAATCTATAATAGATCTCTCTCCCGAACATTCGGGACTATGCTTCAGTCGAGATGACGAATTGATTGATTAATTATTCAATTAAGCGCTTATCGGCAGTTCTGCAGCTAAGGCAGCAACCCAACTTTCAAATAAAGCTTTTTCGATTTTGATTACTTCAGCTGCATGATTTTCCCAGTCATCAGAAAAACTAACCAGTTGGTTCATCATTTCTTCCAGGTGACCTTCTTCTTCTAATATAATCGACTTAACATTTACCTTGCTTTTTGCTTGATCTAAAACCGCTTGATAAATTGGATACAGTTCATCGGCACGCACTTCAATCGCATAAGTAACAAATAAATAGGCCGCGAATTTTAAATCGTAACCAGAAAGATTAAATACCGATTTTAAATAGCGACAAACAGCAATATCCAAAGCATGCAAATAGTACTTTGTATGATTTGGAGATAACAACTCGGCATTGGTGTAGGTTTTACAAAGTGCCCCGTCAATCTTCGAAATCTGCTTTTTTAAATAATAAGCATGGCGGTGCTCTTCTGCAGCGTGTTTAAGAATAATCAGGTTTACATTTTCTTTATGCTCTGAAGCTGAAATCTTCTTTGCACCTGCATTTTCCATGTAAGATAGCGTATTTAACCATTTGGCATGCAATACGTTATCTGAAACTATCGATTTTAAATTTGAAGCTAACATTTTTGATTGTTAAACTGGTAAATTGTTGATACTAAACCAACTGAAAACTGGTAATTATATAAACTGACTAAATTTCTCTGTTCAGATCCCAGCTTTCTAAATAATCTGCTACTCTACGCACAAACATTCCCCCTAAAGAGCCATCTACAACCCTGTGGTCATAAGATAAAGACAAGAACATCATATGTCTGATCGCAATTACATCACCATGTTCGGTTTCTAAAACAGCTGGTTTCTTTTTAATGGCGCCTACTGCTAAAATAGCCACCTGAGGCTGGTTAATAATCGGTGTACCCATTACATTGCCGAAACTACCTACATTGGTTAATGTAAAAGTGCCTCCTTGCGTTTCATCAGGCTTTAATTTAGAGTTTCGCGCTCTTGCAGCTAAATCATTAACAGCTTTTGTTAAGCCAACTAAATTTAACTGATCGGCATTTCTAATTACAGGAACGATTAGGTTTCCACTTGGTAAAGCGGCAGCCATACCAATATTGATATCACGTTTTTTGATAATCTGTGTACCGTTAACCGAAACATTGATCATCGGAAAATCTTTTATGGCTTTGGCAACGGCCTCCACAAATATTGGAGTAAAGGTTATTTTTTCGCTTTCACGCTTTTCGAAGCTATTTTTTACTTTATTGCGCCATAAAACCATATTGGTTACGTCGGCTTCAACAAACGAAGTTACATGCGGTGAAGTTGTTTTACTCATTACCATATGATCGGCAATCAGTTTACGCATTCTATCCATTTCAATAATTTCGTCGCCACCACTAACACTGGTTGTCGATGTTTTATTCACAACTGGCGCCGCTGAACTTACTTTATTTTCAGCCGTTTGGTTTGTTGGTGGAATAGGTGCTGTGATAGTAACTGTTTGAGTTAATATCGGTTCTCCACCATTTTTCTTAACAATATAATCTAATAGATCATCTTTATTTAACCGTCCGTCAGCACCTGAGCCTTTAATGGTATCAAGCTCAGCTAAGGAGATATTTTCTTGTGCAGCAATACTTTTAACCAGAGGAGAATAAAAGCGGTCAGACGAGCTGAAATCAGTTGCTATGGGAGTGTTTTCTGAAGGTAGTTGTGCGATTCCAGGAATAGTCTCAATTTTTTCTTCAGCTATTGGTTTTTCCGCAACCGGAGCTTCTATTGTTGAGGTTTCTCCACCTTCAGTTTCAATAATGGCAATTACATCGCCCACCTGCGCAACTTCATCTGCAGCAAATAACTGTTTTACCAATTTACCGGCAACCGGAGAAGGAACTTCAGAATCTACCTTATCAGTAGCGATTTCCAGAATGGTATCATCTAAATCAATAGAATCGCCTGGTTGTTTTACCCATTTAATCACCGTTGCTTCCGCAACACTTTCACCCATTTTTGGTAACAATAGTTCGTATTGAGCCATATTAAATTACAGTATTTTATATTGGTAATGCTACAAAAATACAGTTTTTATTCTTTCTAAACTGTTTCTTTAAGGAGATTTAATAACATGGCCAGTGCCGATGCTGCAGAACGTTCGATGTTTTGAATGCGTTTGTTGCTGAAATTAAACAACTTAGCTACAGTTTTGTGTTTTGAAGAAATTGCGATCCATACCGTGCCAACCGGTTTGTCTTCAGTTCCGCCATCTGGGCCGGCAATGCCACTAACCGCAATAGCATAATCTGTTTTGAAATGTTTAATTGCACCTTCAGCCATTTCTGTAACGGTTTGTTCGCTCACGGCGCCAAAGGTATTTAACGTACTTTCTTTTACACCAAGAATAGATTCTTTAAGTTCGTAGGCATAGGCTACTGCCCCACCCCAATAAACCGAAGAAGAACCTGGGTGCTGCGTAATCAGATGTGCTATGTATCCCCCCGTACAGCTTTCTGCCGTAGATAAAGTTAAACCCTTACTTTTCATGAGGTTCAGGATCGCTTTTTCCAAGGGAATATCTTCATCAGTTACTACAAACTTATTTACCTTTGAAATGATCTGTTTGGCGTAAATCTCAACCTCTTTGTGTAATGCTGTTTCGTTATCGCCTTTGGCCGATAAGCGCAAACGTACCTGTCCTAATTTGGGCAGATAAGCCAATTTGATGTGTGCTGGCAAACTGTCTTCAATTTCCTCGATCTCTTTGGCCAGGAATGATTCGCCTATATTTGCTGTAAGAATGGTTTTATGAACAATAAACGGCAGCTTAAATCTGCTCGTAATTCTAGGTAGAATTTCGTCATCCATCAGGTACATCATCTCGTAAGGCACACCTGGCATCGATACAAAAATGGTGTCTTTTTGTTCAAACCACATGCAAGGCGCTGTACCATTTTTGTTTACAATAACCTCACAACCATCCGGAACATCAGCTTGCTGAATATTAATATCCAATAAAGGGCGTTTGTATTTTTCGAAAATCTGACGAACCATTTCCAGTGCTCCGGGATCATTGCGAAAGCCCATATTGAAATACTTTGCCAAGGTTTTCTTGGTAATATCATCTTTGGTCGGGCCTAATCCACCGGTAATTAAAACAATATCTGCACGTTTTTCAGCAAGTTCGAGGGCTTCAATAATATGTTGCTCATCATCAGAAACTGAAGTAATCTGCTTAACGGAGACACCAATTAAATTTAACTGTTTAGCCATCCAGGCAGAATTGGTATCAACGATTTGGCCAATGAGAATCTCATCACCAATGGTAATAATTTCGGCTAGCATAATTTATTGGTAAGTGCTGTAAAAACCTTGTCTTTTGCTCAATTTCAAATCCTGTAATATCGATGCCTTAACTTTTATGGTAACAGAATAACTTTTGTATGCACCGTACGGAACCCAGTTTACACTCATGTCCCAGCAATGTAAATCGCGGTAAATAGCTAAATTCATTGGGGTTAAGCCATTGTTCTTAAAATCGTAACCGGAGTTAAAAGTAACCTTCCACTTTGGTGTTAAGTTAACATCGCCATTAAAGTTTAGTGTATTTGAAATTGTATTGTTGTTTCCGTCGTTCGAATATTGAAAACTGTAAGAGAAAGAGAAATTCCAGGGAATGTTAAAATCAACGAAAGCATTTGGATCACGACTTATAGCCGCCAATTGTTCCGATTGTATATCGGTCAACCCTTTTTTATTGGCGGCTTCACCTAATTTATCATTAGCCTCGTTTTTACGTTTAAGTGCCTCCGGATTTAGACTATAATCGAATGAGAAACCAAAGTTGGTTAAACGTGGTAGTAATTTGTTCTTTTGGAAAAATAAACGATCCTCTCTTATTTTAATGGTTTGGCCGTTAACCGTTGTGTCTTTTAAAGCATATGGATCTAATGTTCCATTATAATTTATACCCAATTTATCGGTAAACTGCGACCGGCCACTAAAACCAATGGTTGATAATTTATAAGAAGGGGCCAGGAAATTGTATGAACCACTAAAACTCAAACCTTGAATAATCGGGATCTTTTTTGATCCTGTTCCGGTCGTATCGTTTTTATTCCTCACCTTCAGTTCTACGGTATTATCCAACCCAAAACCAATGGATGCATTAGGGCCGCCAAAAGAGCCTGGCTGGGCCATACCATCAAAAATGGAATATTTTAAAGGTTGGCCACTAGTATAAATTTGATTGCCATTTTGGTCTATTGCAGGTCTAAAAGGCCCCGCTCCTGCTTTGGTAAAATCAGGAGAGTAAGAGAAGGAAACATTTGGAGTCATTACATGCCTCAGCGCCTGAATTTTGCCAGCTGGATTAAAATCTCTTCTGCCATAAATTTTGGTCGACATACTAGTTGATAGGCTATAGCTGCCCGCTCTTTTAAACCCACTGAGGGTATCTTCTCTAAAAGTATAGGTATTATCGGCAAATTGCGTATATCTTCTATTTACACTCTGGAAATTCCAAACCTCATTATAGGTGCCACCCAGACTAAAGTTTAAATATTTTAACGCAGTAAAAGACATATTTACCGGAATACTATGTGAAAACCCACTTCTTAATCGCTTTAAACCATCATTTTGGAACAATAAACTATCAAAAGTGTCTATTCTGTTGGTTCCCTGTAAGCTATAGCCAACCGTTATTTTTTCATACCATTTTTGTTCACCAACAGCATCTTTAGGTCGAAATGGGTTAAATGTAGGTACGTTGAATGTCATTTCGGGCAACCTTAACGATATCGCTCTTGTACTTAAAGTCTGATCACTGGATGCGGCCAAAGAGAAATTCATCCCGTTCGAATAAGCCTTCGCATAACTGATACTACTACTTGTTGAGTTGGTTGCGATGGTATTAATGTCGTAAGTAGTACCTGCTGCAGTATTTTTATAGTATCCCCTTTTTCCTGTCGATACCAATCTCACGCTGGCACTAAATGTGGTACCTGGATTGGCATTCGCATTTTGACTATGGCTCCAATTGATACTAAAGTTTTTGGTCGGGTTTCTAAAAGCTTCAGTGCCTTCTAAACCATCTTTAAAACTAGAGTAAGCTAAGTTAATGTTACCGTTGTATTTATATCTTTTAGTGTAGTTACTTAACAAGCTTGTTTCATAAGAGCCATTGGTATAAATAGATCCTAAAAGTTTAGCATCCCAGTAATCGTTTAATCCTAGGTAATAACCACCATTTTGCAAGAAAAACCCCCTAGTAGCATCTTCGCCTGGCGTGGGAAGGATTACACCTGATGTTCGTTTGTTAGGTTTTGGGAAAAATGCAAATGGTAGCCCCAGAAAAGTGGGGATATCTTCGATAATCATATAAACAGGTCCGGTAATAATCTGTTTCTCTGTTACCACCCCTTTAGAAATCATTAATCCAAAATGCGGGTGTGGAAGATTACAGGTACTGTACATTACATTTTTAATGTGTAACTCATCATCTATTTGCTTTTTACTCTGCCCACCAGAGAAGAAACCTCCCTCTTGTTCAGAAAAAACACCATATACTTTAGCCCGGGTTGTTTCTGAATTGTAAAAAATAGAATCGGCTATGGCTGTTCCATCAGCACCCGATTTAAAGATTGGTTTTCCGGTATATCTACCAGTTTTCGGATCTTTAATACCACGTGCAAATATGGAATTTTGCTTTTTATCGTATTTTATATAAGCCGCATCTAGCTCAAAATCACCGTATACAACCCTTGCGTTTCCGTATAAATAGACAATGCTTTTATCGGCACTCATTTTTACCGAATCCTCCGCTTTGTATTCTACTTTCTGGTCGATACTGCTATTATTTTTACCTGTCTTTTTAGTCGTATCCTTTTTGGTTGTGTCTTGCTGGATGATTTGTTGCAATGAAAAATGAGAAAATGCGTTAGCTTTACCAACAACAAGTGTTAATAAAATGACAGATATTAGTAAAATAGAGCTCTTAAGAAGTTTCAAATTCGTATTTGAATGTTATTTTTGCACAAATGTTTAATCAAAAACGTTCAAAATTAGTGAAAAATATACCATTGATGTATCTTAAATCCATTTTAACAATTATTATTTATTTAGTGTTATCAAATTCAATTGATAATCAGCTGTTTGCGCAAGAATATAAAATTAAAACAATTGTGATCGATGCCGGTCACGGTGGTAAAGATGGTGCAACCCACGGTGTGTATTCGAAGGAAAAAGATGTGGCACTTAAAACTGCATTGAACCTTGGCCGGGCACTTCAAGATAGTTTGAAAGATATCAAAGTTATTTATACCCGAGAGTCGGATGTATTTATTCCTTTATACGAGCGTATCAATATTGCAAATAACGCAAAGGCCGATTTATTTATTTCTATACACTTAAATGATATGCCGGTTAGGGTATCGAGAGTGGTAGATTATTACAAAAAAGTAAGAGGCAGAAAAGTACCTGTTTATAGAACTGTTACTTCTAAAAGCACTTCAACGAGGGGAACAGAAACCTTCGTATCGGGAACTCGCCGTTTAGGTGAACAGGACGAGGTGATCAAACGTGAAAATGCATCGATGTTTCTGGAAGAGAATTATCAGAAAAACTATGAGGGATTTATTGCGAACACGCCTGAGAGTGACATCATGTTATCGTTAATGAAACAAACCAATAGAGATAGGAGTTTAAAGTTTGCTTCGATGCTTCAACAAGAATATGTTAATGCAGGCCGCATCAACAGAGGTGTGCAAGAGAAAAGCCTTGCGGTATTGGCCCGTGCAGCTATGCCTGCAGTGTTAACAGAAATTGGTTTTGTGAGTAATCCAGATGAAGAAGATTACATGAATTCTCCTGAAGGACAAAATGAAATTGTAAGCGGAATTATTAAAGCAATTAAAAATTATAAACGTATAGCTGAAACATCATTTTAATATCCCTCATGCATGAAGATTAAACTTCTGATCACAATACTTTTATTTTCGTTACTAATTGTTGAGAAAGCACCTGCTCAAGGTTATAAGATCAAAACAATTGTTATTGACCCTGGTCATGGCGGCAGAAAACCAGGAGCCTCTGGTAGTTTTTCGAAAGAAAAAGATGTTTCGTTAAAGGTTGCATTAAAATTAGGCGCATTGTTAAAGGAGCAAATGCCAGATGTTAAGATAATTTTCACACGCAAAACAGATATAGATGTTGATTTGTACAGGCGGGCAGAAATAGCGAACGAAGCTAATGCAGATCTTTTTATATCGGTACACTGTAATTCAATGCCTCCAGGCAACAAGCATATCAAAGGAGTAGAAACATTGGTTGCGGGGTCGCACCGGTTAAAAGAACAGGATGCTGCCATACGTGAGAACGCCGATATTAAATTGGAAAAGAACTACAAAAGTAAGTACGATGGATATGATCCAAGTAACCCGAGTAGTTTTATTCTTTTATCGCTTTTAAAAAATGCCTTTAGAGACAAAAGCATTAATTTTGCCAAATTAATACAGAACAGTTATATTAAGCGGGATGAGCGATTAAGCCGCGGTGTTAAAGAGCAGGGCGTTTTGGTACTGCAACGTTGTGGTATGCCTGCCGTTTTAACAGAAGTAGGTTTTATCTCGAATACAGAGGAAGAAAAATATATTAATTCGCAAAATGGACAAAACGAAATCGCCAATTCTATTTTGGAAGCAATAAAAACATACAAAAAAAATATTGAGGTTAAATAAGTGGCATTATAAATGATAGTTATTTTACCTTTGGAGAAAATATAAAACAGATACCAAACAAATAGTGCAGCCTTTGTGTATTTATAGGGTTTAGCACAAGAATTAATTACGCTCTAACAAGTGAAGAAAAGATACCTTCGGCACTTGTAGCCATTAAATAAAACACTCATGAAGATTAAGAACGAAACCAAAGTAGGTATTTTAGCTGCATTTGCCATTGCTTTATTGATAATTGGATATAATTTTTTAAAAGGAAATTCAATTTTCTCAAATGAAACTACATTATATGCAAAATATACCAGGGTTGATGGTTTAAGTGTATCAAAACCTATCCTGATTAATGGTTATCAGATTGGCCGGGTGGCCAAATTGGAGCTGCAGCCAGATGGTAGTATTATTGCAACCTTAAGTGTAAACAGCAAATATGAAATTCCCATAAATAGTATTGCCCGTTTAGAGGGTACAGACCTTTTAGGTAGTAAGGCCATTGTAATGTCATTAGGTAATTCAAAAAAGATGGCTGAAGATGGTTACACCTTAAACGCAAATGTAGAAAAGGGCTTAATGGAACAGGTACAGCCGGTTCAAAAGAAAGCAGAATTGATTATCGGTAAAATGGATTCTATTTTAAGTAGTGTGAACTCAATTCTGAACCCTAACTTCCAGAAAAACGTTGATAAAAGCTTTAACAGTATAGCCGGTACATTGGCTTCGTTAGAAACTACGTCGAAAAAAGTTGATGGTTTAGTAGGTTCAGAAAGTGCGCGTATTGCAGCGATTTTTAAAAACGTTGAAGGTATTACGGCCAACCTAAATAACAATAATCAAAAAATCAGCGATATCTTAACCAATATTAATACGGTTACCGATAAGTTTGCCGCAGCTAATTTTAAACAAACCTTAGATAATGCGAACAATGCTATTGCTGATTTACAAAGCGTAATTTCAGGAATTAAAGATGGAAAAGGCAGTTTAGGTTTATTGTTAAATGATGACAAAATGTATCAGAATTTAAATAATGCTTCAAAAAATCTTGATGAATTGATGATCGATTTAAAAGCTAATCCTAAACGTTATGTGCACTTCTCAGTATTTGGAGGTGGCAATAAAAAAGATAAGTAATTAATTTTTATAAATTCGAAAGCCTTACAGTTTTTAAATTGTAAGGCTTTTTTTATGCTCATAGTTCTAATATGCCTTTTTTTGCCACGGAAGCGCCGATGGCACGGAAAATTGAATGGCTTATTCTTTAGTCATCCTGAGTGCAATGAAGGGTATTTAAATGATGTAAAATGTAAGATGGGATAGAATTAATTTGGCGCCGATTTGCTTTATCCGCGGGAAAATTTCTGCTTAGGTTCCCGCAGATTTAAGAAGATAGATGCAGATTGTATTAAACTTTTGCTTTGCGTATTCCTCTGCGTGCTCTGCGGTAAAAAAGATAAAAATCCCTAAAGATGAAAAGTTCTCCCTTCTACAGCCAGCTCTGTGTTTTCAAAAACAGATTGTGCTTCTTCTAAAAGCATTTGCAAAGTTTTGTAACGTGAAGAAAAATGGCCAATGAGTAATTTCTTCGCGCCATTAATTTTCGCTATTTCTCCTGCCTGTAAAGCGGTAGTGTGATGTGTTTCTTTAGCCCTATCCAATAAATCGTGCATAAAGGTAGCTTCATGATATAAGGTATCGCAATCTTTTATGGTAGCAAAGTAACTTTCATCAAATAAGGTATCGGAGCAATAGGCGTAACATCTTGGTGCATCTGCCTCGGTGGTATAATCTTCACTGCGTAAAATATCGCCATTTGGTAGTTCTACATCAATTCCCTTTTTCAAGGCCGTATAATAAGCCATAGGCACCTCATCTGTCTTGTCCTTAATCAGTTTTCGTTGTCTTTTCTTTTGCTGAAAAATAAAGCCTGTTGTAGGGATACGGTGATTTAAAACAATAGTTTTAACTATCAAATCACTATTCTCGAATATCTGTCTGGACTGATCGGCTTCAATTGGGAAAAACTCAATTGGATACCTTAATACCGTATCAGAATATTTAAACTGAATCTCTAAAATTTCTAATAAAGGTTTGGGGCCAAATATCTGCATAGGTTTTACCCTGCCATTTAAATGCAAGCTGGAAAGCAAGCCTATTAAACCAAAATAATGATCGCCATGTAAGTGGCTGATAAAGATATAATCGATACGGGCAGCCTTAAGGTTGTATTTGGTCAATTGTTGCTGTGTGCCCTCACCACAATCTATTAAATAATATTTTTCATTACAATTTAAAAGCTGTGCCGATGGGTTCCTGTTAAATACAGGAGTAGCAGAACTGCTTCCTAAAATTGTAACTTCAAATTTCATCATGATAAGATATAAAAAGCCTCGTAGATTTTTAGAAACTACGAGGCCGAAATGTTATTTAAATATTTGTTATTTAGCGCCTCTAAACTCTTTTTCCAACTCATCCATAAAGATAAAATCAGTTGCTTCGTCTATTGTATTAACAAACGTTACAGATTGAAATATGTTTGATAATTCGATAATAGACGCCAACTCGTCATTAATTCCGGTTACAATAAATAATCCGCCTGCCGATTTGCAAAGCCTGTCGCCAACCAATAAGCAGCTTAAATCCTGCGCATCACTACACTCCGTGACATGACTTAAATCAACAATTATATTTTGAAATCCCTCTGCGTTGAGCAAATAGAACTCTGATTTCAACCCTGGAGCATTATCGTTTGTAAACTTAGGCTCTTCTAACTTTAAGGTTACATATTTATCGTGTTTATCTACTGAAAATTTCATCTCTCTAATCTTTATTTTACTAATGTATAAATTTCTTTCGAATTTAAAGTGTTTCTAAAGCCTTTAAAACATTGGTTTCAATGCGGCTAGAAATGGCATCAGCATCAGCTTTTATAAAGGTCTCTCCTACAATTTGTTCGTAAAGTTCGATGTAACGTTCTGAAATTGAATTCACAATTTCAGGTGTCATTTCTGGCACAACCTGACCATCTTTTCCCTGAAAACCATTTTCGATTAACCATTTTCTTACAAACTCTTTCGAAAGTTGCTTTTGTGGCTCATCTGAATTTTGGCGTTCCTGATATCCATCAGCATAAAAATAACGTGAAGAATCTGGTGTATGTATTTCGTCGATTAAATAGATTACGCCATCGGCTGAGCCAAATTCGTATTTCGTATCCACCAGGATCAATCCGCTTTTTGCAGCAATCTCAGTTCCACGTTGGTATAGTGCGTAAGTATATTCTTCTAATTTTTCGTAGTCCGTTATAGAAACAATGCCTTTTGCTAAAATATCTTCTTTTGAAATGTCTTCATCATGCCCTACCGAAGCTTTTGTAGTTGGAGTAATAATGGGCTGAGGTAATTTATCGTTTTCTTTTAATCCATCAGGTAAAGAAACACCACACACCGAACGTTTTCCTGCACTATATTCGCGCCAGGCATGACCAGCCAAGTAACCCCTAATTACCATTTCTACTTTAAATGGCTCGCAAATACGACCAATCGTAACCATTGGATCTGGCACATCTAAAACCCAGTTAGGAACGATATCCTGGGTTGCGGTTAAAAATTTAGCTGCAATTTGGTTTAATACCTGTCCTTTAAATGGAATAGCTTCAGGTAATACTACATCAAAAGCAGAAATACGGTCTGATACCACCATCACCATAAATTGGTCGGCTATAGTGTATACATCGCGAACTTTACCTTTATAAAAATTACTTTGATTTGGGAAATTGAAATGAGTTTCTTTTAGTGCTTTCATGAGGGGATAAAAATAGGAAAAAAGTCCGAAAGTCCGAAGACAGGAGTCGGATGATAAAGTGTAAAAAACAAAAGTCCGAAGTAGTTCTATTGTAAGACCTAAACTTCTGACTTCTGACCTCCGACCTACTGAATATCGCCGTAAGCTTTCAGGATATCTTTCACCAATTTATGTCTTACCACGTCTTCGCCACTTAAGTAAATAATATCAATACCTTTAATATCTTCTAAAATCCTTAAGCCGTTAAATAAACCCGACATCTGTTTTTTAGGCAGATCGATCTGCGTTACGTCGCCAGTAACAATAAATTTAGCAGTTGGCCCCATACGGGTTAAAAACATTTTTAACTGCATATCGGTCGCATTTTGCGCCTCATCTAAAATCACGAAACAGTTATCTAAGGTACGTCCGCGCATAAATGCCAATGGCGCAATTTCTATCGTACGGTTTTCGATGTAGAATTTCAATTTCTCTGCAGGGATCATATCGTCCAATGCATCGTATAATGGACGTAAATATGGATCGATTTTTTCTTTTAAATCGCCAGGTAAGAAACCAAGGTTCTCCCCTGCTTCAACCGCCGGACGGGTTAAAATAATCCGTTTAATTTCTTTATTCTTTAATGCCCTAACAGCCAAAGCTACGGCAGTATATGTTTTTCCTGTTCCGGCGGGGCCAATGGCAAATAAGATATCATTTTTAGCAATACTGCTTACCATTTTGCGCTGATTTGCAGTTCGTGCCTTAACCAAAAGGCCGTTTGTGCCAAAAACAATTACCTCTCCACCGCCTCCGGTAGGTTGTTCTACATCTTTTTTTACTACACCGGCTGCCTTTGCACCCAGTATAGATTCTACATCGTTATTGGTAAGTGAGCTATATTTCTCGAGGTGTGCTATAAGCTGGTTAAACTTATCCTCGAAAGTCTTAAGTTCCTGTTCATCACCGAGAACCTTAACATCACTACCTCTCGCTACCAGTTTCAACTTCGCGAAAGCACCTTTAATCATTTCGTAATTCTCGTTATTCGGCCCCCAAAAGTGAGCAGGATTTACGGTATCCAGAGTTAATTTTAATTCGTTCAAACTGTAGTATTTTAAAAAGTTATCGGGGTATATTAATTAAAATTTGAATATTTGCAGACGCTTAGGCCTGTACACAAGAATAAGCAATAATAATGAATTTTTAATGGGGATAATTACTTTAACAACAGATTTAGGTTCAAAAGATTTTTACCAGAGTGCCCTTAAAGGTAGTCTGTTGAGTCTTATGCCTAATGTTAATTTAGTTGATATTACCCACGAGGTTCCATCATTCAATATTTCGTACGCAGCCTTTGTGTTAAAAAACGCTTATCCTTACTTTCCAAAGAACACGGTGCACTTAATAGGTATCGATTCCGTGTACAGTGAAAACACCAAATATATTGCTGTAAAGCACCGTGATCACTTTTTTGTAGGCGCTGATAATGGTATTTTTTCCCTTCTTTTTGATGATATTCCGGAAGATGTAGTAGAGCTGAACATTATGCAGGATTTGAAATATCTTCACTTCCCTTTGGTTGATATTTTTGTTAAGGCAGCCACGCATTTGGCTAAAGGTGGCAAACTGAAAGACATCGGTTTACCTGTAGCAGAAATTGAACAGAAGATGCTTTTACATCCTGTGATTGAACGAGATGTGATCCGAGGAAGTGTGGTATATATTGATACTTTTTGCAATGTAATCACCAACATTACTAAGGACCTTTTTACCAAAATACAGAAGAACAGGGATTTTACTTTATACTTTAGAAAAAGCGAAACCATTACGCAATTGAGCTGGCATTACAACGAAGTGCAGGAAGGTGAAAAACTTTGCCTGTTCGGAATTAGTAACCATTTGGAGATTGCGATTAATAAAGGTAAAGCAAGTGGTTTATTGGGTTTACATTTAGGTGATATTGTACGGGTTGAATTTCATCCTTAGTTTTTAGTTCAGTAGTTCATTGGCACAATGGTTCATTAGACACGGTGCCTAAACAATCCAATTTGCATACCCGCCTTCTCGAAAGCAGCATGGCCAGTTGCAAACCAATCAACCAATGACTCATGAACCAATCGACCAAGCAAAACAACTTCCATCCTTTTCACGTTTATACCGCATGAAGAAATATTTTTATTTGTTTATTATTTTATTGCTGAACTTGCATGCCTTTGCAGAGCAAGATACCGCTGCCTATGTTGCACAGCGTGCTAAAGTAAATTCATTACTTGTAGAAAGAAGTACTAAGTTTGGTCAGTATGATGAAAGTTTAAATCAACGAACTGGAATATTTGGCTGGCAAACCAAACGTGATATTAAAAATTCCAATGAAATTCTTCGTCAGGTAGTTTTAACTGACAACAATATCTTCAAAGAGCTAAAGGTATTAATGGATTATAAAGATTTGCAGAACCGGCAGAAAGTAGCCGTGGCGGATAATTCTCAGGAACGAATGGAACGTTATATGCAAACCATTAAAAAACTGCAGGATCAGAATGTACAGCTTAAAGAAGATTTAGAGAAAAAGAATAAAGGAGGTTTATCAACCTACATCATCGTCTTTTTGATTTTAGTGATGGCAGGTGGATTTTATTTCTTCAGCAAAAAACTTCAGGAGTATAAAACTGCTAAAATCGGCTCTTAAAATTACAATTGGATATTAGCAGCTTTTCGTAACCATTAAAAACAATAGACAAATTATGAAAAAAGGACTGTTTAAAATCTTGGTGAAGATAAATAAGGCACTTTTACCAAGTTTGTATAAAAAAGATCCGAATAAACTTACTGCTTTTCAGAAGGCGATTTTGGGGTATCGCTATTGGGCGCTAACGAATGCGTTAGATTAGAATATAAAGACCTTATAGGTTTTCAAAACCTATAAGGTCTAGATTTATTTATTATTTCTTAAAATGCTCAATAATCAACGTTGCCAATTCCGTACCAATACGTTCTTGCGCTTCGTTGGTTGATGCACCAATATGTGGTGTTAATGAGATTTTTGGATGGGTTAAAATTTCTGCCAATGGTGTAGGCTCGTTATCGAAAACATCTAAACCAGCAAAAGAAACTTTACCAGAATTTAGTGCTTCAATTAAAGCTGGCTCATCAATTGTTCCACCGCGTGAACAGTTTACAATACCTACTCCGTTTTTCATTTTAGCAAATTCTTCTGCACCTAAAATTGGTTTATCGGCAAATGGAGTGTGTAAACTAAAGAAATCACTCCCTGTAATTACCTCATCTAAAGAAACCGTTTTAATTGGAATACTTACTGATTTTCCACCTTGGAATTCTAAAGTGATTTCAGATTCTGAAGGATATAAATCGTAAGCCAAAACGTTCATACCTAAGCCTAAAGCCACTTTTGCAGTAGCGCGGCCGATACGTCCAAAACCGATAATACCGATGGTTTTACCGCTTAATTCAGTTCCTTTAGCATAGGCTTTTTTCAAGTTATTGAATTGGGTTGAACCTTCTACAGGCATTTTACGGTTGGCATCTTGTAAGAATCTGATACCCGTAAATAAGTGAGAAAATACCAATTCAGCAACAGATAATGAAGATGCAGCTGGTGTATTTACCACATTAACACCTTGACTACGCGCGTATTCTACATCGATATTATCCATGCCTACCCCACCTCTACCAATTAATTTGATATTGGGTACAGCATCAATTAATTCTTTTCTAACTTTTGTTGCACTACGTACAGTAATGGCATCATAGTTTTTTAATGCTTCAGCTAATTTATCCTGAGGAACGGTTTCAGTATCAACCTGGAAACCTGCTTTTTCTAATAATTCTTTTCCGATCGGATCAATCCCATCGTTTGCTAATATTTTAATCATTGTATGTATGATTGCACAGATTTGATTGATTACAGCGATTAAATAATCGCTGTAATCATCTGTGGTTAAAATTTAAATTAATTTGCTTTTGCTTGTTGTTCTTCAAATACCTGCATGGCATCTACTAATGCATGTACGCTTGTAATTGGTAATGCATTATACATCGATGCACGGAAACCACCAACACTTCTGTGTCCTTTAATACCCACAATACCTTGCTCTTCAGCGTATTTCAAGAATGGTTTTTCCAATTCTGGGTTTTCCATTACAAAACAAACATTCATTCTAGAGCGGTCTTCAACTGCGCAAGTTCCTTTAAATAATGGATTACGGTCGATCTCTCTGTAAAGTGCTTCTGCTTTTTGTTTGTTTTCTTTTTCAATCTCAGCAACGCCACCTTTCGATTTTAACCAACGTAGATTTAATAAAGCTACATAGATTGAGAAAACCGGAGGTGTATTGTACATCGAATCGTTATCGATATGTGATTGATAGTTCAACATAGATGGAATTTTACGGTCAATTTTGCCTAAAACCTCATTCTTAACAATAGCGATGGTTAAACCAGCAGGACCTACATTTTTTTGAGCTCCAGCATAAATTAAATCGAATTTAGAAACATCGATTACACGGCTCATAATATCAGAAGACATATCGCAAACAACCGGAATGTTTGTTTTAGGTACTTCGAAAAGCTCAGTTCCGTAAATGGTATTGTTTGAAGTATAGTGGAAATAAGCACTATCGGCAGGAATTTCAAAATCCTTTGGAATGAAAGTATAGTTCGCATCTTTAGACGAAGCAACTACATTCACATTACCTATAAATTTAGCTTCTTTTAATGCTTTGGTTGCCCAAACACCAGTATCTAAATAACTTGCTGTTTGTCCATCGCCCAATAAATTCATCGGAACCATTGCAAACTGTAAACTTGCACCACCTTGTAAAAATAAAACGGAATAACCCGATGGCACATTTAATAATTCCTTTACCAACTTATCAGCTTCAGCAACAACTGCCTCAAATTCGGTTGTTCTGTGCGAAATTTCTAAAATTGATAATCCATCGTTAAAATCTAAAACAGCCTGAGCTGCTTGTTTAAACACTTCTTGAGGTAAAATACAAGGGCCTGCGCCAAAATTATGCTTCATCTTATTATATAATGTTTTATGGGCGTAAATGTAAAATTTTTAAAGCAGTTATGCCCATAAAATCGTATCATAAAAAATTAAATTTTGTTAAAAATCTCGATAAAATTGAGAGTTTTGTTGCAGTTTTTGCAAAAAAATTCGTTAATCAGAAAGACAAAAAGATAAACACTAATTTTTGTCAAACCTATCAGGTTTTTAAAACCTGATAGGTTTATGGCTTATTCTTTAACTTCACAATCAACTTCAGGTTAAATTGCCTGCCTGTTAAATAATTTGGAATGGCATATTGCACATTATCTACATCCTTTAGCCATAAGTATGAAACTGTATTGTCGATATTCAGCATATTAAAAACCTCAAAGAACAGAATAACTGAACTGAAATTTTTGTCCAAAAATTTGGGTTTGTGCAAAGCGGCGTCATCAAGGAAATCTTTAGAGAAACCAATATCTACCCGCTTATATGATGGGATAAAAAACTTATCTAAATACCGTGGTGTTTGCGATGGACCAATTGGTAACCTTGAACCATAAAGTGCATTTAAGTGTACTTTATAAGTTGGACTATTTAATAATTTATCCTGGAAAAATATAGAGAAATTCAAACGCTGATCAGTTGGTCTTTTTAAATAACCAGGATAAATTGTAGTTCCATTCTGGATATAACTATCTCCAGTAATATCTTCATTGGCGTGCATAACCGACATTCTGAAATAAGAAACCAGATCCTTAACAAACTCGCCACCTATACTAAAATCGGCACCATAAGCATAGCCGCGAGAGACTTCATTCGCCAGGTATCTAATTCTCAGGTTATCTATTTTATACGGAATCAATCGGTCAGAATATTTAAAATATGCCTCAGAAGTAAACTTCAATCGTGTTCCAAAAGCATCAAAAGCATATTCATAACCTAACGAAGTATTGTAAGAACTTTGCGCTTTTTGATCGATATTTAGTATGCCCGAAAAATCGCGGATAGTACGATATGAAGGTGGCTGCTTATAAACACCAGCAGAAAACCTTAAAATTTTATTGTTCGAATTAGGCCTGTAAGCAATTAACATCCTCGGACTGATTAACAACTGTTTACTCAACGAACTGTATGTAGCACGTGCGCCCAATTGCAGTTCTGCCGAATTTGAAAGCGAATAACTATCCTGAATGTAAGCACTGTAGTTTTTGATATCGATATTATTTTGCACGTTAATTACATTTTGCAAAGTGATATTTTTCGAATTGTTTGGCAAAATGAACCCGGCAGAATCAGTATAGTTATACTCGTTTAATTGGTCGTTATATTTCGAATTGTCGAATTTTATCCCCCAGGAAAAAACATGGTTATTAAAGTTCTGGTCAACTTTAATTTCGGATGCAAAAATTTGCGTATTCAGGCTATTTCTTCCATAGTTATAATAGCTGCCAATCCCTCTGTTTCTCTTGATCACACCAAAATTTTCAGGAGAAAAGGTATTATCTACTTCATCGAAGGTATAACTTCCGTTAATATCGAAACGCTCCCTTTCAATGGTGTTGAAATAGCTATTGATAAACTTGATCACCAGGTTGGGCTTAGGAGAATAAGTAGCAGTTATGGCGCTACCTAAAGTTTGGTAATCGTCTATTTCTTGTCCGGTATAATCTACATTTAGTCTTAATGTAGTACTTAATGTTCCGAACTGGGTTTCTCTATTTGTGGGTACCAATTTAAACTGACCGAGGTTAAAGCTCCCCAAAAAACTGATATTGAATTTTGATGAAAAATCATATTGATACAGCAATTGTGCATCAGCAAAATTGGGGTTATAGCTCCCTTTTTCATCCTGTTTAATCAGCACACTCGAATTGTTTTTATAGCGTAAACCAGCCAATAGGAAGCTGCTTTTGAATATCTTTTTGGTTGTTAACGAAGTATTTAAAAGACTGGTACTAAAGATGGTTTGATTACTATCCGGTTTATCGTATTTAATATCTAAGATTGAAGAAAGTTTATCGCCATATTTTGCTTCAAAACCACCTGCTGAGAATTTTGCTTTACTCACCAAGTCCGAATTGATAAAACTTAGTCCCTCTTGTTGTCCATTGCGGATCAATACTGGTCGGTTAATTTCTACATCGTTGATGTAAATCAGATTTTCATCGAAGTTACCTCCCCGAACGCTATACTGGGCACTTAATTCGTTATTTGTAGATACACCTGGGAGGGTTTTGAGCATGGTTTCAAAATTCCCGGAAACCAATGGCATTGATGAAATATCTGCAATATTAATCGTAGTGGTGTTACTTAACTGATTCTGTTTATTGGTAATATTAACCTGTGCTAATTCATTAATATTGGCTATTAAATTTACCTGTTTGATAATCCGTGCCCCTGAGCGCTCACTAAACTTTATAGTTTGTGGCTGATAACCTAAAAGCGAATATTTAATGCTAAAGGTTTTGGATTTTGAATAAATGGTATATACACCAAATTCATCAGTAACCGTTGATTGTGCCTGCCCTAAAACGATTACCGTAACCTGTGCTAAGGGTAACTTTTCATCGCTATAAACTATTCCTGAAACCCTAACTAAAGGCTGTGCCACAGCAAAACCGCAACCAGCAATTAAAAGGAGAAGGATTAGCCGAAATTTGAGCATTTTTAGTATCAAAAGACAAAGGTATCAGGTGTTAAGACTGTATGCGCCCCATCCTAAAAACAATTTAGCAATAAAACATTTAACAATTTAAATATTTATAGTGCTAGTTGTCAAGCTTTTCATTTTAGAAATAGTTTCCGTCGGATTATCTGTTGCGAAAATTGCATTTCCGGCCACGAAAGCATTGGCACCTGCTGATACTAATGTAACAATATTTTGTAAACCAACACCACCATCAACCTCGATAATTAAGTTTTCGTTTACCCCTTTAATTAAGGCCTTTAAATCCTTTATTTTCTTATAGGTATTATGGATGAAAGCTTGCCCACCGAAACCAGGATTAACCGACATAATGAGTACCAGATCTAAGTCTTCGATTACATCCTGTAATAAAGTTACTGGCGTATGAGGATTTAGCGCTACACCAGCTTTGCAGCCGGATGCTTTAATTAACTGAATAGTTCTATGCAGATGTGTGCAGGCTTCGTAATGTACCGTAATTCTGTCCGCTCCTGCTCTGGCAAAATCTTCGACATATTTATCAGGCTCAACAATCATTAAATGTACATCCAGAGGTTTCTTAGCATGTTTTTTTACAGCAACCATTATAGGGAAACCAAAAGAAATATTTGGAACGAAAACACCATCCATCACATCAACATGGAACCAATCGGCCTCACTGTGGTTAATCATTTCAATATCACGCTGTAAATTGCCGAAATCGGCAGAAAGTATGGATGGGGCAATGATGTATTTCATTTCTTTTATAATTCCGTCATTGCGAGGCACGAAGCAATCTTTTAAAAATAGCCTACTTGAAGATTGCTTCGTGCCTCGCAATGACGATTTGTTTATACGATTTACTAAGAATGCAAGTTACGAAAGAAGTCCGAAAGTTTTTAGTCAGAAAGACCAAAGTTAAATTTTTAAATAAAACAAAAACCCTTCCAGTAAAAACTGAAAGGGTTTTATTATTTGTGTCCGTCACCCTGAATTTATTTCAGGGTCTATTAAACAGATGCTGAATCAAGTTCAGCATGACGTATCGATCATTACGCTTGTGGCGCAGCGGGTTTTTCTGGTCTTGGCAATAAAACTTTACGGGAAAGTTTCATTTTACCTTGTTTATCGATGTCTAATAATTTAACCTCGATTTTATCACCTTCTTTTAATACACCGTCCATAGTTTCTAAACGTTCCCATGAAATTTCAGAGATGTGCAATAAGCCATCTTTACCTGGCATAACTTCAACAAATGCACCGAATGGCATAATTGATTTTACTTTACCCTGGTAAACTTCGCCGATTTCTGGCTTAGCTACGATATTACGGATACGGGTAACCGCTGCATCAATAGCTGCTTTGTTATCTGCAAATACTTCTACAATACCCTTACCGTCAACTTCTTCGATAGAGATTGAAGCACCGGTTTCGCGTTGCATTTCCTGGATAATTTTACCTCCTGGGCCGATAATTGCACCGATAAATTCTTTATCAATAGTTAAAGAAACAATACGTGGCGCATGTGGTTTGTAATCTTCATTAGGTGTGCTGATGGTTTTCTTCATCTCGTTTAAGATGTGTAAACGACCATCTTTAGCCTGTAACAAAGCTTTAGTTAAAACTTCATAAGATAAACCATTGATTTTTAAGTCCATTTGACAAGCAACGATACCATGTTCAGTACCAGTTACTTTAAAGTCCATATCACCTAAGTGATCTTCATCACCTAAAATATCAGAAAGGATTGCATATTTACCAGTTTTCTCATCGGTAATTAAGCCCATTGCGATACCTGAAACTGGAGATTTGATTTTAATACCTGCATCCATTAATGCTAATGTACCAGCACAAACAGTTGCCATTGATGATGAACCATTAGATTCTAAGATATCAGAAACAACACGGATAGTATAAGGATTTGCTTCACCTTGAGGCAATACTTTTTTTAATGAACGTTGTGCTAAAGCACCGTGACCAATTTCGCGACGGCCAGCGCCTCTGTTTGGTCTAACCTCACCAGTTGAGAAACCAGGGAAATTATAGTGCAATAAGAACTTGTTGTAACCATTAAAGAAAGCACCATCAATCATTTGCTCATCATCTTTGCTACCTAAAGTAACTGAAGTTAATGATTGTGTTTCGCCACGTGTAAATACTGCCGAACCGTGAGCAGCAGGTAAATAACCAACTTCACTCCAGATCGGACGGATTTCGGTAGTCTTACGACCATCTAAACGGATACCTTCATCTAACAATAGGTTTCTGATAGCATCATACTGAACATCATGATAATAATGTTTAGCCATCGCTTTAGTTAAATCTGCAGTATCTTCTGGCATTGCCTCGAAGAATTCGTTAATGATCGCAGTGAAACCTTCTTTACGAACATCTTTATTGCCACCAGCTTTTGCTACAGCATAAACTTTATCGTAAGTATCAGCATAAACCTTAGCTTTTAAATCAGCATCATGGTCTTCGTGGCTGTATTCGCGTTTAACGGTTTTGCCAGTAGCCTCAGTTAATTCAACTTGAATAGCACATTGAACTTTAATTGCATCGTGTGCAAATTTTAAAGCCTCAACCATTTCGTCTTCCTGAATTTCATCACACTCACCTTCAACCATACCTATATCGTTAGCCGAGCCAGCAACCATAAACTCTAAAGTTGCACGCTCTAACTGGCTAGCTAATGGATTGATTACCAATTTACCATCAATTTTAGCAACACGTACTTCAGAAATTGGACCGTTGAAAGGAATATCAGATACTGATAATGCAGCTGATGCTGCTAAACCTGCTAAACAATCAGGCATAATATCTTTATCAGCAGAGATTAAAGAAATCATCACCTGTGTATCAGAGTGATAATCACTTGGAAACATTGGGCGTAAAGCTCTATCCACCAAACGAGAGATTAATACCTCGTAATCGGATAATCTTGCCTCACGACGTAAAAAGCCTCCTGGAATACGACCAGTAGCCGCATATTTTTCCTGATAATCAACCGATAAAGGTAAAAAATCAGTACCTGGTTTAGCACCAACAGTTGATACGACAGTTGCTAACAACATGGTATCGCCCATTTTTACTACAACCGAACCATCAGCTTGTTTAGCCAATTTACCGGTTTCAATTTCTACAATTCTGCCATCGCCCAAATCGAACGATTTTTTTATTACATTCATTTAAATAGAATTATGGTGTGTTTTCCTCTTTCTACACACCGTTGTTTATATATGTATTTGTTTTTGCAAACGAAGATAGGATTAAAAAAGCCTATCTATAATAAAACCCGTTAAAAAAATAACAGGGAATTAAAAAGCCATTCCCTAAAGAATGGCTTTTATTGATAAACTTGCGCTTATTTTTGTTTGATGATATCACGAAGCGATAAAGCTTTGATGATAGCACGATAGCGCTCAATATCTTTTTTGTATAGGTAAGCCAAAATACCGCGGCGTTTACCTACCAATTTTTGAAGTGACAACTGGGTAGAGAAATCTTTACGATTTTTCTTTAAGTGTTCTGTTAAGTGCGCAATACGGTATGTAAATAACGCTACTTGACCTTCTGCAGAACCAGTGTTGGTTTCTACTTTGCCGTGTTCTTTAAAGATTACAGCTTTTTTCTCTGGACTTAAATACATTCTTGAATAATATTAAAGCAATAAAAAATTAATTAATTGTGGCGCAAAGATAAGGCTATTTTTATTTATAAGCAAGTGCTTGTTGTTTATAATATTATCTTGTTTTAGAAATATTTATCATCTTATAGGTTCAACAACTGATATTTTCTATTTTAGATTGATTTTACAACCTAATGAGATATGCCGAAAGCTCAAAATAAGCCCAAATTATCATTAAACACTGTGGTTGGTTTGTGTGCCATTGTAACCAGTGTTTGTGCCATTATTATAACTCTATATCAAACCAGGTTGCAAAAGGTTCAGCAGTATGCATCTGTAAAACCACTGCTTATGAGTTATTCAAATAGTTTTTCTGACATCAAAAAAAACGGTGAAGATAATTATCATTATGAATTTCTGATTGTAAATCAAGGCTTAGGTCCCGCCTTAGTATTCGATTATAGTTTTTATTACAAAAATAAACGTTATGAGAATGTAGCTGAAATTCTTAAACAAATAAAAAAGGATAACAAATTAGCCTCTACCAAATCTGTAGTGCTGACTAATCTTTGGAAAAACGAAATTTTGCCTGTCGGCGAAAAGTTAAGTCTGATAAACATAAATGATGAGCGCCTTGGGCCACTTGTAGAAAAAGCCAATATTAAAATTATGGTTCAATATAAATCGCTTTACGGGCAGGAATGGCGTTTTATCAGTAATGATAAAGCTGAACCAGAGGAAATTAATTAAATTTAATTGTCAATTATCATTTTTAGAAAAGCAAATTTGGTTTTTCACCGCTTGCTGCCCTCTCGCCCTAAGTCCGGTTTAGGAACAAAGACGTTGCAATTAACTTAATTTCTTTTATTAATGCGCTCTAATTCCAAAACGTCCAATTGATCTTTAGGTCTGTTTGTTGCCCGCTTATTGTCTAAAAGGTGGTTATAATGAAGAAATCTGGCTTTAATTCCATTTATTTCATCAACTGTAGCCATTTCAAAATACTCATTAAATTTCTGTTTATCCAACCCAGGGATATCGGTCATTAGATCTGCATACATGCCATCATCCATTAAGACTTCACAATAGCCTGCTATAATTGGAACGTCTAACAACATATCGTACCGGCCGTAACCCATTTTATCTAAAGCGTAAATAAGGTTTTGCCTGTTCTCTTTTGTGTCTTTTAAGTAGATATCTAAATCGCCTGTAGTACGGTTATAACCATATCGGTTAACGGCAAAGCCGCCAACAATTAGATAATTGACGTTAAAATGCTCAAATGTTTCTAATAACAAAAGCATTTCAGGATTTTCTTTATCAAAAGACATAAACCAATTAAATTGATGGCTTACGGATTACAAGCCCTTTGCCTTGCGGAGATTTTAGTGGCTTGCCGCCATTCATGGTAACCGAAATATTATTAAGCTGCAGAACGCTAAAAAAACGCTGCTCAGGGGTGCGACTCAAATAAATAGCATCGCGTTCCTCAACAATTGTTTCGCGTGGAGTATTGATATCATATAGTTTGAGTTTTCCCATTTCATATCAAAAATACGAAAAATTGTCAAGTAATACATTACACCATGTTCACATTTGTCAAGTAATACTTTACATTCAGTCATTATTAATACTTTTGCACAAAACATTTACCCTTGGAAAAAAATCAATACAGCATTTTTGAAAGTGAATTACGTGTTCGTCCGGATGATATCGATATGTTTAACCACGTACACAACAGTAAATACTTAGATTATGTACTGGCAGCACGTTATGAGCAAATGGAAAAATTCTATGGCATGCCTTGGGAGCATTTTACCAAACAGGGGCTGGGCTGGGTTGTAAGCCATGTTGACATTAATTTTAAACGCCCACTGCTAATGAACGACCTAATGCTAATCAGGACGGGGATTTTAACGATGAACGATAAAGGTTGTTCGGTTCAGTTTGAAATCATTAATCAAAAAACTGGCAAGGTGGCTTCAGATGGCATTTTTGATTATGTATTAATTGATCTGGGGACAGGCCGTGGAACAAAGGTTTCAGAAGAAATGATTAAAGCATACAGTATATAAGTCTTCGACTACGCTCAGACTGACAGCTATTAAAATAGTCTCCGTGATAAAAAACAGTCGAAAATCCAACCCTGATGGTCTGTGAGACACGGATCATGGATCAACGATAAAAAATTAATCACTTCAATAAAAATTAGTCATCTAAATTTGACAATTCGAAATTTTATCTATCTTTGTTGCATCAAAAAGACCAGAGCCATGATAGTATCTGCAATCCGTTTGAGGTTCTAAATAACCGAGGATTCCCTCCTATTTCAATTTTTAGATATGTACGCTAAAAAGGCGTATCATTGGTTTATACATTACACTTTATTTTATTATTATATGTCACAATCAACAAAGACGCAGGGCAAACTTTCGTCTTTTTTCGATATTCTTGTTCAATCTTTAAAAGGGCACGAAGTTGATTTAACTTCAATTAGTATCAAACGCGCAATTATTTTATTGGCTATTCCAATGATGCTCGAAATGGCTATGGAATCGGTTTTTGCCTTAGTCGATCTATATTTTGTTGGCCATTTAGAAAATAGTAGTCATGCTATACAAACCGTTGGTTTAACGGAATCTGTGTTAACCATTATTTACTCATTGGCCATCGGGTTGAGTATGGCAGCAACAGCGGTGGTTGCCAGGAGAATTGGTGAGAAAAATCCAGAAGCAGCATCAAAAGCTGGTATGCAGACGATTTTAATTGCGGTTTTAGTTAATATGATAATCAGTATTCTAGGCTTAATTTACGCAAGAGATATTCTATTGCTCATGGGTGCTTCAACTGAAACAGCTGATCAAGGCGTTCCGTTTGTTCGGATTATGATGGGAGGAAGTATTATTATTGTTCTCTTATTCCTAATCAATGGGATTTTTCGTGGTGCAGGTAATGCGGCCATCGCAATGCGGAGTTTGTGGATCGCCAATATTGCGAACATCATCCTCTGCCCTATTTTTATTAATGGTTTTGGGCCAGTACCGGCATTCGGTTTAACGGGCGCTGCAATTGCCACCACCATTGGTCGTGGTTTAGGGGTTACTTATCAGGTTTACAATCTGTTTAGTGGTAAAAACATATTAAAAATACGCATTAGTCACTTCTTGCCTGATTTTACCCAGATAAAAGCGATCGTTAAGATTGCCGCTCCAGCTATTTTCCAGTTCGTAATTGCAAGCTGTAGCTGGGTGTTTTTGGCAGAGCTTGTTGCCACTACTGGTGGTGATACAGGATCGGCAGGTTACCAAACAGCACTACGGTTGATGATGTTTTTTATGTTACCAGCCTGGGGCTTAAGCAATGCAGCTGCTACTTTGGTTGGACAAAATTTGGGCGCAGGCCATATAGATCGTGCTGAAAAGTCGGTATTCCAAACCTTGAAATACATTATTATTTTCATGGCAGTTGTAAGTGTACTGTTCTTAACCTGTGGGCATTTGTTCGCGGCATTTTTTACATCAGATGAAAATGTGATTGCCGTTGCAAGCAAAGCTTTAAAAATTTTAAGCATTGGTTTTGTCATTTATGGAGCTGCAATGGTATTCAGTAGTGCGTTTAATGGCGCTGGCGATACCTGGACACCTACCAAAATTAATGTTTTTGCCTTTTGGTTGTTCCAGATTCCTTTGGCTTACTTTTTGGCCAAATTTTTTGAAATGGGCCCAACAGGTGTTTTTATTGCCATCCCAACAGCGGAAGCAGGTATTGCGATAGCTGCCTATATCTTGTTTAAAAAGGGTAAATGGAAAAAAACGATGGTTTAGGTTAAACCTATACAGAATTTAACCACAGATGCACACAGATAAACATAGGTAAGATAGCTGTGTGCATCTCTTTTATCTTTTACTCAATTTTTATAATCCGTACTAATAAATTTTTAAAAGCACTACTGTCTCTGATAAAATAAACCTGATTGGAGCGTACACGGAGTAAAGGGGAAAGCAGGTCTACAGTAATAGAAAAGCCACTGTACCTGCTTTTCAAATCATAGTGCTTGGAGTAGATATTTTCTAGATTAAAAATTACCTTAAAAAGCATATCTTTGCGCAAAGATGAAGCATATACGTAATTTTTGCATTATTGCACATATTGACCATGGTAAAAGTACCTTGGCTGATAGGTTATTAGAATATACCGAGACAATTTCAAAGCGTGAGGCGCAGGCACAATTGCTCGATAACATGGATTTAGAGCGTGAGAGAGGCATAACAATTAAAAGTCATGCCATACAAATGAACTATAAAGTAGGTGATATTGAATATAATTTCAACCTGATTGATACACCTGGACACGTAGATTTTTCGTACGAAGTTTCGCGTTCTATCGCTGCCTGTGAGGGTGCATTGCTTATTGTCGATGCCTCGCAAGGTATTCAGGCACAGACCATTTCGAACTTATATTTAGCACTTGAACACGACCTTGAAATTATTCCGATTTTAAATAAAATGGATTTACCTGGGGCAATGCCTGAGGAAGTAAAAGACCAGATTATTGATTTAATTGGATGTAAACGAGAAGATATTATTCCTGCATCGGGTAAAACCGGTATGGGTATCCCTGATATTATCCAGGCAATTGTTGACCGGGTTCCAGCTCCGGTTGGTGATCCGGAAGCGCCTTTGCAAGCTTTAATTTTCGACTCTGTTTTCAACTCATTCAGAGGAATCATCGCTTATTATAAAGTAGTAAACGGCGAAATTAAAAAAGGCGATAAAGTTAAATTTATCAATACTGGAAAAGAATACCTGGCTGATGAAGTCGGGATTTTGAAACTAGATATGTCACCGCGCAGTGTGGTAAAAACCGGAGATGTTGGTTACATTATTTCTGGAATTAAAGAAGCCAGAGAGGTTAAAGTTGGTGATACAATTACGACTGTGGCGAGGCCTTCACTAGATGCCATTCAAGGTTTCGAAGAGGTTAAACCAATGGTTTTTGCAGGTATTTACCCTGTTGATACGGATGAATTTGAAGAACTTCGTGAAGCGATGCACAAGTTGCAACTGAACGATGCTTCTATCGTTTTCGAGCCTGAAAGTTCTGCAGCATTAGGCTTTGGTTTCCGTTGTGGTTTCTTAGGAATGCTGCATATGGAAATTATCCAGGAGCGTTTAGAACGCGAGTTCGACATGACTGTAATTACAACGGTTCCCAACGTATCGTACATTGCACACACTACAAAAGGTGATGAGTTTATCGTAAATAATCCATCTGATTTGCCAGATCCAAGTAAATTGGATTCTGTTGAAGAACCTTACATTAAAGCAAATATTATTACCAAGGCTGACTTTGTTGGTCCAATAATGTCGCTTTGTATCCAAAAACGAGGAGCGATTATTAATCAGTCATATCTAACGTCAGACAGGGTTGAATTGGTTTTCGAAATGCCAATGGCCGAAATTGTATTCGACTTCTATGACAGGTTAAAAACACTTTCTAAAGGATACGCTTCGTTTGATTATCATCAAATTGGTTATCGTAAATCTGATTTGGTACGATTAGATTTATTGTTAAACGATGAGCCTGTTGATGCGTTATCATCTCTGATCCACCGTAGCAATGCTTACGATTTCGGAAAGAAAATTTGCGAAAAGTTAAGAGAATTAATCCCTCGTCAACAATTCGAGATTAAAATACAGGCTTCTATTGGTGCCAAAGTTATTGCCCGCGAAACATTGAGTGCTTTACGTAAAGATGTAACGGCTAAATGTTATGGTGGTGATATTTCCCGTAAGCGTAAGTTATTGGAGAAACAGAAAAAAGGTAAAAAACGTATGCGCCAGGTTGGAAACGTAGAGATTCCACAAAGTGCATTTATGGCGGTTTTGAAATTAGATTAATACATAGTATCAAGATACCAGTATTAGGTATCAAGATAAAAATATAGTTAAAGCACAGTGATGATTGAGTTGACCATTGGTCTTGATACTTGATTCTCACTACTCGATACTTTTAGAATGAAATTATTAGACGGTAAATACGTATCAGAAAAAGTTAAAGTTCAAATTGCAGAGGAAGCTGCCGAATTTTTAAATAAAAGTGGTCGCAAGCCACACCTAGTTGCCATTTTAGTTGGCAATGATGGTGGTAGCGAAACTTATGTGGCCAGTAAGATGAAAAACTGTGAAAAAGTCGGTTTCAAATCTTCACTTCACAGATATGACAACTCAGTAACAGAAGCTGAGTTATTGGCGAAAATTGAAGAAATTAATCAGGATGAAGATGTAGATGGCTTAATTGTTCAATTGCCTTTGCCAAAACACATTGATCCGGAGAAAGTTACTGAAAAGATCGATCACCGTAAAGATGTGGATGGTTTCCACCCGGTAAATTTGGGTAGAATGATGCGCAACCTGCCTTGCTTTATCCCGGCTACACCTTATGGTATTCTATTGATGTTACAAGAGTATGGTATCGACACTACAGGAATGCACTGTGTTGTTGTTGGCCGTAGTAATATTGTAGGTAGTCCAATGAGCATTTTAATGGCCCGCAATGCCAATCCGGGCAATTGTACCGTAACACTTACCCACTCACGTACCAAAGATTTAAAAGAACAGGTTCTCCAAGCTGATATTGTGATTGCCGCTATTGGTAAAAAGAATTTTGTTACGGCTGATATGGTAAAACCTGGCGCCATTATTATCGATGTAGGTATTAACCGCGAAACCTCTGCCGAAACCAAATCTGGCTTTAAGTTATATGGTGATGTAGATTTCGAAAACGTAGCACCTAAGGCTTCATACATTACGCCTGTTCCTGGTGGTGTGGGTTTAATGACTATTGTTGGTTTATTGAAAAATACTTTAGCATCGGCTAGAAAAGAGATATACGCTTAGCGGTAGAAGGTTGAAAGGTGGAGGGTTTAAGGTAAACCCATTGCAGAAGAAATATCAAAGGCGGTTCAAGAAATTGAGCCGCTTTTTTTGTTAGGCGGGAATTCACCAATAAACTAATGACAAATGAATTAGTGAACCAATCACCCCCAAAGTTTACTCCACCAGCTTTCTTCAAAACCGATATAGAGGCCATCTTCGCGTAATTCCGTTGGATAGATGTTGATATAGTCACCTTGTCCCTCTGCTCCCCTTCCCGTGGTTAAACTGTATTCGTACCGATGGATTGGACAAACCAGGTGCCCGTTTTTGCACCAGCCACCACTAAAATGCCCTCCAGCATGCGGACAATGCGATTGGGTTGCGGTAATTTTGTCTTCATTATTAATCAAACAAATTTGTTTTCCCGCAACTTCAATTGTTTTAATTGTATCAGGACGGGGTATTTGATTATTATTTAGCGCCTTAAACCACTTCATACAGCTAAAATACGGCAAATAAATATCAGTCTTATTTCATCTTTGCATTAAATTTTAAAAGAGGAACAGCATCACCATATTTTTTTAGGATATTTGCATCCTCAAAAATGAAACAAGATATACCAGAAGACGGCACATTACTTCCTTTAATGGAAGAATTTTATACCATACAGGGCGAAGGATTTAATACTGGTAAAGCAGCTTATTTTATCCGTTTAGGGGGCTGCGATGTAGGCTGCCATTGGTGCGATGTGAAAGAAAGCTGGGATGCCGAAATGCACCCACTTACGGCTTCAGATGTAATTGTTGAAAACGCCGATAAATTCCCTGGTAAGGCTGTTGTAATTACCGGTGGTGAACCCTTGATTTATAACCTGGATTATTTAACCAACAAATTAAAAGAAAGAGGTATTCTTACCTTTATCGAAACATCTGGTGCTTACCCTCTTTCTGGAAATTGGGACTGGATCTGTTTATCACCAAAGAAATTTAAAGCACCAAGGCCGGATATTACGCCTTTTGCGCACGAATTAAAAGTGATCGTTTTTAACAAAAGCGATTTTAAATGGGCTGAAGAATACGCGGCGATGGTATCTCCTACCTGTAAACTATATCTCCAGCCCGAATGGTCTAAATCAAAAGAAATTACACCATTAATTATTGATTATGTAATGGCAAACCCAAAATGGGAAATTTCATTACAAACGCACAAATTTTTAAATATTCCTTAAAAACAATACATTAGCTTTATAACCAAATGTTAATGTAATGAAATTTCGCTTAGTCCTCTTCTTTAGCATACTGAGTATTTATTGTTTTGGGCAAAGCTCCCTGAATAAAAAAGCACAGGTTTTTTTTGAGAAAGCAGGTCCATTTATTGATAAATTGGATTATGCTGCTGCCGAACAGGTATTAAAAAGTGCAGTTGAAGCTGATCCGTTATTTCAAAATGCCTACATTGTGCTTGCTGGCGTTTATAAAACACAAAAAAAGTATGCTGATGCCAAAGCCGCTTACGAAAAAGCCATATTGATCAATAAAACGGTAGCTCCGGCTGTAATTTATGGCTTGGCTGAAACCGAATTTGCAAGTCAGGATTATTTAAAATCGAAACAGCATTTTAATGAATTTTTGATATTAGATCCTTCATCTGATAGAGCAAGAAGAGCAAAGAAATATCTTTTAGATTGTGATTTCGCTGCCACAGCAATTAATAAACCCGTAAAATATAGTCCAACAAATTTAGGTGAAGGTGTAAATACAACAAATGCTGAGTACTTTCCTTCCATAACTGCTGATGGCGAAACCTTGGTTTTTACCCGCCAGGTAAATGGTAATGAAGATTTCTGGACATCACAGCTTAAAAACAGTAAATGGGATGTCGCTACTCCCTTATCCAGCAAAATAAATACTGCCCGATACAATGAAGGGGCGCAAACCATTTCACCTGATGGGAAGTACCTTTTTTTTACTGGATGCAACCGACCGGATGGTCTAGGTAGATGTGATATTTATGTTTCACACCGTGAAGGAAAAGATTGGGGTGAACCTTATAATATTGGCAAACCCGTTAATTCAGAATATTGGGAATCACAACCGGCAATCAGTCCTGATGGAAGAACTTTGTATTTTATAAGTAACAGACCGGGCGGATCTGGAGGTTACGATATCTGGAAAAGCACCATTACCGATGATGCCAAATGGGGACCAGCCATTAATCTTGGTCCAGATATCAATACCGCTTTCGATGAGAACACCCCTTTTCTACATGTAGACGGTAAAACCTTGTATTTTTCTTCTGATGGTTGGCCAGGTTTCGGAAACAAAGATATTTATTACAGCCGGCAGGAAAATGATGGTAGATGGCAAAAGCCCACCAATATGGGGTATCCGATCAATTCTTATGAAGATGAAAGTGGTTTGGTAGTAAGTGCTGATGGAAGTTTCGGTTTGTTTTCTTCGAATTTAAAAGGAGGATTTGGTTTACAGGATATTTATAGCTTTGGAATTCCTGAAGTTGCTAAACCGCTCAAGATTTCTTATGTAAAAGGAATAGTAAGAGACCGGGATACTAAAAAAACGATCGAAAGTAATGTTCAGGTGGTAGATTTGAAAAGCAATAAAACTGTTTTCGATGATTATACTGATCCAGAAACCGGTCAGTTTTTAGCGGTAATGCCTGTTGGGAGCAATTATCTGTTTAATGTAAATGCCGAAGGTTACATGTTTTACTCTGAAAACTTTGAGCTCAGGGCAGGAGATATCAATAAACCTTACCAGATTGAAGTTTACATCGAGAAAATAAAACAAGGTGGAAATGTAACCTTAAGAAATATTTTCTTTGATACCAATAAGTTTAATCTTTTGCCCGCCTCTATCCGTGAACTGGATCTGCTTATTGATTTTTTGCATCAAAATGAAAACGTACAAATTGAAATTCAAGGACATACCGATAATGTTGGCGATGATAAACTGAATGAAAAGTTATCTTTTAACCGTGCAAATGCAGTTTACGAGTACCTGATCAAAAAGGATATTGATGCGAAAAGACTTACTTTTAAAGGATTCGGAGCAAGTAAACCGATTGCTGATAATAAAACTGAATCAGGAAGAAAAAACAATCGTAGAACCTCGTTCGTGATTACTAAAATATAAAGTATTACTTAGAAAAACTCAAGATGTCTCAGCATTACGGAAACCACAAGAGGTTTTATCCTCCTTTTCATTTTTTTACAATACCCTTAGCGGTTTTAGGATTAGGTTTTGCCATTTATTGTTGCATAGCCATACCTACTATAATTACGGGTCTGCTTGTGCTTGCATTTTTCCTGATAGCGATTATAGCTGTAATGGCACGGATGTTTGCACTTAAGGCACAGGATAGAGCTGCAAGAGCCGAAGAAAAGTTGCGTTATTACATTCTTGCTGGTAAAGCACTTCCGAGTGAGCTGAGGATGGGGCAAATTATGGCTTTACGTTTTGCTAGTGATGAAGAATATTTGGCTTTGGTTGATAAAGCTGTGGCTGATAAGTTATCTCCTGATAAGATTAAAAAAGCCATTAAAAACTGGCGCGGAGACTATCATAGGATATAATGGTAACTCCTTCATTCCAAACATGTTGACGAAGGCACTGGACTGGAAATGCTCAATAAAAGATTATCATCTCGACTGAAGTGCAATCCCGAACTTTCGGGAGAGAGATCTTTCAGCAAAATTATTAATTGAATTAAAAAGATCTCTCCTCTGAAGGAGTTCCTTTAGAACACTACTGTCGAGATAACGATTTAGCTTAGCTATTAGAACTTCTTTCCTTTTAGTACCCTTATTTCAGAGCCTTCGGCCAAGAATACAGAATCAGGCTTAGCTTCGTTTAAAAAAGAAAAATCATTTCCGTAGTTAATTCCGAAATCCACATCAATATTATACTTTTTTACTGGATAAGCTTGCCAGCGCGGATGCTCCACACCATATTCAGATGTTTTATTCGCTCCGATTTTGGTGTAGCCCCAATAATGTTCCGTAATAAATTCTTCTTCGCTACCAATTTGTATTTCTTCTACCTTTGAAGAAGCTATAACTGAAAAATTATGCCAGTTTCGGTTCTTCCAGCGATAATCTACCTCAAGCTGATGTTCTTGTTCAATCCAAACATGTTTCATCGGAAATGTTTGGTAATTCTCCTTATAAATGGTGTTAGCTACAAAGGTGATGGCAGGCTTTGGTACAAATTCTTTAATAAATACCACTCCTCTTTTCCACGTATCTCCATCTTTAAATTTAACATAGAACCTTAAGTTAACCTCTTCAAAATTGGTATAGAAGGGAATATTAAAGCCTAGGAGTTTAACATCAACAAACATGAAGCCAACTAAACTCACATAATACTTGCCCTGCCAATCATCCAGTACAGTATGTGCAGGCAAGTATTTCGAAAGTATTTCTTTATCTACAGCATACTGAGCCAAAGCCAGTTTACGCCATTCGGCAGTGAGAAATACTTTCGGATTATTCAAGATTATAATATAGCTTGTCTGATTCGGATCAGTTTGGTTAATGTTTCTTCCAACAGGTCTAAATGTAACATATTGGCACCATCCGATTTTGCATTTGCAGGATCAGGGTGTGTTTCAATAAATAAGCCATCTGCTCCTACTGCAATTGCTGCTTTAGCAATAGTCGAAATCAATTCTGGTTTACCACCAGTAACACCACTGCTTTGATTAGGCTGTTGTAAGGAATGTGTGCAATCCATCACTACCGGAACGCCGAAACCCTGCATTTCGGGTAAACCACGGTAATCAACAATCAGGTCCTGATAACCAAAAGTATTACCTCTATCTGTTAAAATCACTTTGTTGTTTCCGGCTTCTTTTACCTTCTCAACTGCAAATTTCATAGAACCTGCAGAAAGGAACTGGCCTTTTTTAACGTTTACTACTTTTCCGGTTTCGGCTGCAGCAATTAACAAATCAGTTTGACGACATAAAAATGCAGGAATCTGCAATACATCTACATAAGCAGCTGCCATCTCGGCCTCGCCACTTTCATGGATATCGGTAACGGTTGGCACACCAAATTCTCTACCAATACGTTCTAAAATGCGTAAAGCTTTTTCATCGCCAATGCCTGTAAAAGAACTTCCTTTACTTCTATTTGCTTTTCGGTACGAACCTTTAAAAATATATGGAATCTGAAGTTTATCAGTAATTGTAATAATCTTTTCGGCAATTCTCATGGCAATATCCTCGCCTTCAATAGCGCATGGACCAGCCATTAAAAAGAAATTTCCTGAATCTGTATTTTTTAATTTATCTAAATAGTTAAGCATAGTTGAGATGGGAGATGTGAGGCATGAGATTGAGATCTGAGTTTGTCTCAAATCTAGTTTCTCCTATCTCACACCTAATTTTTAATTTCCTAGTTCTGACATGAATTTAATCCGCATCAATTGAATTTCTTCGCGGGTATAATCGGTTTCGCCTAATTCGTTAAGTGCTTCATCGATAGAATCGCTTTCAGCTGCTCTGAAATAGTCGAATACTTCATCCTGTCTATCATCATCAATTACTTCATCAATGAAATAATTTAAGTTCAGTTTAGTACCAGAGTTTACAATCGATTCTACTTCTTTCAGAATTTCTTCGTAAGTGATACCTTTCGAATCGGCAATATCTTCCAAACCAATCTGTCTGTCGATATTTTGAATGATCGAAACCTTCATCTGCGATTTATTGGCCTGAGTTTTAATAATCAAATCGATAGGACGTTCGATATCGTTATCCTCCACATATTTTTTGATCAGTTCAATAAAAGGTGTCCCGAATTTCATCGCTTTACCCGAACCTACACCAGAAATCTGGCGAAGCTCTTCCATCGTAATCGGATAATGTGTGCACATTTCCTCTAAAGATGGATCCTGGAAAACGACAAATGGTGGAACGCTTTTTTGCTTCGCGATTTTTTTGCGCAGATCTTTAAGCAAGGATAAAAGATGGGTATCTAAAGCACCTGTACCCTGTTTTACATCATCATCATCATCGTCAGCACCGTTCTCTATTGGTTCGTTTAGTATGAATTTAAGGCTATAAGGGTTGATAATAAAATCTCTTCCCTGTTTGGTTAACTTTAATAAACCGTAATTATCAATGTCTTTAAAAAGGTAATTATTTAAAACAGCCTGGCGGATAATCGATTTCCACATCAGTTCGCCTTCTTCTTTACCGATTCCAAATTCAGGAATCTTGCTGTGTTCGTAAGCAATGGTCTGAGCGGTTTCTAAACCTAAAAATACGTTTAACAAGTGTGCATCATCAAATTTTTCACCCGATTTTTCGATAAATTTCAAAACGGTTAACAATTGACTTTCCGCATCAAATTGCTTTTTAGGCTTTTTGCAGTTATCACACATGCAGTTACAGCCTGTTTCGTTAAAATTTTCACCGAAATAATGAAGGATCTGCTTTCGTCGGCATAC
>NZ_LMZQ01000023.1 GCF_001442625.1 Pedobacter ginsenosidimutans | reverse complement strand
GATGGCAATCAAGATTAAAAGCGGACTGAACAATACTAAACACAGAATGGCAAAAACCACATCGAATATTCTTTTCTTATTTATTTTCATGATGCTACTGCCATTTGTTTATGTCCTGAAAAGCCACCTTCATCAATTTCTAAATGGCTATTTAATTGAATATGCACACAACTGATTACCGAAGTGATGATAAATTCTACTTCTGTAGCTGTTAATTGCGGATAAATGGGGAGAGAAATCTCACAGACATAATTCTGATAGGCCATTGGATAATCTTCAATTTTATAACCCAGGTTTTTAAAGAGCGTAAGCATTGGCATCGGGATAAAATGAACATTACTCGCAATCCCCAAAGATGCCAGGTCATCAATGATCTGATCCCGCTGTCTCTCGGTTAAACCTTTAACCCTCAAGGGGAAAAGATGATAACAGGATTCGCGTTGCGTACTCACTAAAGGCGGTGCTACAAACCAATCTTCTTGCTGAAAACCCTCACAATATTGCTGAGCGATTTTTTTCCGTTGCGGCAGTAGTTCTTGATTATATTTCCTGATCTGTGCTAAACCAATTGCAGCGCAGATATCAGGCATATTGATCTTTAGTCCCTGAAACAGGATATCGTACCGCCAGCCAGCACCTCTTGATTTAGAAAGCGCGTCTTTGTTCTGACCATTAAGCGTGTACATTTTTAAGTAGTTATATTCTTCCTGAGGATCAAATGCAGCCGGAAGATTTAAGCAGATCGCACCTCCTTCGGCTGTTGTTATATTTTTAACGGCATGAAAAGAAAATATCGTTACATCGCACATCTGTGCAGCCGGTTTATCGTAATATAAACTGCCTATTGAATGTGCAGCATCCGAAATCAGCAATATCCTTTTAAGCAAGGATTGTTTATCTGACTGACATTTAAATTTTTTCTTAACATCAACATGATTAATCAATTCTTTTAGAGCAGTATAATTACACGGCCAGCCGGCAATATCTACTGCAATTATAGCTTTGGTTTTTGAAGTAATTGCTGCCTGAACTTTTTCAGGATCGATATTAAAATCATCAAGCACATCAACCATAACCGGAGTTGCACCGCAATGAAGCACAGCTAATGCCGTGGCACTGTAGGTATATGCTGGCACAATTACTTCGTCGCCGGCTTTAACACCAAACCACTTTAACATTAAAATAGCGCCCGATGTCCAGGAGTTTACACAGATCACCTCATCAGTTCCAGTAATCGCTTTAATTTCACATTCAAGGGCTTTTACTTTTGGCCCTGTGGTGATCCATTTGTCGTTAAGTGTTTCTAATACCTGATCAACCACGGCTTGATCGATAAAAGGTGGAGAGAATGGGATATTCATATTCGTCAATTTAATTGTGTTAATTGTATTCAACCAAAATGTGGTCTTCCATTTTGATTTTTGAGAGTTGTAGAATGGCAAAGTAGAGGAACAATGTTGGACCGCTCGTTGCCAGAAGCCATTCGTTATGAAAAAATGAGTTGATGGATATAGCTATAAAAGAGCAGCTTAAACAGATTAACAGCGCATTTTTCCTATCCTTGATATGCAGAAAAGCATAAAAAATGATCTTCCCTACTTTTCGATATAATAAAATGAGTAAAATGAAGCCCAACAAAGGCCCCAAATAAGTAATAAACATTAAATAGGCATTATGGGATGTAATTACGATAGGCCCTTTTTTGTAAACAAAGTTGTGTTGCACTACATCGTTCCAGGTTTTCCCATAAAACAATAGCCCAAAAGGATATTCGGTTATAATCTGGATGTTCTCTCCCATTAAATCGCCGCGTTCTTCTTTACCTTTCGCATTTTCGGCACTTTTATTTAAAATATTCTGTTGTTTTTTTCCCTCAGAAAATTGTTCAATTGAACTTTGCGCGATAAAAAATATGGCGCAGAATACACCGAATATCAAAATGGATTTGGCTTTATAATAGCTTAAAAAAAATAATCCGGTTACCACTGCAAAAGCAACCAAAACCGATCTTTGCATACCGAAGAAAATAAGAGAGAGCGATAACCCAAATAAAAGAAGGTTAATTAGCCAGCTTCTTTTAAACAGTATAGCATTAATAACTAGAAATGGTGTTAAAGCAGCCATCTGGTACCCGAAAGTAAAAATAGTGGTCGATATACCTGCTGGTGCCTGCAATACGTCTTCCTGCACCAAAAGCGAACGAATAGCTGCCATATTGTACTGGTGATCGATAAACATAATGATTCCGGAAAGCAGCAATACACCAAAGAAAAATCCGACTGCGATGTTCATCCGTTTTAAATTCGTACCGATAACATAGTTGAACAACAGGGCAAAGCAAGCAGCAACAATTAATAAGGCAAAAAAACCAGTAACATCTGCCTGACCTATGAGATAAAAAAACAGGGCAGCGATAAAGAAAACGAATAATTCTTTGCCATATAGAAAGCCTGTTTCTTCTGTCCGGTAGAAATAGATTAACGGCGCCAGGAAAACTATTGGTGCCGGAATCCGGAAAACCCCAGTCATAAAGATGTTGAATGTTGTTGCATAAACATAGGCAAACAACAAAAAGAGAAACATTATTTTTTTAATCATGACATGATGAGTTGCTCCCAGTTGGCAGAAATAAGTTCAATAGAATTTGTTTTATTGATTGATTTTGCCTTCGCTGAAAACTCACTTCTTAAGTGACTGTTATTAAGTATTTTATCGATAGACAATGAAAGTTCTTCTATATCTTCTTTAGCAACCAGGAATCCGTTAATTCCATGTTCGATAATCTCTGAAGGGCCAAACTCACAATCCATTGCTACGCAGGCACAGCCCATTCCCATGGCCTCTACCAGTACATTCGGATAACCTTCGTTTCTGGATGAGAGCACAAAAACCTCTGCCTGCGCATAATAATCCTGCAGGTTCGATTTAAAGCCGATCAATTTAACTTTACCCGTTAAATTTAAATCCTTAATCTGCTTTTCGAGGTTTTCTCTTTCAGGTCCTTCACCTGAGATTAAAAGATCAACATTGGGTGCCCGTAAATGGCTATAAGCATCGATAAGCAGATCGAAACCTTTTTCGCGGCTCAATCTTCCAACAGAAAGTATAAATGCTTTATCGTTTACGGTCTCTTTATTTGGTTTTACAAACTGATTGATCGGATTGTGGATGGTTTCAAAGTTATTCAGTTTTTCGAATTGCTTAATCCTTTTAAATCCTCTAAACATTCCAAAAGCTGGTAGCACAATGGCTTTTGATTTTCTATAAATATGAAATATAAACCACTGTAGTAATTTGTTGTATTGTAGTATGGTGCTATCTAGGGTATTTCTTTCGGAAACCAGATAAGGCAAACCTAAAATCATACAGCATAAACCTGCCCAAATGTTCGCCGATGTCATAAAACAAATGGTACAATCTGGTTTTTCTTTCTTTAATAGAGAAAGTAATCTGTAAAAAGTTAAGTAAGCATATCTAATCCTGTTTAAGAGATTTTGACTATCTTTTCTTTCTACCAGATTTACAATTTTAACCGATTTATTAATCTGATATTTAACTTGAGCTGTATTAAGGCAAATCATTGTAACACTGCAGTTTTTATAACTAAAGTGATTAGCCAGATTACTAATTACCCTTTCAGCTCCGCCACCTTCTAAACTGTTGATTACGAAGCATAATTTAGTAGTCATTACGAATTAATTTACTATGGTTTTAATGGTCTGGAAAGCGTTTCCAAAGGTTTTGTATTTCACTTCGAAGAGGAAGTATTTTCTGAGATAAAAGTTCAAAAGTTTAACCTTTTGTAAACCAGTATAGGTGAAAATTTTAATGATGATATAGAAATCGCTTAGTTGCATCTTCTTTAATGGAATATAAGCAACCGGACTCCAAACACCTCCAGGGTGACGCCTGTAACAACTCATTACTTCGGGTAAAACGTATATTTTTTTACCCGTTACCCAGGTGCAATAGAGTTTCAATAGTTTATCGCAGGCATGGCACTTTAAAAACCAATCGTTTTTATAAAGATTTCTAATGGCTTCAATGTTGCGGTAAACAATAGTTGCGGTACAGGTTTCTACTTGCCTGTTCACAATCAGATCACTAAAACTATACTGCAAGGGAACAGGGTTAAAGTCCATGTAAAACAGCTCAGTATCATCAAAATTGATTTCGCGTGTATAATGGCAGCACATTACATATTCAGGGTTATTTTCTAAAAAATCTACCTGTTTCTGCAGTTTATATGGGTCTAACCAATAATCATCACCATCACATGTGGCTACGTATTTACCTTTAGTTTCTAGCGCAACCCGAATTACGTTTTGGGTAGCGCCAATGTTCTTTGGCGCTTTTAAACGCTTAATTTGATCAGGATGTTTGGCAACATATTCATCAATAATCTCTGTGGTTCCATCGGTAGAACAATCATCCCCTATAATAATTTCTGTTTTAAAATTGCACTTCTGCATCAGAAAACCATCCAGCGCTTTAGCAATAAATTTACAATGGTTATAAGTGATGCAAAAAATGCTAACCATCACTTCATTATTATCTTCTTTCATATTAAATGATGCTTTTAATTACCATTAACTACCATACCAATGCTGCCATTAACCATGGTGCCATAATCGGCGAGTTTAAGCACTTGTTTTTTGCGGTAATTCTGAGTTCTCAAAATAATTCTGACTACTAAATCCTGATCGGCACTGGTTAAAGTATGGTAAAGTGGCAAACACATAATGCGTTTAGAAATAGAATCACAGATCGGCATATTTACCTTATCAATATATGGCAAGGCCGATAAAGATGGATAGAAGTACCTTCTGCAATACACCTGAACAAGTTCTAGCTGTTTCATGCAATCGAGCATAACTTCTTCCGATCGGAATATTACGGGATAGTATGCGTAATTAAATTCCGTATCGGCCTGAATAACCTGGAACTGGGCTTCGATTTTATTCAGGCGCATTTCGTAATGCTGTGATAGCTCTTTGCGTTTACTTAAAATCTGATCGATATGTTTTAGATTGCAAAGCCCCATTGCAGCGTGAAACTCGGAGTTTTTAGCATTGGTTCCGATTTCTGAAAAAGTATCTACCCCACTATAACCGAAATTACGCATCAGCGCCATTCTCTTTAAAATTTCAGGATTTTGAGTAAAAACTGCCCCACCTTCAATGGTATGAAACAGTTTAGTGGCATGGAAGCTTGTTGTACTTACATCGCCATAAGCGAAGATAGATTTACCTTTATATTTTGTACCAAAACAATGGGCGGCATCATAAATTACCTTTAGTCCATGTTTTTTTGCAATGCGGTCTATCGCTTCAATATCACAAGGATTTCCAAAAACGTGGGTAGCCAAAATAGCTGTAGTGTCTGCTGTAATAGCAGCTTCAATTTTATTGGGATCTATGTTCAGCGTATCTTCATCTATATCAACAAAAACAGGTTTGCAACCTTGCCAAACAATACTGCTGGTGGTAGCCACAAAAGAAAACGGTGTGGTAATAATTTCACCTTTCACATCTAAAGCCTGAATAGCCAGTTGCAAAGCGATTGTGCCATTGGTAACATATAATAAATGAGGTAGTTCTAAGTATTGTTGCAACTTCAACTCCAATTCATTTACCAAGGGACCATTATTAGTGAGCCACTGTCTGGCCCAAATGCTACTTACATAGCTTTTAAAATCTGCCTGTTTAGGCAAAAAGGGTTTGGTTACCGGTATCATTGTTTGAGGATTAATTGTTTAAAATCAACTAGTGCAGCCAATCGGATGCTGCTGCTTATGCCGAGGTAAAAAACTCCATAGATTATGCTTAAAGCAATAATTCGGAAAAGATTATTGATGGTATAGTGTGTTGAATACCAGCCATCAAGATAATAGCAACCTAAACCTAACAGAATTGAGAGCGTTAAAATAGGTGCGATATCCAGAAGCTGTTCTTTAAGTGGATAGTTAATGAGCTTTCCACTATAAGTTGAATTGATATAATAAGCAAAAACCGTAAAAAAGAGCTGATAATACAAAAGCCCCATTATTCCGAAAGGAATTACACAGATTATTCCAACTACGCTAAGTACTTTTTTTACGATCTCGAGTTTTAAAAACTGTCCGCTATGGCCTTTAACCTTTAAAATATTTAAGTTATAAGCGTGTAACGGATACAGAATACCAGCAATACATAAAATTTGAAAATACGGTACTGAAGGCAGCCATTTATCGGTTAAAAGCAGCGAAATCAGAGGCTGTGCAATGAGCGCTAAAAAAACCAAGATGGGTGCATTCCAGAATAAAACCTGCTGCATTAATCTCCGATATACCATTTTAAGTTTTACATCATCATTGCTGATGTTCGAAAACATGGGATAGGTAACTTTATTGATCGCGGTAGAAATAATTCCAATGGGCAACTGACTTAAACTATCTGCCCTGGCGTAAAAGCCCAATTGGGCCGCCGCGTAAAAGCGACCAATAATAACGGTGTATAAATTTTGATAAACGGTATCCAACAGGCCAGAAAGTGTCATCTTGTAGCCAAAATGAAAGTGCTTTCTGAAACTTTTTTTATTAAAAATCAGTCGTGGCCGCCAATCTGAGTAAAACCAATGCAAAACGGTAGAAACACTCGCACTTAGCAAACTCATCCAAACCAAACTCCAGGTTCCATAACCATTTTTTGCCAGGTAAATACCTAAACAACCGCCAAGTATTACTGCAGGTATTTGAATTACTGTTTGCAGTTTAAATTTCATTTCCTTAGTTAATAAAGTACTCTGAATACTAAAAAAGGCATTGATTAAAAAGGTTAGTCCATAAACCCTAACAATATTGGTAAGCAAGGGCTGCCTGTAAAAACCAGAAATTAGCGGTGCTGCAAAGAACAAAAAACCATATACAACAATGCTTCCTAAAAGGTTAAAAAAAAATATGGTCGAAAAGTCTTTTTGTCCTGCTGTCCGTGTCCTGATTAAGGATGTTGTTAAACCACTATCCATTAATGAGTTACCAACAGCAATAAAAATGGAGAGCATTGCAATTAAGCCAAATTCTGCAGGGCTTAATAAACGGGCCAATATGACGGTAACAAACAGGTTTATGAATTTAACACCAAACTGCTGTCCAATCGACCATATAATGCCCGATCGCGCTTTATATGTTAAACTCATGGCGTTACAATCGAACCGTTTCTATTGATTTTGGCAATACGGCTTTTATATCGTATACCACGCATTCCGGTTTACGCAATGCTGTGATATTTAAGTTATTAAAAGCTTCGTGTGCTACTGCCAGTATAATCCCATCATACTTTCTGGTTTTTGAAGAACCATTTTCGCAAATAATACCATAGTTATGTCTGGCCTGATCGGCATTTGCCCAGGGATCGTGAATGGCTACTTTAACTTTGTATTCTTCCAATCGCCTTACAATATCAATAACTTTGGTATTTCGCACGTCAGGGCAGTTTTCTTTAAATGTAAAACCTAACACCAGTACTTCTGCTCCCACAATATGGATGTTTTTAGCAATCATTTTTTTAATGATCTGATCGGCCACATATTTACCCATCCCATCGTTTACACGTCGTCCGGCTAAAATAATTTCAGGGTGATAACCAGCTTCCTGTGCTTTTTGTGCCAGATAATATGGATCTACGCCAATACAATGCCCGCCAACTAAGCCCGGTTTAAAATTCAGAAAATTCCATTTGGTTCCGGCTGCTGCTAAAACCTCAGAAGTATCGATACCGATCTGGTTAAAAATCATAGCCAGTTCGTTTACAAAAGCAATATTGATGTCTCGCTGGGCGTTTTCAATCACTTTTGCCGCTTCGGCCACTTTAATAGACGAAGCTTTATAAGTTCCGGCAGTAATAACCGAACGGTACAGTGCGTCTATTTTTTCGGCGGCTTCGGGAGTAGAACCTGATGTGATTTTTAAGATATTGGCAACGGTATGTTGTTTATCTCCAGGGTTAATACGCTCTGGAGAATAACCCGCAAAAAAATCTTTATTGAAAACCAAACCAGATCCTTTTTCTAAAATGGGTACACATTCGTCTTCAGTTACACCAGGATATACAGTTGATTCGTAAACCACTATATCTCCCTTTTTTAGAACTTTAGCCACAACTGCACTCGCTTTAATTAAAGGTGATAAATCTGGTCTGTTGTTTTTATCAACAGGCGTTGGTACTGTAACAATGTAAACCGATGAGCTGCGTAATTTTTCGATTTCATTGGTACAGTACAGGCCTTTTAAAGTTGTGCATTCGAAGGTTAAAACCTCATTCAGTTCAGATTCATTAACTTCCAGTGTATTGTCGTATCCGGCTTTTAATTCTGCTATCCTACTCTGGTTAATATCAAAGCCAAATACCTTGTATTTTTTTGCAAATTCTACTGCCAACGGTAAGCCAACGTAGCCAAGGCCAATTACCGTCATCTTCAGATTATCTTCAGCGTTATACATAATGTTGTTGCGTATTTACGGTTAATGTTAAGTTGCTTATTGGCACCCTGGTAACTAAAGCACAGTCTAAATGATCGAACGACATTAAAACATGCTTGCCTTGAATCTGGATCACCTCTCCTTCCTGATTATGGAAGAGACCATTACTGATCCGAACACGGTCTCCTTTCGAAACACCGGTTAAACTCACCACATCTACATCATTGTAGGTATCCATAATGTGTTTCAACTTTTCAATCTCATTATCCCGAACCACTGCAGGCTTGCCCATATAATTAATAAAGTTTAAAACGCCGAGTGTATACCTGATTTTGTAACCTTCACGCTCATCTATTTTCACAAATACATATCCGGTAAAAAGCGGAAGGCTAACTATTTTCTTTCTATCGGCCCATTGATTTTCTACATTACGAACAGGACAAAAAGACTCGAAACCCTGCTCTTGCAGCAAACGGTCAACTTTTTTCTCCCAACGTGGACGGGTATAGATCACAAACCATTTTTTTACGAACGAGGGTTTGATGTTAATTGTAGATTCCATTTTTTTTGATGAGTTATAGTTTGGTTTTTAGGCGATTTGATACAGCTTCGCTATATCACTTACATGATAGGTATCTGTTCTTTTAGCTAAAAGGCTTATTCAGTCGGCCGGATACAGCTTCGCTATATCACTTACATGACAATTTTTATTTTTAAATCCTATTTTGCTTTTTGCGCAAAAGGGCAATCTAATTAAGAGTTGTTTGCAAACTGCTAATGCCTTTAATCGATGCGCAGTTTAAGCATCACGGCCTTATTGTTTGTAAACAGAATTAAATCGTTTGGGGACGTTTATTTGGTAAAGGGTACTAGTATTCTCTTTTAAAAACGAGGTAGATTTAGTTTGCCATGGCATAACCATAGCCACCATAGCTGTATTTCTGGCTTTTCTCCCGTTTGGCATCGTTAAAAACAACCATCGGATTTTTAAGTTTATTGTTTTCGCAAATATCTTTCAATATGGCGAGCTGATATTTGTTGGTGTAGTTATAACGCACCAGGTAAATACTTACATCAGCATATTCTGCCAGGCTAAAGGCATCGGCCACCTGGCCAACCGGCGAAGTATCAATAATGATATAATCGAATCTCTCTTTCAGTTCATCAAACAATAAATCCATTTTAGGGCTCATCATTACTTCTGCAGGATTTTCAGGCGATTGGCCACATCCAATAACCCAGATATTATCTGAGACACTGGTTGGTTTAATAATATCATCTAACACAGACTCACCAATTAGATAGTCGGTTAATCCGTTAGTTTGCTTTAAACCAACTTTATTCAAAAGGTCAGGTTTTCTTAGATCAAATTCCAGTACAACAACTTTTTTATCAAGCATACCTAAGGTAGTAGCCAGATTTACGCTAAAGAATGTTTTACCCTCTCCTTTCATACTCGAAGTAACCAACATTACTTTATTTTCGATATTGTTAGACATCAGTCCTAAGTTCATTCTGATGTACCTAAACAGCTCTGATATGGTAGAACGGTTATCTTTTTGAAAAACAATGGTGCTTTTATCCAGGTTGTGAGAAAGTTCACCAAGCATTTTGGCACCGGTTAGCTCAATAGTGCTGGCATCCTGCACCTTATTGTTAAAAAATCCTTTGGCATAAATTACTCCAGCTGGTACAAAAAAGCCAAAAATGAATCCACACAGATATAAAAGTGGTTGTTTAGGACTATTTGGTATAGTATTGTAAGCCGGTTTATCTACTACTTGAGAGGTTGGTACGGTAGCAGAAAGTGATAAAGCAGTTTCCTCTCTTTTTTGCAGTAAATATTTATATAAACCCGATTTTACGCTTTGTTCACGGCTTCTTTCTAATAAGCCACGCTCTATGGTAGGTACAGATTTAATTTTATTATCGAATTGAGAGTAGTTGGCACTCAGGTTGTTTCTTTCAATAACAAAACCTTGTTTAATGCTTGACAGGTTTTCCAGGATATTAGTTTTTAAGCTTGCTATTTGTTCGTTGAGGTTTAGCACCAAAGGATTTTCTGCATTAGCAGTACGCAGCATCCTATTTCTTTCCAGTTGGAGATCGTTAAATTTTGAAATCAATGAATTCAAAATCGGGTCTTTTAAGCCCATTGCACTTGGCGCCAGGTTAAACTGACTTTGTTTACCTCTGAAATAATTTTCGATTGACCGTAATAATCTCAATTGTACTGATGATGTTTCCAGTAACTGATTATACTCTCCTGAGCGTGCAGCATTCATCTGCGCATCCATATTAACATCGGTAACACGGTTTTGTTGTTTGTAGTTTTCTACATCCTCTTCAGTACCAGAAAGATCTGCAACCAGGTATTTTAGGCGGTTATCGATAAATTTTATGGTATTTCGGGCAATGGTATTTTTATTATTAACGTTGTTAATATTATAGGTTTCAATCAGATCGGTCAGAATATCAATTCCCCGCTGAGGAACCGCATCGTTTAAACTAATGGTAATGGTATTGGCATCTTTAACAACCGGAACTATTTTTAACGAAACCAGGTTGTAAGCCTCTGTCATTTTATACAGGTTTTTAAACTGGAGTTTAATTTTACCAAATTCGGCTTTAAAAGCTGGGCCTTTATCTATTTTAATGGCATAGTTTTTAGTACTAATGGTATCGCCATACTTCACAATATTGGTCTTTAGGCTGTCTTGAATAATGTAAGAGATTTCATCCAGATAAGAAATATTAATTTTTCTGGCATAAGCTCCATTCTTTAAACTGATAGCGGTAACTACAAGTGGTAAGGTTTTTCCATAAAGTTCTTTTTCTCTAATCCCCTCTTTTTTAAAGTAAGCAGTCTCTAAGTTTAGCTTTTTCAACACCTTAAAAATCAGGTCTCTAGATCGCAAAATTTCAATTTCATTATCAACCGTCTTAACCGTTTGAAACATATTAAGATCACTAAAAGCGGTACTGTTAGACATTGCTGCACCATTTTTATCATCAGAAATCAATAATGTACTGCTTACTTTATATTTTGGTGGGGTAACATAAAGAAAAGCATATATAGCAGCCATAGAAATAATGATACTGATTAAGAAATAGTGCCAGTTTCTAGCAAACCTTGTCATAGTTTCTGCAAAATCTTTTGCGCCACCATTTATATTTTGTTTAAGCATGATATAATGTTTTAAGAGACGTTTATCGACGAAGAACAGCTGTAATTAATACTGCAACTGCTGATATAGAAGCAATTACCACTGGCATAATGCGTGTATTGGGGCTGTATTCAATCGCTTTTGACTTATCAGGTTCTACATACACCACATCGTTTTGTTTCAGATAAAAGAACGGAGAATCCATCACATCCTGATTGTTCAGGTTAAGTCTTTTCATCACCCTTTGACCATCTTGTTGCCTGATTACTAAAATATTTTCCCTCTTTCCATAAACGGTCATGTCGCCAGCCATTCCCAGTGCTTCTAAAAGGTTAATGTTATCTCCCTGCACGGTAAAGGTTGATGGCCGGTTTACCTCACCAATTACCGTTACTTTAAAATTGATTAACTGAACATCAACTACCGGCTTTTTAACATACTTATCTAGTTCTTTCGAGATGGTAGCCTGCGCCTGCTCTATGGTTAAACCTTCCAGGCGGATGTTACCTACAACTGGTAGGTTAATCATTCCATCTTTACTTACCCGATAACCCTCTACTTTATAATTGTTTTCAGCGCCTGCATTTTTGGTATTAACAGCAAACAAAACATTCGACTCTTGATTTAAGCTGTTTATGCTTACGCTTAAAAGGTCGTTTTGCTGAATTTTAACTTCCTGACCTTGAAGCTTAATTTCACTGGTTTGTTTAGCCAGGTTACTAAAGTATACAAGATCTCTTCTGGGAGCGCATCCGGTGATAATGCCTGTATATATTGCGATAAATAATATTACTTTCTTCATAGCTTAAGTAATGTTTAGTTTTTTGTTTCGATTTATTGAGAACTAAGCTATGCAATTAAGCGTCAATGTTTTATAGGCAGTTTGGGGTTGTATTTAAATTGTATAAAATATGACCAGCATGCACAGTATTTTAAATACTGTGCTCATAAATTGCACATCATTTGTAAATTTTACAACGCGTAACTTGTATAATATTTTGCTAGTATTTTCACTCATAAAAGCCTGTTTTTTGGTAAGATCCTAATCGGCAAAACTCAAAAAACATCAGAAAATGTTTTAACATTTAAAAAAGCTATTTAATACTACAATTTATCAGGGGTATAAAATGATTTTTATAAAATTTTAAAGAAAAGCTTCAGATTACCAAGGCTGGATTTACTGCTTAACCGATTATTTTTTCCTAACCAGGTAGTGAACAAGCCACGCTTCGCATATTTCTGTGCAAGCTGTTTTACAATACATTTCTAATTGTCTAAAAATACATTCTGCTTAACACCATTAAGCTTTCATTAATAGCGGTATGTTCTTGGCAATCAAATCAGATAAAACGATTAACATAAATGCAATATTCCTTAAAAGCAGCGCAAAAAGTAAAAAAATGCGCAACTGTAAAAGCTGTAAACAGGAATTAGCAAAATATGTACAGTATGCTTTAAAAAGGTTTAAAAGCCTGTTTTATGCATAAATTCGTTAGAAACCTAAAAACAAGAATTAAATATGAAAGTTATTATTTATGGAACTGGAAAAATGGCTGAGTTTATCTGTTACTCCTTTATGAATGACAGCGACTATAATGTTGTTGCCTTTTGTGTTGATGATGCGTATGTACCTCCTGCAGGAAGTATGCTGTTAGGATTACCCATTTTAAGTCTCGCCCAGGTGATTAAAGATTTCCCCCCAGAAACCCATAAAATGCATATTGCCATTGGTAGAAACAGTGCCAGGGAAAGTGTGTACAACAGGGTAAGCGAATCTGGCTATAGTTTTGCCAATTATGTTTCATCAAAAGCAAATGTATGGCCAGATCTGGTAATCGGCAACAACACTTTCATCGACCAATGTTGTGATATACAACCTTTTGTAACCATCGGTAATAATTGTATGCTTATTGGTGCCCGTATAGGCCACCATTCTACTATTCAGAACAATGTTCTGTTATCGGGCAATATCCTGGCGGGAAATGTAACTATTGGTAATAATTCTTTTTTAGGAATCAATTCTGCAGTAAAGGAAGATATTGTTATTGGCAGCCACAACATTATTGGTGCAGGCGTTTTTATAAACAAGAATACTGAAGATTACGCCATTGTTTCAAATGCAACAGTACCTCAACGCGTTGGCGACTCTAAACGTTTTGTGATGTTCAACAAAGCACAAGATGTAAAACAGACTTAAGAAATGTTTTATGCAAAAAAAGGGAAGCCATTTTTTATGACTTCCCTTTTTTATTTAGCATAGCTATAATTAAACTTTAGTTCTATTTTCTGCACTTCTTTTCAGCTGCGCATTAATACGCTCCAAAACATCATAAATATCAAAAGGTTTACTGATATAATCATCAGCAAATGCATCAATAGCCTTTTGTTCGCTATTATTCTGTGCAGACATTACAATAATTGGGATGTGTTTAGTAAAAATATCAGTTTTTAAATCTTCACAAATTTCTGCTCCGTTGCCATCTGGTAACATTACATCAAGTAAAAAAAGATCAGGCATTGCATCCTGGATATTTTTCTTTAACTCAGCAAATGATGATGAAAGCTGCAATTCGAAACCCTCATCTTTTAATAGAATTTCAATAACGTTTCTGATCTCCTGATCATCCTCTAAAATGTGTATTCGTTTTCTTTCCATGTTCAAATTATAATGTTTGGATTATACCGTTCGCGTGGAATGCGCTATACGATAGTAACAGTAACACCTAAACTCTCTAAATGTTTAACAATTTGTTCAGAAATTCCTTTATCGGTAATAATATGATCAATTTCTTCTAATCCACATATCTTTCCAAAGCCTCTTTTCCCAAATTTGGTAGAATCGGCAAGTACAATCGTTTTTTGCGATGCGCCAATCATTTTGCGGTTTAAATGTGCTTCCATGGCATTAGTAGTGGTTAATCCAAAATCAAGATCAATCCCGTCAACACCTAGAAATAGTTTATTAAAATAAAAATCCTGCAAAACCTGTTCTGCATAAGCACCCATTACCGATGAAGAACTTTTCCTAAGCAATCCGCCTAACTGTATCACTTCGATACTAGGTTCGCGCATTAATTCGAGCGCTACATTTAGTGCAGAAGTTACAACGGTTAAATTTGTTGCGGGAACAATATTCTTGGCAAAATAAAGTACTGTAGTACCTGATGCAATAACGATAGAATCGTTATCATTTAGCAATGCAGCAGCAGCAATACCTATTTTGTTCTTTTCTGTAGATTGTATTTTCTCTTTCTCATTAACCGGACGGTCTACCGTGTATGGGTTATTTACGGTAGCCCCACCATGAGTCCTAAACAATAAGCTTTTATCCTCAAGTAGTTTTAAGTCCTTTCTTATTGTTACAGACGAAACTTTCAACTCCTTACATAAATCGACTACATTTATGTATTGATCACGTTGCAGGCGACTTAATATAAACTGGTGCCTCTCAGCCAAATTCATCATAGTATATTTAATTAGCGTGCTGCAAATTAACAATAAAAACATTCTTTAAAATATTTTACACAAATATTTAATAAATTTTTAACACACATATTATATTATTTCGATTATGATTTCTTATAATTGCGTATTGTTTCGTTTTATTATTTTTACAAATCTAAATGAAAAGATTACACCCGCATCATCTAACAGAAAACATAAATTGGGACTTCATCATTATTGGCGGAGGTGCCACAGGTTTAGGCACTGCATTGGATGCTGCAAGCAGGGGCTTTAAAACTTTATTGGTAGAACAATCTGATTTTGCTAAAGGAACGTCTAGCCGGAGTACTAAACTGGTGCATGGTGGTGTTCGCTACCTTGCACAAGGAGATATCGGTTTAGTTAAACATGCCTTAAAAGAACGTGGGCTATTACAACAAAACGCAAAACATCTGGTAAATAAAGAAGAATTTCTGATTCCCTGCTACGATTGGTTCTCTGTTATAAAATATTTAACCGGACTTACACTTTACGATTGGTTAGCAGGCAAATATAGCTTCGGCAAATCTAAGTTTTTCTCTAAAAAAGAAACCTTAGCCATGATGCCTGGCATTAAAGAAAAGGGATTAAAAGGAAGCATCAGATATTATGATGGAAAGTTTGATGACGCCCGTTTAGCGGTAAACATTGCACAAACTGCTATTGAAAACGGCGCCTCATTATTGAACTATACAAAGGTAACCGGCTTATTAAAGAGTGGCGACGCAGTTACAGGCATTGAAACAGAAGATACCATAACTGGCATAACGGCTAAATATATTGGCAAAATAATAATTAATGCTACAGGCGTGTTTGTGGATGATATCCTGCAAATGAATAACCCGAACTCAAAAAAAATGGTACGCCCTAGCCAGGGTGTACATGTGGTGCTAGATAAAAGCTTTTTAAACAGCGAATCGGCCTTAATGATACCAAAAACTTCTGATGGCCGTGTTTTATTTGCCGTTCCATGGCACGAACATTTACTAGTGGGCACAACAGACACTCCGTTAAACGAACATAGTTTAGAACCCAGAGCATTAAAAGAAGAGGTAGATTTTATTATGAGTACAGCGGCGAGTTATTTTAACCGCAAACCCATGGAAAAAGATATCTTAAGTGTATTCTCAGGTTTACGCCCCTTGGCCGCCCCTACCAACGGAGATGGAAATAGTACAAAAGAAATTAGCAGAGACCATAAACTTATTGTTTCTGCAAAAGGATTAATTACCATTACCGGTGGTAAATGGACCACCTATCGCCGAATGGCAGAAGAAACGGTTAATTTAGCCATCACGCATGCTGGTTTAGAATCGAAAGCATGCGTAACCCAAAATTTAAGCATACATGGTAGTTTAACCACTGCTACGGATAGTCATTTGGCTATCTATGGATCGGATCGCAGTAAAATTGAAGCTTTAATTGTACAAGATCCAAGTCTTGGCAATAAATTACATCCTGCATTTCCTTATACAGAAGCCGAAGTGCTTTGGTCTGCACGAAACGAAATGGCCGAAACAGTAGAAGATATTTTAAGCAGAAGACTAAGGATACTTTTTATTAACGCACAGGCAGCCAAAGATATGGCACCTAGAGTAGCTTCGCTCCTGGCCAAAGAATTATCTGCTGATAAAAACTGGGAAATTAACCAAATCGAAACTTTTAATAAATTAGCCGATGGTTATATTTATCATTCTACACCTAAAATAACCGAATCGGCTTTAGCCAACTAACCAAATTCCTAATTATGAGTAAATACATCTTGTCTATCGATCAGGGAACCACAAGTTCGAGAGCAATTATTTTTAATCACAATGGCGAAATTGTTGCCATTGCACAACGAGAATTCACACAGATTTATCCAAAAGCAGGCTGGGTAGAGCACGATCCAATGGAAATCTGGTCGACACAGCTAGCAGTCGTAACAGAAGTGATTGTTAAAGCAGGTTTAACCGTTGGCGATATCGATTCTATTGGCATTACCAATCAGCGCGAAACCACCGTGGTTTGGGATAAAGAAACCGGACAACCGATTTACAACGCGATTGTATGGCAAGACAGGCGCACTTCTGCCTATTGCGATGAAATTAAAGCACAAGGACTGGCCAATAAAATACAGGAAAAAACAGGACTGATTATAGATTCTTATTTCTCTGCTACTAAGGCCAGGTGGATCTTAGAAAATGTTGCCGGGGCAAGGGAAAAAGCTGAAGCCGGAAAACTTGCCTTCGGAACCATCGATACCTGGTTAATCTGGAAATTAACGGCTGGCGAAAAACATGTAACCGATGTAAGCAATGCATCAAGAACGATGCTTTACAACATCCACACCTTAAGCTGGGACGACGAATTGCTTGAACTTTTTTCGATACCGAAAGCCATGCTGCCAGAAGTAAAATCATCAAGCGAAGTGTATGGTGAAACCGCAGGACGCATACTGGCAGCAAAAATTCCTATTGCAGGTATAGCCGGCGATCAGCAATCTGCTTTATTCGGGCAAATGTGCACCGAAATCGGCATGGTAAAAAACACCTATGGTACTGGCTGTTTTATGCTGATGAATATCGGGTCGAAACCAAAAATATCAGCCAATAATCTATTAACCACTATTGCCTGGCAGATTAATGGTGAGGTAAATTACGCTTTAGAAGGGAGTATTTTTATTGGCGGCGCGGTGGTACAATGGCTTCGCGATGAAATGGGGCTCATTTCTAAATCGGCAGACGTAGAAACCTTAGCTAAAAAAGTAAAAGATACCGATGGGGTTTATGTTGTTCCTGCTTTTGCAGGTTTAGGTGCTCCACATTGGGACCAACATGCTCGTGGCACCATAACAGGATTAACCCGCGGTACAAACAAATCGCATATTGCAAGGGCGGCCTTAGAAAGCATTGCCTACCAAACCATGGATGTTTTGAAAGCCATGGAAGCAGATGCAGGCGTAAATATTGCCGAATTAAGAGTAGATGGTGGTGCCACCGCTAATGATTTACTGATGCAGTTTCAGGCCGATCTATTAAACTGTAAAGTAATCAGACCAGATGTAACCGAAGTTACTGCTATTGGTGCTGCATACCTTGCCGGATTAGCCACTGGTTTCTGGAAAAGTATAGATCAGATCCGTTCGCAATGGAAAATCAACAAGACTTTTGTTGCTGAGAAGGGAATTGATAATACGGAAAGAATAAAGGGCTGGAATAGAGCAATAAAGGCGGCCAGGGTAAATGCAGAAGACTAATTGAACAATTTTAATCGGATAAGAATTTAATTATATGAATGTATATCTCGCAGAATTTATTGGTACTGCACTAATGATTCTTTTAGGAAATGGTGTAGTGGCTAACGTAGTACTTAAAGGTACTAAAGGCAACAATAGTGGTTGGATTGTAATTACAACTGCTTGGGCACTTGCCGTATTTGTAGGAGTTGTTGTTGCCGGGCCCTACAGTGGGGCTCACTTAAATCCAATTGTAACCCTCGGACTAGCCATCGGAAAAGGCTTTAGCTGGGCATTGGTTCCGTTTTATATTATTGCACAACTGGCTGGTGCAATGACAGGGTCTTTCCTGGTCTGGCTTATTTACAAAGATCATTTCGATGCCACAGATGATCAAGGTTTAAAAGCTGCTCCGTTTGCAACCGCTCCAGCCATCAGAAATATGTCGTCAAATTTGGTGTCAGAAATTATAGGCACTTTCGTTTTAATCTTTGTGATCTTTTATTTTACTGATGCCAGTATGGGTACTAAAGAAACGGTTACCCCAATTGGCTTAGGTTCAATGGGGGCCATCCCGGTAGCTTTTTTAGTATGGGTAATTGGTTTGGCTTTAGGAGGAACAACCGGATATGCTGTTAATCCCGCAAGAGATTTGGGCCCCCGGATTATTCACTTTTTAATCCCAATGAAAGGAAAAGGAAGTAGCGACTGGGGTTATGCCTGGGTACCAATTGTTGGACCGATAATTGGCTCAGTATTAGCTGCTGTGGCCTTTTTGTTGATTAGTAAATAATGCAAATAGAAAAAGTCGTCATCTCGACTGAAGCGCTGCGAAATGGAGAGATCTATCTAACAGATTTCTCGGCTGCGTTGCACTTCGCTCGAAATGACGACCAAAAGAGCTACTGAAAAGCCGCTCTGCCTACCTGTTCATCGCCTAAGTATATCCAAATGGCACCTTTCAAATATTTTCCGAAAGAATCTTTCATGTTCTGCAAGCTTACCTTGTTAAAATTGGCTACCATATTCTCGGTGATACTATAATCGCCAAGCACTTCAGCTTCGCCTAAATCTTTCACAATCGAACTTGCGCTTTCCTGATGCCTGTAGTATCTATCGCGATGCTCTTTTTTTAATGCCTCAAGGTAACGTTCACCGTACTTTCCTTCTTTAATATTGTTATATACCGTAATCATCGCTTTAAAAGCTTTTTTAGGTTGAGTGGTACTTACAAACATAGAGGTATATGGAATCTGTTGTATTTTAACGATTGCTCCTGGCGCATATGATAAACCCAGTTTAGTTCTCAGTTCATAATTCATACTGCCACTTAATGCATTAATTGCTAGCACAAAAGCATAATAATCGGCGTTTGTCATGGTTGGAGCATTCATAATACAACTCATGTAATTCGTCGCAATGTCTCTTTGTTCGATTACCAGATGCTCACCTGTTAAAGTTTTACGATCGTAAACTGGTGGTGCGTAAGCTTTTCCTTTAAGGGTACTAAAAGAAGCCTGAATTTTCTTTTCCAGTTCTTCTTTTGTGATGTTTCCAGCTACTACCAAAAACATTTTATTCTTGTTCAATAATTCGTTATGGTAATAATTGCTAACCATCTCAGCGGTAAAACCGCCTAAAGTTTTACTTGTGCCTAAAGGATTAACACTGTAAGGCGAATCTTTAAACATGCTTTCCATACTCAATTGCTCAATTCTTGTTTCAGGATCAGATTGACTATGATAAATACCGGTAATCATACGTTCTTTAGTTGTTTGAAACTCTGTTTTATCGAAAGCCGGATTAATTACAGCATCCGAAAAAAGCTTCCAGCCCTGATCAAGATACTTAGAAATGCAATCCATGTTAATTGTACCATAATCAGTTGTAGATGAACCAGAAATATCAATCCCGTATTCATCAGCCAACTCCTGATAATCAACAACACTGTAATTTTTAGTACCACAGGTAGCAGCAGATGCCAAAGCCAGGTTTTCAATTCCAGCTCTTTCAGCGTTGTAATTCATTACACCACCTCTAAAAAACATGCTCATACTAACTGTTTCCTTCTGGGTAGATTTTAAAATCACCTTTAAACCATTTACATCAAATGAAATGGCTTTGGTTTGCGCGTTGGCAATATGAAAAACTAAGATAAAGTTTATAAAAAATATGAATCTTTTCATCGAGCGTTAGGTTATTTGGGTGATTTAAAAAATGTTTCTGGCTTCACTTCATTCATACCTGCTTTATCCATCATAATGCCAGCGCAATAAGGTTTATCTTTAATATACTTGCGTACATAATCGAGTAAATCCTTTCTTGTTACTTTATTTACATTTTCTTCATAGTGCGTATAATAATCAATCGATGCTGAAGCCCACCAGAAGGAAAGTAGATGTGCATAATCAGAAGTAACCTCTCTCCTTTCTACCTGTTCTATAGATAATAACCTTTTGGCTCTTTCAATCTGCAGATCAGACAAATAATCTTCATTGGCCCAAAGCGAAATTTGCTTCAGCACCTCCTGGTAACATTCATTTATTTTTGCCGGATTAGGACTCACCATTAAACTAATTGGGCCGGTATATTTTTGCGTATAATAATTCACATCTGCCTGTTGGGCTAACCCTGAATTAATAAGCGCCTGTTTCATTTTAGAACCGTTTTGATTCACGATGAAAGAAAAAACATCAGCAGCATAAGTGGCTGGAATATCGTTCCTGGTATCTGGACCATGCCAGCTAAACAGCATAAATGGAACAGGGCTTTTATTCGATTCTACAAAATAATAATCGTTTTTTTGAAGCGGTTTAAACTCAGGGATTGGCCATTTCACAAAAGGATCAACTGGCGATCGTTTCCAGCTTCCAAAAACTGAATTCACATAACTAAAAGCTTCGTCAACTTTAACATCGCCAGCAATTACCAGAACAGAATTATTTGGCCAGTAATATTTATTTTTAATGGAATCCATTTTTGATGGAGTCGCCGATAAAATTACTTCATGGCTACCGATTACGTTTTTACGGGAATAATTTGCGCCCCACATATGTCGCGAATTGGCCTCTATCAAAGCAAATATCGGACTCGATTCGTGCCTTGTAAATTCAGCATTTACCACTTCATTTTCCAAAGCCATATCTTCTTTTATGAATTTTGGATAACGGATAGAGGAATTCATTAAACTTAATCCGGGTTTTAAATTAGCAGCAGGAAGCGTAAAAAAATAATTTACTACTTCTTCACGGGTAGTAGCATTCGAATTGATATCCAGATCGTTCATTCTCGAATTTAAACGTTCGAAATCGGGATAATCTTTGTTAGCCTTAAAGAATAAATGTTCGTAGAGATGACTTAAGCCGTTAAATTCAGCGGTTTCGGTAAAAGAACCATTTCTGCAGGCCATTTCGATGGTAACCAGCGGCACTGTCCGGTCTACAACCACCAGCACTTCTAAACCGTTATCAAGTTTTTTGAAATGCATGTTTTCTCCGAGCTTTTCCTGACCAAAAGCAGAACTAAGGCACAATATACAGGCTAAGGAGCTAAATAATAGAGAGCGCATATTTTAATTAAATTTTGGCACCAAATAAGTGTTAATCTTTCACTTTAACAAATAAAAAACACTTTATTTAACAATCGTCTTTATTAAAGGATATATGAATAATTACAGTTTATATTGTTAAATAATTACCTTTGAAATAGTTCAATCTTATACGCTAACCATTTTAAAATTGCAAGAATACTTCCTCGTTGTTGATACCGAAACTTCAGGTCTGCCTAAAAATTGGACGGCGCCTTATTCTAAAGAGAAGAACTGGCCTCATATTGTCCAAATTGCCTGGATTATTTATGATCAATCTTATCAGGAAATTAAGCGCGAGAATCATTATATCAAAAACACAGATTTCATCATTGATAAAGCAGCCTTAAAAATTCACAAAATTACCCCTGAATATCTGCATACACATGGCGAAAACAAAGAAAAAGTAATGTTGCAGTTTTCTGAAGATATAGAAAAATACAAGCCTTTAGTGATCGGACATTTTATTGAGCTTGATTATCATATGGTGAATGTTGAATTATATCGCATCGGAAAGGAAAATATATTTAAAAACCTGGCTTTTTTCTGTACGATGAAGGCAAGTGCACCTTACATCACCAATACGGTAATCAGTCATTTAAAGCTGGATAAATTTTATACCATTTTATTTAATGAAGCACCCGAAAATACGCACAATGCTTTATCTGATACACTGAATACGGCAAAGATTTTCTTTCATCTTTTAAAAACAGGCAAAATTACCTTAACTTCAGCCTACCATCAGGAGCATACTTTTAACCTGGAAAAGAAAAAGACAAAAGAATTTTCATTTAAAAGAATTTTACGGGGATTTTTCTATGGAAGATAAACTAGCCGATCAAATTTATACTGCCCGTATTGGAGACATTACATTCAAAAAGATAGTGAGTTGCAGCCCGGGCACACCAATTTTCGAGGCTGCAATTAAAATGTCAGAACAGAAAACCAGTTGCCTCTTTATCAAAAATGATCAGGATGTTTATCTGGGTTTCGTAACCGATATTACTTTAAGGGATAATGTCATTGCCAAGCAATTGAGTCCAAATTTGCCGATTGACGAAGTTATGGATACTAATATTGTTACCATAACGCCAGATGCTTATGTGTATGAGGCGATATTGATGATGTTCAGCAAAAAGTCGCGCTATTTATTGGTAAACGATAATGGTAATTATGTTGGCTTTTTAAGCAGGAACCGCCTTTTAAGTGAGCAGGCAGAATCTCCATTAGTTTTTATCCAATCAGTAAAATCTGCTGTAAATACCGGCGATTTAAAATTAAAATGGCAGAAAGTACCAGGTATTGTATCGCAATTATTAGCTAGAGGCGTGCATTCGAAAATTGTAAACGAAGTGGTAACTACTATTGCCGATACCATTTCATTTAAAATTATTGAAGAGGTAATTGCCAAATTAGGTCCGCCACCTGCAAAATTTGTATTTATGGTTTTGGGAAGCGAAGGGAGAAAAGAGCTTAGCCTAAAAACTGATCAGGATAATGCCATTATTTACGAAGATACCGGAGAAGATAAAAGAGCTGCCGTACGTTCTTATTTTCTAGATATGGCTACCCAGGTTTCGGATAAATTAAATTTTGTTGGTTTTGTATACTGTGATGGTGACTATATGGCTACCAATCCAAACTGGACACATTCGCTATCGCACTGGAAGTACAATTATAAAAACTGGATAGAAGAAGCTTTACCAGAAGCTGCCGTAAAATTTGCTGCATTTTTCGATTGCAGGGCCATTTATGGCGATTTAAGCATTATGGAAAGTTTACGGTCTTTTGTTGATGAAGAACTGCAGAAACCTATCGAAAAATTCTATGTGTACCTGGCCAAAAATGCCTTACTCTATGAGCCGCCACTCACCTATTTTAGAAATATAAGAACGCAAAAAATCCATAAAAAAGAAGTATTCGATATTAAAACAGCCATGACCCCTATTGTAGATCTGGCAAGGGTTTATGCTTTACAGAACAGGATTTTCCAAAAAGAGAATACGGGTGAACGTTTAAAGGCCTTAAGAGAACTTGGTGTCTTTAGCGAAGAGCAGTTTAACGAACTTTCGCAGTCTTATTATTATTTGATGGGCTTGAGATTGAAACATCAGGCGAATCTGATTATCAATGATCAGGCTGCACCCAACAACTTTATCGAAATTGATAGTTTAACCAAAATTGAAAAAGTAACATTAATCGAAATTTTCAAAATCATCCAGAACTTTCAAAGCGGTATCCGGATGAAATTCACCAATAGTCTGGGTTAAATTACCATTAATTCTCTTGCCTGCTTATTGTAATTCGTTGCAAACTTTAATAACTTTAGGAATAATACCTACTTTTTATAAGTTAAAATACTAACCAATTACTAAATTAAAATCAGAGCTATGGGAAAATTTGTAATTACTAAAAGATCAAACGGAGAATTCCAGTTTAATCTAAAAGCCAGTAATGGCCAGACCATTTTAACCAGCGAAGGCTATTCAGCTAAATCGAGCTGCGAAAATGGAATCGAATCTGTTAAAAAAAATGCACAGGATGATTCCAAATTTGAGAAAAAGACATCGTCTAACGGCAAGTACCATTTTAGTTTAAAGGCTACAAATGGTCAGATTATCGGCTCCAGCGAAATGTACGAAAGTACAGCAGCTAGAGATAATGGCATCGAATCGGTTCAAAAGAATGCTCCGGATGCAAGTACTGACGATCAGAGTTAAAAAATATACAGCGACCCGAGATTTCCGCATCAGGTCGCTTTTCATGCCCCTTCCCCCACTTTACAACTCAGCGTAAAAATTCTGCTGTACAGCATAAAGCAATTAACCTACAGTAATTTGCTATGCCTAATCTTACCCTTACAGCTATCGCCAACTGTAAACACAAACTTACTCAGACACCTATTGCTTAATACAAGCCGAACAAACGTTTGCGCTTCATAAATCCTAAGGTTATTTTAAGTAACCAATCAAATAGCTGTAAAACCTAACCAAACTGCACTTCTACTACACCATTCAAGCTTATTACATTTCATCCCACACAAACGTTTGCGCGGTTTTAATTCAGCTTACTGTATAAGTTTGTTTGTAACTTAAATCCAGATAAGGTAAAAATCTATTTACAATACGCTCTTTTTAAGGTTTGGAACAGTGGCCAAGACTGGCAAATTATGGTGATATAATCTTCGCATTAAAATCGACAAGATTAGGTAAAGAGGCTGAGTGCAGCATATAAAAAAGCAACAACAACCAATTCCAAATATTATCAACCCTAAACCTAAAATTATCTTATGAAAAAAAACAGTCTACTTTTAACAGGGCTATTCTGTGCCTGCCTGTTCGCCCTATCTTGTAAAAAGGCCGAAGTATTACAACAAGAGGGAAAAACCTTCTCTATTAACAAAAAACTGGCTACAACCAACATCATTACCCAAAGCCGCAATGTAAATATTGTGTATTTTGTACCTAACGATCTCGATACCCTTGCGGGTTACAGAAAAAGATTAAGCGATCTTTTATTATGGACACAAGATTGGTACAAACAAGAAATGAATCGCAATGGTTATGGCAATAAAACATTTGGCCTTGCCGATGATGGCACAGGAAATGTAAAAATCTTAACCATTAGAGGAACGTTGCCGAAAGCGAGTTATCCATACTCCGGAGGTAGCGGGGCAGTTGCAAGCGAAGTAAACGCTTACTTTGCTGCACACCCGGCAGATAAAACCAGTGATCATACTTTGATCATTATTCCAAGGTATTCTATCGGTTCGAATGGCACACCAAGCGGAGGTCCGTTTTATGGTACCGGCAGATGGTGTTATGCCCTGGATTATGAAGAAATGGACATTGCAAATCTTGGCTTAAGCACTACCGTTGGCAATCGCTTTAGTGTTTGGTTTGGTGGTATGGTACATGAGCTTGGTCATGGATTAAATCTACCGCACAATAGGCAAAAAGTTTCTGAAAACTCAACTTTGGGTATGGCCTTAATGTGGGCCGGTAATGGAACTTTAGGAAAAAGCCCTACGTTTTTAACCGCTGCAGACGCAGCTATTTTAAATGCCAATCAGGTTTTCAATAATAACGCCAGTACCTACTACGGTTCGGTAACCAGCAGCATTAATAAAATATACACCAGCTATTCCAGCACTTTAGCTTCTATAGTGGTATCCGGAAAATTTACTTCAACCGGTAATGTAACCAGCATTTTATATTATAATGATCCCAATGTAAATAACGAGGGTACTGGTGTAAATAAAGATTATAATGCCATTACCTGGGAATCGAAGAAAATAGGTACAGATAGTTTTAGAGTTGTAATGCCAATTGCCGATCTGCAGGAAAAAGCTGATGGTATTCCATACGAACTGAAAGTTAAATTGGTACACGACAATGGAACTGTAACCGAACAGATTTATGCCTATACTTTTTCAGGAGGTTTACCTGTACTCAACTTCTCAACCAAAAATGAGTTAAACAAAACAGGCTGGAGTATTGCTTCATTTAGTTCTGAAGAAACCAGTGGAGAAGGTGCTATAAACGGTAGGGCCAGCAAATTGATTGACAACAGTGCAAGCACATACTGGCATTCGCGTTGGAGCAGCTCGGCCACAAGCTACCCGCATACTATAGTGATCAATTTGGGCGCTTCAAAAACGGCAAGTGGTTTAAGTTTAACACAAAGAAGCGGTTTAAGCAGGGCTGTGAAAAACTTTGAACTGCTCACCAGCACAGATGGCGTAAACTTTACTTCGGTTAATAACTATGTGGCCCAAAATGTAAGTGGTGCACAGTACTTTGATTTTGGTAGCGCTAAAACATTCCAATATTTTAAAGTTATTTTAAATTCAGCTCAGGATGGCCTACAGTTTGCCAGCTTAGCAGAATTAGGATTGTACTAGATCTTCAAAAACCAAACAACAAAAAAAGGTCCCGATGTAAATCGGGACCTTTTTAAATATGATTATCGCTTAAGCGAAAATTTCTATTTTACTGCATCAATTACAGCTTTGAAAGCTTCTGGGTGATTCATTGCTAAATCAGCCAATACTTTACGGTTTAAACCGATTTCTTTAGAAGCTAGTTTACCAATTAATTGAGAGTAAGAAATACCGTGCTGACGAGCACCTGCATTAATACGTTGGATCCATAATCCGCGGAATTCTCTTTTCTTAACTTTACGGTCACGGTATGCATATTGCAAACCTTTTTCTACTGTGTTTTTAGCAACAGTATAAACCTTACTTCTTGCTCCCCAATAGCCTTTGGCTAGATTAAGGATTTTTTTTCTTCTTCTTCTCGAAGCTACTGCGTTTACCGAACGTGGCATGTTGTTGTTGTTTTTTGGCAAGCGGCGTTCCGTTTAACCGGAAACTTAAAGCCTGATACCTGGTGAATTAATAAATTACTTTCCGATACAAAGCATACGTTTAACGTTACCCATATCAGCATCAGATACGATACTTGCTTGACCTAAGGCACGTTTACGTTTAGTACTCATCTTTGTTAAGATGTGACTTTTGTATGCGTTGTTTCTTTTGATTTTACCTGTTCCAGTAAGCGAAAAACGCTTTTTAGCACTGGAATTGGTTTTCATTTTTGGCATAACCTGTTTTTTAATTTATAAACCTATTTTTATTTTTTTGCTACTTTAGGCGCAACTGTTAGGAACATACGTTTACCTTCTAACTTAGGTAACAACTCTACTTTTCCTACATCTTCTAAAGCCTGGGCGAATTTTAATAATAAAATTTCTCCCTGCTCTTTGTAAACAATTGCTCTACCTTTAAAATGCACGTAAGCTCTAACTTTCTCACCGTTCTCTAAAAAGCTTACTGCATGCTTCAATTTAAACTGGAAATCGTGATCGTTGGTGTTAGGACCAAAACGGATCTCCTTAATTACAGTTTGTTTCGCATTAGCTTTAATTTCTTTCTGCTTTTTCTTTTGCTCGTAAACAAATTTACTGTAATCAATAATTCTACAAACTGGTGGTACGGCATTTGGAGATATTTCTACCAAATCCAATTCCAGTTCATCAGCAAGTGCCAAAGCTTTTGCCAAAGGATAAATCCCTGGTTCAACATTATCGCCAGCTAAACGCACTTCGGGCGATTTAATATACTGATTAATGTTATGCTCTGCTTCTTTTTTCTTAAAAGGCGGACGTGGTCCCCTGTTAAATCCTGGTCTTCCTAATGCCAAATTTGTACTATTTAATTTAAACTGTTATTTCTTTTCTTAATAAATTGTTGAACTCTTCCAACGTCATTTCGCCTAAATCTCCCTCACCATGTTTACGGACAGAAACTTTTCCTTCTGCCATTTCTTTATCACCGATAATGAGCATGTATGGGATCTTTTTAACTTCCGAATCGCGTATTTTGCGACCGATTTTCTCATCACGAAAGTCAATCAGCCCGCGAATATCGGAATTATTTAGTTCATCTAAAACTTTTTTTGCATATTCTTCATATTTTTCTGAAATCGGAAGAACAATAAATTGCTCCGGACTTAACCATAATGGGAAGTTTCCGGCACAATGTTCGATCAAAACAGCAATAAATCTTTCTAATGAACCAAATGGTGCACGGTGGATCATTACTGGTCTGTGTTTCTGGTTATCGCTACCGGTGTATTCCAATTCGAAACGCTCCGGCAGATTATAATCAACCTGAATAGTACCTAACTGCCATTTTCTACCTAAAGCATCTTTCACCATAAAATCGAGCTTAGGACCATAGAAAGCGGCTTCGCCATATTCTACAACAGTATTTAAGCCTTTTTCTGCAGCTGCTTCGATAATGGCATTTTCAGATAGCCTCCAATTTTCGTCAGAACCAATATATTTCGATTTATTCTCCGGGTCTCTTAATGAAACCTGAGCAGTATAATTATCAAAACCTAATGATTTAAATACATAAAGCACTAAATCGATTACTTTTTTAAATTCTTCTTTCACCTGTTCTGGCATACAGAATAAGTGTGCATCATCTTGAGTAAAGCCACGTACGCGGGTTAAACCGTGTAATTCGCCACTTTGTTCGTAACGATAAACCGTGCCAAACTCGGCAAAACGAACCGGAAGATCTTTGTAAGAACGTGGTTTTGTTTTGTAAATCTCACAGTGGTGAGGGCAGTTCATCGGTTTTAAGAAAAACTCCTCTCCTTCTTGTGGCGTTTTAATCGGTTGGAACGAATCTTTACCGTATTTCTCCCAGTGACCTGAGGTTACATATAAATTTTTGTGTCCGATATGTGGTGTTACTACTTGCTCGTAACCTGCTTTAGCCTGTGCTTTAGTTAAAAAGTTCACCAAGCGCTCGCGCAAAGCAGTTCCTTTAGGCAGCCATAAAGGCAAGCCCATTCCTACTTTTTCTGAGAAAGCAAATAACTCCAGCTCTTTCCCTAATTTACGGTGATCGCGTTTTTTAGCTTCTTCTATCATTAAAAGATATTCGGTAAGCTCGCTCGCCTTAGGAAAAGTTACACCATAAATACGGGTTAACTGTTTTTTGGTTTCATCACCTCGCCAGTAAGCGCCAGCCACATTCATCAGTTTTACTGCTTTCACAAAACCAGTATTCGGAATATGTGGACCACGACATAAATCGGTAAATGAACCCTGGGTATAGAAGGTAATTTTACCATCTTCCAGGCCGTCAATTAAATCCAGCTTATACTCATCGCCTTTTTCAGTAAAATATTTTACCGCATCAGCTTTGCTCACACTTTCTCGTACAAAAGTTTCCTTCTGTTTAGCCAGCTCAATCATTTTGGTTTCGATAGCTTTGAAATCGTCTGAAGAAAATTCACGGTCGCCAAAGTCTACATCGTAATAAAAACCAGTTTCAATTGCCGGGCCGATACCAAATTTGGTACCAGGATAAAGTGCTTCTAAAGCCTCAGCCATTAAGTGAGCTGATGAATGCCAAAAAGTCGATTTTCCGGCAGTATCATTCCAGGTCAATAATTTCACTGATGAATCAGACTCGATTGGTCTTGTTGAATCCCAAACTTCGCCATTAACCTCAGCGGCTAATACGTTACGGGCTAAACCCTCAGAAATTGACAATGCAATTTGGTGGGCAGAAGTGCCCTTTTCATACTGACGGACAGAACCGTCAGGTAAAGTAATGTTAATCATCTACAACTATGATTTAAATTTTAAATAAAAAAGTTTTAAAGATCACTTACAATGTGATTCTATTTTCTGCAAAGATACGGTTTTTATACCGTATTGAATAGATAAACTTGAAATTCTACTTTGGTTGCAAGCCCACTTCATTCAGGTATACTTTCTGTATTTCCAGTAAACTGTCAGGGTAAGTATTCAGTTTTTCATACTTTAACATAAGGTGATCATGCAGTTTTTTCTTTTCGTCAGTGGTTTTTACCTGCAGCATTTCTTGTGCTGTTTTTCCATAATCGTTTATGGCAGTTAGGTATGCGATAACACCTTCGTTAAATTTTACAGCTTCTTTACCCGGTTTAAGATCAGCAATATTGACAAGATCCACTTTTGAATTGTTGATCAGATTTTCTGCCTTTGTGGATAGTAAAATAGAATCAGGAAAACCTTTTGCATATACCTTCGAAGTATCTTTAAAAACACTGTCCGTTTCATCGATCTGTTTCATCTCCCGCAAAAAAATTGAAGTTACTTTTTCATTATAGGCATAATCATTATTTGATGAGCTGCAGCTAAACAGCAGAACTAAGGAAAGGAAAAGCAAAGCAGGTTTTAAAGATTTCATATTCTGTTATCGTTTAAAAATTTTTGTTTAAGGTATTTACGTAAAGGAATATCTACAAATCTCATTACGATATAAGAGAAAACGATTAAAAGCAGTGCCGAAACCGGGATAATCACCCAAAGTGAGGATGCTGGTGGCTGAACTTCGGCTACATAGGTTAAAAATATCCATACAAATGGATAATGCACCATATAAAGTGGGTATGATATTTCGCCTGAGAGATTACAAATCTTTTTAAACGATGAGTTTAATGCTGTACCAGCTCCCAATGCCACTAAAAGTGGAAAGTAAAACAGCACAAGCATCGGCTCAGTAATCCAATTGTATTGATCATTAAAAGGAACTAAAAAGGCTGCAAGCAAAAGCATGATCATGCCTAAAAAGCCAAGTTTATTCTTGATCACCCAATTTAAACGGTAAACCAGCATACCGGCTGTAAAAGAATACAGCACGCGCGCCCCACCGTCCCAGAAATTCTGTCCTCCCCAGCCACCGCCTACGTTGGTAGCGCGAACAGCTACATAGCAAAGGCATACCGCACCTATAACAACTAGGGCAATCAGTGATTTTTTACCCAGGCGGTAAAGTATAAAAATGTAAAAGATATTGGCAATATATTCCCAAAATAACGACCAGGCCGGTGCATTTAAGCAGAATAAGTTGGTATACCGCTCGGGCATTGCCGGATAAGGGATTAAAAAAGCTGAGGATAAAAACAAAAGAAAGGTTTTCCCTAATCCATAAACCTCATAAAGATCGCTGTATGGGTCGATCAGAAAAGTGATCAGTCCTAAAACAGAACCAATAACCACCAGCGGGTGCAAGCGGATAAGCCTTAATTTAAAGAACTGCGTAATCCCGATATGTGGTGCACGACTATCGTAAGCATAGGCAATTACAAAGCCGGATAAACAGAAAAAGAAATCGACTGCAAGGAAACCATGCGAAAGAAAATTCTTATTGTAATCGGTAACAGCGATTTCCATAAAGTGATAAATTACCACCACAATGGCCGCTACGCCCCTTAATCCATCTAAAATTTCAAAATGCTGTTTGCTTGCTAATAAATTTGTTTTGTTCTCGGCTGTAATCACTTTGGCTAGGTTAGATTTAACCCCAATAATAGTTATTCTCAATTTAGATGCAAAAACTAAAGCCAACCTTTTCAAAAATGATACAAAAAAGCCCTGAATGCCTATACTTTCAGGGCTGATAGAATTATTATGGTGGTAATTTATGTAAAGACATCCGAAGTTTGGGCATTGGCCTGTGTCCAAACTTCGGATGTCTGGCAACGAACTGAATTAATTCATACCAAATGATCTGATCTGACCACCGCCTCCAGGTCTGTTCTGCCTAAAACGTTTCATCATGTTCTCCATTTTAGTTTTATACTCTTCAGGAGTGATCAGTTTTGCCTTTTTAGGCGCAGTTACATCTTTTGCGCTCACATTTCTATACTCGATGCTTTTGGCAATTGAGCTATTACCTCTGCCTTCGATCGCTAAAACTGCACCTTCTGTCCACATATTGGGGTTCGGAGAAAAATCGAAGCCTAAATCTTTTGTATACCAGATTTTGGTTTCTTCTACTACGTTTTTATCCATATCCAAGATTTTGATAGCCCTTGTAGATCTTATAATCGCCTGGTGACAGGTAAAACCGATAATCTGTTTAGTAGAATCTGTTTTAACCACTTCGATTGTTGGTGCCGGAGCTGGTTTTGCTGTAGTCGTATCATTAGGATTTCTACCGCCTACTCTCATAGAACCTATCGGTCCAGAAGTAGATAAAGTTAATTTACTCGGCATGTAATAAGTGGTATCGTTCAGATCGAAAACCTCAGTAAGTCCTTTATCTGCAAAGGTATAGTAGTATTCTCTGTTACCACCGCCACCACCAAAACGCATCATCATACGACCCATGCCGCCACCGCCACCACCTGCTCCGTTACTGTCTTCAGTTTCTTCAACTGGCATATAACTTGCATTTGTAGCTGTAAATAACAACTCGAAGTTGCTTTTGCTAGATGAGGGCATTCTGGCTTTCATCTGATCGGTTAGCTGGATACCACTTGCCGAAGCCATAGCTGCCGGGTCGATAATATTTTCAAATTGTATGGCTCCTGAAGTTTTTTTCTGCTGCGCATCTGCAATTGATGCAATTGATAAAACTCCCAGTAAAGCGAAGATTATTTTTTTCATTACGATTTTGTTTTGTCTGTTAGATAAGAAAGCCTTAAAAAGGTTTAACAAAGATATTGTAGATTGTAATGTAAAACGTGTTAAATTGTGTTAAAATCAATAGTGGATTGGCTTAATGAGTCTTTAAAGGCAGATGTAATTTATTCTTTACAATTGATTTTTTTTTTGAAAAGCAATTGCAGTGGTTCTTAGGTTACGGTAGTCCTGCCCTCTGCTTAATCCCGATAGAATGGACCGTTTAATTTTAAATTGATCATTAAATCGGGATAACGCTGGCGGTCAGGTTTATTTAACAAAAAACTGTGGTTCTTTTAAAAGAAAACCTCGCAGATTTAATTCGGGACATTTATGCATTTAGCTGTCCTGTCACTCTCCTCGGTCTGTGTCCTCACAGACCGAAATTTTCGACTATGACAATGATGATCTGTGAGGACACAGACCATGGAATAAGATTCAAACCTATCAGGTTTCGAAAACCTGATAGGTTTAGTATCTCATGCTTCCCCCCTTAGGGGCTGGGGGTTAATATTCTGTACTTTCTAGCCAGCCATTACAAAGCACGTCGGCAATGTGCATAGTTTTAATAGGCAGATTATTTTTCTCAATATACCCTTGAAGGTGTAAAAGACACGATAAATCGGTCGAAATGATGTAATCTGCCTGTTGTGCGAGCGCATGATTAACTTTCTGCTCTGCCATTGCAGATGAAATAGCATCGAATTTAACCGCGAAAGTTCCGCCAAAGCCACAGCACATATCGGTATCTTCCATTTCGATCATTTCCAAACCGTGTACTTTCGAAAGCAACTGGCGAGGTTCATCTTTGATTTTACATTCGCGTAAGGCGCTACACGAATCGTGGTAAACAGCTTTTCCTTCTAACTCGGCTCCGAAATAATCTCTTTTGGCTACGTTTACCAGAAAATCAGAAAGCTCCCATATATTCGATTGCAAACTCCGGCATTTGTTGTGCACAATAGTATTGGTAAACAGATCGTTAAACCCACCTTTCACCATGCCTACGCATGATGCCGACGGTGCCACCACGTAGGTATTTTCGGTAAAATCGTTCAAAAATTTTGTACCTACTTCCTTTGCCTCATCCCAATAACCTGCATTATACGCAGGTTGCCCACAACAGGTTTGTTTTGAATTGTAGGTTACCTCACATCCCGATTTTTCTAATAACCTTAAAGTATTAAAAGCGGTTTCTGGATAGAGCTGATCTACAAAACAAGGCACAAATAATTCTACTTTCATAATATTCTTAACGACTGCAAACTTACAATTTTAGCGATTCTTTATGTTCGTTTTTTCTTAGAAGCACTAAAAGAACTAATCCAACAATAAAAAATGATGCCAAAGCGATAATAGAGTAGCGAATATTTCCGGTTAAATCTTCAATGTAAGCAAAACTGAAAAGACCGATTACAATAGCCAGTTTTTCTGTTACATCATAAAAACTGAAAAATGAGGTGCTATCTTTTGTATCAACCGGTAAATATTTAGAATAGGTAGAGCGTGATAGAGATTGAATTCCGCCCATAATTAAGCCTACAATGGCCGCCAACGAATAAAACTGGTATTCGCTAGTGATGTAATAACCAAAAACACAACAGCCTATCCATACTACAACTACCATAATCAATACGTTTATATTCCCTATTTTTTTAGCTAAATACGACATGAGCATGGCACCAGGAATAGCCACAAGCTGGATGATCAATATCACCGCAATAAGTTTTGCCGTCCCTAGTTTTAACGTTTTTTCAGCGAAACCAGCAGCAGCAAGCATAATGGTTTGTACGCCCATAGAGTAGAAAAAGAAAGAAACTAAAAATCCTTTTAAAACCCTCATTTGTTTAACCTGCGCCCAAACTTTCGATAATTCGCTAAAGCCATCTTTAAGGATATTCGTTTTTACTTTATCGTGCTGAGGTGTTCCGTTCGGAAGTGCTGAAAAAGGAATCTGTGAGAAACCTATCCACCATACGCCAACTAATAAAAAAGATAACCTTGGCGGAAATGAAGCATCAGTAATACCAAACCATTCCGGTTTTAGCACAAACAGGAAACAAATCAGTTGAAGTAAAACTGAGCCAATGTACCCATACGAAAAACCCTGTGCACTCACGCGGTCCTGATGTTCTTCTGTCGCGATTTCTGGCAGGTACGAATTACTGAACAATACTCCACCGATATAACCCATTGCTGCTAATGCAAACAAAATGATACTCATTTCGAGCGTATCTAATTTAAAGAAATATAAACCGATACAGGCCGCTCCACCCACATAGGTAAAGAATTTCATAAACGACTTCTTATTTCCCCTTCTATCCGCAATGGATGAAAGCATTGGCAAAGCAAAGGCCATAATCAGATAAGCAAATGATAGGGCATAATTGGAAAGCGAGGTATTTACAAAGGTCCGGCCAAAGAACTCCACTTTATCACCATGCTCTTTAGTAGTGGTAATAATAGTATAATAAGCTGGAAAAATTGTAGAAGTGATGACCAGGTTATAGGCAGAGTTTGCCCAATCGAAGAATGCCCACGAACGGATGGTTTTCTTATTGTTTTTTGCTATCATTTAGTTTTTTCGCTTCGCGGATGATTACACAGATTTTTGGATTGTACTGATTGACTACAAAACTAATATTTTATTGGTAACTTGATTGGCATTTTCTCAAATCTCAAATCTCAAATCTCAAATCTCACATTTAAATATAATACTTCTTCCCATCAGTTTTAATCTTACCTGCATCTAATAATTCTCTTATGGCATCAATCCTTTCGGCTTCTGCGCCATTTTTAATATTTGTAACCAGATCATCAAGACTTAAAGGTTGTTGTTGCAGTAAAGAAACGATCTCAAATTCAATTTCCTCTTCCATCTGACTCTGATTTTCGGCTCTTTTTTCAGCCAGACAAACATCGCATACACCACATTTTGTAGCATGATGTTCGTCGAAATAATGAAGTAGCTGAATACTCCTGCACAAATTTGATGAAGCATAAGCCACCACCGCGTTGATCTGTTTGTGTAAGATTTCCTTTCTCAGCTCCAGGTATTTCACATCCAGATCAAAATGATCCATATCAACCCTCGGTCTAATGTATTGCAATTGCGGCTGATCGGTTTGCTGGGTGTAAGTAAGTAACTCGATGGTCTGCAATTTATTAAGCAGTGCGATAATTTCTTTATACGACAATCCTGTTTTCTTAGCTAAATCGGCTTCATTAATCTTAACAAAACCGTCGAAAGCGCCACCATGCGAACGCAGGATGGTCTTTATAATACCATCGTAAGCTTTGTTTTCAATCTGGAAACGGTAAATATCTTCATGACTGGCGATAAACATCATCCTCGAAGGTAGAAAAACACTTTCTGATAAGGTGAGGTAGCCATCGTGTTCTAAAAACTTCAAAGCAGAAATTGTTTTTAAAACACTAATATTAAAACGTTTGCAGAAATCAGCTATATCAAAAGTAAAAGTTAAACCTTCGCCTGCACCAAATGCCAATTGAAAATAATTGCCGAGGTAGTGATAGGTCTTTCTGATCTCGTCTGGAGTAGGAAAACTATCGAGATACCTGGATTCTAAGCCCAGAATGTCAGATTGATTAGCTAGAAGAACCGCATAACTTCGTTTTTCATCACGTCCTGCCCTACCTGCTTCCTGATAATATGCTTCTAAACTTTCGGGCAAATCTAAATGCACCACAAAACGAACATCTGCCTTATCAATCCCCATCCCGAAAGCATTTGTAGCCACCATAATCCGGGTTTTGTTATTTTTCCACTCTTCTTGTTTTAAGAAACGTACATCCCGTTCTAATCCGGCATGGTAAAAATCGGATTTAATCTGATTCCTATTGATAAAATTAGCAACCTCGGCGGTTTCCCTGCGGTTACGTACATAAACTAAACCTGTGCCTTTTACCTTCTGGCAAATATCGATCAGCTTTTTGTATTTATCTTCATTGCCGAAAACCACATAGCTTAAATTATCTCTCGCAAAACTTTTAACAAAAACCTGTGGGTCTTTCATTTCAAGCTTCTCTACAATATCTTTCCGCACAAACTCAGTAGCAGATGCAGTAAGTGCCAAAACCGGAACATCTGGAAGGATTTCGCGGAGTTTGGCGATTTGTTGGTATGGCGGACGAAAATCGTAACCCCATTGCGAAATGCAATGCGCTTCATCTACAGCAATTAAATTTACGTTCATGTACGAAATTCGAACACGCACTAAATCAGACAATAAACGCTCCGGGGATAGATAAAGGAATTTGATTTTTCCATAAATACAGTTATCCAGCGAGATATCGATTTCACGTTTGCCCATCCCTGCATAAATGGCAATGGCTTCAATCCCTTTCGATTTCAGGTTCTCTACCTGATCCTTCATCAGGGCAATTAACGGTGAAACAACAATACAAATCCCTTCCTTAACCAAAGCGGGAACCTGAAAACAGATCGATTTACCTCCCCCTGTAGGTAGTAAGGCTAAACTGTCTTTTCCTTCCAAAACCGAGGAAATAATATCTTCCTGTAAAGGCCTAAAAGCTTGATGTCCCCAATATTTTTGTAAAATCTCTATTGCTGTCATAAATCGGCGGTATCAAAACTATAAAAAAGCTGTTGATATTGCTAAATTGCGCCACAATTAATCAAAAATTTGATGAAACATCTCTATTTTCTATCCGCTCTTTCCCTATTATTTTTCAGTTCCAACGCCCAAGAGAAGAAATGGGATATCGAAAAATACCAGGGCACAACAAAAAACTTCACTTTAAATACTGATGAAGGCACCTGGATGAACCTTGATGTAAGTGCTGATGGACAGGAAATTGCTTTTGATCTACTTGGCGATATCTACGTGATGCCAATTAGCGGTGGAGTTGCAAAACTAATTAGTGGCGGTACTGCCTGGGATGTTCAACCCCGTTTTAGTCCTAACGGAAAATACATTTCTTACACCAGCGATAAAAGCGGTGGAGATAACATATGGATTATGAACCGTGATGGTTCCGGCAAAAAACAGGTTACCAAAGAGAGTTTCAGGTTATTGAATAATGCCACCTGGATGCCAAATAGCGAATACCTGGTGGCCAGAAAACACTTTACTGCTGGCCGCTCCTTAGGCGCTGGCGAAATGTGGATGTATAGTATAAACGGCGGAGATGGTGTGCAGTTAACCAAACGTAAAAACGACCAGCAGGATGCAGGCGAACCTAACGTTTCGCCAGATGGCAAATATGTTTACTTTAGTGAAGATGTAAGCCCAGGGCCTAATTTCGAATATAGTAAAGATCCTAACGGAACCATTTATGCCATTCGTCAACTGGATTTAACAACAGGAAAACTAAGCACATTAATTAATGAGCAAGGTGGTGCCTGCCGCCCGCAGGTTTCTCCAGATGGAAATTTAATAGCTTTTGTAAAACGTGTAAGGTTAAAATCTACTTTATATGTCCAGAACCTGAAGACTGGTGAAGAATGGCCTGTAAACGAAGATTTATCACACGATCAACAGGAAACCTGGGCTATTTTTGGTGTTTATCCAAATTTTGCCTGGACTCCAGACAGTAAAAGCATCGTTTTCTATGCAAAAGGAAAAATCAGAAAAACAGAAATTGGTACATTGATCAACAGCACTATTCCTTTTCAGGCGAATACGATTCAAACCGTTCAGAAGGCATTACATTTTGAGCAACAGGTTTTCAGCAATGAGTTTTCGGCCAAAATGTTAAGACAATTAACTACTTCGCCTGATGGAAAAATAATTGTTTTTAATGCTGCAGGATACTTATACAAACAAGAATTGCCAGCAGGAACACCAGAAAGGTTAACCAATGGATTAGATTTCGAATTTGAACCCGCCTTTAGTCCTGATGGGAAATATATTGTTTATACCACCTGGAGTGATGAATTACGCGGAGCAATAAAGCGTACGGATGTAAAATCAGGAAAAACCATTATGCTAACTGATGAAAAAGGTTTTTATTATTCTCCCCAATACTCAACAAAAGGTGATAAAATCGTTTTCAGAAAAGGAAGTGGTAACGATGTTTTAGGTTATAACTATGGCCGCGGGACAGGTATTTTTATGATGCCAGCAAATGGTGGTGCAAAAACGTTGATTTTAGATAATGGAATCCGCCCGCAATTTAACAATACCGATACCCGCATTTATTTCCAGAGTTATGCTGATGGCAAAAAAGCGTTAAAAAGTATCGATTTAAACGGAGCGAACGAAAGAACACACTTTACTTCTCAATATGCAAATCAGTTTGTTATCAGTCCGGATAATAAATGGGTGGCATTTAACGAATTATTTAACGTGTACATCACACCAATGATTAATATTGGTACCGCACAGGATGCATCGGCAGGTAATAAAGCCATTCCGGTTACAAAAGTGACTACAGATGGCGGAACATATATTCAATGGAGCGCCGATAGTAAAAGCCTGCATTGGACGTTAGGACCGAAATATTTTACCGTTGATGTAAATAATGCTTTCAACTTTGATGGAACTACACCTAAAACTGAAGCCTCTTCTATCGACATCAATTTGGTATTAAAGTCTGACATACCCAATGGAATAGTGGCACTAAAAGGCGCAAGGATTATCTCGATGAAAGGCGACGAAGTAATTGAAAACGGAACCATCATTACCGACGGAAATAAAATTACTGCAATAGGAAAAGCAGATGCGGTGACTATTCCAGCTAACGCTAAAGTAATTGATGTAAATGGCAAAACCATTATGCCAGGCATTGTTGACGTTCATGCACACTTGCGTACCAGTCCCGATGGAATAACACCACAGAGCGATTGGAGTTATATGGCTAATTTGGCATTTGGTGTAACTACGTCACACGATCCATCGAGCAATACCGAAATGGTTTTTAGCCAAAGCGAAATGCTTAAGGCAGGTAGAATGATTGGTCCAAGGGTTTATTCAACAGGATCTATTTTATATGGAGCTGACGGAGATTTTAAAGTGGTGATTAATAGCTTAGATGATGCTTTGGCTAATCTGCGCAGGTTAAAGGCAGTTGGCGCATTTTCAGTTAAATCCTACAATCAACCACGCAGAGAGCAACGTCAGCAAATTTTAGAAGCAGCCCGACAGTTGAATATGGAAGTTGTACCTGAAGGTGGCTCTACTTTTTTCACCAACATGAATATGGTTGCCGATGGGCATACCGGAATAGAACATAGTATTCCTGTTATACCGGTTTATAAAGATGTTACCACACTTTGGAACAATACTGACGTGGCCTATACACCCACTTTAATTGTAGCATACGGCGGCCAATGGGGCGAAAATTACTGGTACGACAGAACCAATGTTTGGGAGAAC
>NZ_LMZQ01000022.1 GCF_001442625.1 Pedobacter ginsenosidimutans | reverse complement strand
CCCATCTAGCGCAAGTCTTAGTGCCCCAGCCTGAGCAAAGGCTCGACTTGTGCTTTGATGCAATCACTTCGGAAAAACTATCTAACTCCCATCTAGCGCAAGTCTTAGCGCCCACGGCCTTAGTAAAAGCCTGACTTGGGCTTTCATTAAATCAATACATTAATCTCTAAAAAAATCCCAGCTAGTTAAATATAGTGAATGCACAAGTCATCTACCCAGCTGCCTCTCCACTAAAGACTTGCGCTAGTAAAGGAAAAATTGAAACAATTTCAAAAGTTCTGACAGGAATCGATAAAGTCTTTGTCTTGAAATATTAAGCAATTGCCTATCAACGGGAAAAAGTCAAAGTTCCGAAGCCAAGTTGATCATAACTGCCACTATTTGGTCCATAATCTCCACCACCGCCCTCAGGCCGTACTTTTGCGGCAAATTGGGTAGTATACACAGCTGGTTTTCCTTTTACCTTCACATAATAATTGTAAATCAGTTCCCATCCCGGGCGTATGGTGCCTCGGCCAGCGCTTGAAATAACCGTATGATTTGAATTTTCGCAGTTGTTATAAGTTGTAAACGGAACGGTATTGGTTGTATTGATGTTATAGGCCGCTATATATTCACTAACTCCTAAAAGGGGCGGGTTAACATGGCTCCATGGGTTATAATCGAAAAAGTTTTGGCCCTGGTTATATAACATTTGGCAAAAGGTACCGAAAAGAGGAACCTCCATCGTAGCATGCCCCTGATCTCTCCCGGCCTCCTGGCCCTGGTCCATACCATTGGGATAGGTGGCGGTAGTCACTCTTCCGATAAAGGCGGTGCCGGTTCCACTATGCTGATAATAATCTATTGCATAATTAATCTTGGCCACATCATCGCAGAGAATGCCTATGGCCAACACCGTGCATAAGTTAGACATATCCCAGTTAAACCAGTAATGTGTACCACAGGTATTGTTATGTCTATTCAGAAAATCGCTCGACACGGGATAGTATACATTCAGCATAAAATTTTTAAAAGCAGTAAAATCTGCTGCAGACCAACCGCTGAAACCACGCATAATTTCCGCAGCATTTGCCCATTGATAACCTTGCAGTCCAGCCGCCAGCTGTTTATTGCTGTCCCCATCAATATACCTGCATTTAACAGCCCAGGCATTCATAATCGCTATGGCATTTGCACCACAGGCAGCATCGCCCTTAATTTTCCAACGTAGTGCATTCTGATAGGCAGCTGCAGCATCCTGACAGGCCAGGATATAATTTTCAGCCCTTCCGCTTGCTGCTCTTCCACGCACAATTGTATCAACCGGCCGCGGAACATAGGTGGCTGCAGAACGACCATTGGCTACAAGTTTATTCCAGCCATCCAGCCAGGGTTGCGCCCCTGCATTTACCTTGTTAGTCATTCGGGCAAAATCAGCCGCAGAATGAAGCATCCCTGGGTGTACAACCGTGCTTACCCGCCCTAGCGCAGCGGCTACCATTTGTTTTCCGGGCACCAGACCAGCACTCAAATCTGCGGGATCTTCAGTGACGGTTGGCTTACTGCATCCGCAAATGACAGTTACCGCGCAAAGTGTGAATAGATTCATTTTTGTTTTCATAGATAATAGATAATTGGTTAAATATGATCTGCCTTTAAATGCAAAAGGCTGTTAAGCCAGCGTTTTGCATTGTGACATGCTTATTTTCAACAATCAGTCTCATTTTATCAGGTTATTCAGATATACGGAATAAACGCCTAGAAGGTAATTTCCTGATAAGTTTCATTTGTTAATTAATTTTAGTTAGATTTTAATATTAATCTTTGGTGGCCAAGCCTTCCCAGATTTATATATTCCAAAGACAAAACTGTAAGCCCTCCATACTCTTTTTTTAAGATATGTTTTACAGTTTAAAATCAATAATCCACAATTGGACATCATCTGGCTACATTTAGCTTAGGTTAGCCAAATTACTTGCCTAAAGATTATCAGGCACCATTATTTAGGACAGAAAATATAAGTCAAAATGACAATAACCCCAACACATTACCAAAAAAATAAATTTTAAGTGCCTCCAAGTATAATCTCATTGTTATTAGTGGCGTTTTTTGCTTACACTGTAGCCAAAGCCCTTATTTCCGAAAATCAGACTTGTAATATTGTTCTTAAAAAATTAAAAAATCAATAAAAAAGAAGAAGAAAACAATTATTAAGGTTGATATCGGCGCATCGGCATTTTTTTTGTAGCGAAACAAGTATGAAAAGGAATGATATAATCAGTGCGCTCTTAGGTATGTTGATTATGGCCATCACTTATTGGCTGCTGTTTTACAGGCTCTCCTCTCCTAAAGAGCATAAAGAAGTTAGAATATCCTCCTCAACACCACGATTAAAAAACTTAGAATAAGCTCCTTACTGATCTTTATTTGGTGAAGCCTTAAATTTTATTTAAGGTATGAATGGCTTTTTTTATAAAAACTATAAATTCTATAGTTTTTGTAGTCTTTATAATAATTTTATATATATTTGTCAAAATGATGTTAATTATATTAACGATAAATTAAAAAGTACAATGCACCATTTACAATTTGTTTCCATGCGAATGTGCCTTTCCTGTTGTTGCTAATACAGCAGCGCTCCTCACCCCCAATTTTTATAAATAATTACTGGCCTAAGGCTAACTGCAGAAGTGTAGCCTTTTCTAAACAGCTTACAAAATGAAATAGTGTCTATTATAAAAAACAAAACCGACAGGGAAGCCCTGCCGGATATTATTCGATAACCAGTGTAACGCCAATCACTTCTGGTTATCAAGTTTTACTAACAATTCAAATCATTAAATAAAACTGTATAAATATATGGAAAAATCTATCCATAGAAAAAAAATAGCCGCCAGGCTGATGGTATTTCTTGCAATTGCCATGTTTACCAAAAATGCAAGCGCACAGCATGAAAGTACCCCAATCATTAACTCAACCTTAATAGGATCAGTAAAAGATTCGATAACTAAACAGCCTATCGGGAATGTAGTTTTAGCTATAAAAGGAACTACACATGCCGTAACCAGCGCACCCGATGGAAGCTTTTCATTCCGCACCGGACAAAAATTCCCCTATACCCTTATAATAAGTTTTATCGGTTATCAAACCAAAGAGATTGTGGTTGATGGAAGTCCGATTACCATTCTATTAGCAGAAAAAGCGAGCAGCCTGAACGATGTTGTTGTAATGGGGTATGGCAGCCAGAAAAAAAGCGATGTTACCGGATCGGTAGGCTCAGTTTCCAAAAACCTGCTGGCACAGCCTGCTGCAAGTTTCGATAACATGCTACAAGGCGGTGTTTCTGGTATCGGCGTAACACAAAACTCCGGGCAACCGGGCGGTACAGCAACGGTGAGGATCAGGGGCGGTAATTCCATCTCATTTGGTAATGCACCGCTCTACGTTATAGATGGTTTTATTGTATACAACAATAACGACAATGCTAACGTTGGTTCCATTGGCACCAGTTCAAACGCACTCTCTACCATTAATCCAAGTGACATCGAATCGGTAGAAGTGCTAAAGGATGCATCGGCAACAGCCATTTACGGATCGAGAGGAGCCAATGGGGTAATTATCATCACCACAAAAAAAGGAAAGAAAGGTGTAAACAACGTAAATTATAATGCCTATTACGGCACGCAAACAGTAGCAAGAAAGCTCAATTTACTAAATGGAGCACAATGGGCTACGTTAATAAACGATGTAAATACAAGTGATGGTGTGCCGAAAACTTATAACGATGCACAGATAGCAGCATTTGGCTCAGGATCAGATTGGCAAGGTTCGGCTTTAAGTAACTCACCAATCTTTAATCAAGAGCTTTCTGTTTCAGGGGGGGATGAAAAATCGAGGTACCTAATTTCGGGCAATTACTTTAATCAGGATGGTGTAATATCAAATTCAGGATATAAAAGATATTCAGCAAGGATTAATTACGAGAAAGACATTTCAGAAAAATTTAAGGTTACAGCCAATTTTTTCGGGAGCAGATCTATAGAGCACAAATTACCGGGCAGTGCATACAACAGCATCAACTTTAGTAATGCCTATGCAAGTTTAATCCTTACCAGCCCTATTGCAACAATTAAAAATGCCGACGGTAGCTATAATATCAGTAATCCCTTAAATGCAACGCCAACCAATCCCCTACAGGATATAGCGGCCACTATAAACCAAAATACCCTAAACCGGATATTGGGTAATACTGCAGCCGAGTATAAAATTTTAAAAGATCTAATACTTAAAGTTACCGCAGGGGTAGATATCCTGAACACCAATCAGCAATATTATGCCCCTTCTTTTACGGCCTCGCCCGCAGGAGGATCTACAGGCTATGCTACCAAAGGTTATGCTTCCCTGGGTTCGGGCAATGCACTAAGCTGGCTGAACGAAAATACCCTTACATATAACCATACTTTCGGGGATAAACACTTCCTCAATGCACTTGTGGGTTACAGTACACAATACGAAAATGGCAAATCTTTTACCACATCTGCACAACAGTTTCCCAACGATTTAACCACGTTTGATAATTTATCTTATGCTGGTATTGCCAACCTGCCCAACTCAGCTGCCCGCAGTTCGAGCCTTAACTCGGTTCTTGCACGTATTAACTATTCTTACCTGCATCGCTACAATATTACCTTATCAGAAAGGGCCGATGGTTCTTCCAAACTTGGTAAAGAAAATAAATGGGGATTCTTTTCTTCTGTAGGTGTTTCGTGGAATGTTAACGATGAAGAATTTTTTAAACCGCTCCAAAATATAGTGAACAGCCTGAAAATTCGCTTAAGTGCAGGCCAAACAGGTAATTCGGAAATACCGCCATACAGTTCGCTCTCGTCATTGTCGCCAACCAACTATTACCTTGGTGGGAAACTGGTTACCGGCATATCGCCTGTACAAATTGCCAATCCCGATCTAAAATGGGAAACCACTACACAGTATAATGCAGGTTTAGACCTGGGCTTTGTAAACAACAGGATAACCATTGCCTTTGATGCTTATTACAAAAAAACAACCGATTTATTGCTTAATGTGCCATTGCCATTATACACCGGCTATGCAAGCGCGCTAAAAAATATCGGAAGTGTATCTAACCGTGGTATTGAGTTTTCTGTGAATAGCGAAAATATAAAAACACCCGCTTTTAACTGGAAAAGCACATTGATTTTTAGTGCCAATCGCAACAAGGTGCTAAGTCTGGGAGAAAATGTAAAAAGCTTTTTCCCCGTTGCGCCAACAGGACAGGTGTCGCCCGTAATTGTACAGGTTGGCTTGCCGGTTGGTACTTTTTGGGGTTATGATACGAACGGACTTTTAAAAACAGCCGATCTTACTAATGGCACACCACTGTTGGGAGGTGTACCGCAGCAGGCTGGCGATACAAAATATGTAGATAGCAACGGGGATGGTATTGTTACCACTACCGACAAACATAGCCTGGGCAGTGCACAGCCAAAGTTTACAGGCAGTTTAAACAATACTTTTAATTACAAGGGAATAGACCTGTCGATATTTTTTCAGGGTTCTTATGGTAACAGGGTATTTAACTTGCTTCAGCAAAGTTTAGAGCGCCCTACCCTTACCCAAAACGCATCGGCAACCTTGTTAGACCGTTGGACACCACAACATCAGGATGCGACTGTTGCACGCGCCACCAACTCGCCTGTACCACAGGTAACCGACCGCTTAATTGAAGATGCCTCATACCTAAAGCTTAAAAACGTTTCATTGGGCTACACCTTTAAAACAGAATGGGCAAATAAAATCAAGCTTAAAAATTTAAGGTTTTATGTGTCTGCTCAAAATCTGTTCACCGTTACAAAATACACGGGTTTAGATCCTGAGGTAAATTTTTACGACAATGACAATACCAAACAGGGAATCGATTTTGGAACATACCCGGCCACCAGAACCTTTTTAGCTGGCCTATCTATCACTTTATAAAATTAATATACAGATGAAAAAAACAATCACCCATCCTATAATCTGGTTATTAACAATCATAATATTTACGGCTACAGCCTGCAAAAAACTTGAAGAAAACCCGAGTTCGGTTATTGTAAGTTCGCAGTTTTTTAAAACACAATCTGATGCCATTTCTTCAGTTAATGCTGTTTATAGTTCTTTAAACAGCGATCCGAACGGCGATTTCCCTTTATATGGCCGCCAGTTAAACCTATTGGTAGAAAATGCAAGTGATAACCAGATTTTTAGTCCGAGTAATACCAACCCGGATGTGCGGGCTTTGGGTGTATCAACCTATATCCCTTCTAACAGCCGGATACAAAAAGTATGGCAACAATTGTACTTCGGCATCAATAAGGCCAATATTGCGATTGATAATGTACCCAATGTTTCAGCAGATACCGTTTTAAAAAACAGACTGGTGCGCGAAGCCAAATTTATAAGGGGCTTGCTTTACTTTAACCTGGTGAGGTTATACGGCGATGTACCATTGGTACTGCACGAACCTAAAAGTGTAAACATTGAAGATTTATTGGTTAAGAGAAGTGCTATTGCAGCAGTTTACCAGCAGATTATTGCCGATTTAACAGATGCCACCAGTTTACCAAAAAACTATGGCACAGCCGATTTAGGCAGAGCAACATCGGGCGCAGCCCACTCACTGCTGGCAAAGGTATATGTTACGCAGAAATTATGGCCCAAAGCCCTTACCGAACTCAATACCATAATAAACGGTGGTTACGGTTATGCGCTGTTTCCGAATTATAAAGATGTTTTTCAAAAAGCAACCAAGAACGGCATCGAGCACATTTTCTCTGTACAGTTTGAAAGTAACCTGGGGGCAAAAAATGTTGTACAAAATCTCAGTCAGAGTTTTACCTCATTTAATACCGGAACTTTCCCCATTGATGTACCTGCCAACAAAAGTGTTTACGAACTTTTTTCTCCTGCAGATACCAGGCGCGAAACCACTTTTTACGATTCTGTTTACAATGCGGCAACAGGCAAATATGTAGTCTTTAAAAATGCCTATACGCCGTATTTCAACAAATTTGTTGATTATACCTTAAGCCCCTTAAATACCCAGGCACAGAGCGGGGTAAACTATCCTGTAATCAGGTATGCAGATATATTGCTGCTTTACGCAGAAGTGGTAAACAACATCAGCGGGCCAAACGCCGAGGCTTACAATGCCATTAACAAAGTAAGGGCAAGGGCAAAAATTGCAGATTTAACGCCTGGTTTATCTGCAGATGCATTTAGAGACTCTGTTTTCTTAGAGCGTAGAAAAGAATTTATCCAGGAAGGCCATCGCTGGTTCGATCTGGTAAGACAGGGCGGTAATATTTATGTAGATGCCCTTAAAAAAATTCCCGAAAAATCGGCTGTTTCCTCAAAAAACATCCTGTTTCCTATCCCTCAAACCGAAAGAGAACTCAACACGCTACTCACACAAAATCCCGGATATAATTAATTATTAATTTAAAAAAGAAAAAAAATGACAGTATCAGACTTTAGCATCTTAGGGAAAAAGATATTGGTGGGCATTATTGTAACCCTGATCCCCTTTATCATCATTTTTGGTGGCCTCTACCTTACCCAGCGTTTACTTGGCGATAAGCCAGCACCACAAACCATTAACAAAAACTAAAATCCTATGAATCATGAAAATCGAAGAAAAAACCCGACAAAAAATCATTAGAAATGCGGTATTAAGCCTCTTCATCTATGTATTGCCCATTGTGTTAATGTTCGTTACGTTTTACATTACCGGCGATAGGCCCTGGTTAAAACAACAGCACAAACCTGAAAAAACTAAATCTGTAAACCCTAAAAATTCATCAAGCAATGGAACCAGTGATTAATTTTATCAAAAACATCATAGAAAACCTGAACGGTTTCGGTTTTCCCTTTTTAGTATTCTTTATTGGCGTACTCGAATTCTCTTTTGGACTATATAAAGGTAAGTGGCCAAAAAACGAACGTTTTGTTGACATTGCCTGCTTTACCCTGCCAAGATTGGTAATCAGGCCGGTTGTGGCCTACTATGGTCTAAAATTTTTACCAGCCGTACTGCCTGGCCTGAAGAATACCTTTGAGTGGGTTCCTTTCTTTTGGGGCTGCATCATTATTGCCATTGCCGATGATCTTACCCAGTATTGGTACCACAGGCTGCACCATGAAATTCCGTGGTTATGGCGTTTTCACCGTACCCACCATTCTGCATCATATATGGGGATGGCCATGGCCAGCAGACAGAATGCCATTTATACCCTGTTTTTTTCACAAACCTACTTAACCACAGCCCTGGTATATTTAGGACTTGGCATACCTGCCATTGTGGTAAGAGGAATTAAAGGTACCATTACCACCCTGGCTCACTCGAGCATTCCGTGGGATAAACCTTTTTACAAATACAAAATACTACATCCACTGGCCTGGGTACTCGAAAGAACAATTTCTACACCAGCTACCCACCATGCGCACCATGCGGCCACAACAGATGATGGCGTAGGTTATTACAAGGGCAACTTTGGCAATATGTTTTTCTTATGGGACATTATTTTTGGGACAGCTTTAATTACCCGCAAGTACCCTAAGGCTTATGGCATTTCGCATTACGAAGGCGATCAATGGTATGCACAATTGTTATGGCCTATTTTTAAGTCGAAAGTTGCTGGTAGTGAGTTGGCTAAAAACGGCCCTATGGTGAGAGTAGATGAAATTATACCTGCTAATCATACAGAAAAGAGAGATGAAGATACTTTTGAAGAAGAAGAATTTTATTACCAGCCTAAACCCACATTGGTAAAGAACTAATTTTAAGATCGGGGTTTTTAAACACAGATGCACACGGATTTTTATATCTGTGTGCATTCTTTTTATCTCCTGAAGATCGGACCTTCATCTGTGGTTAATTGTATTTACCTGCACAGAGGGCTTAATAATGATATTGGGCATGTTGCTTGGAAGGATTATCGTATGGAAAGCGTTTAATACAGTCAAAGTTCTTTACATACCATATATTTCCGATTCTCCACAGCGCGAAACAACTATATTACCAAAAGCACTATTAATGACCTAAATGCTGAAGAAACAGGTTAAGATCTTCGTCTTTTCCCAAGCCCAGTTTTTGTTTAATCCGGTAGCGGCTCATGCGCACGCTCTTGGGTTCGATGCCCAAACGGATGGAAACCTCTTTATTGGTCAAACCCATCAACATATATGAACAGTATTTTAAATCGAGCCGGGTTAATGTATGGTTTGCTTTCTCTTGCAGGCGTTCAAAAAAAGCAGGATTGGCGTCAAAAAAATCTATTTTATATTCTTCAAACTCTTTATCCATCCTTTTCTGTTGATTCACAATCCGTTTAATCTGTTCATCAAGTGAAAGATGGCTCTCACTATTTACCTTGCCCGATATGAGTTCCAGCAGCTCATTTTTTTCTTCAATCTGCAAATTACCGGCTAATACCTCTTTTTCCAACCGTTCCTGCCGTTCTTTAAGTAATGCTTGCTCGGCCTTTAACTGCAAAGCTTCGGCTTCTTTTAATTGTGCTTTTAGTTCTGCAGCATCCTTTTGCTGATCAATCAATTCCTGTTTCCTGACCGAGGCTTTGAGTTTATAGTTGTAGGAGATTAACAGGAAAAGTAAGGCTACTATCCCGGTAAGCCCCAAAATGATGTAGAAAACATTTAATTTTTTCGTGTAAGCACTTTGTTGATGGAGATATGCAATTTCCTGTTCTTTTTTTTCAGACTGATATTGTGCCTCAATCCTAACTGTGTTATTTATTTTCTCTTCGTCGAAAGCTTTTTTATAATTCGACACATATTCTTTGAGATAATTTAATGCTGCTGCATTATCTCCTTTTTTCTCAGCAATATTGGAGAGTCCCTGAAATATTCTGGACTTTGTGAGTGGCATTTTAACCACTCCATCTTCTGTTTTGCCCAAACCAGTTAATAATATTTTTTCAGCCTGGTCATAATTGCCATCCCGTAGGTAATATTCACTTTTTAACCCATAACAATTTAATAAAATCTCCTGTAAATTCGTTTTTGTGGCAATTTCAATCGCCTCATCCACATATTTTTCGGCGCTATCGCGATAGCTTGCCGGAAAGTACTGAAAATAGGTATTGGCAGTATTTAGCGCTACTGCGGCAGTATTGCTGTATACAAGCAAACGTCCTTCTTGTTTTTTAGAGAGCCAAAGCGATTTTTTGTAAACCTTTAAAGTCGAATCCAGCAGATTACGTTTTGTGGTATCTAGCTTAAAGCGATCAAAAAAGGTTTGTCCTAGAGTAAAATAAGCGTTATTCAACAGATCCACTTGCTGGCTTTTTACTGCCGTTAGATAACATAGATCGGCATATTTTTGTTGTTTAGATGGGTTGTTCCCATATCCATAAAAGCTGGCCAGGTAATGATATATGGTACTCTCATATTCGTAAGCATTTTCTCCCTTAAAAAAATCGAGTGCTTTAAACATTTTGGTGATGGATTTATCATTCTCATCATTAATAAGGTCTAACCACCCATTTCTAAACCAGACAAAACCTAAGGTAACCCTATCTTTCGTTTTCTTTGCATAGTACATGGCGCTATCAAGGCTTTGATAAGCATTTTTCATGTCTTTTTTCCAAACATATAAATGTACCAGGGTGGCATAGGCCATCGCTTTACTTTTCCCATCCTTTAGTTCCGCACTAACCCGAAGGGCCTGATCGGCCAATTGGAAAGATAGTGGAAGATTCTTTTCAAAATTGGCCTTAGCCAGCTTGCACAATATATTTACACGCAGCTCTTTGGTTGTACCTTTTTGTACAAGCAAATGGTTTAAGGAATCGAGATAGATTTTTTGGGCCTCTGCACTTTTAAAAAAAAGGAAAAGACAAATAAAGAGGCTTAATAAAGTTTTCAGTGGTAGCTGCATATTCAAAAATAGGAAAGAAACACTTTTGCAAAAGCAGAATTACAACAAATAAATGGGATATAGCGGTTTAAACGGCTTTTGTAGTCTCCTTGTAGACGCTATTTTAAAAACAGGTAGTTGCTGTGTAGCCTGCCTTTTCTTGGCTGACGGTTTAAACGCCCATAACTTTGAGTTATTCAATTCACCAAAAAATTTAATTACATGAAACAGAAAACAATGGCTATTGTAGCCTACATTACATTAATCGGTTGGATCATTTCTTACCTGGAGTTTAAAAAATCAGCAGAAAAAAGCAAACTGGTTAATTATCACCTCGGGCAATCGCTCGGACTGATCATCACGTCTATTCTTTTAAGCATTTTGAGCAGTGTTATTTTAGCGATTATTCCATCTTTAGGCGCTATTTTTTATCTCATTTTATTAATTCCGTTTGTATTGTTATTGCTTGGTATTATAGCGGCCAGCAACGAGCTGGAAAAACCTGTTCCACTCATCGGAAAAATATTCGAAGGAAAATTCAATTTCGCTTCTTAACATTAACCTAATAACAACCCTTATGAAAACCAAATGGTATAACAAAATCCTAATCATATTATTACTATTATGCAGTTTTAATGCATTTGCACAAAATGAGGCGAAGGCAGAAATTGAATTAAAATTAACGGATAAGACCACCAATACCAGCCATAGCTATAAGCTTTATGGTGCTAATTATTCATTAAACAATCCTTTTTATAACCAGGATGAAAGTAAATTAATTAATAATGGCAATTGTAGCATTAGTATAGAACTCGGTCAGATCCCTGACGAATTTTTACTTAAATGGATGGCAGGGCTACTTAAAAATACATCGGGCGTGATTACCATGGTTACGATTAACGACATAAAAAACCCACGCAAGATGACATTTACAGATGGAGAGCTTGCGGCTTCGTCTGAAAGTTTTTATGTTACCAGCGGCAGCACCTCTCCACAGATGAGCTTCTATGTGAAAACGCTGGCTATTGATGGCACTACGATATTTTCTCAATAAGCAGCGGCCAACAGCAGAAAAACGTGTTATGATAATCTCCTAACAATTGTTACAGGAATAATTGGCAAAATCTTTGAAAAGCAAATACATCACCTAAAATGTAAAAAATTATGATGAACCCCGAAATTTACAAACAACAGTTTACTGCAGACGATACACCTGGATGGCAGGCAATAGATGATCAATTGGAGAAGATATATGGTAATACGGAAGCACGTCATTACCCGCCATTATGCGGAATCCATTATGCAGCCGGTGGAACAGACCCGATAGATGGTGCCAGCATTTATGACAGCAGGCACCAAACTTTTCATCGGCACATGATCAGTTATGGCATGAGCGAACTGTATTTTAACGAAGAGAAAGCTGGCGGCGAATTTAGCAAATGGGGCTTTGAGTTTACATTTAGATTGGCGCCTTTTAAAGATGATGAAAATGATCCCATTTGGGCCATAAACGTAATGAACAACCTGGCTCGCTACGTATTTTCGAGCGGTAAATGGTTTGAAGAAAATCATTTTATCCCCGCAAATGGGCCAATAAGATTAAATACAGAAACAGAAATAACAGGCTTTGTTTTTGCCTTAGATCCCGAACTGGGAAAAATAGACACCCCTCATGGCGAAGTAAGCTTTTTACAATTGGTGGGCATTACCGATGCAGAAGTAGAAGATTTGAAAAAAAGCCCTACAATAGGTGCTGTACAAGAACTGATCGAAAAACTGAAAAAGGACAATCCGCTGTTGATTACAGATCTGACCAGAAAATAATTTAGAAATCCAGTATAAACTGTTATGATACCAAGAAATATCCTTTTAGTCATGTTGATTTTGATTGTTTCCTCTTGCCAGTCTAAAAAAGCAGTTCATTTAAAAACAGTCCTGGAGCAAAAGGAACGGGTTGTTTTCAATATCCTGCTGGGCAAAAACGGCCCTAATGAACAGAAACTGAAGTGCCTGATTGATGGCGATTTTAAATGCGCCCAGAAGGCAATAACCGAAGCGGAACAGGCATTCGATAAAATCATCAGTGAAATAAATGCACTGGAAACAGGAGATGTTAAATATGGCAACGAACTAAAATCGGCAACAAGCAACTATTATAAGGCTGTTAAAGAATCCGAAATTTTTGACCGCTTAGTTATTGCCCAGCAACAGATCAGCCAAGATAAAACAAATACTGAAAAAATACGGGATGCCGCAATACACCAACAAGGGCAATTATTAAGGAACAAGCTGGAGATGCGCAAAATAATCAGTAAAAAAGAACAGGTATTGGCCAAAGTACAACAACAGTTCAATTTGCTTAACCATTTGCACTAACCTGTTTTTCGCCCTAATAAACACTTAGAAAACCATAAGCTTTAGGCCATTTTCTGCAAAAATAAATTCAAATCCTCTTCTTTGTCAAGCCCCAGTTTTTGTTTAACGCGGTAGCGGCTCATGCGCACACTTTTGGCTTCGATATGCATCAGTTGAGCAATTTTCTTGGTATCCATCTTCAAATGCAGATAAGCGCAGAGTTTCAGATCGAGTGCAGTGAGTTTTTGTTGCGCTCTTTGATTTAACAGAGAGAAAAATTCCGGGTGCACCTGTTGGATCTGAAATTTTGCTTCCTCAAAATCGTTATCCAAAAGCAGTTCTTCATTCCAGATTTTATTAATATTCAGTTGATGGTTGTCATTAAATTTTTCTTTGATCTGAAAAAGCATCTCTTTTTTATGTTCCAGCTGCAATTGACTGGCCATTACTTCTTTCTGTAACTGCTGTTGTTGACTTTCCAATAATTGCTGTTCAGCTTTCAACCTTGCCTGCTCTTCTTTTTCGAATTTCATCTGCAATTCAGCATCCTGTTTTTCCAAATGCAGCTGTTTTTCGCGCTGTAACGAATATCTTAACCTGAAATGGTAAGACCTGAACATGAATATTAGCCCCAACAGCGAAGCAATCGCAATACCAATGTACAGGTACTTTTGCTGCTGGGCATATTTTTCGCTCTGTTTTAACAGCTTCACCTCATTGTTTTTTTTTTCAGTTTCGTACTGTACTTCTAGTTTTTGAGCATTTAAGGCCTGCTTCTGATCAAAAAGTTTGCTATTGTATGCTGTTGCCTTTTTCTGAAACTCAAGTGCCTTTCCGTAATTGCCATTTTGCTCATAAAAGCTGGATAATGCTGTTACAATATTGATCAGCGTGTAATAATATGGTGCTTGCTGGTCTTTCATCATACTGTAAGCCTCCTGTAAATACCCTTCAGTCATGGCCGTATTTTTATCTCTTTTGGCATATTCGCTCAAAATACCCAAACTGCTCGCCCTAACCTCTTCTCCATTTAGCACTCCTCTCATTACTTCATTGGCCATGCTTGCATACCGAATGGCATTTGTTTTCGCAGCCTGATCCGTATCAGGAAAGTATTTCAAATAATAATCTGCACTATTAATACAAGCCATAGCGTATGTTTTTCTGGCAACGTATTGAGGGTACTGTTTATAAAGATCTTGTACTTTATTTAAGTAGTAAATAATGCTATCCCGCTGTAATTCTCTTTTAGTTGCTGCAAAATTGTAATCAGCAGCTACAGACAGTGCAATATAACAGTTACTCAATAGGTTATAGTCGGTAGTTTTAAGTGCACTTTCAGTGGCCTTTTGAGCATATCTATTTACATTTTTCACATTGTCCCACCTCGTATTCAGTGCATATAACTGGTAATATATTTTAGCAGTAAGATAAGGATCGTATTTTTTCTCCAACATTTTAAGCCCCATCTGGCAATACTTAGTTACCAATTCGTTATTGTCGATAGCATTGTAAAATAAAGCTTGCGCGTAATAAGCATAAGCCAGGGCAATAGGCTGTTTTGCCTGTTGCCCAACAGATAAAGTGGTATCATTCGTTTTTTTCAACAAAGCAAACTGCTTCGTATTTGCATAAACATTAACCAGCATGGCATATGCTTTTGTGGCTTCGGTAAAGTTTTTGAGTTTTATTGCCAAACTTACACTTTGTTGTGCCTTTACAGTTGCGGCTCCATAGTTTGCATTAGTCCTATATCTTTCTGCCAACTGTGTAAGCAGGGCTGGTTTATCCTTGTCACTTAAATTATCGAGCGCTGTACTATCCAATAAGCTTTGCGCCTGGGCCGTATAACAACCTATAACGATCCAAATCAAGAGTAATATGTTTTTAAAAACCAGATGCTTCATATCGTAAAATTAGCATAAAGATTGGAGCTTGGGTAAAGTTGTAGACAAAAGCTGAAAACAACCAAAAAACGTAAAACACTAACTAACAATAACTTAAAAATATCTGTAGATGTATTGTAGACGCTTTTAAAAAATACAGTAGATGTTCTGTAGGCGGCAAGTTCTTTTAAAGAATGATGATTAACCCCAAATTTGACCTAAATAATTTTTTAATCTAAAAAACAGAAATCATGGACAACAAAACCCTTTCAATCATTTCTTACATCACCCTTATCGGTTGGTTAGTAGCTTATTTTATGGGAAAAGATAAAGCTGACACCTTGCTTAAATATCACTTAAGACAGTCGCTAGGTCTGGCTATTGTAAGTATCATTTTCAACATAGCATTTACCATCGTTGCCAGTATAGTACCTAGTTTATCTTTCTTGGGATTTGTTGGTTATGCATTTATCATTCTTTGGATTATGGGTATTATCAATGCGGCCAATGGTGCATTAAAGCCTGTTCCGCTTATTGGTAAATGGTTCGAAGACAAATCTTCATTTGTTGGTAAATACTAAAAAGAAGTTTATGCGCCTCAACATCAAAAATGTCATGCTAATGGTGATGGTCTCGACCATCACCGCATGCAACCTTACCGTAAATACCCCCGAAGAATATTTTGACCAGGCAGCCTTAAATGCCAATGATATATCGCGTTTTGGCACTTATTATTTTGAAGGCTATCAAGAATACATTAAAAACGTATCTGGTCCTGGCAAAGTTACCGGTTGCGAAGAATACCTGAAAAATTCGATTGCCAGGGCCGAAAAGAATTTAGAGAAAGTAAAAAAACTGCGGCCAACTCCAGAAACAAAACCTATGCTGGATGCTTCAATAATACTGCATAACTATGTTTTAACGAGTTACAAGGAGAAACATCTCAAAATAGCCAAAATGATAGATAAACATGAGCCCGAGGAAAACATTAACGAGGCCTTAACTGAACTCGATACCAAGCCCTATGACGCATTTATTGAGAAATACAATAAGTTGTGGAAACTTGCCGACAAGTACGCTAAGGACAATAACATTGCAGTAGAAAAGATGCCTTTTTAGTAGTTATTTATCCAGTTGCTCAATAATTCAATCAATCAAAACCTCAACCAGATAACCATGAGAAAAGGACTTTCGATATTCTGGATACTTTACATGTTGTTTTTTGCCATTCCTTTCCCGATGTTGTTATATTACAACATTAAGAGCCACAACATGCCAAACCTGATGGAAAGAAACCCATGGCTATCGTTAAGTCTGGTAGCGGTTTCTATATTATTGTGGATTATTCTCTTAATAGGCTATTACCGCAAATGGGTAATCCGTACTTTTTCGATAAAGCGCAACATAGAAAAACTCAAAAATACCGGTGAGCCGCGTGAGGCCAAAATTATAGAGGCTGCAAAAGTATCAAAACCTAACGCGGCTTATGATACCTATGAACTCACACTTCAGTTTAAAAACCTGTCAGGTAGTGAAATCAGGCAAAAAACCACAATAAATGATTCAAAACCTTACGAACGCCGCTATGAGGTTGGTAAAACCGTGGGCATACTGTTGGATAAGGAGGCAAACAAAGTCCCTTATCTCATTTTCACCAGTACAGAAGTGAGCATAAACAAAACCATAGTAGCGTTGGTTAACTTGGGTTGGCTCGCTTTTACCTGTATCATTGCCGGCTATTTTGTTTATTCTTATTACTCAGAAAGCGAAGGCATGGGCTGGCGTTTTATGAGCATAGGCCATCCGTTATTGGTTTGCCCCGCAGCACTTCTTTTTTACCGGATTTTAGGCGCCATTATCAACAGCAAACTTTTGGGTAAGCCAAATGAATTGTTCCTGATCAAATTTAAAGGTATCCGGACAACTGCCAGGTTGATTAAGGTCAGCCAGACCGGAACCTTTATTAATGAACAGCCAATGATTAATTTTGAGCTGGAATTTACCGATCAATACAACCAAAAACATAAGGCAAACCTAAAAAAGATTGTTGACCTGCTCGATCTGGACATAACCAAACAGGAACATGTATCCATTTTTTACCTCAAAGAAAATCCACAGAAAATTGCCCTTGAAAAAGACCTGAACGAAGTTAAAGGAGAATTCTGATGAAAAACTTAAACAACATTTCCAGCCTGATCATAATGTCTTGCCTCTTGTGTTTGAGCTGCAAACAGGTCACAAAAAGTGTAGATGAAACCTTTCATCCAAACGATTCTTTGGTTAGAAAATATAACAAAGAAAACGATATTGGATCAGATGGAGAACATACCGGGACCACCAAAACAACGACGAGAACTTCTACACATCATCAGGAGAAATTTATAGTGATAAACGGCGATACGGTTAAAACACCAGAACTTCAGGACAAGGCAAAAGAACTTTTTCATGATCTGGAATTGTTGAAACAAAAGCAAACGCCAGCAGGTAGCAAGGAAATTCAAAAAAGGGTAAATGAATTTTTAAAGGATATGAACCTGCCTCAGCCAGGGTCAAAAAACAGCAATACAGAAAAACCAACAGCTAAAGCCAGGAAAGGAATGTTAAGTGCTTCACAATTAGCAAAGGCAGAAGAGAAACTAAGGCAGCTGCCACAATACCGTGATAGAGAAATTCTGATATATGAATCTGTACACTTTTATGAAGATGGTTCCATTAAACTCGCCTTACAGCATCCCGAAAACCCTAAATATGTAGATGCATACCAATACAAAGATGGTTATTGGTCTGAACCAAAACCTATACAGGCCAGAAATATCGAGCGCAGGACCTTTCCTTTAAGTAGAATAAATTTTGCAGATGCACAAAAAGTAATGCAGATTTATAACGATAGAGCCGCTCAGGTTGAAGGTGCAAAACCCACCACCTCAGCCTATATTTCAATTTGGGATGATGGCATGCGTTGGTTCCCATCAACCATTAACGGCAGCCGCGTGCGCTACGATATTCAGTTTAACAATGATGGAACGCTAAAAAGTTTCAGGCAAGAGTGAAAAAAATGTAGTTGTTTATTTGTCGTCTTATAAAATCGTCACCCTGACCTGTAGCGCAGCGGAAAGCTACGAAGTAAACCGAGCCTTAAGCGAGCTCACCGCAGGTAGTTAAGGCTTGACATTTCAGTCTCGCATCAAGTCGGATATAATTATTAAAGATTAAAGCAAAAGCTTTCGACTGCAGCATTCCAAAGAAACTCCTTCGGAGGAGAAATCTTAACCTTTCGGGAACATGGTTCAAAGATCGCTCCGCTCCGCGTTGCTTCGGTCGAGATGACGATTTTTCTATCAGCGTTTACCAACGGTAGTTTATCTCAGGATCTTAATTTCCTCTGTGCCTTTTCTTTGCGACCTCTGTGGTTAAAAGATTGGAAATGTAAGATAGAGAATGGAATTAATTGTTCAGATTAACTGTGGTTAAAACTGTATAAACTACAACAAATCCTTCAATACTACCCATACGTTTTCGGTAAGAATCTTATCTCCTTCGGCAGTTGGATGTATACCATCGGCCTGGTTTAATGTCGGAACACCACCTACCTTATCCAATAAAAAGGGGATCAGGGCCATTTGGTTTTTCTTTGCCAGATCAGGAAACATGTTTTTAAAGTCGGCAGCATATTTGGCCCCCATATTTGGCGGCACCTGCATCCCCGCCAATACCATTTTAGCATCAGGGTATTTAGCTTTTACCCGATCAATAATCGCCTGAAGGTTTTTAATCGTTTGCGATACAGGCAACCCACGCAGTCCATCATTAGCGCCAAGTTCGAGTACAAAAACATCCACACGTTGTTTAAGTAACCAATCAATCCGTCCTTTTCCACCGGCAGATGTTTCGCCACTTAAACCACCATTAATTACTTTGTAAGGCATTTGTAAAGAATCGATCCGATTTTGGATCAATGCCGGGTAAGCTTCAGTTGGATCTAGCCCATAACCTGCGGTTAAACTGGTCCCAAAAAAGAGGATATTCTTCTGCTCAGAAGGCACGGTAGCCGTTTTTTGGTCAGTCGAATCTAAAGTTTTATCGGTATTGCTTTTATTTTCGCGGTTTCCGCAGCTTAGTAGTACAAGGCTCAAAACAAATAGCCCCATTAATCGTTTTCGTAACATATCTAAGTAATCTATATCTAATTATTGTTTAAACCATTATCTTAACAGGCATTGCCTCGTTATGTTTGGCCACAATCTATACGCAAACCCTAAAAATTCAGCTATTGGAAAGCATATTGAACATCCGAAATGTAAGCAAAATTTATCAAAGTGCCGGACGGGAACTCACCGTTTTGGATAACATTAATTTTTCGATAACAGCTGGCTCAACGGTAGCCATAACAGGTCCTTCAGGAAGCGGAAAAACAACCTTACTTGGTTTATGTGCCGGATTGGACAGGGCCAGTAGCGGAACGGTTGAACTGAATGGCATTGCCTTAGAGAAATTGAATGAAGATGAAAGGGCAGCGATCAGAAATCAATATGTGGGTTTCATTTTTCAGAACTTTCAACTGTTGCCCACTCTAACTGCACTCGAAAATGTAATGGTACCTTTAGAATTGAGAGGAGCAAAAAACATCCGTGCGCATGCGCTGGAACTGCTGGATAAAGTTGGCCTTGCCGACCGTTCGCATCACTATCCTGTACAATTATCAGGTGGTGAGCAACAGCGCGTTTCGCTGGCAAGGGCATTTTCGAACCAACCTGCTATTCTTTTTGCAGATGAACCCACCGGAAACCTTGATGCAGAAACCAGTGAAAAAGTGATCAAATTGCTTTTTGATTTAAATAAAGATGCCGGAACCACACTGATCATCGTAACACACGATCTTGAATTGGCTGCCAGAACAGCAAGGAGCATTAAAATTAAAGGCGGTGTAATCATTTCAGACGAAAATCCTACTTATGCCTAATAGCCTCCCAAAACAATCCATTAAGTTTTCATGGCTGTTTAAAATGGCCTGGCGTGATAGCAGGAAAAACCGTGCGCGTTTATTGCTCTTTATCTCATCCATTGTTTTGGGCATTGCAGCCCTCGTTGCAGTTTATTCGTTTAAAGATAACCTGCAAAAGGATATCGATGCACAGGCAAAAGAACTTACAGGAGCCGATCTGGTTTTAGATAGCCGGAAAGGTGTAAGCAAAGCGATGCAAAAAATGCTCGATACACTAGGCGATGAACGATCGCAGGAGAAAACCTTTGCTTCGATGATCTATTTCCAGAAAGGTGGGGGCAGCCGTTTGGTACAGATGAAAGCACTGGAAGGGAATTACCCCTATTATGGTGCAATAGAGAGCATTCCTTTAGCCGCAGCAAAACATTTTCAATCGGGAAGAAATGCATTGGTAGATCAAACTCTGATGCTGCAGTTTAATGCTAAAGTTGGCGATTCGGTAAAAATCGGCGATCTCAATTTCAACATACTGGGCACTTTAACCAAAGCCCCGGGCCAAACCGGTATTGGTGCAAGTATTGCCCCTACGGTTTATATTCCACTAAAAACCCTCGATAAAACAAATCTGATTAAAACCGGAAGCCGGATCAACAATAAATTTTATTTCAGGTACAATGATCCTTCCAAAATAGATGAATGGGTAAAAAAGCAGGATAGCAAATTAGAAAAAGAAGGTTTCGATGCCGATACGGTTGAATCGAGAAAAGAACAGACCGGAAGATCATTTAAAGATGTAAACCGTTTTCTTGCCCTTTCGGGTTTTATTGCTTTGCTGCTGGGTTGTGTTGGTGTAGGTAGCGCTATCCATGTGTATATCCAGGAAAAGTTAAGCGCGATTGCTACGCTGAGGTGTTTAGGGCTAAAATCGCGTCATGCATTTTTAATTTACCTTATCCAGGTCTTTTTTATTGGCTTAATTGCCGCTGTTTTAGGCGCAGCCTTAGGCACGGGTATACAATTTTTGCTTCCACTGGTACTAAAAGATTTTTTACCTGTGGAGATCACCATGCAGGTTTCGTGGCCCGCTGTTGGTCAGGGGCTGTTACTTGGCCTGATCATCTCGATCCTCTTTGCCCTTCCCTCACTCCTATCCGTTAGAAGAATTTCGCCATTAAATGCCATCCGCATATCTTTCGAAAAAGCAACTGGAAAAAGAGATCCGCTAACCTGGTTGGTGTATCTGCTTATGGCGGTTTTTATTACGGCTTTTACGCACTTGCAGATGAAAACATGGATACAAACGCTGGCTTTTACTGCAAGTATTGCCATTGCTTTTGTGCTGTTGATCATACTGTCTAAACTGTTGATGTTCCTGGTGAGAAAACTCTTGCCCAATTCATCCAGTTATTTATGGCGACAGGGTTTTGCTAACCTTTACCGGCCAAATAACCAAACCCTGATGCTTACCGTTTCTATAGGCTTATCAACTGCATTTATCTGTACCCTGTTTTTTGTTCAGGGGATATTAATGAGTCGCGTTACGCTTTCATCAGGCGCTAACCAGCCCAATATGGTGATGTTCGATATCCAGAACACGCAAAAAGAAGGATTAGACAGTTTAACCAAAGCTTTCAAATTACCGCTAATGAACCGGGTGCCTGTAATTACCATGCGCATTGAAGAAATTAACGGGAAGAAAGCCAGTGCAGATACCAATAACAGAAGGGCTTATCGCAACGAAATCAGGGCTACCTACCAGGATACTTTAACTGCAGCAGAGAAAATTACAGCAGGCAAATGGACCGGAAAAATAAAACCAAATGAAACGGTTTATATTTCACTGGATCAGCGTTATGCCCAGCAGATTCATGTTGAGCTAAATGATAAAATCCTTTTTAATGTGCAGGGTATGATGATCCCAACGGTTGTTGGAAGTTTGAGGGAAGTAAACTGGAGCAGGATGCAGACCAATTTCAGGGTTGTTTTTCCGGCAGGCGTATTAGAAGAAGCACCACAGTTTCATGTGTTGATGACCAGGGTACCATCGGGCGAAGTTTCAGCCCGTTTTCAGGGAGAAGTGGTGCAAAAATTTCCAAATGTTTCGGTCATCGATTTAGATCTGGTATTAAAACTCTTAGATGAGCTATTAAGCAAAATCGGTTTTGTGATTCAGTTCATGGCTGGCTTTAGCATGGTTACCGGTTGGATTGTTTTAATATCTTCGGTATTAACCAGTAAAAACCAGCGGATAAAAGAAAGTATTTTGTTGCGGACCATGGGTGCTAGCCGAAAGCAGATTTTAGCAATAAACGCAATTGAATATTTCTTTTTAGGTGCTTTTGCCGCAGGTGCCGGATTAATTTTAGCCATCAGCGGAAGCTGGGCATTGGCTAAATTCACTTTCGATGCAGCCTTTGTGCCTCCATTTGTACCAACCTTATTGTTATTCGCCTCAATTGTACTACTCGTGGTAATTACGGGTGTACTAAGCACAAGAAGCATCCTGAACCAACCACCATTAAAGATATTGAGAACGGAGAGTTAACTTATGGTAGGGCAATCTAATAAATAGACCCTATCATTAGTATAGTAAAATATAATCTGTTAGCATAAACCAAGGGCCTATGCTAACAGATTATCCACTAATAACTATGCAGCATCAATTGCTTCGCGAAGCGCTTTTGCCGCAGCAGCAGGATCTTCAGCACCATAAATTGCAGCACCTGCAACGGCAACTATAGCACCTGCCTGTATAACTGCAGAAACGTTATCAATATTTACCCCACCAGCAATAGAAACCGGAACTCCAGCTCTTGCAGCCTCATCAATAAGCACTTGAATAGAATAACCGGCCGTCCACTGTTCATCTAAACCTGCGTGTAGTTCTACAAATTCAACACCTAATGCAGTAACCTCTTGTGCTCTTTTAACGCGGTCAGGATAACCAATGGTATCTACCACTACTCCTTTTCCATGCGCTTTTGCAGCTTTAACAGCACCAATAATCGTTGCATTTCCTGCAGCCCCCATTACGGTAACCAAATCAGCTCCTGCTTTAAATGCGATATCAGCCTCTAATTCGCCCGCGTCTGCGGTTTTTAAATCTGCAAAAACCAGTTTATCAGGGTGTGCAGCTTTCATTGCGGTAATTACTGTAGAACCCATATTCTTGATCAGCGGAGTGCCCAATTCAATAATATCTACGTATGGGGCTACTTTTGCTGCCAATGCTAAGGCTTCTTCAGTTGTTAATAAATCTATTGCTACTTGTAATTTTGCCATGATTCTATTTTATTTATATTATAATTAATTGTTATTCAAGATTGGCGTGTCTCTTCCATAATGTTTCTGCTGCTTGCCCGCTCAGTTTCCAAAGCGATTGAAAAACGGCATCGTTAAGTAAAAGCAAAAACTGCTCGAACAGGCTTCCTGCATACTGGGTAGATATTTTTGCACTGTGGTCTTCTTTTTCTGCTGCCGGTACCAGTACCACATGGCTGGCCAGTTTTGCCAATAACGATCCGGCATTTGTAGTAATGGCTACAACTTCCGCACCTACCGCTTTTGATTTTTCTGCCGCCCTTACAATCGATCCGGTTGATCCTGAACCCGAGGCAGCAATTAATAAATCGCCGGCTTCAATTGCCGGACTTATGGTATCGCCGACATAATAAACAGTAAGTCCAAGATGCATTAAACGCATTGCTGCCGATTGCATGGCAAAACCCGAACGGCCTGCCGCAGTAATAAAAATCCGTTTTGCCTGCTGAATGTGATATACAAAAGGGATCAACTGGTCTAATTCCATCTGTCTGGCCAATCGGGTATTCTCCTCAATAATCTTATCCAGGTTCATTTGCAGATCCCAGGCCAGCTGCTGGTTATCAAGGCTATCTATCGCTAACTGGCTATCTGTATTTTCTACTGGTGCTTTCAAATCCATTTTACACGCGCTGTTTATTTGCCCAAAGGTATGACAGCTCTTTACAAGCATGGTTATACATTTAGCCACTTATATGGGACAATCAGGAAACATATCACGGCAAAAGTCATCCATTAGCCATATTAAAAGCACTGTTTCCGAATAGTCCACCAGAATTATCTGTTAATCCAACCGATAAAAAATTAAGTGTTTAACTTTAACCATCATGAGTTTATTACCCGAAGCAACACATCTGGAAAAATCCATTATCTATATCCGCGATCTGAGCAATTGCCCGCCTAGCTATCTTAATGATCCGGGCAGAAAAGAGTTCTTCGAAATCGTTTGGTTAAAAAATGAAGAACCCTTACACGCACTGCAAGCATCAGAATTCGACAGTAAAGGAGACTGGATTTACCTCATCCCACCCTACCGTGTGCACCAGCTTAACAAAGCCGGTAAAAATGGTGTATTAATCTCTTTTAAAAGATCTGTTCTCGAAGGGGAAGAAAAAGAATTCCTCCTCGATCTGTTTAAGATCTTTAATGTTCAGGGCGAATTTTCCTGTTTAAGGCTAAATCAGGAAACGGCTGCTGAGCTCAGCAATATTTACAAATTAATTGAGGATGAATACCAGAAGGCAGGCAATACTTTTATCATTACCAAAGCACTGCTGAAGGTATTTTTATTAAAACTGATCCAGGTAAAAGAACACGAATTTACCAGCCATGATGTACAGCAAAAAAGAGTCTACGAATTTTTGATGTTACTCGAAAGCAATTACCAGCAGGTTAGGAACACCGATTTCTATGCCGGTAAAATCGGCATCAGTTCCAAAAGGTTAAATCAGATTTTAAAAGAAAAACTAAACAAAACAGGAATGCAGATCATCCACGATCGCATCATCCTGGAGGCAAAAAGGAAAATCATCCATAGTGCACATACCATCAAAGAAATTGCATACGAACTGGGTTTTTCAGACCGGCCTTATTTTAGCCGTTTCTTTAAAAAACAGACAGGCCAAACGCCCGAAGAATTTCAAAAAGAGGCAAGAAACCACATCGAATCAAAATTTAATACGCTGGTCTAAATGATTATAGGTTCTGAATTTGATTTTAATCAGGCAGTTCCTGTTAAGTTTTTCTTTTATGCAGCTTTTGGCAAATTATAATACTTTTACATCATGATCAGATTAAACAGTGATACACCAAGCGATATTCTTCAGGATGTGAAAATCGGCGATATGGTAACCGATACCTTTAGCAAAACCGGCCTCGTTGAAAATATAGAAATTAGTGATGATGGCCTGTACCGGGTTTATGAGTTTCATCTCGTTACCGGCAGAACCATTACCGTTAAAAAGTAAAAAGCGCTAAAAATGAAAAATTAACCACGACCTGTCCCGACTTTCGGGAGATAAAAAGGATAGACACAGATAATTATTAAAATCAGTGTTTATCTGCGTGCATCTGTGGTAAAAGCTACATTTAATCACATTACCTAAACCCTAACCAAATGTCATTATTTATTCTACTCTTCGGCATCCTGTTGCTTTTCGTGCTAATCTTGAAAAAGATCAACCCAATGATTGCCCTAATTGCTGTGGCAATTATTACAGGCCTTTTATTGGGCATGCCTGCCACAAAGGTAATGACCTCTATCAGCAATGGTATAGGTAGCACGCTGGGCAGTATGGTAATGGTTTTGGCACTCGGTGCGATGATGGGCAAATTAATTGAAGATAGCGGATCGGCAAAAAAGATTGTTTTCATATTAATTGGAGCTTTTGGCAAAAAGAATATTCAATGGGCCGTACTGTTAACTGGTTTATTGGTGGGGATTCCTTTGTTTTACAATGCAGGCTTTGTGGTATTAATCCCTTTGGTTTTTGCCATTTCAGCCACAACAGGATTATCAAAATTATACATCGGCATCCCGATGGCCACAGCTCTTTCGGTAACACATGGTTTTTTACCGCCCCACCCTGGTCCCGTTGCTTTAGCTGGCATTTTCCATGCCGATATTGGTAAAACATTAATTTACGGTTTAACTTTAAGCGTACCTATTGCGGTTATTGCCGGAATCTATTTTCCACGATTGATTCTCAAACGCGATCAATCGGTAACTGTTCAGCACTTTAGCATCGACGAAGAAGAAAACCTTCCTTCTGCTTCAAGGAGTTTCATTACTGCATTGCTCCCGGTATTTTTAATCATCGCCGGAACCATAGGAAGCAGCTTCAAAATAGATTATATCGGCAAGCCGCTGTTTATATTTTTAGCCGATCCTACTGCTGCCTTATTAATTTCGGTTATTATTGCTTTAGCGGTTCAGAAAACTTCCATTACAAAAGCAATGGAATCGTGCGCCGAGGGTGTTAAAAGTATTGCCATGATTATTCTCATTATTGCAGCAGGAGGCGCCTTTAAACAGATTCTGATTGATAGTGGTATGGGCGAAACCGTAAAACAGCTTACTGGTGGTCTAAATTTATCGCCATTATTACTCACATGGTTAATCACCGCATCGCTTAGGGTAACCCTGGGATCAGCAACAGTGGCCGCGCTAACCGCTTCAGGTATGGTACTCCCTTTAATAGGGCCCGGAACACCTCCAGAATTAATGGTATTATCGGTCGGTGCAGGGAGTTTAATGTTTTCTCATGTAAACGACACAGGTTTCTGGATGTTTAAAGAATATTTTAACCTCAGCCTAAAAGAAACTTTTAGCACCTGGACCATGATGGAAAGCCTGGTTTCTGTTCTAGGGCTTGTTGGGGTGTTAGTGCTTAATCAGTTTGTGTAAGGGGAAAATAGAGTTGTAAACTTTTAATAGCCATATCGTTGGTAAGTTGACCACTCTTATCAAACGCTTATTCTCCATTACACTTGCTCCAATCAGCAATGACGACCTATCCCTTGTATTATTTTTTGGAAAGCAATTGCATGAGCTTTTAGGATTAAAACAATCCGGCTCCGGTCGGGTTTAGGAGGCCTAAATAGTACTGCTATCCAAGGTAAATCAAACCCGACCGACAGCGTTATTTCGTCCTTCACGGAATTAAGCAAAGGGCGGGACTAGCGGAACCGAAGCACTACAGACACTGCTTTCCAAAAAAAATGGTCAACGCTATAGATCCCTCCATTTCGCTTCGCTTTCAGTTGGGATGACGAATTGTTCCATTAATTCTTCACCCTATTCTTTTCTGCATCTGCACCAGAAGATTCGTGTTTAGCCGGCGAAGAAAAAGCTTTACCAAGACGATAACTATAACTCAAAACAAAGTTTCTCGAATCTTGCTTGTTTTTCCAATTGGCTTCAGTTGCAGCAAGATTGTTAATTACGCCATTAAATATCCGGTCTCTGAAAATATCATTTGCAGTTAATTTCAAAGTGCTTTTTGCAGAGAGCTTTTTCTGTACTGCTGCACCAAACTCATGCACCGAACCCAGTAAAAACTGAACATTTGACAACTTACTCTGGTAACTCATATTTACCTCAGCATTCCACGTAGGGCTGATTTTAAATTGCACATTCGGGTTTGTTCTAAAGTAACTGCCATTGGTAACCAAAAAACCGGTATAGAAATCGGTTTTTGAAACTATTTTAGCAAACTCCATATAGGCATTTAATTTTGCCCATTTCGTGAGGTCGATCTCTGCATTTACCGAAACATTGGCCACTCTTGTTTTGCCCACATTTGCTGGCCTGCTGTAATAGGTGCCATTTAAAATTTCGATGGTTTCGTTCACCTCGTCCCGCACCCAACTGTAACCAAAAGTTGTGGTAATCTTACTTTTATAAGTATGCGACAGTTCGATACTTTGCGTAAAAGAAGGTTTTAAAAAAGGATTGCCAACATAATAAGTAAACTTATCCAAAGGAGAAAAGAATGGATTGAGGTCCTGATAATACGGACGATCGATCCTTCTCCCATAGTTCAGTCCAAGTTGATTGTTTCCGGCAGTATCGAGTTTATAGGAGAAGTAAAGCGTTGGAAATAAACTGTTATAGGTTCTTTTAAAACTCGAATCGGGTTTGATCAGATTGCCTAATTGGTGCCCGTTAGAAACCGTGTTTTCATACCTTAAGCCAGCCTGGAGCGAAAACCGCTTCCCTTCCCTGCTCATATTCAGATAAACCGCATTGATATTCTCCTCATATAAAAAGTGATTGCTCTTTTCATAATCGGCACTGGTTTTCCCGTTTGCGGTATTAAAGTAATCGGCAATGTTATCGGTTTTGGTATAAGCGGTTTTAACTCCTGCATCCAGCTTCCACTTATTTTCCAGTGGATGTGAATAATCAGCTTTAGCGGTATAGATATCAATATTTGAAGGCAGGTTACCTGTTAAAATATCCTGGTATTTTAAGGCTCCACTGGGCAGATAACTGAAGTTGTAATAAGTTTGATCGGTTTGATTTCGATAAAGCAGATAATCCGCATCAAAGGTCAATTCTCGTCCTGCCTGCTTAAATTTGTGCCTGTAATTTAAATTTACACCCGCATTCTGATATTTGATCTGATCGATATTTTCAGCCCTGATTACCGAGTCTAACTGCATAGAAGCATTGGACAGATTACTGGTATTGTTGTTTACCTGTTTGGAAATCCGGTTCATTCCGGTAAGTACAATACCCCATGTGGTTTTCTCAGAAGCATAATAATCAAGTCCGGTTTTTAAATTAAAAGTATTGCCGTGCCTGCGGAAATAAGAATTCTGATTAAAGTAGGATTTGGCACTACCATCGTCATTTTTATATTTCCGGTTCAGATCGAGATCGGTAAAACTGTTGTTAAGGTTGTAGCTCAGGTTACCAAAAACGTTAATCTTATCCTTGCGGTAATTAAAGTTGAAACTGTTGTTCGAGCGACTTAACTCCCCCTGGTTCAAACTCAGGTTAATCCCTCCGTTAAACCCAGCGATTTTGGTTTTCTTGGTTTTGATATTAATTACCCCTCCGTTTCCTGCAGCATCATATTTAGCTGGTGGATTGGTCATCAGTTCAATCTGGTCAAGCGAAGAGGAAGGTAACGAACGCAGGTAATTATCCAGGTCGGCGCCCGATAAATAGGTTGGTTTATCATCAATGAAAATAGCCACACCACTCTTGCCTTTGAGCGAGATTACTCCATTCTGATCTACATTTACACCAGGCGATTTACTTAGCACATCCATTGCGGTTGTACCCGCATTCGAGATCAGAGCATCAACATTGACAACAGTACGGTCTATTTTCCGCTCTACGAAAGCCTTTTGGCCCGAAATATTTACCTCTTTCAAATTGGTCGCTCCAGCTTTGATCTTGATGTCGGCCAAATTGATAACAGCGCGATTGGCGGTTAAAACCAAGGTATCGGTTTGATAAATCGGCGAACCTACAACCGATACCTTGATGAGGTATTTTCCATAACTGAGCTTATCAAAACTAAACAGTCCATCCTTTTCGGTGAAAGTCGTTTTAAGCAACGCCGAATCTTTAAGCAGTGCAGCTGTGGCAAATTCTATATTTTTTCCATCGGCATCCAATACACGACCATAAATTCTGGATTGAGGAGTTTGAGCTTGAGCAAAGGTAAGGGCAATATTCATCCATACGGCTAAAAAAGCCATGAGCTTAAATTTCATGATGTGAATTGGGTTAGCGCTTTTAGAACTTAGTTTTTGTTGTTTTCGATCAGGAAATTATACATCAGCGAATGATTTTCGTTCTTCAAAAACCTTTGCTTGTATTTCTTCTGCACATCAGCATTTTGCTTAACGCCGTTTACAATTAAATCGTCTTTATTGAGCTTGTACGATAATTTATTGGTGCTGTTAATAATGCCGTCTTTCATCAATTCCTGATTGATTTCGTTGGTATAATCGTGTCCATCACCATTGGTTACGGTTTTCGAGGTAACCGTACGCTGCACACCTATTCTGGTACTTGTTTTTGGGTTATATACAGGGGGCGTTGGAGGCGTAGGTGGAGCTGGTGGATTGGTTGGAGCTGACGGAATTGAAGGCAACGGTGGTGCTGGCGGTACAGCATACGCTGCACGAGGTGCCCTTGGTGCTCTAGGCGGGCGCGGCGGACGTGGTGCTCTTGGTACACGTGGACCATCGCCACCTTTATTCTCTTGAACCCATTTAGCGTCTTCCTTTGCCCATTTATCAACTCCCTTTGTCCACTTGGCATCTTCTTTTGCCCATTTTGCGTCTTCCTTAGCTAATTTAGCATCTTCTTTAGCTAATTTCTCATCGGCGATACGGAGTTTTTCATCGGCTATTCTAGCTTTGGCGTCTTCTTCCCGCATTCTCTCATCCGCTACCGCCTTTCCAGCATCGTCTTTTCTGGCATGCTGATCAGCAATTCTCGCTTTTACATCTTCTGCTGTTTCGCGGCTTTTGCTTTTTTCGTTTAACTGTTTCAATTGACGATCCATTTTCGAATTGATTTCCTTTTCTAATTGATCGGCAGATTTTCCTTCAACAAGCTTAGACTTTTTAGCTGTATCCTGTAAAACTTGTATTGAAGTAGATATTTTTTTTCTGGTAACTGTTTTTGCACTGCCTACGCTTTTAAAGGCGGCACTGCAAACCACAACCGATACCAGGGCGATGGTTAATATTGTCTTTTCCATTTTGTTTAAAGTTGAATTGGTATTGAATAACATCCTGCTTGCTCTATGCAGCAGGCTACCTTTCTTACCCGTTATCGCCATGGCGTAAGCAGGTGCACGCTGCTTAAACTCCTGACAGAATACGAGGGCCTGAACGTAGTTTTTGCGATCGCTTACACAGGTAATGGCCAAATCATCACAGCAATGTTCGCGTTCTGTTTTTATTAATTGTGATACCCAAAGTACCGCTGGGTTAAAGAAGAAAACGATTTCGATAAAACTTTGTAATAGGTTTACCAGGTAATCTTTACGTTTAATATGCGCCAGTTCGTGAGAAAGAATAGCCTCAACTTCTGTATTTGACAAACCTGTAAGCAAACCTAATGGAATCAGGATTAAGGGTTTAAAATGCCCCACAACCATTGGCGCCTGCGCAATACCCGACTGCATAATTTTAACCGATTGATTTAAACCTAGTTTTTTGGCTAGCATAGCTAACTTTTCATCCCACTGTTTACCTGCAGCATAGGTTTTATGTTTACGCAAATGATATACACCATTTAAACCTACCATTAACTGAATGCTTTTCGCACATATAATCAAAAACCAGATCAGTACAATCTGATAAGCATATGCATTCCATAAAGAAAGAATTTTGTTCATTCCCGAATACACATCATGCTGAACGTTTGCAATTACGGGCTGATCGGTGGTCCCACCAGGGAGATTAATTACAACCTGATCAGTTATAGAACCTATAGGCTTTTGCAGTTCTTTGTAAAAGGTGAAGAATATGGCCACAACAAACAACGCTAAACATACAGTGAGTAGATTATAGCGCATTGCCGCACTTGCTTTTCGGGTAGTAAACATAACCAAACCAGCAAGCAAGGCCAATATTACCCCAAGCCATAGCGAATGGAACAAAGTAGCACCGAGGGCATGAAGCCAATTTTCAGGTAAAAGGTTAATTAACTTAAATTCCATCACTGTGGTTCTTTAGAATCTGTTATTATTAATTATTCCATGCTATCCAATAGCCGCTTAATCTCTTCTATTTCCTGTTTAGAGGTTTTTTCGTTACCCAGAAGCTGCATCATTAACTGCGAAGCAGATCCTTTATATAAGGTATTTACAAAACGGTCTAACAACTGCACTTTGGTTTTCTCTTCAGCCTCAACAGGAATATAAATGTGCTTCATTTGGCTTTCATCACGTTTTAATATTCCTTTTTCGGTTAAGATCTGCATCTGCTTTAAAGTTGAGGTATAATTCACCTCCCGTTGTTCGTTCAATTTATCGTTTACAAACCGAACTGTAGATGGCCCGAATTCCCATAATACCTGAAGAATTTCTAATTCAGCTTTGGTAGGTTCGGGCAGATTATTCTCAGTTTGATTACTTTTCATACCCTAAAGGTACGATTGTTTTCGTACGATACAAATATTATGTTTATTATTTTTTAAAAAAATAATTAAAGTGTTGATTTTTAACGAATTAAAAATTATTTGTTATTTAAAGACTAGACATGCAGGTATTAAATCTTTAGAATCAGGCAATTTTATTAATCCAACCGGATCTAGAAGTATAAGTAACTCAGGAATAGAAGGTGCTTTGACAACAATCATTAATCGCATTAATTCTTATCAATGGAAATAAGGTAATGCTTCAGCAAATTTGGAAATCAAAATCTATCCTATGTCGCATATTTTTGTTTTATGGTTACATTTTATCGCTTATAAAAATTAAGATGACAGATAAAATAAATTCCATTTATATTCTGTTCATCAAATATTTGATATTATCAGTGATTTACCTTGTGTTCTTGGCCATCTTTGGTGAATATTATTTTTTTATCAGGTTTAATATCGAGATCTTAAACCTTGATGGCGTTGCCGACCTCTTATTATCACAAAGAGGGCTTTCGTATTGGGAAAAATGCGCTTTTTTAATCTTTTTACCGTTTATCATTACCACAGGTTTTATCATTCACTACTGGATCTACGATATAACCAACCAGCTATTTACCAGAAATTTTGCCTTTCTGATCGGCGTATTGCCATTTACGTTTTTACCATTCCTCATTAGCTTTCAGGATACCAAGCTCTTAATGGTGTTGCTCGGCATCACCCTTTTTCTTTTATTGTTGTTATGGATTATTCTTTTTCATGTTAGGATGTTTCAGTTCAGCTATTTGTCATTTCATTTCTTCATCACTAGCTGCCTGATCACAACCATTGTTGTACTTGGAAGGATCGATCTGGAAGCACAGAATTGTTTAAACAACAAAAAAAACACAAATATCCTTAAAGACTTAAACTCCTCATCGGTAGATAACGGTGTTATTTTTATTGGCAATACAACATCTTTTGAGTTTTATTACTCACCTAATCAACAAAGAAGTATTATCCTCCCTAAAAACTAAAAAACGGTTATTTGAACTAATTCTTAGCATTCACCAGACTTTTTAATTAGTTGTTTTCACCATATTGATCACAATCAAACATGTATTTGACAATTATCAAGCCTTTTATCCATCATAATAACGATTTTTATTTGATATTTGTCCGTTAATCCCTATAAAAACCTTTAATAAATGCCTTTTCTAAAAATGCTTGTTAAAAAACTGTATCATTTTTTTAACAAAGCCTTCAGTATTATCTTCACTTCCGTCAAGATAGTTTTTCCACCCAGCGGCTGAAGTTTTTTGCTACCCCTTATTATTTCCAATTGTCTATCTTCTTTTCACGCAGACCATAATTTAGTCTATCGAAAAGCTTTAAATAACGTAACAACAAGGTCCGGAAATCAGGTTTAACGCCTGTTTTGCCAATCTAAAGGAAACTATTGCCTTCAGGATTAAACATAAAATTTAAATGGAGGGATCTAAAATCTTGATTATACTTGAGGATTTCGATCTAAGGATAAAAATCACCGAAATACTAACAATCGGGAAATACAATGTAAAATCAACAAATAGCGGTAAGCAAGCGATCGACATTATCAGAAAAAGTCCGGTAGATGTAATTATTTCGGAGGTAAATGTAGCTGAAATGGACGGAATTGGGGTATTGCGTGTTGTTAATAAATTTATGGAAACTGCGGGCATCAGTTTTATTATGGTATTGAACAATCAGGATTATGACCTTGCCCGCAGAGTGATGGAATTGGGCGCAGATGGCTACCTCATGACTCCTTTTGATGATGGCGAGCTGCTTAATCATGTAGAGGTAAGGCTCAGAAAAAAAAGGCTTCAACATGAATTATTTTTAAAACGGCATACTCAATTAAAGAATATTTATAAAAGCGGCGATGAATTATCCTGGTTAAGATCAAGATTTGAAGATTATTTGCCCAGATCTTTTAAAAAAAACCAGGTTCTTTATTATAGGGGTGAGAGACGATCGCTCGGATTACATTACATTTTATCAGGAAAGATAAAAACCTATGTAGCCGATTCTGCCGGCAACATATTTATCACTGGCATTTATGGCCCGCATGAATATTTCGGACTTCAGGGCGCACTACTAGGTACTGAAAATAAGGAAATTGCAGAAGCCATCGATAGTGTTGAAATACTGACCATCCCTTATACAGATCTCCAGACTTTAATTACAGACTACCCAGACATGTTCAGCTTTTTTGCTAAAGCGCTTGCCAATGGCTTGAACAACCGTGATGAAAAGTTACTGAATATCGCCTATTACTCTGTAAGGAAGAGGATAGCAAAAGCAATTATTGAACTGACTAAACTAAACCACGAGTCTGCAGAGAATAATAGATTTATGCTTCCCAGATATGATCTGGCATCCTTGATAGGCATTGCAACCGAAACCCTGAGCAGGGTGCTTGGAGATTTCACCAAAGAGGGCTTAATTGAAAAAGACGGTAATAATATTATCATACTGAATATGAATGCTTTGAAAACGATGAAAAATTAGCATACGCTTATCTGGAATATCCAGCTGAAAACTTATCATTCTCCCCACATTGCTACCTAGTTTTAGCGATGAGTAAGATCAAGATAAGTCTTGATCAAAATCAGAGGAAAATTAATTTTTAATATAGAATTTAGTTGTAGCCGATTTTAAGTGGGGTTAGCATAATACTAAAGCGATAGCCGCACACGAAAATACTAAATCGATTTAGATGGTGTGAAGGCATTTAAAAAGCTAATGCTTCGGGTGGACAGATAGTTTCTAACTGATTATCCTCCCAACAACACGTTGCAGTGCCATTGAAACCTGATAAGAAACCTACCCTATTAATTTGGGCATGAATCTGAGCTTTGGGCATGATCAGTTTGTAAATGCAATTTACTTAATAAAAAAACAAATTAATATGTTAACCTCAAAACTTAATTAATCAACATGGAAGTAAACTACATCAAATATTTTTTAAAGGTATTTCTTCCATTGTTAGATCGGAAGAAAGATAGAGCAGCTATTCGTTTTATGTACAGACATACGGCCTTTCTCAGTATCCGCAAAGGAGAAACGCTTTTTAAACCAAACAGCTCAGCTGCCAACGGTAAGATTATACTTGTAGCAGATGGCCTGGTTAATGGCTATTTGGTAAATGAAGAGGCAGAGCAGGCCAATATATGGTTGGGCACAAGAGGTAGTGTGTATATCCGGAATGGTTTTAAACAAACAGACGGGAACTTCAATCTTTTTGCCATAAAGGATACTATCGTTTTTTTGATAGACCAAACTGAACTGGAGGAAGGCTGCACATGGTATCCTGTTCTTGATTCATTATTTAATGTTTATTTTCTCCAAACTGCCATATCTGATGTAAACAATAGAAACATCTTATTTAGACTGCAGAATACCGAAAACAGAATATCGTTATTTAAACGTATTTATCCTGGACTATTTGACCAAATCCCCACTGACTTGCTTCTCTCCTATCTTGATATTGATTTAAGCTTAACACCTAAGCAAAACTTGCAAATAAATAGTTATATATAGCAAGGATGTACTTACTAATTTCTAAGATCACGTATTAAAAAGAGCAATTTCTCTGTTAGGCAATCACAAAAATGCTGTTGAATAATGCAGGATATAAACCGCATCTATTCAACAGCGGGTCTAATTAAAATACCATCATTCATTAATCATCACGAATAATATCTCCTGATAGCATTTTCATTAAATACAACCTATTTCTTGACCTTATCGATCTGAAACTTGGCCAGAAAGTAAGTACCAGATTAACCCTATTTCAAAATAAAATGATGCTGATCATACACAAAACATACGATGTTTAAATAAAACATCGTATGTTTGTACCGTAGATTCAAAACTATGAAACAGGAGAATAAGCTTTTCGAGCAGATAGCAGTTAAAATCCGTCAGGATATTAAAGAAGAAAAATTTAAAGTGGGCGAAAAAATTCCATCAGAGCCTGCGCTAATGGAGTTATATGGCGTTGGCCGCTCTACCATTAGGGAAGCAATAAAATCGCTAACCTTATCAGGAATCCTCACCGTTCAGCAAGGTTCCGGAACAAAAGTTAATGCCGCCCCTGCCGAGCCCATCGAGCAGCGTTTACGCAGTTCCGATTTTGAAGAAATTAATCAGGTTAGGGCATTGCTGGAACAGGAAATTGTGCGTTTAGCTACGCAAAACAGAAGCGATGCCGATTTAAAAGCCATTGGCGAAGCACTTGAAAAACGAAAACTGGCCATCAAAAACGAGTCGAGAACAGCGTGTGCCAATGCGGATATCGAATTTCATCTCGCCATTGCACTGGCATCCGGAAACCGTGTATTAAGTGATCTTTATGAAAGCTTCACCGTAATTATCCGCGATTTTTTTGCCAAACGTGCACCTTCTGGTATTGCCCATTTTGCGATGAGCCATCATTTACACCAGTCATTATTTGATGCCATAAATAAAAGGAGTGCTGATGCTGCCCGCGAAATCACCACAACTATATTGAACAACAATCATTAAATATAAAATCATGTCAATTTTAACTTTTACCCTGATCTTAATACTCGGGGCCTACCTTGCAGGCCTTGTAGGCTCGTTAACCGGACTCGGTGGCGGGGTAGTCGTAATTCCTTTGCTTACGCTCGTTTTTCATGTCGATATCCGTTATGCCATTGGTGCTGCCCTGCTGGCTTCCATCGCCAATTCATCGGGTGCGGCAAGTGCTTATATTAAAGAAGGTATTACCAACATCAGGCTGGGTATGTTTTTAGAAATAGCCACCACCGTTGGCGCTGTAATAGGTGCGTTAATTGCGATATATACACCAACTAATACCATTGCCATTCTTTTTGGTACTGTACTTCTATTTTCTGCTGCAATGACCTTAAGAAAAAAGAACCAGGAAGCCTTAACCGAAGGCAGCAGGTTATCTGCAATACTGAAACTTAATAGCAGTTACCCCACCCAAACTGGCACCATTGAATATAAACTCAAAAACGTTGGGGCAGGCTTTTCGATTATGACGGTAGCAGGTGTAATGTCGGGCTTGTTGGGTATCGGCTCCGGTGCTTTAAAAGTACTGGCAATGGATACGGCAATGAAAATACCCTTTAAAGTAAGTACAACCACCAGTAATTTTATGATTGGTGTTACCGCAGCAGCTAGTGCTGTAGTTTATCTGCAGCGCGGATATATGGATCCAGGAATTGCATTCCCGGTAGTACTTGGTGTATTGGGAGGAGCATTTACAGGTGCAAAATTATTAACAAAGATTAATCCTTCAACCTTAAGGATTATTTTCTGTATTGCCATCACCTTCGTTGCACTCGAAATGATCTACAATGGTTACCATCACAAATTTTAAGTTAAAAACAAATGAAAAATATCATCTCAACACATCTTATACAAGACCGCGATGTCGAAAAAATCGTGGGCAAACTATTGAGGTTTGGTGTAATCACGGCTAGCCTGGTTGTTTTATTGGGCGGCATACTTTTCTTGGTACAAAGTGGAGCGCAAGGCCGACCTGATTACCACATCTTTAAAGGCGAAGAAAACGACTTCATCACTTTCGACGGTATTTTTATGGGGCTTTTTACGTTTAAACCAATGGCCATTATACAGTTTGGAGTATTGCTTTTAATCATCACCCCAATTATGCGCATTGTATTCTCGCTGTTTTCTTTTATACTAGAAAAGGATAAACTTTATGTCGTAATTACCTTAATTGTATTGGCAATTATTCTAGGCAGCACTTTTGGCGGATTAAAAATATAGCTCTACTATTGCAATCTATCAGAATAGCTGAAAATGCATCATTTAAAATGGTATTTTCAGCTATGATCCTTATTGATTGTTACAGCAATTTTTTATCCCTTAAGCTGTTTAACAACTGCAATAATATCCTCTTCTCCATATTTTGAAGCAGCCGCTTCGAAAGTATTCAGTGCTGTTTTAGCCAATGGCGATGAAATACCCTCTTCTTTTGCCAGGTTCAAATCCTTTACAATATGTTTAAGGGCGAAAGCAGCTTTGTAATGATCCGCAATAATAGCATCACCTTTAATTTTGGTAAAAATATTACCAATGGCTGCATTATTGATCAATTCTAACAAATCGCCAGTTTTAATCCCTTGTTCATTAGCAAACAAAACGGTTTCGGCCAACCCTTGTGCATATAAAGCCAAAAGCGAATTGATGGCCAGTTTTGCGCTGTTGCCCGCACCATTTCCGCCAACAAGTTTGGCAAGCTTGCCCATTTTTTCGAGGATAGGTTTTACCTGGTTAAAAGCAGCCTCTTCACCACCAACCATAATAACCAACTGACCGGTTTCTGCCTGCTTTACACTCCCTGAAACTGGTGCATCTAAATAAAGGTTGCCTTTTGCTTTACACAGCGTTGCCATTTCTTTTGAAATTGAAGGAGAAACCGTGCTCATATTGATAATGATCTTACCGGAAGTTTCTCCACTAAAAAGACCTTCTTCTCCCTTAAAAATATGTTCTATTGCAGCATCATCAGAAACCATAATAATTACCACATCAGTAGCTACAATTAGCGCTTTAGGTGTTTCAGCGATAGATGCACCCATTTCTTTCAACGAAGCTTCCTTGCCCTTGCTCCTGTTATAAACTGTAACTGTATAATCTGCTTTTATCAATTGCTCTACCATCGGGATACCCATATTCCCTAGCCCGATCCAACCTATTTTTGTTGTATTCATTTCGTTATTTTTATAATAAACAAATGTGCCAAAGAAAAAGCTGAAATTCTTAAACACTACGTAAAAATGATAGGATGAAATAATTATTTGAAGAAGTATTATAAAAAATACTAATATTTTTAGTAAATTAGCTGCATTAAAATAAAATACCACTCTGTAATTACCAATAATATGGCCAGCCCGCTTAAAGATCTATATTCTCCTTCATTTTACGATAGATTAGCCCACGCATTAACGGTTACCGTTCCAGGTTTCGACAAAGGAAAATTTATCGAAAAGATTTTCACTACTGACTTTGAATCAAAAGAGCTAAAAGAGCGGATGAAACATACCTCGAAGGTATTACACGGTTTTTTACCCAAAGATTACCCTCAAACGATAGCGCTGATTAAAAAGATAATAGCACAATTAAGGATTCAGGGTGTTGGAGAAGATGGCCTGGCTTATATGTTCCTTCCTGACTACATTGAAACTTATGGGATTGATGATTTCGAAGGCTCCGTTGAAGCACTCGAATTTGTTACGCAGTTTGTAAGCTGCGAATTTGCGGTTCGTCCTTTCATTTTAAAATACGAAAATGAGATGATTTTAAAGATGCAGCAATGGTCGCTGCACGAAAGCCATAAAGTGAGAAGGCTCGCCAGCGAAGGCAGTCGCCCGCGCTTACCCTGGGCCATGGCTATTCCCTTTCTTAAAAAAGATCCTACATCTATTTTACCTATACTGGAAAAACTTAAAACAGATCCGTCTGAATACGTAAGGCGGAGCGTTGCCAATAGCTTAAACGATATTGCAAAAGATCATCCTCAGGTTGTTTTAAATGTGGCTAAAAACTGGTCGGGTTTGAGTGCCGAAACAGATGCCATTATTAAACATGGCAGCCGTACATTACTTAAACAAGGCCATGCCGATATCCTTAAACATTATGGCTTAGATGATGCAGGAATTTTATTAAAAGATTTCAAAATCTTAACGCCTCAGATCAAAATTGGCGAAAGTCTGGAGTTTTCGTTTTCTATTCTGAACGAAAATCCTTCCGACCAAAAAGTCAGGTTGGAATACGCCATTTACTATAAAAAGCAAAACGGCCAAAACACCAAAAAAGTGTATAAAATTTCTGAACGGATTTATCCTGCAGGTGCAGCAGTAAACATTATCCGCAAGCAAAAATTCGTGTTGATTACTACACGTAAATTTCATCTGGGTGATCATCAGATTTCGATGATCATCAACGGTGCTGAAAAGGAAATTTCACACTTCGAATTAACGGCTTAGTTTGGATTTTAATTCATCAAGCAAAGCGATCTGCCTTTCATTAATGTATTTAACAGCATTGGAGTAAACGAACCACTGCGCTTTATCTATTTCGGCGAAACTTTGCTTTTTACCCGATTGTGGCGGCCATTCTATTTCGAAGGTATTGCTAACAATTGTTGAAGGATCAAGATCTCCTTCTAATGCCCAGCACAGCACTTTTTTACCTCCCTTTTGTACAATAGGAGTCAATTCAATAAAATCGCCGGTTAAGCTTTGACTCGTTTCCTCTTTAAATTCGCGGATTGCAGCCGTTAAAGCTTCTTCACTTTCATTTAATTCTCCTTTGGGCACTGTCCAAAAACCGAGATCTTTTTTGGCAAAGAACGGTCCGCCCGGATGAACCAGAAAAAATTCCAACTGCTGATCTTTTCTTCTGAAGAGCAATATTCCGGCACTTTGTTTCATAAGGGTAAGATATGCATTGTATTCGAAGAAAATGCTATCTCGTAAATATGGTTGTCATCCTGAGCCTGTCGAAGGACTAGATTAAATAGCTTTGGCAGGGCGTTCCGACAAACTCAACGTAACAATGCCAATAGAATTTAACTTTTTGATCCAGCCTCTTCTTATCAAAACAAAAGCAGCCAGGTTTTTTAAATCCTGGCTGCTTTATATAATCTGGTATG
>NZ_LMZQ01000021.1 GCF_001442625.1 Pedobacter ginsenosidimutans | reverse complement strand
TTAACCTTTTCTAGCGCAAGTCTTAGTGGTTTGGACAATGTGGGCTGGCTGACTTGTGCTTTAAAGGATTAATGTATTAATTTAACGAAAAGCACAAGTCAGGCCTTTGCTTGTGCCTGGGCGCTAAGACTTGCGCTAGATTTGGACTTGTGCCTTAAAGGGATTAATGTATTAATTTAAAGAAAGCACCCTTACTAGCGCAAGTCTTAGTGCTTTGGGCAATGTGGGCTGGCTGACTTGTGCCTTAAAGGATTAATGTATTAATTTAACGAAAAAGCACAAGTCAGGCCTTTGCTTTTGCCTGGGCGCTAAGACTTGCGCTAGATGGTGATTAATGTATTAATTTAAAGAAAGCACCCTTACTAGCCCTTACTAGCGCAAGTCTTAGTGGTTTGGACAACGTGGGCTGGCTGACTTGTGCTTTAAAGGATCAATGTATTAATTTAACGAAAAGCACAAGTCAGGCCTTTGCTTGGGCCTGGGCGCTAAGACTTGCGCTAGATGGTGAAGGCCCTTACTAGCGCAAGTCTTAGTGGTTTGGACAACGTGGGCTGGCTGACTTGTGCTTTCATAATACATAGCTAGTCAAAATCTTATTAAAATGTACTTAACAACGTTAAGCTTTTTTATGATCTGCTATAATCCTTTTATATTCGGTTATGAGTACAAAATATAAGTTTCATGAGCCGACAGCAATATATTTTATTTCTTTTGCTGTTGTGGGCTGGATTGACGTTTTTACACGGACCGTTTACAGAGATCTTTTATTGGAAAGCTTATCTTATTGCAGAAAAGAAAAAGGCCTCAACTTACATGCCTGGATAATCATGAGCAATCATGTACATTTAATTATAAGCAGTAAGGAAGGTTATCTTTTGCCTAATATCATGCGGGATTTAAAGAAATATTCATCATATAGGATATTGAAAGAAATAAGAGAAAACACGATGGAAAGCAGGAAAGAATGGATGTTGTACTTGTTTTCAAAGGCCGGGCAGCAAAATAGCAATAATAAAAACTTTCAGTTTTGGAGACAGGATAACCATCCTATCGAACTAGATCCACATCTAAATATGTTTGAAGAACGAATTGATTATCTTCATAATAATCCAGTTGAGGCCGGACTGGTGGCAAATGCAGCTGACTATTTATACAGTAGTGCTATAGATTATGAAGGAGGAAAAGGATTGATAGATATTGATGTGTTGATTTAACGAAAAGCACAAGTCAGGCCTTTGCTTGCGCCCGGGCGCTAAGACTTGCGCTAGATGGGGTGCCTGGGCACTAAGACTTGCGCTAGATAGGGATTAATGTATTAATTTAACGAAAAGTACAAGTCAGGCCTTTGTTTGTGCCTGGGCACTAAGACTTGCGCTAGATAGGGGCCTTAAAGGATTAATGTAATTAATTTAACGGAAAAGCACAAGTCAGGCCTTTGCTTTTGCCCGGGCGCTAAGACTTGCGCTAGATGGGGATTAATGTATTAATTTAACGAAAAAGCACAAGTCAGGCCTTTGCTTTTGCCTGGGCGCTAAGACTTGCGCTAGATGGGCAAAAAATTCGCACTACCGGATTTTTTGGTTTTGTCCTGATGAAAACAGGCTATTCATAGTCCTTACTTTTGGTCAGCTTTTTCAAAGTATCCAATTCATATACCGGTCGTTCCAAGTTGTAAGGAATTTCTCTTTTGCTAAACTGCTGGAAATATAACAGACAGGCATCCTTCCAAACCTGTGCATCACGGCTTTGGATCTTGAGCTTGGATTGCACGGATTTGAACCGCTCATCATCAACCAAGCCCTTGGTACTGTCCCAAATGCGCTGGAAAGCACGAACACGTTGCAACCCCGAATCGTAACGATAACAAAGCGCTGTCCAAAGGTCGTTTCCGTTTTTAAGTTTATAAGTCCATGGCACATGGTGAAACCACAACAAATATTCTTCCGGACAACTTTCCAGGCTGTTAAATGTAGATCGGAGTGGTTCATGGTATTGCTCAACGGCATTGCTGCCTGTGCTGCTTCTGTTAAAACCAACTCCTAAAAGGTCTGCATTATGGTAGTATACCGAGGTCCAATCAGCCCTGATGGCTTTATTCGAGAACCATGGGGCAGGCCCATAATGGTGTCCTTCAGCAAAAATGTGGTGCAATCCCAAAGGCATCATATAATCCACGGCTGCTTCTCTGCTCTGCATCATCATCTCTTTTATCGGCTTTACAAGGGTTCGCTCCATTTTCTTTTCCGTAGGACTTAAAAAAGTTTGCCTAATCCATTCATCCGCAATATCTTCACTCTTCAGTTTATTGTCCCAGACAAGTCTGCCAAAAGCATACCAATTGGCCTGTGCAAAAATATGCCCGGTCCAATTTCTCTCCGATCCAATGTTGGATACCCCTGCAATTGCACTGAAGGTGCGTTTATCCAATGTCCCGTCTGTACAGGCTGCTACAGTGCTTCCCTTACCGTTTCGGTAGGTATCGCTTTGTAAACATTCTTCCCAAAGGGTAGACAAAAAAACCAGGTGATTCGACCAGCCCAGATACTCCTGAGTGATCTGAAACTCTGGCATCACAGGGGTTTTAATCATGGCACCGAATAAGGGACTGAATGGTTCCCGGGGCTGAAAATCAAGTGGTCCGTTTTTGATCTGGATAATTACGTTTTTCTTGAATTTACCATCAAATTTTAAAAACTCATTATAGGCCTGTTTGGTACGGTCCTCATTACTTGGTTGATATACAAAGGCACGCCACATTACAATTCCTCCAAAAGGGGAGAGCGCATCAGCCATCATATTGGCGCCATCAACGTGTGTCCTTCCGAAATTTTGAGGGCCAGGTTGCCCTTCGCTATTGGCTTTTACAATGAATCCTCCAAAATCAGGAATCAATGAATAAATTTCTTTGGCCTTAGCTGCCCACCATTGCCTAACAGCAGGAACAAGAGGATCGGCGGTTTTAAGTTTTCCAACTGTAACCGGTGACGAAAAGTTGACCGATAAATAGACCTTTAAACCATATGGACGTAATACTGTGGCAATAGACTGAACCTTTTGGAGATACGCTGTGGTCAGGATTTTTGCCGAAGCATTTACATTATTGAGCACTGTACCATTTATGCCTATTGAGGCATTGGCTCTTGCGTATTCTTTGTACAACGCGATATCGGCCAGACTGAGCTGAAGTGAAGAATCGCCCTGTCTCCAAAATATCGAACCACCAGCATACCCGCGTTCTACAGAGCCATCCAGATTATCCCAATGGTTAAGGATTCTTCTTGAATAGGAGGGATTGGATGCATAATTTTGATCAGACTTTCCTAAATACTGCCTTCTAAGGAGCTCGTAGCTTCCATAAAGGATACCAAGATCCGTTTTGGCGGCAATTTTATTGCCTTCCAAACGAAATCCATCATTTGTAATCGAGCCATCTTTAACAAAATCAAATTTTAGTTCTGCGCCATCTTTTCCCAGCCACCCGTTTTTAATTTCTTGTACAGCGATGGTTAATACGGGCGACTTTCTTGGTGATACCACCTTTACCCGCTTGGCAGAAGTATTGCGGAGCCAAAGCTGGTGTCCATCTTCAGCCTTCAGAAAATGGGTAGTAGCTGTTATGATAATCAATAGCAGGGTAATCTTTTTCATCTAGTTGATTATTAGTTTTCTGGTTACAATATTACCGCTTGTTTTCAGCTTCTCATCTGGCTGACTTCCACCGATCGATAATGTGATCTCGCCTTTTAGTGGTCTTTTTGTTCCTTTATCATCAATATAAGCAAGTTCATCAGGTGATAATTTAAAATGAACAAGTTTGCTTTCACCAGGTGCCAGGCTAACCCTTTGATACCCCTTGAGGGCTTTTTTAGCTGATTTGATTTTTAAATTATTGTGCATCACATACAGCTGGGCAACCTCGTCGCTCTGCATTTTACCGGTATTGGTGATCCTTACAGACAAACTTGTTCCTTTGCCTGATTTAAGGTTTGAAGGTAAGATAAAGTTGTGATAATTGAATGTAGAGTAGCTTAATCCATATCCGAATCCAAAAAGGGGTTTGCCTTTGAAATATCTATAGGTCCGATTTTCCATGTTATAATCATTAAAATCTTTTAGATCCTTGTCACTCTTATAAAAGGTTACCGGAAGTCTTCCTGAAGGGCTGTAATCACCAAACAGCAAATCAGCTACCGCAGTTCCTGCCGATTGGCCGCCGTACCAGGCATTAACAATAGCGGGTATGTTTTCGGCTTCCCATGGAATGGCGATGGCACTTCCTGTCATCATCACAAAAACAACTGGCTTGCCACTCGATTTTAAAGCTTTCATGAGTGAGGTTTGCGCCTGGGGAAGCATGATAGAGGTTCTGTCGCCGCCATTAAAACCAGGCACATTTACTTTCATTTCTTCGCCTTCAAGCTGCGGAGAAATGCCGCCAACGAATATAAATGCATCTGCATCGCGATGGCGTGCAACCAGCTCAGTAAAATCTGTGCGCCCAAAGGTACCTCCCGCAAAGCGGATCTTTGCGCCACCCTCACCTTGCCAGTACTCCATTTCAATTTTGTATGTAGAATCCTTCGAAACCGGAATTTTATACGTTTTAGCGCCCCACCTGTTTTTAGACCAGGCATCTAAAACTTTTTGCCCGTTTACCTTTAAACGGTAGCCATCATCACCATCTACTTCAAAGGTGATTTCTTCTGACTTTAAAGCTTTAAATACCGTGCTAAACCTGGCAGAAAAATGGTTTGCCGCCAAACCTTCACCAATTTGCTCACCCTCTTGCCAGTTGTGGTTTATTGTTTTTTCGAACCGCGTTAAAAAAGGCGCTCCCTGCAGTTCTATGCCCTTGAAATATTCGGCCTTGAAACCCTGGTGGCCATCTGCGGATAATTGGTTCTCCAAATTTCGATAATGTAGGATCGTATCGCTCGCAAACGAAATTGCCTGTTCAAATATCACCTCTGTTTGATTTCCCAGTTTATCTTTTATGCCCTGAAGAACCGTTGTAATGGTTGATGGGGTACCATTGTAATTTCCCAGCACCGAAATGTCATTATTGGCATTCGGACCAAGCACCACAAGTTTCTTTAGATTCTTTTTCAACGGAAGTGTGTTGGAATCGTTTTTTAACAAAACCATCGATGCCCTTGCCATTTTAAGTGCATGGGCTTTGTGGGCACTGTTTTCTAAAACTGTTATTGGTGTATTGGCGTATTTCACCATCGAAGGCGGATCGAACATGCCAAGCCTGAACCGGATCATGAACAGTCTTTTTACCGATACGTCAATATCTTTTTCTGTAATAATGCCGTTTTTAACCGCAGTAAGTAAAGCTTTATAAGCATCAGTTCCACAGTCGAGATCAGTTCCGTGAAAAACAGCATCAGCCGAAGCACTTGCTGCGTCTTTGTGGGTTTTGTGATTTTTAAAGAAATCATCAATGGCCCAACAATCAGAAGTAACATAGCCCTTAAAACCCCATTTTTTTCTTAAAATGTCGGTCATTAAAAGATCGCTGCCGCAACATGGTTGGCCTTGAAATGCGTTATAAGCACACATCACTCCGGCAACTTCCGATTTAGTAACCAGTTTTTCAAAAGCTGGCAAATAAGTGTCCCAAAGATCAAAGGCACTAACATCTGCATTGAATACGTGGCGTAGCGGTTCCGGTCCGCTGTGTACAGCATAATGTTTCGCACAAGCAGCAGCTTTCAGGTACTTTGGGTCATTGCCCTGCAAACCCCTTACAAATGCATCTCCCAGTGTAGCGGTTAAATAAGGGTCCTCTCCATAGGTTTCCTGACCGCGTCCCCATCTCGGGTCTCTAAAGATATTGATATTGGGTGTCCAATAGGTAAGCCCCAGATAGCGCTCGTTTGTACGGCCAAGCGAAACCGCCTTGTTGTAAATTGCCCGCCCTTCCAAAGCAGAATAGTCTGCCATTGTAGCCAGCGCTGCAGGATCGAACATGGCTGCCATTGCAATGGCCTGCGGATATACGGTAACCTTAAACGGCGTTCTGGCAACCCCGTGCAGTGTTTCATTCCACCAATCGTAAGCCGGAATTTTTAATCTTGGAATTGCAGGTGCTGAATTAAGCATCTGAAAAACTTTTTCCTCAAGTGTTAATCTGGACACCAGATCATCAACCCTCTTATCAAAAGGTAATTTGTAATCTTCAAATGGATATTCCTGTGCCTGAACTGGACAGGTAACGTGTAGAAGGGCTATTGTGGTAAATATTGTTAAAAATAATAATCGTCTCATATATTTGGTTTTCTTAACTTTTGCAAGTTCCAAATAGTTTGACTTAAGGATGTGTACGTTTAGATAAAAATCTGTGACAAATGTTTCTATTTAGCTGTTTGGCCCCTTTAAATTTTATTTCACCCGATGAAGTAGGACGAACATAGGGGGATATTGAACATTTATTGCTATAATTTTCACAATTGACTTAACGCTCATCAGATAATCAGGTTATTTTAGCTTGAATTCGGAAACCATGGGCGAAAACCAGGTGCTCGGATTAAATAACCAGATATGTTCAGCTCTGGGTACTACCTACCTAACTGATAAACAACAAATAGATAATATGGGCCATAGCTTTACTTACAGGGTGATCAAAATTTCCCTGTTGTCATATCTTCACCCGGTTAAAATATTTTCCATGCGCTGCAGCAGGTCAGCCGGTTTGGTTACGTGGGGTTTTGGTTTTCTAAAAGGCAGTGTAAACGGGGCTGTCCAAGCCCGATATCAATGTTGCCGCTCAGATCAAAAAATAAAACCATGATTTTTAAATGTGCTTTTAATAAAATATTCCTGTGCTTTGCGGTCTCATTTCTGATTTCCCCAGTAAAAGACTATGCGCAACAGCAAAAAATAAATTTTACAGCATTGCAGATAAAAGATGGCCTATCATCCAATACAGTCAATGCGATAATAAAAGACCACTTTGGTTTTATGTGGTTTGGCACAGAGGACGGACTGAATAAATACGACGGCAGCAACTTCACCGTTTATAAGTTTAATGAAAATGATCCGACAGGCCTGCAGTCCAATGATATAAGGGCTCTACATGAGGATAATTCGGGTAACCTATGGGTGGGGAGTTCTCTGGGCTCTTTGAGTTTATTTGACCGTAAAAAGAATTCCTTCATAACCTATCCTGCCAATGTAAAGGGCGGTCTTAGCAGCGATCTTATTCATGCTGTGACTACAGATCATTTAGGCCATGTTTGGGTAGCAACTTATAATGGGCTTGATGAGCTGGATCCAAAAACAAATAAGATCACCAATCACATTAAGCAAACCCCTAACAGAAAATCTTCAGCTCAACTATCCTTTAACTGTCTGTTAGCGGATAGCAAAAACAGATTGTGGATCGGATCAAACAATGGGGTGTATCTTTATGACAGGAAAGAAAAGGCTTTCAGGATTTACCGCCATAATTCCTCCAATGCGTCAACTCCGATCAGTAACGAGATCAACACGATCTGTGAGGATAAATCGGGAAATATCTGGTTTGGTACAGCGCGTGGAATATGCAGGAAATTGCCTGACCGGGGTGGATTCAGTGCTTTTGTCTACAGGGCCGGCGACCTCAATGCACTTGCCAGTAGCAGGGTGATCAGTCTGGCAATAGATAAAAACAATCAATTATGGGCAGGTACTGATGAAGGGCTGAAAATTATTGATCTCAATAGTGCCGCTATTACATCCTACAAGCCGAACTACAGAGATTCCTATTCGCTCACGGGGAAATCGATCAGCAGTATTTATATTAATGACGGGATCTACTGGCTGGGCCCGTTTCATGGCGGGATAAGTAAATACGATTCCAATCTGAATCTTTTTAATCTAAAGCAAAGTAATGTTTTCGATCCCAATGGTTTGAGTGCAGCTGTAATCACTTCTTTTGCGCAGTACCGGGATGAAATATTTGTGGGCACAGATGGTGGTGGGCTAAATCTTTTCAATCCGCGTACCGAGCTGATAAAACGGTTCAATGCCAAACTGCCTGATGGAAGTGCAATGAACAATATTTCCATAATCGCCATGGCGATTACCAAAGAAAAAAAACTGCTCATGGGAACCTATTCAAACGGCTTGGTGTCTATGGATCTGTTAACGGATGATTTATTGCAGATCAAACGCTCCACCAAAGCCGATGGGCTGAATTCGAATGACATTTTTTGTTTAAAAGAAGACAGGACTGGCAAAATCTGGGTAGGAACCAACGGAGGAGGAGTGAACCTGATGACCCCGGATGCTAAAGTGGTTTTGAAATACTGCAAGAACCCTCAGGCGCCCAATGAGGTGGATTTTCCAGGGAATAATTTCATCAGGTTCATAGAAGAAGATGATCAAAATAATATGTGGATCGGCACTTATGGATCAGGAATATCTATACTTGATCAGTTTACCCATAAATTTTCGGTTCTGAACAAAAAAAACAATAACCTGCCGAATGATCTCACGCTGTCGATATTAAAGGACAGGTCGGGCAATTTATGGGTCGGAACTTTTAGTGGGGGGCTGAGTCTCTATGATGGTAAAAAGAACAGTTTCATCAACTATTCCGAAAAAAATGGATTGAACAACGCTACAGTATATGCTATAGTAGAAGACTTAAGGGGGCTGATCTGGGTAAGTACAAATAAAGGTATCAGCAGTTTTGATCCCATAACAAAAGTATTTACGAACTACACGGTCTATAATGGTGTTCAGAACAACAATTTTATCCGTGGCGCGGGGATGCGAACTGCCGGAGGGGAGATCTATTTTGGAGGAGCCGCTGGCTTCAATTATTTTAACCCAAGGTTCTTTAAAAATAACAGAAGTGTTCCCTCGGTGATCTTTACAGATCTAAAGGTTTCAAATTCATCAGTTCTACCCGGCAAGGCCAGCCCTATCCAGGAGCATATATCCATTGCCAAAAATATTAACCTGGACTATAAACAGAGTTTCACACTCAGCTATGTCAGCATCAATTACACCGTCCCTGAGGATAATCAGTATTTCTATAAATTAGAGGGGTTTGACAAGGATTGGATAAAGGCAGGCTCGACAAAATCGGTGTCCTATACCAATCTTGATCCAGGGGAATATGTCTTTCATGTTAAAGCAAGCAACAGTAACGGCATCTGGAATGCCTCAGAAACTTCCATCGCAATTGATGTTAGCCCTCCGCTCTGGAAAACCACATATGCTTATATTTTTTATATCCTCACCATTGTCGGTACGCTTTTCTATATACGGCATCTGGGTATCCAGAAACTCAAAAGAAAGTTTGCCCTTGTTCAGGAAAAAATGAAGGCAGAGCAGCGCTTAGCGCAGCATCGTAAAGAAGCCGAACAGTTAAGGACCCTGGATAAACTCAAAATCAAGTTTCTGACAAATCTCAGCCATGAGTTCAGGACTCCGCTTTCACTCATCATGGGCCCTGTAGATAAGCTGATTGCTGAACAGCGTGATGAGCATGTTACCAATCCCTTATTGATGATCAAGCGCAATACAAGGCGGTTGTTAAACCTGGTCAACCAGATCCTGGATTTCAGAAAAATAGAGGACCGGGAACTCACTTTAAATGCTGTTGAAACAGATATCGTTTCTTTCATCAAAGAGGTTCTAGAATCATTCAACGATCTGAGCGAATGCAAGCAGATACAGTTGGTGTTCAAAAGTCAATTGAGCTATTTTAATGCACCTTTTGATCATGATAAAATAGAAAGGGTGCTGTTTAATCTTTTATCAAATGCATTCAAGTTTACCCCATTGGGTGGAAGGATTTCAGTTGAGCTGGAGAAGGTTACATTGCCCGGCGCAGATAATGCAGCTACGCTGATCATTACGGTTGCCGATTCGGGCATAGGCATTTCAGAGACGGATCAGGAAAGAATCTTTCAACGTTTTTTCCAGGCAGACGGAATAGCGCCGATCTTGAATCAGGGAAGTGGCATAGGTCTTTCAATTGCACAGGAATTTGTGAAATTACATGGCGGAAAAATCGCTGTACGGAGTAAAACCGGTCAGGGAAGTGTTTTCACCATCGAACTCCCGTTCTCTAATGTCCGGTCTGCAGCCGAATTGATGATCGATTTTTCGGATTCTGCAGATAAAGGCGCACCGGAGTTGAACGCCGCCATATCCAGACCGGATCGGGATACAGATATCCCTTCAATTTTATTAGTAGAGGATAATGAGGATTTTCGTGCCTATCTTAAAGATGGACTGCAGTCTTTCTACAGGATATATGAGGCCAGCAACGGACAGGAAGGTTGGCAAAAAACGCTGTCGAACCATCCCCAGATAATTGTAAGTGATATCAACATGCCTTATATGAGTGGGATAGAACTATGTAAAAAAGTTAAATCAGATAAACGGACCAACCACATTCCCATCATATTGCTAACTGCCTTAACCGGAGAAGAGGAACAGATAAAAGGGCTGGAAACCGGTGCAAACGATTATCTGACCAAGCCGTTCAACTTTGAGATTTTAAATGCAAAGATTAAAAATCTGCTTTCCCTCAACAAAAGGTTCAAAGACACCTATAGCAAGCAGATCAAGGTGGAGACAACAGCGGTAACAATCGAATCACATAGCGACCGTTTGCTTAAGAAAGTGGCGGTTTATATTGATGATAATTTAAACAACCCTAAACTATCGGTAGAAGACCTAAGCAAACATGTAGGTATGAGCAGAGGTTCACTTTATAATAAAATACTTGAATTAACAGGGCTTTCGCCAATTGAATACATCCGTTCGGTTAAACTCGATAAGGCGGTTGTTTTATTGGAAAAAAGTGATTTGAATGTTTCACAAATTGCTTACATGGTTGGATTTGCTACCCCTAATTATTTTGCCAAGTCGTTTAAAGCAAAATTTAATATGCAGCCTTCCGAATACATTAGTGTTAAAAGAAAAGTGGAAGACCGTTTGGTAAAAGAAAATTGAACATGCATTTAACCACAAAGTAGGTGAAAAATACAGCAGATGAACATATTTTCTATTATAATAATCAAATCTTCCTACAAAAAAGCAACAGATCCGGTAGTTTCGCTAAACCAAATATTAACCTGACCAGATATGAAAAAAACAAATAAATCCCTCTTTGTTAAAATAACAGTGCTTTTTGTCAGTCTAAGTGCTTATGCCTTTAATGGTTTTGCTCAGCAGATCGTGTCCAGCGCTCCAGAAGGCTTTGACATTATCCAGCCTGCAATTCCGCACGGAAAAATCGATACATTGGTCTACTTGTCAAAAACTGTGGGCAATAAGCGTAAAACATTGGTGTATACGCCGCCAGGTTACAGTAAACAATTAAAATATCCGGTTTTATATCTTTTGCATGGTATCGGAGGTGATGAAAAAGAATGGCTTAATGGAGGTAATCCCCAGGTGATTCTGGATAATCTTTATGCCAACGGTAAGTTAGCACCTATGGTGGTAATTATGCCGAACGGTAGAGCCATGAAAGATGACCGTGCCATCGGGAACATTATGGACAGGGATAAAGTGCAGGCCTTTGCTACCTTTGAAAAGGATCTAATTAATGATCTTATTCCTTTTGTGGAACGGAAGTTCAGCGTATATAAAGACCGCGAACACCGGGCGATTGCAGGCTTATCAATGGGGGGAGGGCAGGCTTTGAATTTCGGATTGGGAAATCTGAATAAATTTGCCTGGATAGCTGGTTTTTCTTCAGCACCGAATACCAAAATGCCAGAAGTGCTTGTGCCTGATCCAAAAAAGACCGCAACCATGCTCAAATTGTTATTCATCTCTTGTGGTGCTAGTGATAACCTCATTGTCAATAGTAAGCGTACGCACGATTATCTGACTAAAAACAAGGTGCCACATATCTATTTTATCGAGCCTGGTTTTCACGATTTTAAAGTTTGGAAGAATGGATTGTACATGTTTTCGCAATTGTTATTTAAACCGGTTGATACCACTACTTTTTCAAAATATCCGGTAGCAGGTGCGCCGGCCTCAACCAATATTGGCGCTGGTGGCTATCCACAGATCACTGATGACCATAAAGTTGTTTTCAATCTTTCAGCGCCCAATGCGCACAGTGTTCAGGTAGATCTGGGCCGAAAGTACGATATGGTCAAAAATGAAAACGGCAGGTGGACCGTTACAACTGATTCTTTGGGTGAAGGGTTTCATTATTATTCGCTCATTATTGATGGCCTTCCTGTAGCAGATCCGGCCAGTAAGTCTTTTTTCGGAATGCGGCGCATGGCCAGCGGAATTGAAATCCCTTTTTCAAAAGGCGATTATTATGCGTTGAAGGATGTTCCGCATGGCGAGCTCCGGATCAAAAAATATTACTCAAAAGTAACCAGGTCATGGAGGCAGCTGTATGTTTACACACCGCCTTTTTATGATGCACAGGGAAACGAAAAATACCCGGTACTTTATATTCTCCATGGAGGGGGAGAAGATGAAACCGGCTGGGCCAACCAGGGTAAAACAGATCTGATCCTCGACAATCTTATTGCTGCTCAAAAAGCCAAACCGATGATTATTGTAATGCCCAGCGCAAATGTAGGTGGAGCTGCCTTTGGCGAGGCCGGATTAAAAACTTTCGAATCGGAATTGAAAGAAGTGATTATTCCATTGGTTGAAAGCACTTACCGCACCAAAACCGATGCGCAAAACAGGGCATTGGCCGGTTTATCGATGGGCGGGATGCATACGCTTTATACCGGGATTAACAATACCGATAAATTCGCATACCTGGGTGTATTTAGTTCAGGATGGGTTGTGCCACGTCAAAACACAATAGCCGAGCTTCAGTATGCAGGAATGAAAAACAACCGTGAAAAAATCAACACCAACCTAAAGCAGTTGTGGATTGCCATGGGTGCGAAGGAGGATATTGCCTATAATAACTGCCAGGTGATGATGGATAAATTTAAAGCGCTGAATATCAATTTTAGCTACCACGAATATCCGGGAGGGCACACCTGGCCTGTTTGGCGAAATAACCTTTATCAGTTCTCCTCTACCTTGTTTAAATAAATCTTTCTGAATAAAATTATATGTTGACATTACCAAAATACGATCTTTTGCAAAAGCTTTTCCCTGGCCTATGCATTTCTCTATAAATATCCGCAGTATGATACTAAGATTCAGTAAGATAATTTTATTGCTTTTTACAGGCACCTTGGTTTTTGCACAAGCGCCTGTAAAGTCAAAATTAAAGCTTTGGTACGAACAGCCTGCAGGTGCTGTTTGGGAAAATGCACTTCCTGTTGGTAACGGCTTTTTAGGGGCAATGATTTATGGTAATGTGGCAAAAGAAGTGATAAAACTCAATGAACATAGCCTTTGGAGTGGTAGTCCCTATCAAAATGATGTTCCGGAAACTTTGGGCCATTTACCTGAAATCCGCGCACTCATTTTTCAGGGGAAGCATAAGGAAGCTGAAAATCTGGCCAATAAAATCATGTTTGGAAAAAAATCATCCGGACAGATCTTTCAGCCAGCCGGCAATCTTCAACTCGTTTTTCCCGGTCATGAAAAGTACCAAAACTACTATAGAGAACTCGATATCGAAAACGCCCTAAGTAAAATAAACTATAACATTGGCGATGTAACCTATACCCGAACAGCTTTTGCCGCACACGGTAACCGCGTAGTGGTAATAAAACTTACCGCCACTAAAGCCGCCAGCATTTCTTTTACCGCAAATTATACCACGCCCCATAAAAAGGTTTCAATAAGTACCTCAGCGGTTAAAGATCTGGTAATGGAAGGGTTGACCAGCGATCATGAAGGTGTTAAAGGACTTGTAAAATACAACGTAATCAGCAGATTTAGCAATGAAGGCGGTACATTGAAAGCTACCGATTCGAGTATTGTTGTTGAGCATGCCAATGCAGTAACCATTTTCATCTCCATTGCTACAAATTTTAACCACTATAACGACATCAGCGGCAATGCTTATAAACGGGCACTGGATTACCTGAATCAGGCTTCAGCGGAATCTTATGATAAAATCCTGGCTACCCATCTCGCCAACTACCACAAATACTTCAATCGTGTTCAGCTTGATTTAGGGGAGAGCAATGGTACGGACTTACCAACAGACAAAAGGTTAATGAATTTCAGGAACTCAACAGATCTTCAGTTTGTTAATCTATATTACCAGTTTGGCCGCTATCTGTTAATCAGTTCTTCCCAACCTGGAGGTCAGCCTGCCAATTTACAAGGCATCTGGAATGATAAGCTTTATCCACCCTGGGACAGTAAATACACCATTAATATTAACGCTCAAATGAATTACTGGCCCGCAGAGCCCACCAATTTGCCCGAGCTGCACCAACCTTTTCTTAAAATGGTAGGTGAAATGGCTGAAACGGGCAAGGCCACTGCTAAAAACATGTATGGCGCAAGGGGCTGGATGGCACATCACAACAGCGATATCTGGAGAAGCACGGGACCAGTGGATGGTGCATTCTGGGGAATCTGGAACGCTGGAGGTGGCTGGGCCAGTCAGCATCTTTGGGAACATTATCTATATGGAGGAGATCGCCAATACCTTAAAAGCATCTATCCTGTTTTAAAAAATGCAGCAACTTTTTACAAAGATTTTCTGGTGGTGCACCCAAGACTGAAGTATTTGGTGGTTAATCCGGGTACTTCTCCCGAAAATGCACCTGCGGCACACGGAGGCTCCTCTATTGATGCGGGTACCACCATGGATAACCAAATTGTTTTCGATGTGTTTTCTACCGCTATCCGTGCTGCCAAAATACTGGGAGTTGATGGTGTTTTTGCCGATAGTTTATTGCAGATGCGCAATAAGTTATCGCCTATGCACATTGGCAAACATGGCCAATTACAGGAATGGCTGGATGATATAGACAGTCCGAACGATAAACACCGTCATATTTCTCACCTTTATGGTTTATTCCCCTCTAACCAGATTTCTGCCTACCGTACGCCATTACTTTATGCCGCTGCAAAAAATACCTTGCTTCAAAGAGGCGATGTATCTACCGGATGGAGTATGGGCTGGAAAATAAATTGGTGGGCAAGGATGCAGGATGGAAATCATGCTTATCGTCTGATTCAGAACCAACTCACACCACTGGGCGTTAATCCGGGCGGTGGTGGCACCTACAATAATCTTTTTGATGCCCATCCACCGTTTCAGATAGATGGTAATTTTGGCTGTACCTCCGGCATTACCGAGATGCTGATGCAAAGTGCCGATGAGGCATTGCATTTATTGCCCGCTTTGCCAGATGTATGGAAGGAAAAAGGTTCCGTTAAAGGGTTAAGGGCCAGGGGAGGCTTTGAGGTACTCAATCTAGAATGGTCTAATGGGCAGATAATCAAAGCCGTAATTAAATCAACGCTTGGTGGAAATTTACGGCTAAGGGTTCCAAATGAAATGAAAAGCGACCTTATTGAGTTGAAAAATGCAGTAGGTACTAATCCGAATATGTTCTATTCTATTGCCGAAACCCAGGAACCTATTATAGCCCCGGAAGTCAGTTTAACCGCTAATCCATTGAAAAAGACTTTTGTTTACGATATACCAACCAAACCAGGCAGGTTATATACGCTGCTGCTCAAATAATTAGAACCTCATGAAATTTATCCGTTTATTTATCATTTTTACCATTGTAAATACCTGCATTTATGCACAGGAAACAATAAGCTATCATGTTTCCAGTCCTGATCTGAAAATTATTCTGACCTGTAATCCCGCTCAGGGAACTTACAGCATTACCAAGGGTAAAAGAACAATCTTACAAAATTCTAAACTGGGCATTATCAGAGAAGATGAAGACTTTACAAAGGCATTAAAAGTCGTTGGTACTGCGGAGCGAAAATTGAAAGAGAGTTATGTAATGCTCAATGCCAAAAAGAAATCGATAACCTATACAGCAAATGAATTGGTGATATCGACCAAAACGCCAACAGGCAAAAGCATGAATATTATTTTTCGTGTTTCTAATGATGGAGCGGCCTTTCGTTACGAATTTCCGGAGAAAGATCCATCGTTAAGAAAAATACAGTCAGAACATACAAGTTTTCACTTTCCCGAAGGTACGTTGGCCTGGTTACAGGCCAAAGCCGAGGCACAAACAGGATTTGAACATACCAACCCTTCATACGAGGTATATTATAATATGGCTATCCCGGTAGGTACGCCATCTTCCAGTGCTAACGGGTGGGTATATCCGGCTTTATTTAAAACGGGCGATACCTGGGTGATGCTTACAGAAGCCGGACTGGAAAGAAATTATTGTGGAACCGCTTTGCAACGTTTATCACCTGGCGGCGAATATCGGATCAATTTTCCCCAGGAAGCTGAAAAAATAAAGGGAGGGGCCCTTTATCCCGAATCTACACTTCCATGGATTACGCCCTGGCGGATCATTGCCATAGGCGATCTGGCTACAATTATGGAATCGACCCTCGGTACAGATCTTACCCCTGCATCCAGATTAAAAGATTCATCGTTCGTAAAACCCGGAAAAGCCGCATGGAGCTGGGTGTTAGAAAAGGATAAGGCAACGATATACCCTGTTCAGAAAAAATATATTGATTACGCTGCAGATATGAAGTGGCAGTATTGTTTGATCGATGCAAATTGGGATCAGACCATTGGATATGATTCGGTTGCGGTTTTAGCTGATTATGCAAGAAAAAAAAATGTGGGTATGTTGCTCTGGTATAATTCAGCAGGTGATTGGAATACCGTAAAATTTACACCAAGGGATAAGCTGTTAACACACGAGGAACGTATAAAGGAGTTTGGCAGGCTTGAAGAAATGGGTATTAAAGGTATAAAAATCGATTTTTTTGGTGGCGACGGACAATCTATGATTGCTTACTACCATGATATTTTAACCGATGCCGCCGCCCACCATTTGTTGGTCAATTTTCATGGAGCTACGCTGCCCAGGGGATTGCAACGGACTTACCCAAATTTAATGACTGCAGAGGCCGTACTGGGATACGAAATGATCACATTTGGGCAAGATGCGGCCAACAAAGCACCTCAACACATGGTTGCCAGTGCCATGATCAGAAATGTCTTTGATCCGATGGATTTCACACCGATGTGTTTATACAAGATCCCCAATATTGAACGACAAACAACCGCTGCATTTGAACTGGCTACAGCAGTGGCCTTTTTATCGGGCATACAGCACTATGCCGAAACACCGGATGGAATGGACCATGTACCTGTTGAGGTTAAAGATTTCTTAAAAGCGTTGCCTGCTCAATGGGATGATGTAAAATTTATTGATGGATACCCGGGCAAGTTATATGTTGTAGCCAGAAAATCGGGTTCCAAATGGTATGTTACAGGATTGAATGGAGAACAAATCAACAAATCCCTGGCATTAAATCTTACTTTTCTCAAAAACAAAACAGGTAAACTTATTTCTTCAGGAAACGATAGTGACAGCCACAACGGGTTTTTTGCCAAAGAAGTAAAAATACCAGCCTCTGGAGAATTGAAAATCGACCTGAAAAAGAATGATGGTTTCGTAGCCGTTTTTGAGTAACTAACCACCTGAAAATAATCTACAAATAGCATTTTTTGTGCTGTAATAATAACGTATAGAGAAAAAATAAGTTTGGTTTAGCGTACTTCTCGGATTCAGGGCAAGCGCTTGTTATCTGTCAAATGATAGATCGGGCTGAAAACTTGTTCTGGATCCCGGGTAAGTATTACTCAGCTTTCCTTTTATGGTTGAACCAGCAATAAATTCTTATAAACATAAAATTAAGTGCAACTCACCCTTGAGCTAAGGGTTGCCATCTTTTACTTATAGCACTAACAACATTCAAAATTTCTGAGTTTTTGAAAAGATCTTACTGCAATTTTTTATTGTTTCGAAAAAATAAATAATCGAAGCGACCCCTTCAATATTTGTTGTCGTTAAAGAATATTTAGGTGACTTTTTATTGCATCTGTTTAGTTTACAATCGATTGCATAGGATGGCTTCATGTTTTGTAGCCGAAGTACTTTCCTTCGGTTAATAATCGTTTTTAGTCGATCCCTTCCTTTGAACATTTATTCCATATTTATGAACAATTGACACTTATGCTTTTGTGCTCATCGAATAACTTTACTGCTATCATGTTTATTCGCTTCTGTTAAAGATGCTCATTATCCAGCTTTGGATAACCAGTCGGCTCATTACGGAGTGAAGCATGGACTTTAACCATTATAAACCAAATTTTTATGAGGAATGAATTTTTACAGTTTTTTGTAAAGCCTGGTGCAGGACTTTCCAAACGTCTAGCCAAACTATCACTGATTGCTTTTTTTGCACTTTTTGTAGTTGCTGCACATGCACAAACCCAGGTAAAAGGGCGTGTTGTGGATGATCAGGGAAACGCTCTTCCGGGTGTAAGTATTCTGGTCAAGGGAACCTCAACCAGTACAACAACCCTGGGTACAGGAAACTTCAGTATTGCGGTTCCAGCAAGCAGTTCGGTACTGGTGTTTTCTTACATCGGATTTACAAGTCGTGAGGTTCCGGTCAGAAATCAAACCGAAATCAATGTGACATTACTTCCGAGCGCTGCTGAACTTGAACAAGTTGTAGTGGTAGGGTATGGAACCCAGCGCAAAGAATCGGTAACGGGTTCTGTGGCAAACATATCGGGCGATAAAGTTCGAGAAATACCCGCACCCAATGTGGCACAGGCTATACAAGGTCGAATAGCAGGGGTAAATATTTCACAAACTTCTACCAAACCAGGTGCAACCATGCAGATTCTGATCCGTGGTCAGCGCTCACTTTCAGCCAGTAACGACCCGTTGGTGGTGCTTGATGGGATTCCATTTCCAGGCTCTATTGGCGATATTAATCCCAACGACATTAAAAGTTTAGATATTTTAAAAGATGCTTCCGCTACTGCGATTTATGGCTCGAGGGGAGCAAACGGAGTAATATTGATTACCACTAACCGCGGCCAACAAGGCGCTCCCGCCAAAGTATCCTATAATTCATATACTGGTTTACAAACCCTTTTTGCCAAATATCCAATGATGGATGGCCCGGAATTTATTGCGCTGCGCAAGGCAGCTGGATTATTTACAACCAATGGTGTAGATGAATCTAACGATGTAAACACCGATTGGCAAGATTTATTCTATGATAAATCAGCAGTTGTAACCAGTCATGATGTAGGTGTATCTGGCGGATCTACTACCGGCAGCTACAGTTTTGGAGGTGGCTATTATCAGAATCAAAGTCTGATCCCAACTCAACAGTACACCCGGTATTCAATGAAAGCATCCATGGATCAACAGATTGCCAGTTTCTTAAGGATTGGATTTACCACCAATAACAATTACAACTTAAGTGAAGGCAATCAACTCGGCGTTTATGGAATCCTGAGCAATTCGCCTATCGCAAATCCTTATAATGCAGATGGCAGCCTAAAAAGAACAATCAGAATGCCTCAGGATGAATCGTGGATTTACACCCGCGAACTTACTGAGAATCTCAGTGATAAATGGTTGAATGAAACGCGTGGCTTTGCTACCTATAACTCTTTTTATGGCGAGGTTAACATTCCATGGGTAAAAGGACTAAAATACCGTACCAATCTAGGCCTTGATTTTATCCAGAGCAACAATGGTAACTATACAGGTGTTGGCATTGGAAGTGCCACTGCTACTACGGTTTCTACTGCCGGGGTTAGCAATTCGCAAACCTACCATTGGACACTTGAGAATTTATTGACTTATGACAGAACCTTTTCAGAAAAGCACAACATCAATGTAGTAGCCCTATATTCTGCTGAACAGAATAAGTTCAATTCCTCATCCATGTCAGCACGTGATATTCCGTCTGATGCTTTTCAGTTTTACAATCTTGGCCAGGCCAATGGAGAGTTAACAATCGGTAACGGGAACTACAGCTTAAGTGGACTCATGTCTTACATGGGAAGAGTGATGTATGCTTATGATAATCGTTATTTAATCAGTGCAACCATCAGATCTGATGCATCATCACGCTTGGCGCCAGGGCATAAATGGAATACTTATCCGGCTGTTTCTGTGGGTTGGAACCTGATGAATGAGAATTTTATGAAAGGAATAACGGCTATTGACAGATTGAAGATCAGAGTGGGTTACGGTCAAACATCAAACCAAGCGGTAAATCCATATCAAACCCTTGGTTTGCTAAGTTCGCGCCCTTACAATTTTGGCGATAACAACTATGCCACAGGATATTATGTTTCTCAGTTACCAAGCCCGGGTTTAGGCTGGGAATATTCACAAACCTGGAACTATGGCCTCGATTTCTCCTTGCTAAAAAGCAGACTGACAGGAACATTTGAATACTATGTAACCAATACCAAAGATATATTATTAGGTGTTGCACTGCCTTCTACCGCAGGTGTGGGCAGTTATACTGCGAACATCGGACAAACCCAGAATAAAGGGTGGGAACTGAGTGTTAATGGTAATATTTTTAATGATAAGGGAGGCTGGTCATGGGATGTAGGATTTAATCTTTATGCAAACCGGAACAAACTTGTTGCCCTTGCATCAGGCCAGACCAGAGACGAAGGGAATGCTTGGTTTGTGGGCCATAACATCAATGCCATTTATGATTTTGAAAAAGTAGGTCTATGGCAGGCCGGAGATCCATACCTGAATGTTTTAGAGCCAGGCGGTAATGTGGGGATGATTAAAGTAAAATACACGGGTGATTTTGATGCGACCGGCAAACCAACAAGACCTATCGGAGCAGCAGATAGACAGATCATGGATGTGGATCCTAAATTATCAGGAGGATTTAATACAAGAGTAGCTTATAAAGGATTTGACCTCAATGTAGTAGGATTATTTAAAGACGGTGGAATTTTGCTTAGTACATTATATGGTTCTTCCGGATACCTGAATCTCTTATCTGGTAGAAGAAATAACGTTAAAGTTGATTACTGGACCCCTGAAAATACAGGAGCAAAGTATCCAAAACCTGGCGGTATTGCAAGCGGTGATAACCCTAAGTATGGAAGTACATTAGGTTATTTTGATGCTTCTTTCTTAAAAATCCGGACCATCTCTTTAGGATATGATTTCAATCAAAGTTTGTTAAAAGATTCCAGAGTGAAGCTCCGGATGTATTTAACCGTTCAGAATCCTTTTGTGATGTTCTCTCCATATCATCGCGAGTCGGGCATGGATCCTGAAACAAATTCATACGGCGATGAAAACGCTGCGGTAGCATCGGTTTATCCGCGGAGAATTTTAACCATTGGTACCAATACCCCGTCTACCCGTAACTATGTAGCTGGTCTTAATTTAACATTTTAATATACCGATATGAAACGTATACATTTAAATATAACATTGAGCGTTTGGCTTGGGATGGTCGTTTTCTCAGGCTGTAAAAAAATTCTTGAAGAAGAACCCCGCAGTATCTTTACACCAGATTACTTTAAAACAGTAACAGGGGTAAACGGTGGTCTTACAGCAATGTACGGTCACCTCCGCAACATGTATGGGCAGGCCTATTATTACAATTCGCTAATTACCGGTACCGATGAGGCTACCTGGGGCAAAGATGCTGATGGTAATTTTAAGGATATGGATTGTTCAGGTGTTGGGTCAATACTTTCTACAAGTTATCCCAGTAGCGTATTATGGGGAGAAGCCTTTCCGAATATTAATACAGCAAGTGGCGTAATTGAGAATGCCAGTGCCGCAGGTATTGCCTCTTCATTGGTTGCGGAAGCAAGATTCTTCCGCGCCTTTGATTATTTTTTATTGGTACAAACCTTTGGCGGGGTACCACTCGATTTGGGTGCCGGACAACTTAAATTCAATACCAGCCCCGTAAGAACATCAGTTCGCAATACAGTTCCCGAAGTGTATACAAAGGCCGTGTTTCCTGATTTATTGACAGCCGTTGCCGATTTACCAGTTGCTGCCCGCGTTACAGGAGGGGTAACAAAAACTTTGGCCCGACTGTATCTTGCAAAAGCCTACCTTACTTATGGATGGTGGTTGCAAAATCCTAACAATATCCCAACCTATCCTGCAGCAAACCGTACTGATCCTGACGGACATGACGCAAACTGGTATTTTCAACAAGCTTATGATGTTTCAACTGCAGCTATCGAAAGTCCTGGATCTTATGGTTTAGTCGATACTTATTATGATGTGAATTTAGGATCGAATGATCGTAATAAAGAAATGTTGTTATATGCTGATCATACCCAAACGAGCGAACGTTTTAATGGCGGGAGTTTAACCTTTGGTAGTGGCGGGGCACCTGATAATTTTGCAGGTTGGATGATGACCTGGAACTATACGAATATCAGAAGCGGAGGAATCAGTTCGGTTCAGCGCGAAGCGGAGCAGCACCTTGGCAGGCCGTGGAACAGGATGGCTCCACCTATTGAAGTGTTTAAAAATACTTTTGCCGATAAAACATTGGATTCGCGTTATGATGGTACCTTTACAACGGTATATCGTGGAAATTGGCCTAAAGGATATAACCCTCCAGAATCTGCCCCTGCCTCTTTGGTTAATGCCAATGGTTTGTCTATCGTTCCCGGAAATGCCGTTTTAAGCTTTCTGGATGCTGACAATAGCGCCGTAAGTTATCCAAGCGGAGCCGGAACAAGTAATGTTGGCGCCGGTACATTGCCGGGAAGGGCCGACTATGTAATTTCCCCATCGGGAATAAGCAGAATCGTTTATCCGGGTCTTTGGAAACTGGGCCCTTACCGCACAGATAATGGCACAGGTTTAGGTCAGCCAAATGCAGGTAGCACCCGGCCTTATCCTATTGCAAAGTTTTCTGAACTTTATTTCGTAGCTGCCGAAGCTGCTGTAAAAGGTGCAACACCTAAAGCAGGTAAAAGTGCGCGCGAACTGATCAATGTGGTGAGGGCCCGTGCCGGAAAATGGCGTTGGGATAATAATGGTAATGTGGCAAAAGTAGCCGACAATAGTGCAGCCATGATTGCAGCAACCCCGGCAACAATTGATATCAATTATATTTTAGCAGAGCGATCGCGTGAATATTATGCGGAAGGATACAGGAGATTCGACCTCATTAGAACGCAAAAATGGGCAGAGTTATCCACTACCTTTAGTATTTGTGGTACAGGATATGGCGACCATACACCGGTAACGGTTACCAGAACGATTACACCAAATCTTTATCTCCGTCCAATTCCACAAGGACAGATAGATGGTATGCAAATGTCTGACGAAGCAAAGAAAGCATATCAAAATCCTGGCTACTAAATTTAAAACAGGCAGATTTCTCTCGAGAAATCTGCCTGTTTTAAATTCAAAATTATCATAATCGAACCGATTGATTCTATACGTTTTAAAAACCGATATCAACACATTTTATGATAGAGAATATCCCACACACAAGCATAAAGCCTTTGATTTAACAAGATCGGTTATCTTATTAAAATTTCAGAAGACTTATTAACGGTAAATCAAATTTCTTAATTTCTTAAGGTGTGGTGTAAATTTGAATTGTCAATAAAACAATCGCTAAAATTCCTGTAAAAAGTATAAACTCATTAAATACCCTGAATTATAGATTGGTCAGCTGCAATGGATGTGGAGGCACAGAACAGTAAGGTTTATAAAGTAAGGAAGCTATTAATTAATGATCAAATCTCCCCTGAAGACTATGGGATAATCAAGAAGCAATTGGAAGAAAAGATTTACAGCTTAAAGAAAAACGTTCGGTAAAAAAATATTAAAGCATATAATGAATTTGCAAAGCTGGAAAAAAGGCTAACCAAAACATTCGTCACTGGTGCCAAAATCGAGCAGCTGACCCTTCGGATCCGTTTGTTTATAAGTTAAACGTTTAATATTTTCACCTCAGATTGCCTTTATTATAGTTTGATCTTTACCTGGATAGACAACGGTTATTTTTTCTACTTGTAGATATGATCCAAAGGCACCCAGTCCAGGTTAGTAACGCAGTAGAAATACCGAGCTCTGGATCAGCTAGTTTAAAAGAAGAAAAAACAGCAATAATGGAGATCGCTGTAGCCAGAATATATGGGAGTGCCTTTTTCATAATAGGAGTAATCTTTGAATAATAAGTTACCTAAATCTAGGCAAAAACTAATCCAATGACAGTGGAAATATTACTGATGACACTATTATTTCTTTTAACTGACATTTCTACTAAAAAAGTCAGGTTTATATAATTTGACTTGGCGCAAAAGCAACTTTAAGATTCAGATCTAAATAATTTATTTTATAATAATCTCTTGAATATAGGACAATGAAAGATAAAATATTCACTAGGGAAGGACTGTACTGAAAAATCAGTTATAAAGTTGGAACTTATAGTTTCTAAGATGCATTAGGTGATGTAAATGCAGATAAATTTAATATATAGTTAACATAGGTGGCCTAATTTTGCTGAAAATAATATTGGTTTATCATAGTCTTTTAATCCGGTCAATTTAAATCCCCATGGTAAAGCACCAATTTCATAATGATCCGTTGCAAGATAGGGCAACTTTTGATCAGATCTACACGCAGTATCATAAGGTTGTATATGCCAATATTTTTAAACTTATAAAAGATCATTCTATTGCAGAGGACATTCTTCAGGATGTTTTTTTTGCACTTTGGGAAAACAGGGCCAAACTCGATCCCGAACAACCGGTATCTGCATGGCTATTTGTGGTGAGTTATAATAAATCAATCTCTTCCTTAAGAAAAAAAGTAAAACAGGCTATTCAGTATGTCGGTAGCTATGATCCTTTTTATTCTGTTGCCGAAGAAATATTCCCTGATAAACGCCTTGTGGAGGCAGAACTCAATATGCTCGAAGAAGCGATAAACGCACTTTCCCCCCAAAAGCAAAAGGTATTCAGGCTGTGCAGGTTTGAAGGGAAATCTCAAAAGGAAACAGCACAGATTTTAGGGCTTTCTATTGAATCTGTAAAAGACTATCTAAAGCAGTCCAAATACTTTATAAAGGAATATATCGTTTCCAGGAACCCTTCCGGTGGGGTAATCAGTATTTCAATTTTGGTGATGCTGATAAACCTCTGATTTTATTAATGGTAATTTAATGTTTTGATAACATAGACCGGCACCCCCAAATTTCACACCTGAGCGTATTTATAAGCAGATGAATGAAATAAAGGAACTAATAGATAAATTCTGGTCAAAAAAGATCAGTCCGGGCGAGCAAGAGAAACTTTTTGAGCTGATTAACGAACGGCCTGCTGACCTGAAAACTATTTTACGCGACGATTATGTAAAAAGACTTCCTTTGGGGGAAGAAAAAATTACAGAAAAACGTTTTCAAGATCTTTTATCAAAACTTCATGTCCGGATGGATAATCAGGAAATTCAGCCAAAAGCGAAAATACTTCCGCTCTATAACTGGATAAAACTGGTTGCCGCTATATTAATTGTGGTTTTAGGTGCAATATTTTACATCTATCGTGATGGCACCGAACGGAAGCAGGAATCTGCAGATAATATTCCAAAGTTCAAAGAAGAAATATTAAAGCAGCCATATAATTCGGGCAATAGTGCAATACTGATCAATCTTTCTGACGGATCTAGGGTAATTTTGCAACCAGGTAGTTCGTTAAGCTACTATGAGCCTTTCGACCGTAAAAGCAGGAACATCAGCATGAAAGGAGAGGCCACTTTCAAGGTAGCCAAAGATAAACATCACCCATTTATTGTAAGTGCAAATGGCTTTACTACTACCGCGCTTGGTACCGAGTTTACAGTCAATACCAATAAGGAGGACCGGGTTACGGTGAAATTGCAGGAAGGAAAGGTTGTTGTTAGAACCACTGCTGAAAGTGCTATGGCTATGAAAGATGTTTATTTACTCCCCGGTCAGCAGTTATCGATCAATACAAAACGGAAAGAAAAGGTGGTTATTAATTTTGAGAACCCCGCAAAACCGGTAAAGCCCCAGTCAATTGCCAAAATACCTTTAAAGGAAGCACTTGTGTTTAATGAAGCGCCTTTGAGTAGGGTATTCAGCAGTGTATCAAAACGCTATCACGTTGAGGTTGGGTATGAGGGGATCGAAGAGGCCGAACTGCAAAAATTATACTTTACCGGAACTTTCGGCGCTACAGAAAAATTGAACGGGATATTGCCCGCCATCTGTAATATGAACGGATTAACTTTTAAACTGGCCGCTAACAGCATTATCATCAGCAAACAAAAATAACTTTTAACCCTTGGTTTAGCCAAAATGGATATCCTGAAAACAGGATAATGGAACACTATTGCTTAATTTTTTAATCCCATCATGCAAACAAACACACTTAAAAAGACAATCAGAAAATTAAAATGCTTGACAGCATTAGCGCTACTGACCATGATTACCTTTGCTGTACAGGCACAGCAGGTAACTTCTGTCAGGGGAACCGTAGTTGATGAAAAAGGAGCAATACTTCCCGGTGTATCGGTAATAATGGTAGACCCAGTGACTAAAAAACAGGAAAGTACCTTTACAGACCCTAAAGGAATCTTTGTTTTCAATAATTTGAAAATCGGAAACAGATATGATTTTTCTTTCAACTACATCGGTTACGAAAAGAAAACGTCTACAGGGTTTTTAATCAATCCTGGGATCAATAATTCTATCCTTATCCGCATGGAAACCAGCTCATCGGGCTTAAATGATGTAGTTGTTGTTGGTTATGGCAGTCAGAAGAAAACCAAGATTACCGGAGCCATTTCTCAGGTCAAATCAGAAGAACTGAATAAATATTCCGGAAGTAATTTTGCGCAGCAACTAGCAGGAAAAGCAGCGGGTGTGGTGATCAATGATGCCTCTGCACAACCAGGCACGGATCCGCAGATTGTGATCCGAGGTATCGGTACACTTACTGCAGGCGTAAGTCCTTTAGTTGTTGTGGATGGCTTTCCGCTTTCAGAAGGAAGCTCGCTAAATACCGTTAATCCTCAGGATATTGAAACCATTGATATTCTAAAAGATCCGGCCTCTGCTGCCATTTATGGTTCAAGGGCGGCCAACGGTGTGATCCTGATTACCACCAAAAACGGCCGTTCTGATAAAAATACGGTTTCATTCGACTTTTATACCGGTGCTCAAGTGCGTGCTGACAGGGTGGAACTTGTAGATGGTTATCAATTCGCTCAGCTGAATACCGAAGCCCGCGACTGGGGTTATGTGTCGAGGAATCCTTTGACCAGAAATATTGCAGACGACTATGCCACCAGGGTTTCTAAAGGGGCCAATAAAAGAGACTTAAGGTTGAATTACATACAGCCTTATCTGAACAATCAGTCTGGCTTGACGAATACAGATTGGCTGAATGAAATTTTCCGTACGGCACCAATAAGCAGTTATAACGTTGCCCTTTCCGGAGGAAATGAGAAATCTAAATATTATTTTTCCGGTAATTATTTTGATCAGGACGGGATTGTGATTGAGACTGGCCTGAAGCGCTATAGCATGTCGTTTAAATTTGATTCCAAAATATCCAGGTCATTCGACGTAGGTTTAAGTATCAATCCAAGTTATAATCAACAGAAGTTTTTTCAGAATGATGCAAGCAGGAGCAGCGATGCAATAGGGGCCGCACTGATCATGTATCCTTTCTTTCCAGCGCGTAATGCCGATGGGTCTTTAGCCATAAGCCAGCAGATTGTAGCCAATACTGCAGAAGACGGCGCTTTGGGTGAAAACCCTGTTGCAATAATGGAAAAAACGAAATACAACAGAAACCTGTTCAGGACTTTTGGAAATGCATATGTAAATTTTAAGCCCCTGGAGGGGCTTACGTTTAAATCACTTTTGGGAGGTGACTATAGCAGTAATTTTATCGACTTTTTTACTCCATCTGATGTTGGCGAATACCGTACGGCTGCACCAAAACCTGCAAGGGCCAGCGAAACAAAGGGTTCTGTAATCAATTACCTTTGGGAAAATACCCTCACTTTTGAAAAGACCTTTGGTAAACACGATATCAATATTTTGGCAGGAACAACCTTTCAAAAAGAATCCGGTAACAGCACCTTGGTTTCGGGGACTGGTATTCCTGATAATAATATCGATAACATTGCCGGGGCATCTTCATTTTCGGTCGTTCCGGTAAGGTACATATGGACACAGCTTTCTTATCTGGCAAGGTTACAGTATGCCTATGCAAACAGATATCTGTTCTCAGCTGCGGTTAGAAGAGATGGTTCTTCGAGGTTTGGCCAGGATGCCAAATGGGGTAATTTTCCATCTGTAACCGTGGGATGGATAGCGAGCAGAGAAGATTTCTTTCCGAAGATGGACTGGATTGATCTATTAAAGTTTAGGGCAACATACGGTAAAGCAGGAAATAACCAGATCGGTAATTACAGTTCTTATGCACTGGCAAATCCTTTAAGCTATGTAAGCGGATCTACGCTTCTTCCCGGCTTTGCAGCAGTTAATCCTGCCAATAGCACACTTTCGTGGGAAACAAAAACCTCTTATAATGTTGGATTTGATCTGGGGTTATTTAAAAAACTGAACCTTTCTGCCAATTATTATTCGATGGTTACTTCGGATCTTTTACTTCAGGTCCCTGTGCCAGCGCAATCTGGTTACGATAGCGCTTTGCAAAATGTGGGTAGGGCCAGCAATAAAGGTTTTGAACTTGAGCTCTCCGGTACAAGCATTAAACTTGGCCCTTTAAACTGGAATTTTGGTGCCAACATTGCTACCAATAAAAATAAGGTTCTCGAACTTGGACCAGGGCAGAACCAGATTGTTACTGGGACCAATAGCGCATTTAGGACTAAAGTAGGAGGGCCAATTGCCGAACTTTATGGTTATAACGTAACTGGGGTGTACAAAAACCAGAATGAGATTGACAGCAGTCCACATATTACAGGAACCTTGCTGGGCGATTATATTGTGCAGGATGTAAACAATGATGGAAAAATAACGCCCGATGATAGGATGGGCTTTGGTACCTATGCGCCAAAGGTTACCTATGGGTTCAATAGCAGTTTTACATATAAAAGCTTCGAGCTTAGTTTTTCCATAAACGGGATCTGGGGCAGAAAAATCTACGATAACGGGTTGGTCAATATGGAATCAGGTGAAGGATTCTCGATGGCCGACACTTATTATTATGAAAATAGATATCACCCAGTGAACAATCCCAGCGGGTTTCTGGCACAGTCCAATACCAACTACTCGGCCAACAGGTTAAATACCAATGCTTCGAGTGTTTTCTTCCAGAAAGCAGATTACCTGCGTTTGCGTAATGCTCAGCTCACCTATAATTTTTCTTCTGGTTTATTGTCGAAATTAAAAGTATCCAGGGCAAGCGTATATATAACGGGCAATAACCTGCTTACCATCACCGATTTCCGTGGCTTTAATCCAGATGCAACAAGTGACAATGTACTCACCTCCGGATATTCCTATTCGAACTATCCCGTAGCCAGATCTTTTGTTGCCGGGTTTAACCTAACTTTTTAACGTATTGTATAAAACGATCAATCACATGAAAAAAATAATCAATAAAATGCTTATCACAGGAGGCCTATTTTGTCTTTTCGTTTTAGCATCCTGTACTAAAGAACTGGACCAGCAGCCCATTACTTCTAAATCTCTGGCTAATTTTCTCACCACTGAAACTGAAGTAGAAGAATATGTTAATGCCGTTTATGGTACTTTACAGTTAAACGGACTTTACGGGCTTTATCTTCCTGCAATCGGGGAAATTCCATCAGATAATACATTTGATGAGGTACCCGCAAACGATGGTGGGATGTATGGACAGCTCGATCAGTTTACTACTGTTGCATCCAATGGTATGCTTTCGGATTTATGGAAGAATTCTTACCAGGGCATCCAGCGTGCCAATACAGTGCTTAATAGAATTGATGCCATTTCCTATACCGCTTCAACGGTAAAGCAGGCCAGAAAAGGAGAAATGCATTTCATCCGCGCGTTACTTTATTTCAATATGGTTAGGGTATTTGGCGATGTGCCGCTGGTGATAAAGGAAACAACCAATCCCAACGAGTTTTTTGGACAGGGGCGCAATAATAAAGATGCAGTATATACACAGATCGTCTCGGACCTGAACAGTGCCATACAGGAATTGCCCGTAACTACCGCTACACCGGGCAAAGTAGTAAAAACAGCGGCCCAATCATTATTGGGGAAAGTATACCTAACCTTAGGCAGGTTTGCAGAAAGCAAAGCTGTATTGGCTGATGTCGTGGCCTCTGGCAGGCACCAATTGCTCAGTGAGCCTGCAGATATTTTTGCACTGAGTAACAAAAACAACAACGAAATCATTTTTGCCGTTCAGTTTGCATCTGGAATAAACGGTAACAGTGAAGGCAGTTCGGCTTATCAGCAGTTTAGCCCTTCGGGTACAATCAGTGGTGCTAAAGGTCATAATCTGCCGACCAAAAGTTTCTATCAATTGTACAGCAGTACAGATAAGCGTAAAACAGCCTATGTTGGGATTACCGCTGCGGGAACACCATTTTCTACCAAGTTGAAAGCCTCTACTACAACACCTGTAGATGGCGGAAGTAACTTTGTTGTTTTGCGTTATGCTGATGTACTGCTGATGCTAGCAGAAGATGAAAATGAACTGGGGAATCCGGAACCAGCAAAAATCTATCTGAATATGGTAAGAAAGCGGGCAGGTCTGACCGATGCCGGGCAACAAAGTCAGGTTGATGTGAGGGCTGCGATTTCTTTTGAGAGAAGATTGGAACTGATCGGTGAAGGCCACCGTTGGTTTGATTTATTGAGAACAGGTACAGCAGTTTCTGTGATGAATGCCTGGTTTTCTTCACAGAACATCACAACCAGGATTACGGACCGCGATCTGCTTCAGCCAATCCCACAGGACCAGATCGATACAGATCCGGCTATCAAACAAAATCCATAATCATAACATATCTCCAAATAAAATACAAAATGAAAACAATTATTCTATCGCTATTTGTAGTACTTATCACCTTTAGCGGATTTGCTCAACCGAAACCTGAGGTAAGCCTCAAAAATGTTTTTGATCCAAAAAGTAAAGATGTCCTGGTTACCGCCCATCGTGGCGATTGGCGAAATACACCGGAGAATTCCATTCAGGCCCTTAAAAACTGTATTGTTATGGGAGTAGATATTATGGAGCTGGATCTGAAGAAAACAAAGGACGGATATCTTGTGGTTATGCACGATCAAACCATTGATAGAACTACCACCGGTAAAGGAAATGTTTCAGACTATACTTTATCCGAATTAAAAACATTTTTCTTACGCTCAGGTTCAGGGCATCCGACTAAACACAGGATCCCTACCTTTACGGAGGTACTAGCCATTGCAAAAGATAAGATCATTATAGATGTAGATAAAGGATATGATTATTTTCCGCAGGTGGTCAAAGAACTGCGTGAACATGGAATGATCGGGCAGGCAATTATTAATGTAAAGGGAAGTACGCCCTTAACAATAATTGAGCAGGAGCAGGGCAAGATTGACGATGACATTATCCTAATGCCAATAGTGGATATGAAAAGAACAGATGCGGCTCAGATTATTGAAAGTTACCAGCCACATAAACAAACAATTATTCAGGCCAATTTCAGTAGCGATACCTTATCAATATTAACCCATCTTGGAAATTTAAGGGCAAGTTACGGCCTCTGGATCAATAGTTTATGGCCGGAACAAAATGGTGGGCATGATGATGATATGGCGGTGGAAGAAAATAAGAAGGATGAAAGCTGGGGCTGGCTGGTTAGCCATAAGGCAAACCTGATTCAAACGGATCGCCCAAAAGAACTTATCGAATACCTTAAGACTAAAAAACTCCATAATTAGGCTTGATTTATAGGGTGATTTAATCATCATTGGAAGTTAAATTGTAAAATATGATTTCCAGTGGTGATTTTTTATATCTGTAGCCGTTATTAATGATGATCTGATTAATGGGGATCGGCTAAGACAAATTTTAAGCCCAAGATATTTGCACATGTAATTAAACTTAATTGTACTAAATACTTAGCGTTTTTTATTGCAGAGAATGATGCTGGTTTGTGGGTGGCAAAATTGGTTTTCGTTTCTATAAACCGGGTGTTGTGTCTTTACTTTTTCTGCAGGAACCAGGCAGGGAAAGGGTGATCAATGTTATTTTAATACTAGCGTTTTTCATTAAGTTTTTTATAAAGGTACATGGAAAACAAATGCAAATTACCGGGGAAATTATTTCCTGTAAAGTTTATATATGTGATTTGGGCCAGTATACTAAAGCGGGCTAAAAATCCTTTCTGTTGGCAATCAAAAAAGCCCCAATGCATTATGAATGGGGCTTTTGACAGATTTCAAGGCAATGCTATTTTAGAAATTGTGTTACTGCTTTCCCATCAGGATTAGTTAAGGAAAAACCAAGTACTCTGGCAACAGTCGGTGCCACGTCTTCCAGGTTAATGGATTCCAGAATAACTCCATTTTTTACTCCCGCTCCGGCGATAATAAAACCGGTACGTATTTCCGGGCTATCTGGGAAATAACCGTGTGCACCGCCTTTTTTAGGTACTGAAACCGGACCTGTAGTGGCATCCTGAATATACACACCATTGGCTGCAGCCAATGCGAAACTAGCATGTGGATCCGCTCCGATTTTAGTAAGCTCATCACGCTCCACAATCCGAAACATCTGCTTGTATTCTGCAGGTAAATCAGCTAATTTCTGGCGGACTTTTTTAAGCAAAGTTAGGTCTTTACTGTTTTTAAGATGAAAAAAAGCTGAGCCTCCTGCGGATTGGAACTTAGCCATAGGTTCTTCTTTCCCCACTTTACTGTCAACACCCATTTCGGTTAACCAAACATTAGGAGACAGTGTTTTTTCTACGTTAACAAAACCATGATCGCCAGTGATGATGATGGTCGTGCTATCTTGCATTCCAGCTTTTTTAATCGCATCCATTAAGTTCATTACTGCATGATCAGCCGAGGCAACCGCTTTACTCACTCCATCACCGGATCTTCCATCCTTATGTTCTGCGCCATCAACGCCTGCAATATGTATACTTAACAGATTTGGCTTGTATTTTCGCAGGATGTAGGCAGCCATGCGGCTGTTATTTTCATCCATAGCCAAAGAGCTCAGGTTTAAATCTTCCATATCCACATCCCCGATGGCATATTTTTCCATCTCTTCCAACAAGCCTTTTGGTGTTGCCAGTGCGGAGATTGCGCTCTTCCGATCGGCCATATTGGTTTCTGACCAAATTTCAGGTAAATTATAGTCTACCTCTGCGCCAACAGAGATAGGCCAGGAAACAGATGCAGATTTTAACCCTTTTTTTCTGGCAGCCTGCCAAAGTGTTTCTGCTTTAATTTTTTTGGCATCGGTAGTCCATTCATATTTGTTCTCCTCATTTGGCATGGTGTTATAAGTAATGCCATGTTTAGCAGGGAAGGTGCCAGTAATCAAAGTTGTGTGAGAGGGGTAAGTAACACTTGGGAAAATACAGCGTACACCCTTGGCATAAGACCCGCTTGCTACCAGCTGCTGAAGATTTGGAGTGGGCCAGCTTTTGTCCAGATAAAAATCGGGGCGAAATCCATCAATACTAACCAAAACAACATACTTGGCCGTTTGTGCTTGTACGGCAATTGTAGAGGCTACCAGGATATTTAGGGTAATTATTTTTTTTAAGCGATTCAGTTTCATCTCTTTTATTAATTAATAAATGGAAAAATTTCTTTTGCTGTTTTATTGCTGACCAGGACCTTGTTCATATCGTATTTCATGGTAACCACTCCGCTTACTGCATTATTGGTGAAATCATCCATTCCCCGGTTTTTCGGGATAAACGATGGGATTTGAGCAACCAGGTCAGCTGGTTTCACATTAGGATTATTCAATTGTTCGGTTTGCGACACCGGGAATTTAATACCCAAATCGCTCATTCGCCTGCCTTCAGAAATAAAAATTTCCTGCCTCATTCTATAAACTAGATACAATAGCGCATCCTGGGTAGTTGCCGCATCAATGTCCGTTGGGCTAACCTTGGTGCCAGAAACGGTTGAAATATTGATATTGGCTGTTTTCCGGTCTAATACATAACCTGAACGTTCAACATCTGTCTCATCAAACTTTACTTTTACCGCAGTCAATGGGTAATCGTTCCGGTTACCGCCGTTCCTGGTTTCCTTCACATCACTCAAAGAAACAATAGTTCTTTTTGCAATAACATCCGTTAATAGGCTTTTCAGGGTTGTTTTAGTTCCTGCTAAATCACCAGTAGAAACCTGAATTTCTGCTAGAATTAGATAGGCCTCTTCACCTTTAAGGTAACTTACTGGCTTCTGATCCAGCGCAACTGTACCTGTATTATAATATTTCGGATCCAGGAAATCCAGACGGGGAAGTGGTGCAAACTCATTCGTCGTTGAGGAGAAAAGATAAGTCTGAAAATCATTTGAAGCCGCATTTTGCCCATCAAAGGCCTGTTGTTTAAGTAGTAGTGGAGTAGCCATTACAGAGGTTGCAAATGTTTTTGCCTGTGCCGCATCGCCAAGATCATAATAAACCCTCGCTTTCAACAGTGTGTATGCTGCTTTTTCAGTGGCGTTGGTTTGTAAGGAAATCGCCTGATCCAATGCGGTAATCGCTATAGCATAATGCTGGGCTGGCGAGAGCACTACCCCTTTAGCCGTTCCTGGGAGGCCTGTAAACAATTCTCCACTTAGCACATGTGCATAAGCATTTATAAAATACATTTCTGCTTTTTGTACCGGAGTGGTTGATTTATCTGCATTGACGACAGTGGTTAAGCCATATTCGGACATTTCTCTTAAACGTTGAATTGCAGATTGGATATTGTTAACATCCAGATCAAAATTATCGATCTGTGGGATATCAAATACTTTATTACTCAATGTTCTGTTATTAAAATAATTATCTGATACCAGCTCTGTATTTACAATCACCTGGTTCATCGTTAGTGCCATTTGGCGCTTTAATCCTGTTAGCCAGGTTGTGGAAACATTAGTTGTGGTTAAGTAAACCTCATCGGTAATGTTAGGGTTGTCTTTTGCGCAGCCGGCCAGCAGAATGCAAGCTATACCTGCCGTAAAAATATTTTTTATATATGTTTTCATCTTTTATGTTTAAAAATTTACCCTTAGTGAGCCTACAAACTGTCTTGGAGCAGAATATGTAGAATAGGAAATACCGCCGGTTGTAGCGCCATTCTGTCCTTGGGCACTTCCACTGATCGTTGTTTCCGGATCGAAACTTGAGCTGGCAAAGTTGAGTGGGTTTACAACTGAAAAACCAATATTTACGCTCTTAACAGCTTTGTTCCATGCTGCTGGCTTAAAATTATAACCTATCCCGATGGTCCTGATCTTGATGTAATCGGTTTTTTCGACAAACATGTTAGTTACATCCAGCCATCTGGTTCTTCCACTTTTATCAATTTCGTCCTGTGGAATCCCCTCTGTTGAGGTACCATAGTTAAAGCGGAACTGTCTGTCAAATGATACCGCGTTTGCACCTTTCTGGTAATCGGCATTAGCAAAGAAATTGAATGATCTGTACTGGAAATTCATCCCGATACTCCCAAAAAGATCTGGTATGGTAGTACCCAAGTTTTGTTGTGCAGCTGTACTTACCAGTAGTCCCTGGGCGTCAAATACCCCATAATTCCCCCTGATAAAGCCAATTGGATAACCTTCCTGTACAACTGTTTGCACTGTTCTGGCACTGAAACCATTAATGTTAAATGGAGCGGCACCGCCTGAACTTACCACCTTGTTGTATAAGGTATTCACAGATATGTTGAATCTAAGGCTGGTATAAGTCGTTTTAATGGGGGTCAGAACGGTGTTGAATTCCAGTCCCCGGTTTAAAATTTTTCCTGTGTTTTGCAACTGACTGCTCTGTCCCGTTGATGGGGCAGGTGGAACTACAAATAATGCATCTTTGGTGATTGAATGGTAGAATCCTGCTGAAAGGATAACCCGGTCGTTCAAGAACCCAATATCAAGACCTGCTTCGATGGTTGTTGTTTTCTCAGGTTTCAGGTCATTATTTCCGGCCTGGCCAAACGATGCGGCCTGTTCTCCATTAAAACCAATAAATGATATTGTGCGCTCATTAGCAAAAGGAGTAGGGAAGTTGCCCGCAATACCATAATTGCCGCGAATCTTCGCGGATGACACAACTTTTGAAATAGACTGGAAATACTTTTCAGCACTTGGAATGTAAGAGAGTCCAACTTTTGGATAATACTGGATGCCAATATTCTTTCCGAAAGCTGAGTTACCATCACCACGTAAACCTAAATCCAGAAACAACTTGTTTTTATAGCCGGCATTTTCCTGCAGATACATACCATAACTTGTTACTGCAGAATAGTACTCATCGCCCGTACGGGTAGCAGCAATATTAATGGTTTGGGCACCATCCCTTATATTTGTTCCGCTATATTGGATCTGGTGGTCCTCGTTTCTGAAAAGTTGACCGCCTGCTGTGGTAATAAAAGAAAAATCACCAACCTTAGCCTCATACTGTCCGTTAAACTCAAAAGTTAATCCTAGATAATTTCTGTCAAAATTATCTATGCTTCCCTGATTGGTAATCACGGTGTTGGTCGTATGTGAAAGGTATTCATTGGTTGTGATTATATTTTGCCTCTGCGCACGGTAATCAACTCCGCCTGTAGCCTTGAAGGTTAGGTTTTTTAAAGGTTGGTACTTGAAAATTTGTGAAGTCTGGAACCTGTTGATGGTGATGCCGTTATCCTGCAAAGCTTCCGCTTTATCTACAAATGCAGTGATTGCAGAGAATTCATCATCGCTCATTGCATCAAGATCGCTTTTAAATCTTGGTCCTGTGATAGAAGATGCTCCGCTCTCTGCAAACCATAAACCCGTATAGCCACCCTGGTTTCCGTTCCGGCTTCTTTTGTATTTGTTGTTGATATAACTAAATGAGCTTTCATAGGTAACCTTTGTGCCTAAAGAGGCTCTTAAGCCAGTTCTGAGATCAATTCTCCTATTGCTATTCTGGTCATAGATCTGCGTACCAGTACTGTTTTGGTAACCTCCCGAAAAGCTGTATCCGAATTTACCATCACCACCATTCAGGGCAATATTGTGTTTCTGATAAAATCCATTCTGCATCAATAGATCTTTGGTGCGTTTAAAGTGAAGGTAATCTGTTGTTGGTGTTTCTACACCCAGTTGGGTTTCCAGGGTAATATCCGTTTTATCGGCGCCACCTTTTTTGGTAATGATCTGGATAACTCCATTGGCGGCATCTGAGCCATATAAAGTAGTGGCCGCGCCGCCGTTAACGAATTCGATTTTTTCAATATTGTCCATCGGGATGTCAGAAATAGAACTGATTGCAGCCCCGGTTGCACTGCCACCACCTAATGCTGCCCGGGTATTTAGGTTGTCCATTCTAACCCCATCCACATAGATGATAGGCGTAGAGCTAATGAAAGCAGAGTTGACTCCTCTCGAACGGATGATTGATGTTGCGCCGGCCTGCCCTCCTGTTAGCCTGATCTGGGCATTAGGTAATTTCGATTGCAATAACTGGTCTATCCTGGATGCAGGAATATCCCTGATGTCTTTTTCAGAAATGCTCACCACGTTTGAAGAAAGCCTTCTTTTGCTCACATCGATTCCCTGTCCGGTCACAACGATCTCATCCAAACCTAAAAGGTCTTCTTCTAACCGGAAGTTGATGGTCAGGCTTGTAGAATTTCTTGCAACCATGAATTCCTGGGTTTTGAATCCAATCGATCTGGCTTCAATCACAATGTCCTGATGATCTGATAGAACCGTTAATTTGTAATTCCCCTTACTATCCGTCTGGGTGATTGCAGTACCGCCTTTTACCCTGATACTTACCCCTGGCAGACTTTCGCCAGTGCGTTTATCGGTAATTGTTCCCGAAACATACATTGGAGGAAGTGGTTTTTTTGTATTAATAAGAATGTATCTGTCGCTGATCTGCAGGATTTCTACAGGCGAATTTTTCATTAACTGACCCAGGACTTCAGCTACGGATTTTTGTCTGGCTTCTATGCTGAAGTTTTTTGTATTGATTAAATTATTATTTTCATAACCAATTATGAACGAAGTTCTTTTTTCGATCAGATCCAGTACTTTTCTCAAGGAAAGATCTTTCGCCGAGAGGTCTATTTTGATTTCATTCATAGATTGTCCGGCAGTTGGTCCCGCGAAGAGCAATGCATTTGAAAGAAAAAGCAGGGCTATTGTTAGCTTCATTTTTAAGTTAAAAAGTGACCATGACGGGTGTTTGCAACCCGGGTAATATTTTTGCATATTTGAATAATTTTTTAATGTTTTTAAGAGATCATTGGAAATGATGAGCATTGCTTCAATGCTCATAACTGGCCGAAAGTGTTAGCGCATTTTCGGCTTTTTTTGTTTTTTACACCTGTTACATAATCTTTATTTTATAGTGATTTGATTGGTTCGGTAGGTAAATTTTGTTTTCGTAAGAATCGACAGGATTTCCATTACCCTGTTTGCCGGTTCCTGGTTAAAGCGGATCGTATATCTTTTTCCTTTATCGATTTTTGGATTGAAGACTACATTTAGGTGATAGTATCGTTCCAACTGCGTTGCGATTTCACCTACTGTTGCATTATCGATATAGAGTTTATTGTCTTTCCATGAAGATATCAGTGCAGCGTCTTCAGTTTTAACTGTTGCACTTCCCGTAGATTTATCAAAAGTTAAACTAGCATTTTTGGTCATGCCGGTAGCAAGTACTTCTTCGCCTCTTAATGTTTTTCTAGAAACCCTCACTTTCCCGGTGGTGACGGCAATTTTAATTCTATCCAGATCTGGATATGCGTTAATATTGAATGAAGTGCCGACAACGATGGTTTTGAGTACACCAGATTTTATGATAAAAGGCTTTTTCTTATCTTTTGCTATTTTAAAAAATCCTTCTCCCTTTAGCGCTACATTTCTTTCACGTTCTCCAAAGTCCTTAGCTACTATTAATTCACTACCAACATTTAGCAATATAATTGAACCGTCTTTTAATGTAATTTCCTTGGCAGCTTGATGGCTGGATTTAAAATTGATATCCGTTTCAGGTATTCCGCTGTGATGATGCTGTTGGTAAAAGGTAAGCCCTGCACTGATCATTAAGAGAAATATGGCTGCATACTTGATGTATCGAGACTTCATTCTGGTTTTTCTATGCTCCAGGGTTTTTTGTAGAACATTGTTTTTGATCGACCTGCCTAAGTTTTTTATCGCATCTGCCCGGTTCAGGTGAGCATCTTCATGCGATTCTTTTCCCAGTTCTTCGTACCACTTCTCAACAGCCTCGAGTTCTTTTGCGTTTGCTTTTTTCTCAAGGTATTTTTTAAGTACCGATTTTAATGCTTTTTGATTTTTATGTTGTGACATCGTTACTATAGAGATCACAGCTGAGGGTGGAGGGTACTTTAAGCGCTTGTTAAGTTTTTGTTAATTATTTATGGTGAAGGAGGGCTGCCAAAGCCAGAATATGGATAATTGTGCCTTCAGAATTGTACTTTCCTAACTTAAACCGGATTGCACTCATGGCTGCGCTGATATTATTTTTAACAGTCTGTTCAGACAGGGAAAGCGTTTTCGCAATTTCCCTGATCGGCAGATCCTGTTCCCGGCTTAAACGGTAAGGTCGCTGTAGTCTTTCCGGAAGCTGACTGACTTCATTTTCAAGGATGTTTTGGAGCTCATGGACTAACAACAGATCGTCTGTCTTTATCTCAGATGGTGCTTCTAAGGCCGTCGATAAAGCCTGCTCATCTGCAAGGGTTACCCCTGGTCTGGAAAAATGATTTATCACCGCATATTTGGCCGACCGGAAAAGATAGGGGGCCAGGCTGTCATTTTTATTAAGTATAATGTTTAAACGGTTTTTCCAAAGGCTTAGGAAAATATCCTGGACCATATCTTTAGCATCCTCTGAATTTTTGATCTTTGAGTAGATATGTCTGTACAACTCTTCCCAGTATCTATCTATAATTGAAGTATAAGCCAAATGATTGCTGGCTTTTATCAGTTCGAATAGATTACTGTCAGAGGATGGGTTCATAAACTGTGTGCAAAACTAGTCGCTCAGTATGAACTCCATATTAACTTTAGGTAAGGAATGATGTAGATTTTAGGAGCAAATTTGATCTCAGGAGAGGAGGGACCGCTCCTGTTGAAAAGAAGGATTAATCCAAAAGAATCGAGTGGCTTTTATGTCGTAATGCTTTTTATCAAACCAAATCATTAAACTTTTGGTCTGCACTTTTAAATGTGATCTTACTTATTACTTTTGCAGCGGTCAAGAGAAAATGATCGCTGTAGAGCGCTTGCCGGGAGCACGCAGAAGGTTCGATTCCTTCCTCTACAACATTAGCGGTAAATGATAAGCAGTCTATCCACTTTTTATTTTGGACAGGGCTTCATGGCTTGTTCATGTTTGGTTTCTAATTTTACAATATACATATTGGCTATATCATTTGGTTAGTAAATAAGCCGTGACAGATGTTGTGGTTTATTCTGTTTTATTCCCATCAGGTCCGTTAAGCTACGGTAATGTTCAATAACTTAATATTGCCTTAATATACAACGCCGGTATAGGTTTTATTTTTGCTGCACAGAGATTCCCTTTCCCAGGCATGTTCAATAAGATAAAAGATTTACCGGATGCAGTATTGTTAGAAAAGCATAAAAACGGAAGTCCTGCTGCCTTCGATTTTCTTTTTAAACGGTATTATGCGGCACTTTACCGTTATGCCTTAAAAAACATTAAAGATACTTTTGTTGCAGAAGAACTGGTGATGGATGTGATGCTCGGTCTGTGGAAGAAACAGGGTGACATTTCAATAGAGACCGATCTGGGCCCATATCTTTACCGCTCGGTCAAAAATGCGCTGTACAACCATTACCGCAAAAAAATAATGGCTACTGTTGAGCTTGATGAACAGCTCGAGACCGAGGTTGTGAAATCACGGCCCTCAGATGATGCACTGGTGTACGCACAGCTCGAAGAGATTTACCGCGAAAAACTTAGCCAGTTAAGCCCTGCCCGCAGAAAAGTATTTCAGATGAGCAGGGAGGAAAATAAAACTTATGCCGAAATTGCCAGTGATATGAACCTTTCTGTAAATACTGTCGAAAATTATATGGTTGCGGCGCTTAGCTTTTTCAGGCAGCACATAAAAGAGCATGCCGATTTTACACTTTTTTTGCTTCTGGCGGCGCATATTCTTTTGTTTTTGCCTTCCTAAATAAAAAATATATTTTTTCTGCCTTTCGATAGGTGGTATCCTTAAAAAGTTGTGTTATGATGATTGAAGAACAACCTCAATGGATCATAAAACGGAAAAAAAAGCCCTCATCAGAAAATATATTAACGGCGGATGTACGGCGGAAGAAACTGCCGAGATAAAATCGCTGCTGTCTGCAGGTGACCTTTCTGTTCTTTTTTCCGAGGTGATGGACGAGATTGCGGCATCAACTGCTGATGAGTACATTGAACCAGATGTTTCGCAGGCACTTGCGAAATTCCACGGAATGCAATCGGCCGGAAATATCGGTGGTAATGAACCAATTGTTTTAGGCTTAGCATCGAAAAATATAAAACTCCGCAGGTACCTATCGTATGCCGCGGCCATTGCGTTAATTATCGGTTCTATTTCACTGTTGATCCCAAGACTGGACAAAAAAACTCAGCAGTATGCACTAATAGATCAGCATTTTGAAAATCCAAAGGGCAAGCGTTCCAAAATTCTTTTGCCAGACAGTTCGATAGTATACCTGGGCCCGGGCAGTACACTTTCTTTTCCTTCAAAATTTGCCACAAATGTTCGGGCGATATCTTTAAAGGGGGAAGCTTTTTTTGAAGTCACTAAAAATCCGAAAAGGCCATTTATCATTCATACGGGAAATATAGTAACCAGGGTATTGGGCACCTCCTTTAAAGTTGATGCTTTTTTAAATCAACCGGTGAGTGTTTTGGTAAGTACAGGAAAGGTGAGGGTAGACCGTGAAGTAAACAAGGTATTACATCCTATTGCGGTATTGCTTCCAGGCCAGAGTGTAGTGTGGAACGGGAAGACCGGTGCGCGTGAACTGGGTAAAGTACCTGTTGAAGATATCATTGCATGGAAGAACGGAAAATTGGTATTCAGGAAAACAAGGATTGCTGATATTACCGACATTTTAGAAAGAACCTATAATGTTGCCATCGAAATAAAAAGTCCTGCGGTAGCTGAAAGGCAGATCAGGGTGAATTTAACCACCGATATCCCGTTAAGCAAGCTGATTAAGATTCTCAGTATTGCGGGCAATTTTAACTATAAAATCAATCAAAATCATGTTAGCATTTTTTAGGAGAGAAAGGATGGGGATGTAACAAACAGACTAATAATAAAAACGTCCCCCTTTGAGGGAGGACGCGTAAATCATCAACGGACTGGCTGTTTTCGAAGACCCGTCAGCCCACGATAAAATATTCATAATATCCGCCCAAAGGCGAAAAATCATAATGATCAAAAATATGCAAAAAGTATTACATCTGCATGTTTCTTTTCAATATGCAAGGCAATGTTATAAGGCCTTGTATCATGTTAAAAAGAAACTGAGGCAGATGGCTGATAACAATCTGCCCGCAGATAAAATTTATTTCTTTATGAAATGCTCTTTTCTAGTGATCCTTGCAAATCTTACGGGCTTAGGGCTTCTCTTCGCCAATAATGTATCAGGTCAGGATCTCAATCGGAAAATCAAACTCAGGCTCGAAGCCGCAACTATAGAAAATAGTCTGGCTGTTGTAGAAAAACAGGGCAATATCCAGATTAATGTGGCGGTAAACCTGTTGAACAACATAAGCAAAAAGGTTAACCTCAATAACGAAAACATCAGTGTTGCCGATGCACTGAACAGCATTTTAGCCAATACCAATCTTAAATACAGTGTGGTAGAGGGATATGTGGTGATTACCAGAAAACCAGTGCCGATTTTAATCACAGGAACGGTTTTCGATGAGAAGAACAAAGAGACGCTGATTGGGGTAAGTATAAAAGTTAAGGGCGGGACTGCTGCAGCGTCGAGCGATGTGAACGGAAATTTCAGGATTACCGTTCCGGAAGGTGGTGCTATCTTAATTATTTCTTACATGGGCTATATTAGCCGCGAAATTAAAGTCGATGCCAGTACCAAAGTATTAAACATTGCTTTAAAGTCCTCAACTACACAGCTGAATGAAGTGATGGTACAGGCCCGCAGAAAAGGGAATACCGATGTTGCTGTACTCGATGAACGTAAAAATTCGGCCATTGTACAGGATGCAATTTCAGCCCAGTTAATAGAGCGAACAGGGAGTATCACAACCACGCAGGCTTTGCAGCGTGTTTCAGGGGTTACGGTAACAGACGATAAATATGTAGCCATCCGCGGTTTAGGCGATAGAAGTGTAATCGGGCAGCTGAACGGTGTGCGTTTAGCCTCATCTGATCCCGACAGGAGCACCATACCATTGGATCTGGTTCCGGCATCACTGCTTGATAATATAACCATATACAAAACCGTAACACCTGATAAACCGGCCGATGCCGCTGCGGGTATTGTAGAATTGAAAACCAAATCCGTTCCTGAAAAGGAAACTTTCGAGATCATCGCCCAATCAGGTGTCAACTCGAATGTGGGTATCGGCGGTCAGTACAATAGCTTCTGGAACAGTGATATGGGGGCCTTTGGCAATAAGATCAGTAATAAAAACTTAAGCAGCGACTTTAAAAACCTGGCCAGTCAATATCCTAACGGCCTGGGATCTATCCAAAGTATGATTGCCAACAGCAATTATAGCCCTACAGCCTATCAGGAAGTAAACCGAATCAACAACATTATGCAGTCTTTCGATCCGGTAATGACTACACAGTACAAAAAAGCGCCGTTAAACCAGTTGTATTCGGCTACATATGGCAACAGCTTTAATGTGTTTAAAAAACATAAACTCGGTTTAATCATGGGCGGAAATTACTATCGCCGCATTACCGATATCAGCGGAGGCGATTTAACCCAGTACAGCATTTACCAGGGGGTGGTTACCGGTAACCCCGATGTTTACAGTCCACGGAACATTCCGAACTATATTACGCCGAACAGTTTGTATATGGGTAAATACCAGACCTATAAAGAAAACACTGGTATAGAAACACTCAACTATGGTACCCTGGTTGGGCTTACCTATCAGTTTAACCGCCGTAACGAAATCAGCATGCAATACCTGGGCAGCTGGGGTGGCGAAACCAAAGCCACTAATTTAGCTGGCCGGTATGAATATACGGGCTTACCGGGAGAGGTAAAAACGACAACTTATTCGTTAAAACAAACCTTCCGTAACCTGAACACTTTTAACCTGCAGGGTGAGCATAAGTTTTTTGATAAAGAATTATCCCCACGTTTAAGTTATAATGTAGCCAGTTCGAGATCGAAACAAAACGATCCTGATTTCCGTTTCGCCAGTTTGGCCGATTATATCCCAAGGGGTGGTGGTTATTATACAGTAGGAACAGGAAGTGGCGCTCCTGCAAGCGTTTACAGCAAACACCTTTATGCCTTAACCTCTGGTTATGTAAACGGTTTTGGCCCTTATGGCATTATACAGGCCGAACCTAACGGAAGAAGGTGGAGGAATCTTGATGAGAAAAACTACAATTACAAAGGTGATTTAAGTATCCCTTTTAAACTGTTCGGACAAAAACAGGAATTGAAAACCGGTGTAAATTATCTGTTCAGGGACCGGACCTTTAGCGAAAACCAGCTTTTTCTGCCGGGATCTAACTTTACCAGCAATAAGGCCTTACCACTTTACGGCGCCGAAGGCAATCTGGACCGCCTGGTAAGCAGCGAATTTATCGGTGTTAAACTCCCTACCGGAAATCAGGGCGAGGGCATGATGCCTATTAGCGGATTTTTATACAATAGCCAGAAATCGCCCAATAACTATACAGGTTATTTCGAAACCAATGCATTTTATGGCATGCTGGATTTAAAGCTGACTGAAAAGCTGCGTATTGCAGGTGGTGTCCGCTTCGAAATGACCAATATTGGTTCATCTGTTGATACTTCCGGTGTGTTTTTAGATCCTTCGCTTACTGCCGGAGGAGCAAACGGAGGCAAAATTCCTTTAAATCCGATTAATCCAAACTCGGTATATAAAACAGGGTATAAACCATTTTACTCGGTTAATGCAACCTATACGCTAAACCATAACATGAATTTCCGTAGTGCTTATAACACTACGCTCGCCAGACCAGAATTGAGGGAAATTACCAATGTTTTTGAATTTGATGCCTTTCAGATGGGGTTAGTGGTCGGTAATCCAAACCTTAAAAACCAGTTTACCCAAAATCTCGATTTCAGGTGGGAATGGTTCCCGGCAAAAGGAGAGGTGCTTGCTGTTTCGGCATTTGGTAAACGTATCGAAAATCAATTGGTAAAGGTTTTTAGCTTGCAAACCGCTGGTTTAGCAGCTACCTATCCCGAATTTCCTACCATTCAGTTCCAGAACGATCCTAACGTGGGGCGGGTATGGGGACTTGAATTAGAGGTAGTGAAAAGCTTGGGCAATATCTGGGATCCATTGAAAAATTTCTATTTCGGTTCTAACTTATTGCTCGCACAGAGCGACATTAAAAAAACGCCTGAGCGTTACGAGGCCATCCGCTCGCTCGACCGTTATACACCAAAAAACAGCCCGCTTTTTGAACAGGCACCATATTCTATCAACGCCTGGTTAAATTATGAAAATCCAAAATCGGGCTCTGATTTTACCCTAACCTTTAATGTGGTGGGCGAACGTTTGGTGCAGATTAACCTCACCGGCGAACCCGATTTATACACCCGTCCGGTACCCGTTTTGGATTTTGTATTCAGTCAGCGCCTTACTAAAAGTGTCAAGTTTAAAGGTTATGCCAAAAATATCTTTAACCCCGATATCAAAACCGTGTATGCGAACCCGCAAACAGGGGGCAAATGGTATGGCAACGAATACATCAACAGAAGTTATACCCGTGGTGCCGAAATTATGTTAGGCTTTACCTATAATCTATTTAAATAATGAATAAGATAAATTATAAATGCTTTAGTCTGCTCTGCTTCAGTATGATGTTGTTGTTTCAGGCCTGTAAAAAGGAAAAGACCAATTTCGAAGCAGATAACAGGATTTTAACGCAGAACCGCGTCAGTTCAACTGCCCGTATTATCAATATAGCAGGTTTTAACCAGGTGATTGCCAATGGCGACAGCCTGACCAATTTTATCGTGCGGGAACCTAACAAGCCAAACAGCCTGCAGTATCCGGGTACTTCGTATTTTCCCTCAAACGGACAGTTGGGGAAAACCTGGTTTATTCCGCAAGACCTGTTCAATGCACAGGAAACCGCTAAACTCGATTTTATGGCGAGAAGTTATACCCCTGTCGTTGTGGGGAATGTAAAACTCGATGTAAAAAACGATTATAACAATCCAACCGATTATTTTCTGCTACCAACTTTTGCAATGGATGATCAGCCGGAAGTTGTTACTATTAAAAGAGGGACTACCGCGCCATCAAAACCCGATCATTTTAAGATCAGGATTGTAAACCTTTCCGGATCAATTAAAAACCCAGCACTTAACAGCAGTGGCAGCCAGGAAGATTTGAGTGGAAACGTGTCGCTGGCTTATGCTGATGGTACCCTGGTTGATGCGAGGACCAATCACATCGGTCCGGTGGCAAGGGCTTCAGAATATATAGAACTGCCTTATGGAACCTATCAGTTTAAAGTACTAATGGACGATGGAAGACAGATGCCGGCCTTAGGCGCAGGTTTAGATGCGATCACCCTGATCGATCCGCCTACTTCAACCATTCCTGTTGATTTGATGAGTTCAACGAAATTAACTTATGCACCAATTCAAACCTATCAGCCAGGGGGGATTTATACTATTTTGATTGCTCCGCAAAAATTTGATTATTTAATCAATGAACTTGATGAAACTGCATCAACCTACCAAAATTCATTTCAGGTAATTAGCGATAACAGTCCATCGGCCAATAGTACTTATTTCAGGATACAGGGTGTAAATGGTCTGGTGGCGCAAAATGTAAGTTTTAAAGTAGATGGAAAAACAATATCCAGCAATTTAGCTTTTGGTACAGCTGGCGCATATACAAATCTTGTCCAGGGCAACCATACCGTTGAAGCTTTGGATGCATCTGGCAAAACCATTGCCAGTGCCATTCAGGTGCTCCGTCCGGCGCAGAACTATACCGCATGGTTATATCCCGATCAATCCGGTACGCCCAAGGTACTCATTGTAGCCAACGATTTAAGTGGTACAACCTATCTAGGGGCAGAAGACGATGCCACTTACAGCCGCAATGAGTACCGTTATTTCTTCTTTAAAAGGTTTTTAAATCTTTCGGTGGGTAATCCTTATATCACTTTTACCCAAAGCAACGGGCAATCTTCGGCCGGAGGGAATGACAATGCAAATGCAGGTGTTAACCTTCAACCTGGTATGCCCTTGTTCGAACGCCCTTATATCAGTAATGTTTATACACAAAAAGCATTCGAAATTATGGTCTACCGTTCTAAACCCAATGTGGTGCCGGGTATATGGGCCAATGATATCGAGGTGTTAAAAAGCGAGGCATTTATTGCAGACAAAAACCTTTATCAGAAAGTAGGGCGGGGATTGCCTGTACAAGAGCCTGGAATTTATACTGTTGGTCTTATCGGCCAGTCGGGCACAGGCAGTACGCCCGCAAGTAAAGCAAGAATGATCATTATCAAACACAATAAATAATGAAAAAAGAGAGATTAAATAATAGAATGATAAAAACAGGATTTGAACAGTTGACATGGCTTTTTGCTGCCTGCCTGCTATTGCTTAACCCAGGCTGCGTTAAAGTAGAATACTCTAAGATCGACGATCCGGCATACTTAAGGGTGTTCAACAACCTTAATTATGTGCAAACGCTTGGCAGTAAGGATAATAAAGTGCCGTTTTTTTGTATGCTAATCAATCCGGTGTTGGATGGTAATGGCATGCCAACGAGCGCCGAAATTGTAGGCGACTTTTTAGATCAGCGCGATGCCTACGCACCTCCATATCCATCGCACATTGGGACCAGTACCTCGCTTAACAATCCCGAATATCCTGGAAAGGAAAATGTATTGGTTGGTCCAATTTTAAACGGTTTCGATTTAAGCAGCTGGGCACAGGTTCCATCGGGCAAAATACGGATCATGTTTGCTTATCGTCCGAAAAATACAGTACCCTTTTTTCAGTTGGAGAATCAGCTAAAAAAAGATATCCTGATTGATACCGTACTTAACCTCACCAGTAAAGAGGTATATACCCTGCACGTACTGCAAAAAGATTTTGTAACAAAAAGAACCGGGCTCTTGCTCCGCGAAGAGATTTTTCAAAAGCTGCCTCTATCTGATTCTCTTACCTATGTTAACTTTTACAACATGAGTGCCAAAGGTTATTGGGAAGCCGATAAATCGCTTAAGGCCGAAGATTATTTGATGGCCAGTTTTCAGGGCGGAATGAAAGATGAAATGAATGTTTTCCTGTCGCTTTACGAAGATCAAAGTAATTTAAGTGCCAGGGCAGCTACAATACCTGGTTTTAAAGGGAAATATCTTGCCAATGTTAAACTGAATACGACAACAAGTGATGTAACTCCTTACGTAAGTTTCCCGATCTGGTCAGGTAAAACTGCCAATGGCATCACCACAAACATGTGGCAAAGGTTCGATTTTTTTGTACCAGGTATGGATATTACCAATAACCCTTTTTACGAAGCCTCAACCGATAACGGGGGAAACTGGGTTTCTGTTAACTGTCTACAAAATGGCAAAGTAAGGATGACAAGTAACGATAATGCGGCCATACTTCCCAATCTGCTGGTCAATATCCATTCAGGTGTAAATAACCCTAAAACCTTCGCCACGGTAAATACGGTAGAAGTGGTTAATGGCAGGGTTTATCTAACCACTATTCAACGAAAATATGCACCGCCCATTTATTAAAATATGATTTCAATGAAAAAATTAAACAATTTCAATCATAACAAACCAGTCTTAAGAATGGGTAAGGTGCTTTTTGCATTGATCGTGGGTTTGCAACTGCTATTTTTTGCAGGCTGTAAACACGATGATTTATCGGTGCCCTTACCTAACGAAAACATTCGTCCGGCAGCCGATTTTGTAAAGAACAATTATGAAATGCGCCTTTTTTATGCCGCGCTCAAAAAAACAGGATACACCGAACAGTTAAATGGAGCCGGACCTTTTACGGTGTTTGCGCCAACCGACGAAGCCTTTAACCGCCAGGGTATTTACAGCACGACAGATTTTGACAAAATGAATGTCGACAGCTTAAAGAAAATAATCGGCTATCATATTCTGCCACGTAAACTGATGGTAAATGATATGCCGAGTAATGGGGTAGATATCCGTTATGCTACGCTCACAGGTCCGGAATTATATCTTTCGCGTGCAGCTTTTAATCCCAATGGAGGTGTTGAAAACGAGCTTTACATTGATGGGGTTGAGGTGATCAGGAAAGATGTGGTTGTAGCCAATGGCATATTGCATTTAATGGATAATGTAATGAAACCAAACTTTAACAAAACAGTACAACAGTGGCTGGCAGCACATCCTGATTATAGTGTGTTTGTTCAAGGTTTAAAGAAGTTTAACCTGTGGGATCAATTGGCCATAGGTACAACATTCACCATTTTTGCACCCAATAATAAGGCTCTTGAGGATGTTGGCATTACCGAAGCTTCCTTAAATACATTGGAGACTGGTAAATACATTGGCGACAGGCTTTTTGGGGCTTATATTTTATACGGCAGGCACTTTTTTATCTCCGATTCCCAGGTGTTTTCACTGATCAATAATAACGGTGCCTATAACTATTTTCTCAAAAACGATAGCCATTATATGAATTTCGGAGGCGGAAAGTTGTATCCCGAATTTAAGCTGGGCTATTCCCTTACACTGCGTAGCGGTAATACCATTTCTGATGTCATCTTAAACTCAGTGACCAGCAATTTAACCGCAAAAAACGATAACCTGTGTAGCAACGGCATTGTACATCATTTAATCCGTGGATTGGTTACGCCAGAACAAGCGATCAAGAAATAATATATCATTATGAATATGAGAAATTTAAGAAACTTTTGGGTATTCGTTTTATGGGCTTGTATCCTTTTTTTAGGTGCCTGTTCAAAAACGGAATTTATGCCCGATCTGGAAGGGGCCAGGGTCCCGTTTCAAAGCGATGCCACGCAAACGGTAGAGCAGTTATTGACCGCTTCGCCTGCGAAACTGTTTTACAGTGCATGGCAAAAAAGCAATATCAAAAATATCCTTAAACAGCAAGGCAGCAAAGTTGTATTTACGGTTTTCGCACCAAACGATGCGGCCATGCAGGCTGCGGGTTTAAGCGCTAGTGCCATTAATCAGCTGCCTGTAGAAGAATTGGACAGTTTGATGATGTTTTATACCTCCATTGGCCCGGTAACCAAGGATGAACTGAAATTGCGGAGCGATAATTTTATGGTGAAAAGTCTCTTGTCCCATCCCGGTCTATATGTTAAGTATTATGACAATGCCGAAAGCAATAATCAATATGATTTATATTATTATAGGCATTATATGGGGTTAAAAGGCGATGATTTACTGATGAACGGTAAAAACGTGGGTAAAGTGAATTACCTGCCTGCGACAAACGGCGGACTTTATATTATAGAAAAAGCCGTAGAAAGACCTACAAAAACCATATTGGAAGCTTTAAAAGCCGACGGACGGTTTACGATGTTCATTGAATCGCAACGCATGGCGGATGAGCTTTTTCTTGATAAAATTGGTGCCGATATTGAGGCAGTTTTTGGGTTTAGACCCGAACCGGAAGACATTATGAGGGACTATGCCTACAACCGCCTTTATTATAAAAAGGATTGGGGAATAGAAACGCCTCTATATGCAGGTTATATTGGGCCAAATATCACGGTCTCCACTTTGTTTGCGCCAACAGATGAAGCTTTTCATCAGGCCGGATTTCAAACCGTTGCCGATATCCTGAAATTTAACGAACGCAGTATGGATGGTGTTTTTTTTGATGAAAACAGCTATTCGGCTGTAGGCGCTTTCCCGATGGATACTGTATACAATTTTCACCGTAACTGGGGCAGGATGTTCCAGCCAGCCACTTCAGGAGGTGACAAAGCCGACAAAAATGCAACGGTATTTTATAGTAATGTGCTGAAGCCGGCACTTAATAGCTATCCGGTTAATATTGGTGGAAATCCTCCGATAGAATATACCTATACGATGCCGCTCGAGTTTTCGCTCAGCAGCAACAACAGTGCTCAGCTTAAGGTAAAAGGCTCTGAATACCCTGCGGCAACAGTTGTCGATGCAGATATCAATACCCTTAACGGACCAATACACGTGGTAGACCACTTACTTTTCCCCAAAGGATTTAAACTTAAATAGAACATGGCACAGCAATTTAACCAATACCATAAGAATACCTTATTTTCTTTATTGCTGATGGCCATTTTGGGTGCATCGTGTAGTAAAGATGAAAATAAACTGAGCGATTACGACAACAATAAAATTAACCTCGTTATTGCCGATAACTTTAATCTTTCATCGTTTAGTGCAGCGTTAAAACGCAGTGGTCTTGATAAAACCTTACAAGAGGGTGCCGGACCTTACACCGCTTTAGTACCTTCGGATGCCGCATTTTCATTGGCGGGCTATGCAGGTCCGGTAAGTGTGCTCACCGCAAACCCCACTATTATTTCGCGTATTGCCCAATACCATACCCTGGATGGAAAATATGAGCTGAATAAACTGCCCTATCTGTTTAACCAGGAGCTACGCTCGCGGGGGGGTAAGTTATATGCCACACACTGGATCAAGGGAACCGATACTGTGCTTACCCTAAACGGCTCGCGTATCATATCACAGAATATCCCGGCTTCAAATGGCTTGATCCAGGTAGTTAACCGGGTGTTAAGTCCTTATCTGCACGATTTACTGGGCGATGCCGTTTCGGCTGAATCGAACATTACCCTTTTTACACAGGCTTTA
>NZ_LMZQ01000020.1 GCF_001442625.1 Pedobacter ginsenosidimutans | reverse complement strand
GAGCTCTTTATTTGGCCCGAACTTAAAAAATTAAAAGGATTTGTTGAGCGAAGAAATCCTGACCTAACGATCAGTGCGTACAGCTTGGCCCGAAACAGCCTGTCAGTTTGGTGCGAAACGGCGTGTCAGCTTAAATGCGAAACGCGCGTACACTTTTGCCGAAATACCCACACAGGATCGAGAATCTGATTGCAACCGCAAGATCTAATAAAGTGGCCATATTGATGGGATTGCAGGAGCTTCCGCAGTTTAAGCAGCAATATGGGAAGGATACTGCAACGACTATCACTTCGGTGGTCGGCAATGTATTATCCGGCTCGGTGAGGAACAAAGAAACCTTAGAATGGCTGGAAAGGATCTTCGGCAAATCAAAACAGATCGGAGAAAGTATTTCTATCGATAGGAGCAAAGTGTCCAAATCAATCAGTGAAAAACTGGAAGTGTTGATCCCGGCGGGAAAGATAGCTTCTCTTGGTGCGGGAGAGCTTGTGGGGATACTTGCTACAGATGCGGATGATAAATATACCGGTGAGTATGAAACCTCAGCCATAAACTGCAGGATAAACCTGGACCTAAAAGAAATTAAAAAGGAGGAAGAAGGATATGTCGAACTACCTATTTTTTATGACTTTGGGGGAAAGAAGGATGAAATCCTTAAGCGGAATTTTTTACGCATCAATAAGGAAATCGAAATGTTGGTTGCTGCTTTTATGTAGTCTTATATTGATCTGTGTTAACGGATATGGAGCTGTTCAGGATACCACTATTTTTACAAGCTGGTACGCAACACTTCCACTTAAGGTGTTCAAAATGAATTCTGCTTTTGGAATCAGGACCCATCCGGTTACTGGACAGGATTCTTTTCACAAAGGAATAGATATAGCCGGTAAAAACGAGGTTGTTGTTTCTGTACTTCCCGGAATAATTGATAAAATTGGCTATTCCTCCATAATGGGCAATTATGTCGCTGCGAGATATGGGGGTTATATCGTTTATTATGCCCACTTATCAAAAGTATATTGCTCCGCTGGCCATTTTGTTCCTACGGGCTATCCTATTGGGCTCACCGGATCAACGGGCAGGGCAACTGGCGAACACCTGCACCTGTCTGTGCTTCGCGGTGGGAAGAGCGTTAATCCGCTTTATTTTCTATTGATCATCCTATCCAAGTCAGGCGGCGAACTCAAACGCTATTTATACGGTGGATAAACAAATTAAAAATTGTAGCCACTAGAGTTTTAATCCAAATTTTTAAATGAATCAATATGCAGACTGCAAACTTGAATGTGCGGGATCTTCCGGTTGAAGATCTGCGCGAACTTGGACTGTTTAGGGAAGGAGAAATCACACTTCCCAAAAAAGATATAGATGCACTGTTGTCCGGAATGCGGACCGGGCTCGTCAGGCTAAATGATATTAATCATAACGGACTTGAAATAAAGGAAATGAGCGTGAAACTTTCCCTGACCAAAAATGCCCAAGGAAAAGCTGAACTATTGATACACCCTGTTTACAAACAGAGCAACCTTCCTTCCATTATTTCCCGACAGGAAGGAGATGACCTTCTGACCGGTCTGAAGGCCAATCTTATCAAAGAAACAATTGAGAACGGGCAGCAAAAGAAATTGTTGGTGGAATATGACTGGGACACGCGTGAATTTATTGTTACCGATACCTCAAGGCTGAGGGTGCCAGAAATGATTAATGGTATGCCGCTTACACCTTATCAGAAGGAGCGCTTCGGTAGCGGAAGGCAGATTGAAATGCCGGATGGGACCACCTTTCAGGCCAGTAGCACTACTCCGGATGGAATCCGTTCCAATAGGTTGGCGCTTGTCGTTTCTCTTCTGATGGATGGTGGTTTATCCTACCTTCTGCTAACAGGTCTAAAAGCCATGGTTGGCGATCGGGGACTGTTACCGCAGAAGGATGAGCGGAACGAAAATTATCACAAAGCGCTTCAGGCAGCGGCAGCACAGAAGTCCACCGTTAAGGACGCTGAAGAAAAAAACTCATCCATTTCCAATAATAACGATTATTCGCGTGGATATGGCAGATCAGGAGTGTCGAGATAATCCTGTTCAAAAAAAATAATCAAATGAATTTTAACCTTAATTTTTTCAATTATGAATGAGAATAATTTAGAGTACTTACAGAATACATTAAAGTACTTAGGCTTTGGGGAGTCCCTAAATGCGGATCTAAAGGAGTCAATTGCACATGGCCCAGAGGGCTTTAAAATCCAGTCTCCAGTAATAGAAATGCCGGATCCGACTAAGAGGGTTGCTCTGGGTTTCGGTGATAAGATGACATATTTACTTAGTTTTTCAAAAAGTAAGGAAACCGACATGTATTTTTTTAATAATTATGAGGCGACATTGAAAAAAGCTGACATGAAGGATGTTATTTCGCAGACCTTTTATATTAATAAAGGTAAAGGGGTGACCGCTAAAGAAAGTTACAATCTGCTTTCGGGTCGTGCGGTAAATAAGGATGTCGTGTTGAAAAGCGGAGAAAAAGCGAACCTTTGGCTTAAGCTGGATTTCACCGAACATACTCCAGATAAAGGTTACAAAATTGACCCTTATGGCAAAAATTATGGCTTTAGTCTTAAAGAAACAGTAGATAAATTTAATATACTGAATATGGAGAAGCCCGGATTTAAGGATCAGTTGCTTAAAAGCCTTGAACGTGGAAATCTTCATGAGGTGTCTTTTATGAAGAATGGAAAGGAAACAACTGGTTTTGTTACAGCTAATCCCCATTTTAAAACGCTGGATTTTTATAACAAAGATTTAAGCGAGGTTTATAGTAAGGCAATAGACAAGCGTGAACCTGAGGTGAAACAGGAAAAAGATAAAGAACAGGCAATTGCTGGTGAAATGGAGCTTCAGGGGGGAGAAAAAAAAGGGCGGGGTAGATAGTGTTGTTGAGTACATTTTTCTTAATGCAGGGGACTTCGGTCCCCTGTTTTTGTATGGGTTATTTTTAAAGTAGATGAAGTATGAGCATAGAAATATTGACAAGAGAAGACCTGTATACCTTTGGAAATTTTTTGATTGAAGAGATCAAAAAAATTGTGACTATTCAGAAGCCTGTCAAAAAAAGGTTTTTGAAAGGATATGAGGTTAGAAAACTATTGGGTATATCTCAGGGAACTTTACAGAACCTAAGATTGAACAGGATACTTCCATATTCAAAGATTGGAAGCATTTATTATTATGATGCCAACGTTGTTGAAAATTTAATGGCTGGAAAAGATCAAGGGCTTGGCAAAAAACAAAACGATTATGAGAGTGGATAAACTTAAAATTCATGAAAAGTTTAATCAGGTTGTACATTTGATTAATTTAGATAACCGTGTTAGCTCTACAGAAATGGCATTAATATACGGCTTGATTGTTTTTTATATCAGGGGGGGATTTCATTCTAACTTTCATGTTTCAAGGAGTGGATTAATGCAAATAAGTAAAATTTCCTCAACGCGTACCTACCATAAAAGTATCAACAATTTAATAAAATTGGGTTACATTGAATATCATCCATCATACCATCCAAAATTGGGAAGTATGGTTTCATGGATCAATACAGTGGGAATTTAGTGACCTTAACATTATTAAGTTTGTTTATTGGCCGTTAAAATAGTATAATTAACAAAATGGGACGGATAATTCATCCGTCCCATTTTTGCGTTTAAATTATATCTGGTTTAAATCCTATTCTTTGCCTTGGCTGAGGTTCTTGAACTGTTGGGGTAGAAGTCAGTTCATCGAGATATCTGAATAATACTTCTAAATTTTGATCATGGTTGTCCAATCTATTTTTAATCCTTTCAATATCTTCTTTTAACGATCTGTTTTCCATTATTTGAGATCTGATTTTTGTGAAAATTCGGATAATTTCAATATTTACCTGTATGGCCTTCTCACTATTAAGAATACTTGAAAGCATCGCTACACCTTGTTCTGTAAACGCAATTATTCCATACTTCGAATGCATTCCACGTTTTAAGGTGCCAAATTGGCTCCTTAAAACTTTTAGTTCTTCATCGTTAAGTTCAAACATAAAGTCTTCAGGAAATCTTGAAGCATTTCTTCTAACCTGGCGTTTCAATTGCTTGGTCTCAACCTCATATAATGATGCCAGATCGGTGTCTAGCATGACCTTCACACCACGAAAATGAAATATTTTTTCAATGATGTTTTCTATTGTTGGTAGTTTATCAATTGTTATCATGTCTTATTTGGTAATCGTATAACTATAGACCGTATTTTTGGAAGCAGGCTTTCCCATGGCAAGTTTCTCACTTAAGACCGCCATATCTTTGCCTACTTTTATATCTAGCGTTTTTGCATAGTGCTGTGTTGTTCTGATATCCTTATGGCCAAGCATTTTACTTACCGTTTCTATCGGTACCCCATTTTGAAGGGTGATTGTTGTTGCGAACGTATGCCTGGCAATATGATATGATAAAGTGAAATTAATCCCACATAAATCAGCGATTTCTTTTAGGTATGCATTCATTTTCTGGTTTGAACTTACGGGGAAAGCTTTATCTATGTCAGCGCATTGTGGATGGTTTTCATATTTAGATAACAATACTACTGCTTTTGGAAGCAGCGGAACACGTGTAGGGGTGCCCGTTTTCTGCCTATTTGTAACAAGCCACTTTTCATTCTCGTTTCTAATGATGATTTCTGATCTTTTTAGCTGATATATGTCAATGTAGGCAAGCCCGGTATAACAACTGAAGAGAAATATATCTTTAACACGGTCCAGCCTTTCATTTCCAAATTCCAGGGTTTCTAATTTACTTATCTGCTCTTGTGAAAGGCATGGTCTTTCAACTACTTTCACCTTTGCTTTAAAATTAGCGAACGGATCTCTGTTGATCCACCCGTTTGCCAGGCAGAGCTTGATTATTTTTTTAAGGTTTTTGATGTATTTAACAGCTGAATTATTGTTGCATTTTCTTGTCGTTCTTAAGAAAAAATCATAGTCTGCCAAGAACTCGTGATTGATTTTTCGGATATCTATATCCTTGATTTTATGCTTTTCTATCAAATATTGCTTGACGTGTCGCAAAGCAGTTTGATAGCGCAACAAAGTCATAGGTGCAAATTCGATACCCAGGAGCTCTTTCATCTCCTTATTATGCACTTCAAATACTTCTGTGAGCATTCTCACTTTAATGCTTTTACCTAAAAACTCATTCATTACAGCTTCAGCTGTTATATCTTCATCCCTGATCATAAGCTGTCTATGGGAATTATGGACTTTTAATTCCATTTGATGAAGATAAGTGTTAAGTGTTTTTGCTAGGGCGGTATTTCCTTTGATCTTACCGTTTTCCCAATCTACGTCTTGACATACCTTTCCGGTAGCAATTTCTGCACGTTTTTTTTCAATGGTGATTCTCATGTAAATTGATGAGATACCCTGAGGGTCTGTTTTTCCTCTTTTCAGAAAGAAGAGTAAACTGAAATTTCTTTTCATAAAAGTAATCTTAAATGGTGAATAAAGTTAAGATTGCAATCAAAAAAAGTCAAGATGTTTATGTGGTAAACTAGTTGTATTACAGTTAGTTATAGTCAAATTCGGTGCGTCAGAATTTTTTTCGTTTGACGCACCTCTTGACGCACCTCGCATATGCGTTATTTGGTCAAAAAAGCCACTAAATGCCAAAAAACAAAAGCCTGCAAATCGTTGATTTGCAGGCTTTTAGTGTTTTTTGGTGAATTTTGTTACTGATTCCAGTGGAGCCGAAGGGAGTCGAACCCTTGTCCAGTTGTGAGATAAATTATACCTTCTACATGCTTATTTTTCAATTGATTTTAGGGAAATAAACGGGCTGAAAACCGACCTTATTTAAATCCTTAGATACTTTATCTCACTTTAAGTCGTATCTCCTTAAAGCCAGCTTTGTTGTTTCGATGCCCCAGATTCTAACCCAACAATGCAGCAGTTAGAGGGACAAAAGCTAGTTAGTTCTAAACTAAGCAGCTAAGGCGTAAGTATTTTCGCCAACTAAAATGTGAACGTTCACTTTAAGTGCTCTCCGTACAACGCACTGCATGCTAACATAACCTTCGCCACCCTGTCAAATCCAAGAACGGCCCCTTTTTCAGTTTACAGTTTTGAGTAATCAGTTTGTAAACCGGATACAAATATACAAATAAAATGCCAAATAATAGCTTTAAACTGTTATTTGGCATCTAAAATTGAAAAATGGAAATTGCAAACTATACCGTTCTTCCCGGATATTGTTGTAAGGCTACTTCTAAACAGTCCATAGCTGCGTTTAAATCATCAGTATTTAACACGTAAGCCATACGCACCTCGTTTTTGCCAGAACCTGGGGTAGAGTAGAAGCCCGTTGCAGGTGCCATCATTACCGTTTGGTTATTATGCGTAAAATCTTCTAAAATCCACTGACAGAACTTATCGGCATCATCAATCGGGAATTTTGCTACCACGTAAAATGCACCGCCCGGATTAGGGCAGAAAACGCCTTCGATATTATTTAACCGGTTAACTAAAGTATCACGGCGCAAAGTATATTCGGTATTTACTTTTTCAAAATAACTATCCGGCGTATCTACGGCCGCTGCACCAGCAATTTGTTCAACCATACCCGGGCTTAATCTTGCTTGCGCAAATTTTAATCCCGATGCGATAACTTCTTTATTTTTGGTGATTAAACAACCTAAACGTGCACCACAAGCGCTGTAACGTTTAGAAACCGTATCCATAATCACTACATTTTCATCCAAACCATCTAAATGCATTGGAGAAATAAATTCTCTTCCATCATAACAGAATTCGCGGTAAGCTTCGTCAGAGAATAAAAATAGATCGTATTTGGCACAAAGTGTTTTTAGCGCCTCTAATTCTGCTCTTGAGTATAAATAACCAGTTGGGTTATTGGGGTTACAAATGATGATCGCCTTCGTTTTTTCCGTAATCAGTTTTTCAAATTCGGCAATCGGAGGCAAAGCAAAACCATTTTCAATGTAAGAAAGGATGGGTTTTACCACCACGTTGCTCATGCAGGCAAATCCATTATAATTGGCATAAAAAGGTTCTGGAATGATAATTTCATCACCCTCGTTTACGCAGGTTTGCATGGCAATGGTAATGGCCTCAGAACCACCAACCGTTACCAATATATTTTCGGGTGTAATGTTGTAACCCAGTTTATTGTAGTATTCGGTAAGTTTTAAGCGGTATGCAAGTGTTCCTTCTGATGGTGTATAGGCCCAAACATTAAAATCAATGTTTTTGATGGCGTTTAACATTCCTTCAGGTGTTTCGATATCTGGTTGACCAATATTTAAATGGAAAACTTTTTTACCATCTTTTTTAGCTTGATCTGCAAACGGAGTTAATTTTCTGATTGGCGATGCAGGCATCTGCACACCTTTTTGTGAAATTTTTGGCATGGCACAAAAATAAAAAAGTCCCGATGAAAATCGGGACTTTTTAAATATTATCGTTTAAATAATTATTTCGAAGCTGCGGCAACCGTTTCACCTTTAATGTAAAGCACTTTAATTGGTGTTTTAGCATTTGAAGTAATGGTTACGGCTTTCGAAAAAGTTGATGGACCGGCAGCAGCGTTAAACGTTACCGAAATGACACCGGTTTCACCTTTTTTCAATGGGGTAGAAGTGTATTTAGGTACTGTACATCCACAACTTGCTTCAGCTTTGGTAATAATTAATGGCTCTTCGCCAATGTTGGTGTATTTGAAATCGTAAGTTACTGGTTTGTTTAAAACGATTTTACCGAAATCGTGAGTTTCAGATTCAAATTTAAACTCTGCAGGTTTAGTTTGTGCATTTACAGCAATACCTAAACCTAAAACAAAAGCGAATAATACTAAGATCTTTTTCATGTTATGTGGTTGTAATTTATTTTTTAAATTCTAAAACAAATTTAATGTTTTCATATTAAAACAAAAACTATTCCAAATATATTTTACAAATCCATATATAATTTTACAATCGAGGATAAAGGCAAACTTTTAATTTTGTATATATTTGCCGCAACCAATCTTTGATTACTATGCCGAATGAAAAATTGATGACCAACACTATTGATGCTTCCGAACTCAGTTTTAACGATTTTAAATCTATCGTTATAAACGACTATAAAATAGCCTTTGAAAGTAGGCAGGCCAGTGTTTTAGGCCGTAGAGAAGTATTAACAGGGAAGGCTAAATTTGGCATTTTTGGCGATGGAAAAGAGGTACCCCAGGTGGCTATGGCGAAAGCTTTTAAAAACGGCGATTGGCGCTCGGGCTATTACCGTGATCAAACTTTTGCCTTTGCAACGGGGATTTCTACCATTAAAGAATTTTTTGCACAGCTTTACGCCAATCCAACCGACGGAGCTGATCCGTTTTCTGGCGGTAGGCAAATGAACTGTCATTTTGCAACAAAATCAGTTAATGAAGATGGAAGCTGGAACGATTTAACGCAGATTAAAAACTGTTCATCAGATATTTCTCCTACCGGGGGCCAAATGGCCCGTTTGGTTGGCTTAGCTTATGCTTCTAAATTATTTAGGCAAAATAAGGAACTGGATTACTTAAAGCACTTTTCGGTTAACGGAAATGAAGTTGCTTTTGGTACCATTGGTAATGCATCAACTTCTGAAGGCGTGTTTTTTGAAGCCATTAATGCAGCAGGTGTATTACAGATACCCATGGCCATCTCGATTTGGGATGATGCTTATGGCATTTCAGTTCCGGCAAAATATCAAACTACAAAAGAAGATATTTCTGAAGTTTTAAAAGGTTTTCAGCGTGAGCCTGATCAACCAGGATATGAAATTTATAAAGTAAAGGGCTGGGATTATCCAGCTTTATGCGAGGTGTATGAAAAAGCAATAAATGTTTGTAGAGACGAACATGTACCTGTTTTAATTCACGTTACCGAACTTACTCAACCTCAGGGACACTCTACCTCTGGCTCGCACGAAAGGTATAAATCAAAAGATCGTTTAGCTTGGGAAACCGAACACGACTGCATCCTGAAAATGCGTGCCTGGATGCTCGATTCGGCGGTAGCAACCGAAGAGGAAATTGCAGAGATTGAAAAAGAGGCGAAAGTTTTTGTTCGTAATGCACAAAAAGAAGCTTGGAACGAGTTTTTGGATAGCATTAAACCCGAGCAAAAACAAGTGGTTGATTTAATTGGTGGTGTAGCTAAACATCAACCCGAACTGGCTAGAATTGCTGCAAACCTGGCCTCAACTGCCGATGCACAACGCAGGGAGGTTTTTACTGCCGCACGAAAAGCCATTCGCTTATCGGCTAGTTTTAATTCTCCCGAACGCGATGAACTGTTAACCTGGTATAAACAGCAGGCCAAGTTTAATTACGACCGTTATAATTCTAAACTGCATACTGATGGCAAAGAAAGTCCGGATATGATTGCAGTGGTTAACGCGGCATATGATGAACAATCGAAAATGGTCGACGGTAGGGAGGTGCTTAATGCCTGCTTTAACGAAAATTTTGCCCGCGATCCACGTTTAGTGGCTTTCGGAGAAGATTTAGGAAATATAGGTGATGTAAATCAAGGCTTTGCAGGTTTGCAGGCTAAATATGGTGAGTTGAGGATTACCGATACTGGAATTAGAGAAATGACCATTATGGGCCAGGGTATTGGTTTGGCCATGAGGGGTTTAAAACCGATTGCCGAAATACAGTATCTTGATTATTTAATTTTTGCACTAAATGTACTCAGCGACGATTTAGCATCGCTATCTTACCGAACCAAAGGGATTCAAAAAGCACCTGTTATTGTGCGTACCCGTGGCCATCGATTGGAAGGAATCTGGCATTCAGGTTCCCCGATCAGCATGATTTTAGGCGCTTTAAGGGGAATGCATTTATGTGTGCCAAGAAATATGACTCAAGCTGCCGGCATGTACAACACCCTTTTTAGGGCTGATGAACCTGCTGTGGTAATTGAGTGTTTAAATGGTTACCGACTCAAAGAAAAACTACCCAGTAATGTTGGCGATTTTACGGTTCCATTAGGCAAAGCAGAGGTTTTAGAAGAAGGAACGGATATTACCGTAGTATCTTACGGATCTTCGTTAAGAATTGTTCAGGAAGCGGCAGAAGAATTGAGCTTATTGGGCATTTCTGTAGAAATTATAGATCCACAAACTTTATTACCTTTTGATACTACTCGGGTTTGTGTAAACTCCCTTGCCAAAACCAATAAATTACTGGTGGTAGATGAAGATGTTCCCGGAGGTGCATCTGCATATATCCTGCAAAAGGTACTCGAAGAACAAAAAGGTTATTTCCATTTAGATGGTCAGCCGAAAACATTATCGGCTAAAGCACACCGTCCGCCATTTGGATCTGATGGTGATTATTTCAGTAAACCATCGGTTGACGATGTCATTGAAACCATTTACCAGATGATGCACGATGCAAATCCAACTAAATACCCCGCATTTTTTTAATAATGTAATTGCTGGGGCATAAGATTTAACCATCTGAATAATTTAAAGGGTTTACAAATCAGTTTCTTATTTTGTTTATGTTTAAATGATTTAGATTTTGATAAAAAGGTGAAAAACTGGTTACCTATTGATCAGTTTTTTAATTACTTTTATAAACCAAACCTATTTTGTTATTTCAGTATGTTTTATCTCAATCCGGATATGAAACGCTGTCATTTTCAAGATTTTTTATGCTCATTATCCAGTAGAAACAAATCATTGGTTTGATCTGAAAATGAAGCGCTATCTTGTAAATGCTGAGTTCGTTAGTAAAACGTGTTTTTCTAAAAAAGGCATGCTGTTTCTCTTTTTCTCATTTTTATGCACGGCTAGTTTTAGTCAGGTGAGTGCGCCGCAGAAAAAACTGGATAGCCTTTTAAGTTTAAATCAAAAGAATTTAAAAACAGATTCCACCAAAATCAAAATATTGACGGAAGTTTACCGCCAATACATGAGGATGAAAAATGTAGATAAAGCGGAAGAATATGTGGATAAAACCATTCAGCTTTCGCATGAGAAAAATCTAAAAAAATTCTCTGCAATGGCTTATTACCGTAGGGGTTTAATGTATCACGGTAGGTCTAATTATCAAAAGGCAGAAGAGAACTATCACAATGCAGTTGCCGAATTTTCTTCAGTAGGTAATTTAGATATGGTTGCGGGAACTTACCTCAATTTAGGGGCTTTATATGGCAGTATTCCAGATTATGTGAAATCATTAGAAGTTAACCAAAAGGCTATAGCTATCTACGAGAAAATGGGCAACGAAACCGATATGGCCAGTTGTTATACCAATATTTCTACTATTTACCAAAGTTTGGGTAATCAGAGTCAGGCCTTGGTTTATATGAACATGGCGCTAAAAGTATTTGCTAAAGAAGGCGAAAATACAAGAGGCGTAGCCGTTGTTTATGGCTTGATCGGCACCAATTATTTCGAGGCTTCAGATCGCGAATTAAGGGAGATGAATGTACTGCCTAACCAGAAAATTAAACTGGCCTTAGCGTATTACAATAAATCATTGCTGGTATCAGAAGCCATCGGAGATATAGGTTTAATAGCCACTGTTAAACGAGATCTTGCCAACTTATACAGTTCAATAGGACAAAAGGATGCAGCGTTAAAGTCGTATCAAAAATCAGTTGAGTTAAATAAGGCGGGAGATGATAAAGAAGCCTATGCCTCAAGTTTATATGCACTGGGAAACTTTTATCAAAAAGAAAATGATTTTGAAAACGCCATCCTATTACTCAATAATAGTTTAAAAATTGCCGAAGAAAACAGCTTGTTGGATATAGAAAAACAATCTAGTTTAGGGTTGAGTACGGTGTATGAAAAACAAAATGACTATAACAAATCGTTAGCCTACTACAGGCAGTATATTGCCGCTAGAGATAAAATTTTCGACCAGGAAAAAGAAAAGGAAATTACCCGAAGGCAGATGCAGCTCGATTTTGGTGTTAAGGAACGCGATTATTTATTGAAGCAAAAACTTACAGAAGGTGAGTTAAAAAGACAGCAGCAGGAACTTGAGCTAAAAAGGCAACAATTAGTGTTGAGTGATAAAGAAAAAGCATTGGATCTCCTAACTTTTCAAAAGGCAAAAGCTGATCTCGATATTCAGCGCTTGGCTCAGGATAGTAAATTTGCAAATGCCAAATTTGAGGCAAAGTTAGCTGCCGGGATAAAGGATAAGCAGATTAGTAAACAGGTACAACAGATTAAATTTGATGAACGTGTAAAATTATTCCTCACCATAGCCACCACATTGATTCTGATTATTGCCGTTGTTATATTTTTTAATCAGCGGAAAACAACGAGACTGAATATAATTATCAATAACCAAAAACGGGAGTTAGAACAGTTAAGTAAGGTTAAAGACCGTATTTTTAGTGTGGTAAGCCACGATATGCGCACCCCTGTAAATTCATTAATCTCCTTTATGCAGCTGTTAGAAGGGGGGGATATTGAACAAGAGAAATTAAACAGATATGCTGCGGCACTAAAAAACAACCTCACCTATACCTCTACAATGATGGAGAATCTCCTTAATTGGGCGGCCAGCCAGATGCAGGGTTTCAACCCTTATTTAGAATCGTTGGATATTCATGAGCTGATTAATGAAGTTATTCTTTCTTTGCGGGATAACGCCAACGAAAAAAGCTTAACTATTCAGAATTTAGTGCCAGCCAAAACATTTTGCAAAGCAGATTCGAATATGTTCATGCTGGTTATTCGAAACATCATCAGCAATGCCATTAAATTTACGCCTAATGGTGGTACAATCACAACTAGTGCCGCTCATAACGGAAATGTGCTGGAGATTAAAATTTCAGATACAGGGATCGGTTTAACACCTGTACAGGTCGAACATTTTAATAAGCCAGGTTATCTAGGCGCGGGTGTGAGTACATTAGGCACCAATAAAGAAAAAGGTACAGGTTTAGGTTTATTGCTCTGCAGAACCTTTATTAGCTTGATGGATGGTAAAATTAGTGCCGATATTAATCCTACAGGCGGAAGTTATTTTAAAATAATCCTGAAGAAATAAATTATTTTAAAAATCTCGACAGAATTTTCTTGTCAATTGATTTTTCCAATAATTCCTGCCTGTTAGAAGCACTTATCGGAACCAGAAAGTTATGATCTAAATGAACCTCATGATTGGTTAAGGTTACAATATGGTTTATATTAATGATGTACTGTTTGTGTACCCTTGAGAAAATTTTCGAAGGCAGTTGTTTTTCTAGGTTTTTTAGGCTCACTAAAATAACATGTTTATCGATACTGGTAAACAGCTTTGAAAAATCGCCCATACTTTCAATATAAATTACATCGTTATATTTCAGCTTGGTTATGCCTTTAGTCTCCCTAAAAAAGAAATAATCGTCGTCTTTTTTATCGTCGTTGTTTAAGTTTTCGACAGGAAGTTTATTTACTTGTTTCCTTAACTCAATATACTCGATGGCTTTATTGGTGGCTTTTAATATGCGTTCGAATGTTGCGGGCTTAACAATGAAATCCAGAGCATCGAGATTAAAGCTTTCTGCTGCATATTCACTAAATGAAGTAATAAATATAAATAACGGTTGTTTTTTAAGGCTCTTTAATAAATCCACACCGGAAAGCTCTGGCATATCAATATCGGAATAAACAATATCCACTGAAGTGGCTGATAAAATTTGTGAAGCTTCTATACCGTTACTACAGACAGCGATAATATTTAATGATGGGATTTTTTTTAGATGCATTTCTATGGCATCTCTTTCAATTTCATTATCATCAACAATTAAACAGCTGTACGTCATTTAGGAATGGGTTATGTAATTTAGTTAGAGAACACGTATTTTTACTTAATGTTTGTAATTTACGTTAAAATGTGGATTATAATACAATCCAGGTATCATTTTGTAGATAAACGTAACATTAACTTTTATTTCTGGTGTTTCTTCTCTCCGGTATATAATTTCTCGCCAACTTTTATAGACAATTGCAGGTCGTTTTCTTCTGGAGGGACTGGGCAACGGTATCCGTCGCTATAGGCACAGTAAGGATTGTAGGCTTTGTTAAAATCAATTTCGATGTGATTAGCTACAATTTCTTTTGCATCCAGGTCAATGTACCTGCCACCGCCATAAGTTTCCTTATTGTTAGTTTCATCAGTAAAGGGCAGAAAGAGATGATCTTTATAAACCGGGTTGGTTGATAAAGAAACACTTCTATATAAAGTCATTTGGATTTTTTTGCCATTAAGAACGAAGTTTACATGAGCATATTTATAGTAATCGCTGCTAGAGCCATTAAAAGTAGGCATTTTGAAAACTTTTTCATTCTTCAGTATTTCTACATCAGCCAAAATTTTATAAGCACTGTCTGCCTCATAAAAATGAAGGTTTTGCAGGTCGTTTTTCTTGAGTGGTGAGCGTTCATCTTTAATGAAATCCTGTTTATAGGTTTCACGATGTTTTGCGATCTGATCAGCATAACTTTGTGCAAAGCTATTCATGCTGATCAATAGAAATAAGAAGGTGATGATTCTCATTAACGGAAATTAAATAATACTTGCTTTGTTTCTTAAAAACTGATCGGCTAAAACCAGTGCAGCCATGGCCTCAACAATTACTACTGCTCTGGGTACTACACAAGGATCATGACGGCCCTTACCTTTAATCTCTGAAACTTCTCCAGCAGCATTGATGGTTTGCTGGTTATGCATAATGGTTGCAACAGGCTTAAAAGCTACTTTGAAGGTAATATCCATCCCGTTAGAAATGCCGCCCAAAATACCACCGGCATAATTGGTTGTGGTTTTAAAAACTTTCGAATCGGCTGCTTTTGGCTGTGGAATATCGTTGTGTTGCGATCCTCTTAATTCACTTCCGGCAAAACCAGAACCATATTCGAAACCATGAACAGCATTAATACTGAGCATAGCTTTACCTAAATCGGCATGTAATTTATCAAAAACAGGCTCACCTAAGCCCGCGGGACAGCCTCTTACTACGCAACCTATTTTTCCCCCAACGGTATCGCCATCTTTACGAACGGCATCGATAAACTCAACCATTTCGTGTGCAGTTGCAGGATCAGCGCAACGCACAATATTCTCTTCTCTAATTTGCAATAAAGCTGATAAATCATTGCTTTCCAAATTAGGGGCTTCTATTGTACCTACTGAAGTTACATGTGCAAAAATTTCAATACCCTGTTGCTTTAAAAACAGCTTGGCAATTGCACCAGCTGCTACACGGGCAGCAGTTTCTCGGGCAGAAGAGCGACCTCCGCCGCGGTGATCGCGGATACCATATTTTGCATCATAAACATAATCGGCATGGCTGGGACGGTAAACATCAACATTATGACCGTAATCTTTTGAACGTTGATCTTCGTTCGGGATTAAAAGTGCAATTGGCGTACCTGTACTTTTTCCTTCAAATACACCCGATAAAATCTGAACGGTATCGCTTTCTTTTCTTTGAGTAGTGATTTTGGATTGACCCGGTTTACGTTTATCAAGTTCTGATTGGATAAAGTCCATATCGATATCCAATTGCGCCGGACAGCCATCAATAATTACCCCAATGGCTACGCCATGAGATTCGCCAAAGGTTGTGATGCGAAATAGTTGTCCGAATGAGTTGCCTGCCATATTTGTTTAGATGTGAGAAGCTAGATATGAGATTTGAGTAGTATTCTGTTTATCATATCTGAACTTCATTGTTTTTAGATGTTAGATTATTATTGTTGTTTTATTTCTTGAGTCTCACTGCTAGTGCCTCAAATCTCATATCTCAAATCTCGTGTCTCATATCTCTCTCACCTCAAATCCCGCTTTTTTCAAATCTTCCCAATAATGCGGATAAGATTTTTCTACTACCTGCATTTCTTCAATTTCAACTTCGTTGATCAACAGCGCAAGAGGAGCAAAAGCCATTGCCATACGGTGGTCCTCGTAAGTTGCAAAAGTAACTTTTTCCGGAAAATGAAGGTTGTCTGTATTTAAAGTATAAACCAGATTATCTTCTGTAAAAGTAACGCCTATTTTAGCCAATTCGTTCTGAAGAGCTGCAATACGGTCTGTTTCTTTGATTTTTAAAGTCTCTAAGCCTGTAAAGGCCATGTTTTTGCCTAGTGCAGCTGCAATAACTACAATGGTTTGTGCTAAATCCGGACAGGTTTTTAAGTCTAGAACTTCTTTTGTATCTAAAGAAAGCCCTAAGTTGCTAATGGCAATCCCATTATTGGTTTTACTGGTAGCAATGCCAAAAATCTTCATGATATTTTTGATCTGGCTATCGCCCTGTAAACTTTTGTCTTTTAAAGCAGGTAAGCTAATTTCTGCATCATCAGCTAAGGCTGCAATGCTATACCAATACGATGCTGCGCTCCAGTCGGGCTCTACTACCAAAGTACCAGGTTTAAATACCTGTGGTTTGATGGAAATTGAATTTCCGTTCCAGGAATGTGCAATGCCAACTTCAGCCAACATATCTAAAGTCATATCTACATATGGTTTAGAGGTAAGCTCGCCTTCAATTTCTAAAGTTAAACCCTGAGGTAGGATAGGGGCAATCATCAGTAATGCCGAAATATATTGACTGCTGATATCACCTTTTATTTTAACTTCAGCAGTTTTTTGATTTAAAGGGCCAACAATATTCAATGGAGGGAAACCTTCTGCTTCTGCATAAGAAATATCAGCGCCGATGGTTTTTAAAGCCTCTGCCAAGATACCAATGGGGCGCTGTTTCATCCGTTCGGTTCCGGTAAGTAAGAAATTGCCGTTTTTAGCCGAAAGATAAGCCGATAAGAAACGCATAGCGGTTCCTGCAGGGCCAACGTCAACTGTTTTTGATTCCTGGATTTCTACTTCTAATTCTTCTTCAAGATTATTAAGGATGCCATTTAAGGTTACCGTATCGGCAGCATTGGAAAGGTTTTCAACTTTAACCAGTTTTTTGCTTAAAGCGCTAATAATTAAAGCCCTGTTGCATTCGCTTTTCGAGCCTGTTAATTGGATTTCCGTATTAATATTCTTGGCTCCTTTAAAAGAAACTAAGGCGTTTTTCGACATTTTATTCTGTTTTTATTCTTAAATGTAAGTGTCAGATGTAAACACCTGACACCACATTATATTTGTTTTTATATCATATTGAGTTAGTCGAAAACTATCGTAAGTCCTTCGACAGGCTCAGGATGACATCGCTATTAGAGGTTGCATTAAGCTTTACTCTTTTCAGTGTTAAGCTTGATTAAGCGTTTCGGTTTTACCCTCCACCCTAAACCTTTAAACCCTCCATCTTTATTATGCTTTAACCTCAGTATGTTGCTCAGCAGCAATGCCTTGTTCAGCTTTGCCAGCGTTCATGATTTCAGTTTGCTTACGGATTGATTCACCGTGCATCAATTCTAAGAATTTCTCAGTAAAGTTTAAGTCTAATTTTAAAGCTTTTGCAAAAGCATGACCTTTTTTAATGATGGCATCCCAACGGTTAACCTGTAGAATAGTTACCTGGTTATCGCGTTTAAACTCACCAATTTTCTCTACAATAGCCATACGCTCACCTAATTTCTGTAATAAGATATCATCAATTTTATCGATTGATTTACGTAGGTCGGCTAATTTATCTGCGAAAGCCTCATTTGGTGCTTCTGGTTCACGAACAGTTAAACGGTCAACCAATTCAGCTAAAGCAGCAGGAGTAACTTGTTGTTTAGCATCTGTCCAGGCAACTGAAGGATCTACGTGAGATTCGATCATCAAGCCTTGCATATCTAAATCTAATGCTTTTTGAGAAATGTAAGGGATCAACTCACGGTTACCGCAAATATGACTTGGATCGTTGATGATCGGTAATTCAGGACAAAGTGTTTTTAATTGGATAGCAAGTTCCCACATTGGTTCGTTACGGAAAGAACTTTTCTCGAATGATGAGAAACCGCGGTGAATAGCACCGATTTTAGTAATTCCTGCGCCATTGATACGCTCAATTGCACCGATCCATAGCTGTAAATCTGGGTTAACCGGATTTTTGATCAATACCGGAACATCATGGCCTTTTAAAGCATCAGCAATTTCCTGAACAGTGAATGGATTTACAGTAGAACGTGCACCAATCCAAAGGATATCTACACCAGCTGCTAAAGCCTCTTCAACGTGTTTTGCATTCGCAACCTCTACAGCCGTTGGTAAACCAGTTTCTGCTTTGGCACGTTTTAACCACTCTAAACCAATACTTCCGATACCTTCAAATTCTCCCGGACGGGTACGTGGTTTCCAGATACCAGCTCTCAATACCGATACTTTGCCGGTAGCAGCCAATAAGTGTGCTGTAGTTAATAATTGTTCTTCAGTTTCTGCGCTACAAGGACCAGAAATGATTAATGGTTCGTTGTTTACGTTTAACCAGGTGTTTAATGGTTGGATGTTTAAATTAAGTTTCATGATGATGGGGGTGTTTAAAATCCGTAGTCCTTAGTCGGAAGTCCGGAGTTATATTTTAATTATTTTATATTATTAGTTGAATGTTCTGTTATTTGCCTTCGGACTCCTGCCTTTGGACTCCCGATCTTTATACTTTATCGTTCTTCTGGTACTCTCCCAGGATATTAAAGTTCGATGTATATTTTAATGCCTTTCTAATGGCCTTATCATATTTTTCTGTAATTGGCCATTCTAAGTCGACGTAAAAATAATACTCATTTCTTTTACCTAAAACCGGCATAGATTGTATTTTTGTTAAGCTTACATCCTGTTCGGCGAAAATATTTAACACAGTTGCCAATGAGCCTGCCTTGTGTCCAACCTGAAAACAGATTGATGCTTTGTTTATTTTCTTTCCTTCGTCTGTTTTATCTTTTTTAAGGATCAGAAAACGGGTATAGTTTTTTTTGTTCGATTCTACACGGCGTTCTAAAATATTTAAGCCGTAAAGTTCAGCAGCTAAACTGTTTGCAATGGCCATGGTATCCGTTAATTGCTCTTCCTGGATACGTTTTGCGCAAGCAGCGGTGTCGTTACTCTCCACGATTTTAATGTGTGGATAATCGTAAAAGAAATCGATACACTGGCGGATGGCGATAGGGTGTGAAGTAACCACTTTAATATCTTCAAATTTTACGCCTGGTAGGGCCATCAAGTGCAGTTGGATAGGTAAGTAAACCTCGCCTACAACCGAGAAACCAAAATCTCTGATCAGTGTGTAGTTTGGTAATAAGCTGCCTGCAATAGAGTTTTCGATAGCCATTACTACGAAATCGGCATCGTTTTTCTCTAGCTTGTCGCAGGTTTCTTTAAAAGAATTACACTCAACAGTTTCAATGTCTTTACCAAAGAATTTGTAGGCGGCCTCCTCGTGGAAAGATGCTTTAATACCCTGAATTGCTACTCGTTTTGTCGTTTCCATTTTTGCGTTAAAACAAAAAAGTCCCGGCTGTTTGCCGGGACTTTTTTATACATTTTAATATTGTTATATATCTTTTTGCATATTAGCCCCGGCTCTCACTAAAATAGTAAAAGTAACCAAAGTAATATGTGTTGAAATTTTTCATGTTTTTTTGTTGAGCCAAATGTAGTAACAAAATTTAATTTGTCAATAGGAAATTGAAAATATTTTTAATAAAATTTAATTTTGTTTGGTTTGGACTGTTTTTGAAGTGAGTATGTAATGTTTGAGTCGGTTAGATAAAGCTAGTAGAAAAGATTGTTGTAACATGGTTTTTGTGTCAGGTAGTTTATGTAGCATTCGATGATTAATCTCTCATTTTAAATAAATTTCATTTTGAAGGGCAGATTATATCTTGATTAAAAATATTGTTTGGTGAGTCACCAAAAAATGATTGGGTATGAAGATTCCAAAAGAAAAGTCGTCATTGCGAGGAGGAACGACGAAGCAATCTTTCATGCCAGTGATCCTTGCGCTAAAGATTGCTTCGTCGGCTGAAAAAGCCTTCTCGCAATGACGATACTAGAATATGAAAACTTCATCAGTGTTTATCTGTGTGCATCTGTGGTTAAAAAAGTATATGAAATGTTAACAAAAAAAGGTCTGTGGAGACACAGACCTTTAGATTAAACAAATTAATATTTTTTATCCTGTAGAACTTAACTCTCCGCGATCGTTAAGCCCTTTTACTTTGTCCTGTTGCAATGCCTCGTATCTTCTCTGTTCCTCCTCACGTAATTCCTGTTGCATAATTTTAGCAATTTTGGTGCTGCCATCATGGCTCCATCCCGGCGGGTTAAAAATGTATTTCACTTTATCTATGAAAGTTGGTGCTTTTTTAACATCAGCACTCAATGCAATAAACTCATGGAAAATAATGTTAACCGCACCAGTATCTTCAGGTTGAGTGGTTAAACCGTATTTCACCACATCTTCCGGTAACTCCTCCTGAAAAGTGCCAAACCATCTATCCCAAAGAATTAAAACCATACCCATATTTTTGTCTAGGTAACGTACATTGCTGGCATGGTGTACGCGGTGGTGTGATGGTGTTACGAAAATATACCCGTACCACTTTGGAAGCTTAATGTTGTACTGTGTGTGCACCAGGTTGCCGTAAATTTGAGTTACCAGGTAAGCAAAAAGGATATCAACAGCGGTGAAACCCATAAATGCCAAGGGCAAATAAAAGAAAACACGATAGAGTGGCTCGAAAACGGTTGAGCGGAAACCAGTAGTTAAGTTAAAATGTTCAGATGAGTGATGCGTAACGTGCATCGCCCAGAAAAAGCGTACGTAATGGCCAACTGTATGCAAAAACCAATACAGGAAATCTTGTGCTAAAATTAAAACAAACCAATACAGCCAAATATTGGGTATTTGGAACAAACGGAATTGATAACAGTACTGCAGTAGAAAAAAAGTACCTGTTTTTGTTGCTAAATTAATCACAATAGCAGCTGTCATCAGGTAGATATTGGTCCACGTATCGCGTTTGGTATATAATTTTCTGTCGTGCGCATAGCTGAAATACATTTCAACCAAGGTTAAAACGATTACAAAACCAAATAGGCCTACAACAGAAATATCACTTCCGGTAAAATTCATTTTATAAACTATTGTAATAATCTAAACTGCCCAAAATATCGGCGGTACTTACACGGCAGTTAAACGTGCATTTACCTGTTGTTTCTAAAAGTGAAAAGAGAATGTTTCCATCTTCATTTTTTTTATCACTTTGCATCAGTTCTAAAAGTGTATCGAAACTTTCTTTTTTAATATGATATTTAGGATATAAAGACAAAATATATTTACTAATATCTTTCAGTTCCTCCTGAGTTAACGTACTGTTTTTGATCGATAATGCAGCCTCACAAACAAAACCAATGGCAATGGCTTCACCATGTGTTAACGGATTTTCGTCATTTGCCAAAGAATAACCCTCTACAGCATGTCCAATGGTGTGCCCAAAGTTTAAAATCTTCCGCAGGTTTTTTTCGTGCGGATCGATAGTAACCACCTCGTTTTTAATTTCTACTGATCGGTAAATATCTTGTGCCGAAGGGGTTAGATAATTGCTTTCTTTTAATTTTTCGTAATATGGCTTATCATAAATCAAGCCATGTTTAATCATTTCGGCAAAGCCCGATAAAAGCTCGCGCTCTGGTAATGTTTTTAAGAATGCCGTTTCGATAAAAACCATCTGCGGTAAGGTAAAGGTACCTACCATGTTTTTTACATTGTCGATATCGATCCCTGTTTTGCCACCTACCGAAGCATCAACCTGCGATAAAAGGGTAGTAGGTACATTAATGAAATCGATTCCTCTTTTATAGGTAGAGGCAATAAATCCGCCCATATCGGTAATTACACCGCCACCTAAATTAATCATCAAACTTTTGCGGTCTGCTTCAAAATCCAAAAGTGTCTTCCAGATTCCGATACAAAAATCGATGTTTTTGTTTTCTTCACCTGCCGAAGTTTCGATCAGGTCAAATTCAGCATAATCATCTAAAAACGATTGAAATAGGGGCAAGCAGATCTCGCTGGTATGTTCATCAGCAAGTACAAAAACTTTGCTGTATTTGTTACTTTCCAAAAGTGTTTTTAGCGCTGCTAAATTACTTTCGAAATATAGGGTGTGACCTGCACTGGTTAGTGGTTCCATTAAATAACTTCTATTTTGTTTTCGCCAAAAGTAATAATATCGCCAACCCTAACCTTATAACGTTTGCGGAATTCGACCTCGCCGTTAGTTTTTACTAAACCATCTTCTACCACGGTTTGGGCATCACCGCCACTTCCAACCAACCCGCTCGCTTTTAACAGTTGGATTAATGGAATAAATTCGCCTTCTAATTTGAATTGTATCATTTTGTGCAAAAATACGATTATTTGGAGTTTTTTAGTTTTAACAACCAATGCTTTTTATAATTTTGCACCAATCTGACTTATTAATAGATAAAAATGGATTTATCCCCCAACAAACAACCAAATTTCGACAATACGGAAATTGCTTTCCGTCAAAAATCTAACAACGAACTAAAAAAAGCATATTGGCTTTTTAAAATGATTGGGAGTAATTTCCTTACTAAAGTTGGTCCTGCCATTACCAATTTCTTTTTAAATATCGGTTTACCAATCCAAGGGGCAATAAAAGCCACTATATTTCAGCAGTTTTGTGGTGGAGAAACCATTGCAGAGTGTGATAAAGCCATTGCACAATTGGATAAAGGCGGGGTGGGTACCATTTTAGATTATTCGGTTGAAGGCGAAGAAGAGGAGCAGGTTTTTGATGAAACCTGTGCAGAGATTATCCGTACGATTGTTCGTGCTGATGGTGATAGCAAAATTCCGATCACAGTTTTCAAAATTACCGGAATTGGTCGTTTTGCCTTATTGCAGAAACTGGATGCTAAAGAAACCTTAAATGATGCAGAAAAGGCAGAATACGAAAAAGTAAAACTGCGTTGCGAAATGATCTGTAAAACTGCTTTCGATAAAGGTGTGCCGATTATGATCGATGCAGAAGAAACCTGGATCCAGGATACCATTGATGAACTGGCTTTGGATATGATGCGTAAATTTAACCGCGAACGTATTATTGTTTACAATACCTACCAAATGTACCGCCATGATAAACTGGCCGATATGAAAGCCGACCATTTAATTGCCAAAGCTGATGGCTTTATTTTGGGTGTGAAAATGGTTCGTGGTGCTTATATGGAAAAAGAACGTAAACGCGCTACAGAAATGGGTTACCCTTCTCCAATTCAACCGGATAAGGCAGCATCAGACCGTGATTATAACGAATCTTTACGATATTGTGTAGATCATATTGAAGAAATTGCCATAGTTGCAGGAACGCACAATGAAGATAGCAGCAGATTATTGACTTACCTTTTAGAGGAAAAGAATATTAGGCACAATCACCCTCATGTATATTTTGCCCAGTTGTTAGGGATGAGTGATAACTTGAGCTTTAACCTTGCCGATTCGAATTATAATGTAGCAAAATATGTTCCTTACGGGCCGATAAAAGCAGTAATGCCTTATCTGTTCAGAAGAGCACAGGAAAATACTTCAGTTGCCGGGCAAACAGGCCGTGAGTTGGGTTTGATTGGAAGAGAATTGAAAAGAAGGAAACTGTAGTTCAGTTTTCGGCTAATCTTAGAATTGTCATTTCGAGCGGACCCGATAGCTATCGGGTGCAACGCAGTCGTGAAATCTAATCAGATAGATCTCTCTCCCGAAAGTTCGGGACTGCGCTTCATCCGATAGCTATCGGATCGAGATGACGATTTTTCTTCTCGTATCGTCATGCTGACCTGTAACGAAGTGGAAAGCTACGAAGTAAATTTATTTCAGCATCTTATTAATCCATTATTTTTTTGAAAATGAGCATGCAGTAGTGCTTCTGGACATGCAGCCTCGCTTTGCGATATATCTTTTTGGCTGCCCTTCGACTTCGCTCAGGGTTATAGCTAAAAAGGATGCCGCTTCATCAGATAGCTATCGGATCGAGTTTAGGTTGAGCGGTTGTTTTTAATCACACAGAATTATTTCTTTACCACAAAAGATTGTTTCCCGGTTAAGAGGTCGTAGAACAAAATAAAATCGCTTACCAAGCTATAACCCGGATATTGAAAAGTTGCGGGTTTATTTTTTTCGAAAAAGAAATGCCCAACCCATGCAAAGCCGTATCCAAGTACAGGAATAGCCAAAAAGAAATGCCAGTTGTGGAAAAGAAAGCCTGTGAAAAAAGCAAGGCAAACCAGTCCGGTACCGACAAAATGTAAGATACGCGATGTAGTATTGGTATGTTCTGACAAGTAAAAAGGGTAGAACTCTTTTAGCGACTTAAACTTTTTTTCTGACATATACTAATTTACAAAATTCCGTTCTCTTTTAAAAAGGCGCCTAATTGTGCTGGTTTTTCGGTCATTAATAATGCATTTAATCCAACTTTTTTAGCCCCTTCAATGTGTTGTGGACTATCGTCTATAAATAAGGTTTCGGTGGGGTCTAAATTATTGTCTTTTAATACCTGTTCGAAAATATTGGTGTTGGGTTTGCGCAGTTTCATGTGCTGAGAAAAATAGGCTTTCTCAAAATAAGCATCGTAATTATTGATTTCGAAAGTGGTTTTCAGGTAATTGATAATCCAATCGTAATGGATTTCGTTATTGTTGCTTAATAAAAAAGTGCGGTATTTTTCTTTTACCCGAAGCAGTAAATCGTGGTTTTCCTGAATGGTACCGATCAATAAGCTGTTCCAGGCATCATCAATCTGTTTATCGGTTAATTCTGGTTTGCCTGCTGCCTTTCTAATTCCTGCTCTGAATTCGGCAGGAGAAATTGCTCCGGTTTCAAAATCATCAAATAGTTGATTGTGTGCTTTGTGAGCGAAGAAATTTTCTATATCGGTAATACCTAATTTTTGGAAAGATGCCTGAGCGATTCTGAAATCGATATCAAATATTACGTTTCCGTAATCGAAAATAATGTTTTTAATGTTTTGCATGGAAATCCTTTAACATTTGCTGCAAAGATATTATTGCTGATTTAATAGCGGGTAATAAACGGTGTTTTTTTACAATAAAAAACCCGAAACCTATTGTAAGTAAGTTTCGGGCACAATATCTTACGATGCGGCCATTCCCACCCCGATAGGTATCGGGGTGATTGGGAACCACGATTGCTCATCGAAGATAATCTTAATGCTTTAGCGGTATTTTCTATTTGCATTAAGATTCCAGCCCAATGTCATTAAATTAAGGAGAAAACAAAAAACATTGTCATCCTGTCCAAAGGACTCCTATGGAGAGCCTGTCGAAGGACAAATGTTTTTTTGTTTTCGTTACTAAAAGGTCTTCGACAAGCTCAGGCTGACAACAACTGTGCTTAACTCCATGATATTGCATTTTCGCCTTTACGGGAATGACGACAACACCGACTATTTAGGTTCTACTGTTATTGATTGAATAATCGGTCTGTTCTTTTTGTCGCCTGTTTTTAGTTCTTTGAACACAAAATAAATGGAATGGAATTTTCCATCTGAAAGCATGTTGATCGGAATACTTTTTCTAAAGGTAGATTTGCCTATCATAATACCTTTGCTATCATCTAATCTGATCTCGATTTCGCCATCTGATCCAGGATCAAGATTTAAAAATGAAAAACCAAAGCCCGAAATGCCAGTTAAGTCGACATTTTTAATGGCTAACCAGCCATTATCTTTAGTTAAAACAAGTTTTTCTCCACCAAACACATCTTTTCGTTGAAAACCGCCAAAATCTTTGATATCATCCGCATCAATTACATTACTTTTCAGGTTGATCACTTCTGTCGTGGTTAACGGTTTTTTTAATGCTGTACCTCCTGCATCTGTATAAGTTGCCTTTAAAGTTAAAACTGATTTCTTCTTATCTGCGGCAGCTGGTGGAATGATTTTGCCTGCAGTTGGAAGGGATGCTTTAGCCGCTTCTTTATTGCCTAAAGTCATAATCCACTCCGTAATTTTTTTCACTTCAGCTTCTTTCATCGCAGTGTGTGCAGGCATGGGTACTTCTCCCCAAACACCTTGACTGCCGCCAATTACCTTCGAAGCCAGATAATCAACCGCTTTACTATCGTTTTTATATTTTGCTGCAATTTTATTAAATGCAGGACCGATGGAAACAGCAGCCTCTTTGTGGCAAGTGCTACAATCAGATTTTAACATTAGCGTTTTACCCACAAGGGTTTGTGCTGCTTGTTGGTGGCCCAATTCTGCTCCTGCTAAATCCGTTCCTTCGGTATAGGTGTTGGAAATATAAATGCGGCTGTTATTCACTTTAGCACCTTTATCGCTTACTAAAACCTTGTAATCAACTGGTTTATTCGGGAAATAAAAGCTTTTGTTTCCAGCTAAGTCAATAGCTACAGTTGGATGCTCGTTCCCTGCATAAACTGGTACAACCTGGCTTTTTACAGAAGCTTTACTTTTATCAATTACAGTAACACTTACCGGATATTCGCCTGCTTTAGTAAAGGTATATTGTAAACTTGGTGTGTTAGTAGTTTTAGTAATTCCTTTTCCGAGGTTCCAAACGTAAGTCAAAGCATCTCCGTCTGGATCTTTAGCCGTAACAGTTGCGGTTAATTTGTAAGGAAGTAATCCACTTGTTTTAGCAATATTTAAACTTTCAACTGATGGAGGTCGATTTCCTTTTAAATAATCAATCCTCGTAATTGCTGCGTCAGGGTTTTTGGTAAACCAACCTTTACCATACTCCAGAATATATAATTTCCCATCGGGACCCAATTCCATGTCAATAGGAGCAGCTAAAGAAACATTAGACATAAAAGGTTCCATGCTTACATAATCACCCTGTGCATTCATGGTTACGGCTTTAACCCATCCACGTACCCATTCGTAAATAATCAGTTTTCCGTTATAGTAAGCGGGGTAGGGTGAGTTTGCAGTTGCATAATAAACTGGCCCAGCCATTGCGGTGCGGCCACCTGAGCCTACCTGTGGAAATTCTTTCGATTCGCCATACGGATACCAGATATAAGCAGGTTGCGCAGGTGGAAGTTGTTCTAAACCTGTATTGTTTGGCGAATTGTTAATTGGCTTTTCAGGATCAAAAGCATTGCCATTGGCTCCATTGGTATAATCGTAAGCTTTATATGGGTAGTTATTGCCTATAAATAACGGCCAGCCAAAGTTACCAGCCTTTCTTGCCTGGTTTACTTCATCATATCCCCTGGGGCCTCTTAAAGCGTCATCATTAGAAGCATCAGGACCAACTTCCCCCCAATATAAAAAGTTAGTTTTTTGATCTACTGAAATCCGATAAGGATTTCTATCACCCATTACATAAATTTCGGGTTTGGATTTTGGATCATTTTTCGGGAAAAGGTTACCCTCCGGGATGCTGTAAGTGCCATCTTCATTTACCTTGATCCTTAAAATTTTACCTCTCAAATCGTTGGTGTTTCCGGCAGATCTTCTGGCATCGTATTGTTCAAAACCTTTTCTGTTATCAAGCGGCGCATAGCCTTTATTTACGTATTGCTGTTTTGGGGCATCAAAAGGGGTAGAGTTATCTCCAGTAGATACATAAAGTAAATTGTCTGAACCAAAAGCAATAGATCCTCCGGTATGGCAGCAGATTTCGCGCTGAGAATAGAACTCTAAAACGATCTTTTCTGATTCTTTTACAATCTGATCGTTTACCAGCTTAAACCTGGATAATCGGTTTACAGATTTATCAAAAGGGCTATAAAAAAGATAAACATAATTGTTTATGGCAAATTTTGGGTCGGCAGCCATGCCCAATAAACCTTCTTCTGCATTAACATTAGGGGTATTAGTTTTAAAATAAACATCAAGTTTAACAGCTTCTTTAATTTTTTTTGTCTGGTTTTTATAAATCAATACTTCACCTCTGCGCTGTGCTACCAAAATATCCAGGTTAGGGAGGATGGTCATTTCGGTAGGCTCTGTAAATTCTCCTTGCGCAAGCGTCACTTTTATAAAACGGTCTTGATCTGGTGTGTCTATTTTATATTTGGGGAAAAATTCGAAAGCCCTGCTTTCGTAAATGTTTTTGTTTAGTGTTGTTGCCGATATTAATACAAATGCAATGGCAGATAACAGTAGGGTAAAGGTTGTTTTCATTTATTTGATTAAGGTATTTTGAATAAATATAGGATATAGTTTTATAGCCTGAGGTATTGTATCAAAATTTATGCGAATAATGTCAAAACAGAATAACTTATTTATAGGATGACTGAATTTAGATTCAAAATGAAATTATAAAACGTTTTCGGTCAAAATTCATACATCAACAAATTTATTATGGTTATCTATTTTTTCTTTGAGAATCTCTACTGTTCAATAGGTATTGTATTGATAATGTTAATTTTATATAGTATACACTCTGAAAAATAATACGATGACTGGAGTAATAACAGCTTACAATAAAGAAAGAGGTTTCGGTTTAATCTCTCAATATTTGGTTTTAGAAAGCATCTATTTTGATATAGTAGATTGCAAAGCAAAAGGTTTGTATGTTGGAAGTACAGTCGAATTTGATACGGCTATTACTAAAAGAGGAGTAGTTGCTAAAAACATAATGGGTATAGTTAAACTTAAGGTGAGACCCAAAACTTTAGTATAAAGATTTCGATTTTAAAATTCTGCTTAATCTCTTCTTTGAGCGTCCCGTTTAGGCTATTTAAAATCAGTTATGATAATATAATTGATTTCACACGCATGGCAACGGGAACCATAGTCGCATTTCATAAGGATAAGCCTATCTGTTTTTTAGAAGACGATCAGCTAAAAAAGCGGGTTCTGGTTCTTAGGCCTGAAGGACTTGAAATTGGCGATCGGGTCAGTTATCAGCTTATCTCATCACCAACCGGCCTCATCGGAATCAGTGTAAAAAGGCTATAAAAATTAAAAATCATACAACTTCAAGTTGTTTTTTGAATTATTTTGTGTCAGCCTATTGTCATTCTGATTTTAATCTGTAACTTACAGAATGGGCGATAAAGTAAATTTGATTCTTGGAATAGTTTTCCTTTTAGGTGGTTTTAGTGTTTTCTTTGTGATTTTTAGTGGAAAAAAGGGTTAGTTCAATTTCAAATACTTTTTTCAAGAGAAATTTTTCTCTTCGAATGGTTTATTTTGATAATGCGGCAAAATTCGGTATCCGGATAAAAAAGAATTCATTTTCTGATATTCAAAACAGCCTTGTAATATTTAGGGTTGTTTAGAATGTGCAATAGTAAATATAAGCTGAGTGCTTATTAATAGGGAGTAGTTTTTATAAAATTTCTACCATTAAGGACTTCTATTGCCTTATATTATAACAATCGTGATATCGATGCTGGTAAAGAATGCTTGTTTTCGTCGACTTTTGATTCAAATGTGCTTTGTTGATACTTAGTGTAACGCAATAAAATAGGAATTTGCTGATTCAGTCTGCGGCTTCTTTTGTTTATGTGGGCTTTGTTTGTCCAAATATCAAAATCATCATTAATTATCGCTTGATCTATAGATTTCATATAGAAATCTATTTAATTGTTAAATCTTTTTGAGTTTTTGTATGTTTGTTGTATTAAATCTAAATTAAATGCAAGGGACAGTAAAATTTTATAATGAATCTAAAGGTTTTGGCTTCATTATAACAGAAGACGGCGAAGAAGTTTTTGTTCATGTTACAGGCTTGACTGATAAAATAAGCCAGAATGATCGGGTAGAGTTCGAAATCGCACAAGGGAAAAAAGGTCCCAATGCGGTTAATGTAAAACTGATTTAATGGTGCAATGAGATTAGGTACAGTAAAGTTTTATAATACTAAAGAAGGTGTTGGCAGCATTACACCATCAAATGGTGGGAGCGAAGTGAGTGTTTTTGCCCGCGGTGTAATCGATCCGATAAAACCTAATAATATTGTTCAGTTTGATATTGAATTTACGAAAAGTGGCATCGAGGCCATTAAAGTGATGGTGCTATCTGCGTAGGTAGGCCTTACAGAAGATTCTTTTTGTATCATACTACCGTTCTATTTATTATTTGGCACAGTTTTTTGGGTTAGCTATATATTAGTTAACGCAAAAGGATCGAAATGGTGACAAAAGAAATGGGAACAATAGATTATTATAATGAAACTGAAGGCTTTGGGAAAATCAGGAACGATATTGGAGAAGAAGTTCTGTTTTATCAAAGTGGCCCAATAAATGGATTTAATCTAAAAAAGGGTTTAAAGGTTTCTTTCGAATTGCATCAAACATTATCAATTGCAATAAATGTACTAATTGTTGATCCGAAGGATTAATGATTATTAATGTTTTGATTCTTATAGCCTGTATTATAGAATTTAATCATTATGATAGATTATTTTAGCAACTTGTAACCAAATCTGATAAATTTGGTCTTACTGTTGTTTATCCTTAAGTTATGATACAGCTAGAGCCAATTAACGGTTTTTTTAAAAGAGAACGTGCGTTGCAGGCAGCATACCCTATGCGTATGTTGATTGTACGTGAGGGGAATGGCTTTTTATGCATGAATTCTGGCGATTACCCCTTGTTAAAAGGTAGGATATTTTTTATTCCTGAAGAAGGCCTGGTTAGGCTCGAAGGAGAAATTACCTCAGGTTATTGGCTCAGTTTTAGCAGTTTATTGTATGCCGAATTTTTACTTCAGCACTTAGATCCCCAGGCTAAGAATCTCTTCTTAAATTTGTCTTTCAGGGATCTCGATTCGCAAGAATCAATTAAAACTTATAGTTTGCTCGATCAGCTAAAAAAAGAAATCAATATTAAAAAAGATATGCCCTTTTTAGCGCAGTACTTATCATTATTTCTGGGTTTTACGGCTGGTTTAGATGGCTATCTTGCTGCTTTAACCTTGGATGATTTACAGCAGGTATTAAGGTTTAGGGCCATTTTGGAGCAATTTTATAAGCAAGAAAGGTCTATTCAGTTTTATGCGGAAGGCATGGGGATGAGCAGTGGCAGATTAAATAAATTTTTAGACCGTGTACTTGGAAAAAGCTTAACAGTGCTTATAAAAGATCGGATTATGCGCGAAGCAGAAGAATTGTTGCTTCATAGCGATTATACGGTTGATGAAATAGCCGAACTATTGGGTTTTGAACAAACCACCAATTTTAGCACGAGTTTTAAACGGCATAAAGGCATATCGGTACTTCAATTTAGCCGCCTAACTTAAATTGAATGAAAAATTGGTGCGTCTGCCAAAGAAATGTTCGTCACTTCGATTTCATCTCTTCTAGAGAACAGGTTTTCCAGACCTCACCACATTAATTGCTTTCACGCCTAACGCGTAAAGTTTTGCTTACTGCATCTATTTTATCAGCCGCACCAATTTTGCATCGGCTAAATTATAAAATCTTAGCTTAAAGAAAAAAAATATTCCTAATAATGTTACGAAGTTGTATTTTAGTATTTACAAATACGCGTCTGCGCTAATCTCGAGCAGGTAAAATAAAAGTCTAGTAAGTTTGTAGATTATTTGCAAAAAATTATATTTGCCAAAATATAATCATTGTGAAACAAGAGTTTATGAAATCTTTTCCCTTACTAAATGTTTTAAAATTTATAGCTTTTTCTACGCTTATGGCCAGTTTTGCTTCTGTACAAGCCCAAAGCAAAAAGAAACCCAATATTATTTTTATCCTGGCTGATGATCTCGGCTATGGTAATGTGCACAGTTTTAACCCAAATTCTAAAATTCCAACTCCGAATCTGGATAAGTTAACTGAAGAAGGAATTAAGTTTACCCGTTTCTATTCTGGAAATACCGTTTGCGCACCTTCAAGATGTGCTTTAATGACTGGTTATACCATGGGCCATGCCTGGGTAAGAGGCAATGCAAAAGCAAAGGATGGTCTTGCCGCTTTACGTGCGCAGGATACCACCTTGGCCGAACGTTTAAAAGGAAACGGATATAAAACAGGCATGTTTGGTAAATGGGGTTTAGGAGATGAAGACAGTAAAGGTGCTCCACATTTAAAAGGTTTTGATAGTTTTTATGGATATCTGGATCAATCGCATGCACACGATTATTATACCAATCGTTTGTACGAAATTGTTGGCGGTAAAACAGTAGAAGTGCCTGTTGATACCACAAAATACACTGAAGACCTGATTGTAAATAAAGCGGTTGATTTTATTAACGCCAATAAAGATCAGCCTTTCTTTTTGTATCTGCCTTTAACGGTTCCACATGCCGAGTTGAAAGTACCGGCAGAACTGTTGAAGAAGTTTCAGAATGCAGATGGTTCGAGTAAATTCCCGCCTGAAACACCTTTTGAGAAAAAAGGGAACTATGATAGCCAGGCGCAGCCACATGCTGCTTTTGCCGCAATGGTAAATAAACTTGATACTGATGTGGGCACTATTGTAGCGTTGATCAAAAAATTAGGTTTGGATAACGATACCTATATTTTCTTTACCAGTGATAACGGCCCGCACAAAGAAGGTGGTGCCGACCCCGTGTTTTTTAACAGCAGTGGTGAGTTTAGGGGTGTAAAAAGAGATCTGTACGAAGGTGGAATCCGTGTACCGTTAATTGTAAGGGCGCCGGGCAAAATCGCTGCGGGTCAGGTTAATCCAACGCCATGGGCATTTTGGGATGTATTGCCAACGCTTGGAGAGCTAACAGGAACAGCATCACCAAAAAATATTGATGGATTATCTTTTTCTCCCTTGTTAAGCGGTAAAAAAGCAGCTAAAGAACATGAATATTTTTACTGGCAGTTTAACGAAGATGGCCTAAAAGAAGCTGTAACCAAAGGCGATTGGAAGTTGATCCGTTTTAAAGCCAAAGGAACTGCCGAAAAGTTAGAGTTGTATAACTTAAAAGCAGATATCGGTGAAAAGAATGATGTTGCTTCTAAAAACCCTGATATGGTAAAAACACTTTATGCTTTAATGAAACAGGCTAAAACGCCAGCAGAAAATCCACGTTTTGATTGGTCTGAAATTGAAAAATAGATGAAAGTGATCAGGCTAATTCTAGTTTTAAGCTGCACTTTGCTTTTTGCCTGTAAAAATGATGCGTTGAAGCAGAATACTCAAGTGAAAGTGAAATATAAGCCTGCTGTTTGTTGTTCTTCTAATCTGCCATCAAGGTTTGGCATAAAAGCGACTGGTAATGTTCACCCATTTGGCGATAAACAGGTTAAAAAATCATTGTAACAAAGGTCAGTACCTCCCCGTTTTGTCAGTCTGAGCGTAGTCGAAGACTTTTTTTTCATGTTATGTCCTCATGTGCCGAAACGCTTTTCTAGGCATTTAAGCAGGTCCTTCAACAGGCTCTCCGTAGGAGTCCTTTGTACAGGATGATAATTTCTTCTCCTCGGCCTGTGTCCTCACATGCCGAAATCTAAAATTAAATGGTTTGTGAAGATACCAACCATGAATTATGTTGATGATTTTTTGTGATTATTTGGCTACTGAACATATAATTTTAACCATATGAGACATTTAAGAACATATTAGCTTCAATGAACTTATATTTCTTATGTGGTTCAAGATCTAGAATTGAATGGTCTGTGGGGACACAGACTATGGTATAGGTGCGCCGGAGCAACCCCAAAAATGAAATACTGTTTTGGCCCATTAGCCCCGGTTGAAGCGTTACCCCAATGTCATTAAGTTAAGCATATGTACTGTCAGTCTGAGCCTGTCGAAGACCTTTACTAGTCGAAAACAAAAAACATTTGTCCTTCGACAGGTTCAGGATGACAATATTTTTTTGTTTTCCTTCTCCTCGGACTATGACGTACGCAGACAGTGCTGGTATGTTGCAGATTTATCTTTAATCCTCAAACAGATAACCGCTATAAGCTAATCCTTTGGCTACACTTTTAAAGTTATCTCCAGAGTTTAATGGGATGTGCGGGAATTTGTTTTTAAACAGATTTTGTACAGATGAAACCATTGATGTTCCTCCAGTTAAAAACAAACAGTCGATGTCTTCGGAATTGATTTTATACGTTTCCATAAATTGATCCAGGTAAACATCAATTTTGTTGATGTCTTTTTCAATGATCGAATTGTACTGTTCGAGCGAAATATTTTCATCAATCTCGATTTCCATATTGTTATAGGCAAATGTAGAAACAGGTTGATCTGAAAGTTCAATTTTTGTTTTCTCAATCGACCTGAACAAGGAATAACCGAGGTTGTTTTCGATCAATGTGATCAGGTTTTTAAATTTCGGATCGTTCCCTGAATAATAATAATATTCCTCAATCTCTTTCTGGATTTTTAAACCGTTAAAAAAGTTCATTTTATCCCAGGTGCAGATATTGGCAAAAAGAGATTTCGGTACATTTAAAACTTTGCCCGGTGTAGCCTCATACATCGTGTTTTTTCCGAAATACGGTGTGCCTTTATCCCACATAAAAGCAGAATCGAGACTATCGCCACCAATGTAGATACCACCGGAGGCAATCATATCGTTTTTACGGTCTTTGCTGCCAACTTTATCCGGATCGAGGATCAGGTAGGTGAAATCTGTTGTTCCCCCACCCAAATCGGCTACTAAAACGCGTTCTTTCCTTGTAATGGTTTTTTCGTATGCAAAAGCAGCACCAATGGGTTCAAACTGAAAGCGCACATCAGTAAAACCCGCGCTTTCAGCAGCTTTTTTTAATCTGGTTTGCGCCAGGGTATCTTTCATCGTATTATCATCATCAAAGAAAACCGGCCGGCCGATAATGGCTTTGTGGCAATCTTCGCCTGTAATCTGGTCGGCTTTTTCTTTCAGGTCTTTAAGAATGAGCGTAACCAGATCGGAGGCTGTATATCGTTTATTGTGAATACGGGTTTCAGTAAAAGTAGTTCTAGAAAGAATCTGTTTAATGGATTTGATAAAACGGCCTTTCATGCCATCGCTCAGGTAAGCATCGATTGCTTTTTCGCCAACAATATGACTTTCACCATCAATAATGCTTTTTACTTCTGTAAAATAGATTAACGAGGGGATAGAAATCGTATCTACAATTTCTTTCTTTTCTTCATCATAAATAGAAAGTGCCGAATTGGTTGTTCCAAAATCGATTCCGTATAAAAACTTACTCATGGCTTGATATGCTGATGTGTTTGGCTACTAAAATGGGGTTGCGAAAGTATTAAAAAAAAGTGAGGCCTGAAAGCTTTTTAAGCTTAAAATATACCTTGTATATAAAACCTTATTCACTATATTTAAAAAACATTCACGCTTTAAATTAAATCACAGTTGAAAACTACTATACTCTTTTTACTGGGCTTAATTTTCCAGCTTTTTTGCATCAATACTGTTTCTTTTGCTCAAAAAAATATACCTGATACTGTAAAGACAGGAATTTATGTAACGAGCATCCACGATATAGATTTTAAAGACAAAGAATACACCATTAATTTCTGGCTATGGCTAAAATATAAAAACAAGGAATTTAATTTTGCCGATAACCTGGAGATACCGCAGGCCAAAACGGTGAGCAAATCATTTTCAACTATAGACAGCATTGGTAATGAGGTATACATGTTAATGAAGTTGCAATGTGTAATGAAAGATTCGTGGTCGATCAATAATTTTCCATTCGACCATCAGTTGCTAAGGCTTTCTGTAGAAAATTCACAATTTGATTCAGCAGCCTTGGTATTTGTTCCTGATACTTTAGGTAAGCAGTTTGATCCGCGGTTTACCCTTCGTGGATGGAATATCGACAGTTTAAAAACTTCTGTAGCCAATAAAATTTATGAAACGGCTTTTGGCGATCCGGGTATAAAAGTGCCAAGAACAGAATATAGTAGCTACAAGGTGAGGATAGGGATTAGCAGAGATGCTTTTGGCCTGTTCTGGAAAATGTTTTTAGGTATGTATGTTGCTTTTTTTATTGCTTATATGTGCTTTTATATCCATGCCGATAGCATCGATTCGCGCTTTGGATTAAGTGTAGGCTCTCTTTTTGCCGTAATCGGTAATAAATACATTATTGATGGTTCGCTCCCCGAGTCGACTACTTTTACCCTGGTAGATACTTTGCACGGAATTACTTTGGTGTTTATTTTAATCGTGATTATATTAACAGCCTTTTCTTTAAAAATGATCAAAAGAGGGGATGAGAAAAAAGCTGAAAGGTTTGATCGGTTTTTCTCCATCTCGCTTTTAACCGTTTATCTTCTTTTAAATATTTTCTTTATCGTAAAAGCTATAAATGCTTAGGTTATTTAAAATAACTCGCTCGTACCCAAATGAGCGTTTACAATGCGGGTAATTTGCTGGCCAAGTTCTTTTGCATTGCCAATCCCTACGCTTTTAAGCGCTGCCAGTTGGTCGGTAGTTCTGGGCATTTTTTCGGCAATTGAAAGTAGTGCTAGGTCAGAAAGTACAGCATAATCTTGGGTGCCACGTTGCAGTGCGATTGTTTTGCGCCATTCGACCAGGTTTTTATAAACCTGTGGATTGGAAATTTCTTTTGGCTTGATGCTCGATTTAACTGGTTTTTTCTCCGGTTGTTTATTGCCCGCTGCGTGCAACGTATGGATATAATCTTTGATCGAAAAGGGATTCCACGAAATTTTAAATAAAGCGAGTTTTATCTGGAGTGCATCTTTGCAGTCGTTTAATACCGTAAGCAGTTTATCGGAGTGGGTATCATTATAAAAGTTGATGGCCACAATTCTTGCCATTAAGGTAATAAGCTGCTCCAGTTTTGGTACGAAATAATCAGATGCCTTCTGCAAACGTTCCATAAAAGCACTTTCATTTGCCGGATTTTCGTCGGTGCTTATCTTCGAAAATTCCTTGGCGATAAAATTCCTGGCCACTTTAAAAATTTCGTGCTGAAGGATCTGATTTCCTTGCTCATAAATGGACAAAAAGGCATTCTTTTCATCTTTGTCGATGAGTTTAGACCGACCGAGTTTTTCCCAGTCTTTCGCAACCAGCGAGAAATCCAGCAATTCATGGATCAATCCCCAGGCATATTGTTGTGTGTAACGTGCCAGCAGTTCAGTGGTAGGTTTATCCTGGTGAGAGGCTTTTGTGAAACTGATTACTTTGGCATCGGTAATGATGTTTTCGGCAACCACAGGCGATTTTAGAATAAGTCCTTCTAAGCTTCTGCAGCGACTGAGTGCTACATAAGCCTGGCCGTGGGTAAATGCGGTGCTTACATCAACTATCGCCTGGTCGAAGGTTAATCCCTGGCTTTTATGTACAGTAATGGCCCATGCCAGTTTAAAAGGGTATTGTGAGAATGATCCGGTACTGGTTTCGTCGATTTTATTTTCTTCTGCACTCAGGCTATATTTAACATTTTGCCAGATTTCTTTTTCTACTTCAATTTCCCTGCCACCATTGGTAAAGGTTACTTTTATCGAATCCTGACTAATAGCCGTTATTTTTGCCGCTTTTCCATTATAAAATTGTCTTTTGCCCGAAGAATCATTTTTGATAAAGATGACCTGCGCGCCTAGTTTTAACTGGAGTTTTTCATCGGTAGGATAGGCATCCTTCGGGAAATCGCCACTTACCTCCGCATTAAATTCGAAAATTTCTCCTGGTAATTTTTCTAAACAGCCCTGGTTGATTTCGTTAACCAGCTGGTTGTGCGTTGTTAAAGTAATGTAATCATCTTTCCATTCCTGATCTAAAGATGGATCGTAACGCTCATTCAGTTTCGCTAGTAAGCCAGCATCAAGACTGTTTTCGCGCATGCCGTTCAAAATATCCAGAAATATGGGGTCCGATTGGCGGTAAACTTTATCTAAGGTAAACGTAAGCATTGGCGTAGACCTGAAAATCAGGCTATCGAAAAAGTAAGGGCTGGAATAGTAGCTGCCCAGGATATGCCAGGCATCATGAAAAATAGGAGAGAGCTGGTAGAGATCGCCAATCATTAATACCTGAACCCCACCAAAGGGACGGTTAGAGCCTTTAACACGCTTTAAAGTACGGTCGATAAAATCAATCAGATCTACCCTTACCATACTAATCTCATCAATAATCAATAAATCGAGGCAGCGTAATAACCTTGTTTTTTCATCTGAGTATTTAAAATTAGTTTCCGCATTTTCATCAACAACCGGAACCAAAGGGCCAAAGGGAATCTGAAAAAAGGAGTGAAGCGTTACGCCTCCGGCATTTATTGCCGCAACAGCGGTAGGTGCAACAATAGCAAAATTCTTTTTGGTGGTATCTCTAATTTTGCGCAGGAGGGTAGTTTTACCCGTTCCGGCTTTACCCGTTAAAAAAACAGGCTGGTTGGTGGTGGCTAAAAAATCTAAAAGAAGTTGGTTGTCCGGATCGGGCGTATTCATATCAATTACAAAATTAACCTATTCGAAATTGATTTGAGGATAGATTAATCGGCGTTTTATCCACAATTTTTAATCAGAAACGAGGATCAACAAAATGAAAATTAAAATTAAGCACTTGAAAATGAGTTTATATTCTTTCTTTTTATGAAAAAATGCCGAAAACATTTTCGAAAATTGAATTCAAATTTGTAACATTGCACTCGCAAAAAAGGATAACCTTTTTTCCGGGCCTATAGCTCAGCTGGTTAGAGTAGAAGACTCATAATCTTTTGGTCCCTGGTTCGAGCCCAGGTGGGCCCACTGCTTTAAACCCCTTTAAGGATAACTTGAAGGGGTTTTTTGTTGCTCGGGAAACTATGCTACAGGTTATTTAAAGGCTGTTTCTGTAATAGTAGAACTGCTACTGTTTCAAATCTAGCCAATTCTAGTTGGCGTTCAAAACTTCGTTGTTTACTGTTTCGTTTTGGCGTGCTCAAAATGATGTGATCCCTGACATTTATATCAAGTAGTTTACCACATTCTACCAACCGTTTCGTTAACTTGATATCTGCCTCACTTGGATGGTACAGTCTGTAAAGAGGGTTTTGTTTTTGTAGATGAATATTAATCGGCCTTAATTTTTATCAGGCTTAGAAGACAGCTGATAAGTAGAATTACTTTCCCTGTATAAATATTATTTACTTAACTACGGTTGCTTCTAATTCTACCTTCAACGTTTCAAAAAGACTTTTAACTTCAAACACCGTACTAGCCTGTTTTATTTTATTTTTAATTATCCAGGCTTGCAGTATATCAAAATTTTCAAAAAGTGCTGTAGATTCAGTTGTATATATATTGAGGCGAACAATGTTCTTCATCTCGTACCCAGCACAATGAATCACTTTCTCCAGGTTTTCGATAGTCTGAACCAACTGGCTTCTGATATCTGCATCACTCGAAATGCCGTCATCGTTTATGGCGGTTTGTCCGGAAATATACAATGTGCTTTCTACATTCTTTACTTCAACAGCCTGGCTATATGATCTGGCATCCTGCCAGGTCCATGGGTTAATTTCTCGCTTTTCCATATATGTATTTTTGCTTATTTAATGCAAAAGTCTACATATCCACTTGGAAGTAGGCGTGACAAACATCACAGATTTTAAATATTAAGAACCAAGCCGACTTAAAGTCTCCCGGGAGACACCGAGATATAAAGCCAACGTTGCTTTTGGTACACGTTGCAGTAAACTTGGGCTCTTATTGATCAAGTTTTCATATCGCGCTCGTGCATCAGAAGTGAGAAAAGACAGTATGCGTTCCTGTGATCCAATGTGGCCAGCGATAGACTTCATAAGAAAAAAGTGCTCCATTTTTTGCAGACCACTACAAAGCCTGTTGAAGTTTTCCAATGATAGCGAGTAAGTCTCGGTATTTTCAAGACACGCCAAAGAGAAAACGGCCCTACGTTGAGCATAATAGGCATTAAAATCAGTCTCCCACCAATCTTCCATGGCAAACGATACAATGTGCTGTTTTGCAGATTCGTCCATGTAAAAGAGCTTTACAAGTCCTGATAAAATAAAAAAGACATCTTTAACGTGGTCTCCAGCCTGAATTATGAATTGGGTTCTCTTAAAAGATTGTAATGCAAAATGACCTATGACGAAATCAAATTCGTTGTCTGTAAGTTTCACCACTTTTTCAATATGGTCCCTTAATATTTTCTTTGAATTATCGATCAAACCTATGCAAACTAGTAGTACTTATTTGCATAAAGATACAGACCCAATACCATGTTATACAACAATGGCTGCTGCAAAATTTTCGTAGCGGGCGTATGTTGATTTAAACGTATTCTTCTAGGTTTTTGGCATGCTCTCCATCAAAACTCAATTTTTCTGGAAAGATCGAACCAATAATCTCTCTTTTCGGTACTAATCCTTATATATAAACCCGCTATTTTCATGACTTAAACACTTGATTGAACATGAAATAGAAGCAGGATAAATCCATGAAAAACAGGACGCTGAAAGTTGTTTGTAGTAGATAGGGGAGGTTAATAAAATGCCAACCCGTGCGAGGAGTGAGGCATCAATCATGGTTTTTAAAAAGACGAATAAGAAAAACGGTCTCCAATCCTTTTTTGCATCATTAAATTCTAAGCAATAGAGATGTATTAGAATAGAAAAGAATGATGTTTAGCGTGTAGTGGGAAAGGTATGCTATGGGGCCGCCGAATTTTCCGGCTGCGAAAATTAAAATCATTATATTTGATTTTTACAAGCTAATGAGTTCAATTACCATCAAAAAGTTTTATCAGGAGATTTTGGGAGATTCTTGTCCCGTTATCAGTCAATTTTTGGCTGAAAATATCCATAATGACATTGGTCATTTTAATGTCTTTAATATTCCTAAAATCTACAGAGCTTTCAAATTGAAAACCAAAATGCCTTGTAATAGGCAAACTTACTATAAAATAAGTTTAATTGATGGTAAGAACAAGGTTGAATATGATGGCAAAACCATTGACATCGAAGATTGCGCAATTTTGTTTGCTTCCCCGAAAACCAATCACTGTTACACGAATCTTCGCACCGAGCAAGCTGGGCATTTTTGTGTTTTTACAAAAGATTTTTTACCAGTTACCAAGATTGGGCTAGAGCTTGATAATCTTTCGGTTTTCTCGGTCAATAGTGATTTTATTTTTCAAATCACAACAGAACAGTTTCATCAATTTGAGGCTATATTTCAAAAAATGCACGAAGAAATTAATTCTGATTACATTTATAAATATGATTTACTTAGAAATTATCTGATGGAACTAATTCATTTTGGTCAGAAATTAAAACCAGTTCTGCCTCTTGAAAATAAGAAAAGCGCTTCATCCAGAACTACTACATTATTCATCGAACTTCTGGAAAGACAATTTCCTATTGAAAATATCAGGCAGTTACTACAATTGAAAACCCCGGCAGATTTTGCTGGAATATTAGGGGTGCATGTGAATCATCTCAACAGAGTCTTGAAGGAAACAACGGGAAGGACGACTGGCGAGATCATAGGAAGCCGGATTTATCAGGAATCAAAAATACTGCTATCTCAAACACAATGGAATATTTCGGAGATCGCTTTTACTTTAGGTTTTGAGGAACTCGCCCATTTTTCCAAGTTTTTCAAGAAATACAGTCAGCAATCGCCTCAACATTTCCGTGAACTACAAACTGTTTGATTTGTACAAACTTTGATTTGATTTATACAAGCTGGTTGATGGATATTTCTTGAACTTTGTACCATAATTAAATAAAAGAAAAATGGCAAGTAAAATAGCATTGGTGACTGGAGCAAGTCGTGGATTAGGTAAAGATTCAGCTTTACAATTGGCAAAAAAAGGATTTGATATTATCTTGACTTATCAAACAAAAAAGGAATTTGCGGATGAAGTAGTAAAAGATATTGAATCAATCGGACAGAAGGCATTTGCTTTGTCTTTGGATATTTCTACGACTTTAGGTTTTGACCAATTTACGAGCGAAGTGAAAGAAATCTTGGATTCACAACTTGGTTCAGCAAAATTGGATGCATTGGTAAACAATGCAGGGATCGGAATCAACGAAAGTTTTGAAACAACCACTGAAGAAACGTTGGATGCGATGACAAATATGCACTTCAAAGGACCTTATTTCTTATCCCAAAAATTATTACCATTACTGAATGACGGAAGTTCTATCGTGAACACTTCCTCAGGTTTGGCAAGATGGTCATACGGAGGCTATTCTGCTTATGGGCCGATGAAAGCGGCAGTGGACTCTTTGTCAAGATATATGGCTTTGGAATTGGGAGTTAGAAAAATCAGAGTGAATTCTGTTGCTCCGGGTGCGATTGAAACAGATTTTGGAGGTGGAGTTCTTCGTGATGTTGCAGAATTTAATCAACAGTTGGCTTCCCAAACAGCTTTAGGAAGAGTGGGTTTGCCGGATGACATTGGAAGCGTGGTTGCTTTCTTGTGTTCGAATGAATCAAAATGGATCAACGGTCAAAGAGTTGAAGTTACCGGAGGTTTTAATCTTTAAGGATATATTTATAATCTAGTAATCCCATCCAATATTTATTGAATGGGATTTTTGGATTTGATAGATAATATTTAAAAGATATCTTGAATCATCTTTCAGGGTCTTTGACAAGATCTAGTTTTATAATAGAGATACGGTTAGGAGTTGAAGCATGAAATTAATTATGTCAATAAATTTGATTTACATAAAAATACTTATTTTTTAGAAACCTAAAAAATATTAGACCAATTGATTTCTCAAAATCTCTTGCCTAATGTTTTGGAATTCATTTATTAACTAATAAGTTTGACCTGAACATTTTTTTTAGGTCAATAAAATTACAAAACAGTCTGTCTTGTAAAGTGATGGCGGACTGTTTACTAATTATTATCATAATAGATTTATTGATTTGACAATTTATCATAAACTTTTTCTAATCGATGAAACGCCTCTTTCGCTTCCCAGTTTGGAATTTTTTTCGAACGAGGATCATCCTTGGAAAATGATTTGACCAAAGAAAATGCAATCCTATCTTTATCTTTCTTCGCTGTATAGCATAACTGGAAAAGCAAAAACGAATACAAAAACGCTGTCTGTATCACTATCGCTTAACAGTTTCACTTTGTGTTTCCACATAATCAGCCTGCTCTTTTTCACTTCTTACAGGAATAATTTTATCTCTATAGATAATTGATCCATCTGTATGCAGCCGATAAAATTTAATAGCACCTCACTTATATATTCCCTCCCATATCCACTTGGATAACATTTTCAGAACTTATCAAAATCAATAAAGTCTGCTTTTCAAAAAAATAAGCAACTACAAAAAGACCGTAAGAAAAAAGGACAGCAGTTTTGTTTAAAAATTAATGGAAATACCTGGTTTTAGGTAGATTTATATAGTGGTTTATAGTTGTTTTTAATCTATTTGAGCCAAATTATTGGATATTGGCACTGCAGTTGCAATTGGGTATTTTAAAACTTATAATTAAAAATTGCATAATGAAAAAAACAACAACAAACTTTACTATGCTAGTCAAAGGATGTGCATTTGCTTTAATAGTAGGTGCCGTGCTGCAATTTGCGGCTTGCTCTAAAAACAAAGATATTAATCCGAGCGATGAAGAAATCTTAAGTAAGAAAATAGAAGATATTATTCCGCAACAGTATGTGGATAGCTTGACCAAACTGGGTTTTACTATAAATAAGGGTACTACGCCCCCAAATATCGATGGTTCTTATTTATTTAAGCCTTTCACCATAAAAAGCAGTAATATACCATACGATAGCTATCAGCCAGGTTATGTGCTTATTGACGGCGTAGTTAAACTTTATGAGCAAAGTACCAGCGATTTCAGCATAAAAATGTTGGGCAAAAACTTTATTGGTGCAGCAGATACCAGTGTTGTAACCGCTATTAGTGGAAGCGGAAATAAATTTACCGTTTACGGAAAGGTAAAAGCGTACAGAAACGGTGGTTATAATTTTTACGCTTTTTTAATGTCTGGAGAAAAAGATGGTAATAATATTAAAAACGGAATTGCAGGTATCATAAACATCGATGATTCTCACACCGGACCTAATACCATTGCAGAGGGACAAGGCAGAGTTGCCTTTGATGGCGATTATACTTCTGGACCTACAGATTTTAATAGCAAAACTGCTATGATTACCGAAAGAAATACCATTAGCAGTAAACCATCCCAATTCAAATAACAAAGAAAGCGGCTCGGAAAATCTCCTAAGCCGCTTTCTTTTTGCATTTAAGTAACACACAAACCTGATCAAACAATACTTTATAGTATTTTGAAACTATACAGCAAATCATTAAGCAGAAATAGAGCAATCAATAAGTATTGAATGCTATGTTATGTTTTTTGTCAAATCTTCGATTAAATGCAAATCAGGCAGAAAATGGTTCAAGAAGCGCCCAGGTGGGCCCACTGCTTTAAACCCCTTTAAGGAAGACTTTGAGGGGTTTTTTGTTGCTCGGGAAACTATGCTACAGGTTATTTAAAGGCTGTTTTGATGACGGCAGCCTCCCTGTAGATATTTTTGATTATTGTTCTGCATGAAAAGACAGGATTGCGGAACATCTGTTGGCCATTAAAGCCTATAAAACTACTTGGCTGCGATCGTTTTTGCCTGAAAGATTTACTGGCTGCCTACCTGGAGAGCCAGCAAAAGGGCCGTATTTAATTACCCCTGCTTTACTTGTTGTTTACCCTTTGTTGCTACCAGGTTAACCCCAACGTTACCCCAGGCTTACCCCGGCGTTACCTTTTCTCTACCTAAAAGGTAAAGCCAACGCTTGCTTTCGCAGAATGGCAACACCGCTTACGGTTATGCTGCCCTTAAGCAGGCTGCCACAAGTGGCCTGGCTGTGGCAACACGGGCCAACCGTAACGGCTCATTTTAGCTCATAATCGGTGTTAATTTGGCTCAATTTAGCTCATTTTAGCTCAAAATGAGGCGCCAATGCTTTTAAGCCGCTAGGTTTGGGCATGGATTTAAACATAGCGGTATAAACAGCAATCCTTTTTTGAACAAACATTTTTTTACCTAAAAAAACAAAAATTATGGCAACGTATTCAAAAGGCGCAAATGGTGCATTCCCGGGCAAAGTAGGCAGTGGGCCACAACTGGCGCAACATAGATTACCTGAAAGCAGTGCAAAGCGTTTAGACAAGATCAACGTGGCAAGTTCGAATGGAATCACAACTTATGATACAGCTTCTTTTGACAGACTTTATATTTCGTTTTTAAATGATTTTAAAGAAAATCTAAAATTTTGGGTCGAAGTTAAAATAAATCGGATTTGATAAAGCAACCATATTTTCACTTAAAGCCATAGATTTTGGCACTTGTGGATAAGGTGTATTTACACCTTCGACAGTCACACGATAATAGCTTCTCCCTCTTGTTTCTGGTGTATCTTCAAATTGAACCGTTGGTATTTCGCCTTTAGCATGGTAAGTATTCAATTTCTTTCCATTTTTAATGATGGTAATGGTGTAATCTGCATCTGGTAAAGTATTACCAATTAACTGAACCAAAAATTTTACAGGTTTACCTTTAGAAATGGCATTATCTCCCATCATCAGCTCAAATTTACCGTCTTCATTTGCATCAGCATAAAATTCTACTCTCGGCGCGAAAGGATTTGAACTCACCGAAACCTTTCCATGAGTTAGCGCATCAACAATTGCCGTTAAATTTTTTTCCTTTGCAAAAACCCAGGTTGTTGGTGTACCAACATAATTATATTCGGCCTGATAAGTATTTGCACCTGGTTTTTCAGCTCCTGTAGGTACACCATGATGTGCATCGCTTCCTCCTCTTCCCGTCATCATTCTTCCTGATGAAAGCATATCATCCCAAATCATAATCGCATTTGCATTTTTTGGCCAAACTGACGAATTCCAAACTTCAATCGATTGAACCAAATCATAAGAAAAACCAAAATTGTCTTTTCCGCTTGGATGGTTTGCTGATAAGTGAATATTAAGAGACTTCTTCACTTTACCAATATTAACATCACGTTCATCACGAACATCAAATAAGCGTTTATGATGATAGGGTTTATCAGAAAATACATTTCCATGACCTCTGGTTGTCGTCCATTCTGCACCGTATAGCAATAGAAGCGAGTCTGATTTAAATTCTGGATCTGCCCAGGTATGGTGTTCCACATCGCCATCTACATGATTATCGTGATCTGTAATACACACATAATCCATTTTAACAGATTTAGAAAAATTAATGATCTTTTGAATCGAATTATTCGATGATTCTGTACTATGCCGTGAATGCACATGTAAGTCGCCTTTTAACCAAAATCCTTTTGAAAGTAAAACAGGTTTAGTTGTATTTTGTTGAGCTTTTACAATACTTACATTCAAAAGTATAGCGATACATATAATCGGAATTCTTGTTTTACACTTTACTTTTATTTTTTTAAAAATTACCTGCATTGCGGTTTGAAATTATTTATGCCTTAACTAAAAATGACGCTGGCATTTCGGCCGCCTTTAACATAAAATTATGCAGTTCAAAATTTTTAATGAAAGGCTTTAAGTTTTCTGAACCTGGGCCAAACATGGTAAGCTCAACATAATCTCCGGTATGGTTCATACCAGCCCATTGCACATCGGTATATTTGCCCAATATTTTTCCGTATTCGTAAAACGGAAGATTTGACTCGTTGTATAACTGGTTGGGAGAAATATCTTTGAAATGATTTAAAAGTGATTTAACTTCATCTGGTTTTATTTCAAAACCTTGATTCTCTTTAATCAGATCGATAATTTTCTGTTCGCTAAAGGATTGGTTCAATTGCGCCAACAACCAGGTGTTGCTATGCTTAAAATTCTGTAAACTATCGAATTTTTTATCAGCTTCATCAGCATAAAATAAACCAGGATTTGAATTCCCGTGATCAGTAGTGATGATAACCAGCGTTTCTCCATCTTTTTCTGCAAATTCAATGACCTTACCAACCGCTTCATCAAAAGCAAGCTGGTCAAATATTAATCCACTTACATCATTTGAATGCGCTGCCCAATCTACTTTTCCGCCTTCTACCTGCAAAGCAAACCCGTCTTTATTATCTTTCATCAAATCGATAGCCTTCATCGTCATTTCTGCTAACGATGGTGTCGATTTCATTAGGTTTTTATCGTGCTTTCTATCTACTTCATAAGGCAGTCCATCTTCGGCAAATAAACCTAAAACGGGCTTATTATTATTCAAAGCCAGCATTTCATCTCTATTTTCAACTACTTTATAACCTTGGGTTAAATATTTCGGAATCAGGTTTCCTCCGGCACGTTTTTCTCCAAAATACTTATGTCCGCCACCCATCATCACATCAAACTTTAGGCCCAGGTATAGCTCTGCAATAATATCCTGCCCCCCACGGTTATCTATGTTTATGCAAAAACCAGCAGGTGTTGCGTGCGTTATGGGAACAGTAGTTACACAACCTACCTTTTTACCTTTTTCTTTAAATTTCTGAAGGATAGGTTGTGGTTTTTCGCCTTTCATTCCTACATTAAGCGAACCGTTTCGAACCCGCATACCACCACCCCAGGATGAACTTGCAGCTGCAGAATCGGTAACCATAGCGCTTGCAGAAGCCGTATCCATTAATGCTCTAACAGCCTTGTTATCGCGGTACAAGCCTAACCATTTACTACTAACCCCCAGTATTCTGTTCGAATATAAATCAGCCATATTCAGCGTTCCTATACTCATGCCATCACTTACCATCATAATGATGTTTTTAGCTTTCTTTGAACCGCCAATAGGTTTAGCGATAACATCACTTACACCTGTAAATGGAATAGTTAAACCTGCTAACAATCCACCTTTTAATAATGACCTTCTATTCATATTCTATTTACTTTTTAAATAAGGGATTAGCTCTGTAGTATTTGCCACCAGCAAAGCTGACAGCGTAATCGGAATTAAAATGTGTACTTTTTAAATAATAATCTGTTGTGATAACCTGTGCGCCAGAATTACAAGCCGCATTGAAATCAGCCATATCGTTTTTACGGGCCTGTTGCGTATCGTTATCGGCCCGTGTTCTAATGATGTAACCTTTTTTTACCAGTTCAGGAATCTGTTTATCCTGCGGGTTATTTCTAATCATAAAAGCAGCCTCGGGTGTGCCGGGATCTGAATTCGCAAACATTACACGACCTTTTAGTGATGGATGATTTAGAATATAAGTCGCTCTTTTTTTGCCGCTAGCATCCAGTACAAAAATAAATTTGCCTTTCGCCTGGCTCAATTTTGGCCAATGCTGATGAAGTACTGCATCTTCAAGAGAACTGTATTTACCTCTTACTTCATCAGGAAGAATGATATGTTCTTTACCTAAATTCTCTAATATCACTTTATCCAGTTCATCAAAAACCTTTGGCGTAAATAATTCTGGTGATGTAAATCCTGGTTTTTTTATCGAATCATCTTTAGCCTCAAGCGTAATAAAAACCGGGGTATGATCTGCATGAGCTTCCGACCAGGTACGCAACACTTTTAAAGCCCTTACAAAAGTTGGTACAGAGCTTCTAAAATCGAGGTCGGGGATGTGTAAAACCTTAAAACCAGGTTTTTTCATTTCTCCGGAAGCATCAAAAGCAGGTTGATCTTTCGCCCAATCTAAACCTTTTGGATGCGCATAACGACCACCAGCAGAATCAGCATAAACATCAATCTCCAGGTTTCTTAATCCCATATTTAATTGTTCGGGCATAGAAATGTGCTCATAATCGATCTTACTGGCAGATACTGAATCCTTTTTCTTAAACATGGTAAATAATGCCGGATCGATGGCTTGCTTATAACTGTTGTGCGAACCAATTACCTGAATCTGATTGATGGTTGGGTCTTCATTAACGGTAATAAACGCTATTGCTGGCAATACCAGCAATAGGCTAATGCAACTGATGATTCTCATATGCCTTTTTTGATTGTTAATACCCGGGGTTTTGTTTCAGGTTTGTATTAAGCTTTAATTCATTTGCCGGAATAGGATAAATTCTTCTGGTTACATCCTTATTCATTGTCAATACATCATTTGGTAGCGGATATTCTATTTCGAACTGTCCGAAACGGATTAGATCATTTCTTCTCCAGGCTTCCCAGCTAAATTCACGGGCTCTTTCATCAAGTAAAGTGCTCAAATCTATCGAACTGGCTAAACTAGCACCAGCACGCGCTCTTATTTTATTTACAAGTACCAGCGGTGTTTGTAATTCGCTATTAACAGTTGTAGCGGCTGCACCCCTTAAAATTGCTTCTGCTTTCATGAGCATTACATCTGCCAAACGGAGCAGGGGCATATCGTTGCCATTTAAACGTGTCGCCTGAATTGCGTTTACATCCGGCCAGTACTTCACCGATCGAACACCTTTAGCCTGATCTGCAACGGTATTACCTAAATCCATTGGTTTGCCTGGTTTCAGAATTAAATCAGGTGTAATTTCTATTTGTGTAGTTGTTCCTGCCACAAAAACAGGTTTAGTTAAATCAGGTTTACGATTAGCATCTGGCGCATATTGTTTACCAATTAACCAGAAACTGTTACGGATATCATTGTTTAAATTAAAACGGTTATAATATTCTGGCGTTGTACTCATTGCAATACTGAAACCTACATTAATCCCATAAGCTGCTGCTAATGCAGGATAAAAACCAAATCTTGTAATCTGGTTACCCGGAATCTGCTGATCGTAGGGAATAGCAAATATGGTTTCATTAATCTGAGGACCATTATTTACATCAAAAATATCTGAATATTTGTTATCCAAAGCGTAGTTGGTGTTTTTCAGAATATTATCGGCCATAATTACAGCATCTGCATATCTCGGTTTGCCAGTATAGACCTCCGAATTGAGGTACATTTTTTCTAATAAAGCATAGGCCATTGCCTGGGTTGGTCGGCCATAAACCAATACACGGTTGTTATTATCTTTTATTGGTAATTGCGGTATTACGGCTAAAAGTTCTTTCTCAATAAATTCAAATACTTTATCTCTGGTTTGGTTTCCAGGAAGCGAGCTTACCGGAAAGGTATCTATAATGGGTACATTACCATATAAATCCATCATAAAGTAATAGTATAAGGCCCTCATTGCTTTTACTTCGGCTAAACTGCTACTTTTTTGTGCAGCTGAAACTGAAGATTCATTGGTCAGGTTGATTAAGCGGTTGCAGTTATTAATACCGCCAAATCCCCACTGCCAGATATCTCTCACATTCGGGTGGTCAATTGTCCAGGTATGGTAATGGAGCTGGCGATATTGACCGCCATCATCAAAGTTTCCATCGCGTGCCGGAATAATTGCAGCATCTGTAGAAAGCTCTTGCATTCTCCAGTATGGAACACCGTATTGAGAAGAAAGGTTAGAATACATGGTGCCAAAAAGTGCCGCGTAATCTGAATTGGTAAAAGGAAAATTATCTTTAACGTATTGCGATTCTACATCGACATCGAGCTTACTGCATGATTCTAATACCATCAGGCAAGTAAGGATATTAAATAGGATTATAATCTTTTTCATCTTTATTTTTTTTAAAATGATGCACTTGCACCGAAGCTGAAGGTTCTTGTTTTTGGATAATAATTATTGTTATCAATTCCTGGCGTTAATCCACCGATGTTGATTTCTGGGTCTAAACCACTGTATTTAGTGATTACAAAGAGGTTATTTGCCGTAACATATAATCTAATGGCTTTGATGGCTGGTGTTTTAGGTTTTAACGTATAGCCAAGCGTAGCGTTATCCAAACGCAAGTATGAGCCGCTTTCAAGGAAACGGTCTGAAATCAGGTAAGCATTAATATCATTGAAAGATTCGCCCAGGGTAAACGTTGGGATGTTTTGAAGTTTTGCATCGGCAGGATTATTTAAAGATGCCTTTGTCGCATTCAAAATCTTGTTGCCTAAAACGCCTCTAACTAAAAAGTTAAAATCCCAGTTTTTATAGCTGAAACTATTTCCCCATCCGTAAATTAATTTAGGCTGGGCGTTGCCGGCAATTTTTGCATCAGTAGTTAAAGGCTGTGTAGCAATAGTTTGACCGGCAGCATTAATGTAAGTACTTACACCTGCTGCATTTTTACCTGCATAATTCCAAAGGTTAAAAGTACCCAATGCATAACCTGGCTGAACTAACTGACTGAAATTGCCCGACTGACCTTTGCCACCGAGCTGAGCTGTTTGAATGGCTGCGATTTTGTAGAAATCATCAGATAAGGTTTCTACTACGTTTTTATTGTGCGCAATATTTGGTGAAGTTGTCCATCTGAAACTATCTGTTTGGAAAACTGTAGCGTTTAATGAAAATTCTACCCCTGTATTTTTGATTTTACCAACGTTGGCTGTAATGGTTGGTAAGAAAAACTGTGTTGTAGATACTTCATAACGATCGTAAATTAAATCTGATGTTTGTTTCACGTAAAAATCTAACGATCCCGTAATCCTGTTTCTAAATAAGCCAAAATCTAAACCAATATTGGTTGTTGCTGTACTTTCCCATTTTAAATCTGGATTTTCGTTTCTAACCGGACCAATTGCATTACTGATAGAACCGTTGTTTAAAAATTTATTACTTCCAGAGAGTGTTCCATAAATTAGTAATGAAGAGAAGGCGTCGAAACCTAAACTGTTACCCGATACGCCATAACCAGCACGAAGTTTTAAATCACTAATAACAGGAACCGACTGCATAAAATCTTCGCCAATAATTCTCCAGCCTGCAGAAACAGCCGGGAATAAACCCCAACGATTATTTTTTCCAAATGCGGAAGAACCATCATCTCTTAAAGATGCCTGAAATAAATATTTCTCACTATAGTTGTACTGAACCCTGCCGTAATATGAAATTAACCTTAAAGTTGATATAGGGGCATTGTTAAAGGCGATTTGGGAAAGCAAACTTGGATTAGACAAAAACAGGTTGTTATAACCTAAATTATCATTTGAAAAATTTTGTGTAGTTACGCCAAAACCATCATTCGTTCTATCTTCTTGCCATGAATAACCGCCAAGCAATTTTAAACTATGTTTTCCAAAAGTTTTATCATAGTTAAAGTAACCCTCTAAAACCTGGCTTTTGTTTAAAACATCGATTTTTTGTGCTTGTCCGTTTACGCCTCTGGCTAATCCCGATTGACTGTTTAAATAAGTACTGTAGTTATTTTGGTCTCTTTGAGATGAAACGCTGGCTGTAAACCTCAGCCCATCAATGATATTTACCTGAGCCATACCATTAATCAACGTTTTATTATTCAGGTTATCGATTACGTTATTATCAACAATTGATAATGGATTTCTTGTTCCGCTTCCGGTGCGGTTGTAGTTCTCTTTATAGCTACCATCAGTATTAAAAGGATTTACTGTTGGTAAATAAAAAAGCATATTGGGAAGTGCTTGTGATTGATATACATCAGAACTTTTCGAATTACTGTTAGTTATGGTTAAACCCAGTTTAAGCCTATCATTAAAAAACTTCTCGTTAAGGAAAGCACGAACAATTGTTCTTTTTAGCGAGGTATTTTTAAGAATCCCTTTATTATCTAGGTAATTCACACTTGCACCATAATCTGATGTTTGACCAGCGCCACCGTAAGAAAGGTTATGATTTTGAGAATAACCTGTTCTTTCTAAAAGTGATTGCCAGTTTGTGTCCGAACCATCATCATCTACTGCGTTTAAAGTTTGCTTATTATCTGCAAGGTATTGTCTCAGCTCAGGAGCTGAAAGCATATCATACTTTTTAGAAACTTTCTCTACGGCAGCATAACCGCTATAATTTAGGCGGGATTGACCGCTTTTAGAACGTTTTGTGGTTACGATGATTACGCCGTTTGCGGCTCTTGAACCATAAATGGCAGTCGAAGATGCATCTTTTAAAATGTCGATATTCTCTATGTCTGCCGGCGCTAATAAATCAATTGAAGCTCCGGGAACACCATCGATAACGTAAAACGGCTCTTGTGCAGCACCTTCACGTAAAGTAGATGGACCACGTAAAATAGTGGATGGTTTAGCATTCGGATCGCCGCTTTTAGTAACATTCAGACCTGCAACTTTACCTTGTAAAAGTTGGGCTGGGTTAACCAAAACACCTTGGTTAAATTCTTCTGATTTTACAGAAGTTACGGCACCAGTTAAATCTTTTTTATTAGCTGTACCATAACCAATAACCACAACATCTTTCAGGTTTTGATTATCCGAAACAAGGGTTATATTTATTTTAGCCTGGTCATTAACCGGAATTTCCTTGGTTATACTTCCAAGTAGAGAGAATGCAAGTATGTCAGACGGTTTTGCCTGAATGGTATAAACGCCATTTGCATCGGTTGATGTTCCTAAATTGCTGCCTTTTATTTTAACTGTTACACCTGGTAATGGCTGACTGGTTTCATCAATAACTTTACCTGTTATTGTTTTACTGCCCTGAGCATAGGTATTTAATGAAAAGAAAAGCAGGATTGCAACAAGATATTGCCATTTGCTAATCAAGGGCAAGTAGGTCTTTTTGTAGTTTTGTTTCATGAATGATTAGTTATGATTGTTTGGATCATTCACAGAAACAAACGATTGTTCCTTGCTCTGTGAATTTCTCACAAAGATGCCTTAACCCGATTATGGATTTTGTTAATTAGAATTAAGAAATTATTAAGAATTGTAAGGTTAATTGAAAATAATGTTAAGGATTTTCAAGTTATTGGTTCAGAATTAAGGATTAAATTTAACACAATGATGTAAAGATGAAGTGAACCTCATATTATTGATTGAAAAATGGTGATTTTTTTTTCTGAATTATATTGTTCGCTGTTGTTTGTGTTTTTTTAAAAGGCTATTTTGTTAAAAACATAAAAAAAATATATTCTTCCAGCCTTTTCAGGTTCAAAAAAAAGAGGGAGCTTTTTCAGCCCCCTCTTTTTTATCTGATCTATTTTTTTTATTTGATCTGTATTTGGTTTATTTATAAAGGTAATTCATTGCAATTACATCATTTGCATTAAATGTACGGTCGCCCCCGTTAGAGCAAGCCAGCATGAATGATTCTGCATCTGCTTTTGATGGTGTGCCTGGGATTTGTATCGCGCCAACTCCTGCTGTTCCTTCATTAGAACGTTTTCCTCCACAGCTATATGCTCTGTTCATATAGTCTGTATGACGGAATCCTATACAATGTCCAACTTCATGTTGTAAAACAGAAGCTACATACAATAAATTAGGATTAGTTCCGTAGGCATTAACATTCGTATTCATTTTAACCTGATTAAATGGTTCGCCGCTTGAAGTAGGAAAACCAGATGAACCTAAAGTGATGTAGCCACCACTTGGCCCTTCGTTAAATCCAAATACATCAATGTTACCTGTAGTGCCTGTATTTGCCCTTTGAAAAGTCATACGCAGGCCCAATGAGTTGTATCTTGAAATCATTAGGTCAACAGCATCACTATATACCTGTGGTAAATTTGTAACAGAAATTGTAATCACACGTGGTAGTGATTTAACAACATTTGTTGTGCGGTACTGCTCGGTTTCAGCAATATTTAAATTAGGACTTAAAGACTTTTCATTTAAATTGGCATCTGTTAGCAGGATATCGCCTTCTACCAGGTAACCGTTGTCCACTTTACGCGCATTTTCGACGCTAAATCCTAAGCTTTTTATTTGTTGTAAAGTACTTGCCGATATTTCGGCTTTATTATCAGTTTGTTCAGAAGTATTGTTCTTTTTGCATGAAGATACGCAGAGAAATAAAGCGCATAGCATGGCTAATGATAGAAATTTTGTGTTTTTCATGTTTAAGTTAGTTTAGGTTAATGTTGTTGATCAGACAGATCTAATATATAAACAAATTCTATGTAATCAAATAGTTACAATGTTTTTTCGGAATATTTATGTTTTGCTACTACAAAGTGGATTGCTTTAAACCTTAAATTACTGCACTTAATATCCAATGCCATTTGTACCGTAATTTATTTTAAAAACTAACACCCACCTGTAAACCTGTAGATAACGATGCAGGTAGATTATTGCCAAATCTCACGGGGAAAGGCAAGGCAAGATACAGGCTCACATCTTTTCCTTTTTTTACAACCTGGTTCAAAACCGGCGTAAAGCCATAACGGCCATTGGTTTCAAATGCTGCACGACCTATAAAAGTAAAGCCGTGTTTGAACCGGAACATTGCCCCAGGATGAAATAATACTGAACTTACTTTAGAAATATTATGTTCGGTACGGATACTCGGGGCAATCTCTAAACTGACCCCGAATTTATCACTCTTTAAAATGTTCATTCCAAATGGAAATACAAGCGTATATACATCCGAAAAGTTATCGTGGAATCCATTTTTATCCCAGGAACCGATTGGGTGAAGCAAGCTAAAATAACCGGTTACCTTTGGATAAGCATGGTTTTGACCTGTTTGTTGCGCTTTTGTTGATAAACCTGATAATGTAATGAAAACAAGTAAAAGTATACTGTGCTTAACAGGCGATTTTGTAGAGATTTTATACATAATGAGAAGTTAGAAGAATTTAATGAGTAGTCCTATCGCGGCCGCTACACCAATGATGTAGGGCTCTTGTAATTTTTTGATGTAGATAAGTGAAAGTATAGCTGCTACCGCGATTAATGCCGTTGGAATGTCTTTTATAGAACGCATGCCGATCACAATTACTGAACCGACGAGTGCGCCAATCACAGCGGCGGTAATTCCTTCAACGAATGTTTTAACGCTATTATTTTTTGCAATCTTTTTGAAAGAGGGTGCTAAGGCTACTGTAAAAATGTAGCAGGGCAGAAAAGTAGCTAGCGCCGCAATACTAGCCCCAGGAAACCCTGCGACAAGATAACCGATAAATCCTACTGTAATTACTACAGGCCCGGGCGTGATCATGGCAACTGCCACCGAATCTACAAACTGAACCTCCGTTAACCAACCAAATTCCTTTACTACACCACCATGCAGGAAAGGTACAATGGCCAGTCCGCTACCAAATACAAATGCTCCTGCCTTAACGAAAAACCAGCCAATGTCTTGTAAGGTCTTGCTGTCATAGTGCCAAAAACCAGTACTGAACAATATTCCTGCCGGGAGCGTTGAAGGCTTTTTAATCCATTGCGGTGGGGCCTTAATGAGCATATATAGGATGCCACAAGCTAAAAAAAGTAAAATTTCCTCTTTTTCGGTAACAACGGTGATCGCGATTCCAATGATATAGAACACCCATAAAAGCCATTTGGATTTGACGGCAGCAAGTTCCAGTTTGCTGATTGATTTAATGGTTAGTTTATAGGCACTCATGGTAATGATGCCGATTACGGCAGCGCCTACACCGTAAAATACCGCTTGCATCCATGCCAGCCCACCATATTGTTGGTAGGCCATACCAAGCAAAACCACCATGATGAAAGATGGCAGTACAAAGGCTAACCCTGTTAAAGTAGCGCCAATTAAGCCATAGTGTACAAAGCCGATATAGATACCCAACTGTGCGGCAAGAGGCCCGGGAGCCAGTTGTGCAAGCGCTAACCCTTCTTTATATTCTTCTTCGCTCAGCCAGCCTTTCTGCTCAACCAGATCACGCTGCATATAACCTACCAGCGCAACAGGACCGCCAAAACCCCAAGTGCCCAATTTTAAGAAATACGTTGTAATTTCTGCTAGTGAGTATCGCGGTTTGGCTTTATCGGTTTGTTCTTTCATCAGCAAATTGTATTTTACTACAATATTGCTTATTCGCAGGGCACTATAATTGTACGGATTTAACTATTTGTATCCGTTTTACCTTTTTTGTGTTTTTTTCTGTAAAATGATGGGTTTTCTCCAGTCTGTTTCTTAAAGATTCTATTAAAATGGCTCTGATCTGAAAATCCGGTAAGATAAGCAATCTCGGTTAATGAGTAAGCTGTTGTTTCTATCAACAGCATAGCCTTTTCAATCCTCATCTTCCGTATATAATCTCCAAAAGACAGATCATCAAAATACTTGGAAAACTCGCGGGATAAATAGGCTGGATTAATTTCCAATTCATCTGAAGCCTGCTGGAGACTCAAAGACATATTCGTATCCATCTGATCCTGTATCATTTCCCGTAATTCATTCGCCCAGGCCGGTGCTTTCTTTCCTTTATTTTCCCGAAGGTACCTGGTGTATATGTCGAGCAGCATTTGTTCAACTGGTCCGGCCTGTGTATGTTTTTTGTGGTAAAGGTGTTTTGCCCAGCTATACAGGCCATCATAAATCTGCATACCTAAAGCCAGTAACTCCTGATCATTTGAACTGTGGTAGGCTAAGCCCGAAAATACAGCTTCTAGTCCTGCTGCCTGTGGTGCGAAGTCATGGCGATCAGTATCTGCCCCACGAACGATAGCAGCAATGCGGTCAAGAGCAGTGTCTTTTAACTGGTGTTTTTTAATGAAATAATCAAAAGTGCATTGATCATTGTAATGCGTATATTCTACATCTGGCATGTCGAATGGTACCGCCCCTAATTCCCTGGCCTTAATCATTACCTCATCTGAAGGTACATAAATAATTTCTGCATCGGGATCGATAAAACGCCTGATTAGCCAAGGGCAGGCAATCCGGTCAATTTTTGGATGTTCACGGGTGATCCATTTTGTCATTTATAAAATAGGAGAGTAGTATGCAAAGTTAACTATCATACCTGATTTTAATAATAATAATTCGGTGAAGTGAAACTTTTATTTACTTCATCAAAAAAATGTTTAGTTCACCTATCATAAACTGTTAAGTTTTTAAGTGACGATATAGCGTGGTGCAGGAACAATAGCAAAATAAAAAACCTTCATTTAACTGTATTTTGGTGGTATTTTAAAGTAGATCGTAGAAGGTGTATTTTGCACAAGCCAGGCCGTAAAGCCCCTTGTACATTGTCGCATATCACCACTGGCAAACTCGAATTTACATGTCATCTTTGTATAGTCAGGAATTGATATTAAAAATACTGACAAGATGGTGGAGCAGCTACCACATCAAAAACGGGCGAAACCGAAAAGCCTTAAGAGTAGGAGATTAAAAAATAATTTTATGTCAAACAACACCGTTTCATTGCACAGAGTTTTAAAAGCATCGCCAGAAAAAGTATATCGTGCATTTACCGAACCTCTGGCAATCGCTTCATGGTTACCTCCATATGGTTTTCTTTGTACTGTTCACGAAATGACAGTAGCCTTAGGAGGTTCTTTTAAAATGTCGTTTCATAATTTTTCTACCTCTAATGGTCATTCATTCGGCGGAAAATACCTTGAAGTAACACCAAATGAGTTTTTAAAGTATACCGATCAGTTTGATGATCCAAATCTGCCTGGTGAAATGATTACCTCAGTTTGGTTGAAAAAGACCTTAGTTGGTACAGAAATTAAAATTACTCAGGAAGGAATTCCCTCAGCTATACCTGTAGAGATGTGTTACCTGGGTTGGCAGGAATCGCTTGAAAAGTTAGCTAAGCTGGTCGAACCGGAAATACCAGATGCTTAATTAAGGGAATTATATTTTTGAAATACATAACTCCGGCTGACCTCATGGCTTAAACCCCTCTAAAGTAATTTTGGAGGGGTTTTTTATGCACTTATCTGATATTAAGCGATTTTGCCAAATGATTAAGTCTATTGGTAGAAGCGCGGCGATAGGTATGGCAGATCAATTAAAAAGCGGCCTGCATTAGAGGCCGCTTGTATATCCTTATTTCCACTTTAATATATTAAACTTATGCCCATCTGGGTCGGCAAAGGCGCAGCCGTACATGCCTTGAAATTCCTCTGGTGGCGAGAATACAGAACCGCCGGCATCTTTTACTTTTACAGCCCAGTTATCTACCTCTTCCTTTGTTTCCGCAGAAATGGTAAATATAACTTCATTGCCCTTGCTCAAATCGGCTAATTCGCCTTTCATGCCCTTTTTTAAACTATCTTCCTTAAAAAAGTGTATCACAAAATTATCCTCGCCAAATAAAAAGCTGGCCAGTTCATCACTCTCGCGCCCTGCATTTTTTTCGAAACCCAGTTTGGTGTAAAAGGCTCTGCTTTTCTCTACATTTTTAACGCCTAAGTTGGCCCAGATTTTTGCTTTCATAATTATAGTATTTAGAAATTGATTCTTAATTATAGTGCTTCGTAACTCAATAACACGTCTGTTGTTTTATCTGTTACAAATTTCTATAGATTATTGATATCATTTAGGTGGCATAAATGACAACTTAAGGGCATGAAAGTGACAAATAAAATACTTAATTTAGTTAGCATTAAAATAACGATTTAAGCATGTTAAAAGTTTGCCTTTATATTTTCGACGAGGCTGTTCCTTCATCGGTTGCCGGCGTGGTAGATTTGTTGAGTGGTGCCAACCGTTATATGGAGCGTGCTGGTAAAAAGCCTGTATTTGCGCTAAGTTTGGTTACAGAGAAAGACCACGAAATCCCCTTTCACTTTAACAACGTCAATATCGAGCAGTTAAATTATGAGGATATACAACAAGCTGACCTGATTATTATCCCTTCATTCAGTGTGGGTAACGAGGGCGTGTTAGGTCGAAACCAGGCGGCTGTTAAATGGATCAAAGAAATGTACGCCAGCCGGGCCGAAGTGGCCAGTTTATGCGTAGGCAGCTACTTTTTGGCCGAAGCGGGTTTGCTTGATGGTAAAGAAGTAACCTCGCACTGGGCTGTCGCAGCGGATATGCAAAAACGTTATCCCAAAATCAGAATGAAAAGCGATTTGGTAACCACCGATCAGGACGGGGTTTATACCAGTGGTGGGGCATTCTCTTCTCTTAAATTGATTCTCTACCTAATTGAGAAATTTTGCGGTCGCGAAGCTGCTCTGTGGATCAGTAAAATGTTTGCCATTGAAATGGACAGAACCAGTCAGGCGCATTTTAAGGTATTTACCGGCCAGCATCAGCATGATGATAAAGATATTTTGAAAGCCCAGCAGTATATTGAAGAAAACTACCAGAACGAAATCGCGATGGATGAGGTATCCAGTCAGGTTAATATGGGTAAGCGTAATTTTATCCGTCGGTTTAAGGCCGCTACCAGTAATACACCTTTCGAATATCTACAAAGGGTAAGGATAGAATCAGCAAAAAAAGCCATCGAAATGAACCATAAAGATCTGCCATTTATTATGGAAGATACAGGTTACAACGATTTGAAAGCATTCAGGAAAATCTTTAAGCGCATTACGGGACTATCGCCCATGGAATACAAACGGAAATATGCCAGGGTCTAAATCATCAATTAGTGAGATATAGGGGGAGAACAAAAAAACATAATCAACATTAAGAGTCCATTTGTCGAATATCGGTTTTCCAGGGCTTACAAGAACCTGATTGTTTTGGGTTACATAGGCGGTTTTAAGGGATATTCTTCCTAAAATCAATTCATATTTTTTAATGGCGTAGGGGTAAATCCAAATGTTGTTGTCATACTTTCAAAAACACAATAAATATTCAATTATTTAAAAAACAAAAAGTATGAAAATGAACAAGTTTTATTTATTAGTTGCTGTTATGGTTATTACAGCGGGGGCGGCAAAAGCACAAGATTCTGACCTGGTATTTGGCGTAAAAGCTGGTGTAAACTATGGAACATTGCCAACAAGTTTAAAAGCTATAACAGATAAAAAAGGAAAGGTAGGTTATAATTTTGGGGTATTTGCGCGGGTTGGTAAATCACTATATTTTCAACCAGAATTGAACTATGTTAGCTTTAAGAGTTCATATGTTTATGCAGCTAACACTTATACACCAAAATTTAACCAACTTAATTTACCCCTTATGGTGGGCTACAAACTGATCGATACAGAAGCCTTAAATTTCAGGATTTCTGCGGGACCTGATGTTAATTATACCCTTAACGAAGCAAAAGGGCCAGTTGGCTTCGATTATAAAAAGCTTAATTTCGGTGGGGTGATCAATGCTGGCGTAGATATTGGCAATATCAGTATTGATGCCAGATACAGCAGGGGCCTTACAAAAATTAATAAGGGCCTGAATGAAAAAACAGGTTTGTTTAATCTATCTGTAGGATTTAAATTGTTTTAAGACACGTCTTTATTTCTCTATTTCATAAGTTTAAATACAGGAAGAACATAAATCCATTTTTCGCTAAAGAAAAATGGATTTTTTTGTTAACTTCTTAAATAACATTTCTTTAGTTAAAAGAAACTAAATTAGTTTTATTACTTTTGTTGCCAAACGAACTATTTAAGTCTTGTGTCATGTAATATCATTTGCATATAAATGTTGAATGACCTTTCCCACCTGGGGAGGGAGTAATTACTATTTATTTTTTACTTTACTTATTACAATATGGCTATTTCACAAAAATATGGTCGTACTTATCACTATCCGTTTTCGCCGGGGACAACCAGCGATGACAGGATCCAGCACGACTATTGGGGATATTTACAAAAAATTCCTACACTTATACACACCGAAAAACTCGATGGCGAGAATAATTGCCTGTCTAAATACGGCGTGTTTGCCCGCTCGCATGCGGCTCCAACAACATCACCATGGACCGAAAGTCTTAGGCGTTTTTGGCAACTTGCAAAACATGATTTGGGAGATTTAGAAATCTTCCTGGAAAATTTATATGCCATCCATTCTATTGAATATCGGAACCTGGAACATCATTTTTACGTATTCGGTATCCGAGAAGGCGGCCATTGGCTCAGTTGGGAAGAAACACAGTTTTATGCAAATATGTTAGATCTGCCAACTGTTCCTGTAATTAAAATAGAACAAAAACCAGAAAATCAACAACAGTTCGAAAAAGAAATACTCGAGCTGGTGAAGGGTACAGGTAAATTTGATACCTATGATGTTTACGATAAGACCCAGGTTACCATGGAGGGAATTGTTAGCAGGAATGCTGATGGGTACACCGTTGATAATTTCGCCCAAAATGTGTTCAAATACGTACGCAAGGGGCATGTTAAAACTGATGAGCATTGGACCAGAAGCTGGAAACGTGCATCATTGATAAATGAAGGAGGTAAGTATGTGGACGTTAAGTGAAAACAAGCAGTGGTCGGATCTTGAAGCCCGTTTTTATTGGGTAAAACGTATGGCAGATGTTCAACAAGACTCACGCTATCATGCAGAAGGTAACGTGGCCATACATACGCAAATGGTGTTAACCGCTTTACAAAATGAAGCTGCTTTTAAAGATTTATCTGAACAAGATCAGGGAATTTTATGGGCAGCTGCTTTATTGCATGATGTTGAAAAATACAGTACTACTGTTTTTGAAGCAGACGGAAGCATTACCTCAAAAGGACATGCGCGTAAAGGAGCTCAATTTGCAAGACAATTACTATATCAGGATGAACCAACGCCTTTTGCCATCCGTGAGCAAATTGTAGGCTTGGTGAGGCATCATGGTTTGCCAATTTGGTTGTTCGAAAAAACCGATCCTGTGAAAGTTTTAGTTAAAGCAAGCATGGAAGTTAATCTGCAATGGTTATGTTTATTGGCAAAAGCAGATATGCTTGGTCGTATTTGTGATGATCAGGAAGAAATGTTATATCGAATAGCTTGTTTCGAAGAATTTTGCAGGGAAAACAAATGTTGGGAAAATCCTTATAGGTTTAAATCAGACGCTGCACAAATGTATTTTATGCAACATGATGATGCTTATTTAGATTACATCCCATTTGATGAACCAGTAACAGAAGTTGTTTTGATGAGTGGTTTACCCGGTGCAGGAAAAGACACCTATATTAAAACACATTACGCAGATTGGCCAATAGTCTCTTTAGACAGTATCCGTAAGGAAAGGGGGATATCTCCAACGGATAAAGCAGGTAATGGAAGGGTAATACAAGAAGCAAAAGAGCAAGCCAGGGTTTATTTGCGTAAACAGCAATCGTTTGTTTGGAATGCTACCAATACAACAAGCCAGATGCGCACGCAGTTAATTGATCTGTTTAGTATTTACAAGGCAAAAGTAAGTATTGTCTATATTGAAGTGCCTTACCAACATTTGCACGTTCAGAATAAAAATAGATCTGCTATTGTACCTGCTGGAATACTTAATAAATTAGCGCACAAACTCGAAGTGCCTGCACAATGGGAAGCACATCAGGTCGTTTATCGGATTCGATAATAGCTGTTTTAAGTTCGTAATTAAGCGAGCTAAGCTAAAAATCATTGGAAAACATCCAATTTAATCAGCCCTTCAGCGTATTCTGAAGGGCTTTTTTATGCCTCTGACAGTATTTTGGATTTTTATTCCATTAATTTATAAATGAAATCATCTTTTAATAGGAGCTAATTCTTTAAAAACTAAAAATGTGTAACTTGAATTCGTAATGTATATCATATGAAATATAACCGTCGCGATTTTATTGGTGGGAGCATGGCCCTCACATCTGCTTTATTTTTAACACCAATAGAAACATTTAGTACACCTTCTTCGGGATCTGAAAAATGGGTAAATGGTTTCGCCCTAAAAATCATGGCGCCCTATTGGGGCTTTAATGGCTCGGTAACCGATTTTTGCAAAAAAGCAAAAGATTCGGGTTATGATGGAATAGAAATCCTTTGGTCGGCAGAAATTGCGGGGGAATTATTTAAGGCGTTAAAAAAATATCAATTAGAAGTTGGTTTCCTTTGCCGCGGAGATGAAGCCCTTCCGGTACCGCATTTTGCAACTTTTAAAAAAGTACTTAAAGAAGCTATTGAACATCGGTATCAAAAGCCTTTGTATATAAATGTTCACTCAGGAAAGGATTTTTTTGAATACCAGGACAACAAAAAATTCATTGATTTTACTGTTCAGTATGCTAAAGAAACAGGAGTTCCAATTTATCATGAAACCCATCGGTCGCGTATGCTTTATTCAGCTCCGGCATCATTACAATATTTAGAGAAAAACCCTGATTTGAGGCTAACGCTCGATATTTCTCATTGGTGCAATGTGAGCGAAAGTTTACTCGAAGATCAACCAGAAACTGTGGCACTTGCCATTTCACGTACCGATCATGTTCACTCCAGGGTTGGCCATGCAGAAGGGCCACAAGTAAGCGATCCAAGAGCTCCGGAATGGAAGCAGGCAGTTGACGCTCATTTTGCCTGGTGGGACAAAGTTGTTGCCATAAAGAAACAACAAGGTAAAATTCTGACCATGTTAACTGAATTTGGGCCACCCAGTTATATGCCAACCATTCCATTTACCAACCTTCCAGTTGCCGATCAATGGGAAATAAATGTATTTATGATGCAGGTTTGGAGAAAAAGATATTTGTAGGTTTTCCAAGAACAAAATTTCTTAAGCTATAATATTAGTTGCCTTAAGTTCAAATTGATTGGTCGATACTGTGTTGATAACAACTTTTTTACTGTTTGTTTAATTTTATTAAACAAATGTTTAGTAATTATGCGTCTATTATGACAATAGATTATTAAAGGTTTTTATGAGAACAGTTTTTTTTAAAATGGTAGTATTATCTCTACTATCATTATCGGCAATGGCCCAGCGTAAAGCTCCGCACGTATTAATTATTGGCCTTGATGGCTTTAGTGCCGAAGGGTTTAAAATGGCTAAACATCCAAATCTGGATAAGCTGTTTGCTGATGGTGTACTCTCGTTAACCACACGGCCTGTAATGCCATCGGTTACCTTACCAAACTGGACAAGCCATATGACGGGTTCAGGCCCGGAGGAGCATGGGATTACAGCCAACGATTGGACATTGCAGAAACACACTTTACAACCAATAGAAACAGATGCAGACGGCTATTATCCATCTATATTTAAAGTATTAAAAGAGGGGGTTCCTACTGTTAAAACGGCTTATTACTACAATTGGAAAGAACTGATTAACCCGATTAATCAGAAATACCTGGATGAAGTATCTTTTGAAGAAAAAGATGAGTATAAAGAGAACTACCAGAAAGCTTTTGATTTTATGCTGAAGAACAAACAGAACCCTACACTTACCTTTTTGTACAGCGTACACACCGATCATGCAGGACATGGTTTTGGTTGGATGACTCCAGAATATATAACGGCTATTGAACAAGCTGATATTGCCATAGGTGCTTTACTGGAAAAATTAAAGACTGCTGGCATTTATAAAGACACTCATTTCTTATTGATTACCGATCACGGAGGTATAAATAAAGGGCATGGTGGCGTATCGATGGCAGAAATGCAGGTGCCTTGGGCAATTACTGGCCCACAGATTAAAAGGGGAGGATTAATTACCTCTTTTAACAGCAATAAAAATACGAGTTTGGTCGTGTCTAAAATTTTTGGGCTGACGAAACTACCTGAATCTTGGACAGGAACAGTACCAAAAAATGTATTTAAATAGTTTTCTTTAACCAACTAAGGTATTATAATGTTTATTGCTTCATAGTTAAATTTGATTGTTGATTTTTTTGAGCGCGCTATTTGCAGCAAGTCCAACGCTGTGGGCTTTGCGCTACTATCCCTTACGCTTAAAAGCATTACTTTTATGGCTGCGTTGCCTAAAAATGATTACTGTTAAATATTTATTTTCTTTTTTTAGCAATATTGAAGGTTTTTGAGTTGAAATTTAACGGGTAGAGGCTTATCGAATTCTATTTTTAGCCTATATTAGATTCGAATAATAAATGATATTGAAAAAACATGTCCAATAAAGCAATGCAAATGAGATTTAAATTAGGTTCGGTATATGATTACTTTAAATAATTTCAATATGGAACAATCGTATGCTATCGGAATTGATGTGGGTGGATCTTCACTCAAATGTGGAGTAGTAAACCAAAATGGCGAAATTTTATATTCCATTATTGTATCGCTAAAAAATGCGAAAACACAGGGTGCCATTATTGCACTCATTGTAGAAGCGATCAATACCTGTGCTAAAAAAATTAAGAACCCCATTCTTGGGGTGGGCATTGGTTTTCCGGGGATTATTTACAACAATAAGATTATTGCCGGTGCTGATAATTTACCCGGCTTTAAACAATTGGCTTTAGGTGAAATCCTGCAAGAAGTAACACGTTATAATATTGTAATGGATAATGATGCCAATTTAATGGGACTTGGAGAAATGACTTATGGGGCGGCCAAAGATTGTAGTGATGTGGTTTTCCTTACCGTAGGCACTGGAATAGGTGGTGCTGTGATGATTGATAACAAACTTTACGGAGGATTTAGAAATAGAGGTACAGAGTTAGGGCATATTGTTGTACAACACCGTGGGGTTGCCTGTGCCTGCGGAGGTCGTGGTTGTTTAGAAGCTTATGCGTCAGTATCTGCCCTGCTTAACCATTATCAGTCTATCCATCCTAATTCGCCAGAAGAGATTGATGGTAAATATATGGTCGAAAAATACCTGGCCAGAGAAGAATATGCCGTTAAAGCTATGGAATCGCATTTCGATTACCTGGCTACAGGCATTATTAGTTTTATAAATGTATTTAGTCCGCAAAAAATTGTAATTGGCGGAGGCATAAGCGAATCTGGCGCCTTCTATGTCCGGGAGATAGAAAGAAGAATAAAAACATTGGCGGTCCCTATTGCACCCGGTAATGAATTGGTAGTTGCGGCCAAGCTGGGCAACAAGGCTGGTTTGTTAGGCTGTGCAGCAAATGTTTTTCAAAAGTTTAAGGCATTTGATTATGCAACGAAGTAATTTTCCAGAAAAATAATAGTACTAATTTGAATCTGCATCCCTTTCGGTAAATAAACAAAAACAAAAAGTATTTAATTTTAAAAAAGAGGTTGCATCATAAATATAGATTTGTCATCCTGTCCAAAGGACTCCTACAGAGAGCCTGTCGAAGTACCCGTTTAAATACGCTTGAAGGTGTTTCGACAGGCTCAACATGACAGCATGTGAGTTGAAATCGATTTTTAATCAAAAAAAGGGAGACGAAAGCCACCCTTAATATGATGAGGTTATGTTTTACAGTTTATATCGCCTGTATCTTTAAAACCACACTGGTTCTGTAAGCATTGGCTTCTGGATTAAAGCCTACCTTCATTAAAAAGTCGCCAGAGTAAACTTTAGTACTGTCAATTGGCGATTTAGTACCAGGGTACATATTAATTTCTTCTATTTTATACCTTTTGGCCGGGTCTAATCCTTTTAGTTTAATCGGTAATATTACACCATTGGTAAAAAGGGTGGCCACATGATAGTTAAAAACAATAGCCTGATCTTTTGCTTCGTTTACATAAGCAATTGAGGCTATTTTATTTTCGTAAGGATCCTGCAAGCGGTATTGCTGGCCATGCCAGATAATATCTTTAAAACCATTATAAGTTTTAACTGCATTTTGGCTAAAAAGCAAATCGTTTTTACTGAGCTCATTTACACGTACATCATAGCCCAATTTTCCCATCATGGCTACATCTGTTTTAAATTTAATGGGTTGTTTACCCATATCGGTAATGTGGTTATCCACAGCAATAGAAGGAAAATAATACGAATATTCCCATTGAATAAAGATGCGGTCGTATGGATTGGTATTATCGCTGGGCCAAAATTCGGTGAAATGTTGTAGCGCAGCATAGTCTACCCTTGAGCCTCCTCCAGCACACAGCATCATTGGTGTTTTAGGATATTTTTTTCTAATCCTATCCAATACGCTATTTAATCCTCTGATATATTCAAGATAAAAATGATCCTGATTTTTTAAGGTAGGAGAGTTGGCGTTGTATATTAAGGAGTTACAATCCCATTTAATGAAAGCAACTTCTGGCACTTCCTTAAAAATATCATCTACGGTTTTGTAAATAAAATCCTGAACCTTAGGATTGGTTAAGTCCAAAACCAGCTGGTTACGCATGTAATATTCTTTTCTTTCAGGCTGTCTGATAATCCAATCGGGATGGTTTTCATATAGCTCACTTTTAGGATTCACCATTTCAGGTTCTATCCAGATGCCAAATTTTACACCGCTTGCTGTGGCCTCTTTACCTAACGAGCTGATTCCATTTTTTAATTTTTGTTTGTTATACTGCCAATCTCCCAGGCCAGAGGTAGAACCGTTACGTGGGTATTTGTTGCCAAACCAGCCATCATCTAATAAAAAAACATCAACACCTAATTTTTTGGTATCCTTTGTTAATTCATTTAATTTTTCATCATTAAAATCGAAATAAGTGGTTTCCCAATTGTTTAGTATGGTAGATCTTTGGCCTTTTCCGTCTAATATTTGATAGTTTCTGGCCCAATCATGTAAATTTCTGCTGGCTAAACCCTTTCCTGCCGATGAATAAGTATAAATAAAGCGGGGAGTAACGAAATTTTCGCCAGCCTTTAAAGTATAGTTCGACGAAAAATTATTAATCCCGGCAGTTACCCGAAGGTAGTACTCGTCAAAAGTTTCAAAATCTAATTTAAAGTTTCCTGTCCACGCTAACGATCCGGCAATTACTTCGCCCATATCCTCAGTGGCAGGCTGGTCTACCGAAACCATAAACGAAGAAGAATGAAGCAGGTTTGTTCTGGTTCCTAGTTTCGAATCGATGGTTTTTATACCATGCAACAATTGTTGCTCTTCCGATCGCATTTCGCGTGTAGCTCCGCTATATTGGTTTTTAAGGAAGAATTTTTTTCCACTCAGGGTAAGATTTGCTGAAGCATATTTGTTAAGCACGACTGCACCTTTCTCTTTATGTTCAATCTCGGCCCATTGCTCAATTACATTTTCATTAAAATAGGCCAGGTATTTTAAGGTAACCTGAAAGTTGTATTTTAAATCTTTAAGAATAATACTCGTTAATTTTCTGTTCTGATCTAACTGTTCGGTTTTTACATCCGAAAATGTTAAAACGGTAGATTTGTTTCCATCGGCATGTGTTACGGTTAATGCAGGTTCTAATAAATTAAGCGAACCAGAAGCAATATAAGCCTCACGTTTATTTAAAAGATCATCAGAGCCGGGTTTGTATTTATCTAACGCTTGTATGCTCGGGTATTCGCTCACATTGTCTAGTTTTTTGCCAAGGTAAGTCGATAATAAAGTGTTATCACGATCTGTTTCTAAGATCAGTACATTGCTTTTTGTAGCAATTTCTATGGTTTTCTGCGCAAAGCTATTTAGACCTATTGCCATTGAGAGTAAAAAAAAAAGTGTGTTTTTTCTTTTCATTATTTATTTGGGTAAAAAGTTTAGATGGTATTATCAACCATAAGCTAAATATTGCAAATTAGATTTTTCTGAAGCTAATGAATGTGCCATTTATACCAGATTATTATCTTTTTTTAACAAGAATTAATGCAATTGCATGAGATTATAGTGCTAAACCCTTGTATTTTTAAATCTAATTGTAAAATAAACAAGGCATTATTATTGTTAAGGGGAGATCAGCGTTGTTTTTAAAAAATTAGCGTAATTTTATAATCATAAAAAAAATATTACAGTTTTCATATTTAAACATTTTCAAGAAATGCATTTCCTTCGTTATAATAAATTATCGCAACCCCTAATACGCTCATGAACTATAAAAAATTGCAGGAAGATGTAGAAAAGCACGTTGGCGATTACTTCCATACCCATAACGATCCTCGCCTGGTTTATCATAACCTCGAACATACGCAAGAAGTGGTAAATGCTGCACAGCAAATCGCCAATCATTACCAGCTTAATGAACAAGATTTTTTCTCCGTAACTGTTGCGGCGTATTTTCACGATACGGGATATTTTGAAGATGCATTAAACCACGAAGCAAAGGGAGCAGAACTGGCCGATGATTTTTTAGCGAAACATCAGGTTAATCAAGAAATCCGTGACCATGTTAAAAGTGCAATACTGGCGACTAAAATTCCCCAGAAACCTAAAAATGAAATTGATAAAATCCTTTGCGATGCAGATCTGTTCCATTTAGGCCTGGCCGATTTTCGCGCAAAAGGTAAATTAATGCACAAAGAGAATGAGTTCATCTATAAAAAAGATATCAGTAAATTAGATTGGCGTAAGAAAGATATCCAGTTTATGGAATCTCATCACTACCATACCGATTATGCCAATTTACTGCTGAGCGATCAGAAACAAAAAAATATCAGTAAACTGAAAAGTAAATTAACATCGCAGGAGGAAATCAGTACCGAGCTGGATGAAGCTAAAAACTTCGCACCTAACGTGATACAGGACAAAAAGAAAAAGGATAAAGACGATAGGCCAGATAAAGGGATAGAAACAATGTTTAGGATTACTTCTGCCAACAACCAACGCTTAAGTGATATGGCAGATAATAAAGCGCACATCCTGATCACCGTAAATTCGATCATGCTTTCCCTGATCGTGAGTTTGTTGTTAAGGCGGTTGGAAGACCATGGCAACCTGATTATCCCCACATTTATTTTGTTAATAGTGAGCTTAACCTGTGTGGTGGTTTCTATTTTATCAACCCGCCCATCTATCCCTAAGGGAGAGTTTACACAGGAAGATATGGATAAGAAAAAGGTAAATCTATTGTTTTTTGGTAACTTTTATAAAATGAGCCTACCCAGTTATACCGACGGTATGATTAAGGTGATGAACGATAAAGACTTTTTATATGGTACCTTAATCACCGATGTATATTCGCAAGGCGTAGTTCTGGGCAGAAAATATAAACTGATCCGCCTGGCTTACAATATTTTCATGTTTGGTTTAATTGCAGCAGTAATGGCATTTGTAATTGCTTACGCAGCTTACGGTAAACTTTAATGGAGCAGATAGTAGAAACCTCTTTTTTTAATAGAGATTTAAGCTGGTTAAAGTTTAACGAGCGTATTTTAATGGAAGCCGAGCGAAGTACCGTTCCACTTTTAGAGCGCATTAAGTTTTTGTCGATATTCTCTTCCAACCTCGACGAGTTTTATCGTGTAAGGATGCCAGTGTTACTCGCTTTAGAGAAATTGAGTAATAAAGAAGATAACGATATCAAGATCGACGATAATTTGCTGGATACAGCCAATCAGCTTATTTCAGAACAGCAACAGCGTTATGGAAAAGTACTCAAATCAGATCTTATTCCTCATCTTAAAGAAAATAAGATTAATTTAATCTATGGTCAGCCCTTTCCTAAAGAGATTCAGAAAAGTGTAACCAGGTATTTTCTCAGTCAGGTAATGGCCTTTTTGCAGCCCGTTTACATTAATGCTGATACTAACTTCTTTCCTTCAAATAATGAACTGTACTTTTTGATTACACTCAAGAAGAAAGAAGATGCAGAAGTTATTATTTTAAATATTCCTTCCAATCAATTGCCGCGTTTTTATAAAGTAGAGGCAGGAGCGGAAACCTTTATCGTTTTCTTGGATGATATTATTCGTTTTCATTTAGACCGTATTTTTCCCGAGGGAGAAATTACAGGTTGTTATAGTTTCAAGATTACCAGGGATGCAGAAATTGACCTGAAAGACGAATATTCGGGCAGTTTATCCGAACAGTTAGAGAAGCAGTTGCTCAAACGCGATTCTGGTTTAGCTACACGTTTTCTCCATCAACCAGGCATACCAGCGAACGTTTTCGAATTGCTCAAAAAGCTTTTCAACCTTAAAAAAGCAAATAGGATAGAGGGCGGACAGTACCACAACCTGAAAGATTTTATGGGTTTTCCTGTAAATTCACCAAAATTATCCAACCAAAACTGGCCAAAAATCTGCAATACCGATTTGATTGATGGATCGTTAACTGAAGCCATTTATAAAAACGATATTATAGTACATACGCCTTACCAGAGTTATGATAGTGTATTGCGTTTTTTTAACGAAGCTGCTATTGATGAAGATGTACGGGAAATCTATGTTACGCTTTATCGCGTAGCCAGCGATTCGAAAATTGTTAATGCACTGATCAGTGCTGCCAAAAATGGTAAAAAAGTAACCGTATTGGTAGAGCTTAAAGCTCGTTTTGATGAGGCCAACAACATCAAATGGGCCAAGAAAATGAAGGAGGTTGGCGTTGATATTATTTACAGTGTAACCGCTTTAAAAGTGCATGCCAAAGTAGCCTTAGTAAAACGCCAGACAGGTGACCGCATGCGTTATTCTGGTTTGTTTTCTACCGGAAACTTTAACGAAAGTACAGCAGCTTTTTATACCGATCATATTTTAATGACGGCCAATAAAGAAATGCTGCGCGAGGTAGAGCTGCTTTTTATTTTTCTGGCCAAAAGGGTTAAACCTACCTCTGCCGATCTGATTAAATTTAACCATTTATTAGTAGCACAGTTTAATTTGCAGCAAGTTTTTCTTAACTTGATAGATCGTGAAATTGAACATGCCAAACAAGGTAAACCATCAGGTATTACTATTAAAATGAATAATCTCGAAGAGAAGGTTTTAATCGATAAACTTTACGAGGCATCATCGGCAGGTGTAAAGATCGAAATGATTGTTCGGAGCATTTGTCGCTTAATTCCAGGCGTACCAGGAATGAGCGAAAATATTAAGGTTACCCGCATTGTTGATCGTTATTTAGAACATGGACGTGTGTTTATTTTTCATAATTCAGGTAAGAACGATGTATACCTCGGCTCTGCCGATTGGATGAACCGCAATATTTATCGAAGAATTGAAGTTTGCTTCCCGATTTATGACGAGCAGATTAAGCAAGAAATGATAGATATTATCGAAATCCAAAAACAAGATAACGTACAGGCGGTTTGTATAGATGAAAACATGAACAATATTCCTGTTAAAAGTAGCGGGGCTCCTGTCGAGTCTCAACACGATATTTATCAATTATTAAAAAATAAATAACCCGTGGTCTGTGTCCTCACAGACCATATGATTTTACTTATTGATGGTCTGTGGGGACACAGACCATGGACATTAAATTTACCCCTTATGAAATACAATAAAACTTTCCTAGCCTCTAGCCTGCTAATTTCAGTTGCCTTTTTGGGCATTTCGTGCGTAAATGGTAATCGCGATGATAAAAAGAACGATTCAACAGAAACTGTTTCCAATAGCGGAGCAGAAAAATCAACGCTTCCTTACGATTTATCAAAGCCGGTAAAATACAATATGCCGCATAATCTTTTCGAAATTTCTGGAATTGTATTTCATAATGGCGACCCTAAAGAAGTATTTGCAATTCAGGATGAAGACGGCGATTTGTTTCATCTTGGTTTAGCCGATAAAGAATCGAAATTTACCAAATTTGGAGGCAAAGGCGATTATGAAGATCTGGCTATCTTAAATAATACCGTAATTGTGTTAAAAAGTAATGGTGAACTGCATAGTTTTCCCATTAGCGAGATCAATAAACCAGAAGTTGCAGATGTGGTTAAAACGAAAGATCTGGTTCCCAAAGCCGAATACGAAGGCTTGGCCGCTGACGAAAAAACAGGCCTGGTGTATGTTTTAACTAAAGAAATTAAGAAAAATAAAAGCGATCAGACGGATATTTATGCGTTTAAATATGCTGATGGTAAATTTACCGAAAGTGGAACCTTTGCTTTGTCTTATAAAGAAATAGCTGACTTATCTGGCGAAGCCAAAATTAAGTTCCGCCCTTCTGCTTTGGCTAAAAATCAGTCAACTAACGAGTGGTATGTGCTTTCATCAGTGAATAAACTATTGGTAGTTACTGATGCAAACTTTAAAATAAAAGCGACCTATCCTCTAAAAGGAGATTTTTTTAACCAACCAGAAGGTATTGCATTTGATCGCGATCAGAACCTTTACATCTCTAATGAAGGCGGTACTTTATCGGCCGGAAACATTTTAATGTTTAAATTGAAAAAGTAAGGTTAAAGAAAATTCTTTCATACGGTGGTCATCCTGAACTTGTTTTAGGACCTATTAGAGGAACTTCATTAACATTCATTGTCATCCTGAGCCTGTCGAAGGACTAACTAAAATACATGTTGAAGTGTTTCGACAGGCTCAACATGACAGGTCATAACCTGAAATTACGTTTATGAGATGGCTTGGACGAGGCTAATGAGAAATAAAATAAATTTTAAAATAACTATCTTTATACAAACGCTGGAATATGATTAAAAGATTTACCCTTTTTACCATCTTATTTTTAATTAACTTCATTGCCTTTGCGCAGGATGATGTAAAATATCGTGTAATTCTTTTTGGCGATGCAGGCGAGATGAATCCAGCGCAAATGCAGGATTTAAAAAATGCGGCCAAACAAATACTTCCTAAAAAAACAACCGTTGTATATCTTGGTGATAATATTTACCCAACCGGAATGGGCCTGCCAGGTAGTGTAGAAGAAGAGGAGACCAAAAAGATCTTACGTTCACAGTTCGAGCCAATGCGTAAAATGGGGGCTGCGGTTTATTTTGTTCCCGGCAACCACGATTGGGATAAATCTGGCCCCAAAGGTTTGGCCAAAATCAAAGCGCAAGATGACTTTCTTAAAGCACAGAACGATCCATTACTGAGGTTAATACCAGAAAACGGATGCCCTGATCCTGTCGCCATTAAATTAACTGATAAATTAACCATCATTGCTTACGATAGCGAATGGTGGGTTTTTCCATACAATAAATCAAACCCTAACGGCGAATGCGAATGCCGTACCAAAGATGAGGTTTTGGTTAAAATGGAACAGTTACTCGAAGAGAACAAAGACAAGGTTATTCTTTTAGCCTCACATCATCCATTTCAGAGTTATGGTCCCCATGGCGGTTATTTCAATTTAAGAAACCATATCTTTCCATTAACATCGCTGGATAAAAATCTATATGTCCCTTTGCCTGTTTTGGGTTCTGTTTATCCATTATTGCGTTCAACCTTGTTAAGTCCTGAAGATTTAAACCATCCGGCCTATAAGGATATGATTAAATCAGTAACCGGTGTATTCGGCGATTATCCTAATGTAACTTATGTTGCCGGGCATGAACACGGCCTGCAGTTAATCAAAGGAAAACAGCTGCAGATTATTAGTGGATCTGGTTCGAAAGTATCGCCAAATAAGGAGGGCAAAACATCTTTATTTCACGAAATGCAGCAAGGTTATGTGGTTGCCGATCAGTTGAAAAACAACGATATGCGTTACGAATATTATATTTATTCAGATACGAGCGTTAAAAGAGTTTATAGTTACATTAAAAAGTTCGAAACCATCCCTCAAATAGTAAGAAACAGAGATAAACCGATTACCGCAGATAGTATTTTTGTACGCATTAAACCCGAATACGACAGCGTTAGTCGTTTTCACCGTGCTATTTTTGGCGAAAATTACCGTAAAGAATATGCTGCAAAAACAAAAGTTCCTGTGTTACGGGTTTCTCAAATGATGGGTGGTTTAAAAGCGACTCAGCGTGGTGGGGGCAATCAATCGCGCTCTTTACGATTAGAGGATAAAAACGGTAAAGAATATGTATTGCGTAGCGTGGAGAAATACCCTGAGGTACTTTTGCCTGCAGCATTGCGCGAAACTTTTGCTAAAGATATTATAAAGGATAACATGTCGGCACAGCATCCGTTTTCGGCACTGGTAGTTCCCGAGCTAGCTAAAGCTGGCGGTATCCCGCATAGCAACCCGATTATTGGCTGGGTTTCCCCTGATGACAACTTAGGTGAATTTGAATCAGCATTCGCCAATACTTTGTGTTTGTTTGAAGAAAGAGAACCTACAGGAGAATCAGACAGTTCTCCGAAAATGGATAAAAAACTAACTGATGATAACGATAATAGATTAGATGGACCTGCCTGGGTTAAAGCAAGGGCATTTGATGTGTTATTAGGCGATTGGGACAGGCACGAAGACCAATGGCGTTGGAAAGAAACGAAAACAAAAGATGGTTCGCTTTATTCGCCGGTACCAAGAGATCGCGATCAGGTATTTTTTAGATCTGACGGCCTTTTACAGCGTTACACACAATCTTCGTCATTATTACCGATGATGCAGGGTTATGAACGTGGTATAAAAGATATCAATTGGTTTTTATGGGAAGGTAGAGAAATCAGCAGCCGTTGGACAGCCAATATCGAAGAGGAGGAATTTGATAAAATTGTGAAAGATTTCTGCGCTAATTATAACGATGCCGTTTTCGAAAAAGCACTAAAAAAACTCCCTGAACCAAGTTATTCATTACATCACGATGCTTTTTTGGCACAAATGCGTAACAGGATAGCCACTTTGCCAAAGTTAATGAACCAGTATTATCATTTCTTTAACCGGATTGTAGATATTGAGGTGACCAATAAGAATGAACTGATTCAGATTACCGATGCTGAAAAAGATGGGTTACGCGTAAAAATCAATAAAATTTCTAAAGAGGGTAATATCAAAGACGAGCTTTTCGATCGGAAATTCGATCCCAAAGTAACCAAAGAAATCAGGGTTTACATGCACAATGGTAACGACAGCTTGATCCTGAACAATAAAAAATCGAATATTAAATTACGGATTATCGGTGGAAAGGGCACTAAAGTTTACGATTTTGCAAATAGCAACGGATCTGTAAAGTTATACGGTAGAACCGATAAGGCAACTTACAATGGAGCGGATATCAATAAAATCAGGAAAATTATTTCTAATGATACTTCGAATTTCAGTTACATACCAAAAGATATGTACCGCCGTAATTCGTGGCTGTTAAATGCAGGTTACAATCAAGATGATGGCCTTTTATTAGGTTTGATCTACAAACAAACCAACCCTGGTTTCAGAAAACAACCTTATGGTAATTCGCAGACTATTTCTTTCTTGCATTCATTCTCAACAAAAGCTTTTAGGTTTAACTATAAAGGCGAGTGGTTAAAAGCTTTGGGTAAAGGCGATTTTGTTGTAAAAGCCGATGCTTTCGCGCCAAATAACACACAGAATTTCTTTGGCTTGGGCAACGAAACACCTTTCAACGATGGAGACAACATTAGGTACTACCGTGCACGTTTCAACCTTTATCAGGTTGATGCTTCAATCAGGTGGCGCCGTCCGAAATCTACTTTTAGCGTTGGTCCGTCATATCAATATTATAAATATAATCAGGAAGATAATGATGGTCGTTTTATCGAAAATCCATCACTCTTACATTCATCTGATTCGATAACGGTACGTAACGAAAAAATGTTTGCAGGTGCGTTTGTCAATTTTACCAACAATACCCGCGATAATGATTTGTTACCAACATTGGGCAGTTATGTTGACTTTAAACTTTTGGGTTATAAAGGCGTTAACAAATACTCAAATTCTTACGGCCAGTTTACGGCCAGTATAGCTTTGTATAAAAACCTCGATGGCAGGAAAAACTTCATTTTGGCAGATCGTTTTGGTGGAGGAGTAACCATTGGTAAACCAGCTTTTTATCAGGCCTTATATCTGGGCGGACAAGGAAATCTCTTAGGTTACCGCCAGTTTAGGTTTGCCGGCGAACATACTTTTTATAACAACTTAGAACTTAGGGCCAAACTTGGCGATCTGGTTAGTTACGTTTTACCCGGACAAATTGGCTTATTGGGTTTTTATGATGTAGGCAGGGTTTGGAAACGTGACGAAACTTCTACATTATGGCACCACGGTGTAGGAGGGGGCGTTTACTTCGCTCCGGCATCACTTACAGTTGTGCGATTTGTAATGGGGCACTCGTCTGATGGCTGGTATCCATACGTATCGCTTAATTTTAGGTACTAAATTTGTGTAACATATTAATAGATGTAATATCCAAGTATTACGTTCAGCAGACGAACATTGCTTTAACGAGTATGTATCTTTGCAATGAATTAGTAATTAAATAGATAACTATAAATTTTACACTATAGCAAACTTATACAATGAATACCAATGTAATACAGATACATAAAAACGAATGTATACATTGCCAGGTAGAATCATCACTGTCTTTTCGCCCCCTTGTGGAGTATTTAAAAGGCAGATTGAAAACAGAAAAATCGGTAAAATCTGAATTTTACAGGTTTTTACTTCAAAAAATTGAAAAAGACGATGTGCTGCTTGGCAACATCAGTGCCGAAGAATTATCCCAATATAAAGATACTTTAGAATTGATTTTTACCATTCTAACCCCTTTAATGGATAATGAAGACGATTTATTTTGGGCTTTAAGTACCCCAATTCCAGATCAGATTTTTTTTAGTACCAATGCATTCTATAAATTTTTTAAGGATCATGATCCTAAAAATAAGGTAACCAAAGACAACGAGCCTGTTGAGAAAAAACAACTTAAGTTTATCTACAACGTTATTTTAGGCCGTTTTTATAATTTTACCTCGGTACTAAAGAATGAGATCATTTATGCTCATATTAATCAGGAAACAAAACTGACACAATATTACAATATCCAAACCGATACGAAGTTTGTAGATATTATGCATAAAGGTGATTTGCCTGAGCTTAATTTTGAAGAACTCGGCAAGCATTTTCAAGACGAAACCGAACTGGAATACCTGGTAAAGCACCTGCCTTTACAAAATTTTCACTTTGAAGGATTCAGCATTATCTCAATAACAGATGTAACTTTGCAACATGCTATTGATGGTATCCGCGATGCGCTTGTTAATCACAATTATCAAACGGAAGCCTATACACATGTAATCCATGCCTTAAAAACCCTTAGTGGAAACGGAAAACTCGAATTTGGTTTAATGCCTTTTTTAACCGTTAACAATAAGCTCGTTTTCGATAATCAGGAGTTTTCGCAGAGTATGCTTATTAATTCGGCAAAATCATCCAATCTGGAAGAAGAGGTATTTTATTCGTTGGTTGATAAATATAAAGAAAACCCAAGGTCAATTTTTGTAAGCTCAATTAACGACGATCAGATTGATAAAGATCCTTTTTTAAGGGTTTTAAAAGCTGCTGGTGTTTGTTCTTATTCGGTATTACCGGTGTATTACAATACCCAGCTGGCAGGCGTTTTAGAGGTTTATTCGAGTGAGGAAGTATTGGTTGACGATAAACTTTTATCGAGGTTACGTCCGGCGATGCCTTTAATCGGTCAGCTTTTCCAATACAGTATTGAAGAATTTGATGCTAAAATGGACGAAGTGCTGATGGATAAGTTTACCGCTTTACAACCATCGGTACAATGGAAGTTTAATGAAGCTGTTTGGCATTTTCTTCAGCAGAATAACAGTTACCATAAATTAAAGGAAATCGAAACGATCACCTTTAAACATATGTATCCGCTGTTTGGCGCAATTGATATCCGTAATTCTACCATAGAGCGGAATAAAGCTTTAAAAGATGATATGGAAGTACAGTTAAACAGTTTAATTGATACTTTAAAAGCCATCCGTAAGCATGTTTCTTTAGAACTTACCGATAAACTTTTATTCAATTGTAAAGACTGGATTAAACGCATCGGCGATTTTGCTTCATCAAACGAAGAGAACAAACTGAACGAGTTTTTAGAAATAGAGGTTTATCCTTTCTTATCAATTATAAAAGGAAACTACCCGATAACAGCTGAGTTTGTTGATCGTTATTTCGAAGTTATTGTTCCAGAAACAGGTGCTGCATTTGCAAATCGCAGGCAGCTGGAAATTTCGATGCAGCTGATCAATACCGAAGTGAGTCAGTACCTGGAGAAATCGCAGGCTAATTTACAGGCTTCATACCCTTGTTATTTTGCCAAATTCAGAACTGATGGAGTGGAGTACGATATTTACATCGGACAGGAAATTGCACCAGATCGGCCATTTGATTTGTTGTACCTCAAAAATATCCGTTTATGGCAGTTAACCTCAATGGTCGATATTGCGCGTTTATCGAAAGGATTAATTGGCGAAATGCCCCGTGCATTAGAAACCACACAGCTGATCTTTATCCACTCTAATGCAATTGATATTAGCTTTAGGAACGACGAACGCCGTTTTGATGTAGAAGGTGCTTATAACATCCGTTACGAAGTAGTTAAAAAACGTATTGATAAAGTATTGGTTAAAGGTACAACCGAACGTTTAACGCAGCCCCATAAAATTGCAATGGTTTATTTCAATCCTGAAGAGGCCAAAGAATATATGGAGTACATTAAATACATGCAGGTGCAAGGATATTTAAATGACGATTTAGAGCAGCTTGAACTAGATGAACTTCAAGGTGTTTCTGGTTTAAAAGCGTTAAGGGTAGGCGTAAAATATCTGGAAAGTAAAGTAGCAGCCAAAACAGATGCTGCTAAAAAACTTAAACCTAAAGAGATCAAATCCATCGAGAAGGAAATCGCGAAGGTGCTGCAGCGTTAATAACTATAGATCAGTGACACTATAAGTTAAAGGCTGTATCATAAATTTTGATTCCGTTAGAACTTGCCACGTTGAGCTTGTCGAAACGCTTTGTGAAGCATTTGGACAAGTCCTTCGACAGGCTCTCCGTAGGAGTCCTTTGGACAGGATGACAATCTATATCTGTGATACAGCCTCCTTAGAAGTTTGTATTATGTTCAAAAACAAAAGGCTTTCTGATCCTAATCAGAAAGCCTTGTTTCATTTGTGTGTTTTTTATTATTTGATTGCAGCAATTTCTTTTTCAATTGCAAAAGTTTCTACAGAGCTGATGTTTGTTTTTAAAGCTGCAAATCTATCGATAGTTAATTTTTGTGATTTACCCATTACTAAAGTATGTTGATCAGTAGAACCGCTTAATTTTAAGTCTGCCTGATCAGCAATTACAGTATATAAACCTTCTGAGCTGGTATTGATTTCGGCATGTGCATTTCCTTTTAAAAAGATCTGAAGATATTTAGTCCTTAGTTTTCCTTCAGTTTTAACAATTGCATTTTCTGATGCTACAATTCTGTAAAAATCGTTTACATAAACAGTTAGTTTTGCTTTTTCGGTACTAGTTGAAGTGATTTTTAAATTATCACCATCCTGCATCACTTTTGCTGTTCCAGTGTTATCATCAGTATAAGAAATGCCTGGGTTACTCCGCTGGATAATGGTTACTTCTACATTTCCTTTTACAGAAATTCTTTTAAAAGCCGATATTTTTAAAATTGTATGTGGCTCTTTTTCTATTGCAGAAACGCTTGTAGTAAATACAGCTGACGATAAAACGATTGCTGTTAATGAAGTGGCAATTAGGGTTTTGATTGAGGTTTTCATAATATTTTTATTTAAAAATTAAATGTTAATTAATTGTTATTTAAATGTTTAAGTCTTTTTGTTGTAGTTTTGATGATAAGACGCAATGAAATAAAAAACGTTGCAGGCAATGTTGCGTTTTTATACAATCGATAGGTAATACTCGACGAACAGGCATTAATTCAAGACGAAAACTTGAAACTTTTACCAAGCATTTGTAAAATATTTTAAGATCTTTTATTGAGTTAGTCTTTTTCTTTATATTTAATGAGAATTTTAGTCTGTTTTTATTTATGAAGAAAAAGGTTGTGCTTGTTCAGGATAATAAAGATATCCTTGATATAATGGACCATGTATTGGAAGAGGAGGGATTTGATGTTACGGCATCATTGACAACCGAACCTATAGATAAAATAGACGAAATTGAACCCGATGTGGTGATTGTAGATGATCACATTAAGGGAAAAAAGAGAGGATCACAGGTGATTAAAGAACTTAAATCTGATCCTCAAACAGAAGATGTATCGGCTGTGTTAACTTCCACATCAAATAACTTACCTCAACAGGCAGAAGAATGCAAAGCTGATGATTATATCGAAAAACCGTTTGATATTGATCATATGGTTGAAGTGGTAAAGAAAAATTCTTAAAAATCTTATTCGATCGAATGGTCGTCATTTCGATCTGATAGCTATCGGATGGAGCGCAATCCCGAACTTTCGGGAGAGAAATTTATGAATTGTATTATTCAGAATTTTACTAATAGATTTCTCGGCTACGCTCGAAATGACGGACCTTTCCTAAGGGATAACTTCCTTTATAACATCCTAAAAAAAATTAATTTTCTTAATTCATTAATGGTTAGTATTAATCCAGCAAGGAAGGGCTAATATCAAAGCAATATAAATTTCTTCTCGAAGCATCGAGATCGAAATGACAACTATGCACTATACATTTGGTTTATAAGTATCTGTTTTAACCGTTGCTTTTAATTCATGTAAAATCGTATATAGCCCAAAATTAGTCCGGTTAACATAAATGAAATGTTTTACGCCACGTGCCTGTTTAAATTCCGGCATTTTAGAAATTTTTTCGCCATAGACATATAGTTGCTCAAAAAAATCAGGTTTACTAAAATCGAAAGATTTACTGGTATAGGGTTTGGCAAAAAGACTGATCATCTCCCTATACGATTTATAGTAAAACTCAATCTGTTCAGGAGAATCGTCAGCATGGATCATGTCCAGTTTTCTAAATGCATCTATCGTTTTATTTTTATCATGAATTACATCAGTAGAAATTAAGGCGAAAAACGGGTAATAGAAATCATCTGGCATTTCTTTTATACAGCCAAAATCAATTACTCCAAGGTTTTCATCCGGTGTAATCATAAAATTTCCAGGATGCGGATCTGCGTGTACAGCCCTGAGTTCATGTTGTTGAAAATTATAGAAATCCCACAGCGCCTGACCAATTTTATTTCGCAGCGCTTGAGAAGGATCCGTTTGTAAAAATTCTTTTAAATGCAAACCATCAATCCAATCCATGGTAATGATCCGCTTTCCGGATAATTCGGGGTAGTATTTCGGAAATACAACATGATCGAGGTTTTTACAGGCTTCTGAAAATTCGATAGAACGTTTAACTTCCAGTTCGTAATCGGTTTCTTCGAGCAAACGTTCTTCAACTTCTTTAATATAGATATTCAATTCCCTTTCCGACATGCCCAATAAACGGAAAGCGAAAGGTTTTACCAGTTTCAGATCCGAAGAAATACTGTCTCCAACACCAGGGTATTGAATTTTAATGGCGAGTTTTTTACCATGAAGCATCGCTTGATGCACCTGGCCAATAGAAGCAGCATTGCTGGAGCTTAGGTTAAAACTATCGAAAATATTTTCAGGTGTTTTGCCGAAATTTTTGGTGAAAGTTCTAACAATTAACGGACCTGAAAGGGGTGGAGCATTGTATTGAGATTGGGTAAATTTATCGACGTAAGATTTTGGCAGGATATTCTTATCCATACTTAACATCTGTGCGATTTTTAAGGCACTGCCCTTTAATTCGCTCAGCGATTTATATATGTCGGTGGCATTATCCTCGTTAAGCTGCTCGCGGTCCATTTCGGGGTTAAACAGTTTTTTTGAGTAATGTTTAATGTAATTGCCTCCGATCTGAATACCTGTTTTAACAAACTTTGCAGAACGCTCTACCTTTGTGGTTGGAATACTTTTTTGTGTCTTCATCTGGTATTTAAAACCTCATCTTTTCTGCAAACTTCCCATTCCTGGATAAAAACTTCCCATATTCCAATAAATTATCGATTGGCGAATGCTGAAAAAGATCGAAAGTTACATTAATGCCTTTTTCGATGGCCTCATCACTTTTTTCGAAACCTTCACTATCATCGTTGATCCAGAAATTAACAATAAAGGCAAACTGGATCCATAAGGCATCTTTATATCTTTTGCTTAGAAAACGGCGCTCAGCAAGCTCCCCACTATCTAAACCCTCTTCAATAATTTCTTGCGCAAAGTTTTCGAAAATAGGTTTAACGCCAGCCAGTACATCAGGGGTAGAAAATTTACCACGGTGATTCTTTAAACTGTAAATCACAAAACTGCGTTCGTTCTTCAGGTTTTCGAGGTAACTGTAAAAGAAAGAAAGCATTTTTTCTCTGGCCGTATACTGTAGCCAAACTTCTTGCTCTTTGATTTTGTTAATGGTTTCGAAAGTAAGTTCGAACCAGATTGTTTTTTCAATGCTTTCAAAAGAAGAGAAAAATTGATAAAAATCGGCCTCGGTAATTTTAAGCTTCTTCACAAAAACATAAACCGATTTTGGTTTTTCATTGTTTGTTAAAACATAATCTAAATATGCTTTTCTAATTTGCTGAGCAGTTGCCATATACCAGTTTTTTACAAGTATAACGTTTAATTTATGGGCTTGTTTTTACAGTTGGTTTTTTGTTGATCATGAAATTGTAATAATAGCTTTCAAAATATTTGAAAGTTGGTTTTTGACTAATTATTTTAGTTTTTATAAATTTTAATGTTGATAATTTTTTACTGTTGAACTAAAATAATTAGTATTTTTGCTTCTGATTATTCCTTAACTAAATAAAGCAACATGATCCAGGTAAACGATTTTTTATATGGCAAAATGGAACTGCCAATGGTATTTTCCGATCTGTTAAATACTGATGCTTTAAAAAGGTTAGGTGGGATTCATCAAAGCGGTGCTATATTTTTAGTCAATCCAGATATCTGCCATTCGCGGTTGGAGCATGCCATAGGAGTTACCATGTTGATCAGAATGCTGGGTGGTTCAGAGTTAGAGCAAATTGCAGGGTTGCTGCATGATATTTCGCATACCGCTTTTTCTCATGTGGGCGATTATGTTTTCGACAATACAGACGAAGACTATCATGAAAAGGTTTTCGCCGAAGTTTTATGCAGATCGGAAGTACCTGACGTGTTGTTAAATTATGGATACAACGTTAACCAGATTCTGTATGGTACATTTGATATTTTAGAACAGCCATTGCCAGCGCTCTGTGCGGATCGTTTGGATTATACTTTACGTGATGGTATTCATGGTGGGGTAATTTCCCGTCAGCGCGCCCGCGAATTTTTGACTTCCATTGTGTTGAAGGATGGGAAGATAGCGGTGAATGCAGAAACTGAGGTGGCTTGGATTAATGAAGCTTTTGAAAAACTGAATAATGAAGTGTTTAAACTACCGCTTCACCTTTACGCCAACGGTAAAATGGCCGAATTAATTAAGAAGTTTTTGAATAAAGGGGTATTGGTTGAAAGTGATATGTTTAAGACAGATACCATGCTGTTAAACAAAATCAGAACTTCTTATGAAGGATATGAAGCCATTAAATCAATCAAACAGTTAAAAGGTTTCGCCGAATTTATGCGCCATGGAGCCGTGCCAAAGATAAAAACAAGAACATTAAATGCGCTTTTGGTTTAGCGATTAGGAGTAGGTGTTTAGCGTCGATTATCCTCTTCATTTCGTCATCCCGAACTTGTTTCAGGGGCTTTCTGGACTTGTTTTACCACACCAGGCTTGGTTATATTTTGTCACGAATTATTATGTACAGTTTATCGCTCTCGTTTCGTCATCCTGAACTTGTTTCAGGATCTTTCTGTTTAAATATATGCCGAGGGCTAACGAACCAACAAACCATTTCATAAGAATTAACGTATATTGTAAAAAAAATATAAAGATATGTCTGCAATAGAAATTATTTTAATAGGAGTGGTTATCCTGCTTATTTTTGGTGGCAAGAAATTGCCGGAATTAATGAGGGGAATAGGGAGAAGTGTGAAAGAATTTAAGGATGCCAAAGACGAACCTCCGGTAAAATAATTGCAAGAAACAAAACTTTCTGTTAATGGTGCTGTTTTTAACTAAAATAAACGCTAATATGGAAAATAAAAAAGAAGATCAGGCCAAATCAAAATCCGATTTTACAGCAGAAAATGCAAAACACCCTGAAAAGGGATTAAATGATTGGAACGACCGCCTAGATGAAAACCTGGAGTCTGAAGATCATAATGATAGTGTTGCAGACGAAAAAGCTAAAGACTTCTCCGCAAAGTACGGTAGCGGCGATCAGTCCGATCAGGGTAATAACTGAATATTTATCATATAGCCACTTTTAATAGGTGGCTTTTTTGTTCTGCATGATATTTATTCATCGTTCTCAATTCGGTTTTTATTAAGGTATTACGTTTTTATGTGAAACTTTTTTACACTACTGCTCTGGTTTATTACACAAAAGGTAATTTTTCCGCTTAAAACTATTAAAAATCTAACAATTGTTGTTTCTAATGATTTGATTAATAGTATATTGCATATCTAATCAAATAGCCATGTGTAACGTTTTCAAACTAAACTGATAGGTAATGAGGGGGTATTGGTTGTTAGTTTTGTGTACGTCTTTGTTTTTTGCTAAAGCATTTGGACAAAACATTTCTAACGAAGGAACTGATTTTTGGACGGTTTTTCCAACCCATGTACCATCAAGAGCTGTTAATGGAGTAATTCCATATGGTAATATTGCTGTTTTTGTAACATCAAAATCTAATTCTGAAGTTACCGTAACTTGTGGAAATGCTGCTCCTGTTACAAAGACTATTCCAGCCAATACAGCCGTTAGGTTTGATGTTCCAAGAGCCGATGCTTATATTGATGGAGTATTAGAGGCCAACCAGGTTTTAACAAATAAGGGAATACATGTTAAAGTTACCGATGGTCAGCCGAAAGTATCCGTTTATACCCACATTTATGGTGCAGCAAGATCTGCTGCTTCCCTGATCTTACCATTTGAAACTTTGGGCCAGACATATTATTCCATGAATTTTTCGCAGAGCAATGGTGGTAATAATTTTTTAACATTGGTAGCTGTAGAAGATAATACTGATGTTATTTTGCATGAAAAAAATGGCAATAAAATCTCAATAACCTTAAACAAAGCCGGAGATGTTTATGAATATTTAGCATCTGGAACGCAAGATCTTACTGGTACTTATGTAGAAACAGATCCGGTAACATCTTCTTGTAAGCGTTTTGCAGCGTTTTCCGGTTCTTCAGTACTCACAATTGTTTGTAATTCTTCTCAAGATCCATTGTTTCAGCAGCTTTACCCCACAAACAGCTGGGGTAAAAATTATGGGGTTGTGCCCTTTATCAATAGAAAATATATCTTACGGATTCTTGCACAAGAAGATAATACAAGTGTAACTTATAATGGCACTACATACATTATTAATAAAGGTATATCTATTGAAAGCGAACAATTAACCAGCTCTACTTTTATCACGGCTGATAAATTAATTAGTGTAGCCGAGTATTCCTTAACGCAAGATTGTTCCTCTGCTAATGGAGGGGCTATTATAGGTGATCCGGAAATGGTGATATTAAATCCGATTGAATTTAATATAAAGGGTGTGACCGTTTTTTCTTCTGATTTGCAGAATATTACAGAAAAGTATGTAAATGTTTTAATTAAAACAGCTAGCATTTCGGGATTTAGGTATAACGGCGTGGCACCAAATACCGCATGGACCGTTTTAAATGGCAATTCTATTTACTCCTATACACAGATTCCGGTTAACGAAGAAAGCATAACACTAACTGCTGGTGATGGCTTTAATGCTGTGGCTTACGGCTTTGGCGATCATGAATCCTATGCTTATTCTGCCGGTACAAATCTATCTTCCAACAACTATCTTACCGTGTTTAACACCACTAAAAATGAAGAAGGACAAAATGGATGCGTGGGAGAAACTTATAATATTAAAATATCGCTTCCATACAAACCTGATTATATTAATTGGTCGCTAGATAATGAAACTGTAATTAATCAAAATCCGCCTGTATTACTTGATACTAAAACTTTGCCCGATGGAACCAACATATATACTTATGAATCGCCATATACCAGAACGTACGCGGAAAAGGGTAAGCACAGTTTAGAAATTGTAGCACATGTGCCTAACACATCTTCATGCGCGTCGGGTGATTTAACAACCAATTATACTTTTAATATTTACGATCTTCCAATAGCAAAATTTAATCCTATCATAGGTTGTTCAAATATTGTTGCGAAATTTACAGATGAGAGTATTCCTAATAATGACGATTTTACAATTACCAAATGGTTTTGGGATTTTGGAGATGGAAGCACCCCCTCTACTGAACAAAATCCAGAACATATTTACGCAAAACCTGGTAAATATATTGTCAGATTATCAGTTACCACAGGTTCGAATTGTGCTAATACCTCAGATCCTGTTGAAATTACAATAAATCCTACACCATTAGCAGATTTTAATGTTATTGGCTTTTGTACCAATAAACCAACCGTTTTAACTGATAAATCGAGTATAGAAAGTACTGGGACCATAGTAAAGTGGACCTGGGATTTTGGAGATGGAAGTACTCCCATAACGCTAGAAGATAATGTTCCTCCTCCACATCAATATGCTGTTGCGGGTGCTTATACCATTACCTTAACTGTTGAAAGTGATCTTAACTGTTTAAATATTAAGCCTATAAACATAAATGTATACGATCCACCGAAAGAAGTGGATTTCATGCTTCCTGATTTTTGTTTGGCTGATGGCGTAGCAAGGTTTAAGAATACCTCAAAAAATACAGATGGCACCACAATAGGCTTAACTGCACAATGGACCTATACTTATAATGGCAGCACAGTAGCTACCTCAACTGATTTTGATGGTGCTTTTACGCCTCAAAATACTGGCGATTATATAATTACACTGACCGTTAAAAATGCAGAGGGCTGTGACATGTCGTTTCCAAAACCATTTACCGTTAATGGTGATGTTAAAGTAGCAGATTTTGAAATTTTAAACGATCATAGCTGTGTGAGTGAAGATATCATGATTAAAAATAAATCTACTGTATTTACGGGAAAAATCACAAAGATTGAGATTTACAGAGATTTTGGTAAAGAAACTTCCATTTATAAAACAATCCCTTATCCTGATAATAACGAAGTTTTTATTCTTAAATACGATACATTTGGTGGTACTACCGACCGGACATTTAACATCAGACTTGTTGCCTATTCCGGAGAAAGTTGTTTTAAATATTCAGAGGTGAAAACACTTACCTTAAAACCAGTTCCACAATTGGTGTTTGATGATATGGCTCCAGTTTGCGAGGCAGATGGAACAGTTTTAATTACGCAGGCCAAACAGAAAGTTGGCGAAGAAATGAATGGACGGCCAGGTGTATACAGTGGCAATGGTATGAGGACAGATGGCACCTTTAATCCTAAAATTGCCGGGCCTGGGCCACATAGCATCACTTATACATTTACAGGAGATAATGGTTGTCCTAATTCCATTTCCAATACCATTACAGTATATAAATCCCCTTTGGCCAATGCGGGGACATTGGTTTATCTTTTGGCCGGTGGACAGATCGAAATTCCGGCAACCGCCGAGGGAGACAATTTAAAATACGAATGGTCGCCGGCAATTGGTCTGAACAAAACCAATGTCTTAAAACCAGTTGCCTCACCAAATGAGGATACAGAATATACCTTAACGGCCACTACACAGCCAGAAGGTTGCGTAACAACTTCAAAGGTATTAGTTAAGGTACTGCAAGCTATAAATCCTCCCAATACCTTTACGCCAAATGGTGATAATGTAAACGATACTTGGATCATTAAATATTTAGAATCTTATCCAAATGCCACCGTCGAAATTTTTAACAGAAATGGGAATAAGGTGTTTTTTAGCAATGGATATAAAATTCCTTTTGATGGGAATTACCAAAATGAACCGCTTCCGGTAGGTGTTTATTATTATATCATCAACCCGCGTAACGGACGAAAAACAATAACTGGACCGCTCACTATAATCAGATAAATTGAAGAAGTTCATCATCATATTTGCACTTTTTGCAACATTTAAGGTTTTTGCACAACAAAAGCCACAGTATACGCAATACATTTTTAATCAATATCTGCTAAATCCAGCGCTCTCAGGGATTGAAAATTATCTCGATTTTAAAGCTGGTTACCGTAAACAATGGTCAGGTATTACCGATGCGCCTCAAACTTCATTTGTATCGGCACATTGGGCCTTGGGCGATAATCAACTGTGGAGTAATGCACTAACCTCTTTCCCTGAGCAAACAGGTAATCCGATGGACCGTAATTATATGCAAAACTACATGTCGTCGCCATCGCATCATGGAATGGGGGTAACTGCTGTTTTAGATAAAACTGGTCCGATTAAAAGACTGGATGCGAATGTTACCTATGCCTATCATTTACAGCTAAGTAATAATTTTAATCTTTCGGCAGGTGTTGCTGCAGGTATTTCGAGTATTTCTTTAGATGTTAATGCGCTTACTTTCGATACGCCGATAGATCCGATTATGAACAGGGCATTGATTAATCAGGTGAAACCCGATTTAAGCATCGGTTTGTGGTTATATGGCGCCAGGATGTTTGCAGGTTTATCCGTACAGCAGATTTTACCTCAGAAATTAAGTTTCACTGGTGATAACAGCTATAATCTGGGTAAAGAAGCCCCACATTATTTTGCTACGGCAGGATATAAGTTTTTCTTAGATGATGAAATTGCCGCTGTACCATCGGTAATGGTAAAGTATGTATCACCTGCCCCGGTTTCTGTTGATGTAAACCTGAAACTGGCTTTTAAAGACAAAATATGGTTGGGCGGCAGTTACCGCAAAGATGATTCGTTTGCGGCAATGGCTGGCTTTAACATCGGTAAGATGGTTAACTTAACCTACTCTTACGATTTTACAACATCAGAGTTAAATCAGGTAAGTAATGGCAGTCATGAAATTGTATTGGGCCTATTGCTGAATAATATCTATAGGGTGCCATCGTATATTAAAATGTGGTAATATTCTGGTATTCAGATTTATATAGGTGTGTGATTTATAGATCGGAGCGCAAAACCTGTATAGAACAGGAAGTTTCCTCCCGTCTTTCGCTTTTACGCTTCGCTTCCTCGTACCTCGTTGCTGCAGGGTAATGCTTCAGCCGGGGCCGGGGCTAAATGACCAAGGCAGTTTTTCATTTTTGAGGTTGCAGGGTGCAGAAACTTTGTGCTTAACCCAATTTTAATGGAAAGCCCGTAAGCGAGGAATCCCAATTCATCGGGATGGACTTGGAATGGAAAGCGGGACTGAAGCTGCCAAGCACATTAGACTGCTAATTTCCCAGTCACAATAATAGAAAGCTTCTATTTGGTAATTGATAATTTATTGCTGACTGAAAACCAATAGCTGAAAACTGCCAACTGATCTAAAGCTCTTTCCTGAGTCTGGCTACCGGAATATTCATTTGCTCACGATATTTCGCAACAGTTCTTCTGGCAATGTTATAACCTCTTTCTTTTAAAATTTCGGTTAATTTTTCATCTGCTAAAGGTTTGCGTTTATCTTCGTTGCCAATGCAGTCTTCCAGTATTTTTTTAACCTCTTTATTCGAAACTTCTTCACCGTTTTCGGTTTGGATAGCCTCTGAGAAGAAAGATTTTAACAAGAAAGTGCCAAATTCGGTCTGCACATATTTAGAGTTTGCCACCCTCGATACGGTTGAAATATCCATATCAATTTTATCGGCAATATCTTTTAAGATCATTGGGCGCATTTTACGCTCATCGGCTGTTAAAAAATATTCATATTGATAATGCATAATGGCATTCATCGTTTTTAACAAAGTCTGTTGTCTTTGTTTAATCGCATCGATAAACCATCGTGCAGAATCTAATTTTTGCTTCACAAACTGAACAGCTTCTTTCAGTTTTTTATCTTTCGACGACGCCTTGTCGTAATGCTCAAACATTTCCTGATAAGATCTGCTTACCTTTAATTCTGGGGCATTTTTCGAATTTAGCGTCAATATTAATACGCCATCATTATTACTGATATGAAAATCAGGAATAATCTGCATTTGTTTGGTGGTAACCTGATTGGCATCACCTGGTTTCGGGTTTAAACGCAAAATTTCGTTTACAACCTCTTTAAGTTCTTCACTGTCTAAACCTAAACTTTTTTCTAATTTATCGTAATGTTTACGCGTAAACTCATCCAGATAGTTTTCTACAACATTCATTGCTTTAACTATAATCGGATTGTTCGGGTCTTTCCTTTTTAACTGGATCAGTAAACATTCTTTCAGGTCTCTTGCGCCAATACCTGGAGGATCGAAGCTTTGGATCAGTTTTAACATTTCCAATACATCCTCTTCCTCAACCATAACATTCTGAGAAAAGGCAAGGTCATCAATCATGGAGCCCAGCGGACGGCGTAAATAACCATCATCATCTAAACTACCGATAATCTGTTTGCCGATAATAAAATCCTGATCGGATAGGGGAATAAGATCTAATTGTTCCTGTAAACTTTCAAAAAAAGTACTTTCAATGGCAATTGGAGTTTCTTTTTTCTCCTCATCGTCATCACCATTGTTGTAGTTGGTACTATAATCGTTGGTAGAATCGTCCTGTAAATAATCATCTACATTAAATTCATCCATGCTGGTATCTTCTGATGATTGTTCGTAATCTTCAGGCCCGTCATTCAAATCATCATATTCGCTCTTTGGCTCATCCTGAGTCATTAAGCTTGGGTCTTCAAGCGCCGGGTTTTCTTCAAGTTCTTCTTTTACACGGGTATCTAAAGCAACGGTTGGCACCTGCAACAGTTTAATAAACTGTATTTGTTGCGGTGATAACTTTTGTAATAATTTTTGTTGTAAGTGTTGCTTTAGCATAGTAAATATAAAAGAATGGGGCAAAAATAAACAATAGATTTCAGATATTCTGCTGAATTGACTTAAATGCTATCGATATGTTTGGTTTTAAAATTATTTCATAAACATTTGTATTGAGTTTAATGTTTGCTACTTTAGTAATAAAAACTAAAACTTAATGAAATATGGGCATTATAAAAGAATTTAAAGAATTTGCAGTTAAGGGAAATGTACTCGATTTAGCTGTGGGTGTAATCATTGGTGCCGCATTTGGCAAAATTGTTAGCTCTTTGGTTGAAGATATAATAACTCCAGCGGTTTTGGGTCCGGCACTAAAAGCTGCAGGATTGGAAGACTTAAGCAAACTTACCATTGCAGGTACCGCGATAAAATATGGGAATTTCCTTTCGCAGGTAATCACTTTTATCATTGTTGCATTTGTTCTTTTCCTTATTATTAAAGGTGCCAATAATTTAAAAAAGAAAGAAGAAGCTGCGCCTTCAGCTCCTCCCGTACCTACAAAAGAAGAAGTGCTTTTAGCCGAAATCAGAGATTTGTTAAAAACAAAAGCATAATATATAAAAGCCGTCCCGATTTTATAACGGGGCGGCTTTTTTGGTTTAATAACTTCTTTTTACACTTGGATCGGTTATAATGATGTAATCACCGAGTTTTTTAAATTGCTGCCAATCTGGATTCGTAAAACTTTCATCAGAAAATGATGAAATGTTCAGGATTTTTAATTTTGGATTAGCCTGAGCCAGTTTCGCTAATGTTCCCAGTTTTTCATCGCTATGGAAACGTCCGTTAAGCTGTAAAACCTTAAAGCCCCTGTTTGCCTTAACAAACTTATTTATAGACCATGCCATGGTTGCGTCCCATAAATTTTGTGTCTGGTAAATTTTCATTGAACCCATGCTGTGGCCACCTAAAGTTTCTGTGAATTTTTCATAATACCTCCCCTGAGCAGTATCGATAGGTAAGGGTGGTAAAAAATTGAATGATGTATTTGGGAAATTTTTTAAAACTTTAAGCCCTCCCATGGTAACGGCATTGCTGTAGCGCGTCGCTGCATTTGAGGCAATAACTTTTAACTTGTTTTGTTTGGCGTATTCTATTAAAGGTTTGTAATCTTTGTAATTACCCCAGGCTCTGCCTTCTTTAACAAAGTTTTTTTCTGAAATTAATCCTGCTAAATATTCGTCTAACTCAGGTTGTACATCGGTATGGAACATTTCTAAAGACAGTGCCGTTTTTAATGGATATTTTGAATTGAGTTTTCTAAAGAGCTCCGCTTCCAGATAATGACCTATAGAATCGTTGTGGTCTTCGCCAAAGAATAAAACATCTGCCTGGTCCATATCAGCAACAATGTCGTCTATTGATATGGATTTCTGTTTTTTTACATCGTAAATCTTGTAATGGCTACTTATTTCCTGTGCGTATAAGCTAGTAGAAATAGTAAAAACAAACATTAATAGGGGAAATTTCATGCCATCAAAATAACAAAATAATTTTCACCGATAAAATAAGGGCACTTACCGCCTTTTATCGAGTTCCTGCAAGCCAGATCTATTATGATCGGGTGCTTATCAATACTTTTGGGTTATTAAATATGAACACACATGGATAATCTTAATAAAAACGATAACAACCACATTAAAAACTCAGGAAGGGTTTGGAGTGGTTTCATCATAGTCATCATCGGATTTGCATTTCTATTGAATAATATGGGATTAAATATTCCAAGATGGATATTCAGCTGGTCTAATTTTTTAATTGCACTTGGTGTATTTATCGGCGTTCGTCGTAACTTTAAAGGAATAGCCTGGCTGATCCTGATTTTGATTGGTGCTTACAATACATTAGATAATATACCTGGGTTAGATCTTGATTTATCTAAATATGCTTTAGGTATTGGTTTGGTTATAGTAGGCGGGTTTTTAATCTTCAGGCCAAAGGATACCCAGGCTTTTAGAAAAAAACGTAAGGATAAGAATAAAGCCGATTTTGATTTTAACGAAGCTGCCGATAAAAAGACTGTAAATAATAATGATGTTATTGAAGTAATGGCCGTTTTTGGAGGAAGTAACCAAACGGTTTACTCTAAAAACTTTCAAGGGGGCGATATTACAGCTGTATTTGGCGGAGCAGATATTGTAATGACTCAGGCTGATTTTCCTGATACAGTATCGCTTGATGTAACAGCAGTTTTTGGAGGAATTAAATTAATTGTACCACAAAACTGGGCAATAAAATCGAACGTAACGGCATTATTTGGTAGCGTTGAAGATAAAAGATCGCATGTAATGCCGGTAGCAGAGATGAAAAAAACATTGATTTTAGATGGGACGGCTTTATTTGGAGGGATCGAAATTAAAAGTTTCTAAACATTTATTATAAAACATCGCCTATGAAATGGTTTGCAGTAAATTGTATCTATCAGGTAATTTGTGGTGAGGGAAAACATACGCCCCAATTTAATGAACAAACGCGTTTAATCCAGGCAGATGGGATTGCGCAGGCTTTAGACAAAGCGAAATTGAATGCTGTACATTTTAACCCTTCTTTTAATAATTGTAACGGCGATAAAGTAGTATGGAAGTTTATAGGTGTAGGTGGGATATCGGCAGTAGAAGAACTTGCTGATGGTGTAGAAGTAAGTTCCAGAATTGTTGAACCAAAATCGGTTACACAATACCTGGAAAAGCTAGCGCACCGCAATAAATCATTAACTAATCAAAACCATTTTGACAACTAGACCTTTATCTGTTCCGCAAATACAGAAAATATCGTTCACTATTGCAATAGTGTGGACTGTGTTGTGTGGTGCAGGATTACATTATGTAGTTAATTTTTCTTGGTGGATATCAATAACCGACAGCTTAACCAATAATTTTTTATTGGCTTTGGCCTGCATTGGTATCAGCAACATGCTTGGGTATTACCAGCCAAAAAATGAGCGGATACTGTACGTACTGATCATCACGCTTGCGCTTACTTTTGTGATTATTTTTGCATCAAAATATGTGGTGCTTTATATTTTTTCAGATTATAAAGAGTACAAGGATTTTTACAATTTCTCTTTTGCCTTCAGAGGTTTAATTTCTTTCATGTGTTTGGCCTGGTGTGCTTTAGCTAATATTTTATGGTATAGATTAGAAGAACAATCAGAAACACACGAAAGACTATCGGCAGCTAAAAGTTTAGCCAAAGAGGCTGAGTTAAATAAGTTAAGGCACCAATTACAGCCACATTTTCTTTTCAATAGCTTAAACTCGGTATTTGCACTTACGATGGTTAATCCGAAAGAGGCAGGTGTAATGATTATGAAATTAGCTTCTTTTCTTCGTGGTACATTAAAACGTGATGATGAATTGTGGGTTTCGGTAGAAGAAGAAATGGAGTACATCCAATTGTATCTTGATATTGAGAAGGTGAGGTTTAGCCACAGGTTAAATATCGAAGTTAATGTGGCAGAAGATACTTTAAACCTTTGTTTGCCAGGCACCTTATTGCAGCCCATTGTAGAAAATGCTATTAAATTCGGACTTTATAATACTTCCGCAGGCATTACCATCAAGATAGATGTTACCGTTGAATATAATATTTTGCAATTACGTGTACAAAATCCTTTCGACCCAGAAATGAAGGCTGCCGGAGGAACAGGATTTGGTTTAAGTGCGATTAAACGCAGGTTATATCTGTTATTTGCGAATACCCATCTGCTACAAACCGATATTGAGGCAAATAATTTATATATTACCACCCTAAAAATTCCACAAAAAAATGATCAGAACAATACTAATTGACGATGAGCCTTTAGCAAGAGATATTGTAAAATATTACCTTTCAGATCATGCAGAAATAGAGATTGTAGCCGAATGTGGTGATGGGTTCGAAGGCTTAAAAGCCATTACCATGCATAAGCCTGATTTAATTTTTCTGGATATCCAAATGCCTAAAATAAGCGGTTTCGAAATGCTCGAGCTGGTTGAAGATAAACCTGCGGTGATTTTTACTACAGCTTTTGATGAATATGCCATTAAAGCTTTTGAGGTTAATGCAGTAGATTATCTGCTTAAACCCATCGATAAATCGCGCTTCGATGCGGCCATTAAAAAACTGCCTAACAAATTAAATCAAACCGAAAATACGGAGGCTGTTTTGGATGCAGCAGCTTTAAGTCCGGCGCAAAATAATAGGGTAGTGGTTAAAAAAGACGGTGTAATTAAGATTATTCCTGTTGCTGATATCAACTATTTAGAGGCTGATGATGATTATGTGAAATTAAGTACAGTTGATGGTGCTTTCTATAAGAACAAAACCATGGCTTATTTCGAACAAACGCTCGATGTGAGCCAGTTTATCCGTATACACAGGTCTTATATCATTAACCTGGCCCAGGTAACCAAAATAGAGCTAAAAGAGAAGGATAGTTATGTGGTGCTGTTAAAATCTGATATCTGGTTGCCGGTGAGTAAAACTGGTTATGTAAAGCTGAAGGCGGCTTTAGGGCTTTAGGCTGATTATTTGGAAAGCAATCAACTGCTAAAGTTATGGTTAGTCCTGCTTTCCGTTACTCCCGATGAAGAATCGGGATCACTGCAATCAGGTTTGTTTTACGGTGGTCGCTGCTGTTATTATTGGCCTGTTCCCTTCTAGCGCCTAATACCAATAACAAGAGATATTGTCAGGGTTCCTTATTTCGTTCCTATAGAACGAATCATTGGTAGAAAAAATGCAATATGCATATTTTCGTTCCGTAGGAACGTTTGATGAAATAAATAACGCAGGTAATCGTCTAAAATGAGAACATTAGCCCATTTTTTCAAAAGATTTTTTACATTTGCATTAAATAGAAAAAATAATAATTAATCACTCTTGCATTTGTAGAGAAATCGCTTTATATTTGCACCTCTTAATTTTACAATAGATAATATACAGTCATGAAAAGAACATACCAACCTTCGCAAAGAAAGAGAAGAAACAAACACGGCTTCCGCGAAAGAATGGCAACAGCTAACGGCAGACGAGTATTAGCATCACGTCGTGCTAAAGGAAGAAAAAGATTAACAGTTTCTGACGAACGCAAGCATAAAGCATAATTTTTGATTGCTTTTCCGTTAATTCGGGATCGGCAGATCAAAATCTGCAGTTATCAATCAAAAATATATGTACACATTCAGGAAAGAAGAACGGTTATGCAGCAGGAAACATTTAGACCTGTTGTTTAAAAACGGTTCTTCTTTTTTATTATACCCCTTCCGGATTTCTTATCTTTTTGTCGATCAACCAGCTGATGTGCAAGCACAGGTGGTAATCAACGTTCCTAAAAAAAGATATAAACGGGCAGTAGATCGCAATCTGCTCAAGCGCCGCATACGCGAAGCTTATCGCCTAAATAAACAAGATAAATTATACATGCCTTTACCTACCGATAGGGGATTGCTTTTGATTTCTATTCAGTTCGTAGGTAAAGAAAAATATGATTTTGCCTTTATCGAGAAAAAACTGATTGCTACTTTTAAACGCTTTCAAAATTTAATCCAGCCAAATGAAATTCATCAATAAAATTTTCGGATGGTTTTTTTTAGGTTTAATCAAGGTGTATCAATATGCCATTTCGCCAATGCTGGGCGCAAATTGCAGGTTTACGCCAACTTGCTCGCAGTATGGGGTAGAAGCCATTAAAAAGCACGGGCCATTTAAAGGTGGCTGGCTGGCGCTGAAACGCATTGGCCGCTGTCATCCATGGGGCAAACATGGTCACGATCCTGTTCCGTAGCGAGGTTCATTAGTTCACTGGTCATTAGTTCATTTGTTGCCATCGCTCATTGGTTATTGATTCATTAGTCATTTGATTATTGGTTAACGCGGCCGTCATTTCGACTGTAGCGTAGTCCCGAACGTTCGGGAGAGAAATCTATTTCATTTCAATTATAAAGATCCTTCGACTACGCTCTGGATGACATGCCACGAGGGATAATTGCCCCAGTAATTGCTTAAATCGGTTATTGACTCCAAACGCCAAACTGGTTAAACGGTTAATTGACTTCAAACGCTAAATTAAATTAACTTCAGACCTCTGACATCGGACTTCCGACTACATCCATTTTTTAATATCTTTGCGTAATGGCTAAAATACTTCAAATAGAAACTGCTACTGCAATTTGTTCGGTAGCACTATCTATCAACGGCGAAACGATTTCATTTAAAGAAGAAAAAGGACAAAACCTGCATGCTGCTAATTTAACCCTGTTTATTGATGAGGTGCTTAAAACGGCAGGTGTAAGTTATCAGGAATTGGATGCTGTTGCGGTAAGTAAAGGGCCAGGGTCTTATACAGGATTAAGGATTGGCGTTTCTACAGCTAAAGGCCTTTGTTATGCATTGGATAAGCCATTAATCGCTATTGAAACGCTAGAAATGATGGCTGCTGGTTACTTAATGGAAAACCCTGATTATTCAGGTCTAATCTGTCCAATGATCGATGCCCGTAGAATGGAGGTTTATACCTCAATTTTCGACCGTTCTTTAAACGTCATCACGTCAACTGAGGCAAAAATTATTGATGAAACAAGTTTTACTGATTATCTCACGCAGCAAACCGTTACTTTTTTAGGTGATGGAGCAGCTAAGTGTGCTGAAGTTTTAACACACCAAAATGCAAAGTTTGATGAGGCCAATTTTAATGCTGCAACATACATGTCGTGGTTAGCTAACGAAGCTTTCAGCAACAGTAAATTTGAAGATGTAGCTTATTTTGAACCTTTTTACCTGAAAGATTTTGTCGTTACGCAATCTAAAAAACAACAAGCACAGGGTTAAACCATTTATTTTCTTTTAAAGATCGAAAACAAACTTTTAAAGAAACTCCCACCTTCATTATCATTTATGCCGGGTATTACATCGGCAAACTGCGGATGGTTAACCACGTTGCCGAATTTAATGCCCACACCCATATAAAAAGAAGCGCCATTGGGGCCACTGCCTACAGTAGCATCTTTTTTAATTAGTCCATAAGTTTGGAAACTGGTAGCCACTAAATTATCGGTACCCATAAACAACTCGAAATTTGGCGTCTGGTATTTCCCTTGCAACCCGACCATGAAAACACCATTTAAGTTATACAACGGGATAACACTGCCAGAAAAATCGTTGACGATGAAAGTATTCACAAAAGCAATATCTCCACCTTTATAAAACAGGTTTTTCGAAACGGCTAATCCTGGTTTGTAAAATCCATACCGTTTAGATAGGTAGACATCCAGTTTGGCATTTGTAGGTGCTAAAAATTTTTTACTCTGCTCTGAAAGCAGAAAAATGTCCTTTATTTCCTGGTTGGTATTAGATTGGTCCTCTAAATTTTCAATCACTTTAGATTGATCTATAGTAGTGCGCTGTGTGTTGCTCCGCCACCAGATAAAACCTAAATCTTTAATATTGGCCATCAAAAACAGACCTTTTTTAGTGGTGTAATTCGTTCCAAAACTTAATGATAAACCAGGATTTTTAAAGTTGGGAAAGAAGTTTTTCTTGTTTATCTCGTTAAAATCAGAGAAATTGCTCGAGTAGGTACCATTCAGCCCGATCAATAATGCAGAAGCGCCTGGATCTATGTATAAATAAGAATCAGATATATCGAGTTTGTTGTATAATATCCCGCTCAGTATACTTGCTTTTAGCCCAAAAGCGAGCCTCTTGTTCCAGTTTTCCCTATAGGTAAAGCTAAACTGATGGTAACTTTGTTCGTAACCTTTGGTATCGAATATTCCGGTATATTGCTGTCCTTTGTTAAATCTTTCAAAAGAATCGAAAATAGCAAGGCTTTCATTTGTATAATCGATATGTGCATCAGATCTGATCTGCCAAGAAAACCCCATTTCTTTTTGATACTTATAAGATTTGAATAGTCTGAATGCTGCTACATAAATATTGCTGTTTTCGAAAAAATGATTCACTTCTCCAGTACCAATCAGTAAACTTCTTGTATCAAAAACACCTTCCTGTGTTAATTTTCTTATGGCAAACTTAGAGCTTCCCTTATTAATGGCATTTGTACCAAAGTAGGGCAGAAAGAAATTGGAAGAGAATTTTCGCGATGAATCGAGGGTGAAAGATTTTTGAGATGGGTTTTCGAAAGCATCAAACATCGTTTTGGTGCCAAAAAGTGCATATTGTTGTGCATTTGCAACCCCGAAGCTGGCTAATGCCAGTAACGCAAGTAAAAGTTTCTTCATGTAAAATAGTTTTTCTGGGCTTGTTTCCTTATTAACGGTTACTTAACGAATCTGGTATTTCTGGCTTTAAATATTTGTTTAAAAGCAAGTTAGTGATAAACTTGTTTTTATCTGCACTCATCTGATAATAAAAAGTATCGAAACTTTTTAAACCGCTATCGCCCCTCAAATGTTTATAAAATGGAAGCTGAATGTTGTTCCTGAAAATATCTGCCGAATTTTTGGTGTTGATGTAATAACTCACATTCGAAGTAGTTGAAATCTGGTTTACTGCATCTAAATATTGTGGGGTCTGTATTAAGAGCCTGTTATGCTTGTAATCATTTAAAAATGATTGAACTGTACTCGCATTATTGGCCACAACCAAATTATTATCTACAATGGTATAATATGGCCTGCCGAATTTTTTAAATGGTTCGCCAAAGTAACTATACAGGATATCGGCTGATTTAAACAGCTTAATATCTTCATTGTAATCTGCACTTACATCAAGCAACAACTGTTTTACTTTTTCCCCATTTGATAATGAAATTGCACCTAGTTTTTCGCTGGTGCTTAATTGAAAAAGAATAAATTGATTCTTCGTGTAAGTGGTAAAAATCGAATTTAAATCTATTCTGTATTCGTCTTTTACCTTTTTTATTACCGCATTATTTTTTGAAAGTATTTTCGTCTGTTCCTGCCAGCTATTTAATTTTTTAAGCCATTTGCCATAATCATCATAAGCATAAAGTGCATAGTTTGCTGTATTATCAGGCAGGATGTTTTGGATAGATGTATTTTGAGCAGCAATGTTTTCGAATAGTTTAAGGTAGTTATACTGATCTTTTAACTCTGTATTTCCGCTGAAAAGAATTTTTTCTTTGCTAAAATTATAATTAAGTACGGCAAAACTGTTCTGTTTATTAAAAATTGCAATTTCTCCATTAATATTACCTGCGATAATATTTTTGAGCAATAAGGGCGCCTGGTTAAAATTGATATAAACATGGGTGAGCACATTTTTAATTTGACGGTTATTCTCCTTAATATATTCGGTAAAGGGATTTTCTGTTAAACGTACATTGGCATCATTGATCAGTTTGAGCGATGTTGAAGCTGTTAATACCTGGTCATGAACACCTAAATAAACCGATAAGCTGTCATTGAGCTTCACTGTGTACAGGTCTTTAGCGTTTTCGCTGATCGCTTTTTTTAATTTTAACTGTTCGTAGAATTTTTTGATGTCATTATCACGTTGTATCTGTACGGTGATTAAGAAGTTCAGGGTTTTATTCGAGTCGGGCAGTACACTAATATAAACTTGCTGATCTTTTAGGTATCTGTTTAGTACATTATCGTCGATGATACTTGTTTTTAGCTGTTTTAACAGGTTCATTTTATCCTTCCCTAAAACCTGTTGTATAAGCTGTTGCCCTTCAATGATATCGTAAAAACCTTTATCGTTCTGAAAAGAAAATACCAATGCGGCATTATTGGTTGCCGATTGCAGCGCCAGGTCTTTCGCATCATTATCAATTCCCAATTTCGAAAAATAGACGTAGGCCATAAAGGCTACACCTAAAAATAATGCACTTGTTAGAATTACGATTTTTTTCATCTGCTGTGCAACAAATTTAATTTATTACATTGATTAGTGAGAAGTTCTTTGTCAATTTATTAATTTAGCGATTGCTACTAGCAAATAACTATGAATAAACGAATAATCCTTACCGCTTCTTTTTTTGGTGCTGTTGCTGTTTTGCTGGGCGCATTTGGTGCTCATGGCCTAAAGGCCCTAATTGATGGACCATCATTAGAAATTTGGCAAAAAGGTGTTGATTATCAGTTCTATCATACATTTGCACTATTGTACCTTTCTACCTTTGCACGTTATAGAAACAAGCTCATTAACATTGCTTATTTCTGCTTCACATTTGGAATCATCCTTTTTTCAGGGTCGTTATATTTATTGGCTACCCGAAGCATATCGCATTTAGGATTTACTGAATTTATTGGCCCAATAACGCCAATTGGTGGGCTTTTATTTGTATTGGGATGGATAATGCTCTTTTTTGCGGCATTTAAAGATAAATAATGAATACTTTCGAAAACGATATTTTTGCAGAAAGAGAAACACTTTTTGTTGAAGTTATTTTGCCATTATCTTTGGCGAAAAACTATACTTATCGGGTACCTTTCGATTTAAACGATCAGGTTGCCGTCGGAAAACGGGTGGTTGTTCAGTTTGGAAAGCATAAAATTTATACCGCTTTAATTAGCGGCATCAGCACCGTACCACCAACGGTTTATGAGGCAAAATATATTATCGATGTAGTAGATGCTGAGCCTGTAATTACACCCATGCAGCTTAAATTCTGGACATGGATGACCAATTATTACATGTGCAATGAAGGGGATGTAATGGCAGCTGCTTTGCCTGCAAGTTTAAAGCTGGCCAGCGAAACGATCTTGATTCTTCGCGAAGATTACAATGAAGATACCGAACTTACCGATAAGGAAGAAATCATTATCAATGCACTGAAACAGCAGCAGAAACTTACTGTTAATGATGTTTCGAAGCTCCTTGGGCAGAAAACCGTATATCCGATTATCAATCATTTGCTCGATAAAGAATTAATTCTGGTAGCAGAAGAAGTGGTTCAGAAATATAAACCTTTGCTTAAATCGTTCATCATTTTAAATGATTTTTATAGCGATGAAGAAAATCTGAAACAGCTTTTTAATGTTTTGGATAGGGCACCTAAACAATTAGACGCTTTACTGGCTTACCTGAAATTACAAAAATCAAATCTGCCGATCTCTAAAGAACAGCTTTTAGAGGAAAGTAATTGTGGACCAGCGGCATTAAAAGCTTTAACCGACAAAGATATTTTTGTGGTGATGAAAAGGCCGGTTAGTCGCCTGGCCGCGCACGATGAAGAATTCAGTGTGAATTTCGAACTGAACGAAGGACAGCAGAAAGCATTAGGCCAGATTAACCGATATTTTGAAGAAAAAGAAGTGGTTTTGCTACATGGTGTTACCGCATCTGGAAAAACACAGGTTTATATCAAGCTGATTGAAAAAATCATTCAAAATACAGATGGTCAGGTATTGTTCTTGTTGCCCGAAATTGCTTTAACGACACAGATTGTAGAACGTATTAAGCGCTATTTTGGTAATTCAATAGGGGTATACCACTCTAAATTCAACAATAGCGAAAGGGTAGAAATCTGGAATAAAGTAAGAACCGGTGCTTATAAGGTAATCCTTGGTGCTCGCTCAGCCGTTTTTCTTCCTTTTCAGGATTTAAAATTAATTGTGGTTGATGAGGAACACGAACCATCTTACAAACAATACGATCCTGCACCACGTTACCAGGCCAGGGATGCAGCCATTTACCTTGGTTATCTGCATCAGGCCAAGGTTGTTTTAGGTTCGGCTACACCATCTTTAGAGAGTTATTATAATGCCTTACAGGGTAAATATGGACTTGTAGAAATGAAAGAGCGCTTCGGCGGTGTCCAGCTTCCAAACCAGCAGGTGGTAAGTATTTCGGAAGAAACGAAGAAAAAAACAATGAGCTCGTATTTTTCGAGTGTATTGATCAAAGATATCGACCTGGCGCTTTCTAAAAACGAACAGATTGTGTTATTTCAGAACAGAAGGGGCTATGCCACCATTTTAATCTGTGCTACCTGCGGTTATACTCCAAAATGTGTAAACTGCGATGTAAGTTTAACCTATCATAAAAGCAGCGGCAAATTACATTGCCATTATTGTGGCTATCAGCAAAGTAGCGTAAATATCTGTCCGGCCTGCGGTTCGGTGCATGTGGAGCAAAAAGGATTTGGTACCGAGCGGATTGAAGAGGAACTCAGGTTACTTTACCCGGAAGTTACCATTGCCCGGTTGGACATGGACAGTACAAGGACAAAAAATGGGCTCCAACAGATATTAAACGACTTTCAAGAGAAGAAAACCGATATTTTAATCGGCACACAAATGGTGGCTAAAGGATTGGACTTCGATAACCTGAACCTTATTGGTGTAATTAATGCCGATACGCTTTTAGGTTACCCCGATTTTCGTGCTTACGAAAGGAGTTTCCAGTTGTTGGCACAGGTTGCGGGTAGGGCAGGTAGAAGGGCCGATCAGGGTAATGTCTGTATCCAGACTTACGATGCCGAAAACCGTATTATCAAGCAGGTGGTGAACAACGATTATGAAGGTATGTACAACGACGAAATTGTTGAGCGTGAGAAATTTCTTTATCCTCCTTTTTCCAGAATGATATTCTTGTATGTAAAACATAAAGATTCTCATGTATTAGATCACGCGGCATTCACGCTGGCCAATATCCTTAAAGGGAAATTTGGTAAACGGGTTTTAGGTCCCGAGCAACCTTTAGTAAGTCGTGTACGGAATCTTTATATCAAACAGATCATTATCAAGGCTGATAAGCATACTGCCATTCAAAAAGTTAAAGATGCATTAAGAGAAACCCTGACCCAATTTAATGCTACCAAAGAATTTAAAGGCGTTTTTACGCAAATTGATGTAGATCCGTATTAATTACTAATTTAAGTTTTGATTTAGTGTTACTTACGGTAATGTGGATTTCTTTATCTTGTTTCCCCGTTTAAGAAACGCTAATTTTGAATCTCATGGCGTATAAATTTGTTGATAATTACCGAGAACGTGGAGCGAGAAAAAAACTGGTTGAGTTGTTAAAATCTCGCGGAATTGAAGATCAAAATGTGTTAACAGCCATAGGTAAAGTTCCACGGCATTTCTTTTTTGATGAAACTTTTTGGAACCAAGCCTACAAAGATATTGCTTTTCCAATAGGTGATGGGCAAACTATATCCCAGCCTTACACCGTTGCTTACCAAAGTGAGCTGTTGCACATTAAAAAAGGAGATAAGGTACTCGAAATTGGAACGGGTTCAGGCTACCAGACCTGTATTTTAATGGAACTGGGGGCAAACGTTTTTACCATCGAAAGACAAGAAAATATCTACAATAGAACGATTCAGGTTTTACCCGGAATGGGCTACCGACCTACTTTTTATTGTGGCGATGGCTCGAAAGGAATTGCTGCCCACGCGCCGTACGACAAAATAATTGTTACTGCAGGTGCTCCTCTGGTTCCAGAAATTTTATTAAAACAATTAAAAATAGGCGGCATTCTGGTCATTCCGGTAGGAGATGAGAAAACCCAGAAAATGGTTACTGTTATCCGCGTAAGCGAAACCGACTACGAAAAAATTGTGTTGGATACTTTTAGGTTTGTTCCTTTAGTGGGCGACCAAGCGTGGTAGTTACTAGTCTTTAGTCTAAAGTCTTCAGTCCCTAGTCAATTCGGGCCCACGACTGCTGACTAAACTACCGCTTCATCGCTCTGTCCAGCTCACGTTTGGTATCTCTATCCTTAATGCTATCGCGTTTGTCGAATTCTTTTTTACCTTGAGCCAGTGCTATTTCTATTTTAGCGAAACCTCTTTCGTTGATGAAAATGCGTAATGGAACTATGGTATAACCTTTTTCTTCGCCTTTAAGCTTTAATTTTCTGATTTCTTTCTTCTGCAGTAATAAGGCACGGTCGCGTTTAATATCGTGATGATAGAAAGAGCTGTGTGAGTATTCCGAAACGTGAAGGTTGCGCACGTACAGGTTCCCCCCAATAAACATGCAAAATGCATCGGTCATGTTGGCTTTACCTTGTCTGATTGCTTTTATTTCAGTCCCTAAAAGCGCAATCCCTGCTACGTATTTATCTAAAAGATTGTAGTCAAAATATGCTCTTTTATTCTTTATGTGGATGTCGTTTTTCAAAATTTTAATAAAGTATATGTTGTTGTAATATTCAGCAATGGTATAAATTATACATGCCGGGTTGCAAATATCCTAAAAATTGATGTGATAATTTAGTTTTAATTTATTTCGTGTTTAATGCGATCGTCATGCTGAATTTATTTCAGCATCTTTCATACAAATAGACCCTAAAATAAATTCAGGGTGACGATTCTGAACAATGTGCATATTTGACTTCTCTTGGATAAAAATTTTCATCTGTTTGTAAAAGCTAAGGATATATTATTATGTTCGTATTTATTCGTTTAAGTTTGGACTTTAAATCTCAAAAATGAAATTCAGGAACCTACTTTTAATCTTATTGTTAGCCGTTACTTTTCAGGTAGAAGCACAGCAACCTACTTTATTGCCACAATTCACCTTTTACAAACTGGATGGAAAACCGTTTTCAAATAATGACATTAAACAAGGAAAAAAGAATCTATTTATCTTATTTGATTGTACCTGTGAGCATTGTCAGCGGGAAAGTAAAAATCTGAATGCCAATTACGCCAAATTTAAAGACATTAATATTTACATGATTACCATGGATGAGGGGTATATCATTCCGCAGTTTTTCAATTCTTATGCCAAGGGTTTAAATACCAAGCCCAATGTACTGGTATTGCAGGATAAAAAACGCATGTTTATCCCAACCTTTTTGCCAAAGCAATACCCATCAATGTACTTATATTCTTCAGCTGGTAAACTACTGATGTACCAATCGGGAGATGGTGGTGTAAAAAAGCTAATGACCGTAGTAGGTAAATAATCTTATTTTTTTGCCACAGATAAACACGGATTTTGATATCAGTGTTCATCCTTTTGATCTGTGGTTAATTATATTAACAATAAGTAAGTTAAGCTAAAGGACAGGTCTAAAAAATTACCGGATAATCAAAACCGGAATATTTACCTTATGCCGTACAGAATCAACCGTAGTGCCGAAAATAAGATCTTTTAAGCCTTTATGACCATGCGCACCCATTACTAATAGTTCGATTTCATTTTTGTTGCTGATATCAGCTATGGCTTTACCGGTACTTCCAAAACCGATAAAAGGTGTAGAATCATATCCAAGATCTTCCAGATTAGCCCTGTATTTCTCCAGGTTAGCAGCATCGCTCTGCGTTTCATGGTCCATTACATCATTACCAAGATAGCGGGCAGCAGCAGTTTCTACGATATGGATCAGGTAATAGTGTGCATCTTTGCCACCCTGAATTAAAGCATGCCGGATGGTGTTTCGATCGTTTTTAGAGAAATCTACAGCAATTCCAATCCTCTTATAACTGATTTTGTCTATTTTTCCAATATCCAAAGCATTCCCATGTGGTACAAGCTGTTTTGAAGCATTTCTTTTCTTTTCTATTAACGGGTGGAAGAAAACATAAAGCAGGAGTAAAACGATCAGGATTAATGCCGGTATTACAATCACATAAATCCACCAGTTGTTGGCTTCTTTTGCCCAGCCACTTATTTCTTCAATTACAAGTTTCACATTCAATGCGATAATAGCTAGCGCACTTGCCCATGCCAATACCTTAACCCAGGGTTTAATTGCAAAATCTTTCATCAGTTTTTTATCTGATGTAAAATGAATTAATGGAATAATGGCAAAACCCAATTGCAAGCTTAATACCACCTGACTCAATACCAACAAGCCGCCAAGTGCGTTTTCGCCATAATGTAATATAGTGAAAAATGCAGGAATAATAGCCAAAAGACGTGTAATCATACGCCGTAACCAAGGTTGAATCCTTAAGTTAATGTGGCCTTCCATAATAATCTGTCCTGCTAAAGTTCCGGTAACAGTAGAGCTTTGTCCGGCGGCGATTAACGCTATGGCAAATAGGGTTGGGGCAACATTGCCAAAAATGTTCGAAAGTAGTTTATGTGCATCCTGAATTTCAGCCACCTCGTGCAATCCATTTTTATAAAAGGCAGCTGCTGCAAGAATCAGTATGGCGGCGTTAACAAAAAAAGCAAGGTTTAATGCAACCGTTGTATCAATGAGGTTAAATTTTAAGGCCTCCTTGATTCCCTTATTACTACGCTCAATCTTCCTGGTTTGTACTAAAGATGAATGTAGATACAAGTTATGCGGCATTACAGTGGCACCAATAATCCCGATAGCAATATAAAGTGCATCGCCATTTAGTATAGACGGCTCAAATCCCTTGGCTACTTCTTTAAGTGAGGGCTCTACAATAAACATTTCAACCAGAAAGGAAATCCCAACAATAAAAACCATCGAAACAATAAAGCCTTCCATGGCCCGCATACCTTTATTGAGTAAAAAGAGTAGTAAAATGGTATCGAAAATAGTAATGGAAATACCCCAGATTAATGGCAATCCAAAAAGGAGCTGTAAACCAATCGCCATCCCGATAATTTCGGCTAAATCGCAGGCTATAATGGCGGTTTGTGCCAAGCCAAATAATGGAATATTGGCCCAACGCGGATAAGCTTGTTTAGATGCCTGTGCTAAATCCAATCCTCTTACTATCCCCAAACGGGCACTTAACGATTGTAAAAGTAACGCAATGAGGTTCGACATTAGTAAAACCCAAATTAATTGGTAACCAAATTTACTACCGCCAGCTAAATCGGTTGCCCAGTTGCCCGGATCCATGTAACCAACACTAATTAAATAGGCAGGACCAATGAAAGCTAAAATTCTTCTCCAGCCTTTTCTTTTATCTGTATTTACACTTTGATGTACTTCACTTAACGATTCAGTTTTTGCCATTACTGCTAATTAAAATATGTTTTGCAACTTCTCTACTAATATTAACTTGTTTATCTGATAACAGGATTTCTACTGAACCATCGAAATCGGTCACATCGCTGATCTGGATTTTTTTGCCTAAGGTTAAGCCTAGTTTTTCTAAATGTTTTAAAAATGCCGAGCTATGCTGGGTAACACCGGTAATGGTACCTTGATCGCCTATTGTTAGTTCGATTAATTTAATAAACTGGGTTTTGGCAAATCTTCCGTTTTTATCAGGAATGGGATCGCCATGAGGGTCGGCTTTCGGAAAGCCTAAAAACTCATCTAGTCTTTCAATCAGCTCAATTGATTTAATATGCTCTAACTCTTCAGCAACATCATGTACCTCATCCCACTTAAAGTTTAATTTGTCTACCAAAAAAACTTCCCATAAGCGATGTTTACGTACAATATCTATCGCTGTATTTTTTCCTGTTTCGGTTAAAGTAACGCCCTGGTATTTAATATAATCAACTAAACCTTTGTCTGCTAATTTCTTGATCATGTCGGTAACCGATGCCGGTTTGGTTTGCATTTGCTCTGCAATAGCATTGGTTTGAACGTTTATTGTTTTCTCTGCCAGGTGATAAATAGTCTTTAGATAGTTCTCTTCTGTGTAACTTTGCATTTATGTTTATCTAATTTTATTTTTAGGTAAATCTAAAAATTTTTATTTAAAATTTATATGATAAATTATGTTAAAATTTAGAATATAATTTGGTTATGTTTGTATTCTCAAATACCTTTAACACCATATGGCATCTGAATTAGATAAAATTGACTTTAAAATTTTAAGAATTCTTCAAGAGAATGGAAGAATTACAAACTTGCTTTTATCCCAAGAAATTGGTTTATCACCTGCACCAACTTTAGAACGTGTGCGCAAGCTTGAAATGGCAGGATATATTAAAAGTTATCATGCCTTGGTAGATGAAGAAAAACTGGGTTTAGGTATAAAAACCTTTATTCAGATTCAACTCGATTTTCATAAAAATAACACTATTCAGATCTTTTTGGATGAAGTAAATCAAATAAAGGAAATCACAGAATGTCACCACGTTACCGGTCAGGCTGATTTTCTGTTAAAAGTTTATGTGAAAGACATTAAAGCGTACGAACGTTTAATTATGGATAAAATCAGTAAGATTTCTGTGGTTAAAACTTTTCAAACGATGATGATCATGTCGACCACGAAGAAAGAACCGATTGTGCCTTTGGAGTATTAAACCGAATAATACCGTCATTTTATAGATGCGTCATGCTGAATTTATTTCAGCATCTTTCTTGCTATTAAGACCCTGAATTAATTCAGGGTGACGTATCGAGGAAGGTTAGTCGATTTCGTTATTCAATATTACTCTATTAATAATTCCTGAGACTTCTTCAGCATTTTGATAAACCATAAAGTGCGTTCCGTTTTCGATAATAAAATCTGGCTGAGCAATTTCTGAATATAAAATTTTATCGTTGGTGCCGTGAATATGGTAGATGTTTTTAGGTTTGATTTTGTTGCTCCAGCTTAAAATACTCCCAATTGCCCATTTTAGAAAACGAGGATCTGTGTCTTTTATAATCCTGCTTAGTAATGTTTTTTCACTGCTCGAGCGTGTGCCGAAATAGTAATTCTGAGTAAGTTTATTCGATGATTTTAAGAGCCTGGCGGGAATAAATTTTAACAGTCCAAGTTTCCCTGCAAAGCGGTATAATGCAGGCAGATGAGCACTCAACATTGTACTCGAAATGATAATCGTTGTTGTAGGGTTTAATAATTTCGCAATTTCTACAGCAATCATTCCGCCAAAAGAAACACCAACCAAAGCAAATGGTTGGCTTAAGTCTATTACGCTACTTAGTCGTTGAGCATATGAAGCTAATGATTCATTTATATTCGGAGTAATCCAGTCTATATGAATCATATAGATATTTTCATTAAGCTTCAGCTTAGAAAAAATCCTTTTATCGGCACCTAAACCGCTGATAAAATAGGTATTCATTAGGCTGGTAAGTTCCAGTCGATAGGGCTTAAGTTATTCTGTACTAAAAGCTGATTTGCTTTAGAGAAATGTTTCGATCCAAAAAAGCCATTGTAGGCCGAAAATGGTGATGGATGGGCAGCCGTAAGTACATAATGTTTTTTCTGATCGATTAAAGCCGATTTTTGTTGTGCATATTTACCCCACAAAAGAAATACGATATGTTCGCGTTTTTGAGATAAAGCCTTAATAATTTCATCAGTGAAAATTTCCCAGCCACGGTTTTGATGCGAGCCTGCTTCCGAAGCACGAACAGTTAAAGTTGCATTTAACAACAATACGCCTTGTTCTGCCCAATGTGTTAAGTGTCCATGGTTTGGTGTTTTAAAACCTTCAATATCAGTTTCTAACTCCTTGTAAATATTTTTTAACGATGGCGGAATGGCTACACCGCGTTGTACCGAAAAAGATAGACCATGCGCCTGGCCAATACCATGATAGGGGTCTTGGCCTAAAATAACAACCTTTACCTGGTCAAATGGCGTGGTGTTTAATGCGTTGAAAATATCACTGCCTTTTGGGTAAACCGTTGCGCCATTGTTTTTCTCCTCCTGTAAAAAAGACTTAAGGCTTTTCATGTAGTCTTTTTCAAATTCTTCTTCTAAAACGGTTAACCAACCTCGTTCTAATGCTGCAGACATGTTTTTTGCTGTAAGATGTGTTATGTAATATTTTTGATAGTTTATAGGTAATTGTTAGAATGATGAGCTGTAGCTATATTATCAACTATTAACCAATAGACTATGAACCAAAATCTTCTAAAAAAGTTTAAGATTTCTTCTTATATATCGCCAGTAAATCACCTTCGAGTGTTGTTTTTGGTCCTTCTATAATCCGCCCCAGTTCTTTTCCTTTTTTATCAAGAACAATAAAAGTTGGTACCCTTACAATATCCAGGCCATCTAGAATGCCGTTTTCAGCTTTTTTATTTCCGTCTACTGCAATAATTTCTACGTTTTTCCCTTTAAAGTGTAAGGCGTCTAAAATTTTAAAGAAGTTCGGTACGTTTGCTTTGCTGTCGCCGCACCACGTGCCTAAAACAATTTTTATTTTTTCGTTTTTAACCAGTGTTTTCAGTTCGATCATGGTTGCTGCATCAGGTATATATGCCGCGTAAAGTGGATCGTACATTTCTTTAAACTCAGGAAAAGCGGTAATTCCTTCACGTGTACAGGCGTTAATCAGAATATCTTTATTGTGGACTTGATCGTGGATTTTTTTATTAACTTCTTGTGCAGAAACATTCATTGCAAGTACGATTAGAGTGATGGATAATAGGATTTTCATATTTAAGAGACGGTTTTTTTGAACTTTTAAATTTTTAATGAAATTATTGTTTTAAAATCTAATTTCTGCCATTTAAACACGATATTTGCAAAAAAAAATAATTAGAATAAAATTTATGCCAAATATTATCAGATTAATTGCGGGGTTTGCTTTACTGGGTGGCGCAGTAGCTTTATTTATTTTCGGCTTTTGGCCATGGGGTATTGTTGCCATTTTATTGGGAATAATTGTACTGGTAACTTATTTCTTTAACGAGAACATGCTTTTAGCACAATGGTTTCTTAGAAAAGATAACATGCCTAAAGCAAAAATGTTTTTAGATCGGATTACCAATTACGAAACGCAGTTGATTAAAGTTCAACATGGTTATTATAATTTATTGATCGGGTTAATTGAAAGCAGAACAGCACCGATGCAAAGTGAGAAGTATTTCAAAAAATCGCTTGCATTGGGCATGCAGATGGATCATAACATTGCTTTAGCAAAATTAAGTTTAGCGGGCATTGCAATGGCTAAGCGTAACAAACGCGAAGCGACCATGTATCTTGCCGAAGCGAAAAAAGCAGATAAAAATAAATTACTGGCCGATCAGATTAAACAAATGAAAGATCAGATGGGCATGATGGACAAGCAGCAGCAAGTTCGTTACAGATAAAATTTTAAAGCCATTTCTTAACCGGAATGGCTTTTTTGTTTCAGCTCAGTTTGTTTATTGAAAATTGCAGCTTATAAATTACTATTTTTATGGATAATCTAACTTTTAAATATTCATGAAAAAAGTATCTTATTTACCCATGCTGGCCTTCTTAGCCATTCTAGGTGCTTGCAATAACAAAAAGGACGCTGAAGAAAGCAATGAAAGCTTTTCATCGGCAAATCCTTTTTTTAAAGCAAGCGAACTTGCCTTTCAGGCTCCTGCCTTCGACAAAATTAAAAATGGCGATTTTAAACCCGCATTGGAAGAAGGAATGAAGCAGCAGATGAACGAAATCCAGGAAATTGCTGATCAGACTGAAGCACCTGATTTTGAAAATACCATTCTGGCCATCGAAAAAAGCGGACAATTGCTGAACCGGACAAGTGTGGTTTTTAACCTACTTACAGGTGCCAATACCAATCCTGAATTGCAAAAGGTTAAAGAAGAGGAAGCTCCTAAATTAACTGCAAACACCGATGCCATTTATTTAAATACCAAACTTTTTAATCGGGTAGCAACCCTTTACAAACAGAAGGATCAGCTGAAACTGGATGCCGAATCGTTGCGTTTACTGGAGTATTATTACCAGAAATTTGAATTGGCAGGAGCAAAGCTATCTGATGCTGACAAAGACAAGCTTAAAGAGCTGAACAAAGAAGAAGCTACTTTAAGCGCAAAGTTTACCGCACAGTTACAGGCAGCAGGTAAAGGTTTAAAAAATACTACCCAGCAGCCCGAATTGCAATCAATGACCGATCGTGCCAAGCGAGAAGAACTTTTTAACAAATCATGGAACAGGGCAGAAAAAGGTGATGCAAATGATACCCGTAAAATAATTTCAAGAATTGCACAGATCCGTTCTGCTCAGGCTGCATTGCTTGGCTTTAAAAATTATGCGGCTTGGAAATTGCAAAATCAGATGGCTAAAACACCCGAAGCAGTTGAAGATTTTTTTAGTAAGGTTATTCCAGCTGCTACCGCTAAGGCAAAAAGTGAAGCGGCAGATATACAAGCCATAATCGATCAGCAAAAAGGTGGCTTTAAATTGGCCCCCTGGGATTGGGACTTTTATGCTGAACAAGTTCGCAAAGCAAAATTCGATTTAGATGAAAACGAAGTTAAACCCTATTTCGAGTTAAATAAAGTACTCATCAACGGTGTTTTTTATGCCGCAACACAACTTTACGGCATTACTTTTAAAGAACGTAAAGATTTACCTGTTTACCAGGAAGATGTTCGTGTTTTTGATGTGATAGACAAAGATGGGAAACAGCTAGGTCTGTTTTATTGTGATTACTACAAGCGTGATAATAAAGATGGTGGTGCCTGGATGGATAACCTTGTTCCCCAATCTAAGCTATTCGGCACGATACCAGTTATTTATAATGTTTGCAATTTCACCAAACCCGAAACAGGAAAACCAGCATTAATTAGTTTTGATGATGTTACAACCATGTTTCATGAATTTGGACACGGTTTACATGGTCTGTTTGCCAACCAGCAATATCCCAGTCTTTCTGGTGCAAACGTAGCCCGCGATTATGTAGAATTTCCTTCACAGTTTAATGAACATTGGGCTTCCGATCCAAAAATATTAAAGAATTATGCGCTTCACTATCAAACCGGAGCACAGATGCCACAGGCTTTGTTAGATAAAATTAAAAAGGCGAGTTCGTTTAACCAGGGGTATATTTTTACTGAAGCATTGGCAGCAGCCGATCTGGATATGCAGTGGCACACGATTTCTCCGGGTTCACCATTGCAGGATGTCGACAAATTTGAAGCCGAAGCTTTAAAGAAAACCAATCTAAATTTATCGTATGTGCCGCCACGTTACCGCTCCAGTTATTTTCTGCATATCTGGAGTAATGGCTATGCCGCAGGTTATTACGCCTATAGCTGGACTTCTATGCTTGAAAATGATGCCTTTTCGTGGTTTCAGGAGAATGGAGGACTGACCAGGGCAAATGGTCAGCGTTTTAGGGATATGATTCTGTCAAAAGGAAATACCGAAGATCTTGGCAAAATGTTTTTTAATTTCAGGGGACATAATCCTGATATTAAACCAATGCTTAAAAAACGCGGATTATTGTAAAACAAAATTATAGTACAAAGGACAGTTAACAATTGACCTTTGTACTATAATCAATAACGGGTTTAGGATGGCGCCGCTGTAGTTATGGTGCTATTTTCTTTAAATTCCATCTCTGCCGATGAACCTTTCTTTACCCAAAAGAAACTGAATAGCCTTTTTTACATTGCGGTTTACCGATTCTTCCGTTTTAAGGTTGGCTATATAACGTATAATTTCCTTCTGTAAATGGGGGGCAAGGCTGTCAAATATATCCTTAGCTTGTTTATTTTCTACTAAAGCCTGTTTCAACTTAGGATTTATCCTTATTGTCCGTTCTTCAGCATCAAATTCAATTTCGAAGCTTGCAGTATCTCCAACATCTTTGCCTGCCGCTTTTCGCATAGGGGTATTCAGGTACAAACGCCAATCGCCTGCATACTTTACCAGTGTTTGTTTAAACTCATGTCCATCAATTTTCATCGTAATCGGAAGTTGACCTTTGTCTTTCCCAGCTTGATGGAAAACATAGTTTAATGCTTCTTCCGGTACAAATACAAAGGGATTGATACCAATAATCTTAATTTCAGCAGTAAATGGCACAGGTTTCTTATTATCCATTAATTAAAGATATTGTCTTTGATTAAAACTCCATAATTTTTCGTCAACAAATCAGACGCTATGCTTTCCGCTTAACGCCATTCGTCACTTGCTCTTCTCCAAAAAATTAAAACTAAACTCCATTTTCCATTGTAGTTTATATAAAATCTAATACTATGGCAACATCACAAGAGGGGAGTACCAACAATACTCAGGAAGAAAATAACATCAAAGATTTAGGCGGCAAAGAAGCCATCGAAAAACTGAGAACACTAGCCGAAAAGGCCGAAAGCTGTTTTTTCTGTACCAATATTAAGACTGGCGTACCTTTATCGGTAAGGCCAATGGCCATTCAGCAAGTTGATGATGAGGGAAATATTTGGTTTATGAGCATGAAAGACAGTCATAAAAATGACGAGATTTCTACTGATCCTTTTACACATTTATTGTTTCAGGCTGGAGCGCACTCGGGTTTTGTAAATATTTATGGAATTTCAGAAATCAGCAGGGATCAGGCTAAAATAGACGAACTTTGGAGCCCGTTTATCAAAACATGGTTTCAGGGAGGGAAAGACGATCCAGATATTACCTTGATTAAGGTTATCCCTTCAGAGGGATATTATTGGGACACCAAACACGGCACTGCCGTTGCATTTTTAAAGATGGCAGCGTCGGTAATTACAGGAAAAACAATGGATGATTCGGTAGAAGGAACTTTGGAGGTGGATTAGTCAGGTTAACTGTTTAAAATTGTTGCAATTAACTCTCAACTGAAAGTTGCAAACTGTTAACTTGCTATTTATCCCCTAAATAATCGAATCCTTCAAGTTCTTCTCTTTGAGCTCTTTTGCTTAAGATATCTTCTTCTTCGGCTTGTACTCTTGAGAAGAACAAAGCTTCGGCCTGGATTCTTTTTATTAACTGACGTACCAACGTTAAATCAAAAGCATCTTTGCTTAATTTAATGCAGTATTCTCTTTCGTTGATTTCTAAACTTGACGTATTCATATCGCAATGATTTTAATTATCGATTGCTGTAAATATAGAGAAGGCTTGCTAAACAATTGTTAGCAAGCCTTTTAAGTTTATGTTATGTTTTTGTTAAAATCAAATCCAGAATTCCGTTTTTCGGGTCTCAGATTGATTATTTATGAGATAAGAATAAGCCTTCGTCTGTTTTGGCAACTTTTAAAATTCCTCTTCCTGTTAAAGCTTTTAAGGTTGTATCCCATTTTTTATTACTCCAATCGGCCAGTTTCCCTTTTATTTCAGTTAACAGGTATTGTTCGCCTTCCGAAACCAATGCATATAATTCTGTTTCTTCAGGTGTCATTTCTATTTTCTTTTTCTCCGGGCGCATCTGCGGGAAGAATAAAACTTCCTGAATGGTACTTTGGTTAGTCATTAACATCACCAAACGATCAATACCAATGCCTAAACCTGAAGTAGGCGGCATACCATACTCTAATGCACGTACGAAATCATCATCCATTGCCATGGCCTCGTCATCACCGCGTGCAGCTAACTTTAACTGGTCTTCTAAACGCTCTTTTTGGTCAATAGGATCGTTTAATTCTGAGTAAGCATTCGCAATCTCTTTACCATTAACAAATAGCTCAAAACGCTCTACCAATCCTTCTGCGGTACGGTGCTTTTTAGCAAGTGGCGTCATTTCGATCGGGTAGTCTGTAATGTAGGTTGGCTGGATTAAATTTGCTTCAACTTTAGCACCGAAAATTTCATCAATTAATTTACCGCGGCCCATTGTATCATCAATTTCGATACCTAAATCTTTACAAGTCTGCGCAATTTCTTCTTCTGTCATCGCCGAAACATCAATTCCGGTATATTTTTGGATCGACTCGTACATGGTTAATTTTTCGTACGGTCCTTCAAAATTAATTTCGTTGGCACCAACTTTAACTACACTTGCACCAGTTGTTGCAATAGCTACTTTTTCTAAACATTCTTCAACCATTGCCATCATCCAGATATAATCTTTATAGGCAACGTAAATTTCCATTGAAGTAAATTCAGGGTTATGCGTACGGTCCATCCCTTCATTACGGAACATTTTACCAAATTCATATACACCATCAAAACCTGCCACGATTAATCTTTTTAAATAAAGTTCATTTGCAATACGCAAATAAAGCGGCATATCTAAAGTATTATGGTGTGTGGCAAAAGGGCGCGCTGCAGCACCGCCGTGAATAGGCTGTAGGATAGGCGTTTCTACTTCCATCCAACCCTGGTTATCAAAATAATTGCGCATGGTGTTAATCACCTTGCTACGTTTGATAAAGATCTGTTTAAAATCAGGGTTTACCGTTAAATCTACATAACGCATGCGGTAGCGCAATTCTGGATTGGTAAATCCATCGTAAACATTACCTTCATCATCGCGTTTAACGATTGGTAGAGGACGTAGTGACTTAGAAAGCACCTTAAATTCAGTAACATGTACAGAAATTTCTCCTGTTTGCGTAGTGAATACATATCCTTTAACCCCGATAAAATCGCCGATATCTAAAAGTTTTTTAAAAACTGTGTTATATAGGGTTTTATCATCACCAGGACAAAGTTCATCACGCTTTAAGTAGATCTGAATTCTGCCGGTAGAATCCTGTAACTCCGTAAAAGAAGCAGCGCCCATTATATTACGGCTCATAATTCTACCTGCTAATACTACGGTCTTGTATGCTGTCTTATCTACTTCATAATTAGCTAATATATCTGCGGCATATGCATTTACCTCATACGCTTCTGCAGGATAAGGCTCAATGCCTAATGCGCGTAATTGTTTTAACGACTCACGTCGTAATACTTCTTGTTCTGATAATCCTATACTCATTTCAGGTATTTTTTGCAAAAGTAATGCTCTTGCATTTTTTGTTATTGTTAAATTTTGGTGCTTTAATGAAAAAGAAATAATTAGCTGATTAAATTTTGAATTAATATTGGAAAAAATTCAATTTTCAGTACCAATTAGCTATCCACTTAAAACAGATGGTTGCAAAGATAAGAAAGCTATTGTAATTACTAAATGCTTTATTTGATATAAAACCGCATTTTAGAATGTAAAAGCCAATGGGATAAAAAATGGATGATCAGAAGTTTTACCTATGATACTTTATTCCATATCAATTAACGGATCCCAGAATACCTTTTTAAGATTTTGAACTTTCAGGTTTTTAATTTCAACGCCTTCGCGTTCGAGAAGTTCCTGTCTTTTAGCTGTTGATGATGGATCACCGCTGAGCAAGCCGCTGCTACTGATTACCCTATAATAAGGCACAGGAGACTGTGCTGATCCGCAAGCACCAATGGCTCTGGCAACCATTCTTGATAAATTAGGTGCACCAATGGCTTTTGCAATTGCTCCGTATGATGTTACCCTTCCTTTGGGTATTTCTCTGGTTAAATCCCAAACCTGTTCAAAAAATAAATCGTGTTTCATTGTTTTGGCAAATGATACATAAAGCTATTAAATATAGCTGTTTCATAATTCATCATTTTGAATTTTATTTTATTAAGGGCTTTTATAGTGTTATTGGTCTAATAGCTAATCTGTGGTCAGAACCCTTCTGAAGTTTTTAAATATTTCTTCGAGTAAATTTTTTCAGCGATATGGATTTAGTGTTTTACAGATGTTATATTTGTTTGGATGTGAATAGCCATTTAAAAAAAAATATGCCCAATATTAAGCAAATACCACCTTCTAGTTTTGAGTTCTTAAGGTTGTTAAAAAATAACAATGAACGAGAGTGGTTTAATGACCATAAAATAGCCTACCAGAAAGAGCATGCTTATATAGAATCTTTTGCACAGGATTTATTAGATCTTATGAATACCCATGATGTAATTGAAACATCATCGGGAAAGAAAAGTTTATACCGGATTTATCGGGATACCCGTTTTTCAAATGATAAAACACCTTATAAAACCCATTGGAGCGGAAGTTTTAAACGGGCAGGTAAACAGAGAAGGGGTGGCTACTATTTTCATATAGAACCAGGTAATAGTTTTGTGGCCGGCGGCTTTTTCGGGCCTTCTCCTCAAGATTTGAAACTGATAAGGGAAAACATAAGTTTTGATGCCGGGCCTTTAAGAGAAATATTAAATGATAAAACTTTTATTGCTTCTTTCGAGACTTTGAAGGGCGAACAATTGAAAACAGCTCCGAAAGGTTTTGATGGAGACCACCAGGATATCGATCTGCTACGTTATAAACAGTTTTTGTTAGTTCATCGATTTACAGATGAGGAAGTTTTAAGTAAAGAATTCCTAGGGTATTGTAATCAGGAATTTAAAAACATGCGGCCTTTCTTTGATTATATGAGCGAAATATTAACAACCGATGCAAATGGATTGGAACTGTAATTGATTTTTGCAATTGCTGCAAAAAATTAAGGGTCATCATACTAATTTTTGCTATGATGACCCTTTTTTAATTATGATTCAGCTTCTATACCTTCCTCATACATTTCGTTAATGGCTTCGGCATATTTCTTTTCTACAATACGGCGTTTAACTTTCATGGTAGGGGTAATTTCCCCTTCATCTATATTGAAAGGATTCCGTTTGATCTTAAAGTTTTTAATGCGCTCAAATTTAGCCAGTTCGTTTGATATTTTTTTGATGTCCTGTTCCATCCAATCTATAATTTCCTGATCGCGGATAAAAGGATCAGCCTCTTCAAAAAACGATGGTTTGAGTTTAAAGGTTTCTTCCAAAGTTTCCCTGTTCGGGATAATAATTGCAGTAATAAATTCACGTTTATCTCCAATTAAAAAAAGCTGATCAATTTTTGGGCTTTTCAGATAAATGTTTTCTACCGGGGTAGGGTAAACATTTTTGCCATAAGCATTAACGATCATGTTTTTTAAACGGTCTGTAATCTGCAGGTTACCTTTATAAAAGCGACCAATATCTCCGGTATGGAACCACATGTCTTTATCTATCGCTTCGGCTGTTTCTGCTGGTTTGTTAAAGTAACCTTTCATTACGCAGTGACCGCGTACAATTACTTCACCTTCGGCACATTCAAATTCTTCGTTAAAAGTATTGTGTGTTTGGATACTGAGCATTTCTTTAGTTTCAACGTCTTGTATGCCCACTTCGATTCCTGGAATTACGCGACCAACAGTGCCATAAACCTGCCTGTGATATTCGGTAACCGACATTACGGGCGAAGTTTCTGTTAAGCCAAATCCTTCTAATATTTTAATGCCCAGATCGCCAAAAAATTCACCCACATTTTTAGGTAGGGCGGCACCGCCCGAAATCATAAACTTTAAACGTCCGCCGGTTTTCTCTTTAATTTTACTGAAAACCAATTTCTCTGCTATTCCTTTTTTTGCTGATAAAATGAAGCCTGGGTTTTTGCCAGCCTCTTTTGCTAAACGGTATTTGTTGCCAGTTTCTAAGGCCCAGGTAAATATTTTTGCTTTTGTACCTCCGCCAGCAGTTCCTCCTTTTATCGCTTTATCGTGTATGCGTTCTAAAAGGCGCGGAACGCAGCTCATCACAGTAGGACGAACCTCACCCATGTTCTTGGCCAATAACTCTAAACTTTGGGCAAATGCAATTTTACAGCCTTGTGCGCAGCACACATGGTAAGTTGCTGTGCGCTCGAATACGTGCGATAGCGGTAGAAAAGAAAGGAAAGTTTCCGTTTGATCAATCACAGGGATCTGCTGCAAGCAAACCTCCACATTCTTAACAAAGTTATAATGGGTAAGCATTACACCTTTTGGGGTTCCTGTTGTTCCTGAGGTGTAAATTAAAGAGGAAACATCGTCAGGTAAAACCAAACTTCTGCATTGGTCAATGTCAGCCCTTTCGGCAGCCGTAATCTGATGTTTAAGCGCCAGAATATCAGAAAAGGCAATAACTTCTACATGTACATCCTCTGGAATAACAACTTTTTCAAAATCTTTAAAAGCAGGAATAATATATTTTAACTGTTTGCAATTGGCTGCTACCTTTAATACTTTACGGTATAGAAAGTTATTTCCAATAAGAATAGCTTTTATACCAGAGTCGTTAATGATATAAGCTACTTCCTGTTCAGAAAGCGTAGGGTAAATGGAAACGTTAATTACACCAATCTGCTGTATTCCCTGGTCATAATATACGTATTCAGGTGAATTCTCTATCATTAATCCTAATCGGTCGCCTTTTTTTATTCCTTTCTCTAAAAAGAAAGCGGAAATAGCGTCGGCTCTTTTTAAGGTATCTTCATAAGAAATTTCAGTCCATTCTGCACCTTGTTTATGAATCAAAAAGGTTTCTTGGGGCTTATGGATGTTTTTTACAACATTCCGCAACAAGGTAGGAACAGTTGAAAATTCGTTTATTAATGGCATGCTCGTATTGGTTCGCTAATTATAATTAACAATTATAAGACTTTTTGGTTTAAAAATACAAATTGGCGCTTTAGGCTTTGGTTGTTTAAGTAGTTTTAAGGCTGTATTGATATTTCAATGGGTCCAACTTCGATGTCGTCATTTCGAGCGGACCCGATAGCTATCGGGTGCAACGAAGTCGAGAACCATGATTGCTCAGCGTAGCTAAATCTATCGAGATAGATCTCTCCGCTACAAGCGTTTCGGTCGAGATGACGTATCTTGTGAAGAACAAACCTCTTAAAACGCAAAAAAGGTTCCATAAAATGAAACCTTTTTTTATAAGTTGTATCGACTCGATTAAACTGAAAAACTTTCGCCACAGCCACAGCTACGGCTGGCATTTGGGTTTATAAAGTTAAAACCTTTTCCGTTTAAGCCATCAGTGAAGTCGAGTTCAGTTCCGGCCAAATAAAGGAATGATTTCATATCCAAAGCAATTTTGATTCCTCTGTCTTCAAAAAACTGATCGCCTTTTTGTTCTTCGTTATCAAAATCTAAATTATATGATAAGCCCGAACAGCCACCACCTTTTACTGAAACGCGTAAAAAGTAATCAGAACCCATTTCCGAATCCTGCATTAAGTGGGTGATTTTTTCTTTTGCTTTATCTGTTATTGTGATCATAGTATTATGATTTGAGATTTGAGATGTTAGATTGGAGATATATTTGAGCGCCTTAAGGCTCATATCTCAAATCTACTGTCTCATATCTATTTTAATGGTGTGATTTTTCTAACACAATTGCTTCTAAGCCATTTTTAACGCGGTAATCGTTAATGGCCGATTTAATTGCATCTTCTGCCAAAACTGAGCAGTGAATTTTTACCGGAGGTAAAGCCAATTCTTCAACAATATCCATATTGTCAATAGATAAAGCCTCATCAATTGTTTTTCCTTTTAACCATTCTGTAGCTAAAGAAGAAGAAGCAATAGCCGAACCACAACCAAATGTTTTAAATTTAGCATCAGTGATTACGTTATCTTCTCCAACTTCAATCTGTAAACGCATTACGTCACCGCACTCAGGTGCACCAACTAATCCTGTTCCTACAAATTTGCTGTCTTTATTTAAAGTACCTACGTTACGTGGGTTATTGTAATGGTCAATTACTTTTTCTGAATATGCCATGATTTTATTTTTTTAATCTCCTTACGGAGCAAATTTTTAATTAGTTTTCAACTTGGAGTTTGGCGATTTGCGTAAAGCGTTTGGCGATTAACCTTCTACCTTAAGCCTTCCGGCCCTCTACCTTTCTTAGTGTTCCGCCCACTCAATTTTACTCAAGTCAATTCCTTCTTTAAACATTTCCCAAAGTGGAGAAAGTTCTCTTAAGTGGTTAACTGCTTTTTGAGTAACTTCAATAGCCTGATCGATCTCTGCTTCAGTTGTAAACCTTCCTAAACCGTAACGGATAGATGAGTGAGCTAAATCATCTGATAAACCTAAGCTTTTTAAAACGTATGATGGTTCTAAAGATGCTGAAGTACAAGCTGATCCTGAAGATACCGCTAAATCACTCATCGCCATCATTAAACCTTCACCCTCAACATATTTAAAAGAGATATTGGCTACATGTGGTAAACGGTGTTGTGTATTACCATTAACATAACTCTCTTCCATTTTGTTCAAAGTAGTTTCTAACTTATCGCGTAAAGCAGCTAAACGAACTGATTCACTTTCCATTTCCAAACGGCAAAGTTCGCAGGCTTTACCTAAACCAACAATACCTGGAACGTTTAATGTACCAGAACGCATTCCGCGCTCGTGGCCACCACCATCCATTTGTGCGGTAACTTTAACCCTTGGGTTTTTACGGCGAACGTAAAGTACACCAACACCTTTCGGACCATACATTTTGTGTGCCGAGAAAGCCATTAAGTCAATACCATCAGCATTTACATCAACCGGAATTTTACCAACTGCCTGCGTAGCATCAGTCATAAATAAAGCACCGTGTTTGTGTGCAATTGCTGCAATTTCTTTAACGGGTTGAATTACACCGATTTCGTTGTTGCCATACATAATCGAAACTAAAATTGTTTCAGGAGTCATAGCAGCTTCTAATTCAGCTAAATCAATTAAACCGTCTTCTTTAACGCCTAAATAAGTTACACGTGCACCGTTTTTCTCCAGGTGTTTGCAAGTATCTAAAACCGCTTTATGTTCAGTAACCGCAGTAATAATGTGGTTACCTTTTTCTTTGTACATTTCAAATACACCTTTAATAGCCAGGTTATCGGCCTCAGTAGCACCTGATGTAAAAATAATTTCTTTTTCAGTACAGCCGATTAGTTTGGCTACCTGCTCACGGGCATAATCTACACCCTCTTCAGCCACCCAGCCAAACGCGTGATTACGACTTGCGGCATTTCCAAATTTCTCTGTAAAGTAAGGTAGCATTGCTTCCAACACCCTTGGATCTAACGGGGTGGTTGCATTATTATCTAAATATATCGGCTGTTTCATCTCTATTCTGTTAATTATAACACAAAGATACGAAAAAACTTATTTAACAATTATAAATAATAGCTATGACCTTATAGAGAAAAGCTGCATTTTTACATTCACATAACCTTATAATCTATGAATAAGATAGAACACATCGGCATCGCGGTAAAAGACCTTAACAGTTCCATAGATATTTATCAGAAACTATTGAATACTGATTGCTATAAAACTGAGCAAGTTGCATCCGAGTTTGTAAATACGGCCTTCTTTAAAACTGGCGAAAACAAGGTAGAACTGCTGCAGGCTACTGCTCCAGATAGTGCAATAGCTAAATTTATCGAAAAAAAAGGAGAGGGGATTCATCATATCGCTTTTCTGGTTGATGATATCCTGGCCGAAATGGAACGCCTGCACAAAGAAGGTTTTGTGCTGCTCAGCGATTCACCAAAAAAGGGTGCTGATAATAAGATGGTGTGTTTTGTGCATCCGAAAGATACCAATGGTGTGCTGATTGAGATCTGCCAGGAAATTAAATGGATTTAGAAGATGTTAATGCGATTGTTTCATTCCCCTCTTTTAGAGGGGTGCCTGCAAGGCGGGGTGTCAATTGATCCATGATTTGTTTTTGAAAACGAGTGGTTCCGTACTCTATAGCCTCTTCAGCCCTGCTAACCGCTATAGTCCCGATGAAGAATCGGGAGCTGCCGCTTTTATCAGGTTTATTTAAATTGGCCTGTGGTTCTTGGGTAGTGCAAATTGCCTAAAATATAAACTTGATCTTAAAATCCTGTAATCCCAAAAATCCTATTCTATGTCATTAATTAGTATAATCAGTAAAGATTTCGATATACCAGATGATCTTTCTGAGAATCAGTTGCGGGATGCAATGGTTGATGCCTTTGCTTATCTAATCGATAACGACTTTCCAAAACTGATCCAGATCTTGTATAAAGCCGATGTAGATCAGTATAAATTAAAAGAATTATTAGAAACTGTAGAGGGTTCAAGCTCGGCTGAAGTAATTGCTGATGCTTATATCGCCCGCCAAATGGCTAAAATAGAAACCTGGAAAAAATACAGTCAAAAGAAGGATTAAGAGCGAAGCTTATTCTTGTGAAGGATTAAAACGGTTGTACATATCCATATCAAAAAACGAAATGGAATTGATCTTATCCGCTTTTAGTACGAGGTCGGTTTTTAACTCATCCGTATTTGCAACAGAGCCATCTTCAATATAACTGGCATAAACCGTTAAATACTGGGTGGTAAAAACCAATTCTTTATCGTCAGCTTTGCGGTAACCGCTAAAAGCAGGCGTAATGCGGATATAACTTGTAGTAAAGGGCTTTGGCAGTTCTTTAACCCAGCCAATGTAAAATTTACCGCTATCCATGGTAAACTGCAAAAGGTGGGCATCAAAAAAAGACGAACTCAATAGAAGTTCAAATTCATTTCCTGAGGTAGCTATTGCCCTTTTAATTGCCTTAAGGCGATTAATAAAAAGATTTGCGATTTCTGTTGTACCTACCGCAACAAATAACGACATGCTGGTGGTTCCGAAATAAGGTGTGTGGATGGGAAGTAATCTGCTTAATTGCTCAACGGTTTCAGGAAAGATGGCAATGAGTAATCCTCTTAATAAAAAGCATACACCTAAAAGCAGGATGCCTGCAAAAGCGGAATTTAGCAATACGCGTTGGTTTTCTAGCCGATATTGTACATATCGAAGGTATCTGAACCTAATAAGAATATAGTAGCCGCCTACAAGAGGGAATAAGAGCAGGTTAAAAGGCATCTATATTGGCTATTTCTTGTTTTTATCCTTTTCTATCTTTTTGAAAATACTCGACTCCATTAGAGCGCCCACCATTTGTCTGATCCTTGGCTGTGCAAAGAAATCGGGGCTTTTAATGTAGAGCTTTCCGCTACTGCTAGAATGGATAATTCCATCAAACTCGCTATCTTTTCTCATATATCAAATTTACACATATTTTTTAAATATCTGAAAAACAATATTCAGTCCAAAAAAGTTTAGGTTTGTTGTATTATATGCGGATGGAGCAGTCGTTTTACAATAAACATTGTTTAAATCAGTTTTTACTAAAACAGATGCCTGGAAATCTTATAATTTAAAATTTTAATTTAGGCTTGTAAATCAAAAATAAAATTAAGATATTTGCATCCTCTAAAATAGAGGTAGAAAGACTAATAGGAAATGTCATAAGCGTTGTTGCCAGCAAATTGCAAAAATGTTCTTGATGCTTTCACACAAATAACTAAAAATAATATTCAAATGAAAAAAGATTTGCACCCAACAAGCTACAGACCAGTTGTTTTTAAAGATATGTCTAACGAATATGCTTTCTTAACAAAATCTTGCGTAGATACTAAAGAAACAATTAAATGGGAAGATGGTAACGAGTATCCTCTTTATAAATTAGAGATTTCTCACACTTCACACCCTTTTTATACTGGTAAGATGAAATTGGTTGATACAGCAGGACGTATCGATAAATTCAAAAACCGTTACGCTAAGAAATAATTTTAGCAATAAAAAAGCATTTTTTGAAGTCCCTTTGCCAAAAGCATCGGGACTTTTTTTATTTTTGTTGCTTATGACAATCAATCTTTTTGATGATTCTTGCTGGGCATCTCTCCGCCCACTTACTTTTACCAGGCCTGTGGCCGATTTACGCATTGGTATTTTAACCATTGCCGAGAAATGGGCAAAATATTTAAAGGCAGATTTTGGCTTTCATACCCAAGATTACCTCTCTGTAAAATTTGCGCCTAAGCCTAATGCCGATTTATTTATAAACGGTTCTGTTTGTCCGGATGAAACTTTGCTAAACGCCGTAGATAAGCTTAAAGCAGGTGAAGTGCTTTACAAAAGAGATGTCATAATCGCATATATCGCAGATCAGCACGACTTAGAATCGGTTAAATCGCTAAAGTCGGTAGAATACACAGGAGATTTTATACAGATTGTTTATCCAGAACATATTTTTGGTAATAATCCCGGAGAGATCAGAAAAGATTTTAAATTATTGACCGAAGGACGCAGTTCGGCAAATTTAAGCGGTACCAATCAGCTACTCGGAGATGATATTTTTCTAGAGGAGGGAGCGAAAGCTGAATGCAGCGTATTTAATAGCACTTACGGACCGATTTATATCGGTAAGAATTCCGAGGTTTGGGAAGGTTCTTTAATAAGGGGATCCTTTGCGCTTTGTGATAATTCATCAATAAAAATGGGGGCCAAAATATATTCAGGTACTACCATAGGTCCGAATAGCCGTGCAGGAGGCGAAATTAACAATTCGGTAATCTGGGGCAATTCGGCCAAAGGCCATGAGGGTTATTTGGGCAATTCGGTAATGGGAGAGTGGTGCAATATAGGTGCCGATACCAACAATTCGAATTTAAAAAACAACTATGCCGAAGTAAAACTGTACGATTATGAAAGTAAAAAAATGCGGAACACCAACCTGCAGTTTTGTGGTTTAATTATGGCCGATCATGCTAAATCGGGCATAAATACCATGTTTAATACGGGTAGTGTGGTTGGTATTGGTGCCAATGTTTTTGGTGCGGGCTTTCCTCCACACCATATACCTGATTTTAGTTGGGGAGGTGCCAGCGGTTTCGATATCTATAAATTAAATAAAATGTTCGAAACAACCGAAAAGGTATTTGCCCGAAAAAATATTGCTTTTGATGAAGTAGAAAAGGATATTATTACTAAAGTATTTGAATTAACTGAATCGTATAGACGATTTTAATATAAAACCCGATCTGGAAAGATCAACCAAGCATTAAATAATACAAAATGAGAAAAAAGATTGTTGCCGGTAACTGGAAAATGAATTTAGATTATAACGAAGGTGTTTCGTTATTCAGCGAAATCGTAAATATGGTTAAAGATGAGCGCAAAGGCGATCAGCTGGCTATTATTTGCTCACCGTTTATTCACTTAAACAGCTTGGCAAAATTGGGTGGTAACGATGTTAAAATTGGCGCTCAAAATATCAGCGATAAAGAAAGTGGTGCATATACAGGCGAAACTTCAGCTAAAATGGTGAAATCTGTTGGTGCAGAATACGTTATTTTAGGTCACTCTGAACGCAGACAATATTTCGCTGAAAGCGATGCTTTATTGGCTGAAAAAAC
>NZ_LMZQ01000019.1 GCF_001442625.1 Pedobacter ginsenosidimutans | reverse complement strand
GAAGAGAGTCCTAAATAATTATTTGCACAAAAGTTAACTACTTCAGCACCGCCGGCCACTTTAATGTCGGCACCCTGAGGGGTAACAATAATTCTTTCGCGTTTAAATAATCCAGCGTTTTCGATTTCTTCAAGTTCTTTCTGAAGAACAGGTTGTAATGTTTTATACATGGCCTTTTTATATGGTTGATTTTACGCCCAAAGTTATAAAAAAAAGTCTTTACAGACCTAAAAAGGCAATTTTAACAACATATTTTAGAGACAAACGTTTGATTAGTTGGCTAATGGTGATTACATTTATATTATTCTGAAAAAAATTAATATTATCCCATTTTTTTCAATCTTAACAAACTTTAACACCCCCCTATATGTATAGTCTTAAAAGTTATTCGATATTTATAGCTTACTAATCTAATTTATGATAAGAATTTGCGCGCTCCTATTTTTTTGTGGCCTCACCAATTTTGTTTTTGCTCAACAATTTACCATTACAGGTATAGTTAAAGATACTAACGGACAGCCTGTTCCTTTTGCCTCCGTTTATTTAAAAAACACCACTACCGGCACATCTGCAAATGTTGATGGGAGATATTCGATGAAGCTAAAAACGGGAGAATACACGCTGCATTTTAGGGCAGTGGGCTATAAACAGCAGGAGCATATCATCAACCTTACCGACGATATTTCGCTCAACGTAACCCTTACATCCGAAAGTTATACTTTAGAAAATGTAAACATCAGGGCAAATGCTGAAGATCCGGCTTATGCCATTATCCGTAAGACCATTAAGCAAAGAAAAACACACTTAAATGAAGTTAAGGAATTTAGTTGCGATGTTTACATCAAAGGTGTACAACGTTTAAGAGGTGCCCCTAAAAAGTTTTTCGGGCAGGATATCCAAAAAGTTTTGGAACTCGATACCAATCGAAAAGGTATCATTTATTTATCAGAATCGCAGAGTAAGTTCAATTTCAGAAGGCCTAATGATGTGCACGAAGAAATGATTTCATCAAAAGTTGCCGGAAGAAACAATGCTTTCAGTTTTAATAAAGCATCTGATCTCATCATTAATTTTTATGATAATTACCTGCTCGAAAACAAATTAAGTACCAGGGGCTTTATTTCGCCAATTGCAGACAATGCCCTGTTTTACTATAAATACAAATTGCTTGGCGAAAGCAAAGAAAATGGAGAACTGATCCACAAAATCGAGGTCATCCCCCGTCGCGAAAATGACCCTGTGTTTAGGGGAATTATTTACATTATTGATGGCAGCTGGAGAATTTACAATACCGATGTTTACTTAACTAAAAAATCGGGGATCAACTTTATCGATACCTTAAACATCAGCCAGCAATTCACCAAAGTTAAGGAGGTTTACATGCCTACCGCTATCAATTTTCAATTTGCGGGTAATGTGTTAGGCTTTAAAATTGCAGGCTATTTTGTTGGTATTTATAGCAATTACAATGTTGACCCTAAGTTTCCTAAAAACTTTTTCAATGGCGAAATATTGAAAATAACCGAAATGGTGAACAAAAAAGACTCTACCTACTGGACAAATAATAGGCCGATCCCTTTAACAGGTGACGAAAAGCTTAATTACGTTAAAAAAGATAGTATTGCTAAATTAAAGGAATCGAAAAAGTATCTCGATTCATTAGAAAAAGACAACAATAAGTTTGGTATCGGCAAATTGCTGCTTAGAGGATATAGTGTTAACGACCGCTATGATAAGGAATACTGGTCTTTCGATCCGGTACTTAAAGCCATATTTTACAATACCGTAGAAGGTTTTGCGGTAAAATATGGAGTTACGTATAGAAAGGATTTTGAGAATAGGAGATCTTATTCTATCCGCCCTGAACTGAGGTATGGTTTTGCCAACCAAAAACTTACCGGAAGTTTAACCGGAAGTTACTATTACAATCCGCTTAAAAGGGCCAGTGTAGGTGCATCGTTCGGAAATGGCATTTTCGACCTAAACAATCTGGGCTCAATGACTGCCCTAGGCAATACCATTAATTCATTGCTTTACGAAAAAAACTTCTCAAAATTTTATGAGAAAAGCTTTATTAACATTAACACCACCAGAGAACTGGCAACAGGATTACAGGGAAGTGCAAGTGTAGATTATAGCAGGAACAAAAATTTAATCAATAACTCTACATTTAAGTTTATCGATGCCAAGGACAGGGAATTTACGTCGAACAATCCTTTTAGTCCAACTGTAGAAACGCCACTTTTCCCCACCTACAACTCCTTAAGTGCAACTGTAAGTTTAACCTACACCATCGGTCAGAAATACATTACCCGTCCAGATGGCAAGTTTTATACCGAATCTCACTTTCCTAGGATTACAGTATTATATAAAAAAGGATTTAACAATGTTTTAAATAGCGATGTTGATTATGATTTTGTAAAAGCAGAAGTTTATCAGGATAGAATTAGCTTAGGGTTATTGGGTTATAGCTCATTTTTGGTTGGGGCAGGAAAGTTTCTTAATAATACAAAGATGTACTATCCTGATTTCAAACATTTTTCAGGTAACATATCTACCATCTTCCCTCCTAATATAAGGAAGTTTCAATTTTTAGATTTTTATCAGTTTAGCACCAACCAGCAATACTTCGAAGCGCATTTAGAGCATAATTTTGCAGGCTTTTTCACAAATAAAGTGCCGTTACTGCGTAAAGCTAAATTAGAAGAATTTATTGGGGGCGGTTATTTGTCTTCTCCAGAAAAAAGAAATTATAAAGAATTTTATTTCGGTTTCCAGCGCCTGGTATTAAGGGCCAGTTATGGCTTTGCCTATGATGGTGCCCGCAAATTAACACAAGGATTTAGAATAGCTTACACCCTATAATAAGGTTTAGGGCTGAAGGCATAAGGTAGAGGGCAAAACCTTACATCTTTATCCTTTTACCTTCAACCTTTTTTATTATCTTTGCCCCGCTTTAAACGCCGTTTGCAACGGTATCAACAGCGTTATGGAAAAATATCAGACACTACTTTACTATTGCTATAGCTACATAGCAGAGGCAGAACAATTTGCTGCCGATCATCTTAAATTTTGTAAATCATTAGGTTTAGTTGGCCGAATTATCGTTGCCGATGAAGGTTTAAACGGCACTGTTTCTGGTACTGCTGAGGCTTGCGAAGCTTACATGAAAGCTGTACATGCCGATGAAAGGTTTGCAAAAACAGAGTTTAAAATAGATGACGTTGAGGAGCCTTCGTTTCTGAAAATGCACTGCCGTTATAAATCAGAAATTGTTCATTCTGGTTTAAGAGATACCTCGATCATTAATCCGAACGAAAAAACAGGTAAACATTTAGAGCCTGTAGATTTCATGAAAATGAAAGATGATGAGGATGTAATTATCCTGGATGTCCGCTCCAATTATGAACACAATCTTGGTAAATTTAAAAATGCATTAACACTCGATATCGAGAATTTCCGCGATTTCCCTGAACAGATTAATCAACTTGCCCAATATAAAGACAAAAAAATATTAACGTATTGTACAGGTGGCATAAAATGTGAAAAGGCATCTGCTTTGCTTTTACATCATGGTTTTAACGATGTTTACCAATTACATGGTGGCATTATTAAATATGGAAAAGAAGCAGGCGGAAAGGATTTTGAAGGCAAGTGTTATGTTTTCGACAACCGCATAGCCGTTGATGTAAATAAAGTAAACCCTACCATTGTTTCAGTTTGTTATAACTGTGGTAAAACTACCCCTAAAATGATCAACTGTGCCAATCCAGAGTGTAATGAACACATTACCCAATGCGATGAATGCGGCGATCAGCTTCAAGGTTGTTGCTCAACAGCATGTACAACTAACCCGCGCAAACGCCCATACGATGGCACAGGCTATTACGTAAAGGTTCCGCAGCCGGTAGCAGTAAAAAGCTAGGTTTTGGATTGATAGCTCATAGTTGATTGATGAAGTTTCAATTGCAGGAATTATAACATCATAAGTTTTTTGGAGCGCAGTGTCATTGCAAACAACAAGGGTTCCGTCCTGCTGTACGTTTTACTTCGCCAATGAAGAATTGGCTTCGTGCCACTGCCATCAGGGCTAGTTAGCAGGTTCCAGTATTCAATCCTTAATTTACTTAACTACTTAATGTTTCTTAACTTTTCAATGGTGAAGACAATCAACCATTATAATATTGCATAACCACGATCTGTTTTAATAGTGCGATTGTTGATCATTTATCAAAAAGCCATCATTAAACTAATAGTCATGAACTATAGGCCATTAACGATCGACTATTAAACAATTTTTCATTTACTTTGTGTATTAATGGCTTTACCTATTAACCATTTTATGCTAAACTATTTCCGGCTCCTATTATTATTATCGTGCTTCGCAATAAATACCCATGCATCAGAAATTAAAAGCATAGGCGTTCCATATATAGAAAATTATCCAAAATCTGTTTATTCGTCAGGAAACCAGAACTGGAGTATAGCAAAAGATAAAAATGGCGTGATGTACTTTGGCAATGCTGAAGGACTTTTAACTTTCGATGGCCGCTACTGGCAGAAATATCAGATGCCCAACAGGCAAATTGTTAGATCGGTCGCGATAGATGATAAAGGAAGAATTTATACCGGTAGCTTTGGTGAATTTGGCTTTTGGTCGATTAAAAGCAACAAGTTAACCTATAGCTCACTTACCAATCTTTTACCAAAAGGAATAAAAATCAATGATGAAGTTTGGAAAATCTATGTAGACCAGGACAGGGTAATCTTTCAATCCTTTTCGAAAATATTTATCTATAAAAACAACAAAATCGAGGTTGTAAAATCGCCATCTTCCTTTCTGTTTCTCCATAAGGTAAACAAAAGGTTCTTAATTGAAGTACTGGAAAAAGGTTTGTTCGAACTCATTGGCAACAAGTTAGTTCATATTCCAAACAGTGAGAAACTTGGCAAAGAAGGAATTCTTTCTATCCTTCCTTATAAAACCAGCGGCCTCATTATCGGCACCAGTAAGAACGGATTATTTACCTATGACGGAAAAGATTTTACGCCCCTGAATACGCCGGCAAATAGCTATCTTAAAACCTACCAACTTAACAATGGGGTAAGTTTATTGGGTAAATATTTTGCTTATGGTACTATCCTTAATGGCCTGATCATCATTGATGAAAATGGAAGAGTTGTGCAACGGATCAATAAATCGAGCGGTTTACAGAACAATACTGTTTTAAGTTTATATGCCGATAATGAACAAAATCTTTGGACAGGTCTTGATAACGGGATAGACCGCATAGAACTTAACTCTCCTTTATATTTTTATTTCGATAAAACCGGTCAGTTTGGTACTGTTTACTCCAGCATTATTTTTAATAATAAAATTTATCTCGGTACCAATCAAGGTTTATTTTATAGCGAGTGGTCGCCAGATAACCTACTGCCATTTAATTTTCGGTTAATCGCTAATTCACAAGGGCAGGTATGGGAACTCACCATTATTGATAATGAGTTGATCTGCGGGCATAATAGTGGCACATTTAAAGTAAACGGCGATAAAATCGATTGGTTATCAAGATCAGCTGGTGGCTGGACGATTAAAAAGTTAAACTCAAATCCAAATTACCTAGTTCAGGGCACTTATACCGGGCTTTCGCTTTTTACAGAATCTCCAGCGCTGGGATTAAAGTTTGCTACAAAAATTGCAGGCTTTGATGCCCCATCCAGATATGTAGAACAGGATAATAAGGGAGATATCTGGGTGGCGCATGCTTATAAAGGGTTGTACAAATTAAGCTTAAGTACTAATTACACGAGTGTAACCAGCACAAAATATTTCGATGAAAAAAACGGGCTCCCTGGCAATTACAACATCAATATATTCAACTTAGAGAACAAAATTGTCTTTTCTTCTGATGCGGGTTTTTATACTTACGATGAATTGAGCAATAAGTTTACCAAATACGAAGCACTTAATAAAGAACTCGGTTCTTTCGAATCATCCAATAAAATTATTAGCGCAGGAGGCAAAAAATATTGGTTTATTAATCACGGAAAAACAGCACTGGTTAACTTTAGCGAACCTGGTAAAGTAGAAATAGATTCGAATCAATTCAGCATTTTAGATGGCAGGATGGTGCAATATTATGAGAATATCAGCCGAATCAGTAATTCCATTTACCTGATCAGCGTTGATGATGGCTTTGTAATTTACAATCCTACGGCTCAACTGAATTTGCAGAAGCAAAAATTGCCTGCCGTACTGATCAGGCGTGTAGAAGATATTACCGATAAATTTTCGCTCATCAGCGAAACTGGAAATAGTGAGGAATCAACAGAGATCCAAAACAGCCGCAACAATATCCGCATTTCTTATGCATTGCCCTATTACCGGCAGGCTAAGGTTAAATATCAGTTTTATTTAGAGGGATATTCTAAGGCCTGGTCTGACTGGAGTTATGCCACAGAAAAAGATTTCACCAATTTAAGTGCCGGGAACTATGTTTTTAAAGTTAGGGCAAAAATCGATGATACTTCAGTAAGCGGGGAAACCGTTTATTCGTTTACCATTTTGCGGCCATGGTATCTAAATAACTGGGCCATTTTGTGTTATGTTGTTCTTTTTGTGGTGGTGTTAATTCTGGGCAAAAAAATCTACGAAAGAAAATTACAGCGGGATAGCCAAAAAATTAGCGATCGTTTACAGGCTGAGCAGGAAGAGATTCTTAGGCAGGAAACAGAGATCAACGAAAAGCAGATCATCAAGCTGCAAACCGAAAAATTACAAGCCGAATTGGCCTCGAAAAACAGAGAACTCGCCAACTCGGCCATGACCCTCGTTTATAAAAACGAACTGCTTCAAAAGCTAAGTGATGAAATCACCAAATTAAAGGATGAGAATGGTAAAAAACTCTCAGATGATCAGACCCGCAAAATCCAGAAAGTAATTAATGATGGAATGAATGATGAGCGTGATTGGCATTTATTTGAGAATAGTTTTAATGAGGCCCACGAAAGTTTCTTTAAAAAATTAAAGGCACAGCATCCCGATCTTGTTCCGAATGATTTGAAACTCTGCGCCTACCTCAGGATGAATATGAGTAGCAAGGAGATGTCATCACTACTAAACATTAGTTTAAGAGGAGTTGAAATACGCAGGTATCGCTTGCGTAAAAAGCTCGAAGTGCCCCACGATAAAAACCTGACAGAGTTTTTAATGGAGCTGTAAAATTAAACCTTCCTTTTCAAAATATTTTAACTTACTGCAATAAAAAACCAGAGACAAATAGTTTCGGGAACGATTGCGTAAAAACCGGATTTTAAGACTCTTTTCTATTCAAACTCAAATCAGGCACTACATCATTACCTCTCACAACCGCTTTCTGATCCCCACAAAACACTTAGTGTGCTTTGTACACTTGTGCATATGTTAATATGATGTTAAAATCCAGAAAACTGCGTTTTTGGGCTAAAATTGCATTTGGTTTACTGGGGTGAGATACCCCACAAGGCAAGATGATGTATTAATGTAGAGGTAAAAACACTTGCGCATCAGCAAAAACAACCTCACATTTAACTAACAATTAAACTAAATTTATAATAAAGCATGAAAAGAATCTTTACAAGAATTTCTGTTCTCGCTGCATTTTGTTTGCTAACAATTAACGTAGCATTAGCGCAAAACATTACTGTAAAAGGTAAGGTAATTGATGGAGGTGATAAGACACCCCTACCAGGCGTATCTATTTTAATTAAAGGCACACAAACTGGTACGCAAACAGATGTGAACGGCAACTACTCCCTTAGCGCGCCGGCCAATGCCACACTGGTATTTAACTTTGTAGGCTATACAGCATTTGAGCAAGCTGTAAATAATCAAACAACCATTAATGTATCAATGGCTTCATCAACACAACAATTAGAGCAGGTTGTAGTTGTGGGTTACGGTACGCAGAGAAAAATTGATGTTACAGGATCAGTTGGAACTGTAAAAGGAGAAGATATTTCAAAACAGGCATCAGTAAATGCAATTAGTGCTTTACAGGGCAAGGTTGCAGGTGTAACCATTACCAATAATGGCGCACCAGGTTCGTCGCCACAAATCACTATTCGTGGTACTGGAACAATTTATGGTAATACTGGCGTTCTATACGTAGTTGATGGTGTATGGTATGATGATATCAGTTTCTTAAATCCTGCTGATATTGAAAATTTAAGCATTCTGAAAGATGCATCATCACAATCTATTTATGGTATTCGTGCAGCAAACGGGGTGGTATTGATCACTACTAAAAGAGGCACCAAGGGTCAAGCAGCTATTACTTATAATGGATCTGTAGGGTATAAAGTTGTAACCAATCAAATAGAAATGGCCAATGCAACCGAATATGCTACACTGATAAATGAATTATCAGCATCGAGTGGCGCTGCAAAACTATTTGCTAATCCAGAAAGCTATGGCGTAGGTACCAATTGGTATAATCAGGTATTTAGAAATGCGTTACAAACCAATCATCAATTATCTGTAAATGGTGGAGGTGATAAATCGACATATAATTTCTCTTTGGGTTATACCAATGAAGATGGAATTGTAAAAAAACAAAACTATCAGCGTTATACAGCGAAATTATCTAACGATTTCCAAATATTAGCACCTTTAAAAATAGGCTATACTGTTTCCGGTACGGCTATCAAATCAAACGATATTCCATCAAGCATATTCCGTCAATTATATGCGGCGGGGCCAGTTGTTCCAGTTTATTACGCAGATGGGACTTATGGTGATGCCAACGATTTTAGTTTAGGTGGCGGGAATAATTTTAATCCACAGGCAACAATCGATTTCTTTAACCAAAAATCTTTAAATTATAGACTTAATGGAAATGTATATGCAGAATTAACCATTGCAAAAAATTTCACATTTAAAACAAGCTTAGGCGGAGATTTTGGTCAAAATGAAGTAAGGGCATATATTCCAGTTTATAAAGCTACCCAAGGCCAACAAAGCACGCAAAGCCAATTGGATGTTAGGCGTGAGGAAACCAGAAACTGGATCATTGAAAATACATTAACTTATAAAAATACATTTGGAGCACACAATTTAACTGTTTTAGCTGGTCAAACTGCGCAAAGAAGAAAATCTTATTTCTTAAATGCAACGGCATTTGATGTGCCATACTCAAGTGATGGCGATTTGTATTTAACGTTAGGTAGTGCGGATAAGCGCTCAGTTACAGATGGTGGTGCACTAACAACTTATGCTTCGTATTTTGGCAGGGTTAATTACTCTTTTAAAGACCGCTACCTGTTAAATGCAACGCTTCGTGCTGATGCTGCCTCACAGTTTTTTGGTGGAGGCGATCTTTGGGGTTATTTCCCGTCAGTAGGTGCTGGATGGGTAATTTCTCAAGAAGATTTTATGAAGGACCAAACGGTATTTAACAACTTAAAGTTAAAAGCCTCATGGGGTAAGGTGGGTAATGCAGGTGTGCCGATAAACCCAACAACCTTAACAGTTACACAAAATGGCGGATATGTAGCTATTTTAAATGGTATAGCTTATACTGGTAAAAACGTGAGTACATTGGTTCCTTCGTTCTTAAATTGGGAGCGTACTACCGGAACAGATATTGGCTTTGAAGCTGCATTCTTAAAAAACAGGTTAAACATTGAAGCTGGCTTTTACAATAAGAGAACCGAGCAGGCAATTTTCGAAATCCCTGTTTTAACTTCAATAGGTACCAGTTCGGGTAACCAAATAGGTAACCAGGCAGATTTCCAAAACCGTGGTTTTGAATTTTCAGCAACGTGGAGAGATACAAATGAATCTGGTCTTGCTTACTCAATAAGCGGTAATCTTGGCTATAACAAAAACAAAGTTTTATCAGTTGTAACGGGTAACAACCCAATTTATGCAGGTGGTGCAGGTCTTTCAAACGGAGGTCTTGCTACACGTACCATTCAAGGTGGCGCAATAGGAGAGTTTTATGGTTATGAGGTTGCTGGTATCTTCCAAAATCCTGCCGAAATTGCCGCTTCTGCACAAAAAGGTGCTAAGCCAGGCGACTTTAAATATGTTGATACAGATGGCAACGGTATTATTAATGGTAATGACCGCATTGTTTTAGGCAATCCAAATCCAACTTATTCATATGGTTTAAGCGCAAATTTAGCTTATAAAAACTTCGATCTTACTGTTGATATTCAAGGTTTAGCTGGCGTTGATGTCTATAATGCCAATATTGCATCTCGTTTTGGTAACGAAAACTTCACTAAAGATTTTTATGATAACAGATGGCACGGTGAAGGTACTTCAACTACTTATCCTTCTGTAAATTTAGGAACAACGGCCAACTCTGCACCTAATTCATTTTATGTTGAGGATGGCTCTTATATCCGCTTAAGAAATGTACAGTTGGGTTATGCGCTTCCTTCTTTATTAGTGAACAAATGGAAAATGCAAAGACTCCGTTTTTTCCTTGATGCGCAGAATCCTGTAACACTATTTGGTTACAAAGGTTTTACTCCTGAAGTAGGTGGCACTCCTACCAACGCAGGTATAGATGCAAATGTTTATCCACTTCAGGCCACATACAGATTTGGTGTTCAAGTTACTTTTTAATCACAACGAAAATGAATTACAAAAATACTTATATACAAAAGATCGGGATGCTGACCATTTGCTCCTCTCTTTTAGTAATGTCTGCATGTAAAAAAAGTTTTTTAGATGTAGATCCACAAGCAAAACAACCAGCAGTAACCTTCTGGAAAACCGCTGATGATGCAACTGCTGCAGTAAATTCTATTTATGGTAACTTAAGAAATTGGGCAAACACTGCTTTTCCTGCTCTTGCAATCGAAAGTATAGGGAGCGATGAAGCCGAAAAAGGCAGTAGCCCGAACGATTCGAGTTATATGAATGAATATGATCAGTTTACAGCTTCTTCTACTACCATTCAATTAAATGGTTTTTGGGAAGGCCAGTATCAGAATATTAATTTGTGCAACCAGGTATTGGATAACGTTCCGGGGATAAGTATGGATGCCAGCCTTAAGGCACGTTACTTGGCAGAAGCAAAATTTGTTCGCGCCTATTCTTATTTCAGATTGGTACGTGCATTTGGAGACATTCCTTTACGCTTAAATGTGCCTAAAGATCCATCTGAATTTAACATTCCAAGAACGCCTAAAGCACAGGTATATGCAGCGATTGAAAAAGATTTAGATGAAGCTGCAGCAGCATTACCTCAATCCTATCCTGCTGCCGATTTAGGCAGGGCAACTAAAGGTGCAGCGTTAGCACTTCATGCTAAAGTGGCAATGTATCTTAAAAAATGGGATCAAGTATTGTCACTTACCAATACCGTTATGACTTTAGGATATGATTTATACCCTAATTTCGAACAAGGTTTTCGTTTAAATCACGAGAACAATATTGAATCTGTTTTCGAGATCCAATGTGAACTTTTGTTGAACAACAAAGACGCATCTAACTCACAATATAGCCAGGTACAGGGTGCTAGAGGAAATACTCCTGATACAGGTTGGGGCTTTAATGTACCAACTGCAGCATTAGAATCGGCTTACGAAGCTGGCGATGTACGTCGTGATGCAACTATCCTTTACAGAGGTGAAACTACTCCAGAAGGTGATGCTATTTCTAATACTGCTGATAATCCAATGTATAATCAAAAAGCTTATGTACCATTTAATAAAATTATTACCGGTTTTAATCAGGGAGCTGATCAAAACGTAAGAGTAATGCGTTTTGCAGAGGTCTTATTAATGAATGCTGAGGCTGCAAACGAACAGGGAAACCCTACGCTTGCTAAGACCTCTTTAAACAGGGTACGAGCTCGTGCCAGAGGTGGTGCTGCAGGCGTTGTGCCGGATGTAACCACATCAGATAAAGATGCGTTACGTCAAGCCATCTGGAAAGAAAGATTTGTTGAATTGGCTATGGAATCTGACCGTTATTTTGATGTGATCCGTCAAGGACGTGCTACAACCGTTTTTGGCCCTAAAGGATGGAAAGCTGGTAAAAACGAAGTTTGGCCAATCCCTTCGCAGGAGATTGAAAAAAGTGCAGGAACAATCACACAAAATCCTGGTTATTAATTGCTAACTTTTATAGAAAAGAAATGAAAACAAAATATTTTTTATTGATGGCAGCTGTAACTTTAGGGTTATCCTCTTGCCAGAAAAAATTTGATCCATCGAGTTATGCACCAGCATTAAATATCGGTGGCTATACCAGCGCAAAACAAATTGCACCAAGTAATCTTGTTTCCTATTTTGCATTTGATGGCGGCTTGATTGACAGTGCTTCTAACACTACCGGTGTAAATACGGGTACAACATTTGGAACAGGTATAAAAAAACAATCGTTACAAGGTGCCTTAAATAGTTACGTACTAGCAACACCGTCAAATAAGGTTGCTGCTTTAAAAAGTTTTACCGTAAGTGAATGGTTTAATAGCCCAGCGCCAAGCACCGGCATTATCGGATTATTTACCTTAGCCAATACCACTCAATTTTGGGGTAATATTGAAATCTTTATCGAAAATGGAAGTACAGCAACTGATGGTAAATTAAGAATACACCTAAATCAAGGTGGGTCAGATAAAGAATATCAGGTAAATGGTGTTCAAAATCTATTTGGCAAATGGGTAAACTTAACAGTTTCTTACGATCAAACAACTTCTACTGTTAAAGTTTATATCAATGGTTCTAGAGTAGCAGCGATCGCTTCTACCGCTACGGGCCCTCTTGCGTTTACCAATACAGGAAAATTTGTTTTTGGTACCGTTCAATTCCAAACTACCCCAAGTCAAACGACTGGAACAACCAAACAGGATTGGGCCAGCTTTTTAACCGGACAGATTGATGAAGTTAGACTTTTTGATAAAGCCTTAACAGATGCAGAAGTAAGCGCACTTTCTATTTTAGAAGGTAGAGGAAAATAATCCTTTTCCAACGCTTGAGAAAGGCAATTAATAATAAAGGGTTGTCAGTAATGGCAGCCCTTTTTAACCATGTGTAATGACAAAAATCTTCCCATATTTTTTAATTCTTGTTCTTTTTGTAACAGCCTGCAAAAAAAGCGACACACCCGCACCAGTTGATCCACCTGTTACACCAACATCTTTCGCTTTTAGCGATTTAAAGGTAAACGACGCTTACAGTGGCTTTACCTATTATGGCCTAAACAATAGTCCAATTATCAAAATAACATTCTCATCACCGATCAATTCCACTTCTATAAGTGGTAATGTTACCCTTACCGATGCCTCTGGAAATCCAGCCACATTCACTTCCAAATTAGAGAACAACGATAATACGGTTGTAATTACCGCTACGGCATTGCAGCCCATTACTAAATATATTTTAAACATTAATAACAATTTATCATCAAAAACCGGTGGCAAACTTCAATCGGCAGTTGCTGTAAACCTGATCACTGCTGTAGATGATGCAGATAAATTTGCCCGCATCAGTGACGATGACCTTTTAACTTTAGTTCAAAAGCAGACCTTTAAATATTTCTGGGATTTTGCACATCCAACCAGTGGCCTAGCCAGGGAAAGAAATACATCTGGTAATACTGTAACTTCAGGTGGATCGGGTTTTGGGATCATGGCCTTGGTTACAGGTATCAGCAGGAATTTCATCAGCAGGGCCGATGGGTTGACGAGGATCCAAAAGATGGTATCCTTTTTAAAAACTGCCGATCGCTTTCATGGCGCCTATCCACATTGGCTGGATGGAAATACCGGAAAAGTAATTCCGTTCAGTAACAAAGATAATGGTGGCGACCTTGTTGAGACTTCATTTTTAATGGCAGGCCTAATCACAGCCCGTCAATATTTTAATGGAACTGATGCAGCAGAAACTGCATTACGAGCTGATATTAATACCATTTATAACGGCGTAGAATGGAGCTGGTACAGAAAAGATAACAGTAATACACTTTATTGGCATTGGAGCCCTAATTATAATTGGGACATGAACCTGCCGATTAAAGGCTGGAACGAGTGCTTAATCACTTATGTGATGGCTTCAGCCTCTCCTACTTATTCGATCCCTAAAACTGTTTATGATATCGGATGGGCTCAAAACGGCACTATGAAAAATGGGAACACCTATTATGGTGTACAACTTCCTTTAGGCACAGCCAATGGTGGGCCATTATTTTTTTCGCACTATTCTTTCTTGGGCATCAATCCAACAGGTTTAAGTGATGCTTACGCAAATTACGAAACACAGACTAAAGCGCACACGCAGATTAATTATAATTATTGCAAAGCCAATCCACTCGGGAACTATGGTTATGGCGAAAATTGCTGGGGTTTAACGGCAAGTGATATCCCTAACGGATATACTGCAAGTGCACCGAACAATGATGTTGGTGTAATTGCCCCTACCGCAGCCTTATCATCTTTTCCATATACACCAACAGAATCAATGCAGGCGCTAAAATATTTTTATTATAAACTGGGCAACAAAACCTGGGGAGATTATGGTTTTTACGATGCTTTCTCCCTAAAAGATCAATGGTTTGCTTCTTCTACTCTGGCGATAGATCAGGGACCAATAATAGTAATGATCGAAAATTATAGAACCAAATTAATCTGGAACTTATTTATGTCGGCCCCTGAAGTTAAAACAGGCATGAAAAATCTTGGTTTTAGCAGCCCCAATCTTTAACATTATACATCAGCAATGAAATTTATATTCCGAAACTTCCTCTTATTATCATTTACTCTTTTTACGCTATCATCGTGTGCACAGCGTGAAAAACAAACATACAATCCCGATCTGAAGATCAAAAAAAACCTTTCCGATATTGAACTATTAGATCTGGTCCAAAAACAGACTTTCCAATATTTTTGGGATGGAGCTGAACCCACATCAGGTGCTGGTAGAGAACGCTTTCATGTGGATAACGTGTACCCGGAAAATGATAAGAATACAGTGGCAACTGGCGCAACTGGATTCGGCTTAATGGCTATTTTAAGCGGTATTGATAGAGGTTATGTAACAAAAAAAGAAGGATTAGACCGTTTAAACAAAATACTGGATTTCCTTTCCAAAGCCGATCGTTTTCATGGTGCATGGTCGCATTGGATAAATGGCGAAACAGGAAAAGTACGCTCATTTGGAAAAAAAGACAATGGGGGTGATTTAGTTGAGACTTCTTTTGTTGCACAGGCCTTAATCTGCATCACCGAGTATTATAAAAATGGAACTGATCCCGAAAAAGCTTTGGCAAAAAAAGCTGATGAACTTTGGAAGGGTATCGATTTTAATTGGTTCCGCAATGGACAAAACGTATTGTACTGGCATTGGTCGCCAGAGTACAATTGGGAAATGAACTTTCCCGTTAAAGGTTACAACGAATGTTTGATTATGTACGTTATGGCTGCCTCATCCCCTACGCATGGTGTTCCTGCAGCGGTTTATCATGAAGGCTGGGCAAGAAACGGGCAGATTAAAACTAATTTCAACTTTTATGGTCATCCTTTTACACTTGATTATCAAGGTCAGAAAAATTCAGTAGGTCCATTATTTTGGGCACACTACTCTTATTTGGGTTTAAACCCGAAAGGATTGAAAGACCGTTATGCCGATTATTGGGAAAACAATGTAAACCATACCCTTGCCATACACGATTACTGCGTAGCCAACCCTAAGAAATTTAAAGGTTACGGCGAAAATAACTGGGGTTTAACAGCCAGTTATTCGGTAGAAGGTTATGCAGCACATAACCCTCAGGAAGATTTTGGCGTAATCTCTCCTACGGCCGCTATATCATCTATCCCGTACACACCAAAAGAATCGATGAAGGTAATCAGAAACCTTTACGAAAACCTGGGCGATAAGGTTTGGGGCAAATATGGCTTTTATGATGCCTTTTCAGAGCAGGACAACTGGTATCCAAAAAGATATTTGGGGATCGATCAGGGGCCAATGGTGGTGATGATCGAAAACTACAGATCAGGACTACTTTGGAAGCTTTTTATGAGAAACAAAGATGTTCAAGCTGGCTTAACAAAATTAGATTTCCAGTTTAAGCCATAGTATTCAATAGTATATAAATGTTTAGCCATCATATATTTCAAATTAAATCTACAGAACCATGAAAAGAGTAATTTTAATATTAACAGCAATGATAGGGTTTGTAATCCTAAATTCAAGCTTTACGGCAATATCAAGCGCTAAACATAAAACCATAAAAACTAAGTTTGCTAACATCGATGTTACAGCCACAAATTCAACCAGCGATGGTGTGTATGTTAGACTAGAAAACAATACCAGTGGTGGTGTTTATTCTTTCTTTATCCCACCAAACTCGCCGAGCGGAACAGTAATCGGACAAATACCAGAAAACGGAGACATTTACACGGTAAAATTAACTTCAACAGGTGGCGCACATGATATGTGGGTTTACTGGGAGCATCAATCGCACGTTACCGGATTAAGCGTTAGCGGAATGGCCATTGGCTGTTCGAGCTGTGCACGAATAAACATTTTTAATTAACCCCATACGAATAATGGCTAAACATTTATTCAAAATATTTTTAATTTCATTACTGTTCTGCGGTACTTATGCTGCATATGCTCAGCAAAAGACGTATTGCAACCCAATCAATATAGATTATGGTTACACACCTTTCGAATCTTTTACCGAATGGGGGAAACACCGTGCCACTGCCGATCCGGTGATCGTAAATTATAAAGGCGATTTCTATCTTTTCAGCACCAACCAATGGGGTTATTGGCATAGCGCCGATATGCTAAACTGGAAATTTCACGAAAGAAAGTTTCTTCGTCCATGGAATAAGACAAAAGATGAATTATGTGCACCAGGTGTAGGCATTGTTGGCGATACCATGGTCGTTTTCGGCAGCACCTATACTAAAAATTTCACTTTATGGGGAAGTACCGATCCCAAAGGGAATAAATGGTTTCCATTAGTGGACTCACTGGAGATTGGTGGCTGGGATCCATCCTTTTTTACCGATGACGATGGCAAATTTTACATGTATAACGGAAGCAGCAACAATTACCCCATGTACGGGGTAGAATTAGACCGCAAAACTTTTCAGCCCAAAGGTACACGCATGCCAATGTACCTGCTTCAAAGCTGGCGATATGGCTGGCAGCGTTTTGGCGAATATATGGACGATACTTTTCTGGATCCTTTTGCGGAAGGCGCATGGATGACCAAACATAATGGCAAATATTATTTTCAATACGGGGCTCCCGGAACAGAATTTAGCGGTTATTCTGATGGAGTAGTAGTTGGAACCAAGCCTTTGTTTTATGATAGTCCATCTACCCCGCAATCTGATCCTTTGAGTTATAAAGGCGGTGGATTTTCGCGTGGTGCAGGCCATGGCGCAACCTTTCAGGATAACAGCAAAAACTACTGGCACATTTCAACCAGCATTATCTGTGTAAAAAACACCTGGGAGCGCAGAATGGGTATCTGGCCAACAGGTTTTGATAAAGACGATGTGATGTGGACCAATACTGCCTTTGGAGACTATCCGCTCTATTTACCTTCCGAAAGAAAAGAAGGTGGCCCTGCTGGCCCGGGCTGGATGCTCATTAACTATAAAAAACCCGTTACTGTTTCTTCAACTTTAGGAAGCTTTAATGCCAATAATGCTGTTGATGAAAGCATCAAGACTTATTGGAGCGCAAAAACTGCAAACAAAGGAGAATGGATCCAGACTGATCTGGGGAACCTTGCAACCGTTAATGCCATACAAATTAACTATGCTGATCAGGACGCCGAATTTATCGGCAAACAAACAGGGATTTACCATCAGTACAAAATTCTTTCCTCAACTGATGGAAAAAAATGGACAACTCTGGTTGATAAAAGCCAGAATAAAACCGATGTTCCTCATGATTATATCGAACTCCAAAAACCGGTAAAAACCAGGTTTATCAAAATGATAAACATCCACATGCCTACCGGAAAATTTGCCATTAGTGGCTTGCGTGTTTTCGGTAATGGAAATGGAGAAAAACCAACAACAGTTAAAAACCTGATTGTATTGAGAACAGAAAAAGATAAACGTAGCGCCTACATCAAATGGGAGCCTGTTGATAATGCATTTGCCTATAATCTTTACTACGGTACTGCACCAGATAAGCTGTATAACTGCATTATGATCCACGATTTTAACGAATATTGGTTCAAGGCAATGGACAGCCAGAAGGCCTATTATTTTTCTATCGAAGCGATAAATGAGAATGGTGTATCGGTAAAAACCGAGGTAAAGAAAGTTGATTAAAATAAATGCTCACGCTCGTTTGTAACGAGTGTGAAAATAACTAATCGCTCTTAGCGATTAATGTTAATACGATAAAATCGTAAAACCATTTAGGCACTCGTTGGAAACGAGCGCCAGCTAATAAAAGAATAAAACACACATATAATGAAGAGAGTGAATATCCTGGTTGTTTTTTTAACCCTGCTTGTACTGAACGGATCAGCGCAAACCAAAAAACCTGTTTCGACAGAAGATGCAAAGATGAATACCTTCATCAGCAACCTCATGGCGAAAATGACCGTTGATGAAAAAATTGGTCAATTGAATCTGCCAAGTTCTGGCGATATCACCACCGGACAGGCCAATAGTAGCGACATTTCAAAAAAAATAAGAGATGGACAGGTTGGTGGTTTATTTAACATTAAAGGAGTAGATAAGATAAAGGCAGTTCAAAAGATTGCAGTAGAAAACAGTCGAATGAAAATTCCTTTGCTTTTTGGAATGGATGTGATCCACGGTTACAACACCGTTTTCCCAATTCCATTAGGAATGAGTTGCGTTTGGGACATGAATGCCGTACAAAAATCGGCAAGGGTTGCTGCAATAGAAGCCAGTGCAAGTGGAATTAACTGGACCTTCTCTCCTATGGTTGATATTTCGAGAGACCCACGTTGGGGCCGTATCTCAGAAGGAAGCGGAGAGGATGCTTATTTAGGTTCGCAGATTGCTGCAGCCATGGTGAAAGGTTATCAGGGTAAAATTCAGGCCAATAACGAAATTTTAGCCTGCGTAAAACACTATGCCCTTTATGGTGCTGCCGAAGCGGGTAGAGATTATAATACCACCGACATGAGCAAAGTGCGCATGTACAACGAATATTTCCCACCATACAAAGCCGCAGTTGACGCTGGAGCAGCCAGTATCATGGCTTCTTTTAACGAGGTTGACGGCATTCCTGCTACGGGAAGCAAATGGTTAATGACCGATGTTTTACGTAACCAATGGGGTTTTAAAGGGTTCGTTGTAACTGATTATACGGGTATCCCTGAAATGATTGCCCACGGCATGGGAGATTTACAAACTGTTTCTGCCCTAGCTTTAAATGCTGGCATTGATATGGATATGGTGGGCGAAGGCTTTTTAGGTACTTTAAAAAAATCATTGACAGAGAAAAAAGTTGGCATCGCACAAATAGACAGGGCCTGCCGATTAGTGCTTCAGGCAAAATACAAATTGGGTTTATTTGCTGATCCTTATAAATTCTGTAATGCAGAAAGAGCAGAAAAAGAGGTTTTTAGCCCGGCTAATCGTCAGGTTGCACGCGAAATTGCAGCTGAAAGCTTTGTATTACTAAAAAATAACAATAATGTACTTCCATTAAAAAAATCAGGTACAATTGGTTTAATCGGTCCATTGGCAGATAATACGGCCAATATGTATGGTACATGGAGTGTTGCAGCTCTTTTTGATAAATCGGTAACGGTACTTCAAGGTTTAAAAAATGTTTTGGGTGATAAGGCGAAAATTTTAACCGCACGTGGCGCTAATTTTTTAGCAGATTCTGCTATGGAACACCGTTATGTTAACATCCACAACCCTACTTACAAACGCGATCCACGAACCGAAGCTGAAATGATCAGGGAGGCTCTAGAAGTTGCAAAAAAATCAGACGTTATTGTGGCTACCATTGGTGAAGGTTCTGAATTTACCGGCGAAAGCAGCAGTGTAACCGATATCCAGATTCCTGAAACGCAAAAAAACCTGTTAAAAGCATTGGCTAAAACTGGTAAACCAGTGGTATTAGTGTTATTTACCGGCAGACCATTGGCATTAAACTGGGAGCAGGAAAATATTCCTTCCATTTTAAATGTTTGGTTCCCGGGTAGTGAAGCAGGAAATGCAATTGCCGATGTACTTTTTGGCGATGTTAATCCTTCGGGTAAATTGAGTGCAACTTTTCCTCAAAATGTGGGTCAGGTACCTTTGTACTATGCACATAAAAACACCGGTAGACCGTTGGCAGAGGGTAAATGGTTCGAAAAATTCCGTTCCAATTATTTAGATGTAAGCAACGATCCTTTATATCCATTCGGTTTTGGCCTGAGCTATACCACGTTTAATTACAGCGATATTAAATTAAGTTCAAATACCTTAACCAAGGGGAAAACGATCACAGCATCGGTTACTTTAAGCAATACAGGTAAATATGAGGGTAAAGAGGTCGTTCAATTGTACATTCAAGATCTTGTTGGAAGCATTACCCGTCCGGTTAAAGAGCTAAAAGGCTTTCAGAAGGTGAATTTAAATGCCGGAGAAAGTAAAACCGTCACTTTTAATATTTCGGAGAACGATCTTAAGTTTTACAATGCTGACTTAAAATTCGTGGCCGAACCTGGCGATTTTAAAGTATTTATCGGAACAAATTCACGCGATGTAAAAGAATCATCTTTTACACTGAAATAAAGACAATTAGGTTTGGTTATGAACCCTGTGCTATTGCAAAGTAGCCAGGGTTTTCTATTTTTGTTAAATGAAACCATCATAATTTATCAAAAAACACGTGGTAATAACAAATTATGATAGCTTCATTACCATTAAAAACACATTAAACAGATGAAAAAGATTATTCTAACTACCTGCATTCTTTTTTCTGTACTCTTTTTAAACGCTCAAGACTTAAAAAAATACGACAAGGGAAGCTATATCAAAGGAAAGGACTCTATTTACTACAGAATCCTGTTTCCCGAGAATTTTAATCCTGACCAAAAATATCCGATCATATTTTTTCTGCATGGAAGCGGAGAAAGAGGTAACGATAATGCAAGTCAACTGGTACACGGTGGAAAATTGTTCTTAAAAAACGATCTACGCAAAAATTTCCCTGCTATTGTTGTTTTCCCACAATGCCCATCAAACGATTTTTGGGCAAATGCCAATTTTGAGAAAGATGCCAAAGGTAAAAGAAGGATCAGTTTTGTCGAAGGCGGCAAACCAACCAAAATTATGCATGCGCTACAAGGCATGGTTAAAAACTTCCTTAATAAACCTTATATAAACAAAGAGCAGGTGTATGTGGGCGGTTTATCAATGGGAGCAATGGGTACTTATGAGCTGTTAAGAAGAGAGCGCCGCAAATTTGCCGCTGCCATTGCTATTTGTGGCGGAGACAATACCAACAATATTAAAAAATATCAAAAAATTCCACTTTGGATTTTTCATGGGGCAAAAGATGATGTAGTTGATCCGGTTTTTTCGATTGCCATAGCCGAACGCTTGAAAACGGTTGGCGATGAAGTGAAGTTTACCCTTTACCCAAATGCCAACCACAATAGCTGGGATAGCGCCTTTGCTGAACCAGAGTTATTGCCGTGGCTGTTTTCACATAAAAAATAAGATCAAAACCGCAGTTTCCTCTCGATCGTCACCCTGACCTGTAGCGAAGCGGAAAGCTACGCAGGTAATTTATTCAGGGTCCCTGCTAAATAGATACTGACCACGTAGTAGCTACAAGACAACTAAAAACACTATTTATACTTGTAAAACAAGTTCAGCATGACGACCAAATACAGAAAAAGGTCCTGACGATAAAACCAGGACCTTTTCTATACATATTCTAATTGATATTATTCTGCCATATTATGGTAAACCGCCTGCACATCATCATCTTCCTCCAACTTATCGATCAATTTCAAAACATCAGCTGCCTGCTCTTCTGTTACCTCATGGTGAGATAAAGCAATACGCTCTAGTTTTGAGCTCTTTAACTCAATGCCTTTTTCCTCTAAAGCTTTTTGTAAAGATCCAAAGTTTTCGAAAGCACCTTGGGCAACAGCGATATCGTTGCCTTCTTCATCAGCCTCTACGTACAATTCTTCTAAACCAGCATCAATTAGTTCAAACTCTAACTCTTCTAAGTCTAAACCTTCAGCCGGTACAAAACGGAAAACAGATTTGCGGTTAAAAACGAAATCTAACGATCCGGTTTTACCCAAAGAACCATCCGTTTTGTTAAAATAACTACGAACGTTTGCTACGGTACGGTTGGTATTATCAGTAGCCGTTTCAATTAAAACTGCAACACCGTGCGGCGCATAACCTTCATATACAATTTCTTCGTAATTGGCCATCGATTTATCAGAAGCGCGCTTAATTGCAGCCTCTACCCTATCTTTTGGCATATTTACCGCTTTTGCATTTTGCATAGCCGTACGTAAGCGCGAGTTGGTTTCCGGATGAGGTCCAGACTCCTTAACTGCCATTACAATATCTTTACCAATACGCGTAAACTGAACCGCCATTTTGGCCCAACGCTTAAATTTTCTCTCTTTTCTAAATTCGAATGCTCTTCCCATTTTTCGAGTATTGAGATATAAGATTTGAGATAGGAGACCTTATGCCTTCAACCTTTCAACCCTCTACCTTTATATTATTTTTTTAAATTATTCAACATGTCAATTGTCAGTTTCGATAAATCGAACTCTGGTTTCCATCCCCAATCTTTTGCAGCATAGTTATCGTCGATAGAACGTGGCCAGCTATTTGCAATTTGCTGACGGGGATCATTAGCGGCGTAAGATAATGTAAAATCTGGAATATGTTTTCTGATTTCTGCAGCCAAAACCTCCGGAGTAAAACTTACCCCACCAAAATTATAACTGCTACGCACAGAAATCTGATCTGCTGGTGCATCCATTAGTTCGATGGTTCCACGGATGGCATCATCCATATACATCATTGGCAGCTCGGTTTCTGCATTTAAGAAACTCTGGTAACTGCCTTTTTTCAAAGCATCGTGAAAAATATGGATCGCATAATCTGTTGTACCACCACCTGGAGCAGCTTTCCAGCTGATTAATCCTGGATAACGGATACTCCTCACATCTAATCCGTATTTTTGGTTGTAATATTCGCACCAGCGCTCCCCCGCCAGTTTACTAATTCCATAAACGGTATTCGGATCCATTACGCAATATTGTGAGGTATTATCTTTTGGCGAATTCGGACCAAATACAGCAATAGAACTTGGCCAATATACTTTTGCCGTTTTATATTCTAAAGCTAAATCTAAAACATTCAGCAAGCCGTTCATATTTAAGTCCCAGGCTAATTTTGGATTTTGTTCACCTGTAGCGGATAATAAAGCCGCTAAAAGGTAAACCTGTGTTGGTTTGTATTTATGAAAAATACCATTGATCATTTCCTTATCAAGCACATTCACAAATTCAAACGGTGCAGAGTTTTTGATGTCGTAATCTGGTCTGCGAATATCGCATGCAACCACATGATCATCACCATATATTTTACGTAACATGGTTACCAACTCGGTACCAATTTGCCCGTTAGAGCCTAAAACAACAATTTTTTCTTGCATAATTTTTTTGAGATTGAGCAAAGGTAAAAAAATGAGATAAAAGGCGATAAAATATTTATACTTAGTGTATAGAATAGAGTTAATGTTTAAACTCGTAATCGGTTAATTGTATAAACTAGTTAACTGTAAACCGCAAGCTGAATCGGTTATGTGTAAATTGCAAACTGTTAAACTGACATTGCAGCTTTAAAACTTTCCAGCCTCCCACCCCTCACCTTAAAACTTTTCAATATTTTAAGCAACTTAAAAGGCAAAGCAAAATAAATTATTACATTTACTATACCTATCTGCATAACCAAATAAAGAAATGACTCACGCTGAGCCTGAAAAATCTGATGATTTACTTGATCGCTTAAAACTGGGTGATAAGCAGGCTTACGAAAAAATATATTTCACCTATAGTAATGAGCTTTTATTAGCAGCTTACAAAAAAACCGGCGACAAGGTAATTGCTGAAGAACTGGTGCAGAACATCTTTATTTCCCTCTGGGAAAAGCGACAGGAAGCAGTGATCAATAACCTCCAGGCCTATTTGTTCGGAGCCTTGAAGTTAAGTGTAATCAACCACGTCAGGAGCCTGGTTATGGAGAATAAGTACATGGAGTACCAAACCCTAACCTATTCTGAAAACCATCAGGATACCACAAACCTGGTTGATCTTCACGATCTATCTTCAATCATTGAAGAAGGTATCAATTCCCTTCCAGAAAAAACACAGGAAGTTTTCAGGCTGAGCCGGTATCAACACCAATCTACTAAAGATATTTCTGCTGGTTTAAATATCTCCGAAAAAGCTGTAGAGTACCATATCACCCGCTCAATTAAAAGAATTAAAGAATATATTAAAAATTTTTACATCTTTTTATAGCTGACTACCAGTCAATTGCAAATTATTTCAGGTTTTTTATCTCCTACCTTTAGGGGTTCGCTCTCGTTGCGTTACTTGTATAGTATAGAGCCAAATATTCTTTCTTATGGACCAGAAATCATTTTACGATTTACTAAGCCGTTACGAAAACGGAAATTGTACCGAAGCCGAAAAACTTTGGGTAGATAAATGGTATCATAATTTAAACAGCAGGAATTTTAAAGACCTATCGTCAACCGCACTCGAAGAAATGCAGGCCAATACCTGGCTAAACATCAATAATATTGAACGCAAATCTACAACAGCGCTTAAGGTTAAAAGGCTTTGGCCAAAGTTTGCAGTAGCAGCAGCTATATTGGTTGCCTTTTTTATAGCTGGATTATATTTAATGCGCTACAACCATGCTGAACAATCTTTTATTGATGAAAATGAAGGCTTAAACTTAATCAGCAAAACTAATGATACTGATCATTCCATCGTTATAGCGCTTAGCGATGAAAGCACAGCAACACTTAAACCGCAGGCCAATATTATTTATCCAAAGGTTTTTGCTGCCAATAAAAGAATGGTTTATTTAAAAGGAACAGCTTTCTTTTCGGTAAGTAAAAACCCTAAGCGGCCGTTTTATGTCTATAATCAAAAACTGGTTGTACGTGTTTTGGGTACCAGCTTTTGGGTAAAATCGTCAACAGATAAACTTCCCGCCCAAGTTGCGGTAAGGACCGGAAAAGTTCAGGTAGAGGAAAATCAAAAAAATTCGCTATTTACTTTCGCTAAAGAAAAACTGGCTAAACCAATTCTGCTTACGCCAAATCAAAAAGGTGTTTTTTCCGATCATCAGTTAAATAAAACATTGGTAAGCAGACCTATTCCATTGGCCGAAGCTTATAACATACCCACTAGCTTGAGTTACAACTTTAAAGAAGAAAGCATTAAAGAAATTTTCAAAACCTTATCTGAAGCTTATGGGATAGAGATAAAATCGGATAATGAGCAGATTTCGACCTATACTTTTACCGGAGATCTAAGTAAAAAAGGGCTATATGAGCAGCTCGACCTGATCTGTGGAACCATATCAAGCAAATATTACATCCAGGGAACCACCATTGTGGTTTCCAATAAAAACTAACCAAATATACAAACATGATGAAGAAGAACCACAACACCAACAGCCCATAACCGCGGCTCCATTTTCCATAATATTTTTCTAAAAAACAAAGCCGACAATGTGGGGCATTGCCGGCGAGTTAAATACATCAGAAATGTATTCATGGTATTTCTATGTCCAATAAATCCAATCATTTAATGAACAATAACCAAATTTATGAAAAAAAATCAACTTATTTCGCTGGCGATATATGCAATGAGAGTTTCGATTTACCAAATACTTGCAATAATAATTTTTACTTGTGGTGCTTTTGCCAAAAATGTCGACGCACAAGATTTTCTGAACAAATCAATTTCGATTAAAGCCGATCAAACAGATATTAAAACCATTATAGAAAAAACAGAACACCTAGCCAATGTTAAATTTGTTTACAGCCCACAATTAATAAACTCCAACCGTAAAGTTTCTATTAATGTGGTTAACCAAAAACTTAAATACTTTCTTGAGAATTCGCTAAAACGTTATGACGTGGGATATAGGATAGTTAAAGATCAGATTCTGCTCTATTCTATTCCCGCCAATAACAACCTCGAACTACTAAAAGCGTTTGAAGGCATTGTTACCGGAAAAGTAACCGACAGTAAAGGGAATGCCATCCCTGGGGTATCAGTTACCGTTAAAGGAAAATCAATCGGGACCACAACCGACGAAAATGGGGCTTTTGCTTTAAAAGGCCTAACTGTTGATAGCCGTGTAATCGTGGTGAGATACGTAGGTTTCATTTCTAAAGAAGTAAACCTATCACCTGGCAATGCCGACGAAAACCTGAGTATCAGCCTATCAGAAGATAACCTACAATTGGAAAGTGTGATGGTAACCGGTGGTAATCCAAAGAAAAAATTAGAAAGCAGTGTGGCCTTAACCTCAGTGAGTAATAAAGATATCACCAACCGGGCACCATTAAACAGTACCGATTTATTAAAAGCTATACCAGGTTTAACGGTAGAAAGCACAGGTGGCGACGGTCCGGGAAATGTTTGGGTAAGGGGCTTTCCGCAGCAGGGCGGATATATCTTTCTGGGCATACAGGAAGATGGGTTACCGCTTTTACCAACAGGTTTCAACACCAACCCATCTGTAGATCAATATTATAAAACAGATCTGACTATCCAGAACATAGAAGCCATCAGAGGCGGTAACGCCTCAATTGTTCAGGCCAATACACCAGGCGCAGTGGTAAATAACATCAGCTATGTTGGTGCAGATAAACAATATGGTCAATTTAAGTTTACAACAGGTTTTTCGCAAGGCCTGTACCGTGTTGATGGCAACACCGGAGGCAAAATAAACAACCAGATTAAATACAATATAGGTGGTTTTTACCGTACCGATAACGGTGTGGTAGATCAAGGTTTTAAGCCAGCTAACGAGGGCGGACAGATTAAAGGGAACATGACTTTTAATTTTAAGAACAATAAAGGCTTTTTCAGGGTGTATGGTAAATACCTGAATGATAAAGTTCAGTTCTTACTAACGAGTTATTACCCTTACGATGGTACCGGGAAACCAACTACTTACCGCGATTATGATATGGCTTCTCAATCGATTACGCCAATTCAAACAGAATGGAGTTATAACGATCCGGCAACAGGAAGCCATAATTTTAGTTTAACAGATGGAATCCACACTAAATTGGGATCGGGTGGTTTTCAGTTCAACTACCTAACCGACAGTGGCTGGCAGATTGTTAACAATTTCCGTTATCAAAATACCCATACCAATTCTACCTATACTGCCCCTGCGGGAATTGTAGCAAGAACAGCAGCAACACCTTATTACTATCCCGGCGGTTCAGTGGCACCTTTCGTAGCAGGAGATTATGTAATTACCTCTAATGCACAAGGACAAATTAATAGTGATGTTCAGATTGTTGATTACCTGGATCTAAGAAAGAAAGTGAAAAATCACAGTCTTAACATCGGATTGGGCATCCACCAGTATAACCGGGATGATTTACGTTATGCTTTCCGTTCATTTACCGAATTTAAAGAGCAACCTAGCATTTTATTACAATCACCAACAGCTGCAGAGCGCACCATCCAAACCAAAAACACTTTTATTGGCGATACAAGAACCCTATCTGTATATGCTGGAGACGAGATTAAAATATCTGAAAAATGGCGTTTAGATATTGGTGCCAGGATTGATAATCAAAATGTTAAAGGCGACAGACCTTATTATGCGTTAAATGCAGATGGTACGGTTAATACAACCGCCAGTGCAAACCCCAATATCTTAGGCTACACGCATTATGATGAAACTTTAACCAACTGGGCAGCGTCAGTAGGGGCAAATTACAAAATAAACACTACATCAAGTATTTTTGCAAGGGCTACAAAAGCTTACAACGCACCAAACATTGGCGACTATAATGCATCAGCCTATAACGCCGTAAACATTAAAAAGCGTCCGGTTTATTTAGGCGAAGTAGGTTTTAAATATGCTAAAAACAACCTGGCCATTTTCGCATCTGGAAGTTATTCGGCAATCAAAAACACATCATTAACCATTAATGTTCCAACAGTTGCATCAGGTTTACAGGCATTGGTGGCATTTGGTTCTACACGTACCTGGAGTGCCGAGTATGAAGTTTCTTACAAAATAGCTAAACCATTAAGTTTACGTTTAACCGGAACATTACAAGACTCCAAATACACCGATTACGAAGCAAACACAAGCAACAATGCCGCTGTTGCAGCTGAATTCGGCAATCGGATCTATAGCTTCACCGGCAAAAGAACAGAACGTGTTCCTGTACTCAACACCGAACTTGGCGCCAATTACGACTACAAAAACTTTAACCTATATGTAGCAGCAAATTATGTAGGCAGCCGCTTCACCTCTCCCAGCGATAGCTATAAACTACCTGCTTATGTAGTAATGAAAGCCGGGGCAGGATATAATTTTACTAAAAAGATTTCAATAAGATTTTGGGCAGACAACTTGTTAAATGCAAAAGTGCTGACAGAGGGCGATGTTCGCGGAGATCAGTTCAGAGATTTCTCAACCATAACCCCTGGCACATTAATGATTGGCAGAACATTACTTCAACGTACCTTCTGGGGATCATTAGCTTATTCATTCTAACAAATAAAACCGGAGTTTACGCTCCGGTTTTTTTAATTCTAAAACATCATGACAACAAGAAGATCATTTTTACAAAAGGTAAGCCTTGCTAGTGCAGCAGCTTTTTTAAGTCCATCATTAGTTACAACAGCTTTAGCTGAATCTGCTAAAGTTTCAAAAATCGGAATCGGACTTTTCACTTTAAGGGAGCAGTTAACTGCAGATGTAAAAGCCACAATAGAACAGGTAGCTAAAATCGGTTACAGTCAGGTAGAAACCTACTATGGTTATCCCGGCAAGTACGAAGTGAAAGGTTTTTGGGGTTTAGAAGCAAAAGACTTTAATACCTTATTAAAAGCAAATGGCCTCACCTCTCCTAGCGGCCATTATAATGTGACTGAGTTTTTATCCTCAGGAGACGATAAAGTGCTAAAATCGCATATCGAAACCGCAGCCACCACTGGCCAGAAATATTTCGTTATCCCAGCTTTGCCTACCGATATCAGGGCCAATGGAACATTAGATGATTACAAGCGCATGGCCTTAAAATTTAACCAGGCGGCTGAGCTTTGCCAAAAGTCAGGATTGAAATTAGCTTACCACAACCATAACTTCGAATTTAAAGATCAGGGCAACGGGGCTACAGGCTACGAAATCCTGCTCGCTGAAACCGATGCCAAGCTGGTAGGTTTTGAACTCGATATCTTTTGGGCGGTAAATGCAGGTTTAAACCCTATTGATATGTTCAAAAAAAACCCAGGCCGTTATAAAATGTTCCATGTTAAGGATATGGATAAAGCAGACAAAGCCGTTTTCGTAGAAGTGGGTTCTGGCAGGATAGATTTCAAGCGCATTTTTGCTGCTTCTAAATTGGCTGGAGTAGATTATTTTTTTACAGAACAGGACATCATCAAGAAAGCACCTTATGAGAGTATAGCTGAAAGCTATAACTACATCAAAAAAAATCTACTTTAAGCAGATTTTCTCCTTAAAAAATCGGTGTTTTTAAATTTATTAGTAAATAATATGCTTACCTATACTAAATGTACTTTTTACACCAAGTAAAATCGACACAAAAACACGGTTTAAACTACAGTAGAGTGGCAAAAAACAATTTATTTAGAACAATTCTACTCAGTAACAATCACATTGCATACCGATAATTTAACTTAAAAAAGTTATTCTTTCCGTTATATTTTTTCTAATATTACTAATTCAACACATAAGTAACCAATATATAAAATCATAAATACGATGCACAGAAGAGAAGCACTCAAAAACGTTGCATTTTTGCTGGGAGGAGCAATCTCAGCAAGTACAATGGGCGTTTTATTTGAAAGTTTTACGCTACCGGAAAACGAAAAGAACTTTGTCCTCTATTCACTGGAAGACGAAAAAATTTTTGCTGAATTCGCTGATATTATTGTTCCAACTACCAAATCATCTGCTGGCGCTAAGGCTGCAGGTTTAGGGAAGTTTATTCCGATGATGATGAAAGATTGTTATCCTGCCAGCATGCAAACCTCATTTGCACAAGGTTTTAAAGATCTTCAGGCTAAATCAATGAAAGATTTCGGAAAAAGTTATATCACCTTAACACCAGCCGATCGTAAAAAACTAATGATCGATTTAAGGGCAATCGCGCTTGCCCAAAAAGCGAGCAAATCAGAAGAGAATAAAGATTTAGCTTACTTTTTTATTACCGCAAGAGATTTAACCCTTCTTGGTTATTATTCTTCAGAAATTGGTTGTACCAAAGCACGCGAATATGTGCTTATTCCAGGCCGATATGATGGCAATGCGCCATTAAAACCAGGTCAAAAATCTTGGGCAACCTAATTTCTAAAACAACTACAAAACATCATGAATTTAAATACAAATTTAAAAGCAGAAAATACTTACGATGCTATTGTTATAGGATCGGGAATTAGCGGTGGCTGGGCTGCCAAAGAACTTACAGAAAAGGGCTTACGCGTGTTGATGCTCGAAAGAGGAATGAACATTGAGCACATTACCGGTTACGAAACTGCAATGAAAAATCCATGGGATTTTAAACATGCCGGAAAACTTACCGAAGAGCAAAAACGCACTCACCCCGTACAAAAAAGAGATTATCCTTACCAGGAAGCAAATGAAAAATGGTGGGTAAATGATTTAGAGTGTCCATATACGGAAGATAAACGTTTCGATTGGTACCGTGGTTTCCACGTGGGTGGAAAATCGTTAATGTGGGGCCGCCAAAGTTATCGTTTAAGCGATCATAACTTTGAAGATAATGCAAAAGATGGACACGGAAGCGATTGGCCTGTTCGTTATGCAGAACTTTCACCATGGTACGATTATGCAGAACGTTTTGCGGGGATCAGTGGTTCAAAAGAAAACTGGCCTACCTGCCCTGACGGGCAATTTTTACCGCCAATGGATTTAAACATTGTAGAAAAATCGGTTAAAGCACGTATCGAAGAGCACTATAAAAGAGAACGCATTATGATGATTGGCCGTGTTGCCAATCTTACCGTTCCACATAAAGGCCGTGGCAATTGCCAGTACAGAAATTTATGTAGCCGGGGCTGTCCGTTTGGCGCTTATTTCAGTACTCAGTCTTCTACCCTTCCTGCGGCAATGGCAACTAAACGTTTAACGTTAAGACCATACTCTATCGTAAATCATATTATTTATGATAAAGACACTAAAAAAGCTAAAGGTGTAATGGTTATTGATGCAGAAACCAACAAAACGATGGAATTTTATGCTAAAATCGTTTTTGTAAATGGTTCTACACTAGGTTCAACCTTCGTTTTATTAAACTCTACATCAGAAGCACATCCAAATGGATTGGGTAATGGAAGTGGTCAGTTAGGCCACAATTTAATGGATCACCATTTCCGTTGCGGAGCATCTGGAGAGGCTGAAGGCTTTGACGATAAATACACATACGGCCGCCGTGCAAACGGAATCTATGTACCTAGATATCAAAATATTGGAAACGATAAACGCGACTACCTGCGTGGTTTCGGTTATCAGGGCGGTGCAAGCAGAGCAAATTGGCAAGATGATGTTGCTGAATTGTCTTTCGGAGCAGATTTAAAACAAAAAATGACCACTCCAGGCAAATGGTCTATGGGCTTGGGCGGTTTCGGAGAGATGTTACCGTATTACGAAAACAAGGTATACATCGATAAAACCAAAAAAGACAAATGGGGACAACCCGTATTGGCTATCGATTGCGAGTACAAAGAGAACGAGAAAAAAATGCGTGTGGATATGATGAATGATGCCGCCGAAATGTTAGAAAAGGCTGGCATGAAAAACATCAAAACATTTGATAATGGCTGTTATCCAGGCATGGCCATCCACGAAATGGGTACCGCAAGAATGGGTAATGATCCAAAAACTTCTGTACTGAATAAGTGGAACCAGATGCACGAAGTAAATAATGTTTTCGTAACTGATGGATCTTGTATGCCATCAATCGCTTGCCAAAACCCATCGTTAACATTTATGGCTTTAACTGCCCGTGCATGTGATTATGCTGTAAAAGAATTAAAGAAAAAGAACATCTAGACAAGGTAAAAGGCGTAAGGTTTAAGGTATAAGGGAAATTGCCCTAAGCCTTACACCTTACGCCTCACACCTTTTATAAAAATGAAAAGAAAATTAAGAATGGGCATGATAGGCGGTGGAAAAGACGCTTTTATCGGTGCCGTACACCGTTTGGCAGCCAATATGGATGGCCTTATTGAATTATCTGCCGGAGCTTTAAGTGTAAATCCTGAAATTGGATACGAATCTGGAAAACTACTTTTTCTTCCGGATAACAGAATCTACACCAATTACGAAGAAATGCTGACAAGGGAAAGTGAATTGCCAGCAGATGAAAGAATTGACTTTGTAACCATCGTTACCCCAAACTTTGCTCACTTTGCTCCTGCAATGATGGCTTTGGATAAGGGTTTTAACGTGGTGATTGAAAAACCAATTACTTTAACTTTGGAAGAAGCAAAACAGCTAAAAGCTAAAGTAGAAGAAACTGGCTTAACACTATGTTTAACGCATACCTACTCGGGTTACCCAATGGTTAAACAGGCCAAACAAATGGTTAGCGAAGGTGCTTTAGGCGCAATCAGAAAAATCATCGTCGAATATCCTCAAGGCTGGTTAAGCACCTTATCAGAACGCGAAGGAAATGCACAGGCAGCCTGGCGTACCGATCCATCTAAAACCGGAAAAAGCGGCAGCATGGGCGATATCGGTACACATGCCGCTCATTTAGCAGAGTATATTTCTGGTTTAAAAATTACTAAAATCTGTGCTGATTTAAGTATTGTTGTTCCAGGCAGAGCTATTGATGATGATGGAAACGTATTGTTAAAATTCGATAATGGTGCCAATGGTGTTCTTGTGGCTTCGCAAATTGCTGCCGGAGAAGAAAATGCATTAAAAATTAAAGTTTATGGCGAAAAAGGTGGCATGGAATGGCACCAAATGGAACCGAACACCCTAATTGTGAAATGGTTAAATGCCCCTGCTCAAATTTACAGAACAGGCAATGGTTATATGGGTAGTTTTGCTCAGCACAATACCCGCACTCCTGGTGGTCACCCGGAAGGTTACTTAGAAGCATTTGCAAATATTTATAAAAACTTTGCATTAACAGTAGATGCGAAGTTGAATAACCAGCAACCTACTGCTGAAATGTTAGACTTTCCAAGTACTGAAGATGGAATTAGAGGAATGGCATTTATCGAAAATGTAGTGGCCTCTAGCCAATCAGACCAAAAGTGGTTAGACTATAAATTATAACAATCAAGCATGACAACGATAAAAGGACCAGCAGTATTTTTAGCACAATTTATAAGTGATGAAGCCCCATTTAACTCCCTAGACAGTATTTGTAAATGGGCAGCAGGTTTAGGCTTTAAAGGCATTCAGATGCCAACCTTAGATACAAGATTTATCGATCTTCAAAAAGCTGCCGAAAGCAAAACCTATGCAGATGAACTAAAAGGAAAAATCGCTTCTTATGGCTTAGAAATTACTGAACTTTCTACACACTTACAAGGTCAATTGGTTGCGGTACACCCTGCTTACGATGATCTTTTTGATGCCTTTGCACCAAAAGAAGTACACAAAAACCCAAAAGCAAGAACAGAATGGGCTGTGCAGCAAATGAAATATGCAGCTAAAGCTTCTCAAAACTTAGGTTTAAATGCACATGCTACCTTTAGTGGTTCATTATTGTGGCAATATTTCCATCCCTGGCCACAACGCCCGGCAGGATTGGTTGAAGAAGGTTTTGCTGAATTGGCAAAACGCTGGACACCAATTTTAAACGAATTTGACCAATGTGGCGTTGATGTTTGCTACGAAATACATCCAGGCGAAGATTTATTTGATGGCGAAACCTATGAAATGTTCCTCGCTGCAGTAAATAATCATCCTCGGGCATGCTTATTGTATGATCCATCACACTTTGTGTTGCAACAATTGGATTACATTCAATACATCGATTTTTACCACGAACGCATAAAAGCCTTCCACGTTAAAGATGCAGAATTTAACCCTACAGGCAAACAAGGCACTTTTGGTGGATACCAGAGTTGGGCAAACCGAGCCGGTCGTTACCGCTCACCAGGTGATGGTCAGGTTGATTTTAAAACCATTTTTAGTAAATTGGCGCAATATGATTTTAAAGGTTGGGCCGTTATGGAATGGGAATGCTGTATCAAAAACCAGCAAGATGGTGCCCGCGAAGGCGCAGAATTTATCAAAAAGAACATCATTAATGTAACCGATAAAGCATTTGATGATTTTGCAGCATCGGGTAGTGATAGCGCTTTCAATAAAAGAATATTAGGATTACAAGATTAACACAACACACACAAAAAATGAAAACCTGCATAAGCAACAACAAATAAATATTACCGCTTATGCAAGCTTGAATGCAGTTAAAAACAACACACATGAAAAAAACATTTTTAATTTTAGGCGCCGTAGTCATTTTTATGGCATCGTTTTCAAAAGCCGATTTAACGAGAGAGAAGACCGTAGTTGCAACCGCAACATTAGCAAGCCATGCCTTGCAATCAAATCCAGGAGAAAAACTGATCAATAAATCAGACTGTCTGGGTTGCCATAACAAGACCAACAAAATTATTGGTCCTGCATATGTAGAAATTGCAAAAAAATATCCGGCTACCGAGAAAAACATCAACATGTTAGCCGATAAGATTATCAAAGGTGGAACCGGAGTTTGGGGCAATATGCCGATGACTGCTCACGCTACCCTGAAAAAAGACGATGCAAAATTAATGGTAAAGTATATCTTATCTTTAAAGAAAAAATAATCGACCTCAGTTAGCAAATCGATTTACTTATATGAAAACAGAGCAAGAAAATAAAAACACGAGTAACCGCCGTGATTTTATTAAGACCACAGCTATTGCCGCTGCTGCGTTTATGATCGTGCCCCGCCATGTTTTAGGTGGGCCTGGTTATTTAGCACCAAGCGATCGTTTATTGGTTGCCGGTATTGGTGTTGGCGGAAAAGGCCAGAGCGATTTAAGCATGTTTTACAAAAGCGGAAAAGCAGACATCGCTTTTTTATGCGATGTAGACGATCGCCGTGCAGCAAATAGTGTTAAAGCTTTCCCTAAAGCAAAATACTATAAAGATTGGCGCGAAATGTTAGATAAGGAACATAAAAATTTCGATGCAGTGTCTGTTTCTACTCCTGATCATAATCATGCCATCCAGGCTTTAGCAGCTATGCAATTGGGTAAACACGTTTATGTACAAAAACCTTTAACACATGATATTTATGAAGCGCGGATTCTAACCGCTGCTGCAAAAAAATATAAAGTGGTAACCCAAATGGGAAATCAAGGTGCATCAAACGATGGTCCGCGCCAAATGAAAGAATGGTACGAAGCTGGTTTAATTGGAGATGTACACACGGTTTACGCATGGACCGATAGACCGGTTTGGCCGCAAGGCATTCCTCGCCCAACTAAAAAAGCCGAAATCCCTGCTGAATTAGATTGGAATTTATGGCTAGGTACTGCGCCCGAAAAAGATTATATTGACAAACTAGTTCCTTTTAACTGGCGTGGCTGGTGGGATTATGGCACTGGCGCCTTGGGCGATATGGGCTGTCACTTAATCGAAGCTCCATTTAGCGTGTTAAACTTAAAATACGCAAAAGAAGTTCAGGCCAGTGTAGGTTCTGTTTATGTAGATGAATTTAAACGTGGTTATTTCCCTGAAAGCTGCCCTCCATCAAGCCATGTTACCTTAAAATTCCCGAAAACAGATAAAACAAAAGGTGATGTTACTTTACACTGGATGGACGGTGGTATCCAACCAGAACGTCCGGAAGAATTAGAAGCAAACGAAACTTTTGGCGATGGCGGTAATGGTACTTTGTTTATTGGAACTAAAGGCAAAATGATGTCTGAAACGTATAGTGCAAACCCAAAATTATTGCCTTTAAGTAAAAACAAAGACATTAAGGTAGCACCAAAATACACCCGTGTACCAGATGGCGCAAACGGTCACTATAAACAATGGGTTGAAGCCGCAATTGCAGGTTATGGCAAGAGAGAAGTAAGTTCGCCTTTCGAAATTGCCGGTCCGTTAACAGAAGCTTTACTGATGGCAAATTTGGCAATCAGAAGTTTCGATATCCAAAAAACGGTAAATGGTAAGACTACCTACCCAGGCAGGTATACTAAAATGCTTTGGGATAACGACAATATGAAAGTTACCAATTTTGACGAAGCCAACCAGTTTGTAAAACGCGAATACCGCAAAGGCTGGAACAATTTAACGCTTTAATTATCATAGCCCGATAGGTCCAAAAACCTGTTGGGTTTTATTCTAAAAAAATGAAAAAAATCTTTCTTTCTGCTTACATCTTGTTAAGCTTAACACAAATATCAAAGGCTCAAAAGGGCTTTAAGCCACTTTTTGATGGTAAAACAACAACAGGCTGGCATACTTACAACAAAACTACCGTTGGCAGCGCCTGGCAGGTTCAGGATGGTGCCCTTCATTTAGATTTAGCCACCAAAGGTAAAGACGGTGGTGGCGATTTGGTTACCGATAAGGAATACGGCGATTTCCATTTAAAATATGAATGGAAAGTGGCTCCAAAAGCAAATAGCGGTTTAATTTTTTATGTTCACGAAGAACCTAAATACCATGCTACCTATTCTACAGGTTTAGAAATGCAGGTTATTGATAATGATGGCCACCCAGATGGGAAAATCACTAAACACCGTGCCGGCGATTTATACGATCTGGTAAAAAGTTCATCAGAGCCTGTTAAAGCTGTTGGCGAATGGAATAAAGCAGAAATCATTAGCAAAAAGGGCAAATTAAAGCTAATTTTAAACGGTGTTGAAGTAGTAAAAACCACACTTTGGGATGATAACTGGAAAAAGATTGTTGCAGGCAGCAAATTTGCAACATGGGAAAACTGGGGCACTTTTAAAACAGGTAAAATTGCCTTACAAGATCACGGAGATGAAGTTTGGTACAAAAACATCTCAATTAAAGAACTGTAAATAAGGTTGAAGGCGGAAGGTATAAGGTTGAAGGTCATAGCCTTCGCTTCAACAATAATGCCTAAAACTTAATAATATAAAAAAGAGGCTGAAGGCGTAAGCGTAAAAGATTGAGGGGTTTATATCCCTTGCTTTAACCTTACGCCTTAAACCTTAAACCTAATCTTATATAAACCAAATGAATAGCACTACTCGCTTCAAACTCTCTGCCATGATGTTCCTGGAATTTTTTATCTGGGGCGCTTGGTTTGTAACACTTGGAACTTTCTTAGGAAACAACCTCAAAGCCACGGGCTCAGAAACCGGAGCTGTATTTTCAACCCAATCTTGGGGCGCCATCATTGCTCCTTTTATTGTAGGTTTAATTGCCGACAGATATTTTAACGCTGAAAGAATTTTAGGTGTGTTACACATTATTGGTGCAGTATTAATGTATCAAATGTACAACGCTACTGATGTAAGTGTTTTTTACCCATATGTATTGGGTTATATGATCCTTTTTATGCCAACTCTAGCTTTGGTTAACTCAGTTTCCTTCAATCAAATGAAAGATCCGGAGAAAGAGTTTTCATCAATCCGCATCTGGGGTACCTTAGGCTGGATTGCTGCAGGTTTATTAATCAGTTATTTTTTCCATTGGGATTCAAAAGAAGGTACAGAAGCTGGCTTGTTGAAAAATACTTTCTTAATGGCTGGTATAGTATCTTTAGCTTTAGGTTTATTCAGCTTTACCTTACCAAAAACTCCGCCTAAAGTATCTTCAGACGAAAAAATTATCGTTTCTGATGTATTAGGTCTTGATGCTTTAAAACTTTTGAAAGACAGAAATTTCTTGATTTTCTTTATTTCATCTATTTTCATCTGTATTCCTCTGGCTTTTTACTACCAAAATGCAAATCCATTCCTTTCAAATATCGGCATGGATAACCCTACAGGAAAAATGACTATTGGTCAGGCTTCAGAAGTTATTTTCTTATTATTTATCCCGGTATTCTTTAAAAGATTCGGTTTTAAAATGACCATATTGGTGGGCATGCTGGCTTGGGCAGTACGTTATGCATTATTTGCTTACGGTAACGCAGGCGAACTGAGTTTTATGCTGATTTTAGGAATTGCATTACACGGTGTTTGCTACGATTTCTTTTTCGTTTCAGGACAGATTTATACCAACTCTAAAGCTGGCGAGCGTTTTAAAAGTTCAGCCCAAGGCTTAATTACCTTAGCTACTTACGGCGTAGGAATGTTGATTGGATTTGCCGTAGCAGGTAAAATTTCTGATGCTTACAAAGCAGCAGATGGCGTGATGGATTGGAAAATGATCTGGATTATCCCTGCGGGAATTGCATTAGTGGTATTTTTATTATTTGCATTGGTTTTCAACGATAAATCCAAAGCTGAAATAGAACCTAAAACTGTTTAATATGGCATCGAACGTAAATAGAAGAAATGCTTTAAAGAACATCATTGCAGGAACTGCTGCGATTGGTGTTTCTTCAGGATTTTCAGCATTAGCAATGGATAAATCAGAATCAGATCAGCCACTAAGGCTAAAAGGAAATATTAATCATGCCGTTTGCCGTTGGTGTTTTAGCGGTTTAGATGTAGAAACGCTTTGTGTTGAAGCTAAAAAGATCGGCATTAAAGGCATTGATTTAGTTGGACCAAAAGATTGGCCTACTTTAAAAAAACATGGCTTAGAATCGACCATGTGTAATGGTGCGGAGATTAATTTAGTGGATGGTTTTAACGACGAAAAATTCCACGAAAAGTTAATTCAAAACTACACTGCAATGATTCCGCTTGTTGCCGAAGCAGGTTACAAAAACCTAATCTGTTTTAGTGGAAACCGCCGTGGTAAAGATGACGAAACAGGCTGGAACAATTGCGTTAAAGGATTGAAACAATTAATCCCATTGGCAGAAAAACACAATGTTGTGTTGGTAATGGAGTTATTAAATAGCAAAATTAACCATAAAGATTATCAATGCGATAGAACTTCTTGGGGAGCTGAACTTTGCAAACGCTTAGGATCTGAAAACTTCAAATTGTTATACGATATCTACCATATGCAGATTGATGAGGGAGATGTAATTAGAAACATCAGAGATAACCATCAATACATAGCCCACTACCACACCGCTGGTGTTCCGGGTAGAAATGAAATTGATGATACGCAGGAGTTATACTATCCTGCAATAATGAAAGCCATTGCCGAAACTGGCTTTAAAGGTTTCGTTGCACAAGAATTTATACCTAAAAATGCAGACAAAATAGCCTCGTTAAAAAAGGCAGTTTCTATTTGCGATATCTAAAAATATACCTATGTTATCAAGAAGAAGTTTTATTTTAAACAGTAGTATGGCTGCAGCTGCAGCACTTTTGGTTCCATCATTTGCTTGTGTGGCTTCCGATAAAAAATCAGTTGGTCTGCAGTTATATTCTTTAAGAGATGAGCTTCCGAAAGATTTAAAAGGAACCATAGCCAAAGTAGCTAAAGCTGGCTTTAAAGAGGTTGAAACTTATGGTTTCTCTATAAAGGATCAATTTTGGGGCTTAACACCAGCCGAATTCAAAAAATTGCTCGACGAAAACGGATTAACTGCACCAAGCGGTCATTACGGTTTAGGCAGCTATTTAACTGATGGAAACACTGAAGAATTAAAAGCAGCAATTGCTGCTGCTAAAGTGCTTGGAAGCGAATATGTAACCATTCCCTGGTTAGATGAAAGCATTAGAAAAAGTGCCGACGACTATAAAAAAATTGCGGTTAAAATTAATGAAGCCGGAAAATTGGCCAAAGAAGCGGGTATCAGGTTAGCTTACCACAACCACAATTTCGAATTCGAGAAACAAGGTGATACCACTGGTTACGAAATCCTGCTAAAAGGAACTGATAAAAATCTTGTTGATTTTGAACTTGATTTATATTGGGTAGTACGTTCAGGAAACGATCCGATTAAATTATTTAAAGAAAATCCAGGCCGTTTTACCATGTGGCATGTTAAAGATATGGATAAAGCAAATCCAGCCTTAAATGCTGAAGTAGGAACAGGCTCTATCAACTTCAAACCTATTTTCGCTGATGCTAAACTTTCGGGCATGAAACACTTCTTTGTAGAACACGAAACCAACTACAAGCCAAATCCAATAGATTCTGTTACAGCTAGTTGTGCATACATTAAAAAAGAAATTATTTAAATTTAAGAGATGAATTCAAGAAGAACATTCTTAAAACAGGCAGGATTGGCTGCCGGAGCGGCATTATTAATCCCGTCGTTTGCCTTTGATAAAGCAAGTAAAAATGTTGGTTTACAATTGTACTCTTTACGTAATGAACTGCCAAAAGATGTAAAAGGCATTATCGAAAAGGTAGCACAGGCCGGATATAAAGAGGTAGAAACCTATGGTTTTTCTAATGGAAAATTCTGGGGCTTAACACCCAAAGAATTTAAAGCATTATTAAATGCAAACGGTTTAAAAGCGCCAAGTGGTCATTACCATATGGATGATTTTGTAAAAACCGGAAAAACAGACAGATTAAAGGCAGATATAGAATCTTCAGCTGCCATTGGCGGTAAATATTTTACCATTGCCGGTGCGCATGTAGATATGAGCAAAGGTGTAGATGGCTTTAAGAAAACTGCTGATGATTTTAATAAGGTTGCCGAAATTGCAAAAGCATCTGGTTTAAAATTCGCCTACCACAACCACGATTTCGAATTTAAAAAATTAGGTGATACTACCGGTTATGATGTTTACTTAAGCGAAACCGATAAAAATCTGGTAAATTTCGAATTGGATTTATACTGGGTGGTACGCTCGGGTAACGATCCGTTAGCTTTATTTAAAAAATATCCGGGCCGTTTCCCAATGTGGCACGTTAAAGATATGGACAAAGCCAAACCTGAATGGAATACCGAGGTAGGTAAAGGTGCTATTGATTTTAAAAGCATTTTTGCTCAGGCAAAACTTTCAGGCATGCAACATTTCTTTGTAGAGCACGAAACCAATTACCAACCGGATCCAGTTGGTTCAATCAAAACAAGCTGCGATTATATCAAAGCCAATTTGATTTAAAACTTATCCAAACCTCGCAAGTTTTAGAAACTTGCGAGGTTTTCTGCACTTATCGTCATCTCGACTGAAGCATAGCGGAATGGAGAGATCTATCTCCAAAACAGCAAACCTTCAATTCTTCAACAATATATTTTAGGTTAGAACTGCTGATCTGAGTTATCTAAACCTGATAGTAACGGAAAGCCCGTAACGCAGTGGAGGCTTGAAGTGGATAGCAGGACTTTCGGAACCGATATACACAGTAACATGCTTTCCAAAACAAAAAAATCAAGCAACTCACTAACGGAGAGTTGAATAGCTTGTCGTTTACAAACGATAAAATCGTATAGCTATTAATGCACTCGTTAGGAAACGAGCGCAAACGGCATTAAGACCTCCGAGCCCTTCCTAAATCGAATTACACCTAATCTTTCTCACCTTATTTTCTACCGAAAAAGTAAGATTTTAAATATTAAAAGCAAATTTAATTGGTAACAATGGGGATATAAGCTTAATTTTTAGCATATTTGGGCTTATATCAAATATTTAACAATATATAATTAAAATTTAAAATGAAAGTAGCAGTAGTAGGTGCCACCGGATTGGTAGGCACTGTCATGTTAAAAGTATTGGAGGAAAGAAATTTCCCTTTAACAGAGTTGATTCCCGTAGCATCAGAAAAGAGTGTTGGTAAGGAAATTACTTTTAAGGGTAAGAAGTTCCCAATTGTTAGCATGGATACTGCAATCAGCATGAAACCAGATATCGCTTTGTTTTCAGCAGGTGGAAATACTTCATTGGAGCATGCTCCACGCTTTAAAGAAGCCGGAACAACCGTTATCGATAACTCTTCTGCATGGAGAATGGATCCTGCAATTAAATTAATTGTACCGGAAGTTAATGCACACGAACTTTCTATAGATAACAAAATCATTGCTAACCCAAACTGTTCTACCATTCAAATGGTTGTGGTTTTAAAACCTTTGCACAATAAATACAAAATTAAACGTGTTGTGGTTTCTACCTACCAATCGGTTACTGGTACAGGCGTAAAAGCGGTTGAGCAGTTAATGAACGAGCGTAAAGGTATTGATGGCCCAAAAGCTTATCCATACGAAATTGACTTAAACGTACTTCCTCATATTGATGTTTTCATGGAAAACGGATATACCAAAGAAGAAATGAAAATGGTTAAGGAAACGAACAAAATCATGAGCGATGATAGCATTAAAGTTACCGCTACTACAGTTCGTATCCCGGTAATGGGCGGCCACTCAGAATCAGTAAACATCGAGTTCGAAAATGATTTCGATTTAGCTGAAGTGCGCAGTATTTTAGAAAAATCACCAGGCATAATCGTTGTTGATGATGTTGCCAACCTAAAATACCCAATGCCTAAGGATGCGCATGAAAAAGATGAGGTTTTTGTAGGCCGCATCCGTAGAGACGAATCAGCCCCTAAAGCTTTAAATCTTTGGATTGTTGCAGATAACTTGCGCAAAGGGGCTGCAACCAATGCCGTTCAGATTGCCGAATATCTAATTCAGAAAGAATTAGTTTAATCAATAACCTCAAAAGAAGTCCCCCGGTGTAAAATCGGGGGACTTTTTTTTATGCCCGCTCTCCACCATGAAACATATTCCAATCGCTTTAATATATTCCAGGTTACTGATTGGTTTTATAATAATTCTATTAAGCTTTTTTCACATCAATCATTATTCTTTTCTTGCAATCACATTATTATCGATTGGTTTATTAACAGATGTATTTGATGGAATAATAGCCAGAAAACTCAATATCTCCTCCGAAAAATTACGACGTTTAGACTCCAGCATCGATCAGGTATTTTTTATTTCGGTTGCGGTTGCTACTTATATCCAATGCCCTGATTTTTTCGAAGTCAACTTGGTAAAACTGATTGTCCTTGGTGCTTTTGAAGCCTCAACATATGCACTTAGCTATATCAAATTTAAAAAGGAAATCGCTACACATTCTATCGGCGCTAAAATCTGGACATTGACTATATTCGCCACTTTGGTCGAAATTATAGTGCATTGCGAATCGGTAGTATTATTTGTGTTTTGCTTTTGGATCGGTTTGGCAACAAGGTTAGAAATACTCGCCATTGTTCTCACCCTAAAAAAATGGACCAACGATGTACCTACCATCTATCACGCAGTAAAATTGAGAAAGGGAAAAGAAATTAAACGCAACAAACTGTTTAATGGATAAACTGTATGAAATTAAAAAACATATAATTTGGAGATTATAATCACTAAATTATATATAAATTAGTGATTAGCCTTTTAATTTTATCTTTGTTTATCTTCAACGGATAAAATCTCTATGCGATTAAAAATATATTTCCTATTGCTTCTAGTTTTTGCTGCAAACATTACAATTGCCCAAAATCGAATTCAGAACCTCGAAAAAGCTTTCAACAATTTATTAAATGATGAGCAGGCAAAACACGCTATTGCTTCTCTTTGCATTTTAGATGCCAATACGGGCAAAACATTGTATGCCAAAAATGAACAGATTGGTCTGGCCACTGCTTCTACGCTAAAAACCATTACTGCGGCCACCGCTTTCAGTATTTTAGGGAAGGATTTTCAGTTCCAAACCACATTGGCCTATACCGGAACAATTACTACAGATGGAATATTAAAAGGAAACCTGATCATTATTGGCAGTGGCGACCCAACTTTAGGATCCTGGCGATATCAAAACAAAGAGAATGCTGTTCTAACACAATGGGTTACTGCAATAAAATCTGCAGGAATCAAAAAAATTGAAGGTACAGTTATTGGTGATGATCGCATTTTCGGTACACAAACAACGCCTGAGGGTTGGGTTTGGCAGGATATTGGCAATTACTATGGTGCCGGAACTTCTGGCTTAGCCTGGCGCGAAAATCAATTTGATATTCATTTGAAACCTGGAAGTAGTACAGCAGATGAAGTGAAGGTAGTAAAAACAGTTCCGGCAACACCTTATGTGCAGATCATAAATGAACTGAAAACCGGAAGTCCAGGTTCTGGCGATAGAAGTTATGCTTTTCTTCCGCCTTACAGTAATGTTGCTTACCTCCGCGGTAGCTGGGGCATGGGCATTAGTAAATCGGGCATTTCAGTCGCAACCCCCGATCCTGCTTTTGATTGTGCCTTCCGTTTACAGGATACCTTGAAGAGATTAGGTATCTCTACCAGTCAACAAGCAACTACTGCCCGCTTAATGAATTTAAATAATCAGGTTATCCCTTCCGTTACACAGAAAATAAGCACCATAAGTTCGCCTAACTTAAGTGAAATTACTTATTGGTTTTTAAAGAAAAGCATTAACCTATATGGCGAATCACTTTTAAAAACCATTGCGATAAAATCGGGCAAAGCCGGTACAACAAGTAAAGGTGCAGAAACCGAGATTAATTTCTGGGCAGATAAAGGCATCGATAAAACAGCATTAAACATTATTGATGGTAGCGGGCTTTCTCCGGGCGACAGAATAACCACTTCGGCAATGGCCAGTGTACTTTTCCAGATCCAAAAAGAAAATTGGTTTCCTGATTATTACAAAGCCCTGCCAGAATACAATGGCATGAAAATTAAAAGCGGAACGATAAATGATGTTTCGGCATTTGCAGGCTATCATACTGATGCTGCCGGCAATAAATATGTAATCGTTATTAACATCAACAACTACAACGGAAGTGGGATTAACAAAAAATTGTTTAAAGTATTAGATGAACTCAAATAAAACCAACTGATATAGAATATGGCACATTTTATAAAAAACATACAAACTGTTGACGGATTGATTTCGAATTTATATAAAGAAATTTCTATCGAAGAAATGACCAAAAAAATTACTGATCTCATGGAACAACAAGGTTATAAAGTCATAGACCATCAATATGGCAATTTAATTTTAGAGAAAGGGAGCCGAACAAAACGGCTTTTATTAGGTGCATTTGCAACGTATTATAAATTTAGCGTAACCATGTCACCAAATACTGAAAACGAACTTACTGTAAATGTTTTTCAGCAATCGAGTGGCATGTCTGGAGGTTTAATGGGTATGAATCAGATAAAAACAGAGCTTACAAGATTAAACTTTTTATTCGCGAATATTTAAATAGACTACGTGCATAAGCTGAAATAACATCAACACAAAATACTGTTATTCAAATAATTTCGATTAAACAATATCCAGGCAACAATAACATTCAACGGAATAAGGATTAACCCGAAGCCAAACATGATGAATACATAAAAAAGGAAAAACAGACTAAAAACCCATATCAAAAATCCTTTAATCTGCATTGCATTTAACAAAAGCAGGCTTCTAAATAACAGAATCGTAGAAAAGGTAAATGCGATTAACCCAAACGATGTTAAAATACCGAAGTTGGTAAATATCCAACAGATTTCGGGCAGTAATAAAACGAGATAGTTTAAACAAAAACTAAAAAATATTTTCTCTTTAGTAAAAGGAAAATTTGATAAGAAAGACAAGTATCTATTATTAAAAACCTTCTCCTGATAAATGAGTACAACATGTGCAACAACAATACATGAGGTAACGAGCATCAATAATCTTGAATCATCTTTAAGATCAGCAAAAACCACCAAAACACTCGAAATCAATACCCATGAAAGTAATTTGGTGAGCACATAAGCCAATTTCGATTGATTGAAAACCTGAAAAGTATACAACAAAAAAACAGGTTTGTTCCATTTTCTGCTAACCCTGATTAAACAATCTGGTTTATTGGCCTCAATTAAACGGTTATTTTCTTTTAGGCAGATATAAGCACTAGCCACAATCAGAAGCACCTGAAAAAGCAAAATCCCTATGGAAATAAGATAATACCCAAATACAATTCCAATGGTTATGGCGTATAGTGTATAACACAATAAAGGGATAAATATGCAGGTCTGCACTACGCACCAGGCCATAAACTGCTGTTTTTTGGCTGCTGATGTGAAACTATAATACAGAAATTCCTGCTGTGGCAAAGCCATTTGGTTTAAAACATATTTTAAGCTTTTATAAGCATAAAGTGAGCTCCCTATCAGGTAAAAAGTTAAAATAAGTGGATTACTCACCAAACTAATGGTAAAGAAAAACTGCCAGAAATCAATCTGGTCTGGCCGGACAGTGCCCAAAGTATTAATAAACAAACAGTAACTGATCAACACCACAAAGATGAACACCAACATACCTGCATGGGTACGGTAAAAACCATCAACAAATATTTTCTTTAAGGCAGTATTTGAAAGCAACGACATTAAAAATTCAGTATTATTTTTTTATCTTTAATATTGATCTGCTTAAGTCCAGGCAGTTTTAACTCATCTAATGGCTGATGTGAGGACAGTAAAAAACTGATTTTTTCATTTTGGTGTTTTTCATTAATCCAACGGTATAATATTTCTAAAGATTCTACATCGATTGTATTTAATGGCTCGTCTAATAAGATCAATTTAGGTTTCCCTAAAAAAGCCAAAACCAACGACAACTTTTTTAACATGCCACTAGAATATGAACCCAACGGATTATGAATGTAAGGCTTCATTCCCATTTCAGCAATTAAGGTTTCTTCTTGATCAGAAACCGCCCCCTTGGCTTTAGCGAAAAGATCAACCATTTCAAATCCGGTTAAAAATTCGGGGTATAGTGGTTCGGCCTCGGCAAAATTTACAAGCTTTCGATAGGAAACACCATGATTTTTTAAATAAATAGTACTTATTGCAATATCGCCTTCGAAAGACAATATTCCTGCTATTGCTTTCAGCAGGGTACTCTTCCCTGACCCGTTGCTGCCTTTAATCCAGAAAATGCCTTCGGGAATTTTAATATTATCTATCTTTAAAACAAGATGATTGAAATAAGATTTTTCAAATTGATTGAAGTTTAACATAAAATCATTTTATTTCTGACTTTAGTTTTAATAAAAAGTTACAGACCTTATTCATCTCGATAAAATTATATACGATGGAATTAGTTTTACGCCCTTACCAACCAAGTGATGTTGAAAGTTTGGTTAAACATGCCAACAATTTTAATATTTCGAAATATTTAACCAATAAATTCCCTTTTCCTTATGAGAAAAAAGATGGGGAGGCTTTTATTCAACTCGCACTAAGTCATAATCCCTTACAGATTAAGGCCATTGTGTTAAACGGTGAAGTAATTGGATCTATAGGTGTGCATCAACTGGCCGATATTTACAGCAAAAGTGCAGAAATAGGCTATTGGATTGCTGAAGATTTTTGGGGTAAAGGCATTGTTCCGCTCGCCATAAAAGAAATGCTTAAATATGGTTTCGACACCTTCGATATTGAAAGAATTTTCGCACGAACTACACATACGAACCTGGCCTCGCAACAGGTTTTAAAAAAAACTGGCTTTATTTTCGAAGCGGAACTAAAAGACACCATTTTTAAAAATGGAGAATATTTTGATGAATTGATTTTTGGATTTAGGAAACATCAGCTAAGCAAAGAACAGAATTAAAACATTTTGTTAAACTCGAAGCTTATTGCGTAAATTCGTGCAAACCAAAAACAACAAAGCAATGAAATTATCGATCAAATCAGTAATGCTGTTTGTTGCACTTTTAGGTGCAGCAGATTTCGCAAATGCCCAGGGAGCCAAGTTCCCTCAACCGAGTAGCGGACAAACTATTATCCAGGATTTTGGATTAGGCAAAATAACGTTAACCTACTCTCGTCCGAATGTTAAAAGCCGCAAAATTTTTGGAGGTATGGAACCGATGGGCGTAGTTTGGCGTAACGGTGCAAATGCAGCTACACGCATTAAATTTACCGATGCCGTTAAAATTGAAGGCAAAGATTTACCTGCCGGCGAATACGGCCTGTTCAGTATCCCAGGCAAAAATGAATGGACGGTTATTTTTAATAAAATTGCCGATCAATGGGGTGCTTACGAATATAAGGAAAGTGATGATGTGCTTCGTGTAAAAGTAAAAACAATAGCTTTAAAAGATAAAGTAGAAACCCTTAGCATGCAGTTTTCGGCTGTTAGCGAAACTTCGGCACAGTTAAACATGATGTGGGAGAATAGTGCGTACTCAATCAATATCACAACTTCTATTGATGAAAAAGTAATGGCAAATATTGCTGAAGCTATGAAGGGCGAAAAAAAACCTTACTTTAATTCGGCATTGTATTATTATCAAAATGGAAAAGATTTAAAAACAGCTTTAGAATGGATGACGGAAGCAGAAAAATCAGATCCTAAAGCTCCGTGGTTTAAACTGTGGAAAGGCCGTATCCAATTAAAAATGGGCGATAAAGCGGGAGCATCAGTTACTGCACAACAAGGCATAGACGCTGCGAAAGCACAAAAGGTTGATGAATATGTACGCTTAAACTCTGAACTTTTGGCTGAAGCTAAAAAATAAAGAAGCGTCATTTCGACCGCAGCGGAGAAATCTATCTGCATGATATTGTACATAGATCTCTCTCCCGAAAATTCGGGACTGCGCTTCAGTCGAGATGACGACCTTCATCCGGCATTACAGATAGCCAATATTAACTTAAAATTAACCGTTGATTAACTTGAACAACTATCATAACATTAACCCTTAAAACGCTTTATTTATTTAAAAATAATACTAACTTTGATGTTGCGCTTAGTAATTGTACTTTATACACTAAGCAGGTTAAAAAATCAATAAAAAATCAAATAAAAAATGAGCATAATCGTTAATGTCCATGCCAGACAAATTCTCGATTCGAGAGGCAATCCAACAGTAGAAGTAGAAGTTGTAACAGAAGCAGGCGCTTTTGGCCGTGCAGCTGTACCAAGCGGTGCATCTACTGGACAATATGAGGCTGTTGAATTACGTGATGGTGATAAATCTACATATTTAGGTAAAGGTGTTTTAAAAGCTGTAGAAAATGTAAATACTAAAATTGCTGATGCATTAAGAGGTATTGATGTTTTTGAGCAAAATACAATTGATAAAATCATGTTAGACCTGGATGGTACCGAAAACAAAGGTAACTTAGGTGCTAATGCTATTTTAGGTATTTCTTTAGCTGCTGCTAAAGCTGCTGCTGATGAAATCGGTCAACCATTGTACCGTTATATTGGTGGTGTTAACGCAAATACCTTACCAATTCCGATGATGAACATCATTAACGGTGGTTCACACTCTGATGCGCCTATTGCTTTCCAGGAATTTATGATTATGCCAGTTGGTGCACCTTCTTTCTCCGAGGCTTTACGTTGGGGAACTGAAGTTTTCCATAGCTTGAAAAAAATTCTTCACGATAGAGGTTTATCTACTGCAGTAGGTGACGAAGGTGGTTTTGCGCCAACTTTCGATGGTACTGAAGATGCAATTGAAACGGTATTAAAAGCAATTGAAACTGCTGGTTACAAACCAGGTTCTCAAATCTGTTTAGCGTTAGACTGTGCATCATCTGAGTTTTACAAAGATGGTAAATATGATTATACCAAATTTGAAGGCGCTACTGGAGTAATTCGTTCTAGCGAAGAGCAAGCACAATATTTAGCTGATCTTTCTGCAAAATATCCAATTATCTCTATTGAAGATGGTATGGACGAAAACGACTGGACTGGCTGGAAAAGCTTAACCGATAAAATTGGTGATCATGTTCAATTGGTTGGTGATGATTTATTTGTAACTAACGTTACGCGTTTACAACGTGGTATCGATGAGGCTACTGCTAACTCGATCCTGGTAAAAGTAAACCAGATCGGTTCTTTAACTGAAACCATCAATGCGGTAACTTTAGCACAAAACAATGGCTATACTTCGGTAATGAGTCACCGTTCTGGCGAAACTGAAGATGTTACGATTGCTGATTTAGCTGTTGCATTAAACTGCGGACAGATTAAAACTGGTTCTGCATCACGTTCTGACAGGATTGCAAAATACAATCAATTATTACGTATTGAAGAAGAATTAGGTGAAAACGCTCGTTTCATCGGTTCAAAATTCAAATACGCTAAGAAATAATTTATAGGATTGGGTTTAAACCCAATCCTATAATGTTAACAAGTTGAAAAACTTATTTGCAGAACATCCGGGGATTTTAAATCTTCGGATGTTTTTATTTTAATACTATATTTGTTTGTTGGATTTGGGTTTTCTCAAATCTCACATCTAAAATCTCATATCAAAATATATGAAACGTTTAATAGATCTTTTCCGCAATAAATATTTCCTTGCTACTGTCGCTTTTGCGATGTGGATGCTATTTTTCGACAAAAACGATATGATGTCGCAGTATGAATACCGCAGTCAGGCCAATAAACTGCAGGAAGAAAAGGAATATTTCGAGAAAGAAACCGCTCAGGTTAAAAAAGATTTAAACGAACTGAATACCAACCTGAATACGGCTGAAAAATTTGCCCGCGAAAAATACTTTATGAAAAAAGATAATGAAGATGTTTTCGTGATTATTCAGGAAGAGAAGAAGGATTAGTTTTCAGTTGGCAGTTCTCAGTTGGCAGTTAAACCATAGAACAATTCCCCTTCCAGTTAACAGATTAACCACTTCAAACAGTTAACCTATCTAATGCTTCACATCCTCTACATTATTGCCATAACCGCTGAAGCCATGACTGCTGCACTTTCTGCAGGCAGACGTGATATGGATTGGGTTGGTGTTTGTATTATTGCCTGGGTTACGGCATTAGGTGGCGGAACGGTTAGAAATGTATTATTTGGCCATTACCCAATGAGTTGGGTAGAACATCCAGAATATTTGGTGATTACAGCGGTAGCGGCCTTAATCGCTGCATTTATTGCCTCGATTATGACTAAACTCAAAAAGCTTTTTCTTTACCTTGATGCTTTAGGTTTGGTAGTTTTTACCATTATCGGCTGTCAGGTTGCGCAGGAAATCCATTTACCTTATTTAATTGTACTTTTTAGCGGAATGATTACTGGTTGTGCAGGCGGTGTACTTCGCGATGTCCTCTGCAATGAGGTTCCATTTCTTTTTAGAAAAGAGATTTATGCCAGTGCAGCTATAGTTACTGGTGCCGTTTATATCGGCATAGAGCATTTTCATGGAAGTGAGATGCTAGCTACTATTTTAGCAGCCGTAGTTGGATTAGCCCTAAGATTACTTTCTATCCGCTTCGAATGGCATATGCCTAAGTTTGTTTACAGGGATGAATGGCACTAATTCAGTTGGGAGTTTCAACTTAGAGCTTTTTCCCGTGGTGTCAGGTGTTACCACCTGACACTTTCAAATTATTTGAACACCATTCATTATTCTCCAATTTAAGGATTATTTATCAGTCAGATGGTAAACATCTGACTGCGCAACGAGCTCCAATTTTAGAGTTCCCCATTTCTTTTTCTTAAAAACCACTCTAGTCCCAGCAAAATCAAAATTAAGCCGAACAACCATTTCATGCTAATCAATTCATCGTATTTACGGTCTTCGTAGCTAATGGTTTTAATATTTTCATTTTTAGCAATCTCATCAGCAATTTTCAGCAGGTTTTCGGGCATAAACAACTTGCCATTACTTTGTTTAGACATCGTATTTAAAAGCTGGTGATTAGCTGTTGTCTGCTGAAATTCTGCAATCAAAGCATTTACATAGAAACTACCTGTAGCCGTGAATTTCTTTCCACTCAGCTCGGTATTGGCGAGATAAGAATAGTTCCCTGCAGGCATGGTTCCTGCATCTAGCTGATAAGCATTTTCAGTTTTAGAAAAAATATAGTTAAACACTTTGCCCGTTTCATTTTTAACCTGAAGATTAACTTCCGACTCATTTACAGACTGATAGCTATCGTTATAAAGGGTACCGTTAAACTGGATGGTTTCATTTTCATCGTAAGCAGACTTTGAAGTAAATACCTTAAACCTTCTCTTATCATCTTTAACAGACAGGTATTGAACCGTTTTTGAGATCAGATCGTTTAAAACCAATTGATTGCTTTCATTTTCAGCTTCTGAAAGTTTCCATCTCCAAAGCCCCTCTCCCATCAAATAACCTGCCTTTAAGCCATTTTCATTCGCGAAGAACAGTAGAGGCTGCTGTGTGCTTACTTTGCCGATACGCTGATTAAAAACAGGTATTGCGCCTGCATTTACGGTTAATCTTCCAAACGGACTTAGCAAAGGATCGAAAGATGAAAACTGCTTCTTGTTATCTTCAGTAAGATTGAAGCTTGTAAATCCATTTGCAAAATCGGCATATACTTCCTGAATGGAGCCATTTGCAGAACTTAAGTTAACCTGATTTTGCATTTGGTTAAAAGCATTTATATTGCTCTGTGCACCCAAAATGTACCAGATTGGTTTCTTCAGTCCAGTTAATTTCTTTAAAAATGCTGACGAAATATTTTGCGCATCGGGTAATTGATACAACACGATTAGATCGAATTTAGCGGGATCTGTGGTAATTAAATCATCAGCAAGTGCGAGTTTAGCCTCGTAGTGTTTATTGAGCGAAATAGCCTCTTTTAACACGCCCAAATCAGGATGCGGCGCAACTGCTGCAAGCAATACTTTCTGCCTGCCATCAATCACTTCTACATAAAAAGTTTGAATATTATTCCGGGTAGTAATTTCATTTTTCAGTGCCCTGAGCTGAACGGTATATTTCTGAACACCAATTTTACCTGCATGGATCTTAACCGGAATCGTTTTAACAAAAGAGCTTCCATTAATGACAATGTTCTGCTGCTCAACCTTCGCGCCGTTTTGGCTAACCGTTAAAGAAGTGCTTTCGCCATTGCTTTGAAAAGCCTGAACCTGAACTTCAATCGTAAAATCGTCATCCAGATAAACAATATTGTTGTAATTTACATTAGAAATCAATACATCACGCTTTGGAATGCTATCACCCAAGGCAATGGTATAAACCGGGGCATTGATCTGATTTACGCTGTACAGCGGACTTCCACCGTGATTAAAAATACCATCGGTAGCTAAAATAATGGCACCAACATTTCTGTTCGTATATTCATCTCTAACTTTTTGAAAAAATGCGGAAGCATCGGTTAATTTACCCTTATTTTTAAAATCGAAACCATCCGCAACCTGATCGCCAAAGTGAAGCGTTTTTACCTCGTATTTGTCTGATAGCTTATCTTGTAAGGTTTTAAGGTTTTGTTCGTATAATTTTTGATCGAAACCTGCGGCTTTAACCTGACCAACTGATTGGGAATTATCCTGTCCGATAATGATTACAGGTTTATCTAAAGTGTAATTTAAGGTTTTAATCAGCGGTGCAAATATTAACCAGGCAATAGTAGCCACTGCGATAATCCGCAAGGCAGTTAAGCCATACTCAAGTTTTTTATCCAAATTTTTGTTGCCGCGATACAGCAACCAGGCATACAGCACGCCCAAAGCCAAGCAACCGAGAAAAAACAAAATAGATGTACCCGAAAAAAAACTGTTCATACTTTTATAAAGATGGTAATTTTGGGGAAATTTTCAAGAGTATTGTCTATAAAGAATTTATGCGAGGGCTAAAATATAACTTCATTTAACCACCGAGTTCACTGAGTTTTACACTGAGGATCACAGAGTACCTAAACCGTTTTAAGCACCCAACTCTGTGTACTTCGTGCCTTTTCTCGGTGACCTTTGTGGTAAAAAAAGAGAACGCTATGCACTCTGTGGTTAAATCCCTATTTTTAAACCAAATCAAAATTTATGAAATTAATCTGTTTAACGTTTTTTTAACCACCGAGTTCACTGAGTTTTACACTGAGGATCACAGACTACCTAAACCTTTTTAAGCCCAACTCTGTGTACTTCGTGCCTTTTCTCGGTGACCTTTGTGGTAAAAAAAGAGAACGCTATGCGCTCTGTGGTTAAATCCCTATTTTTAAACCAAATCAAAATTTATGAAATTAATCTGTTTAACGTTTCTACTGTCTCTAAGCCTTATGGTAAATGCCCAAAATAATTTTAAAGCCACTCAAATTAAATTCGAAAGAGTAGAAAAGGCCTACAATGAAAAATGGGAAACATTGAGAAAATTTGTTCTGGCAGGTGGCTATGGTGATCAGTTTTCGATGTTGATCAATGCCTATAAAACAGAAGGAAAACTAGAAATTTGGTTAAAAAATAATTCAGCAAAAACATATTCGTTGTTTAGAATATATGATTTCTGCGCACATTCTGGCACCATTGGCCCAAAAGTAATTGAAGGCGATGGACAAACACCGGAAGGTTTTTATTACATTAATGTTTTTAACCCGATGAGTAATTTCCATCTATCGTTGGGCGTGAATTATCCAAACGCTGTAGATTATGCCCGAACTGGAAAGGGCAGAAAACCTGGGAGTGATATTTACATCCACGGCAATTGCGTTACTGTTGGCTGCATTCCATTAACTGACGAAAAAATTAAAGAAGTTTATATTTTAGGTGTTGAAGCGAGGAATGCTGGTCAGGAAAAGATTCCGGTTAACATCTATCCTTTCAAAATGACTGATGCAAATATGAAGAAATACAGTGCTCAATTCCCTGCGCAGGCAAACTTTTGGAAATCGTTGCAACCAGGGTATTTAGCTTTTGAGAAAAATAAAAACCAAGCTAATGTAAGTGAGGTAAAAGGGAAGTATGTTGTAAAATAGTTTTAATGTTGTAATGTTGAAAAGTTGGAATGTTCTAAATAAGGTAAAAGCTAAAAGGCGTAAGGTTTAGGGTTAAACCCACCTTACGCCTTTGCTATTTTTATGGTATTGGAACGAAAGCCCCCTACCTTAAACCTTCCGCCTTCAACCTCTCTTAAAGCATCCCGCCGCAAACAGATAAAGTTTGGCCAGTTACGTAAGCACTCATATCTGAGGCTAGGAACACGCAAACATTGGCAATATCTTCAGTTTCTCCCGCACGTTTTAATGGAATATCTTTTTCCCATCCTTCAACAACTTTCGGATCAAGAATATCTGTCATTTCAGTACGGATAAAGCCCGGCGCAACTACGTTGGCACGGATATTTCTCGAACCTAATTCTTTAGCGATTGATTTGGTAAAACCAATGATACCAGCTTTAGACGCTGCATAATTTGCCTGTCCCGCGTTACCTGTAGTCCCCACAATAGAACCCATATTGATAAAAACACCTTTACGTGCTTTCATCATCACTTTAGAAGCCGCTTTGGTTACGTTGAAAATCGATTTTAGGTTAATATTGATCACATCATCCCAGTTTTCTTCGCTCATACGCATCAATAAACCATCTTTGGTAATCCCTGCATTATTTACCACGATATCAATGGTACCAAATTCGGCTACGATATCGTTGATCAATTGTTCAGCTTCGGCAAATTTAGAAGCATCAGAACGATAACCTTTAACTTTTGTTCCGAAGCTTTGTAATTCCTGTTCTAAAGCTTCGCCTTTTTCTACTGATGATAAATATGTAAAAGCTACATTAGCGCCTTGCTCGGCAAATTTTTCAGCTATTTTACGACCGATTCCTTTAGATGCGCCTGTAATTAATGCTGTTTTTCCTTCTAATAATTTCATTCTTTATTTTTATTGTTTGTCAGTCTGAGCCTGTCGAAGACCGAATGTGTTATTTATTTTTATAGTTTGATAATCTTACAATTTCGTTCCAATCTTCTTTAAATAAAGCTTCTTTTTTCCTTCTACTCCATCCCTTAAGCTGCTTTTCAAAATCTATAGCATCTTCTATTTGGTCAAATCTTTGATAATATTTTAAAGTAACTGGCCTTCTTGAAAAAGTATAAGCAAAGACATTTTCACCATCATTGTGCTGAGAAAGTCTAGCCTCTAAATCATTTGTTATCCCAACATAATAACTTTTATCAGCGCATTCCAGGATATAGACAAAATAGTTATGTATTATAGTCATAAAGATCTTTAGGAACATAAAGTTACTAAAAATATTTCTCGCTAAAACTGTCATGTCGAGCTTGTCGAAACACTACAAAAAGTCCTTCGACAAGCTCAGGATGACAACCACACAAGATTGACTGCCAACTCCAAACTTAAACTGCTGGCTCCTGCTGGCTCAAACAATGAAAGCTTCCCAATCCCCAGATAATATCAACCGAATTGATACCGATAACCTTTCTATCTGGGAAACAACCTTGAATAA
>NZ_LMZQ01000018.1 GCF_001442625.1 Pedobacter ginsenosidimutans | reverse complement strand
GAGTTGTACATGGCAAATCCATCATGATGTTTAGCCGTAAAAACAATATACTTCATATCTGTTTCTTTGGCTTGTTTAACCCAGGCGTCTGCATCAAACTTGGCGGGATTAAACTGACCGGCAATAGTTCCGTACTCCTTTACCGGAATGCGTTCGTAAAGCATAAAATGCTCGCCACCTTTAACTTTATGGCCTTTCCAGTCGCCTGCCGTTTGGGCATACAGGCCCCAATGTAAAAACATGCCGAATTTTCCCTCCTTAAACTGTTTCAATGCATTATTTTGTACTGTTTGCCCAACCAATAACTGGACAAACAGTGCAAATAACAGACTTAAAAAAAGCGGTTTTCTCATTTTTGAATATGGTTTGAAACATTTATCATAAGCCTGTTTATAAATATAATCATTAAAGGGCAATCACTTTTATGGATGATGCTTTATCGTTAAAAGTAGAAACGTAACTGCTCGAAGAGGTTAACTCGATGCTGCTTCCTGTAAAGTTATCTCCATCATACATAATCACTTTCACTCCTAAACCTACATTAACAGATGAGACATCGTTATTGCTAATACCACGGCTGATCAAATCGGCAGTTGTATACTGGCCAACAGGTAATGATATCTCATAACCTCCATAACTGGCATTTTGGTAAAATTTAGCAGAACCGTTTGCACCAATCTGTGGTACACCATTTAAAAATGAAAATGAATAGGTTTTGCTTACATTACCACCATTTTTTAATAACAATTTCACCCTGATGTTGTAGGCTTCGTTGTTTTTATAATAAAGCTCGCTAAAAGGAATAGTTGCCGAAACTGTATTTCCGCTGCCCGGGTTCGATCTCCACGCCACGGCATTATAATCAGCATCGCTACCACCCAAATCTGGGTCCATATAAATTAGGATATCATTTACTTCTTTATTACTAGTAAATGAACCTGTAACATTGAAAGCCTGGGTTGTTGCATTGTAGGCAAACTGTGCGTTAATAGCGGTGGTAGCAGCTTCGTAAGGTATTTCTGTAGGCAAAGGGTTCTGGAACACTTCGTTACGGTTTAAAATTGCAGCATCAACTTCGGTTAAGAATGTTGGCTGTCCTTTACTGAAAGTTACATTTCCTGATCCCATTAAAGAAGTACCTAAAGTTGGTTGTTCTGAAGCATATTTGGCATGATCGTGTGGTAAATTTAAGCCATGTCCAAGCTCATGCAGCATGCCACCAAGTAAATTTGATGTTGCATTAGGGATTTTATCAACCGCCATGTTTGAGTTGTCAGTAGCGAAACAATTTTTACCATAACCATAAAAAGGCTGATCAAAACTACCATCGGTACGCTGTGGCAATAAAATGAGGGTATGGCTCGAATTTGAAAACTCTGAAGCATGCGTAGCTTTGTAAGCCGCAATTTCGTTCAGGATTTTAGTTGCCGAAATACTGGCATCGTAAGGATAGGCCGATTGTGCAAACTGAGCTGGTATTTCGATAAAACGCACCAATCCGGTTGAATCGATTTTGGGCAATCCCATATATTTATCATAGCCATACCTTAACATTTCGGTATGGAACCAGTTTTGAAAATGTGTAAATAACGTCGTTAATCTGGTTTTGTAATCAGGAAGTGCCGGATTATCGGTAGGCACAAACATTACAATGTTGAGGTTTTTGGTATTGGTTACAAAGCCTGGCGTGGTGGTTGAGCTTAACGCTAATGTAGTTGGTTTTGCACTAGCCGTTTCTGGTTCTGAAACGGGTGCTTTTTTACAGCTACTCATTAAAATGCCGCTCGAAATTGTTAAAAGCAAGGCAAAGCAAAGTTGTTTTTTGTTTTTCATGTTTAATGGTTTGAGGTTATTTGATTAATTAATTTTTATTTCATCATTGTCATTTTTGTTAAAAAGTGACCTTTACCACCCTCCCTGTAGCCTTCTTGCTGGTTACCAATGTTTCTGGCACCGATACCCTAAGCCCTTTGTAATCCTGTTTCCAGTTGAGTTTTTCGCCTGTTTCATCGAGCATTACTGCTTTAACCTGAAGCTGGTCGTTAGATAGCGACTTAATAATCAGTTCGCCATATTCGGTTTCATTTAAAAAAATCTGCAGCTCATCTTCCTTTCCCGAATAAAATATAATGGGCTCAAGTGTTCTGATATCAATTGTAGATCGAGGTTGTGCTGAAGTAAATGGGTTCGTCATGGTTCAATAGTTCATTAGTTAATGGTTTATAACTGAGTTCATCATGATTAGGCTGGGCAAGCAGGTATCGATTGATTTTTAAACTGGTCGTGATTGCAGCCCAGGCGGGAACCTTAGCGCTTATCACTTTAAGATTCCCAATCGGGTTGGTCGTAACGAAACGTCCAACTCCCCCAGCTTCTAACTCACTTTACCATCCTGGATTTTGAATCAGCACTGCACTCTTATTAATTTCTGATTGTGGGATAGGGAAATAATACATTTGAGGATTGGTAAATCTCCTTGTTTCAAAAGAAAAGCGGGCTCCGGTAACGGTTGATCCACTACGTGTCCAACGCATCCCATTAGCCGGACCGTTTATTAAAGTTTCTGCTAGTTTCCATCTTTTGATATCAAAGAATCTAGTCGCTTCTTCATAGGTTAACTCTACCCTTCTCTCACTACGGATTATTTCTCTCATTTGCTCTTTGGTTAACTGCAATGGCAATTGAAACGGCACTAAACCAGCTCTTTCCCTGATTTGCTCAACAGCCTGATACACTTCTGTGCTTGGCCCACTAAATTCGTTAAGTGCTTCTGCGTAATTCAGTAATATTTCGGCATATCTGATAGCCACCAAACCAATATTATTGGATATGCCAAAATTGCCACCAGCACCTTCGTGACAAAATTTGCGGTATAAATACCCCGTTTTAGTAGAACCCGATGTACCTAAACCGTCGCCAGGGGCATTGGCGTACAAATTAACCACCGTTTTAGTATTTGTGGTATTGTTTAACCACAAGCTGCCATCATATAATATAGAATAATAAAAACGAGGATCCCTGTCTTTGTACATATCTGCTTCTACGTAACCTGAGCCCGCTTCTTTAATATTCTTACCATTTTTCATCGGATAGGTATCTACCAGTTCCTGGGTTGGATAAGAGTAAGCTTGCCCACCGCGGGAAACCGGAAGCAGAAAACCTTCGTACCACCTGTTTGTCGATTTCATTACCTGAAAAATATGTTCAGGGGTATTTCTCGTAATCATCATCTGATAATACCCGTAACCAGGGGCAGTTGTATTATCTTTCACTAAACTGTATATGCCCATATCCATCACCGCCTTTGCTGCATCTGCGGCCAGTTTCCATCTATTATTATCTAAATTATCATAACCTGCCAAATTTTTATTGACACCTGTACCAGGGTTTTGCCCGTTAAAAAGAGGGCTGGCAGCCAGAAGTAAAACTTTTGATTTTAAGCCCAATGCAGCACCTTTTGTGGGGCGTCCGAAATCTTCAATTTGTGTGGTTACAGGCAAGGCTGCGCAGGCATCTAATTCGCTAACAACATAATTTACAGTTTCGGCAAATGTAGATCTGGCTAAACCAAAATCGTCGGTTATGGCGTATACTTTATCGCCAATAACTGGCACACCACTATAATTACGCAGTAAATGCCAGTAATAATAGGCCCTTAAAAACCTGGCTTCTAATTTTAAAGTTGCTCTTCTGGCCGCCGAAATCGGAGATCGGTCAACGTTTGCCAAAAAAACATTTACCCGCCTGATATTATTGTAGCAATTGTTCCAGTGGTTCTTAAACCGGCTAAAATCAGCCTGACTTTGAAATGTTGCCGAATTAAAGGCGGGTGCTATTTGTGCGGTAGCACCACTCCATACAATATCCGAATCGTCTGACGCATCACTGTACGACCACAAACCACCGCCAGTTAAGCCATTGTCTAAATAGTATGTTCCGGCCAAACCGGTATAAATACCCGTTAAAAATCTAAATGTTAACAAACTATCTGCAAATACAGTAGCTTCATTGAGCTGCCCCACATCTGTTTTATCCAAAAAACTATTGCTATCAGTTTTTTTGCAGGCAACAGCACCTATCGCTAATAAGCCAACCAATGTTAAAGTTTTTATATAATTTATATTTTTCATCTGTTTATATATTAGAATGTTACCTGTAAGCCTAGGTTTACAATTTTTTGTTGAGGATAGGATGAATAGGCCTCTACCGTTCCTGTTGAATTTAGAGACTCAGGGTCTACATCGTAAATTTTCAGGTTAAACCAGGTAATCAGGTTTGCGGCATTCGCATAAACGCGGGCATTTGATAATCCGATTTTACTTACCAGTTTATTATTAAAGTTATAGCCCAGTTCTACGTTTTTAAGTCGGATATAATCTGTTGGGCGTAACCAAAAGGTAGACTGATCAAAATTGGCACCACCTAAGCGTGGTAATTCTGCTGTTTCCTTAGTTTCTGGTGTCCATCTTTTTAGGTGTATTTCGGAAGGCGTACCATTAACAGTTCCTATTTGAAACATGGTAGAGGCACTTAAACTTCCTTTTGCAGCCCCCTGAAATAGCACTGAAACATCGAAGCCCCTGTAGCTTGTACCTAATGAAAAACCATAGTTGATCTGAGGAATATTAGGGTTACCAATCGGGCCAATATCACCCTGATCGATCTTTCCGTCGTTGTTGATATCAGCATACTTTAAATCGCCAGGCTTAACTGCCCGGCCAACAGATGTTGGACTATTGGCAATATCGGCTGCATCATTGTAGAAACCTATGCTGGTATATCCATAAATCTGACCAATAGGCCTTCCTGTACGCATCAGCAAGGGGTTACCTTGATTATAGGGCTCATCACGGTAAATTATTTTATTTTTATAGATGGAAACGTTTCCTTTAACGAAATAAGAAAAGTTTTCTGACAGTTTATTCTGGTATGACAAATCGAGCTCAAAACCTTTATTATTTACAATACCCAAATTTACCGGAGGTAACGAGATACCTGAGAAATTAGGCACGGTTTCCCTAACTGTTAAAATATCGTACCTTTTATGGTCAAAATAATCGAAGGTTATCCCTAGTTTACTGTTCAGCAATTTAATGTCTGTACCAATATCCAGTTTACGTTCCTGCTCCCATCTTACATCTTCATTTGCGAGGGCGCCCGGCGTAATACCATACTGTAGGCTGTTATTATCGCCAAACCAGTAAGAGTTTGCCGCCGTTGCCGGGGCATTATAAATCTCTTCATAGATATAACGGTAAGTATTCGGGAAATCATCAGAACCAACGGTACCCAATGAGCCCCTGATTTTCATATAATTGATAAAAGGGAGTGCTTTTTTAAAGAAGGATTCTTCACTAATGTTCCAGCCTGCACTTACTGCCGGAAATAAACCATTCCGCTTGCTTGCTTTGAACCTATCAGTACCATTATACGCACCGTTCAGTTCGAAGATGTACTTCGACTTGTAATTGTATCCTACCCTTGCAGAATATCCTCTAAAATTTGCAGGAATATTGGCACCAGAAATATCTGTTAACTGGTTATACACAATCAGACCGTATAAGTTGTGGTTTCCAAGCTGGCGGTTATAATCTAAAATACCTTGAGCATTGATCTTGCGAAGGGGATAGTTCGATGTATTGGCATCAAATGTAGTAGTCGCCGTAAGCGGTTCTAACCTACTTAGCTCCGGAAAAACAGGGTCTAAAATATCAGATCCCGGCAGGTACGCATAAGTAGGGAAACGCCCTCTGGTTAACGATCGGTTAAATTCTACATTATTGGTATAAGCTAAAATTGCCCTTACAGCTAGGCCTTTGGTCACAAAATCTAAATTTTGGTTCGCCTTTAGGTTTAAGTTAAGGTTATTGCTGTAATTTCTGTTGTAACCTGCATATTGCAAAATACCAACGGGATTTAAAGTTGCAGATTTTCTGCCTCCGTAACTCCCATCTTGGTTTTTTACAGGGTAATTCCAGGGATTTAAAAGTCCGCTGCTTAATCTTCGCCAAATGGAAATGGCGCCACCAGCCAGTACATCGGGCAGGTTTGGCTGGTTAATTTCATTGAACCTCGCCGAAAGATCCAGCTTTAGCATTAAGGTTTTGGTTACATTCAAATCAACATTCGATCTGATATTGTATCTTTTTAAATAATAATTACTGTTAAAATTTTCGTCCTTTTGTATATTTTTTAAAATACCATCCTGATAAACGTTGCCAAGTGCCACGAAATACTTTAAATTCTGGGTACCGCCTGTAATGTCGATATTATTGCTTTGCTGCAACGCGTTTTTACGCATTACTTCATCGTACCATTGTACACTCGGGTAGTGGTACGGATCGTCTCCTAATTTAAAATGGTTTAGCGCTTCCTCAGTAACCAGTCCAGGAAAAGTCAGGTTGGGGTCTCTACCTTCATTTACCTCCATCTCTTTCAATAAGATCAAGGCATTATAAGAATCCAATGGTTTTCTTCTTATGGTTGGCGTTTGCAAGCCAAAATCACTTCTGAATGTAATTTTCGGCGCCGAATTTGTTCCTCTTCGGGTGGTAATCGCAATTACACCGTTAGCGCCCTTTATACCGTATATTGCCGTTGAAGAAGCATCCTTTAAAATGGAAACCGTTTCGATCTCATTAGAATTTAACTGACTTAACTGTTCGTAAGGGTACTCTACATCATCTACAATTACCAATGGCCTGTTAGATGCACCTGTATAGGTACTAACCCCACGAATGTAAATATTAGCGGCATCGGCACCTGGCTGACCGCTGGTTTGTTGCTGGAACAAACCGGGTAACCTTCCCGCCAGTGCATTTTGAAAGCTTGCAGCAGGGCTCTGTCTTAATTCTTTACCCGATACAGTACTGGTTGCACCGGCATTGGTGATCTTCTTTTGTGGGGTAAAACCTACTACAACCACTTCATTTAAATTTGAATTATCTTCTTTTAAAACAATATTTAAAGGTTGGCTGGTAATGGTTACCACTTTTGTGATATAACCAACAGAGCTTATGATCAGTTTGGTACTGTTTGCACCAACTTTGATGCTAAAAGCGCCACTGGTATTAGTGATCACAATATTCTTTGGGTTTTCCTGTTCTGTAACTGTTGTAGCAATCAGCGTTGTGCCTTTATCATCTGCCACCACACCCCGTACAACTTTGGTTTGGGCGTAGGCTAAATTAGTGATCAGCACAAGCAATATTATATTCAGTATTTTTTTCATCTGTATATAGTTTCTTTTTTATCGGCATGAAGCCATCCTGATTTTCCGTTTCACTCCTGTGATTTGAAAACCTGTATGATTCATTATTTATTTTTATGCCTCTTACTAGTTAGACCATCCTGGATTTTGAACCATTTTATTATTGGCTAGTATTTCGGCCTGCGGTATCGGGTACCAATACATTTTGGCATCGAAAACAGCATTAGCGGCATTGAAATAGGTATAAGAGAAGGCTGTTCCATTTTTGATAATCTGCACCCCTCTAACTGGTTTGTTTAACTCAACTTCGGCTAGCTTCCACCTTCTCAGATCCCAGGTTCTGTGCTCTTCAAAAGCGAGTTCTATACGGCGTTCGTTCTGAATTATTTTACGCAGTTCATCTTTGCTAAGCGTAAGTGATAAGCCGTAAAGATTATTAGAACCAGGAAGAATTCCTGCTCTTCTTCTGATTAAAACCAAATTGTTAACGATATCGGCAACTGCTCCTCCCGATTCGTTTAGCGCTTCGGCATGGTTTAGTAAAATTTCAGCATACCTTAATAAGATGACGTGATGAGCCTGATTGGTGTAGGTAGTAGAAGTTTCAAATTTGCCCATAAATTTTCTCAGGTAATACCCCGTTCTGGTCTGTGTTCTGTTTCCACCTGGCTTATCCTGGCCACCTTCAAATGTTTCAATAGGTCTTCCCAACCAATTTTTGCCATTGTGCATAATGGTAGCTGTTAACCTTGGATCTCTGTTTAAGTATGGGTTGTTTGGATCATAAGTCGATCCCGCGTCGGAAATTGCTTTTCCATCAAGCATTAAAAATGCATCGACCAGGTTTTGCGATGGACTGGTTAAGCCAACACCCTGTAAATATCCAATCGGACCGTTGTTGATTTCGATATTTGTATTTAAAGCATTCTGTTTGATAAAAATAAACTCAGTGTTTTTGGTCGCATTGAAATTTGCAACCCAATCGGTTACCAAGGTATAGCCCAATGCTTTAACATCGGCTGCTGCCTGTGCGGCTAACGTCCATTTCTGGATATTATTTGTCGGATTGCTTAAAGGACTAGCGGCATATAACAACACTCTCGATTTTAGGGCCATTGCGGCTCCGATATTCGCCCTACCCCAATCTCCATCGCTAATGGCATAAGGCAATAAGGAATTTTTTATGGCATCTAATTCTGCTACGATATAAGCATAACATTCGTCGAGCGTATTTCTTGGAACATTGATATCATCATTGATGGTAAATACCTTATCACCAATTAGAGGCACACCGCCCCAGCGCTTAACCAGCTCGAAATAAAAGTATGCCCTCAAAAATCTTGCTTCAGCTTTAAATTGAGTTTTTAAAACTGCCGTAGTGGGTACTACATCTACTTTGCTTAAGAAGAGATTGGCTCTTCTAATCCCCATATAATTTTTACTCCAAACATCATCTGGAAGGCTTGTAGATGATATTCTACCGGCACGGTAAAATTCTGCCTGGGTCCCTATTCTTGATGGTACTGCATCGTCTGTCCCGGCATCTAAAAAACTACCATCTATCCTATTGTACCAATCTGGCAACAACAAATAGGTTCCGTTTAAAAATTGTTTTGCATAATCAGCATTCTTATCAAGAGGGTCAAAAATTAAGTCGCCAGTTATACGGTCTAAAGGTTCTGCCTCAAATTTTTTCGAACAGCCAAATGCAAATAACAAGCAGATTATGGCGAAGTATATTTTATAATTATTCATAATCAAGATTTAAAACTGAAGGTTAACACCAAAATTGAATATCCGCTGATTGGGTACATTTCCGATCAACACTTCCGGATCTACACCATCTAAGGTTGTAGCGGTTAACAGGTTGAGGCCATTGGCAAACACCCTTAAATTAGTAAAGCCGATTGACTTGATCAGGTTGCCAGGTAGACTGTAGCCTATTTCTACATTTCTTAATCTTAAATAACTGCCGTTTTTAACCCAGAAAGAAGAAACCTGGCTATTATTTGGGTTATTGCCAACACTTAAACGTGGATATTCTGCCTGCGAAGCGGTAGCAGGTGTCCATCTTAACAAGCTACTTTCTAAGGCTTGTCCATATCCGCCGGCTGCACCGGTTGATGCAAAATTGACAAAATTGAAATACACATTTCTGTTAGCTGTACCATTTAAGGTGAATGAAAAGTCTAATCCCTTATAATTGATTCCACCTGTTACACCATAAAAGAAAACAGGTTTGGTACTGCCGATCGCGGTCATATCATAAGTGTTGATGATGCCATCGTTATTTAAATCTTTATATTTTAAATCGCCCGGAACCGGGAGGTAGCCGTCAACCTTTGGTCCGTTGTTAATTTCTGCAGTGTTGTTATAAAAACCATCAGCCACATATCCAAAAGTTTGTCCTACAGGTTGTCCGGTTCTGTATTCGTAAGCATTTTTTCTTAAAGGTTCATCATTAAAAATCACTTTGCTTGCACTCCATGAGCCGTTGGCAGTAATAAAATATCTGAAGTTGTTGATCTGATTTTGGTATCCAAGCGCCAGCTCAACACCCGAATATTGGTTTTTACCCATATTTTCAGGCGGCAAAACAGCCCCAATTACAGCACTTGCATTTGTTCTCCTGATCTGTAACAGATCATAATAACTGTTGTTATAATAATCGGCTGTTAACCATATTTTATCCTTTAATATTGAAGCATCAAGGCCTATATTAAATTTCCTTGCTTTCTCCCAGGTAATATTTGGATTAGCCAGCGGTCCTTCATCTTTTGTATTTGAAGTAGTTAGCGGATTTCTGCTGTAAAATGTATCGCCATTATCAAAGTTTTGCAGGTATTGGAAATATCCGGCTGCTGCATTTGTAGCGGTTAAACCGTAAGATGTTCTCAGTTTTAATGAATTAACCGTGTTTTTTAAATTGGCGAAAAAACTTTCGTTGGCGATGTTCCAGCCTAAACCAACTGATGGAAAGAAGCCCCACTGGTCTCCCGCTTTATAACGGTCATAGCCCATGTACGAAGTAGCCAGTTCCAATAAATACTTATTATCGTAATCGTAATTAAACCTTCCACCCAGCGATTGATTAACCTGCGATAAAGCGCCACCCAAAACATAACTATCTCTAATAAATAACAATTGGGCTTTAAAAGTATTTTTATCTATTGTTTTATCATAACCCAGATCGAAACGGGAAAATATCTGCTGGTTTAAATCTGTGGGAGAAGAACTATTCGATTGAGTACCATCGCCACCTATTGTTTTATAGCTCGTTTGGTTTGTAACAGGATTTACTACAGGCGAATACACCGCAAAAGACTTACTTCTGTTAATGTTTTCGTTATAGTAGGAATTGAAAGATATTGCGCCACTAGCATACAAACCAGGCAAAAAAGTATCGAGCTTTTGCATTAACGATACATCTGCTCCTAAATTTCTATTTACCGATGGCCTATATCCCGATTTTATCGACATACCATAGAGGTTATTCTGAAACTCTGTGTTTCCACCCAGCGAACCGTTTTCGTTAAATTTCGGATAGGCATTATTAGGCGTAGTTAACAATGTGCTGTAAATACTGGCTATTGTAGATCCAGGTTGATTGCTGTTTCTTATTCTTCCAAACAAGCTTAAACTGAGCGTAGTACTCTTTGTTAAATCAACATCTATATTACTTCTGAAAGAATATCGCTTGAAACTATTGTTCGTTTCATAAGTATTGATGGAAGGATCGGTAACTAAAAAACCACTCTGGCTCAGGTAATCGAGGTCTACAAAATACCTTACCTTGTTGCTTCCACCTCTTAAGTTCAGGTTTTGTCTGCTCACAGGGGCTGTAGCCTTTAAAATTTCATCGGTCCAGTTTACATTGGGGTGCGTAAAAGGATTTGTACCATTTTTATACTTATCCAAATCAGCTGCTGTATAAATGGGTCGCCGCCCGTCGTTTGCCAGAGCCTCATTAAATAAGGTGGCATAATTGAATGCATCCAGAAATTTAGGTCGTTCAATTTGCTGCTGAATACCGTACTGACTGGTGAAGGTAATTTGCTTAGGCATATTTGCACCGCGCTTGGTCGTGATCAGTAACATCCCGTCAGCGGCCTTCATGCCATATAGTGCGGTTCCCAATGCATCTTTTATTACTGAAATACTTTCTATCTGCTCAGGATCGATACTTAGATACGAGCGTGGTACACCATCAATTACAACCAATGGCGTTCTTCCCCGTAGCGATATAGCAGGTTCGTCAGAACCCAACTGGAAATTATTTTGAACCACGTACAAACCTGGCAATTTCCCGTACAGCATTAAACCAACCTGTGGCGTAGGAAAACTCTTTAGCTCTTCTCCACTTACAGTAGCCGAAGATTGAATTCTTTTTATATTTTTCTGCGTTCCAAATAGAACCGGAACATCATGGTCTGGCAAAGTTACGGCTACAGAATTCCTGAGTTTGTTTCTCAAAGAATCTCTCAAATTTGATAATGAATCACTGGGAATTTGTTTACTATTTTTTTTGGCCGATACCGGTACCTGAAATTTCTTGTTTTTTAAAGAATTGGCAAGGTTCGGGAATGCCAAAACATCAACACTGTTTGCCAAAAATAATAGCACTCCAAACAGTATCATCCGTTTTATAATCGAAGTATAAGTTCCGTTCATTTAAAATAATTTATTTTGTTTATAATTTTAGTTATGCAGAAAGCGCCTATTTCCAATACCGAGTGTAGGTTTTATTCATCTGGCCCTAACAGCAAGAATTATTTCTGCATGCCTCATTATTTGTAAGCAGCAACTCACATTTAATTTATTAGTGTTATAGATTGGATTTATGCCTTAGCATAGGCATCAGAAGTTTTGATTCGATTTCTGTAAATAGTAAACGGAAACAGCGGACATATGCAAACGGCATAGTACCCCGTTGGTTTGGGTTAAATTTCATTGTTTTGGTTATCTTTTTGATTAGTTGATTTGGATTAGTCAATTTAAAGTCGTGAATAGACTATAGTTTAGTTTGTGCGGTTAGCTTTTCTTCATATCCTCTGGTTTGGTCAGTTTATTTAATCAATAGTTTGTGCCACTGGTTATTGTGGAATAGTTTGCTCAATTTTGTTAAATCAAAACTGGCGTATTATTCATTCAAAAAGGTCGAAAATTGTAAATGAAAGGGTAGAAAAACTGTAATCCTTTAATATTTTGATAAGTTCGCGCTATATTTAAAGGAAATACATCAAGGGCTATTCTTCTACTAACCATAAGATGGCCAAACAACTAGCTTAATTTTATGAAACTGCGTTTAATCGCTTTATGGTTTTTCCCAATGCTTTTTATTTGCACTTCTTTGTGTGCCCAGAAGCATCTTGTTTTTAACCACCTCAGGATGGAAAATGGTTTATCGCAAAATTCGGTGATAGCTATTGAACAAGACAAAAACCAGTTTATCTGGATGGGTACCAAACATGGATTGAACCGTTATGATGGCTATCGTTTTAAAATTTACAACAATAGCTCAGATAACGTCAACAGCATTTCTAATAATGTGATTAATACCCTACTGACCGATTCGAAAGGAAGATTATGGGTAGGTACAGAAAAAGGACTGAATATTTACAATGAAAAAACCGATCATTTTTATCGCATTAATACCCGGAGTTCAGCAAATTCCTTTAGCTGCGATTCGGTGGAGTGTTTGTATGAAGATCCTCAAAAAAATATCTGGGTAGGCACAGATAATGGCCTCAACCTGGTTGTGGATGTCGAGAAGCAGATTTTCAAGAAATTTCTTTTTGATAAACCCAATTACAAATCCAGGCTCAACTGTGTATTCTCGATTTTTAAAGACGAAAAACAGAACCTTTGGGTAGGTACTTATAATGGTTTAGTACGTATTTACCTGGTTAAGGGTAAATACCACTTTGAGATTTTCAGGCATAATCCCAGCAATAAAAACAGCATCAGTTCTAATGCTGTAAAAAGTATTGTAATCGACAAACAAAAGCGGCTTTGGTTAGGTACCTACAACGGCTTAAACCTGTTCGATTACGAACACAAAACATTTAAACGATACCAAACCAATGCTACAGATCCAAATTCTATCGTTAATAACGACATTAGGAAACTCACCTGCGACAAAGCGGGCAATATTTGGATTGGTACACAGGAAGGATTAAGTATCTTCGATCCAAATACCCGAAAATTTAGTAATTACCGTTACGATCCTGAGCAAACAGACGGATTGAGCCAGAATTCTATTCATAGTATTTTTCAAGATCTTAACGGCTCAGTTTACGTAGGTACATTTTATAAAGGGGTAAATATTGTTTATCCCTCCGCTACTCCTTTTAATGTTTTTAGAAATTCGAAAAAACAGCAGGGTTTGAGCAGCAATATTGTGAGTGCTATGGCCGAAGATCAAAACCATAACCTGTGGATTGGTACTGAAGGTGGTGGTTTAAATTACGTAAACAGAAGCAACCATACCTTTACCTACTATAAATCAGAACCAAACAACAATGGACTCAACTCCAACTTGATTAAAACCTTGTGCCTCGATAAAACGGGGCAGCTATTGGTGGGTACACACCGTGGTGGTTTATACGTATTTAATCCCTCAGGTCGTAATTTCAAGAAAATAATCAATGTTAAAGATGTAAAAAATAGTCCAGGGGGATCAGAAGTGATTGCAATAACTGTAGATAGCGATGGTACGGTTTGGGTTGGCTCTAACGATGGATTATCTACATTAAAAAAAACAAATGGCCATTATGCTTCTATAACGGTTAAAAGTCCTTTAGAGCAGAACCTAAGAAACAAGTATATCCAGGTTATATTTGAAGATAAGGCCAAAAATTTATGGATTGGAACGATGGACGGATTATATGCTTACCATCCAGCCAATAAAAGAATTACAGGTTATTATGAAAGCAAAAGCAAGGCAGGTAGTTTAAAATCCGATCATATTAATTGCATTGTTCAAATACAGAATGGAAATATTTGTGTTGGAACTTCTTTTGGAGGTTTGAGCATTTTCGATAATAAAAGCAGAAAATTCAAGAACTACAGCGAAAAGGATGGCCTGCCAAATGGCAATGTATTGGGAATAATCGAAGATGAGGAAAATAATCTGTGGATCAGTACAGATAAAGGACTATCCAAACTGGTAACCAAAACGGGAAAATTCATTAATTATACCAAAAGCGATGGGCTTGCAGGCAACGATTTTAATATCCGGTCGTTTTTGAAAGATAGCAGCGGACAATTGTTTTTTGGTGGATACGATGGATTGACTGCTTTTTATCCAAAGCAGATTGATATTAACAAAAATAATGTCCCCATCACCTTTACCGGACTTAAACTGTTCGATAAACCAGTGGCGGTAAATGCTCCTGACGGGCTGTTGAATGAAGATATCAAAAGCATCAAGCAGATAACTTTTAAACACGACCAAAATAATTTCAGCCTCGATTTTGCCTTATTAAATTACATTAAACCAGAAAAAAACAGTTACCGTTATATCCTGAAGGGCCATAGTAAAGATTGGGTAAAAACCGACGTCCCCAGTGTTACCTATACCGATCTTCCTGCTGGCAATTACACCTTTATGGTAACTGGAAATAATAACGATGGAAATCCGGGCAACAAACCTGCAAGCCTTAAAATCACTGTGCTTCCACCCTTTTGGGCTACCTGGTGGGCCTATCTTATTTATCTGGCCTTCTTTTCGGCATTACTGTTTTTGATTGTACGTTATCTTTTTGTTCGTGCTTTGCTTAAACGTACAGAGGACATTCAGAAAATGAAACTGAATTTCTTTACCTATGTGGCACACGAAATCAGAACACCACTTACCTTAATTCTGGGCCCGTTAGAAAATCTTTCCAAACAATATCAAACCGATACCGAGTTAAATCGACAGATTATTCCGATAAAAAATAATGCCAACAGGTTAATGCGGCTTATTACCGAATTAATGGATTTTAGAAAGGCCGAAACCGGGCATCTTACCCTACACGTTACTGAAGATAATATCGTCGATTTCATCAACGAAATTTTCATTTCCTTCTCTCATCTTGCCCAAACAAATGGCGTACAATACGAATTTGTACGCGAGCAGGAAAACATCAATCTGTTTTTTGATAAAAGGCAGCTCGAAAAAGTATTGTTCAACCTGTTATCTAATGCCTTTAAATTCTGCGAAAAAGGTGGCAAAATTTCTGTCTCGTTATTGGAAATGGATAATGAAGTAGCGATTAGCATTTCTGATAACGGACTGGGTATACCTGCTGAAAGTTTAAAGAATCTTTTTAGCGATTATTTCCAGGTAGATGAGCAACACTCCAACCAAATCGGTTCGGGAATAGGTTTGGCACTTTCTAAAGCAATTGTAGAGGAACATAAAGGGCATATTGCGGTAGAAAGTACACCTGCTGAAAATGGTGAACGTGGTTTCACCAATTTCACGGTAAGGTTAAAGAAAGGAAAATCTCACTTTAAAACAGCGATTTTTGATGGGGCAAAAGATTATCCTACACATCCCGATATCTACACGCAACAGCCCGAAAAAGAGCTAACCATTTCAAAGTCTGAAAAAGAAACTGATATTTCCACCGAAACTATATTGGTGGTGGAAGACAATAGCGAAATCAGACTGTTAATTACATCACTGGTTGGCAAACATTACCAGGTTGCCGAAAGTGAAAATGGATTAATGGGTTGGGAAACAGCTGTAGAAACACTGCCAGATCTGATTATCTGCGATATCATGATGCCGATAATGGATGGTATAGAACTTTGCCGCAGACTTAAGGAAGATGAACGGACCAGCCATATCCCCGTTATTATCCTTACAGCCCGCTCTTCTCATATCCACCAGGTTAGCGGCTTGGAAACAGGCGCCGATGCTTATATTACGAAACCTTTTAGTCCTGAATTGCTTTTACTGAATGTTCGCAATCTACTGATGTCGAGACAGGTAATGCGTCAAAAATTCCTGAAACACATCCATTTACAGCCAAAAGAGCTCACCATCAATGCCATTGACGAAGCTTTTATCTTAAAACTGTTAAAATACATTGATGAACATATTACTGATGAAGATTTTGGTGTATCTGAACTGGCTTCGATGGTTGGGATGAGCAGACCTGTTTTGTATAAAAAAATCAGAAACCTAACCAACCTCTCCGTAAATGACTTCGTTAAATCGATCCGTTTAAAGAAAGCGATGGAACTGTTTAAACAAAATAGGTTTACTATTTATGAAGTGGCTTATCAAGTTGGCTTTAACGATCCAAAATATTTTAGCAGGGAGTTTAAAAAACAGTTTGGGAAAAGTCCGCGTGCTTTTATGAATGGTAGCGAAGAAGAGAATGTTTAAAATGTAAAAGGGATGATGGTATTTATCTAGAGTAGATTAATACTATTGTTTTTCATTGATGGGTCCGTCATCCTGAGCGTAGTCGAAGGATCTATATAGTGGATTAAAATTTAAAAATTGTTTGGCAGACCCAAAACATGGAATGGGCTTTAAGATTCCCGCCTGTGCGGGAATGACGATCGTATTTATTTATGCTCCAACTCAGTGCCCTCTATGGTCTGCTTTCTGTGGGCGCTGTGGTAAAAAAATGGAGAAACCATTAATTAGATTTCTCCATCTCGCTAAGCTTCAGTCGAAATGACGAACGCCATATTACTTCATCTCTTCTAATCTTAGCACTACACTGGTTCTGGTAGTATTAAGAATAGGATTAAAGCCTACTTTCATCAAGAAATCGCCGGTATAGGTTTTAGTAGCATCTATTGATGATTTTGTACCAGGATAAAGGTTGATTTCTTTAATGCGGTATTTCTTTGTTGCATCTAAACCGTTCAATTTAATCGGATACTTGCTATTTTCACCATAACGGTTGTTTACCAGGTAATTAAAAATAAGACCTTCCGTTTTTTGCGCATTCACATATAACATCGATGCTATGCTACCTGTACGCGGATTTGCCAAACGGTATTGTTCACCTTGCCAGATCGTCTGTTTTACATCGTTATAGTTTTTAATGGCCTCCTGACAGAACTGAAGCTCTTTTTCAGGCAATTTACTCACTACAATATCAAAACCCAGTTTGCCCATCATGGCTACATCGACACGGAACTTTATTGGCTGTTTTCCCCAATCGGTTACATGGTTAGCGCTGCTAATGGCAGGATAAAAATAAGAGTATTCCCATTGCATAAATATGCGCTCTAAGGGGTCGGTATTATCACTAGGCCAAAACTCTGTAAAATACTGTAAGGCAGCATAATCTACCCTACCACCTCCACCAGAGCATAACATCATGGGTACCGTTGGATATTTTGCACGGATTCTTTGCAACACACTATACAGTCCCCTTACATAATCGATGTAAAAATGAGATTGATTTTTTAAATGCGCGGAGTATGCATTGTAAATTACCGCATTACAATCCCATTTAATATAAGCCAGTTTAGGATTCTTAGTAAACAGGCCATCTACCACACCGAAAACAAAATCCTGTACTTTTGGGTTGCTCAAGTCGAGTTCTAATTGGTTCCTGAAATAATATTCAGGTCTGTTCGGCTGTTTTACCACCCAATCAGGGTGTTTTTCATAAAGTTCACTTTTAGGGTTAACCATTTCGGGTTCTATCCAAATTCCGAATCTGGTTCCTACATTATCAGCCTCTTTTACCAAAGAACCTATTCCGTTTGGCAATTTCTTCTTGTTCTCCTGCCAATCGCCAAGTCCGGCATGGTCATCGTTACGCGGATATTTGTTTCCGAACCAACCATCATCAAGTAGAAAGAAATCGACACCCAGTTTTTTGGTATCTTTTAATAAATCGGCCAATTTTTGCTCATTGAAATCGAAATATGTGGCCTCCCAGTTATTCAAGAGGGTTAACCTACTGCCTTTACCATCTAATATTTTATAATTACGTGCCCAATCTTGTAATTTCCTACTGGCATCGCCTTTTCCCTGATCAGAAAAAGTGTACAAAAAAGCAGGGGTTGTAAAAACTTCACCTGCTTTTAAGCTATATGGCGAAGCATAATTGTTCATTCCGGCAATAATGCGCAGGTTATCCTGGTAATCCAGTTCAAGATCGATCTTGAAATTACCGCTCCATTCCATCGCACCGTACAAAACACTACCTTCATTTTCTTCCGCTGGTTTATCTAACGAAATCATAAAAACAGAAGGCTGAAACAAATTTGCCCTCGTACCTAATTTGCTATCCAAAGTTTTAATGCCATGGGTAATTTCACTTTGTTCTGGCTGCATTTCTTTAGCCCAATCGCCATGATACTGGTTTAGCCAAAAACGCGGTGATTTTAAGTGCAGATTGGCCGACGCATATTTATGCAATACCACTGTACCTTTCTCACTGTGTTTAATCTCCGTCCATTGTTCTATTACATCTTGTCTATAAAAAGACTTATAGAATAAGGTTACCTCAAAATTATAAACGGGATCTTTTAATCTGATCTTTATTAAACTCACATTATCATCAATAGCGATAACGGTATGATCAACGTATTTCAGATCGAGGGAGTTATTACCATCAGCATGGGTAACACTAATAGCTGGTTCTACCAGATTTCTTGATCCTGAAGGTGTGTAAGCCGAATTTAACTGCCCGGTGTAGTCCTCAGTTTGTTTGTATTGCCCGGCAACCTGCGCATATTCTTGTTTATTACTGAGTTTCTTTCCAAAAAAAACGGTGTTAACATCTTTCTTTACATCAGCCTGTAATACCAATGCATTATGTGCGGTTTCAATAGGAATAATGGTTTGGGCCTTAATATTGCCAACAGTAAAAAGTGAAACTGCAAAAGTTAATGCTCCATGCCTGATGTAACCTGTAATTTGATCTGATTTGTTCATTTGTGTTTTCAATGTTATTCGGGTGAAGGTAGAATATCTCCCCTAACAATCGGTTTATGGTTTAGCCCATTGAGATTCCCTGTACAAGCTGTTCGTGTTTATAGAAAGAATTTATGATGCTCAAATCTTTGATTTCATTGAACAACTTTTCCTTATTCATGCAGCTCCATTTAGTATATATTTGATTTAGTTTAAGGTAATTTTGTTCGAAATATATAAATTTAATAGTGATTATCTGTAATTTTTATTGTAGCGCCTGATGATACTACTGAGAAAAATAGCACTTATCATTGACCAATACTAATAGTACAAATAAATTTGCCATGGAAACAAAGATTATCGCAGAGGTATTTCTCTGTGGTTTTCGTGTTTCCGTGGCAAAAAAAAGATCGGTTAATAGCAATATCAACTGTGGAGTGTAGCATAAGTAAAGCGCAAACTAACTAAAATCATTTGTAACAACAGCTATTAGAAAATGTCTAAAACTTTAAACGACCTCAAAATGTTTAACTAATAAAAAAGAAAAGAACATGGGAATTTTAAAAACAGCAATTATTGGCGCAGCAGTTTATGCTGGCGTAAAATATATCACCAAAAAAGATCCAATTACCGGACAATCGATAGTAGATGAACTATTAGATAAAGCCCCAGAATGGGTAGAGAAAGCAAAAGGGTACACCGAAGACTTGAAAACCAAGGCAAGCAATGCTGCTGAGGATTTAGCCAGATGAATACCAATTAAAAAAAAGGAACCTGAACAGGTTTATCTTTTTCTTTAATTGTAAAAAACAACAAACGTCCCGATATAAATTCAGGACGTTTGTTGTTTTTAGTGCCAGATGGTAACATCTGACACCACAATAAAACCATATCATTCACTTAAAAAGCATCAAACCAAAGTTTGGTAGTTAATAAATCTGCACCCTGGCTGCTTACCGCATTTTTATAATTCTGTCCGTTTAACGATTGTTCAGAACCTGGATAAATAAAACGTACCGGAATTTTGCCATTCAACACCGTATTAACAGATGCAGTTAATTGCGGATAATCTAACCTTCTCTGCTCTGTCCAGGCTTCTAAACCCTGACCAAATAAAGCAATCCATTTTTGCTCACCGATTGATTTTTTATAATTGGTAGGATCATATTTTACCGCAGCCTGATTAATATAATCATCAACAACATTACCCGATATACCATACTGATCAAAAGAGGCCCTAATGGCCTGGTTATATAAGTCAGCTGCATTTTCTGTAGTAAAGCCACGCGCTGCCGCTTCTGCCCTATCAAAAAGCAGTTCAGCGTAACTTAAAATTACTGCAGGTGCCAATGGATTTAAAAAATAAGCACCTGGTTTTGAAGAATTTGCCAAACCTATTGCGCTTGCCTCCGAATTTGTAGAACCATTTGGGATACCTACATAAACTTGTGGTGTTACATTTTCTGTTTTACTTGCATATATTGGCAACCTCGGATCTTTTAAGGCAAAAAGTTTATCCACTATGGTTTTGCTAATCCGGTAATCATTTCTGGTTTCAAATGATGCCGCCACAGGATTTTGCTGTGGTGATACCTGATAAACAAGCTGCGCATTAAATGCATTGCTATTGATGTAATTTCCCCCTTCAGCCTTAATTTCATCAATTACTGCTTGTGATTTTGCGGGTTCTTTATCCGCAATGCGTAAAGCAATGCGCAAACGCAATGAGTTTGCAAATTCCTTCCAGTGGGTAATATTACCTCCATACATGATATCACCAGAAATAACCGGAGCTCCCGAAGCAGGATCTAAGGCTGTTTGAGCAGATTTTAAATCGGCTAAAATTCCATAATAAACATCCTTTTGCTTGTCGTAAACTGGCGTAACAAACTGTTTAATTTTTCCGGCCTGGGTATATGGAACATCTCCATAAGCGTCGGTAAGCAATAAAAACACCCACGATCTCAGTACCAGGGCTACACCTTTATAATTTGGATTACCTTGAGCATCTGCTAATTCGACAATCTTATTTAAGCCAGCAATACTCTGCGCATATCCTGTAGACCACAACGCGGTAAAACTACTGTTTGAATAGATAAACCGATCTTCTTCTGTATATTGTACTTTAGCCCAATGTTGTGCAAAAAGCAAACTCGAATTCAGATTATTTGTAGTACCCCAGTAGGTATCTGATGTATTTTTGATTGCTCCGGTAAGTAAATAATCGGCCTGTGGAATTTCAGGGGCATTCGGATTGATGTTTACCTCATCCAGTTCTTTGTTACAAGATGTAAAAGCAATTGCCAAAATGGCCAGTATATATAGTTTTTTATTTTTCATAATGGAGATAATTAAAATTTAACATTTAGATTGATACCATAACTGCGTGTGCTTGGGTTAGATAAACTTTCCAACCCCTGACCATTACCAGTATTAAAAGCCACCTCTGGATCGATATCTACTGTATTGCGGTGGATAATCCAAAGGTTGCGCCCCACAAGTGATACTGAAACGCCTTGTAAACTTAATGGGCGAAGCCATTTTGATGGCAGGTTATAACTTAATTTAACCTCGCGGAGTTTTACATATGAAGCATCGAAAATATTTGCTTCATCAATATTTCTGAACGATTTATAATATTGTTGAGCTGGTAATACTTTCTCATTGCGTTTACCATCAGCCGTTACACCATCAAAAATAATCCCGTCATCGTAAACCGTTACACCTGCCGGAGCTGTACCATTTACCCTTACCGTTCCTTTGGTTTTATCATTGCCTGGATAATAGTAAGAAATACCTCCATATTCAGCTGCCCTTCCCGGAAGTGTAGAAGCCAATACTCCTGTATATGTACCTGTTGCATAGGTACCATTATAGATAGAACCACCGAAACTTGCATCAACCAATACCCCTAAACTGATACCTTTATAGGTGAAAGTATTATACACACCACCAATCCAATCCGGAGTATATTTCCCTAATACCTGCTTAGTAGGATTTGTTGCTGGTGCTCCCGTAGCGTTTACAACAATATTACCATTACCATCTCTCAAATATGCTGATCCGAACAATGAGCCGTAAGGCTGACCAACGGTAGCAATAACCTGTGCCGAGTTAGAAGCCACTACATAATTTGTTAATAATTTTTCGGCATCTAATTCTATCACCTTACTTCGGTTTGCAGCAAAATTTACATCAATATCCCACGTAAAGGCTTTTTTTACTGGCGTAATTCCCAATTGTGCTTCTATCCCTTTATTGTTGATTTTGCCAGCGTTAAGCAATTTTGAGCTGAAACCAGTACTCTGACTTACATCAGCAGCTAAAATCTGATTATAACTATTGGTATTGTATGCACTTAAATCGAAGCGTAACCTTTTATTAAAGAATACCGCTTCAACCCCCAGTTCTGTAGATGTGGTAGTCTCTGGTTTGAGATTAGGATTTAAATCTATAGCACCCGGACTTAGCTGAGGATTTGCAATAACAATGTTGGGATATAATTTTTGTAGATCAGAACTTATGCTAAACGGTGTACCAAATGCGTAAGTATTAATCAAGCGATAAGGATCGGCATCTTTACCCACTTTAGACCAGCCTCCGCGTATTTTCAAATAATTAAGTACTTCACTTTTAATGTCAAATGCTTCGGTTGCTACAAAACTTCCGTTAAATGACGGGTAAAAATACGACCTGTTCTGCGCTGGTAAGGTAGATGACCAATCGTTACGTGCCGTGATGTTGGCAAACAGGTAATTTCTGAAACCAAGCTGTCCGGATGCATAAACACTGTAAGATTTTAATCTTGATAAATTATTTGATGAAATTAGCGGATCACGAGAGTTTTTAAGGGTATAAAGTCCGGCGATGGCCAATTTAGGTGCACTTTGATCGTTCTGCTCGATGTATTGCCTGCGGATGTTACCACCACCTAACAATTCGAGACTAAAATCATCATTTAACTGTTTGTTAAAGTTTAATGTCGCATCAGTATTATTTTCACTTACCGTAAAGGCACTCTCAGTATAAGAACCGAAAGGTGTTCCATTGGTACCATAGGCAATCCTAACTTTACGTCTATCGTTGTAATAATCCGTTCCCGATCTGAAGTTGAAATCAAGTCCATCAATAATCTTATAATTCAGGGCTAAACTTCCAATAATCCGGCTACGGTTTTGCGATACGGTATTTTCGTAAGCTACCCAATAAGGATTGCTGTAATAGCTGTTGTTCCAGTTAAACGTTTTTCCATTTTCATCCAAATAATCTTTTAATTGGTTGATATCAACCTGACGGCCGAACCAGGTAAACTGTAACATGGTACTGGTTGATCTCGAACCACCCGTTCCAGGTAAATTATCAGAATTAAGCTTGCTATAATTTGCGTTGGCAGTTAAGGTTAACTTCGGTGTTATTTTTAATGATGTATTGAGCACAAACGAATTTTTGCCCTGACCAGAGTTTGGTACTATACCTACCTGTTTCAGGTTATTGTATGAAATCCGGTAATCATACTTTTCGCCTGCATCTGCAACCGATACCCCATTATTTAATGAGTATCCGGTCTGGAAGAAATCGCGCACATTATCTGGATGCGCCACAAATGGCACCGCTACTCCCTTCGAATAAAATTGTGGAATTAATCTGCCATCCAATTTAGGGCCCCAGCTTTCATCTACTCCATCGTTAATGCCTTTACCTGCACCATCTACATAGCTAAATTTGCCTTCCGATCCCTGACCGAAAGCATTTTGATAGACGGGTAGCGTAAGCAAGGTTTCTAAAACCGCGTTTGAGTTAATGGCAATGCCTAATCCTTTTTTCGATTTACCTGTTTTGGTTTTAATGAGGATAACCCCTGCTGCAGCCCTCGAACCATATAGTGCAGCGGCATTTGGTCCTTTTAACACACTCATTGATTCTATATCTTCGGGATTAATATCCGAAATGGTATTGGCATAATCTCTAGCCCCTGCCGAATTTAACTGAGAATTATCTACCGGAATCCCATCAACCACAAATAATGGCTGGTTATTTCCGGCAATAGATGTTTCCCCTCTGATGACCACACGCGAGGAACCCATGCTCCCCTGGCTATTGGTTACCCTAACACCTGCTATTTTTCCGGCCAGTGCATTTACCAGGTTAGATTCTTTAGCTTCGGCTAAATCCTGTCCTTTTAATTCCTGAACAGCATAACCAAGCGATTTCTTCTGCCTTGAAATACCCAATGCGGTAACCACTACCTCATCCAGCGCATTATCGCTTGACTGAAGAATGATCGAAATGGGGCCGGCATTTTTATTGATCTGTATTTCCTGACTCTTAAAACCGATATAAGAAAATACCAATGTACCCTTATCTGGTGCACTAATAGAAAAAGCTCCTTTAGCATCAGAAATGGAGGCTTGTTTAGTCTCTTTTATTAAAATGGAAACACCAGGGAGTGTTTCACCATCTGCCGACTTTACCGTTCCGGTAACGGTTACATCCTGAGCAGAAAGCTTTTGCGCCAGGAAGAACAGCAGGATAAATGTTATTGATTTTAAATTTTTAAACATAAGTATGTAGTTAATTAGTTAAAAAGGGATAATATTTTTGGGCAAAACAATTCCACTACGACTAAATCGTATTTGTTTTTAAAAAATAAATAAGGAATGGTTAGCCTAAAGAAGCCTGTTAAAATGGAGCGATTTTAACAGGGCATGCGCATTCGGAAATATGCATTAAGGTTTGCATTAATGGCTTTTAGCTCGTCTGTTTTTTTCATTTGAATAATTTTCTTTAAACCGTATTTACTTTTCAAGCGTGCATCGGGGGCAAAAAAAAAGCACCCCATAAATCAGAAGTGCTCCATATATTCTTATAAGGATAACGCAAACAACTGACTTAACTACCCCAGATTCATCTGAGATGGAATTAGCACCATTTCTAAAATTAGATGGTTGCTAAGGCTTCACAGGGCCATTCCCTCCGCCTTTCTTGATAAGTATTTTAAAATAACAGCTGCAAAGGTATAACTTATTCCATTTATCCTATAGTTTTTATAGATTTTTATTGAAATATTTTTTCTTTGCCAATTACATCCATATCTTTGTCTACTAATTTAGTCGTCAAACACACATCCCAATGAAACTAAAGTCCCTTTTAACAGCCATATTGGCCATATCAACAACTTTTATCTATGCCCAGGAAAATACTGTCTTAGCCAATAAGCAAGCAGCAAAGGTTCAAGAGAAAAAACAACATGCTTTTGTTGCGCTCGGTAGCTGGCGTGGAATAGCTAAGGTAAAGGAAGGATTAGAGATCCCTTTTAACTTCGAAATCAGCGAAAAAAGCGGTCAGCAGAAATTATATTTCCGCAATGCTGAAGAAAGCTTCGAAGGTGGCCTTGTAAAACAAACGACCGATTCGCTTTTCGTAAAACTGGATCAGTTTGATAACGAACTCGCATTTGCGATAGATGGTGACCAATTAACAGGTGCATTAAGAAAACAGGATAAAACTGGCAAACCTTTGGTAATTGTTGCTGAAAGAAAAAATTATCGTTTTAAAACGGCAGATAAACCTGCAACGGCAGATTATTCTGGCAGTTATGATGTAGTTTTTAAATCGCCAAATGGTAAGGAAGAAAAAACAGTAGGTTTATTTAAGCAGACAGGTAACAAACTTACAGGCACTTTTCTCCGTGTAACAGGCGATTCGCGTTATCTGGAAGGTGTAGTAAAAGGAAATGAATTTCAACTTTCGAGTTTTATTGGCTCCTCTCCTTCCTATTACAAAGGAACTTTCCTGCCAGATGGCTCATTAACTGGAGAAATTTTAGGTGCAAGGGGAAGCCAGCCTTTTACCGGAACTAAAAATAAAGATGCGGCCCTGCCCGATCCTTACAAACTTACCTATCTGAAAAAAGGATACAAAACGCTTGATTTTAGCTTTCCTGATATCAACGGCAAAAAGATTTCATTAAAGGATGAAAAATATAAAAATAAGGTGGTGATTTTAACCATAACCGGAAGCTGGTGCCCAAATTGTGTTGACGAAGCTACTTTTATTGCGCCCTGGTATAAGGAAAACAAGAAACGTGGTGTAGAAATTATTGCTTTGCATTACGAACGCTCAACCGAACCTGAATATGCAAAAAAGGTGATGACACGTTTCCGCGAACGTTTTGGAATAGATTACGACCAGGTTATTGCGGGTACTGCCGATAAACAGGTCGTATCAGAATCATTGCCTGCACTCGATTCTTTTTTATCATTCCCAACCACGATAATTATTGATAAACAGGGCAATGTAGCGCAAATCCATACTGGTTTTAATGGTCCGGCCACAGGCAAATTTTATGATGAATTTGTGAAAGAATTTAATACCGAGATTGATACGTTACTGAAGAAATAGGCATAGTACTTTCATTTCTTATCGGTTGGTGTCTCACCGACCGAAGTATATTTGGCAGTAAATCCTAAGTAGTAGTCGGTGAGACACCGACCACTTGAATAATAAAAGATCCTTCGACAGGCTCAGGATGACAATTAAATAGAAATGCACACGCAGTAGCGATCGTTGTAAGATTGCTTCGTCGGCTGAAAAAGCCTTCTTCCTGAACGCTACAATTGTGTTATCAGTTGGTGTCTTACTTCGGGGCTTAACGTATTGGTTGGTGAGACACCGACCAATAGAAATTCCGTGCCTTCTGTGTTTCCGTGGCGAAAACCAAGCTACTGAATAGTCTTCAAAACAAAATCTATTATCGTTTTCTTTGGTATCACCACCGTGGTTGTTCGGCTAAACCTGGCGATATTAATCCCATAAAAATTACCTTGCCAATCGAAAACAGGCGAACCGCATGCATTAGGCTTGATGGCCGCATCGTGTGTAAAAACAGCATTAAAACCATCTCTCCGCTCCGACTTTCCACCTTCAAATTTCTCTGCCGGATGATTAGAAACCGACTGCCCCCGTCCCTCCAGTTTTAATGTTTTACTCATCTTACCTGAAGCATTTTCCCATTCAAAAGTAACTTCATCATCTGCCCAATATTTCAGCATTTCTGGGGCAAATTCACTTGCTTTTTTTATCAGTTTACCATTCATACTGATCAGTTCATCCCCAACTTTTATTCCCGCTTTTTCTGCCGGACTCCCTGCTTTGATTAACGAAAACTGAACGGGGCTGGAATTATAAACCACCATCGCGCCCAAATAAGGCTGACTGTTAATTTTCGGCAAATTAAATAACATACTACCCAAAATACTGCGCATCACTTTGCCAGCGGGATCAATGCTATAAAGAAGTTTACCCATTTCTATTTTAACGCTGTCGCTATCAGAAATATTTAAATCAATTCCACCGGTTATTTGCTGTTCAAGTTCAAATAAAACCAGGTCTTTTTCCTGATCTTTTCCAATTAACTTAATTGGCACGGCAACTCCATTAATATTGCATTGTGCTTGTTCGCCAACCATAGTGTTTTTACTCAATAGAAACTGTTTTTTAGCTCCATTTGCTGTGCTAACATTCAATAAAATGCAGTAAATATCCTGGTTTTTTCCTTTTATCATACTTTTGATGGAAAAGCAGCTATTTTTAAGCGTTGGCAGATCAAAATCAGGATGTAAAGCCTTTTGTTTGTTTTCTTTCTGTAGTAGCAAAGACAAGGGATCTGTTTTAACACTATCCCTCTTTTCTGGGAAAGCCGTATAGAGTTTTTCACTGTTTAAAGCTGTCCAATAACGGCGGTAAAGGTCGACTGGAATTTCAAAATTCATTTCTTCTGAAACATCAATGGCACTGTGCAACCCGATTACACGGCCATAATAATCGAATAACGGGCCACCAGAATCGCCAGGTTCCATTTTGCAGGTTGAGCGAATAAAACCATATTCATTTTTCACTTCTGCAATATTTCCTAATCTTAAGGTTGGCAGGTTTTGATTTAAGCTTTCGGTATAAGAAATGCTGATACAAGGTTCGTTTTTAAGTAAACTTGCCGAATAACCCATCTCTGCAAATGGATAGATGCCTTTATCTGTAATTTTCATCATGCCCACATCTGGAATACCGGGCATATCTTTATTTTCTATTTTACCTAGAGCCAGGGCAATGCATTCGCGACCATCGGAAAAAAAAACCTTATAATTTTTACCTGGTAGAATGGTGTGTGCAGCAGTTAAGATGTAACCATCGGCACTCACCACCACGCCGCTAAACTGTGCACTTGTTCTTTGATTCTGCTGTACATCGAAACCCCACATCCGTACACTTGCAGGGTATGCTTTTTTAACCGCTTCTGCAATGATTTTCTGGAATTTGGCAACCTGTTTTTTCTGGGCCACAGCATTTAAGCTGAAGAGCATAACTACAGTCACTGCTATTCCCTTTATAGAATTATTCATTATTATTTATGATTTTTTGCCAGTTTAATCCGCTCAGAAATTTCCTGGAGCGCAGCGGCATCGGTTCCGGTGAACCCGGTTAGTTTAAATACAATATTGCCTGCTTTATCGATGATGAATTTTGCAGGGATGGCACTTACGCCATAATCTTCAACCGCAGCATTACGCCCGGCTTCATCTTTCAGGTCCATTAACACCTGGAAATTAAAACCCGATTGTGCGATGTATTTTTTTACATCTTCAACTGGTGTTTTGGTGGTTTCCCAGGTATGGATAAATAAGAATTTTACAGAAGGATCATTTTTATAGGTATTAACGGCAAGTTGCATCGCAGGAAAAGATTTTTTGCAGGGCACACACCATGTAGACCAGAAATCGAGTACAACTACTTTCCCTTTTAGATCCTTTAACGATACTACATTTCCATCGAGATCTTTTAAAGCAAAATTGGCTGCAGGCAAGCCGATCATTTCTGATAAAAGCCTATTGTGCAAGGAATCAGCTTTGTTTACAGCAGTTTGTGCCGATACAGAAATACGTGCAAACAGACACAAAGAAGCCAAGAGGCAAAGCCTTAAAAAAGGTTTCATATTTTAAGTTAAAGGTTTAAAAAACGGCAAGGCCATTTTACCGGCCATGCCGAGCGCATAGATAGTTTAAATAAGTATCTCCAATATTTTTTCTTTAGGTGGATAACATTTGGTTTCGTCACACACCTGATAATACAAACCACATTTAATTTTAGTACCTGCTTTGGCCTTGCTGTAATCGACCATTATCCTAAAGTTTGCCTTTCCTTCAAAAATAAACATGCCCTCGTTGCCCGGATATGGAATAGCTGCTGTAGTTTTCCATTCCTGATCCGCTACGGCGCCTTCAGGAAGTTCCAATCTGGTTTCGGTAACCACAAATGGATTATCTTTAGATACATAAGCATAAATATGCCAGCCTTTTAAAATTTTGGCTTCGATAAGCAAACTGTCTTTTTTATTGCCATTACCAGGAATAAACCTTGCAGAAACGGCTACAGGATCGGCTGTGGTAGGTTCACCACCTACAATGGCTTTTGGTAATTGGTAGCTTTGTTGTTGGCCAACAGGAATATTTTTCCCATAGATATTCACCATGAATTTAAAGCCACCAGACTCCGTATAAAATAAATTATTGCGGTTTTCATTGAGCCATTTTCTCCAATCGGTAGCTTTACTAAACTTCTCGGTCGTATAACGTTCGAGCAAGCGCTGTGCCATCGCTACCTCTTTTTTGGCCTCCAATAAACTTACACATTTATCTAAAAGTGCCACTTTACGGTTAGAAATACCTAGTTTTTGTGCATCACGGTCTAACTGAAGGGTATACACGCCAGAAGGATAAAAATACTCATAATTTTGTCGGTAATACTTGTGATAGAGACTGATATTAGTGCCATAAATAGCAAATAAACTATCTCCAGCATAACCTTTTACATAGTCCTCAAAAGATTGGGTATCGTTGGTTACCGGCATTTTCAAAAACATTTCGTTGCCATGGCCAATATCTTCGCCTTTTGCTTTTTTATCTTTTAATTCCTGTTGCATTTTCAGCATGCGGAGGTTACCTTCCCGTCGCGAAACAATGGCCTGATTATAAAGATCTTTGCTTAACCGATAGATTTGTTCATCTATGCCACTACGGGTCTCGATCTGCACTTTTTTAACAATAGCCGGAAGATGATCGAATTTCTTGATGTAACAGATCGTGTTTACAAAAACATCTTTGGCCTCATCCGTCATATAATCAGGGGAGCCTGCAAACCCCCACATAAAGTAATTCCCCTGGCGACCTAATGCTACTGCTTCGGCATTTTTAAGGCAAACGCCACCCGAAATAGATTCAGCATCAGGCGAATCATTAAATCCTTCACCATGCGAAACCATACCAATCAGGTAAGGTTCTTTTGAAGAAAAGCCCTGCTTTACCACCTGCCACCTATCCATTTCTTTTGGTGTACCAACTCCCTGATGACCATTAAAAAAAGAACCTGGCGTCGGTTTTTTCACCATAGTTAGTTTTACGGCATTTGGCGTATTAAAAATGGGATGATCGGTTTTGATGTTCAGGGCTTCATCATCCAAACACTGGCAGTACCAGTCGAATTTTAAACCTAAAGGCAAACCTACATTTGGCGCCATAGCGTGCATTAAAACCACTGGGCGACTAAAGTTTGCTGGTAGCATAACCGGACCGGCATCCATCAGCGTTACATCAACCTCATCAGACATTTCTACCTTGTAATCGGCCACATCCACTACCTTAACTTCGGTAAAACGCTGTTCCAAAAAGGTTTTAAAATCTGCCATTCTGGTTTTGTATATTTTTTCAATAATAGCTGGATTAGTTGAATAATAAACTACATTTTTCGGCATTGGCTTATCGGGATTATACCCAACATACAAAACCTTTAATGCAATTTTCTCCCGATATTTCGCAGTCCCAAAAGTGAGCAGCGAAACCAGCATCAGGCATGCCGTTAGCATCTTTTTCATGATCTATATTTATCAGCCAATAACTAATTGAATATTTCTGCAAGCTTTTTATTCAAAGGTTCGCCACGTAAGCCATTACCGATAATTTTACCCTGTGCATCTACCAGAAAACTTGCAGGTACGGCACGCACGCCATATAAACGGCCCACTTCGTTGTTCCAACCTTTCAGGTCAGAAACATGAATCCAGTCTAAACCGTCTTTTTCAATCGCTTCTAACCAGCGTTCTTTTACATTATCCAATGAAACTGAAATAATTTCGAAGCCTTTATCTTTGTAAGTTTGATATTGCTTTACCAGGTTCGGATTTTCGGCCCTGCATGGTCCACACCAGCTTGCCCAAAACTCAACCAGTACCACTTTTCCTTTTAAACTGGCCAACGAAACTGGCTTGCCTACCACATTGTTCTGTGTAAAAAGCGGCGCAATATTTCCAACAGCGGTAATGCCACTTGCGGCAATACGCTGAGCGAGTTCTTTTCCCATATCGGTTTCGCGGTACGCTTTGTTCAATGCATTAAAAAGTGGTTCAACTTTGGCTACATCAACCTTACTTCCGGCAGCTTCTGAAAGTGCCACCAAAGCGAAGTATGAAGTTGGGTGTTCTTTAGCAAATTGAAACTGTTTGTCGGTTCTGTTCTGGATATTTTTTCTGAAGCGCAGATCTACCGCTTTCATATAAGCGGTATCTTTTTGCTGCTCGGGTGTGCCACGGTTAAAATCGATGTTAACGGCTTTGGTAAGTGCCATAATGGTACCACCAATGGCTTTATTATAAGCATCATACTCCTGGTACACCTTCGAACCTGCAAAAACTGCATTTTCTAAAGAATCCTTTGAAGTGATCGTTACCTGTTCCCTACCAAAATAAAAGTAAATCACATCTCCGGTATAAACTGCCTTACCTTTACCGCCACCAGTGTGATCGAGTGCCATACGGGCGTAGGCATTGCCAGAAATATGTCCGGCAAACTTGAAACTTCCGTTAACTAAGGCTACAGAATCTTCATGACTTACACCATTATCCATATAATCGATATAAGCCATTGCTGGTGCACCTAATGTGCCTATTTTACCTGTTAAACTAAAATTTGGCGCTTGTGCCCAGCATAAAACTGGGAATAAAAAGGCTAATGCTGCTAATTTTATAATTTTCATTCGTATGTTTCTTTATAATTTAAATATTTCCATGCCTAAGATTTTGAAGGCCTAAGCATGGAACAGGATTATTTTCTGATTGCGATATCTACAGGAGCACCGGGAATTCCTTCGATCTTTTTAATGAGCACACCATTCATTCCGGTAGCTATATTTAGAAAAGAAACGGTCTCTTCTGTTCCTACCATCAGCGTTTCTTCATCTTCGGTAAGTTTTAGCATCGTAATCGATTTACCACTAAAGCTAGTGGCCAGTTCTCTGAGTTCTTCATTTACAGGATTATACCGATAAACCTTACTACCGTTGGCAATATAGATCACCCCATTTTTAGCACCACTCCATTTTGTATTTTCGTTAATTAACTCCTGGCGTACAAAAAGACGTTTATGTTGAGGGGTAAAAGTAAACGGCCCGTTAAACTGAACATTGAACTTTAATTCATAAATCTTCCCATCAGTACCCTTACAATAGGCAAAACAATCTGCATTATTAAGTTGCTCCAAATGAATAAGATCCATACCCACATTTAAAGGATCGAAGGCATTTGTTGTGGTAACCGAGTATTGGGTACCAAAGTAAACAGGCGCTCCATAAAGATTGATCCGGACAAATTGCTTTCTGTTTTTGTCGAAGCCAATAAAATAAGTAGCCGATTGCGTAAAGCTCATTACAAAAGACGGGGCCAATTCATAATCACCATCAGCAGGTAAGCCAAACATTCCGTAAGTAGCTGCCTGATCCCATGTGCTCGTTGTTCCACCGTAAAATTTACCATTTACAACGCCCATCATTACCCCTTGAGGATGAGAGATCAGTGAACCAACCTCAAGATTATCTGGTTGTGTAAAGAAGTTATCCTTAAGTGTATTCGGGTATTTTGGATCTTCCTGCATGGTATTGGGCTCCAACCTGATTCCACCATTTTTTGTAATAATCCAATATCCTAACAATGTACCGCCCGTAAACGTATTCCTAAGCAAAAATAAATTTGTGGGGTTTGCAGGCAAATCTTTCCCCTGCATTGCCCTGTATAAACGTGCCTTTACACTGCCATCCGGTTTTACAAATGAAAATTGTGTGATTCCATTTTCGACGCTCAATACCGTTGTACCACTGGCAAATTCGGTTCCGCCGTCTATGTAAAACTTATGGAAATATTTCATTCCGTTTGCTTTGTTGAAGACTGTAAGACGGGCAGCGTATCTTTTAGCCTGCAAGCCGAATATGATCCTTAAAGCTGGTCCGGTATAAAGAACATCATTCCCTTCCATTACACTGATTTTCCATTGAAGTTCTACATTGGCCGCATCCACACCTTCTATTTTTGGTTTGATTATCAAACTATCACCTACACTTGCAGTGTAAACAGAATCGAGGTTGGCCAGTTTAGGCTCGATGGGCATATCGATATCATAATTGCCAAGGTCTTTATGACATGCGGCAAGAGCAACCACACCAATGATTAACAAGATTAATTTTTTAATATCCATGTTTTTATATTTAAATAACCTCATTACCGTTTTCATCTATAAAATAATATTTACCATTCTGCATGTTTTTTCTCAACAGCGTTTTTTTTGCCGGATTTTTTTTATTGTAGAAATAATAACTATTGGTATTACCTGCAGTTACCTCTTCAATTACATAGCCTTTTGCTTCATTTTTAGTTACCCAATTAAATGGATTATTTAACATAGTGGTTAATAAACCTATATAATAGAGGTTTTTTGGTGCGTCCAGTCCGTCGGTAGTAAGGGAGGTTTGCCCGGTTACCAGAATAAACAATTCGTGTTTGGTTCTCGAATAAGGAGGAAGCGGCCAGGTATCCCACCAATTTGGTTTTTCCAGTTTGGAGGAGAACACTACTTTTGCCCTGATCAGATAAGGGTTTTCGATGCCCAGATCCGATGTGCCGGTTAATTTGATGAGTATGGAAACCGATCTGTTTTCAAGTTCCTTATCCTTGTTATAAATCACCACAGGAATGTATCCTAATCCTTTATTCGGAAGGATTGAATATTGAGTTTTCAAAGCTTCGTAGTGAACTCCGGGAGTGGCCGTAGAAGAATCAGCATCTACCCGTGCACTAAATTTCCGCTCTACATCTGTTCTGATTCCGGATAAACGTACCGGTAGCCAAACGGTATCCTGAGCCAGTGTAGGATTATACGCAAAGGTTCTTACTATACTGTCTTTATCTCCATTATAAATATCGAAATAAACATTAGCGCTGTGATCAAAACGCATCTCCTCTGCTTTCTTGCAAGAAACAAGGCAAATGATTGCGAATATTAATATATATATTTTCATAATTTGCTATTAATAAAATTTCAAATTGTTTTATCTGCCACCATAAACAATCTCATCGTTAGGGAGAGGAAGCACAAAAATGTTATCGGAAGCAGGAATGGTTACGCCAGTTTGCCCTACTATACCTCTATTAAGCCGCTTATACATATAAAACAACTGACCTTCCGCTAACCATTCTTTACGGGCATCTTTAAGCAGTTCTTTTAATAAATCTTCTTCGTTGTTTATGGTCAAAGGATCGCCTATTTGCCTCGCCTCACGAACCTGTGTAAGGTAATTCACTGCGACTGTGGGGTTGTTTGCATAGGAACACTCAGCAGCGATGTAATACATCTCACTAAGCCTGATTGCAGGAGCCATCAGATAATGTAAATTTGCGCCCGTCTCAGCACTTAAGGGGTTTCTGCGGTATTTAACGATATCGTAAGACCTTGACGATTGGCTGGAAGTAGCAGATAACCAGTATTTATAACGGGAATCACTTGCTCCGGCTGTGGCCTTCTCATAAATATAATCTGCAGCGTCCTCAATCAAATAAAAGCCCCTGGTACCACTTTGAAACCAATTGTCTTTTATTTCTTTTGCAGCACCTGGTATGTACCATCCAAAAACGAGTTCTTTATAAAGAATACGATCTTTCTTTGAATCTTCGAAGGCCTCAAAATCACTTTTTGCTGTCCATGGGAATTTTTTCGAGTCGATAACCTCCTTAGCGTTCAGCAAGGCTTTAACTTTATCATTTTTATAAAGGTAAACCCGGGCAAGCGTTCCGCATACTGCATAATAATTTAAACGATGCCTTCTGTTCTGCAAGAAAAGACTTGGGTTTTTCTCTTCTGTATTTTTAAGCGTATCGGTTACTAAGGGATAATTCACAATATAATTGGCACTCCGAATCGGATCTACAACTAATAATTGTTTCGACTCCTCCAAATCTTTGATTATCAAATTAATGGTTTCTGATACGTTTGAAACCGGAGTAATCTCTTTCGTGTATTTGTTAGCATATGGAATTCCTTTTGCTGAGGGATTTCTCAGATAAGAAGGCGCAAAAAGACGTAACAGATCGAAATGCAAATATGCTCTTAATGCAAGTGCTTCGCCTTTGATAATGGAATAATTGGTACCAGTAAAAATGTTCCTTTTTGCATCTACGTTTTCGAGGATCAGGTTACAGTTAACAATTGCATTGTATAAACCAGCCCATATTCTATCCTTACGCTTGATAAATTCGCCATGTTTATAATTGTACAATGAGGTCTGTCTATAATCCTGTCCGTCATCACGCATCGAAAAATTTTGGGCAAGTACCTCTGTTGTTCCAAATGTGAGTTCTTTGCCGTACAGATCTGATTCTGTACTGCGGTTGTACACACCGTTTATGGCTTCCATAAAGCCACTTTCTGTACTGAATAAAATTGGAGCAGCAATTTCTGATTCTGGCTCAACTTCCAGCCATTTCTTGCAGGAACTCAATAACCCTGTTACGAAGATGAGGCCTATTAACAATCTAATTTTCATGTTTTTATATTTTAAATCTGTTCATTAATAGCTTAAAAAGCTGCTCTAACAGAAAAGGTTAAACTCCTGGTAAATGGATAATTAATTCCTCTTTCTTCTTTTACTGATGACCAACGCACTACATCATTGGCTGTTACTTGAAACATGAGGCTCGACATCGATAATTTGGATGCGATTTTTTTATTCATATCATAAGAAAGGTTTACCGATTGAAGGTTGATCAGATTATCTGGCTGTATAAATCTCGAACTTACATCCGTCTCGCCATTATCTGCTATATTTTTATAGAAAGAGAGGTCGCCAGACTGTTTCCACTTTTCTTCGAATACACGCTTATCAACGTTATATCTTGGATCAGCATTTTCAACACGCTCTACCAGTGTCAGGTTATATTTGTCGCCACCGAAAAAAGTTTGAAACTGCACGTACAAGCTGAACCTTTTATAGTTAACTGTTCCACCAAAGTAGCCGCTCACTTTAGGATTAGGATCGCCAATTACCACATAATCTCTCTTATCGTAGTCGTATGTAAGTGTACCGTCCTTTTTGAGGTATAATTCACGTCCGTTTTCAGGATCGATGCCTAACGAACGTACACCATAAATGGCATTAAAAGGTTGCCCTTCGCTAAATCTAAGCAAGGGAATCCCCCTGTAACCACCATCTCCTGGTTTTAACGACTGCAGTTCGTCTGCCCTATCATTGTATTTTTTTAATGCGTTGGAGATTCTCACCACTTTGTTTTTGTTGGAAACCATACTAGCATTCAGGTTTACCGACCAGTCTTTGCTTCTTACTGCATCTATGGTTAGCCCCAGCTCAGCGCCTTTGTTCTCCATGTCGCCAAGGTTTTCTTTATAAGACAGAAACCCTGTTGATGGCGGTAATGTAATATCGGCCAGAATATCTTTGGTAAACTTCTTATATATTCTCGGCGTAATCATTACACGATCTTTAAACAAACCGATATCGATACCAATATCCGTCATCCTCGTTTTTTGCCACCCAAGGTTTTCATTCCCATAACTGTTAACACTGGCACCAATACCCGATGAATACCAATTTCCTGTATTATACTTATAAATGGTTTTTGATAAGTAAGGATCGAATTCTACCGAACCGGTGAGACCTGTAGAAGCTTTTATTCTAAGTTGGCTAATCACATTATTACCCTGAAAAAACTCTTCCTGATGTACATTCCATCCTAATCCGAACGACCAGAAAGGAGCCAGCTTATTGTTCACGCCGAATTTTGAAGAACCATCAATACGCACGGTTCCGTCCATAAGGTACCTATTTTTGTACGAGTAGTTCATGGTAAAGAAAGAGCCAAACAACCGTGCTTTTTCGAGCTTGCTTTGTGGTTTTCCATCTTCAGCATAACCCTTGGCAAAGCCTATGCTGGTAAAACGATCATTAGCAAATCCAATAGCTGTAAATTCTTTTTGATCGCGCAGCTCTGTTCGGGCATTTACACCTACTAAAGCATTAAAATAATTGCCACCGATCTGTTTTAGCCAGGTTAACCTGATATTACTATCCCAATAGGTTTCTTTCATTTCCCTGTTTGTGTATTCGCCCTTTTCATCTATTTTATCTGTTGTGTACAGGTAATATTTATTTGCTAATGGAGAGGTGAATACATCATCAGAATTTGATCGCGTGGTTACGCTCATTTGAGCCCTTAACCGAAGGTTGTTCGCCACCTCTACATCAGCAGAAAGGTTATCAATAATTTCGGTGTACTTCGATTTATTGAAACTGCTTAAACCAGCATCAAACAGCGGATTAAACACATAATCTTTCGATCGATCCTGTTTTTCATATACATCAGAAATCCTCATCGTCATGCCATTAGCATCTTGCAATGGGTAATAAGGATTCATCCGTACATAATTAGAAAAATCGCCATATGGAGATTCGGTAGCGCCTACTTGTGTTATGGATAATTCATTTCTGAACTGAATTTTCTTCACATTATACTGAAAACTCATTCCTCCCGAATATTGGTCCCTTGCCGATCCTTTCATTGCTCCTGGCCTGGTTTGGTAACGAAGATTTACATTATAACGAAATGCTTGCGAACCTCCATCCAGATTTACAGCATGTTTATGCCCTACGGTATTACGAAGGGGTTGCGATAGCCAATAACTGTTAACGCCACCAACAACATTGGCTTTTTTATGGTAATATATTTCATCGAGCTGATCTTGAGATACCTGTTGTTTCGAGGAATTGTATAAACCTGCCAAAACTTCATAATCTAGTTTTTCAGCTGCATTTAACACCTGATAATCAGTTAGATCTGCAGCAGTAAGATTCAATTCGTAATTGTATTCTATCCTTAATTTTCCTTCTAATGGTGTTTTAGTCGTAATCACAATTACACCATTGGCGGCGCGAGAACCATAGATTGCTGTTGCAGCCGCATCTTTTAATGAGGTAACCGATGCAATTCTATTCACATCCAGATCAAATACTTTCTGCACGCTTACTTCATAGCCATCAAGCATAAAAACAGGCATGTTTGCTGTTCCAAGAATATCATCCCTTCTCAACACCTGCCCATCGCCACTTGGCAGTGCAGAAGCTCCTCTAACATTGATAGAAGGAATTCTGTTAGGATTGGAGCCGGCAAGATTATTATCTATCAGTTTAAAGGAAGGATCGAACGTTCCGATACTTTGAAGTAAACTCTGTGGATTAACCCTTCTCAGCTGATCTCCGGATATCGTAATTGCATTACCGGTATAATTATCTTTTTTAATCGTTTGATAACCCGTTACCACTACATCGTTCATTTGGGTCATCTTAGGGGCAAGCTTAACGTTTAACGTTTTAGTGCCTGTAACCTTGGCTTCAAACAAGTCGTAGCCCACATAACTAAAAACCAAAATGCTTCCTTCATCAACATTAACTTTGAATTCGCCTTTTTCGTTGGTAATGCCTACACTCGCACCGTTTTTAACCGAAACATTTACCCCCGGAATGGTTTCTCCTGTAGCTTTATCAGCAACAACACCTTTTACTTCAATTTTGGCGTTAACAACTGCCGTTGGCACCGGTAAATCCTCTTTACCGCTGATTACGATGGTTTTGTTAACGATACTATAGCTCAGGTTTTGATCTTTTAAAGAAGCATTCAGCGCCTCCACTAGCGAAGCCTTAACGAGTTCTATCGTCACATCTGGTTTATCCTGCAACAACTGACCTTTATAAAAGAAAAAATAGCCCGTTTGCTTTTTGATCTCCTTAAAAACCTGTTTAAGCGAGGTTTTTCTTCTGGATAACGTTACGGTTTGAGAAAAGGTAGCTGCCGAAACATGTAAGGCGCCAACCAGTAGTAAAATTGTAGTCAATTTCATGACCAATAAAAATTTAATCTTTACCCTCCGCATGTCGCACACGGGGTTGTAAAGGGTAGTTAATTTCATACCTTTGTAATGAATGAGGTTAAAAAATAGCAGCTGGGTTTCGAAGCAAGCTGCTTGTCCAAATTTCTACCGGAAGCGTTATCGCGCTTTCGGTTTTTTTTAAAGGTAGATTGCTAAATTTCTGGTAGTTTTTTCATCATAAAGTTTAGTTAGTTTGTGAATTGGTTGGTTGATTGCTCGGCTGTTTAAAGAAAAGCCATTCTTGTTTAATTTTTTGTTACGGTAAGCACTTTACCTTTTGCATCAATATGAACATGGTTAAGCTCTAATATTTTAAATACCTCAGCCAGGTTGCTATTTCGCGGAATTTCGCCTACATATTTTTCTGTTGAAATTTTGCCCTGATAAACTACATCTACATCATACCAACGCGAAATCTGCCGCATAATCGTCTGGAGATCATCATTATCAAAAGAGAAAATATTATTCTTCCAGGCCATTTCTTTATCAATATCAATCTCCTGATCGACAATTAATCTAGCAGTGTTTATATTTAGCCTCGATTGTTCTCCCGGGTGCAGGTTTACACTACCAGAGGTATTGCTCACTTTTACAGCACCTTCCAAAAGCGTGGTTTTAACAGCGGCTTCATCTTTATAGGCATTAATGTTAAAGTGAGTCCCCAAAACTTCTACCATTTGTGCATCTGTTTTTACCCTAAAAGGGCGGGTATGATCTTTCGAAACTTCGAAATAGGCTTCTCCATTTAACTCTACTACCCTTTCGTTTTTAGCAAAGGCATAAGGGTACTTTAAGGTTGTAGCAGCATTAAGCCAAACTTTTGTTCCATCAGGCAGGCTTACCTGATATTGTCCGCCCCTTGGCGTTGCGATCGTATTTGAACCTGTAACTGATGCATTCGGAATTTCTTTAATGATATATTCGAGCTGGCCGTTTTTAGCCTTGCGGATTACGATGCCATTTTGGTTAGCAATCTGACCGTTTTTAGCATCATCCAGGTTTACCACCGTTCCGTCGGCCAGCGTTAGTATTGCTTTATGCCCACCTGGAAGAATATTTTTTAATTCGGTTTTAGCTGTTAAGGGCAAAGTATTACGGCCTGCCATAAAATAGAGTCCTACGCTACAGCATAAAATAATACTCGCAGCTATTGCAATGCGTTTAACCGTGACCAATTTTACAGATCTTTTGCTTGGGCTTAACCGATTCCATACTTCTTCTTTGCTGGTTTCGATAAGTAAATGATCAGGAGCCTCTTTTTCGAAAGGCAGCTGAAGGTACCATGTTTCTACAATAGCAATTTCTTCCGGCGTACAATAGCCTGCACGGTATTTATCTAAAAGCTTTTTCGCATTTTTCTCCATCAAAAAGAAATCTAGTTTGGTTGATTGTTATATATACGGCGAAGCTATAGCCTTGGGGGTATCGAAAAATTATTTATTTTCAAAAATATTTTCAATACAGCTTAATTTAAAGAGAGAAGACTGAATTTAAGCCCCTCACGGCAGACTACCGATAGGTTTTTAAGAGGAAAACAACATAAATAACCACCCCTAACCTCGATTTAAGAATTCGGAGCGCATTTTTAACCTGTGTTTTAACGGTTAACTCAGAAAGCCCTAATTCGAGCGCTATTTCTTTATGCGATTTGTTTTCTTTACGGCTTAAAATAAATATTTCGCGCATTTTAGGTGGCAAAGCATCAATTTCTTGCTCGATTAATAGCGCCATTTGTTTTTCACGCACCATATAATCAGTCGACACATGATCTTGATCTATATAATCCTGCAAAGAATCAATGTATTTACTTTCTACTTTTTGATGCGCAAACACATCCAGTACACGGTTGCGCACTGCTGTATATAAATAGGCTGATAAATTACCATCAGGTGCTACCTGTAAACGTTTCACCCAGAGCGATTCGAACAACTGGTGTAATACATCCTTTGCTTCTTCATCGTCATTTAAGCGTTTATTGGCATGGATAAAAAGTAAGCCATAAAAACGGTTGTAAATTTCGGTAAAAGCCAGCTCATCGCCTTGAGTTAACAAGAATGCCAATTCGCTATCAGAATATGAACAGTAAACACGCATAGAGATAACACAAAGATAATATAAATACAATCGGTTTCATTGGCTTGTATCGGGGCTTATCTTACTTATCTCTTGACACTTGTAATTTTTTACATGGAAATAGCTTTTTTAACTACGAAAAATGGAATTTAACAATTTTGAAAGGTTTCGTAAACAAAATCAGTCATAAAACAGATAAGCCTGATGCCCGCTGCAAAAATAGCGCGGGCAATCCAGGCTTATCTTTCAACTCAAAAACCAATAGATGAAGTTGAATATTTGGCTTTGGCCGATGAGTCATCGACCGATGGACTAAAAATTTTAAATTATTTCTACTGCGCTTAAAGGACTTAACTTAATCATGTTGTATTAAGCCGTACCTACCCGTTCCTTTTCGAAAACATAAGCAAAATGTTTGAAGGTTTCGTTTGCTGCAACAATGGCCTCTTGTTCTTCTTGATCAGTTTTTGCCTGTGCATTTAAAACAGCTATAAAATTGCCCCACATCATGCCTGTAGCTTCTCCATAACCCGAAAAGAAAGAAACACCTTTGGTTACCCCTCCTTTTTCGAGCATTTTAACAATAATGCTTCCACCCATAATCGAACCTTCTAATACGTATAATGCACCTAAAGCCTGTAAGGTATTTTCAATTTTTGGTACGGTTGTAAATGGAAGATCAGTGATATCTGCACCAAGTTCTAAAATATCAGCTTTAATATAGCCCGAATTTCTGCGCTGTGCATAATCCGGTAGAACCGATGCCGTGATAAAAGGTTTAATCGTTTCTTCGATATGGCTGAAGTACGCAAAAAAATGTTTCAACAAATCTGCATAGTCCTGATCGCTTCTGATTGCTTTCAGCTTTAAAACAACCTGTTTCTCTAAATTTTGGTGTTCGGCTTTTGTAGCCTCTTTAATATTTGTACTTAACATGTTTTGTAATTTATGGTGTTTAAAATTTAATCTTTATATAAACGGTAGGTTAAACCAGCCAGCAGTACGCGCCCCGGCTGTCCGGGCATTAAACGGTCGGTATAATTCAAAATGTTATCTGCCGTAAGTCTGATGCTTAAATGCTGTTTCATTAATTTCTTTTCAAAAGCGGCATTAAACATAAAAAAGCCATTGACAAAGGTGTCGTAACGATCGATAAACTGGTTTCCATTGCGGTCGCCAAAGGGATATTTACCTCTGTAATTTACACGTATGTTTAGGCTGGCATCCCAGGGACGGTAATTATAAAAGGCTTTAAAATTGGCCATATGACGCGATCTGTTTTCAATCCCCCAATAATCAGAAGGTTTTGGTGCATAGGAGTTTCCGGTTGCGGGATCGTGGATATTCTGGTTATAAGGATAATGCCCGGTTTTAATGCTATCAATTACGCTTAAATCTTTCGCAATGAGGTATTGATAACCTGCGCTCAATTCTAAATTTTTAACCGGACTAATGGCAAAAGAAACATCTATGCCTTTATTTACGGCCTCAGGAAGGTTTTGATAGGTATAAATATTCCGGTTTTCGCTGCCTGTAGCTACCTGAATGCTGTTAATCTGGTTGCGTAAGGCGTGGTGAAAAACGCCTGCCTCTACTTTTATATTTTCTTTTGGTTTCCACTCCAGACTTAAATTTAATGAAGTGCTTCTTTCTGCCTGTAAATTTTGATCCAGCTGGTTTAACAGATATTGTCTGATTTCACTAATCTGTCCCTGAGCCTGCAACTGATTTAGTGTTTGCCTCAGCACTTCATTTCCAATAACCAGGTAATTTGCTGCCGGATTATAAAAAACAAGGTACCTCGATTTAAAATCGGGTGCTTTAAATCCTGTACCTGCACCGGCCTTAAAGGTTAAATTTGGGATAATTTTATACTGCAGGCCTAAACTGGGGTTAAGTTTACTGCCGTAGGCATTGGTTAAATCATAACGCAGCCCTGCAACCACGCCCAATTGTTTAGTGAGCTGCCAATCGCCCTGAAGAAAAGCAAAACCTGTACTTACCGAAGCTGGACTGGTTAGCGAAACATCATTCATACTTTCGATACTGCCGCCCAAACCGCCTGTAAACTTAAGTTCGTCGCTTATACCATAGGCAAATTGCTGTTCGAAACGGTGTAAGTTCTGTGCGAAAATGTCTTTTGTAATGGTGCTATTGGCCTGTTGCCAGTCTACACTTTGGTCTGACCGGAAATTGGTATAATAATAACGGCTCATGCTACGCAAACCCGAACTGAAGTTATGGTCAAATGTGGCTGAAAGATTCATGTCCTGCTCGTTCTGGCTATCGCCTGAAATGATACCTAAACCAAAATCTTTCGACATAAACGATTTCCTTAGCCCATAGCGCCCACTAAAACCTATGGTACTTTTTGGAGTTAAGCGATAACGGATTCTCCCTTGCAAAGCATAGTTATCATAAGGCGGTGCGGTGGTACCCTGCTGGATGTATTTAGGATTGGTATTAAAACCATCGGTGCGGTAATAATTGGCTGAGATATTGGCGGATCCTCTTTGCGAGGCAAATGGTGTTTCTCCTTCGAGGGTAACATCAGCAATATTCAAACTTCCGTAATTTGCGGCAACCAATGCCTGTGGCTGTAAAGCGCCGTAGCGGGTTACGATATTAATTGCCCCGCCGAGCGCCTCGCTTCCAAAGAGACAGGAGGATGCGCCTTTAATAATTTCAATCCGTTCGATATTGGAAACACTGATCCTGGACAGATCGAAATTTCCACTGTTGCGGCCAACCATTGGCTGACCATCGATCAATATCATAATGTATTCACTGCTAAAACCCTGCATCTGCACACCTACCGACCTTGCGCCACCACCAATGTTGTTTACTATGGCAATCCCAGTCTGTTCTTTCAATACCTCATCCAACCTCCTGCTGCCCATTAATTCGATGGTTCGCCTACTAATTACCGTAACAGGCATTGCGCTGCGTTCTAACTTTAACAGATTATCTGGAGCAGCACGGTTTTCGGATACAGCAACCTCGTTAAGTTCGCGTTCATCGCCTGATAGTTTAATTATTAAGTTATTTGCAGCCACCGAACCGATTTTAATATTGGCTTGATGATTGATTTTGCCGACCATACTTACGGTAATATTGTAATTACCGGTAAATATCTTCTTGAAGCTAAAATTTCCTTTGGTGTCGGTTTCGGTGCTATGCCCGTCAGGCTCCAAACGTATGGTTGCACCACGCAAAGGTTTATCAAACTCATCAGTAACCTTGCCTTTTAAACGTCCATAATCTTGTGCAGCAACCGCTAAATGGAGAAATACAAGGAAAAATATGATGAAGGATAGTTTAAACATGTTTTATTTTTATTGTTGTAGTACCAGGTTATATTGCTGCCTTTTTATTTTCTTAATCGTAACCTGTTTTCAAGCATTACACTTTCTATATTATTTACCTGCAAAAAATCAGCTTTAACATTGGCAATTTTACCTGTTGTGGCCAGCTTGCTTGCAGTTAGTTTTTTAGTCCCGTTAATCAGCGAAAGTGCGGCATTTAAGCACAGCTCATCTGGATCACCCAAAACTGGATTATCTACTCCTTTTATCATTACATCTGGCTGCATACCTGTAAAATAATCAGACCAGCCATTGGCATTTTTAATGAGAAAACTACTGAGGTAAATACTGTACTGATCGATATTGATCCCAAAAAAGCCTACTGGTTTGCCATAGGTTTTCTCTCCAATCAGTTTCACATCAAAATAAGGTTTTAGGCAACTGATCAGCATTTCGCTGGCCGAGGCTGTTTTTGCTGATACAATTACATAAACTGACTGGATACTTTGTAAATTCCCTTTTTTGCTGAATGTATAGGTATTGCCAGCAGTAGTATAGTCTACATCGGCCATGGTCGCATTACGTCCATTGTAGATGGCAGTTTTCCCATTAGCATCTAAATATGGCTGGTGTTTTAATATCGGTACGGTGCCATTTTGCATTGCCGGGTTAAATACCTCACTGTACATCACCTTTCCGTTCAAAACATTAGGAACAATTAAATTGGCTACATATTCTGCAGTTTCGAGATAACCACCACCATTGCTCCGCAGGTCGATTACAATAGCTTTTGGATTGGCAGTAGCCAGATCTGCAAAGGCTTGATCTAAGGTTGCTTTGCTGCTATTTAATAGAGGGAAGGAAGCCAAAGCCAGGTAAGCAACAGGCGTATTTCCTGTAGCAATGATTTTACTGGTGACAGCAGCACCTGAATTTACGACTCCAGCACTAGTACCTGGTAAACTTCTTCCTTGTTGAAGATATGAGTATTTTGGGTTTTCGAAGTAAACAGGTAATTCGTAGGGGTTTCCTGTAGTCACATTTATTTTAAGCTGCGAAATATCGAACAATTCTTTTTTAAAAGCAATGATATCAGAACTGATTCCTCCATATTTTTGTCGTGGGTTAAACGTTTCATAACCTGGCAATGCATCGCTCCATAGATACACCTGTTTGGCGTACAAAAAGATAGAATCGAGCGTAAACTGGCTACGTGTACCTGTTGTAGGCGAAACAATTTCTTCCGCATCATCAACAGAAACCTGTGCCTTTTTACAGGCAGAGGTTCCCATTAGAATGAGCATAAGAAGCGTGGTATATATCTTTGTGTTGTATTGCACTTTACAGCCTAATTAACAATTGTTATCACATCATCGAAAATACCGCTAACCGGGCCGCCGGCATAATATTCTCCGGCAGGATAGTTATAGCTATATAGATCATAGCTGCCAATCGGCAAATTATCGGGCACTTTTAATGTTAACTGACCTGTTTTGGTTTCCTTGATAATCAAGTCATAAATTTGTTTATTAGCAGCATTGCGGATAGAAAATTTATTGACCAGTTCAATCCTGCTTGCACCAGTAAGCACAAACTCTTCTCCGAGTTTTAATGTGAGTTTTATGGCACTCAATTCTACAGGAGTAATAGTCGGACGGCCATAAGCGACACCGAATGAACGTTCTAAAACTACACTTCTCTGCCCCGATACGATCTTCAATTGATAAATACCATCTGGTACAGTATTATCAACTGTTACGCTAAGTGCAATTGGTGTTATTGTTGCAATCGCAACTTCTTTTTCCGTATTGTTAGCGGTATTTACCAAAAAAGCTTTGGTTTGTTCCTTATTGGCAATAATATTATCACCGGTAACATTAATATTGCTACCTCTGTTTACAAAGTTTTTAGTGTTATAAACCAAAACCCCCGATGAAATATTTATTTTGAGTAACGGTTGATTGATCACCTTTTTAATTAGGTACTCTTTGGTTGTACCATTCTGTGCCGTTACCACAAACCTGGTTGTTTCTTTAAAAGCCACACTTTGGCCTGAAGCAGGACTAACATTTGCCCTTTCTGATACCACAATGGTGGGTATAATATTATCTGGCACAGCCTGCCCTGATGGCCAGTATATAGTGAGGTTCTTTTCATCAATTACAGCCTTAATTGATTCACCATTAGCATCTTTTACCGTAAAACTTACAATGTCGGCATAAGGAAAATCTTCATATTCTTTTTTGCAGGCACTAAATATGCTTAGTAAACAAAAAAGCAAAAGGTAGTATGAGCTGGTAGAGAAACGTTTATATATTGTATTCATAATCAATAATTATTAGATTTGCATTTTTAGAGCCCGCAAATATGGCCTTAGCCAAGGCTGATATTTTTAAAACGATTCGGGATTATTCCCTTATTTGGGTTTATTTATGATTTTTAGGGACGATAAGTCGTGTTTTCGTCCCTTTTTTAATCTTTTTAATTAAGGACTTCCCTTGATTGAGCTAATCCTTATTTTAATCTCTTGATATGGAAGTTTACAGTAGTATTGTAAGTACCAGATGTAGTTACGCCATCAAGCTGAACCACATAAAGTCTGGTTGAACCAGCAATTGTTGAGCCGTTACCTACAACAGCATATCTTTGAGCCACAGGAGTAATGGTACGGTTAACGCGGTCGTAATTATACCATCCCACTACCGTTGCGGTATTGCTACCCAAAGTGCTAATTGCCCCCAATGTAACCGAAGAAACAGCGGTTAAAGTAATGCCAGTAACGTTCGTTACTGAAGGAGAATCGTAATAACCAAGGCTATTTGTTCCTGCAATGGTAATGTTTCCGTTAAAGTTGCTGTCAAAATTAACCTGGTTTCCAGAGCTTGCGACAACATTGTTCAATAAGTCGTAACCAACCGCAGTCCACGAAGTAGGTGAAGTTGATGAATTGGTTACCACACCCGCCTCTGTAGAATCTACAGCAATAACTGCAGTAGCATTTTGTAAGGCAAGTTTATTGTCTGGTTGAACGGCTTCTTTTTTACAAGCGGTTCCTAATATGGCTAAAGTTGCAATTGCGAACGTAAGTTTTAAAAATTTCATTTTCATTTTTTTTAGATTTATGATTTTTGTTATATAAATGGGAATAATCTTCCCGAATCGTTTTTCATGATTGAATAGTAAATGAGTATTATTTTGCAGTTACGGTAACAGACCAGTTTAGGGTTGATAAAGGCCATGTACCAAAAGATGCTGTTGGCGTATATACCCCTGGCGGAACGGTATCAGGCACGCGGATTACAGCCTCGGTACGGGTATAGGAAACAATAGGCAAAAGCGTTTTTTGTCCGTTTACCATAATATAGAATTCCTTAAAATCGTGGAATATAATTTGCGAGGAATTGATTTTAAAGGTTTCACCCTGTTTAACAGTCACCGGACCGTAGTTTATCCCCGGCCTGCCATAAACTACCTTTACCGGATACTTCGTTTCGGCAGTTAAGGCCTGTACTTTTACCCTTACCTTATAAGTGCCGGTATCCAACGTTTGTGGAACCTGCAGGTAACCATAAGTATAAGTCTTAATACCAGCTATCATGGCTACCGATACACCTGGTGCTCCAAGCGAAAGACTTGGCGTTAACTCATATTCCTTATCAGCTTTATCTACCAGGTAGGCCTTTATCTTTTTAAGATCAGAAACATTAAAATTACCCTGAACCCGCACATCATAAGCACCAACTGCCATTGTTGATGTTGTAGTAGCTGTTGATAGCTCGGTTAATACCAGGGGCGAAATTTGATTTAGTTTAATGATGAGTTTGTAGGTTGAAGTACTTTGATCGGCAGCAATTACGGTATAAGTTTTTTTGGTATCCAAAACCTCTACCGGGGCAAGCGTTTCACTCAACTTAGCGCCTGCCGAAAGTTTGACTACAGGTTCAATTACATCCAGCTCGTAATAATATGGCAGATATAGCGTAATCGTTTTATCGGTTTCATCAATGGCACCAAAAATATTTCCGTCGGATACAGCAACCTTAAATTCGGTGATTTTATTTGCCGGAAGTGGGTCCAGTCCGATTGTTTTTTTGCAGGCGGCAAGCGTAGCAACTGTTAATATAATACAAAGCAGCTGCGTTAATTTATTCTTCATTTTAATATGGATATTGATTTATGCGTGGGTTTATTTAATCTCGAATTTTGTACTTCCTTTTGGAACAATGACGTATTCAAAGGTGAAATACATGTGTGGGGTGGTTCTGAACCATTTGTCGGCAGTAAAAGCATCTTTATAACAGCTGATCATTTTAATCTTTGCATAATCGCCTTTGGCCGTACGGATGATAAGGGTTCTTTTCTCAGGCATGGCATAAGCTACATGTTGTTTATCATAACTGCCATCTCCCCTTTTGGTGCCCCCAAAATCGTACAGGTACCAACCAATGCCTTCTCCAAAATCGCCTTCATTGTCGGTTCCAATAAATTTGCTGATGCTTAATGCGGCATCTGCCGGAACATCGACCACCTGGTCAAATGGTTTTTCCAAAATGGTAATAGCACCTAAACCTGTGCTCCCCGATCCTAAACTTGTTGATGACTGACCGCTGTTAGGACTTAAAAAACTATTGTAAAGGCCATTAAAACCAACATCCCAGCGATTGGTTTTGGCATATAGCAAGGGCACTATTTCTTTTGTTTCCAGGCTGAACAGCACAGCTGTTGGTGGTACGGTTGGATTGGCATCATCAGTTTCTACAGCAAGGTTTTCTATACGCTGTAACTTATAATATGGTGTGCCACCTTCTGTTTTTGTCGGTATTTCCTTTTCAGGTTCCGGCGAAATCACTTCGTCTTTTTTGCAACTGGTAAAAAGCAAGCCCAATACTAAACAGGTTGAACCCCATTTAAACACTGCTTTATTTATTATAGTAATATTGTTCATCTTTAAATTATTTGGTCTGTAAATTTTTGCTGCCATCCTGCTGTACGTAATATTTAAAAGTATAATAGGGCGCAGGCCAGTTTAAATCAGTAACACTTGGCGGATTGCCTTTATAGGCGTTGATCAATTGTAGTTTGGCGTATTTACCATCAGGTAACCTAATGGCGTAGGTGCGGTTGGGTATAGCCTGCATAATGTGCGAACTCAGGCTATAGAAAAACCATCCGTTTGAGGTCGCCGACGAGGCCCAGCCGATTTTAGTTACTTCGCTCGCACTAAAGGCCTGATCAGATGGGGCCTGATTAAGCGTATCGTAACTTTGCTCAAGCATTACAACCGCACTTTTAGCCGTTCCGCCATAACCAGGGTTAAACTGATAATCTTTATCATTTACATAAACCTCGCTATTGTAGGGGCCAGTAAAGGCCAGGTCCCAGTCTTTTGTTTTTAGCCATTGTGCAGAATCAGCTGCATTACGGATCCAGATCTGTTTCTGATCTTTAAAGCGAAAAAGAAAAGTATAAAATGCACGTACTTCTTTGCCCGGTGTTCCATTTCCCATGGCGGCCTGTGTATCGCCAGCCAGATCGGTTACCACAATACTCTTACCATCCTGTAAAACTTCGTTTGGATCGAGCTCATATTTTTTGCAAGAACCAAGTGAGAGAACCAATAACAAAAAACCAACAGCTAAAACTGTTTTTCTCTTTATTGGTCGACTATGTTTTAAATACTTCATTGTGAATATTATTTTTAATCATTCTAAATAAGAATACTGCAAACATCCATATTAACCACCATAAATGGTTTGTTCAATCCGTATTTTAATTTGTTCAATCCGTATTTTCTTTTGTTCAAAGCGTATTATTTATTGCTCGTTTTAACTAAATCTTGCTGATTATCAGCTCAAAAAACAATCATAAACAACTGAAAAACAGATTAATAACAGAATCACTAATCTAAATCGGTTTTAAAAATTATATCCAAGGGTAAATATCTTGCCCGTCCAATTACTTGTATTTAGATTAATTAAACACTTTTTTTGTCCCTATAACCATCGCCTACATGAGGATTAAAAAGTATTATATTGTATTGATTATCATTTCTTTTTTCAGTGCTACACAATATGTTGCTGCACAGGCGAAGCGCATCATTACTTTAAGCAGTGCCATTAGTGAAACCGTAAATGCATTGGGTTATGGCAAGAATATTCTGGCTACCGATGTAACCAGTGTATCGCCAGAAGAGATCAACAGATTACCTAAAGTAAGCAGAAACCGCTCTTTTTCTATCGAAAGCATTACCGCTTATCGTCCAGATCTTATTTTGGTACCTGAAGGAGATTTTTCTAAAGAAAACCTTTACCAGTTTAAATCATTGGGTATCCGGGTGGTTACCATCCGTCAGGAATTTTCTGTTCAGGGCGCAACAAAATTTATCAGGCATATTGCTGCTGCCATTGGCGATAAGGCACGCGGAGAACAACTGGCACAAAAAACAGAAAGTAACATCAATACCACTTTAAGTCAGCTAAAAAAGGGCAGCAAAAGCCCAAAGGTTTTATTTATTTATGCACGGGGCGTTGGCACCATGAATGTGGCCGGTAAAGGCAGTAGTATAGATGCGATGATTAAGCTGGCAGGAGGCAAAAATGCCATTCAGGAGTTTAGCGATTTTAAACCTTACACCACCGAGGCACTGATTAAGAGCAATCCTGATGTGATTTTAATGTTCGATTTCGGATTAAGCAGTTTAGGCGGAAGAGCAGCCTTTTTAGGTCTTCCCGGTGTAAGTTATACCAATGCCGGAAAAAATAAAAGGATTATAGAAATGAACGGGCCTTTGCTTATCAATTTCAGTAATCGTTTACCCGAAGCCATTAAAGCACTGAATAACCGTATTTTATAATGAAAAGAACCGTTATTTATACCTGCCTGAGTGTAGGTTTATTGCTTTCCATTTGTTTTTCGTTGGGATTAGGTGCCATGCGCATCCCTATAAAAGAAGTGATTGATACGTTAACCCAAACGATGGGTTTTACCATTTTTGGCAGCGCCGATCGTGGTATAAACGAAGGAGTAATTATGATGATCAGATTGCCCAGAACTTTAATGGGTGTACTGGTTGGTGCAGCTTTGGGCATTTCTGGTGCAGCCATACAAGGAATATTCAGGAATCCATTGGCCGAACCCAGTTTGGTAGGTATATCGGCAGGGGCATCGTTAATGGCGGTATTGATTATTGCTTTCGAAACACTATTATTCTCTAGTTTAAGTCAGTTACTGGGGTATTACCTTTTGGCATTTGGCGCTTTTGTTGGTGCAGGCATTATTGCTATGTTGGTGTACAATCTTTCCAAAATCAATGGACAGGCCAATGTTTCGACCATGTTGCTCGCGGGTATTGCCATCAATGCAATGGCTGGCGCTTTAACCGGATTGGTTACTTATCTGGCCGATGAACAAAAACTCAGGAGCATTACCTTCTGGATGATGGGCAGCCTGGGCGGGGCAACCTGGCAAAATGTAAGCTGTTTATTTCCTTTCGTAATTATCCCTGTAATCGGGTTACCATTTTTAGCAAAAGGTTTAAATTTATTTGCCATTGGCGAAAATCAGGTCGAACTGATCGGCCTAAACCCCAATCGTATCAAAATATTGGTAGTGGTATTGGCTACTATGGCTGTTGGTGCTTCCGTTGCCGTTTCGGGCATTATCGGTTTTATTGGCCTACTCATCCCCCACCTTACACGTTTGTTGGGCGGAGTAGATCATCGTTTTGTGCTTCCTGTTTCGGCATTAATGGGCGCATTGGTACTTACATTGGCCGATATGGTTTCGAGATTGATTGTGCAACCGATCGAATTGCCAATTGGTGTGGTTACCGCTTTAATGGGCACACCCATATTTTTATATATCCTAATTAAAGATAAAAAGAAATTAGTTAATTAAATAATCGGTTTATGCTCAGAGTAGAATCCATCAGCTATAAATTAAACAACAGGCCGCTTTTAAAAGATATCTCGTTCAGTATCAGGCCAGGCGAAATGGTTGCGCTTTTAGGGTCGAACGGTGCCGGGAAATCTACCTTAATGCGGCTGCTTTCGGGAGAGCGAAAGCCCGACAGCGGGCGGATTATGTTATACGGAGCAGATATCAAACATTATAACCGAAAAGTACTCGCCACCAAAAGGGCTTATCTACAGCAGCACAATCCCATTACTATGGCTTTTAGCGTGAAAGAGATCGTCATGATGGGCCGTTATGGTTTTAAAAGTTTATCATCGGCAAAAAATGATCAGCTTGCACTTGCAGAAACGATGAAAATCTGCGGATTAACTGACCTTGCAGACCGATCGATGTTAAGTCTTTCGGGTGGAGAACAGCAACGTGTACACCTGGCACGGGTACTGGCCCAATTATGGGACAATAAGGATTCGGTATTACTCTTGGACGAACCGACTAACAATATGGATCTTCAGTTTCAGCACCAAACCCTGGCCATAGCCGCTGCCATGGCAAAAAAAGGGTACATGATCGTAGTGGTACTGCACGAAGTTAACCTGGCCGCACAGTATGCCAGCCGCATTATTATTTTAAAAGATGGTAGAAAATGGTGGGATGGAACGCCTGTACAGGTGCTTACCCCTCAGCATATGTATACCGCATTTGGCATCCATGCACAGGCCTATACAGACCAAAGCAGTCTGAAAACGGTTATTGTACCAAAGGAAATTAAGCTCGATGCGGCAAAATTTAACACTAATTTATATACACCTCAAAATCCAGTATGCACTAAAGAAATTTATACTTTAAAAACAGCTGAAACCGACGGGCTGACCACACTTCAATCGGTAAAAATTTAAACCAATGACCTATGCAAAGAATCCAAAAACTACTAAATGCTGCGCACAGCGTTAGCCAGCTATCAGGTTCGCCCTATGCTGATGTATTTAAAGAAGAACTCTTAAAAACAATAAACGATTACTGTAGATTAAAACGCCTATCCTTTTCCGAAAAAAGATTATGGATAGCGCTGAAGCTATTGGAAGTAAGTGATTTTATCCACCCCGAATCGCTTTGGCTGATGCTAAAGGAAGATAAAACGCCCATAAGTATTGGTTGCGTTTACAGTAATTTAAAACTAATGGAAGCTGCCGGCGTAGCCGAAGCACAAAGTGCAGGATCGAGACTAATCCTTTATAAGATCAGAGCCGCACATCACTAGGCAAAATGCCGTAGTATTTTTTGAAAGCATTGGTAAAACTGGCTTGATGTTTAAAACCAACGTTTACGCCTACCTCGTACATATTTTTACCTTCTTCTAAAATCAATCTTTTGGCCTCTTCCATTCTTAAACGGGTTACAAAATCGTAAATGGTACTGCCAAAATATTTTTTAAAACCTGTTCTCAATTTAAACTCATTAAGCAAGATCATTTTAGAAAGCTGCTTATGGGTTGGTGGATCGATATAATCGCGTTCCAGAATCTCCCTGGCTTCTTCAAGTTTTGGGATATCGCGATCAAGTAGCGACTCTCTACCGCCTTGTATATGCTGACTAAATTGCTCCAGCTGGTACATAATCAGTTCGGTAATCCGGGCATCGGTAAACAGGCGTTTCAATTCCCCATCCTGCCTGCAGGTGATAATCGCTTCGATCGATCTACGCATTTCTGGCGTCATAAAAAGATCGTGTTCGGCAAAAGAGGTCGAAATTCCTTTTTCCATCTCCTGTACAAATTGCTCATGTAATGGGGAGTAAAGATCAACCAAGCGCAGGTAATAATCTTTAGAAAGTACGATTAAAAAATATATAAACTCTACATCGGGCTTCACATCGTAAGCTTCTTTTGCCGAAGGGATGTAGCGGATATTATGCCTGCTCCGGCCGTATTTAGCCGATTGTTTACCAGCAGTGCCCGAACCGTTTTTATTGCTAAAAATAAACTGACAGGTAATGGCCTCTCCTTCTACCTCGGTAAGAATCCTTGCAGGTCCATCAAATTTCATTTCAGAATGCACCAAAAAAAGGCCATTGGTAGAGAGCTGATAATTTTTAATGCCTACCGGAGCATCTTTAATGGTTATTGATTTTTCGGATAATCGGTGATCGGGAACATATTTATCTGGAATTTCTTCCATGAACAGAAAATCTTTCTGATGCTCTATTCTTGCCTTTACAATCATTTCCAGTCTAGGTTAATATTAATCATGGGATAGAACAAATATAACAATATTATTTATATCAATTCTAAATAACGACAACTAATATGCGTTCTTTAAGATGATGCAGAATGGAAGATAGAATTAGCTAAGCCCTCAACCAATATTTGATTTAGTCTTGTCCGTTTTCGAACGATAACCGTTCAATTACGGACATTTTTTTTTCGAATTTATAAAAGAAGCATCCGAGATGAGTTTAAAGCAATACTCTCCTTAATGGCATAGACTTGGCAACTACGGAAAATAAACTATAAAAATGAAGAGAATACTATTATTTGCACTTATGGTTAGTTCCATATTGTCTCAAAACATTTATGCCTGTACAGTGATCTCATGTGCAATAAAGGGTGAGGTATATGCTGCAGCCAATGAGGATGATTATATGGGGTTTGCAAGGATCTGGTTTAATCCCAGAACTGCTGAGAGATATGGTTCAGTGTGTTTCGGTCTTCCTGATCTACAGGCACAAGCTGCTATGAATGAGTATGACCTGTTTTACGATTTTACCGCTCAGAATATCGATCCTGCTAAATACCATCCTAAAAACATTTATAATGGCGACCTTTTTTTCGAAATCCTTGGCAAATGTAAAACAGTAAAAGAAGCCTTGGTTTTTCTAGAAAAATACGATTACGCCATCAGTTCGCAAGTATTAATTGCCGATGCACTAGGGAATTCGGTGATCATCAATGCCGGGACCAAACTAATCAAATCTGGCCATTACCAAATCAATACAAATTTTGATATTAGTAACCTAAAAACCAAAAACTATTCATGCAGAAGATATGATATCTCGGATGAAGCCCTGAAAAATGCAAAAACCATAAATGTGCCTTTTTTACGCGACATCTTAAACCATACCCGACAGGAAGGGAAGCTATCTACCATTTATAGCAACATCTACGATCTTAAACACGGAATCATTACGATATACCACTTTCACGATTTCGAACATCCCTACATAATCGATTTAAAGAAAGAACTGGCCAGAGGGTACAGGTTAGAAAAAATAAGCGATCATTTCCCTACAAGCTTTGCATATGAGCAGTTTTCAATGAGCGATCGGGCCATGTACCGTAAAGAAATGATTTTGGATGAGATCAACAAAAACGGACTACAACCTACCCTTAACCATTATCTTGATGTAAATAAAGTTGCAGTAAAAAAAGACAGTACAATTAATAGCGTACTACTGGAGGTAGGCATACAATTGATTAAAGATAGTTATAATCAGCATGCCAATGGTGGGATATGGGAATATTGGTTTGCAATGCCGGGTGGTTTTAAAATAGAAGGCTTTAATGACAAACGATTAAAAGCTGCGGGTGAAATCTTCGATTATTTAAGCACCGAAAAAGGAATTGACACCAAGTTGAAGAACTTTATTTTTGAGTTAAGCGCTTATGTTAACCTTGTTCAGGGTGATCAGAACAAGGCAAAAGAATATTATGGAATAGCTGCGAGCAATAGTGCCGATGCCTGGCCGATATCCTTCAACCGGGCAAAAAAAATGCTGGCCATTTTATAAAACAACAAAAATACCGGTTACATGCTAAAATTGAGGAATGCATAACAGCTAGCAACACGATCAGAATAAATAAATTTATTAAAACGTTAAATTTTATATATCGGCTATCGAGACCGTTAATAGCTTAGGAGTCTAAACTGTTGTTCACTCCGTTCCCTAACAGTTTCCCCATTTAAACATTTCGGCTTAATATTGCTGCATACGCGAGCAGTACAATACAGATAAATGAGGCGATGGTTCTGATCCGATGGAATAAATTCCAGTCTGGCTCGAATTTTTGGCGCAATGTAGTTAGTTCTGTTGCGCCAAGTTTACCAAGATCTGCCCCATCCAAAAGGTTATTTAGGGGTACATTCCCGATTATGGTAACCAGAAAAACACCTCCGAAGTATAATAAGGTTGCCGCCAAAAGCAGGTAAAACACCATGGGCTGTTCTCTAAAAAACCAAACACTTATGGGTAATATAACTAGCGTACCCATAAAAGAAATAAAAAATAACGGATTTAAAATAGCCCGGTTAATTGATTGCATGGCTTGTAAAAAGGAAGCATCAGAAAGACGTGCCAGGCCCGGAATAACCGAACAGGAGTACGCGTAAAAAAGACCACCAATAAGTGCCGTAGAAACTGTACTCAACAAAAGAACCAAGGTTTTGAAATTCATAAACAACTGCTTTAAATGTATCTGTACCCTAAAGAGTATGACGAATTTAAGCAAAAACGTTATCCGAAAAAAAATAAATCCTATCTAAAAAAGAGCGCTAATTTAGATAGGAAAGAGAGATAATCTAGATATGAAAAGTTAATAGGTAGATGTTAAATAAAAAAATTTAATGTTTATTGCTCCCAAACAAACGCCGTCTAAACTAAAATTTCTAAAATTTTCATTAATTGCAGACTAAGATCGTATTCTGTCCTTATCCTCAGCGCTAGGTTACACAGATCGGTCTGTTTTCGTTATGGATAGGTGCAAATGCTAGTCAAAGCCCATATTTAGAACTACAATATTAGTAGCCTGGCATCCTACCTGCCCTTGTTCTAAATCAAAGCGGACTTTGGTTCCCACAACTAAGGAACGACGGTAAATCCCTATCAATTTCTGGTTATCTGCATAAACCATTTCCTTTCCACCATCGGGTGCAATAAATCCGAAACCTCGTATCGGATTATACCATTTAATCACTCCTGTATACATCATAACGCATTTTTTTACCTTAAATTAGCCAACAGAAAGAAAATTTACGGCGAAACAGGATAAAGCGTTCTATTTTCGGTATGAAAAGGTGTAATTTCGTTATGTATACAAAGAAGATTAACAAATGATTAAGTGTATAGCCATTGATGACCAACAAAATTCGATTTCAGGGCTTGAAAAATATATTGCGGATACCCCGAATATGAAGCTTCTGGCGAGTTACACCGATCCAATGGTGGCCCTGAACGAACTTAAAAAGATTGACCAGGTAGATGTGATATTTATGGATATTCAAATGCCACAGATTTCGGGCATCGAACTTTCTAAAGCAATCCGCTCCAAAACCAGGAAGCTGATATTTACTACTTCTCATGAGGAATATGCCTTTGAAGCATTCGAAGCAGAAGCAGATGCATATTTACTTAAACCTTACGGCTATGCTAAATTTGCCTTAACGGTAAACCGTGTTTTTGAGGAAGAAATAGAAAATACAGGGCAGGAAACTTATTTTTTGGTAAAAAATAAATCAGAAGATCACAAAGCGGTTTTAGTGCACTATGCAGATATAATTGCTTTTGAAAGTTTCCACAACTATATCAAAATACATACAAAAGAGAAAATAATTATTGCTTATTTAAGTTTGAAAGATGTTAAAGAACAACTGAACCTTAAAAAAGGCTTCATACAGCTGCATAGGGGCTATATTATTTCCATCAATCATATTTTACATGTAGAGGGAACAAGAGTAACCCTCTCGAACCACACCAGCTTTACTGTTGGCGACCTTTACTACAATGATTTCCGTGATTTCTTTACTGATAAACTTATTACGAGTAAACGGAGTAAATAACTTTTAGAGATAGATAAAGAGCAAAGGCCAAGACTAGTACATAAAAAGAAAGCCCACGTAAAACATGGGCTTTCTTTTTTAAAAGCGAAAACAAATTATTTAGCGCTATTTTTTTTATCGGTTACTTCAGCTCTAATCTCTTGAGCTAAAACTTTTAGGTCTTGCATTGCTTTACGTACACGTGTACCTGCTGCAGCATTACCACCATCATAAAATTTAGTTACGTCTGCTTCAACAGAAGAGATTAGATCTTGCACTTTTTTAAATTTGTCCATAATTTTTCTTTTATAGGGATGGTAAACATCCATTAATTAAATATATTCCTTTCCGCTCACAATAAACGGGCCGCAAAACTATTGCTTTTTATAAATTAAACAAACATTTATGCCAAATCATTATTGCAGAGGGCATAAAAAGCCAATAAAACATAAAGGCAATAGCAGCTACAATAGCCTTATTTTAAAACCAAAACCACCTCATTTTCAATATTTTGCGCATGAGGTATTGAATAAAAAAATATTTTACAATAAGGGGAATTTAGTTTAACAATTATGTTTTATCTTGGTTGGAAATATGCAATCTTTAAACCTTCTCGTTAGTACTAGTTGTCTATTCTTACTTTTATTCTCTATGCATCTTTTTTTCGCAAAAAAAGGGAATAAACTGCTTAACATTCTGCTTTCAGTTATATTTTTTGCCAGATTTGGGCAGATTTTAACTTCACTGCTCTTTAAATCGGACCAACCTAATGCTTTAGCATTTTTTCATCAAACTTTTACACCGTTTTATTATGCTGCCCCAGCCTGCTTTTACCTCTACATAACAGGCTTTCTTCAAGATCGTAAAAGTTTACAAAAAATAGAATGGCTTCATTTTGCACCAGCTTTGTTGGCTATTATCCACGTTATCCCCTGGCATTTTTCTGCAACACTCAATTGGGATTTGATAGGAAGCCAATTAGCTGAAAGCGGTTACTTCTCACTAAAAGCAAAAAGCGGCCTTTTTCCTCCATATTTCCATTACTTATTTAGGCCAATACTGGTATTTGGTTATTTGTGCCTTACCTGGATTGCAGTACTCCGTTTAAAAAACAAACCACAACAGATACTCGAAGGTGAAGGCAGAAAATGGATCATCTTTTTTCTCCGGATTGCGACCTTTTTCCAGTTGTTTAGTTTGGTGCCCATTATTTTAAGAAGCTTACACATCCCATATGTTAATGCCTCCTTTATTGTGCTTAATTGTTTGGCCCTATTGGTCATTTTATTATATGCCCTTCACAAACCTTATATTTTTTATGGCTACCTGTTAGTGGCTGTTGATTGGACTAAAAAACCTGCAATCAAGAAAACTGAAACTGATTCCTCATTAGTTCCTTTATCAGAAGAAAATCCAAAACGTACGCTTGCCGCTGTCAAAAAAAATAATCTTTTAGATGCACAGCTGTCTGATTATGCCCTTGCCATGAAAGAAATAATGGAAGCGGAACAACTTTACCTGGTGCACGATTTTCAGATTATCGATCTGGCAGCAAAACTTAGCCTCCCGATCCACCATTGCTCTTTCGTAATTAACAAACACATCGGCAAAAATTTCCGCGACTGGATAAACAGCTACCGCGTTGGTCATTTTTTAAAACAGTATCCGCTCAAATCGGATAAAATAACTATTGAAGCCATTGCTTCTGAAGCTGGTTTTAAAAGCCTGGCTACGTTTTACAATGCATTCAAAAAAGAAACGGGCTTAATGCCAACCACCTATTTTGCAAAGGAATTAATCCGCTAACCTGTTATTTCCCCCTTTTTTACTCTAACGATCGTATCGTTAGAGTCCGTAACTGTGCGGTATTTCTCCAAATATTGAAATACCAGATACCTTTGGTTCCTGATCATCATATGATTGTGGTACTTCAAATGAGTATGCTCTAAATCTTTTCTCAAAAATCTAAACAGCCTTAACCATGCCTTATTCAACATCGTTTTTACGCCCGCTTTTCGATTATATTGAGCAATTTCATCCTTTATCTGCAGCCTTTAAGGCCGAACACGAAAAATCGTGTAAGCTTATCCACGTTAAAAAAAATAAACATATACTTTCACCAATAGACAGTAATGCTTCGCTATATTTTTTGGTACACGGACTCGTTCGTGGCTTCATACGTGATGGTAAAAATGATATCAGCACCTGGTTTAGCTTCGGAAATGAATTAATAGGTGCCATACGTCACCCCGATCAGCAGCCCAGTCATTCTATAGAGTATCTTCAGGCACTGGAAGAATGTCAACTCATCTGTATTCCTTATACCCTGATCGATTCGATGTATACAAACTATCCGGAGGCCAACCTAATCGGCAGAAAGCTGTTGGCGCTTCATTATTATGCTGCATCAGAAAGATCAATCCTGGCCAGGATACCAAAAGCAATGAGCAGGTACCGTAAACTTCAGGAAAGCGACCTGGACATCAACAGAATACCGCAGCGCTATCTGGCCAGCTACCTTGGCATGCGTTTAGAAACGCTGAGTAGAATCAGAAATAAAGTTTTAATACCCGATTACCGCTTGTGCTCTTAATTTAGCTACTAATATTCAGTCCTTTATTATTCAACTCTTCGTCTTTTTTCCTTTCCGCTTCTTTTGCTAAATTTGCGGCAATGATTTTATATAAAACCAACGAAGAAGTAGAACTGATGCAGATCAGTGCCCTACTGGTGAGCGATACCCTTGCAGAAGTAGCTAAAATATTAAAGCCAGGCATTACAACTCTTGAAATTGATAGAATAGCCAACGAATTTATACTCGATAATGGCGCCGTACCTTCATTTTACAACTATAATGGTTTTCCATTTCATATTATTACCTCGGTAAACGATGTGGTTGTACATGGCTTTCCGACTAAAGATGAGCTGAAAGATGGCGATATTATCTCAGTAGATGTGGGTACCATAAAAAACGGTTTTCACGGCGATCATGCTTATACCTTTATCATCGGCGAAGTATCGCCAGCGGTACTAAACCTGGTAAAAACAACTAAAGAATCGCTTTTTCTTGGAATTAAAGAAGCTGTTGTGGGCAAACGCATTGGCGATATTGGTGCAGCAATCCAAAGTCATAACGAAAAGCAGGGTTACGGCGTAGTAAGAGATCTGGTAGGCCATGGCTTGGGTAAAGATATGCACGAAGATCCACAGGTGCCGAATTATGGTCGAAAAGGTAACGGTTTACTCTTAAGAGAAAACCTGGTGCTGGCCATAGAACCTATGATAAATATGGGCAAAAAAGATGTGTTTCTAGATGAAGACGGCTGGACGATCAGAACTGCTGACGGAAGTCCATCTGTACATTTTGAGCATGATGTATGCATTAAAAAAGGGGAGGCACTTATTCTTTCTAACTATGCCCCTATCGAGGCCGCAGAAAAGCAGAACAGCAACCTTAATACTTCATATTATTAAATAGCAACAATGCGCGCATGGAGATTTTGATGAGATCAGCTTCTCAAAAACTCCTTGCGTTTGTTCCTCTACCTTGTTACACCAATATTGCATCCGAAACTATCTCTTCAACATTATCTTCCAACAACATTTTAACCGTTTTTAGGGTAGACGCTGCAATTTCTGCCAGGGCTTCTTGTGTAAAAAAAGCCTGATGCCCGGTAACCAAAACATTCGGAAAACTAATTAGTCGCTGAATATCATCATCACCAATAATACTTCCGGAAAGATCTTTAAAAAAGAGTTGTTCTTCCTGCTCATACACATCAATTCCCAGTGCCGCAAGCTGACCTGTTTTTAGTGCTTCAATCACTTCACGTGTATTAATCAATCCGCCTCTACTTGTATTGATCAGCGTAACACCTTTTTTCATCGTCGATAAGCTATTTGATCCAATCAAATAATGGTTTTCTGGTGTAAGCGGGCAATGCAGCGAAATAATATCGGCTTCTTTTATTACTTCATGAAAAGGCAAATATTTTACTCCCGCACTTTGTAATGATTTACTCACAAAAGGATCTGAAGCCAGTACAGTACAGCCAAAACCAAGCATAATTTTACAGAAAGCAGCGCCAATTTTTCCTGTGCCGATTACCCCTACTGTTTTGCCAAAAAGATTGAAACCCATTAAACCTGAAAGCGAAAAATTCTGTTCACGCACGCGGTTATAGGCCTTATGGGTTTTACGGTTTAGCGTAAGCAACATGGCTACTGCATGTTCTGCAACAGCCTGTGGCGAATATGCCGGAACGCGGCAAACGCGAATTCCGTATTGTTTGGCAGCATCCAGCTCTACATTGTTAAAGCCAGCACAACGCAAAGCAATAACTTTCACCCCTTTTTGCGCCAGTATGGCTATTACATCAGCTGTTAGTTTATCGTTCACAAATACACAAACGGCATCAGTACCTACTTTTATCGCGTCGGCAATATGAGGTCCCAGATGAGTTTCCCAAAATTCTAATTCAAAATCATAATGTTTATTACAGCTTTCAAAAAATTCGCGGTCGTAAGGCTTCGCAGAAAAAAATACAATCTTCATATCGTTAAAAATACGGATTAAATAGGATTCTGCTGTCCTGTTTTAACCTAGGGATCAAAACGCTTATTTTCCAAAATCAAATAATAGTGTCCCCTTAAAAGTTTTTCCATCTGTCTTGTTTTTCTGGCTTTGAGGTCCCAATAATAAAGCCGACTGAAACTTGGTCCCGATGGCACTTATCCCTTTTAAGAAACCGATATTCCCTTCTGGAAAAGCGGGCTCTACATTATTGTTGCTTAATGCCGCAGCTTCACGGGCAGGCCTGAACATTTGCAGATAAGTATCCTGATCGGGTATATAAACCGTAAATGAGGCTTCTTTATTTTCTACAGTTACCCAGTTCACTTCGGCATGATAACCTTTAAACTCAGGGTAACCCCAGGTTTCGCCGGTAATCGAATTATTGTAATCCTTATGCCAAACTCCAAACTGCTGCCCTTTTAACCTGTTTTTCCAAACCCGGTACGGGCCACGGCCAAGGTATTTTATTCCGGTAATTTTATCCTCGGGATAATTAAAGGTAATACCCATAAAATCAGCATCGCCCTGTTGGTTAAATTGATATTCGAGTTTTACCAGCTTTCCGGTTTCAAATGTCCACTTCGCATGCAAATTACCAGCACCCTGATAATCAGATTCAACGATATACTTTGCTCCTTCTGCTTTATGGCTGAAATTTTTCAATTCGGTATTTACACCAGCCAACACAGGGCCTTTTGACAAAGAAATAATGGTATTCCCTTTAACAACTTTCTCCAGATAACCCGTTGCCTTTTCAAAATAGTAGCTCATACCATCCTGTTTAATCAGGAGCGACTGGTTAGTTTCTTCGGCTTTTACTACTGAATTGGACAGAGTAGTTTCTCGCTTCTCTGCAATCAAGCGGGCAGTTTTTATTGGCCAGCTCCAGGTAAATATTTCCTTCTTATCAGTTCCATAAGCGGTTAAATATAAGGCATCACTTTGTGTCCACGATTTTGGCAAAGCCAGATCAAGCGTACCTTTTGCGCCAGGTTTAAGCTTATAAACCGTTGCTCCACTGGTATTTACAATAGCTTTTGTGCCCGCTGTGTTAGCCTGTGGGAAACTAAGCAATTTCCATTTAAAAGTGCATTGATCAAGATCGGTAAAATTGAATCGGTTCTCGACCGCGATTTTACCATTAAAATCCCGATCAATTTTTGGCAGATCGACAAAAACCGGAGACCATATCTCTTTTATGGTATAAAAACTGGCTTCCTTTTCGCGATGTGGGCCAACAATTCCATCAGGGGCATGGTTTCCATCACCATCATAAATACCGTTTTTATCTGTGCGGATTACGTTTTCATCCACCAAAGCCCAAATAAAACCACCGGCACCATGCGGGTGAATCAGCATCTGATTCCAGAAATCATCCAAAGCCGCACCAGCGCCACCATCATAAAGCGCGTGCATAAATTCAGTCGGAAAGAAAACCTCCTGTCCTGAAGTAGCGGCCTTAACCATATAATTATAATCTGGGTAATGTTTGGTATCGGTTCCGTTAAATTTCTCCCATGGGTGAATTACGGTACGTTTCTGCGGATCGTATAAGGCATAATCATTATCAAGATCGGTATTAAAACCTCCCTCATTGCCATTGGCCCAAAAAATAATAGATGGATGGTTTACATCTCTGATTACAAGTTCTTTTACGAGCCTGTGCCCTATTGTGTTATCGTATTTTGCCTGCCAGCCCGTTAATTCATTAATCACATACAATCCTAAGGAGTCGCAAATATCCAAAAATTCTGCATCGGGTGGATAATGCGACATGCGAACGGCGTTCATGTTCATTTCTTTCATTAACCTCACATCCATCAAGTGCACCTCACGGCTTAAGGTACGTCCGCTTTCGGGCCAAAAGCTGTGGCGGTTAACACCTTTTAAAATCATTTTCGAACCATTAACATAAAAACCGTCGCCATTACGCAGTTCAAGCGTTCTAAAACCGAACTTTTGTTTTACCTGATGAATAATTTTCTGTTTATTTTTGATCCGCACCACCACCTGATATAAATTGGGAAATTCACTGCTCCATAATAAAGGGTTTGAGAATGTAGCCTTAAGGGTCTGCATACCATTCTCTAAATTCGCCTTTACAGCAAATGCTTTTCCCACATTTTCGCCAGTTAATTTTTTCACCTGGGCTTCAAGAATATCATCTGCGTCCAAATTCTGACCATAAACATCAAGCTGAAAAGTTCCATCGGCCTTAGCATTAACCGCAACTCTTTCTATAAATTTGTTTGGTACAGTTTCGAGGTAAACCGGACGGAAGATGCCACCAAAAATCCAAAAATCGCTCGTTCTTTCTGCTTTATTAATCGATGCATTTGCCGATACTTTATCAACCGTAACTTCCAATAGGTTCTTCTGGTCGGGTTTTAATAGTGTGGTAATATCATATTTAAACCGATAAAACCCGCCCTGGTGCAGATCTCCGGCCAGCTTTCCGTTAATACTAACCTTAGTATCGGTCATAGCGCCTTCAAAAACCAGGAACACTTTTTTCCCTATTATTTTACCCATCGGAAATTCATAACGGTAAATGCCCTGTTCGCTGGCTTTAACTTTATCGTGCCCATAGTTGTAACTTCCAAAACCCTGTAATTCCCAGTTAGATGGTACAGGTATTTTAGTCCATATGCCGCTTTTACGACCGGCAGTACAATAAAAATCCCATTGTTTGGTATGGTCTTTATCTGTTCCGGAAAGATAAGTTTTAGTAGTTTCCTGCGAAAAGCCCACGAAAGAAATCAATGGCAACAATAAAGATATTAATCTTTTGATCATGATATATTTGGTATTAGCATTAAAACAACATCAGTATTCAACCAAAAATAATGGTTTTAGATTTATTAAACAGAACGTTTACAAGATAATGGAATTTGTGCTTAGATGAGACTGGATAACCAGCATTTTACATTTTTCATTGTTCAGGATATTAAAAATTTAATAATTTTACTAATAACCCTAACGCATCTGCTATGAAAAACAACAAACTATCCGAACTTAGCCTAACCGAATTAAATAAACAGAAAAAACAACTGAGTGGCCTGTTAATTGGAAGTGCTGTTGTGATGCTGCTGTTGTTCGCTGCACTTTTATACCTGATTATTAAAAGACAGAACTTTGTACTCCTTGCTGTTATTCCCGGATGTATGCTAGCTTGGTTACCCGTTGCAATTAAATTAAGTCAATTAAATGCTGAAATAAAATTACGGGGTTCAGATGTAAACTCAAACCTGTAAAAACTAAAATGGAAACAACAAATTTAAAAGATGGCGACTACTGTGTTGTGGTTAAAGGGACGCATATCGGTAAGTCTGGCAAGGTAAGCGATATAAACACGAGTAAAACAGGCCATATTACCATTACTGTAGAACAAGACAATGCTGTTCGGTTTAAAACCCTTGGCCGGAATGTAGTACTGAAGGACAATTGATTTCTCAAAAATCAATATGAATCATGTATATAACTGATTATTTTTTGCCTTATAGCTCACTTTACCCAAATATTTCCCGCTGATTTTGCAGATCACCGCAGATTAACTTTACAGGTTTTTGTTGGCCTGGATTTGTGAACTGGTTTAGCCATTTTGCAATTGCAAATCGTGTCTAGTTTTTTATTTATTTTTAGCTTTACGATACAAACCATTGTTCTTAAACCCGATCGGCGTGCAAAGCCCGCAGACCCGAAGTATGAGGGTGAGGACTTGGAACAAAGAGCGGGGCGGCAGGCCTCCAAGGATCATTGTCCGTTCATTTCCAAATCTTTTTGAAACGCAAAACCTAAAGTGCAGTCATGCTGAGGGATAAATCACCTCCAACTATCGTCTCGATCGAAGTGAGATCTTTTAACATCGTTCAAAGATTTCTCCATTCCACTACGTTCCAGTCGAAATGACGCCCAATTTTTAGAAATCTTTCATTAATAGAAATCACCTCCAATTATCGTCATCCGATAGCTATCGGACGCGAGAAGGCTTATTATTTAGCCTGATATATCGGCTAAAGAAAGCAAAGGAAACACCTCATTTACAGCTAAAACAGCCAAAATCAGTAACATGTTGATTACGCTGAACAGGGTTAACGCGCTGCTCCGTACTTTTATGCCACACACAAATAAATTCATGAGGGCTTTTACTAAATCGATTTTGCTATTTCTGCTCTTTGCAGGTTTTTTTACAAACAGTAATGCACAAAATTATGCCGTTAAGGGTATAGTGTTAGATACTGCAGGTTTACCACTACCCGGTGCGGTAGTTAGGATTAAATTTGGTACCGACAGTATAGGCACCTCTGCCAATCCTGATGGTACATTTGCATTGGATAAAATTAAATCTAAACAGTTTACCTTATCAGCAGCTTTTATCGGCTTCGATACCTTTATTAAACAGTATCAGATCGAAAAGGGTAATATTTTAAACATCACTGACATCAGGCTTAAACCATCAGCGAACACCCTGGAGGGCGTAGTGATTTCGGGTGTTCCTCCTGTTAAAGTAACCGAAGATACCGTGAGTTTTAGCGCCAGGGCCTTTCCGGTTAGAGATGGTGATGCGGTTGATGAAGTGTTGAAAAAACTACCCGGCATTAAGGTAGACAAAGATGGGAATGTAACCAGTCAGGGTTCGCCTGTAACCAAAATACGTGTTAACGGTAAAGATTTCTTTGGCACAGATGTAGCCACAGCCATTAAAAATCTTCCTGCCGATATTATCAAAAACCTTCAGTTTATCGACGATTATGGCGATCAGGCCAAACTTACAGGTATTAAAACAGGTGGGCCGGAAAAGGTGCTGAACCTGACCATTGAAGAAGATAAAAAGAAAGGCTATTTTGCCAGGGCCTCTGCAGGTTTGGGCAATGCCGATCGCTATAATACCAATATACGGGGAAATAGCATGAAGGGTGAGCAGCAGATTTCATTCGATGCCACCTCGGCCAATGCCAATATGCGTGGTGGTGGCGGCGATGGCATTACCACCAGAAACGTTGCCGGACTTAATTATAAAAATGAGTTTAACAGCAAACTCTCTGCAGATGCCGGATATAATTTTAACAACAATAAAAACAACACCATCAGTTCTACCTATACACAAAGTGTATTACAAGATGCAGGACAAAATCCGCTGACCAGGCTTGAAGATGCCCGCAACAACAGCAAAAGCGATAACTATAGCCATTGGTTTGGCGGTAATCTGGAGTATAAAATAGATACGATGAATTACCTTAAAATTTCTCCAAACTTTTCTTACAATACCAATAGTGGTAATAATACGGGTAGCTCACTCATTACCCAGGATACCTTGTTTACGCGAAGAGAAAGCAATAATTTAAGTAATTCGAATAACCTGAATGCCCGTACCAACATATTTTATAACCATAAATTTCTGAAGAAAGGCCGGAACCTGAGTTCTTGGGGTAACATCAATTATACCAATGGCGAAAATTTTGGCAATGTATATAACAAGTATTTCAACTTCGAGGGTAAAGGAGTCGATTCAGTGCAAAACCTGTTAAACAATCAAAACAATAGGAATTTAGGGCTTAACATTGGGGCATCATACATGGAGCCACTTTGGAAAAAAACCTTTTTAGAAGTAAATTACAGTTGGAACCGATCATCGACGAATAATTTAAGAGATACTTATAACGTAGTTGAAGGCAATGAAGTGTTTAACCCAAAACTGAGTAACATTTACGATTACCAGTTTATCACCAATAAAATAGGGTTAAATTACAGGTATATTGGCGAAAAGCTAAACTATACCCTAGGCATAAACACACAGCCAGCCTTACTTCAGGGACAAAATTTAAGTAATAATATTGAAACCGTTAACCGTACTTTTAACCTCATTCCTTCTGGTCGGTTTTCGTATAAATTTTCTAACCAGCAATCGCTGGATGTAAATTATTGGGGAAGAAATAACCAACCTGGATTCTTACAATTGCAACCTATATCCGACAATTCCAACCTACAGAACGTGGTTACGGGGAATCCTAATCTAAAGCCCGAATTTATCCACAGTATCAATGCCCATTACAAACAAGCAGATTGGAGTGCAGGAAAAGTGATCATGGCTAATTTCAAGTACGAACGCACTAACGATAGGATTGTAACCACTAAAGAGCGTGTACCCGGCACTGTTAATCAGCGTACCAGTTACATTAACACAGACGGATATTACACGTTACAAGGCGATTACAATATTAGTAAACCGCTCTCGCCGGAGCGAAAGTTTACCATTGGTTACTCTGGTTCGGGACAGTTGAACAACAACATTACTTTTACCGATGATAGCAGAATAGAAGCGCGTAATATGGCCTGGCGCCAGGAACTCGAATTTAGAGTGGACCTGAAAGATATTGTCAACTTTGAGGTAGAAACCTCTTATTCGCAAAACCTGACCAAATATTCGAATGATACGTTTACCGACCGCCAGTCTAACCGTTTTGAGTGTGGTATAGAAGGCCGCAATTATTTCTTTAAAGACCTTACACTGGGCTACGATTTCACCAAGCAGATTAACTCAGGTTTTGATAATAGTGCGGTGCGCAATCCAACATTACTTCGTTTATCGATGGAATATAAGTTTATGAAGAACGATATGGCTGCAATCCGTGTAGAAGGATTCGATCTTTTTGATCAGAACTCAGGGATATCAAGAGATGTATTCGATAACGAAATTGTAGATAGGCAAGTGAACCGATTGGGAAGGTATTTTATGTTATCACTGATTTATAGAGTGCGTAAATTTGGAGGTTAAGATTAGCTTACATTTTTTCACGAAGAAGAGAGATTAATATCGTCTGTGTTTATCTTCTTAAATCTGCGGGAAAACCATGCACCAACTGCTCCCGCAGATTACACTGATTGCCGCAGAACTAAATACATTTTCTATCCTCCATTTTCACAAGCCTATCCATTTTCTATTCCAGTTTTAGTAGCCACTGGTTTTTTCTTCCTAAAGTTGGGGAAAGTCATAGGGCTTTTAGCCGGACGTTCATCTCCAAGTAATACACCCCATTGTTTGAATGACTCTGTACGATCGAATACAATTTTGAGTACAGCCACAATAGGTAATGCGAGGAACATTCCCGAAACCCCGGCTATACTGCCACCAATAAATACCCCGAGGATGGCAAATAAGGCATTTATTTTTACCTTAGAGCCCACAATACGTGGCATAAGTATGTTGTTATCTAAAAATTGAACAAATGCAATTACGCCTAAAACGGTAATTACCGGCCATAATTCTTGCGATGAAGTAAGCGTAAGCAGCACTCCTATTAAGTTGCCAATTAAGGCACCTACATAAGGGATCAGGTTTAAGATGGCAAAGATTACCCCGATTAATAAAGCATGTTTTATACCGATTAACATCAATATTCCGCCCAATAAAATGGTCATATAGGTGATCTGAATTAACAGTCCGATCAGATAACTTTTAATGATCGATTCGGTTTCATAAATGGCTTCTTTCACTTTTGGATGATCATCCGTTTTAAACCACATAAAGATAAAGCGCAATAAAATGTCTTTATAAAAAAGCATCAGATAAATATAAATGGGCAACAAACCGATAAATACAAAAATGCCACTTAAGGTAACAGCAGCACCACCTGCAAGCGAGGTACCCATGTTCATCAGATCGTCGCTTTTAGTTTTTATGAAGGCTTTTTGCTGTTTATCATCGTAATGGGTAATGCGACTGATCCAATCGCTTAATGAATTGATATGCTGTGTTACGTTCGCTTTTATCTGCGGGAAATCTTTAACCAAAATGCCAATCTGGTTCGAAAAAAACCAAACAATTAAGGCTACAAAGAGCGCTACCAATAAAATAGATAAGATAATGGCTAACGATTCGGGTATTTTTTTTCTTTTTAGAAAGCGATACACCGGTAGTAACATAATGCTGATAAAAAAAGCCATCAACATCGGCATGATAATATCTCTTCCGATTACCATAACGGCAACAATGGCCATCAGACCCAATAATTCTATCGATCGTTTAACGGTCAGGGGTAAATTGTTCGTCATAAAAAGCTTATTCTGATTTGAGGTTTAAACACAATCGGTGTTAAAATGTTTTAAGATAAGCTTTAATATTGAAAAGCGGAACGAGTTTATAGTCCGAGGTTGGCAGTCTGGAGTCCGAAGTCAATTAACCGATTAACCAGTTTGGAGTTGAGCGCTTGGAGTTGGGAGCCAATTAACCAATTTCCCCCGCTATATGTCAATCTGAACGGAGTCGAAGGGCTGATAGTTTATTCGGAGTTGAGCGTTTGGCGTCAGTGAATCTATTTCAACAATTAACCGATTAACCGATGCTTAAAAAAATTACTTCCCTTACACGATATACCCACAGATTAGCCTTATTTTTGCAGCTTTAATACCGCACATGAACAATCAAGATACCATTATTGCTTTATCTACTCCCTCAGGTTCTGGCGCCATTGGCGTAATCCGTTTATCGGGTCCGGAGGCGATCTCCCTTACCAATTCCGTATTTGCAGGAAAAGATTTAGAAAAGCAGGCCTCACATACTTTACATTTTGGCCTGGTTAAAGATGGCGATCATATTGTTGATGAAGTAGTGGCCGGTTTGTTTGTTGCCCCAAAATCGTATACCAAAGAAAACGTGGTCGAAATTTCCTGTCATGGCTCTAACTACATTATCCAACAGATTATTAACCTGTTAATTAGCAAAGGAGCCCGCGCTGCCAAACCTGGCGAATTTACCTTACGTGCCTTTTTAAACGGTGCTTTCGATCTAAGTCAGGCAGAAGCAGTAGCCGATTTAATTGCCTCAAATTCGAAGGCTTCGCATGATGTGGCCATGCAACAGATGCGTGGCGGCTTTGCCAACGAATTAAAAGGATTACGGGAACAATTGATCCATTTCGCTTCGATGATTGAGCTTGAACTTGATTTTGCTGAAGAGGATGTAGAGTTTGCCAACCGCGAGCAGTTGAAAAACCTGGTAAACAAAATCAATTACGTTCTACAACGTTTAATCTCCTCTTTCGAAATGGGAAATGTGATTAAAAATGGAGTTCCAATTGTTATAGCAGGTAAACCTAATGTGGGTAAATCTACCCTATTAAATGCCCTCCTGAACGAAGAACGCGCTATTGTTTCGGATATTGCCGGAACCACACGCGATACCATTGAAGACGAACTCACCATAGGCGGCATCGTTTTCCGTTTTATCGATACGGCCGGAATCCGCGATACTGCTGATATTATCGAAGCTTTAGGCGTAGAACGTACCTTAGAGAAAATGAAACAGGCCAAACTGATTATTTATATGGCCGATGCTGCTCAAAGTATTTCAGAAATTGAAGAGCAGATTCGGGGTTTAACGCAATTGGCCATCCCCTATTTAATTTTAGTAAATAAAGCCGACCTCATTGCAGATGCGCAACGTAAGGCTTTCGAAGCTTTAGATGTTGTTTTTATTTCCGCTAAAGAGAAACAAGGTATCGATGAATTAAAAACCACTTTATTGGAGCAGGTTAACTTGCATCACATTAATACCAGCGAAACCCTGGTGACGAATATCCGCCATGTAGAAGCTTTAAAACAAACCGAGCATGCGCTGCAAAGGGTTTTGGCCAATGTAGACAATCCGGTTACATCAGATTTTTTAGCAATGGATATTAAACAGGCACTGCATTATCTTGGTGAAATTACAGGCACAGTAACTACCGATGATTTGTTGGAAAATATATTTACAAAGTTCTGTATCGGCAAATAATCCTCCAAAACAACCACTAATCCTGACAACTTACGACAATTAATAATATGATTATTAATAAGTACATCAATAAAAACAACAAGGCTACAATGATCTCATTGCAGCCCCGTAATATGAAATAACAACCTCAATCTATAAGAGGATTGATGTACTGATCAGCTCAATAACCTGGGTTCTGTTTTAAATTTGGATTGAGCTGAATTTCTCTGGTGGGTATAGGATATAATGCTAATGTTGGCACTACATTTCCAATCAGGCCGTTTGCCGATACATAATTGGTTTTATGGGCCTGCATTACATTGACCATAATCCCCCACCTGATCAAATCGAACCATCTCTCCCCTTCAAAGCAAAGCTCTACCCTTCTTTCATGCTGGATAGCCGTTCTTGCTTCAGCCTGTGATAATCCAGATTTAGCAGTTAGATTGGAGCGTGTACGGACCAGGTTTAGTTGCGTAAGTGCCTGTGGTGTTTTACCATTTTCATTTAAGGCTTCGGCATATAATAAAACAATATCGCTGTAGCGTAAAACCGGCCAGTCATTATCTCCTTCACTATTGGCACCAACGCTCTGATATACAAACTTTTTAGCATAATAATATACTAAAGTTCCTGCACTATATACGCCAATTGCCGTATTTAAGCGATTGTCACCTGCTTCAAAAGTATCATATAAATCTTTTGTCCCGCTGTTGTTACTGTTACCGGTTACAGCGGTAATTGTTGTGCCTGATGGTTGCGGCACAAAGCTTCTTGCAAAAGTATTTCCCTCACCAAAACCGCCGCCAAGATATTGAACAGAGAAAAGAATATCTCTGTTGTTATCTTTTCCCAATCCGAAAATCTGATCGTAAGGCAATAAAGTACCTGCACTTGCAGCCACTGTTGCCAAAATGCTTTCGGCTTGGGTAAATTTACTTTGAAACATATAAACTTTACCCAGCAGTCCATTGGCGGCAATACTTGTAGCGCGGCCAATATCAGTACCGGTATAATTTGCGGGCAGTAATGCAGCAGCTTCTGTTAAATCCTTTTCTATCTGGGCATAAACAGCATCAGCAGCTGCCCTGTTGTAGGTATAGGCCTGTTGCTCTGAGGTGATCTCATTCAATACCAACGGAACCCCACCAAACATCCTAACCAAATTAAAATACATTAAAGCACGAAGAAACTTTGCCTGCCCAATATAGGCATTACGGTTAGCAGTAGTCATCGGTGGCTCAGCAACATGGTCAAGAACAATATTGGCATAAGCGATGGTTGCGTAGAACCTGCCCCATGCATTTTGTAAATTGGTAGAATTGGCCGTCCAGGTTAGTTTATCCTGTTCACCATAAAGTACTTCGCTTTCTCCATAAGTCTGGGCATTATCTGAAGGAAGTTCACCAAAGCCATATTGTTCATTATAAATAGGGCGTAGACTACTGTAAGCCCCCGTAAGGGCCGATTTTATATCTATCTCGGTGGTGTAAAAAGTATTTACAGGAACAATTCCTTTTGGTGTTAATTCTACAAAGGATTTTTTGCAGGAAGTAATGGCCATGCTTAAGATAAGCACGGATATACTGCATATGATGATTTTATTAATTTTCATGATCATTTTTATTAGTGCGGTTAAAAGCCAAAATTGATACCTAAAATAAATGTGCGTGCAGTTGGGTATGTACCTTGATCTACGCCAGGTGTTGTAGGATCTCCTCCCATAATATTCGCCTCGGGGTTGTAACCAGAATATTTAGTTATCAGAAATGGGTTTTGAGCAGTTACATATAACCTTGCAGACTGGATAGATAGTTTACGCAGTAAATTATCGCTAAGCCTGTAACCCAAGGTAATATTTCTAACACGTAAGTATGAACCGTTTTCGACGGCTAAATTGGTCAGTGCAGGCCCTGGCAATGCTCCTGTAGCTATAGGACTGGCATAAAGCACGTCCCTGTTAGGAAATGCGGGATCATAATAATTATTAAAATATTTAGCCAATGAATTCTGGTTGTGATTACCTGTAATGGTTTGCCTGTTATTACCATTAATAATATTCACCCCTTGCACACCCTGAACTAAAATACTCAGATCGAAGTTTTTATATTGGAAACTATTGGTCAGTCCATAGGTAAAATCCGGTAATCCATGTCCTAATTTAGTAACATCACTGGCATCAACCTTTCCATCTCCATTCTGATCTTTGATAATTGGATCTCCGATATTATTACCTGAAGTAGCTTTTGCATTATTGGCCAGATCGGCGGCATTTTTGAAGACACCGATAATCTCATAGCCATACATAATACCCAAAGGATCACCAACTTTAACCTGGTACACATTGTTCCAGCCATTGATAGCCCTTACCGCGGGCAATGCACTAGGCCCACCTAGATCCAATACTTTTGTTTTGTAAGTAGAAAAATTGGCGTTGGCAGTCCAGGTTACCGGCCCTAGTTTAAAGTTGGTATTGGCCGTAAACTCAAAACCTTTATTTTGAAGTTTACCCAAGTTGGCCTGGTAAGTTGAGTTGTAAACACTCGATTGCAATGACGATGTATAACCAATAGCTAAGGGCAAAGCTTTGTTAAGCAACATTCCGTTAGAGTTACGGACAAAATAATCGAAAGTTAAAACGATTTTATTCTGCAATAGGCCGATGTCAGTTCCAATACTGGTCTGGTCATTTTTCTCCCAGGTTAAATCTGGATTGGCAAAGCCAGTTTGCTGCGTACCGAAAATCCTGGAATTACCCGAAGCATAGTTACGGTTTAAGGCAATTGAATTTATATAAGTAAAACTACCGATATTGGCATTCCCCGTGCGGCCATAACCACCCCTTAATTTAAACTCGTTGATACCTATTTTCAATAACGATTCCTTTAAAAACGGTTCTTCAGCAAGCCTCCAGCCCATTGAGAAAGATGGGAAAACGGCAAATTTATTATTTGAGCCAAAACGGGATGAACCATCCTGACGTACTGCGGCAGTGAACAGGTATTTCTTATTGTAATCGTAAGTAAACCTGCCCGCGTATGAAACAAAAGTATTGGCATCAAAAAGCTCGGTACCAACTGTATTTGGTGAGGCTAAGGGACTCTGAACAGAAGTAGTGATAAAGGTACCCGGTAAACCCGCGGTATAATTGATTTGCGATTCATATTTCTGAGCGGAAAACAGTCCCAATAGGTTAAAATGATGCTTCCCGATCTGTTTATCATAAGTTGCCGTATTTTCCCAAACCCAATCGAAACTATTGCGTACATTATCTGAAGCAAAAATACCGGCCAACTGGGGATTCGCTCCCGATGCTGTAGGTGCAGAACTGTATGCCATAGTACCCGGAATATAACCGTGAACCTGCTCGTTTTCCAAAGTTGCGCCAATGTATGTTTTAACTTTTAAACCCGTAATCGGTGTATATTCTAAAAATGCATTGCTTAAAGTCCTAAAAGCTCTCGACCGGTTAACAGATTGACTGAGAATGCCTACGGGATTATAGAAATTGGACGCAGAGAACACAGCTGTTGGAGAAAGATTATAGTTTAATTCCCTGTCGTAGGGTTGCGCAAAATCACCATTGGCACGATATACTGGCACAATAGGCTGAAAAGTTAAGGCCTGGTTAAGCGGGCTGGGCAAATTCAGATCTGCAAGCAATCCCGGTACTCCGATAATAAAATCATTTGGATTTGCTCCCGCGCCACTGGCCTGGCCGGAAGATGGCTGTCTGTACTGCTCTGAAAATGACGGAGAAACTGAAAAGCCAAACTTTACATTTTTAACAATATCCGCATCAAGATTTAAACGGGTATTGTATCTCGTATACTCAGTACCAATTAAAACACCCTTTTGTTTAAACACGCCTGCCGAAGCACTAAAACGAACTTTTTCGCTACCACCGGATGCATTAAATTCGAAGCTGCGTATTGGCGCAGTTCTAAAAATTTCTTTTTGCCAGTCTACATCAGGGAGTGCTGAGATATCACCATCCAAAATTGCAGGATACTGTAAATTCTTAATCCGGCTTAAGGCTTTTACCTGTTGCACATACTGCTCTTTACCTAAGACATCGATATACTTGTTTACTTCTTGTATACCCGAATAGGCGGAGACCGAAAATACCGTTTTCCCTGCCTTTCCTCTTTTGGTTGTAACAATAACAACTCCATTTGCCGCCCTTGAACCATAAATAGCAGCCGAAGCGGCATCTTTTAGTACTTCTACCGATTCTATATCACTAGGATTGATCAGGTTAAAGTTTGCAGCAGTCTCCAGTGGATAACCATCTACAACATAAAGCGGATCATTTGATGAACTAAGTGAACTTACTCCACGTACCCTGATGGTTGGGGCCGCACCAGGTTTACCACCCTGATCAGACTGGACCTGCACGCCGGCAGCAAGTCCTGCCAAAGCTTCACCCGGAGTACTGACCGGCTGGCTCCCTATATTCTTACCTTCTACCTTTGTAATGGATGAGGTAACAGTGGTACGCGACTGTGTTCCGTAACCTACCACAACTACATCACCGAGCGATTGCGGCGTATCGGCCATGGTTACATTAATTGTTGTTCTGCCACCTAAATTTATTTCCTGGCTTACCATCCCGATAAAGGAAAACACCAAGACAGATTTCTGATCAGCCACTTTAATGGAATAGGCCCCGCCATTATCAGAAACCACCCCGGTCTTGGTCCCCTTTACCAGTACGCTAACACCTGGCAAACCTACTCCCTTCGCATCGGTAATCATGCCACTTACCACAATAACCTGAAGCGGGAGTTTTATAACCTGGATCTTTTTCTTGATTACAATAGTTGAATTATCTCCAAATACCATTTCTACGGTCTGGCTGGAAAAACAGGCTTCCAAAACCTTTTGAAGCGGTGTATTTTTGAACCTTACAGTAACCGGGACAGAACCACTGATCACATTTGCATCGCAGATAAAATTGTATCCGGTCTGCTTGGTCAATTGGTTCAGAACTTCCCGTAGCGGGGCGTCTTTAACATTGATGCTTACCTGCTGGGCAAAACTCCCGGCACTGGCGTGTAAAAAGGCGACCATTATCAAAATGATTGTAAGTCTCATAACTCGAAGGATTTTTTGCGTATAGCAAGAGATATCCCCGCACTGAAGTGCAGTAAAAATTTTATACATTTGGTTAGGATTAAATAGTTGTTGTTTGAATGATTGTTTCGATCCAAATTAGTTTTACACTAATCAATTCCGGGAGTGGTCTCAAGCACTTCCGGTTTTTGGATCCGCTAAAGTATTTATCTGACTATAACGGTGACCCTCCTTTCTTCAGTTACAAACCGAACTTTATCTGTTAATTCAATATTTCTAAGCAGGCTTTTAAGCCCTTTTGAGCGCGAATAATTCCCATCAAAATTAACTCCCGATACATCACCTTTATATTCAACATCTACATCGTACCATCTTGAAATCTTTTTCATAATAGAAACGATATTTTCATTATTGAAGATGAACATATCATTTTTCCAGGCCATCACTTCTTCTAAATCCGCAGGCAGAACCTTTAGCTTTTGCTGCATGGTGTTTACTGCCATCTGACCTGGTTTGATCAGGGTTGAAGTTTTGTTATAACTGATTTTCACAGCGCCTTCCAATAGGGTCGTTGTAATGTTCTGCTCTTCGGCAAAAGCGGTAATATTGAAATGTGTTCCCAGTACTTCTACTTCCTGTTTACCTCCAACATTGACCTTAAATGGCATTTCTTTATTCTTAGCGACCTCAAAATAAGCTTCACCAGTGAGCAGAACCTTCCGTTCCTTACCAATAAATGCTGTTGGGAAACTTAACGAAGAAGAAGAATTGAGCCATACCCGGGTACCATCAGAAAGGGTAATATCATACTTACCACCTCTGGGCACAGTAATCTTGTTTAGTATATTATTCAGATTTTTACCATCAGCTGATATGACAAGGCCATTTCCTGATTTAGAGATATTGGCATTGCCGTTCCTGCCAATGATCCCATTTCTGGAACTATCAAGTTTGATACTTTCCCCATTTGATAAGGTGAGTACTGCGTTGACTGAACCCGGCAAAAAATCTTTAACCTTAATTTCCTTCTTTTTGGCTAAATTGACAGATCCCTTAGGCTTTTCAGTTTTAAAAAAGATTGTGCCCAAATAAACAAATACTAAAAGTGCCGCTGCAATTGCGGCGGCCAGCTGCCATTTGAACATCCTGATCCGAGGCGGATTATCAGTTGTTGATCCCGTTTTGATGCTATTACTGACCCTTTCACGTAAAATTTTGCCCAAACGTTCTTCCTCTTCCTTCGTGATCCTAAGGTCTGAAAGCCCTTGCTCCTCCTGATAGGCGGCAAGCATATGCTCTTCCTGAAGCGTACAGGCTCCCCTGAAATATTTCTCGCAAAGAGAAAGATATTGATCTTCTGTCATTACCGGTTCGACTATGGTTTAAATTTGGCTCTTTAATATTATAGACACCGATTTTTAGCCGCACACACATAAAAAAAATAAAAATTTCAAATAAAACTTTACACGACTTTACAATAGCAGGTGTCATTTTTTATTTTGATTATTAAACCATAGCTTTATTTCAAACAAACATATGCCAACGAGCAACTATACCGATTCTGAATTATTACAGCTTATACTTTTGAATGATGAAAAAGCGTTCAATGCCCTATTCGAACGTCATTGGTCCAAGGTCTATGCAGTATGCTACCGGTATGTCAGAGATGAAGAGTCTGCACTCGAGATTACCCATGATATATTCCTGAATATCTGGAACAAAAGGGCACAGTTAAACATTAACTCTTTCAAAAATTATGTACTCACCAGCGCAAGTTATCGTGGGATTAGAAAAAAACAGCAGATAAATGCTATACCTATTGATTATGTAGAAGACTACAGTCGGGACGGGCATCCACTTACCGTAACCCATCTCTATGCAGCTAACACTGGAGAAGAAAAGATCAGAGCGGAAGAATTCGAAACCAAGATTACGCTCATACTTAGTGAACTTCCCAAAAGATGCCGGGAAATATACCTTTTAAGCAGGAAAGAAAACCTGAGTATCAATGAAATATCCGTCAAATTGAATATTTCTAAGCGAACGGTAGAAAACCAGCTAACAGCTGCTTTAAAGCACTTGAGGCATGGGCTTAAATATTCCGGAATTCTATTAATCCTGATGTAGGAATTACGTTCTTCAAGCGATTACTGTGATAAGACACTTTAATTATTTCTGCCACAACTTATCTGAAAAACAAATAATTAGAACAAAAATCTTTTTCCTGTTGAGGGTCAGTGGCGGTGCGTAATTCGAACCATTTTGTGGACGAATTGATCGAAATAGGAGGTTTTTCAAAAGCTCTGGAAGAATAATCAACCTTATATTTTTTTATATAAATTTGCAGTATACTAATTTACAGGAGCAACTTTGACAGCTTTTGTTGATACAGGAGCAACTTTTGAAGCCGGTGCATATTTGATTGCACGAGTAATTTTCACCTCCTTTTTATTGGATTGTTTATCAATACTACTTTTGGCAAATGTATCGGCTTTTGGTTTTACTGTTTCCTTTTGCCCTGCCGTTTTTTGCGCTTTAAGGCCTGTTACGATTAACAGGGCACTTAAGAGGGTCAAGATCTTTTTCATAATTTCCTGTTTTTATGAGGTAAACTTATTTGTTCTGGTTCTTAGGCTTGATGGCAGTTTTATTTGAATCAGGAACTGTAGCCGGGATAGTATCAAGGCGTTTTTTATTTTTCTTTTTAAATAGGTTATTCAGTTTTTCACCGACTTTGTTTATTGCTTTGTCGGTAACATTGTCGGCCGTTTTATTTATAGCCTGATCCACAGCTTTATCGGTTGATCGGTCAACTGAGTTTGTCGTCGCAGTTTTTGCTTTTTCTTTGAGTTTACGCAATACCTGTGCCTGTGCTATCCCTCCTACGCCAAGGGTAAGGAAAAGGATAAAAATTACTTTTTTCATATTTTCTTTTTTCTAATAAAATTAACCACAGCAGCTATACTGGTCAATCATTAAAAAAGATGATTTTTTTGATCAAATGGGGTCGATACCCCTATCTGTAAACCATTTATGATAATCTATGCCATACTCACCGCCATAATTAATACATATTTCTGTATGTGCCTTGATATTTTCGTGAGCGATAAATAGCATTTGTCTTTCTTCCCTGTTAAGTATATATACAGCATTGGGATATTGCTTATGGTTATACATGGAGCCGAAACCCATTGTTAGCGCCAGCATATTTTCTTCTTTAATAAAATAAAAGCTATAGTCCATAAGAGGTGTAGCGCTTAAGGCCGCAAATTCTTCAGCAGGGATAATGATCACCGGACAAACTTCTATAGTTTCTCCTTTGGCGATGTCTGTATTGCAAAAAACTCCCCTTCCTTTTCCCTTTATGGTTTTTAAATACAGCAATTTCTTCATGGTTCATCCGGATTGGGAAAATAGACTTCGCTCTTATCGTCTGGCTTACCATTGTAATTAATAGTTACCTCACTACCCGCTTCAATTGTTTGGTAAGCATAGATATTAAGGGTATTTTTCTTTCGGGAGAATGTGTAAAAGGCATTTGCTTCAGGCGAATGATTGTAAAACGAAGCATAGCCAAAACCAAATGCAGCCTGTTTCTCGGCATTGCCAAGCAAAAAGTAATAATGGAAAAGTTTGGTAAACCTTAAGGTTTGTTTTTCTTCATTTGATAAGAAAATAATGGGAGCCCGTTCTATCAAATTTCCTTTCCTTATTTTACTTTTGGCAAATACACCTCGTCCATGAAGCGGGCTTTCCTTAACTTCAATGTACTGGGACTGATCAATATTTTTATTGAATAGCATTAGCCTTTGTGTAATATCTTAACATCTTTGATCGCTCTTTCCGCTGCTGCTTTAGCTTCAGCTTCTTTTTTAGGATCATAACCTACTGCCTTCGGATCTTTTGCAGGTAAAGTCTTAGGATCAACTTGCTGAGCAATTTTGGCATCCTTGGCAGCTCTTTCTGCGGCCACTCTAGCGGCCTCTTCCTTTTTAGGATCAGTAGCAGTTGCCTTTGGATCTTTTACAGGAATCGTTTTAGGATCAACCTGCTGTGCAATTTTAGCGTCTTTTGCCGCTCTTTCGGCCGCTGCCTTAGCCTCTGCCTCCTTTTTGGGATCAGTAGCAGCTGCTTTCGGGTCTTTTAGTGGAGTAGAAGTACTGGTAGCTTTACTACCTGGATTTATGGTTTCTTTTTTAACCGCAACAGTTTGTGCTTTAACTGCTGTCATCAACAGCAATGAGCCTAAAACAGAAATTATCTTTTTCATATTACATGTATTTATGGTGTTTCACAAAGCTCCCATTTTTTGCTTTGCACGCTTGATTCTCCTCCCGCAAAAGCCAATCCACTTGCACCAGCAATTACTCCAGATCCAAGTCCGAACCCCATCAGATTACCAGTCCCTTTATGTCCTTGGTTAACAAATTGTTTATCTACATTTTTATTGGAGAACAGCATAAAAGTGGCAGGCGCACAAATACAAATTTCAGTTTGCCAGTCTTTGAGTGCCGAGGCAAAAAAAGGTGTTTCATAATAATAAGTTATGGCACACCCCAATACCGAAATGGTATATGCCGAAGCTTTCCAGTGGTAATCCTTTGATGCCTTAAGGCCTCGTGAATCAAACGGAAACGTACCAGGGATACTAAACCTATCAATTGTTATAGCTGCATCTGAATAGCTACCCCATGGCCCTTGAGCATCAGCTACGGTTTTAATTGTATTAGGATATGCACTATTATTCGATCCGTAAAAATAATGGTTACACGACCCAACTCCCGATTTTAGTGGATCAAAAAGTGGAGTGGCCGTAGTATTCTCATCTACACAAATAATAGGATTAGGATCAACCGGTTTACTTATTACAGGCGGATTTGTTGGGTTTGGAGTAGATCCTCCTGGAGTATATGGCGCTACTGGTTTAGCTTTTTCATACTGAAACGTAAGAAACTCGCCAAACTGGATACTCCTCTTTACATCATCTGGAAACACTTCCCGAATTTTCTGCTGGTAAGATGGCTCGTCTATTTTCGCCTCCGTCCAAATCTTTTTAATAAAGGAATAATAGGCTTTAGCAATCTGAGCAACCTTAGCCTGCTTTTCTTCCATTGTTTTCAGGCTGCTTACACTTTTAACATTTTCCTGATAAGCTTTGTATGTTTCGGGATTGGCTTCCATGCGTTCCTTAAGTTTATCAACAACAGGCTGCATTATCGAGGTAAGCTGTTTTAAAAGTTCATCATGTTTGCTTGTTGAGGTTATACTTAGTTCTTTTGTGGGTCTTATAAAAATATTCTGGTTTTCGTTGCGATCACGAATTTGCGCATTTGCTACCGTTGCACCTACAATGAATAGCGATAAAATAAATATCTTTTTCATAGTTTAAATTTTATAGGTTAAAAGTAATTTGAGTGGCAAGGGTAATCAATCGTTAAAAAAGATGATTTTTATAACATATTCCTTACAGCATCAAGATCAAAATGCTCCGTAAAATTATTTACAAGATCTTTTCCCAGCTTAGTATTGATATACCTGTATGACAACTGGATCATGTATGGATCAGCAGGTTTTTTTTCAGCGCCTATAAAATAATCAGGATTGTATTTATATAAAGTTGCTCCTCCCTTATCATCCCAAAATCCACTAAAAGTAAATGAACCAGTTGCTTCTGCATCGCCTTGTGAGTCTGTATAATAGACTTCTATCTCAACATAATCTTTTGGCCCTGTGCCATAAAAATTCTTCCACCTGTAATTTTCTATTTTAGGTTTTACCACCGCAGCCATTGCTAACCATTGCGCCGTATTATCTTTCAATGCTTTTTGAACGATTATTTTCTTTGTAGCTATTCTTTGTTGCCAATCGGGGTAATATGCTTTTTTAATTACAAAATTTTTCCTCCCATCCTCATATAGCTGTGGATACTTTTGTTGATTCTTCATCATGCCGGCAGATACTTTTTCAATTTCTTTTATTTTATCTGCTATAAACAATCCTTCTCTATCATAGTAAACCAATAATGCTTCTAAATATTCTTTACGTGTTACAGGCATAAACAATAATGTATTAGGCTTTGTGAAATACCATGTACGAGTGATGAAAGTACTTCTGTTGCCAGGCTTTACAGATGATTCAGGAATATCCTGGTAGTAGCCTTTTCCATTGTTGACATTCTTATTATCCATTCTGATGAAGTCGCACAATGCAATAAATTTCCCATTGTATTTATTGTATGTTTCATAGTAAGGATAATCATCGGCAAACGTATAAGCTTTATCAATACCCGTAAAACGGTTCACATAAGCCCTAAACACTATCGAATATTCTTCATTCACATGCAATTGATTCTTTGCACAGAAATATTCATAGCACCCTAAATTGAGATCATAACTTAACAACGTATTTTTTCCATAGACCATCTTTGCATTGGGAGGCGTAGCGAAACTTGTTTTCAACACACAACCCGTAAGACTAAAACTTTTTCTGCTTTCCTTCTCCAGCGTTTCAATCTTTGTTAAAAGATTAGTGGCTGCATTTTTATTCGCTGCAGTAGGCAACTGATCGAACCAATGTGCTTTCTGTTGCGGCCATTCGCAATGGGCAGCATCAACCTGTGTTCCAGGCACGGTCAATAATTCCTCTGATGAGGAACATGTTTGTGCAAATGCAGTGTTCAATAAAAATATACTGCTGATGGCCAGCATAAATATTCGCTTCATGAAAGAGAATTTATCTTTGAATTATTTAGTGATAAGTATATAGATCAAGTGCTTAAAATTATTCCAGCATTTTTTTCAGTGCAGCTAAATCAAAATTCTTTTCCCAATTGTTAAACAACCTTGAAGAGTAGCCAAAATCTTTAGTGATTTCATACCGAAACTGTACTTCTATCAACAAAGGTTTTGCAGCCTGCCCGTTATTGGAAACAAAATAGGCTGGGTTTAAAACATACAGGGCACTTTTATACTCTCCTTCTACATCATAAAACCTACCCAAAGCTTCCAAGATTTTATTTGCATCTTTTAGCAATCTATCCTGGTCTACCACTGCCGGCTTTTGTAACCATTCCGGTTTTTGTTTGATAAGCAGATCATTCACTTTTGCTTTTTTTGCTTCATATATCCTGGGGTAAGCAAGCTTGTCTGCTTGCAAAGCGGCCATTGTTCTTTTTGCAGACTCAGAAGTATTATTTACTATATTTTTAATTTTTTCTGCGTTGTCATACTCAAAATTGGCTTTTTCAATTTCAAAATATTCCAGCATATCCTGCAGGTATTGCTTGCGGCTAACAGGGATCAGTAAAGGCACTCCCGGTTTGGTGAGGAAATAACGACGATCTACAAATTGATACGAATTAGGTCCGTGATTATCATACCTTCCGCCCATTTCCCAGTGCTCAACATAGCCATTGCCATTGTTGAGTTTTAAAAAATCGCTATGATAATCTTTATAGTTATCAGAGCGGGCAACCATCAGTGTTGCTTCTGAAATATATTGCGATACATGGCTGGGATTGTTGCTTTTGTCTTTTTCAAAGTTGGTACCCGCTTTTGCTTGTATGGGAATTTGGTACATCGGATTTCCACTTTTCATATTAAACTCACCCGTACCTACAGCATGTACGCCCCCCGGCATTATAGAGGGATTGAAGTCAACCCTGAAAACCGTTCTGTATTCATCTACTATTTTGGTGGCGTGTTGGGACACATTGCAGACAAAAGCATATACACCCATGCTGTACCCATAACTGGCATAAACATTTTTGCCGTAATTGCTGCTGCCATGCCTGGCAAAACTTACCCTGGCGGCACATCCCATCAACTTAAAATCCTTACGGCTGGCTTCCTCCAATTTTTCTGATGCGATGAGGTTTTTCATCATCGTAGTTTTTTCGGCAGCTGTACCTTTTAAAGCAAATCCATATATTGTATTATTATGGTCGGTATAAATACCAGGCATAGCGTCAACATCTGCACGTGAACCACAGGGTGTTAATGGGTCAGCTATTTTTTTTATTCCCTGCGAAAAAGCTGTAATGCTCCCAAATACCATTACTGAAAAGATCAAAAACTGTTTCATGGTTTGTTGTTTATTTATTTAAAGATACCTGTTCCGTTTAGTGAACCTGCGCCGCTATTAAGGCTCATTCTTCCTTCCATGCCTGCGCTTGCACCAGCAGGACCAACTCCTGCTGCTGCTTCCGCACCGGCAACCACCACTACATCGGTTACACCTGTTCTGTCAATTTCAATATCTGCACCTACACCAGCGCTTACGCTTGCCTGTAATGGCCCCAATTTGCCACCGGCACTTACTTTAGGTCCAATGCTAACTGTGCAATTCTTAAAAGAATCGCCAAAACCTGCATGATCCAGGTCCTGATTTAAAGTGCCGCTAATTACACCTGCATTAACGGTGGTGGTTAAGCCACTGCAGGTAAGCGTCATCGTAAAGCCGAGCCTCGCACTACCAAATTCGCTATTGATATTGCAGTTGGGATCTTTAAATTCAGTAAGCTTACCTTCTTTTATTTTACCCGGACTTGCACAGCCGTAACTTACCTGAAGCACTTCGGCCTTAAAGGCCAGGTCTTTTAACCATTGTTGTTTTAGGCCAGCATTGATACTAGGAATCAATTCGGGATAAGTAGTGTACAATGATATATAAGCCATTTCATTCAAAAACTGCTTTTGCGCCACCAAATATTCTTTGTACAATTCCTCAGATTTTGTATTGTATGCACTTAGGTAAGTATCTACTGCTTTTATAGATTCGTTGCAAAGCACTTCATTATTTTCTGTTCCACCCTCTCCCACGTTCTTCCATCTTTCGTTGATCTTTTTCATAGTGGCTTCATACTCTTTTTTGTAAGTGGCACCATCTCCTTTCGTAAAATCGGCCATTTTTTGCAGTACCTTATCCTTTTTTAGCTGAAGGCTTTGCAGCACTATTTTCTCTTTGGCATTCATTTTTTCCGAAAACATGGGTATACCCACAGTTTGCATGGCACTACTTTGGTTTACTGAACCAGGATTGGCCAACGTTTTGTTCATGACGTTGATCAACTGTTTTTGCTGCTCCTCCAAATGCTTGATCGTTTGCTTATTTGACTCTTCGCTAAGTTTTTGTAAGGGCTTTATTGCCTGATCAATAGCTACTCTGAACTGTTTCCATTGCGTTTCGTACATTTTCATTGCCGCATAAGATTTTGGAAATTCCATTGGTGAAAAATTACCGAGATTCAATAGATCGTCGCTTTTGTTAGTACGAGGAAAACCAGTATAATCGTCTGCTCCAGGTGTATAGCCTAATTGTTTTAATTTGTCTTTTCTTGATGCGGTGTTTCCCTGCTTAAATGCGGCTTTGGCATAGGCAAGCGCTGCTGCTTTATCACCTTTGTGCTCAGCTATCAGACAAAGAGTTTCGTTGGCTTGTGGATGGACGGCAGCAATCAGCAAGGTGCTGTCCAGGTATTTTTTTGATTTGTCTATCTCCCCTAGTGCAAACCATGCCTGCCCCAGGTTATTAAGAATGGTACTGTTCTTTTTAAACCGCCCATTGAGGTTATTAAGAATAGGGATCGCCATTTCTGGTGCTCCCATCATCGTTAACATCGCTGCATAGTTATTTAAATTGTCGGTATTATTGGCATCGTCTTTACATACCTGTGCCATCAAGCTCAATGCAATTTGCGTTCGCCCACCCATCCACAACGCTGCAGCGGCATTGCCCATTTCATCTGTTTTTGCTCCTTTCCCTTTCAGGTCTTTATAGATATCACTGGCTTTATTTTTTGCAGCAGGCAAGACAGCGGCAAAAGTAGTATTTCCTATATTGCCGATAAATGCACTCATATTTACATTGGAAGGTGTACCAGCAATGGCTTTGGTGTTTCTTGCAGGAATAAGACCGTTGGCAACACCGCCACTTTTTGTTGGCTGACTTTTGTTTACCTGTTTTATGGCATTGTCCATCTTTTGCCCTATACCATATTGATTGAGCAAACTGTCGTAGCCCTTTTTGGCCTTAGGGTCCATTTTAGAGGTCTTTTCATTGAGTTTTTGCATAGCTTCTGCAAATCGCTTTTTGTCCGCTTCCATTTGTTCTTTAGATGGCTTTTGGGCAAAAGCGATAAATGGTAACAGTAAATACAAAAAGTAGAATAGTATCTTTTTCATATATTTATGGTATTATTTTATTTCCAGTTTCATCTCTCCATTTACCGTTCCAGGTGTATAAGCAGCTGGTTGATTTGGGATTGCCAATGGCCGGGCTTGCATCCAATACGGAGGTAAAAAGCCACTTGTTAGCTTCAACTATTCCCCCTTATCGAAATTGGCATTGTAATCAAAGCTTTTGAAAAGGAACAAGCGTTTCTATTCTGTTTTTATCATAATTAGCGTTATACAAACTCATTAAATTTCTCCATTCATTATTTCCAGATTTTCTTGAATAAAATCTAATGAAGTAATTTGTTACTAGACCTGAACTAGTTTTTCTTTCCAGCAAATTTCCTTTTAAGCTAAATACACCCTTGCTTTTAAATTGACTTTTCTTAATTAAGTCATTATAATAATCATAATCCACCGTATAAGAAGATTGTATCAACACATAAAATGTTCCTTCTGCGGTGTAACTGGTAGCAGCATTTAAACTATTACCATAAAGTCCGCTGCCTGAAACCCATGTACCAATTAGCTGCTTTTTATAATCCGTATTTTTTTCAGCGACCCCATTTATTTTTAAAGTGAATAAAAGAAAATTCAAGCCCATCTCCATCTCGCTGCCTAGTATGATATCAGCCGAATTAATAACTGCTATGTTTGTTCCTACCTGTATCAACAGCACAGTACCCTTTATAACGTCACCCCCAGGTTTAGTAATGCTATTGCTCAACATGTAATAAGGCAGACCCTGGCAGGTAACTCCTTTTTCATGATCTCCTTTTTCGAATAACTGGTTGTTAGAACTGTTATATAGACTCCAACCATCAAAAACCTCGAAGAATATATGTTCCATATCTTTTTCCAAACTCCCCGATGATCTTACCATATCCATCAACTCAATAATTCTTTTTCCTGTAGTTGTATTTTTTTCTAGCGTCAAACTATTTCCACCTTCATTTAAACTCCAGGTGGGTGGAACAGTAATAGCATACAGATTTTTGTTTCCAGAACCTATTGTAGCATTTGTTGGAGAAACTGAGTTTGTTTTGTTGTTTTGTACAGTTGCCGTTTCATTTAAGTTTAGGCTTTTTATAAAATCCAGTATTTGGTTTTGATATTTATCGGTATTGGTCATGATTACCACGTTGGCCATTTTACCGTTTCCCGTTGCGGTTATCAGTGTTACCAATCCTTTATTGGTGCCATCGGTATAGCTGGCCTGCCCCGACAAAACGTTCCATCCTTTTTCAGTAGCAGGTTCTTGCATGGTTGGTTCTTCAGAAACAGATACCGTACCTTTTACCAGTTTCTCCCAACTGGCAGTAAAGTTTTCTTGTGCCGATGCGGCTGTTGCTGCCGAATTTAAAATAACAGCAGCTGCATAGTTTCCTTTACCATCGTTTTTGGTGGACAGTTGAATGCCATTTGCCATTTCTGTTTTATCCCAACCGTTGGGTATCGTATAGTTTATTACATCAAAAGCCTGCTTTTGGGCAAAACCAGTACAACTTACCATCAATAGCAGGTTAAACAGGAGAATGTTTTTTATAGTTTTCATCTTTTTAACGTTATCATTTCTGAAAAATCACTTCAAAATCCCAGCAGTTATACATTAATGAAGTAAATAGTTATAGCCGCTTTTATTATTTGAATTGTTGCTATCGGTAAAACCATATCCGGTTATTTGAATGTTGAACTTGTAAAGTACATTTTTGGGCAAAGTGGAAAAATTAGCACCTCCAGCTACTCTCGCATCATAGAAAAGTTCTTTCATGTTTCCGGGTGCAAATGGAATTTCACCTGTATTCAATGTATTTCCCCCAGTAGCCTGCCCGCAACAGGCGGTTTCCAGAAAAGTATTTGGGTCATTATCTGTATCTTCAACTCTGCTTTGTAAGCTTAGGGAGGCAGTTGATGGAATAGCTGTTTCACCAATATTTTTTAAGGTGTAATAAATCCTAACGAATGATGCGGTATCCACCGGACTCTTTTCTATTTTGGTAATAGTAACTTCCATATCTGCCGGAGCTGGTGGTGGCGGTGGAATGGTAAACGACGATTGTATCACATTATTTGTAAAATTCAATTCAGAAAACTCCTGCCCAACCCATGTTTCGGAAGCAGTGCCAACATTTGATTTCATTCCATTTACACAAAGTTCAAATGTATATGCATTACCCACTATAATACCATTAGTACTAAATGTATTTCTGCTACTCATAGATTCTCCGGGATTTAACAATTGATTTATTTCGCTTGTTAGGCTGGTAGAATTGCCACCTCCCGCGGGGGCTCCATTTATGTAGCCTTGTACTGATAATAAACCTTTTTTTACAGGGGCAGTGCCGACATTTTTTAAGCTATAATTTACCGCATATGTATTACTTGTATTGGGAGAAAAGCTAATATTTGTAATAACCATATCAGGAAGGGCCGTTGGTGTAGGAGTCGGATTCGTTGCCGTAATGGGCTGATTTGGCGTTTGCGTTGTGGTTGATGCAGGTGTGTATAACATGCCTGTTGCCGTTTGCTTGGGCGGAACCATTGAAACATTTGTTGTTGGCGTAGTATTGGTTTGCTGCGGTGTCGATACAATGATTTGTCCTTTAACCTTAGGGTTAATAACTGGTCTAACCACCCCACTTGAATCAATTTTTTTTATTTGTGCATTGCTACCTGTTGCACCTGCAATGAATAAGAATAAGATGAATATTTTTTTCATGGGTTTTTAGATTTTATGATGTAAAAGTAGATTGAACAACAAGACTGGACAATCATTAAAAAAGATGATTTTACAGGTATATTCTTAAAAAATCATTAAAAAAGAGGATATGAAATACGAGTTCATATTATTTTATTTGCATCGAAGAAAAATGTAAATTAGGATATGAAATCATCACGAGCAAACGTCTTAATCAGAGATCATTACGCCAAGATAGCTTCATTACTTTTATAGACTATTATGTTCTGATGAAAAAACTACTCACAAGCCTTTTTATCATATTTTGTTTTCTAAATAGCCCTGGTCAAGACCTACAAAAAATTGATAGTCTTAAAAGGTTATTAAATAAGTCGAAAGAAGATACAAGTAAGGTAAAATTACTCTTTGCCCTTACCCTGGAATATGAAGACCACGATATGAAAAAGGCTATGACCTATGCCAAAGAAGGTGGGCGCCTAAGTAATAGTCTTAACTATACTGCAGGCAAACTGAAGTACAATAAAAGAATGATGTACCTATTTGCAACGCTTACGCAACACGATTCGGCGATATGGTATGGCAAACAGATTCTCAAAATTGCCACGGAAATGAAGGATTCTTTAAGCATGGGCATTGCCTACTTTACATTGGGAGAACGCTACAATTTCAAATCGGATTATGAAACAGGGATTGAATATAGCCTGAAAGGCGTACGTATTATAGAACGGCTGGACACTTCATCCAGAACAAGGGCCACTTTGAATGCCAGTATGGCCGCAAACTATCTGATGATAAAAGACTATAAAAAAGCCATTGAATTTGGGAAAAAAGCAGAATACCTCGATAGAAAAATTAAGAATTACCAACAGTTGACTTCTACTTTACTAAATCTGGGCAATGCCTACGATGCGCTGGGACAGGATATAAAAGCAATTGAAGCATATAAAGAGAGCTTATCGCTCTGCGATAAATACAACTTTCCAAGTTTTGTGGCGATGAATTGTGAAGGGATGGTAGAAATTATGGATAGGCAAAACAAATTGGAACAGGTAAAATATTACGCAGAAAAAGGACTGGCAACAGCCACTAAAATAGCGGACAACTTCAATATTATGTCTTGCTATCAAAATCTTTCTGTCTATTATTTTAAAACAAATCAATACGCTAGAGCCAAACAATTACTTATTAAGGCGCTGGATATCAGCAAGACCAATGATTATAAAGAAGCAAGAGGAACACTATTACAAAGCCTCTCTAATGTGCTGTATGCGGAGCATGATTATGCTTTAGCATCTCAATATCAAAGAGAAGCCACAAAAATTAAAGAAGATATTTTTACTGAATCGATGGCTCAAAAACACGCCAATGAAGAAGTAAAATTTGAAACAGAAAAAAAAGAAAGCCAAATAAAGTTACAAACAGCAGAAATACGTCAAAAAAATATTCTTAATTACTTTTTAATCGCTGGAACCATTGCTTTTCTTGCCATTTCCATACTAAGCTATCTTAACTATAAGCATCGGCAAAAATTGCAACAGGCAAAAATCGATGAATTAGAAACAGAAAAACAACTTACTGCCACAGAAGCCGTACTGAAAGGCGAAGAACAAGAACGCACCCGACTAGCCAAAGATCTGCATGATGGGCTTGGTGGGATGCTGAGTGGAATAAAATTTTCATTAAATAATATGAAAGAAAACTTAATAATGACTCCTGATAATGTACATGCTTTTGAACGAAGCATTGATATGTTAGATAGTTCCATTAAAGAAATGCGCCGTGTTGCACACAACATGATGCCTGAAATACTAGTAAAATATGGACTGGATACTGCACTGAAAGAATATTGCGAGGAAATGGATCGCAATGGCGTACTGCATGTAAATTACCAATCGGTAGGGATGCACCAGGCAGACATACCACAAACTACATCAATTACCATTTATCGCATTATCCAAGAGCTACTTAACAATGCGATAAAACATGCCAATGCCAAAAATGTACTGGTGCAACTTCATCAATCAGAGCAGGAAAAATTATTAGTCGTTACGGTAGAAGATGATGGAAATGGATTTGATACTGAACGGTTGAAACAATCAGCCGGAATGGGTTGGTTAAATATTCGAAATCGTGTTGAATTTTTAAAAGGTAGAATAGATTTGCAATCTGCTCCTGGCAAAGGCACTTCAATAATGATAGAAATTACTATTTAACAGCAGGAAATGAAAATAGGCATTTTTGTAGTAGACGACCATTACATGGTGATAGAAGGCATTCGTTCTTTACTGCAAAACGAAAAAACACTCGATTGGATGGGACATGCCACCAACGCAGCATCATGCCTTAGTTTTCTTAAACTGCACGAACCTGATGTGATACTAATGGATGTAAACCTTCCCGATAAAAGCGGGATAGACTTATGTAAAGAAGTTAAACAATTATATCCTTCCATAGCCATACTTGGCCTTAGCACCTTTAATCAGCAGGCCATTATCAAAAACATGATAGATAATGGTGCTTTGGGTTATGTATTAAAAAATGCGACAAAAGAAGAGCTGTTGGAAGCGATAAGTAGTGTACTTAAGGGCAAAGTATATTATAGTTTCGAAGTCTTAAGCGCATTGAGGAAACCTGAGCCCAATCAGCTCTTAATTACCCGAAGAGAAAAAGAAGTGCTATTGTTAATCGCAGAAGGACTAACCAATGCAGAAATAGCTGAAAAACTTTTCATTAGCATCCCAACCGTAAATACACATCGAAAAAGCTTGCTGGAAAAATTTGATGTAAAAAACACGGCAATGCTAATTGGTAAGGCTACAAAACTCGAGTTGATTTAGTTTGCTGTAGTTTTCCATATCCTCCATTTGAAACTAAGAAGTTTTTGGGCAAACTTATAAATTAGAATTCGACAACATCGAACCAAAAAAACTTACAAAGTAAATTGTAAATAATTTAAAAACAGTAAATTACGCTCTATTTTCAGCAGTTAATTAATGTTTTTACCGTTAGGGGTCAGTGGCGGTGCGTAATTCGAACCATTTTGTGGACGAATTGATCGAAATGGGAGGTTTTTCAAAAATTAAAACAGACGTTTTAAACCAAAAGCCACCCTTTTTATCATATTTAAATCAGTATTCAGCCATTTCATTATCCAGAAAGCAGTACATCCATCGTTCTCCTGGTTCTGATGAGATTATAACAGGATGTTTTTCTGCCCGGCAATGATGCGACATATGTTGCATTGGCGATGAATCACAGCATAAGGTAATGCCACAAGTTTGGCAGGTACGAAGATGCACCCAATCCGTACCTTGTTTTATGCAGGCTTCACAAACACGTTCTTTTGCAGTTTTTAATTCTTTTACAGCCTCAATGTGACTGCATATGCTGTTACTTTCCATAATTACAATTTTGATAAATATTGATGAACCTGAGTTACTGCCATGGCACCTTCGCCTACGGCCGATGCAACCCTTTTTACCGAATTAAACCTAACATCGCCGGCAGCAAAAGAGCCTGGGACACTAGTTTCTAGATGATAAGGTGGCCGCTCCAGTTCCCAGCACATCTTATATTGATCCAGGCTAAGCAAATCGTTACCTGTATAAAGATATCCATTTCTATCCCTACAAATCGCAGTTTCAACAGCCCATTCGGTATTGGGTTTTCCCCCTATACAGATGAATAGTTTTGAGGTGTTGTGCCATGCTTCTGTTCCATCCTGACTGTTTACAATTTTGATGCGCTCCAGATAATCATCACCCTCCAGTGCCACTACTTCAGCATAATACAGGACATTAATATTCTTAATAGATGCTATCCGCTGAATCAGGTATTCAGATAGGGTATCTGCAAGGTTACCTTTCCGGATCACCATGAAAACGCGTTTGGCAAAGCCAGAAAAATAGGTAGCGGCCTGTCCGGCAGAGTTTCCTCCGCCAACAATGTAAAGGTCTTTATCCTGACAGAAAAAAGCCTCACTTGCACCGGCACCGTAATAAACCCCTTTATGAAAAAACCGGTCCTCGTCAGGGAGATTCAATCTGGCATACTCCACTCCGGTTGCACAGATATTTGACTTTGCGACCAGCTTTTCGCCGCTTGCAAAATCTACATGGATTCTATTGTCATAAAAAGCACCTTTGATCCCCTCCTTTAAAAGTAAAATCTCGACACCAAATTTTAGTGCTTGCTGCCTGGCCCTTTCAGCAAGGTTTGCCCCGGATATTCCTTCAGGAAACCCCAGATAGTTCTCGATCAGCGAGCTTGTACCTGCCTGTCCGCCAATGGCCTCACGTTCAATAAGGATAGTTTTCAGCCCTTCTGATGCAGCATAAACCGCAGCACTTAGTCCCGCCGGGCCAGCACCGTAAATCGAAAGATCATATTCTGCATATTTGGGTTCGGTAATCCAGCCCAGATTACAGGCAATCTGCTCTAAGCTTGGATTTACGATCACTTTGCCATCAGGAAATTCGATTACAGGTTGCTTATCGGGATTATTAAATGAGGTAATTCCCTGGCCCCAGCCCAAATCATCATGCGTAATGTCAAACCATTCGAAATCGATAACACTTCGTTTTAAAAAGTCTCTGATGGGGTAAATTTCAGGAGAATCTGGTTTACCATATAGTTTTAACTTGTTCATGAGCAGTTCTTAATCAGTTCGGGCTTTTAATTGCTTAATCAACTCATCACCAGTACTTTCCGATGAAGTTCCATAACCATTTACAAAGATTCCTTTTATTTTACCATCAATAGAGGATATGGCATAAACAATAGCCTCATCATCTGGATCTGATTCTCCTTCAAAACGATAATGTCTATCAATCAAAAATTGCTCTGGAAATTCCTGTATCGGATTTTCTCCGCCACTCAACTGACTACTTTTCAGATTGAAATCTAAAGTATAGCCCTGTTTAACCAGGGCATTAAGCACTTCGGAAAGTGAAGTCATTTCTCCGATATGTTTTAAATAATCGTTATCCATAATCATTTGTTCTTTTTGAATGACGCGTTAATTTACCAAAAAACAAACCAACCCGCAAAGAACTGTAAAACAAAACTTAAAAAAATAAACAATAAAACATTGACGAGATAAAGTGAATTTATAATAAGATTCAGGTATACTTTTTTATTAAAAATAAATGATCAGGAGATGAATTTTTCAATGCATTAAAAAGTAAAAAAGAGTGGCTTAAACTAATTTAAATGGTTATCTTTAAATAAAAAAGCCATGATTATAGACCCAAATAAAGAAGAACTTTCTGACGATAAGGAAGATGCATTAACAAGTGAAGAAGATGCCCTGAATCAAAGTACGATCATTAGTGATGAAAGCGCTGCTGAACACGATGCTGATTTATTAGATCAGGCAGATAGAGCATCCCGCTCATCTTTCGAATTGGATATTTAGACCAGTCGTTATGTCAGAAAAAATGGCGATATCTTTGGAAAAGTTCAGGAGATATCGCCATTTCTGTAAGCAATGCTCAAAAGAATAAGCACAAACACCATTGCTTCAAAGATTATCAATAAATGTGTTTTTTGGCCAGGCCAAGCTTTTTGATTTTCGAATTTAATGTGGTCGCCGGAACACCCAATAATTTTGCAGCGCCATCTGACCGGAAATCCGCCCGTTACACAACGCTAATAAGTGAATACAAGGCAGAAGCTGTTCAGGTTGAACATACAAAGTCAATCAAACGGCCCGAGCATCCTGATTTGAAGAGACAAAAATCAAAAACAGACAGTATTAAAAAGGGAAAGGCCATCCAGCTCTTCCCCTTAATCTGTCATCAACTAACTTATATTATTATGATTTATCATTAAATTAATCATAATCGCTATTTATAAATGTTATTCACCCCCCGGAGGCTGAATAAGTCATTCAACTGCGACTGCTTGAGAATATTACAGGTTTTGAATATCCTGTTGAAGCGCTCAATCTATTTGACCGCCACATTGAAACTAACTTCTTCAGGGGGGAGACACTGCTTGTCGTTGCACACCATCGATTCGACAGTTCCTTTCACCATCGCTGTTTTTCCGTTAGTTTTAATTTTTTGTTGAAAGATCACACTGTGTTCAAAATATTTTACATCCATTTTGAAAGTATCCTCATATTTTATTATAGCTTTTGGCTCCAGCGTCTTGCCCACAAGTGAGTATTCCTTTGAAGGCTTAAAACTAAATGTGGTTTTTACTGGTCCTCCATCTTTTACAAACTGGGAATATAAATGCCATCCTTGGTCGATTGTTGCTTTAATAAAAATTGTTGCCGTGTTGGCACCTGTTTTTTTTGCTGCATAAGACCATTTTATTGGTTTTAATATCTGACTTTGGGCACTGATGAACAGTAAAGAAAACAGTGCTGTTATTAGAATAGATTTCTTCATTATTTAATTGTTTTTTTTAGCCATGAAAAGATGATGTGAAAAGCTTCGGGCGAAACACCGCTTTTGATATTTGGGATCTCGGCTTGATTACAGGTGATACACGGCAATAACAAGTGATTGACATTTTTCAGCAAATGTGTTTCTACGTTTTTATTGCCGCCAGCCGCAATATAGTTCCTCCAGTTTTGAAGATTTGCCTCGGGAACCACATAGTTATCCTTATCCCCGTTTATCGCTAACACAGGGACTTTAATATTCGCCATCGTTTTAGCTGCATCGTACTTGATAAAATACCTGTACCAAGGTCCTATCGCATAATTTACGAAACTGTAGACCGGAAAACGGAAATGATCGAATTTAATATTCAGAGTCCTGAAGTAGGCATCATCCTTTACTTTCCATGTGTTGTAGGTTTCATTCAATTTTGCCTCCATATTAGCCGAATCTGCATATTTCAATGCCGTTTTAAACATACGTTCATTAATGTCGTTGGATCTGGCCTTATCATAATCGGGCAAGGTAGAATTGTTGACTATACTCTCATTTTGCGAAATCAGGGCATCGTACCCATTCATTGCCAGGCCTGAGAGGCTGATCAAAAACTTAATATCCTTACTTTTGGAAGCAGCGATCGACATGATCGCCCCACCTTCACTATGCCCGATGAGACCGATTTTACCGGCGTCTACCTGAGGTACAGATCTTAAGTATTTTACGGCCAATAAAGCGTCAGTTGCGAAATCGGCAGTAGTTGCATGTTCATATACTCCTGTCGTTTTACCTACACCTCTGTCATCCAACCGAAGAACGGCGTATCCATGATTCGCAAGGCTATCGGCGATTTCCTTAAAGATCTTGTGACCCGCCATCAGGCCATCACGATCCTGCCTTCCCGTTCCGGAAATGATAACGACGGCCGGGCTTTTTTTATTTCCCCCAGGGATTGACAAGGTACCTGCATAGGAGATGCTATCATCCGGTGATTTGAATGTGATTTCCTTATCTATAAAATTCTGTGCAAAGGATGTTTGCGTAAATACTGCCAATGCGGCAATGAGCAATCTGATCTTATTCATTTTTTTGTTATTCTGCTTTTTTAGTCATTTCAATCAACGCCGTCATCTCATCAGCCAAACCTGTAGCACTTCCCCTGAAACCTACGGAAATGAACCGCACGTACCCATTTTTGTCTATGATCAGCTTTTGGGGTATGCCAGAGATGGTAAATGCTTTACAAATCTTATTAAACACTTCCGAATTGGTCTTCATGCCTTCCAATCGATTATCAAATAGCACGTTGAAGGGATAATTGTTATCTTTGATGTATTTCGCATTTTCTGTTTTATAAGTATCACCTCTTTCTTCTGTATCTACAAAATAAAATACAACATCCGGATCATTTTTATATTTCTCTACAGCTAGTTTCATTCCCGGAAAGGAAGCTTTGCAAGGAACACACCATGTGGCCCAAAAGTCGAGGATTACGGTTTTCCCTTTGAGATCGTTCGAATTAACAGTCTTGCCATTAAGGTCTTTCATACTCCAGGTTGGCATTTCTTTCTTGATCATGCTTTCCATGATATCTTTTAGCTCCTTTTCTTTGTCGGCCGGGTTTTTCATGTTTTCCAAATATTCCTGAAAACCTTTCTCTGAACCACGTTCTTTAACGAACGCCTCTCTAATCATCGCAATCATTTCTGTAGAACTCTGATTCTTGAACATACTTTTTTTCAAAAGCACCTGCAGATCCTTGTTCAGACCTAACATCTTTAAACTTAATGCCTGTTGGTTATTTATCTCTGCATTGTTGTAGTCTAAAATGGCCTGTGCCTCTTTTGCATATTGAAGTGCCTGCTGGTATCTTTTCTGATAATTCAAGAGCCCAATGTGATCTGAAGAGACGGTGGCAACAAACGTTTTCTGGTATTCACTTTTCCACTCTGATGGAGAAAGATAGGCCATCGATGCCGGCTGGTTGGCTTTGAAGTATTCGAATCTTTTTACAAAAAGATCAGAGTCTTCAGCAATTTTTTTCAGATCCCCTTCTTTTCTGTGATAAGGAATGCCTATAAGCTTATAATAAACTGAGGTAAGCATATTATATGGCAAGGAATCGATATACTTACCCACGTAATCAGTTGGCCTTTTCTTCAACCTTCCAAAAACCATCAGGTTCTGATATATAACACCATAATTGATTCTATTTTCCAGATTAAACTTTGCATTTGTATTTGCTTCAGGGAATTTTGAAAGAAAATCCTCAGAGGCGACCAACAGTGAGTCAATATCTCTGATTGAGGACAATTTTTTGAATGCTGCAAGCCGTGCTATACTCCCATTTGGAAACTTTTGGCTGATTACCATATTGATAGAATCTGTTAGATTTTTATCCCGAATAAGGATAGCACTGATATATCTTGCATCGAGCAGTTCCGACTCATTAGCATCCGTACGGGTAAGGTACTTAGTGGCTAAAACCAATTTAGGAGCAGCATGCTCTCCCATGTAAGAGGAAAGGGCTATAGCATAATCCCTGGCCAATAGTGATTTCGATTTTTGGTTATTCAAAATCTCCTGGTTTAGCCAATGATATGTCGCGGTATCACTGATTCCTTTAAAGTTGATGTATCCGGGAATATTTTTACCATAGTTCGGTGATCTTGCAAATCCCCATCCAATATATCCTCCAGGGGCCATTTTCCCTGGTCTATCCTTATCATTGAGCATAATAAAATAGCCAAAATTCTTGTTGTTGTCGATGGAATCTCCTGAAACGAATTTAAAGGCAAGTATTCCAGTATTGATCGGAACCTGTAAATCTGATTTCCATTCCTTTCCAGCCTTGACAAATTTAACGTCGGCCGCTTCCCACTTATAATCGGTATATTTATATACCACCGCGTTAACAGATTCCTTATTCTGTAGCGGTGTGCCTGATGGATTATAGAAAACAGTCAGGGCTTTTCCGTTATAGGGCTTTTCAGGCAGCGACCTGAAATTATCGGTGCGCTGACAAAATCCATTGATAGAGAGGGCAATAAAGAGTAAAAAGGTTAGGGTTTTGTGTATCATTTTTTATTGATTAATTCTGGATATTATCCGTGTTGTGGTATACGTGGGTTAGGGGTTTGGCTCGAGTTCTGGATTGAGGTTACGAAGATATTCCGCGATTGGAAATGTATATTGGTTACTGTTTGGCGCCAATGTATAAATCACACCTCCAAAGTTTCTGGTATACGTTTTTTGGAAAGTTGTTTCATTGTTCAGCCTCCTCATATCCCACCACCTTAGCATGGTTCCAAAAAACTCTCTTCTACGCTCATCAATCACTTTTATCAGGGCATCAGTATTGTTATTGGCTGTAGCAGGCACATAATCGGCAGGTTTGAATCTTTTGATCCTTAAGGTGTTCAACGAATTCATCGCTTCAGAAATATTCCCCGTACGTACAAAACATTCAGCACGGATAAGCAACATCTCAGGTACTGAAACGCCCTCGTTTCTGGTCTCACCGGTTACGCTTTCCTTATAAAAAAATCTTCCTGTATAGGTAGCGGAAACTGTTGCTGCTGGAACGGTAAAAAGTGTATAACGCTGATCTTTGGTACCCAATACCGCTAGGTATTCGTCGCTCAATTTTAATACTGAAGGTGCAAATGTCAATGATCCTCCAATGGGAAGTTTTGATAGCATGATTTCTGGATTTGCAATTCTTCTTGGATAGTTTGAGGTGTTAACGGCAGTTATAGCCGATAAATCGATTAAGGTACTCCTAATTTTTAATGCCTCTTCTGCGTATTTTAAAGCATTTGGGTAATCTGCCATCATTAAGTATGCCCTGGCCAATTCTCCGTGAGCAGATGCTTTGGTTGGTAGCGTGTTATAGGCTTGTGTAGCTGGTAAAGCTGGTAGCGCCTGCAAAAGATCGTTAATGATTTGATTGTACACCGTTTCAATGCTGGCCCTCTTCAAAGATTGACTGACCGTTTGCACCAAAATCAGCGGCACGCCAAGATCAGAACCTGCAGACGATCTAACATACGGCTTGGCATAAGTGTTGATTAAGTTTAGGTATGCATCTGCCCGATGGACCAAAGCTTCTGCTTCCAATGCCTTTTTCTCCTCTTGAGTCCCATCACTTGCCGGAAGCTCATTGATTATGGTATTGCAGTTTAGTATTATAGCGTAAAGCGTATTCCAACTCTGGTCCTGCTCGTAAGTAGATCCAAATGGAAAAATAACGGGTCTCCAGTTATAACTTCCTGTCAGATAAGAATAAAATTGTGATCCGGTTAATGCCGTCTGTTGTGCGGCATCATTAATATCAATATCAGATGAGGCAAAGTCGGATAGATTCTGTATATTCTCAAATGCAGCAGTATTGTTAAGCAAGTAGCGGTAATTGATCGTTTGATTGGGTACAAGGTTTCCCTGCGTTTTGATGTCTACATACTTTTTACAGCCAGTCATTGCCGTTGCAATGAGAGAAAAGCATATAATTATATTTTTTAGTTTCATGATTGCCAAGGATTAGAAGTTAACATTTAAAGAAAAATTATAAGAAACTGCAGATGGAAGGCCCAGGGTTGTAGAACTAAGACCAGCAATAAAATCCGGGTCGATGCCCTCTTTGTTTGCTCTCCATAAAAGCCCTAAATTTCTCACAGCAAATGTGAAATTTGCTGTTCTGACAAAAGACGTTATTTTTTCAATCGGCAACTGATATGACGCCGATAGCTCGCGAAGTCGTATATAATCGCCCTTTAATACATTGATATCTGATTGTTGGTAACGCAATAAACTCTGGGCAGCGAAATTGCCTACCGGACTGGGTACGTTGGTGAATGCCTCATCTCCGGCCTTTACCCAACGTTTTGCCACATCCTCATGCAAATCATACCTTACACCTGTTCTTGCCGAAGGGTAGGAACTGACAGTTGGTCTGAGAAACACACTACCGAATTGGTAAGAGGCAACCGCCATTAGTGTGATATCCTTAAATTTAACAGATGTATTAAAGTTTCCAAAATAAGGTGCAGTTCTTCTTCCCGCGTAATGCAATGCATTTATCGATGTAATATTCTGGTTTGCCGCTATTTTCGCACCATTTTCATTGTACACCTGAGTAAGCCCATTTTGATCTAGTCCAGCATTTTTGTATACAAATATCTTATCCGTTGGATAATCATTTAGATTGGCGCCAAATGCAGGATTAGAATAGAAGGATGAGGTGATTCCAAATCTTGCATCGGTGATTTTATTGGTGTTATACGCAAAATTGATTCCGCTGTTCCATTCAAAGTCGCCTTTGCGAACAATAGTACCTCTGACACTCAAATCAATGCCATTTCCGGATAAATTGGTTGAGTTTCGATTAAGTGTGGTAACGCCGTATGTCCCGTTGATCGGAAACTCATAAAATAAGTCCTTTCCCCGTTTCGAGTAAATATCTGCAGTTGCAAATAAGCGGCTGTTGAAGAGACCAAGATCAATACCCAGATTGGCCACGTATGTTTTTTCCCATCTCAATTCCGGATTAGCAGGTGCGACCAGAAACGCATAAGGCTGACCAGTGGTCAAATCTGCGCTACCTAACCCGATATAGGTGAAGGGATAGATATTGGTAGATATGTTACCATTCACCCCATAGGTTGCCCTTATACTCAGGGAGCTTAAAAATCCGGCTTTGGCTAAAAAGCGTTCTTTTTTTACATCCCATTTAAATCCCGTTGACCATAGTGGTGTTGCCCTGAACTTGCGATCGACACCAAAATTGTTGTAGTCATCATAGCGCGCACTTCCGGAAACGGTATACTTACCGGCATAGGTATAGGCAGCATTGGCATAGTACGATAAATATCTTCGTGTTTTATCCTGTTGGGTTGGCGCACTGCCCAAACTACTGGCAAAGCCTTGTATCGTTTGATATGGTGTAAAAAAATCCACAGGTCTGGAGAGTCCTGTACCGGTATTATAACCATACAGCGTATTAGACCCTTGACCTATCTTGGTCTGGCGAATTTCTGATCCTGCAATAGCAGTCAATTGATGTAAACCAGCAAAAATATGATCAAAATTGAGCTGGCCACGAAGGCTGTAGTTGTTGCCGGAGGTGTTTATATTACTCAAAATCCCACTGCCTATCGGTAAACCAATAGAATTTTGGGCATTACCGTTTGAAGGTAGCGGTGTATAAGTATTGATAAAGTTTCGGTAATAATAGGATCTTTCATTAAAATAACTCCGGGTTTGACTAAAGCTTCTTTCGTTGCCATAAAAAACATTCGCTGATAAACCTTTAAAAATCGGTACGTTCAGGTTGAGGTTGATCGTATAATTGTTATCTTTTTGGGTATTGTCCGCATTATCGATCTCATCCAAAGGATTGTAAAGCCAGTTGCGATACCCCCGGCTCTGCAGCGAATTGGTCCATCCCGAGTAGTATTGCCTACCGAAACCTATCCGATTTCCCTGATCGTCTAACAACCTGTCATAAGGCATAAAAGTTGATGATGAGGGACCAAATAACGTGTTGAGCGATTGACCATTATTATTGAATTTAAAGAAGGAACCTCTTACATTCGTTGATAAGGTGGCCACTTTGAAAATTTTGAAATTGTTGTTCAAAGTTATCGTTAAACGCTGTCCATCAACACCTACTGTTTGAGGATTTTCTTTGCTATAAGAGGCGGAATAATAATAGTCACTGCTTTTTCCGCCGCCGCTTACCGATAAATCATACTGCTGGTTGTTTGATGGCCTTATCAAGTATTGAGATATCTGATCCCGGCTATCTATCGAACTATATCGGCTAAGAGCGGCATCATAGGCAGCCTGGGTTATTGTTCCGGCCCTGAGCTTGAAAATCAGGTCGGTTACATTAGCTACGGGCTGTCCGAACGGGCTGGCTGAATTTGGTGGGGTGATCAGATTTTTAGCGACAAGATCCTGTTCAAAAGAGATCGCCTGAGTTGAATTC
>NZ_LMZQ01000017.1 GCF_001442625.1 Pedobacter ginsenosidimutans | reverse complement strand
TGTTGGAAATCGACGGATAGTCGGCCTTTGCCATATTCTCATCGATAAAGGGAACATATTTGAAAAGAATCTTTAGCAGAAAATAAAAATGTCCTCTCAAAAAGCGAAGTTCTCCCTGGCGTTGAACCTTGTTTGGATAATCAGTGGCAGACATGGCATTAACTCTTCTCAACGCATCATTGGCTCGACCGACACCAACATACAGCCTGAACCAAAGCTGGTCGATAAGCGCATTATCAGGCCTGTTAAGGGAAAATGTTTCAAACAAATGGAACTCTGACAGATCCCCGGGGCCATCCCCTCCTTTATAGGTGTCTCCTCCACGAACGCTTCCATACGGCCACATACTGGAATATGGAGAAGTATAGTGATCATTTCCAAGTGCAGAATAAGCTGCAATAACCATTTTATCAATATTCTCAGGAGTATTCAGATCATCCCCCGAAACTACGCCCTGTGCTGGCTCGTCAAGTGCTTTTTCGCATGAGAAGAATAGGGTAGCGAAGAATGCCAGTATATATATTAATTTTTTCATCTTTTGATATATCTAATTTTACAATGTAATATTTACCCCAAGGGTACCAACAACCGGCACAGGAAATCCATAATTGGGAATCTCAGGATCAGTACCAGTAAAAGATTTGCTCTTTATGGTAAACAGGTTACTGCCCTGAACGAATATCCTGAAGTTCTGTATTTTCATATTCAGTGCCTTTTTAAGATTATAACCAACCTGCAGATTGCGCAGCTTGAGGTAAGATCCGTTTTCAATAAAGTAAGTAGAAAACCTTCCTTCATTATTGCGGTCTACAAGCGTGAGCGCAGGAATGGTAGAACCTGGATTTGAAGGACTCCAGGCATTAAGTGTCCTGCTGCCCCAGTTCGTACCTGTCCAAAGTGAAGAAAAATCGGTGTAGGTCTTAAAGTCGTTCACCACGTCCACATTGATGGCCTGTAGGAAAAAACTCATATCGAAGTTCTTATAGCTAAGGGAAACATTCAGTCCATAGGTGAATTTAGGACTATTGTCGCCTATAAAGTCGCGGTCCAGATCGTTAATCACGCCATCATTGTTTAAATCTTTATATTTAATCCTGCCTAATCCTTTTCCAGGCTGGCTGGCATAAGCATCCACTTCTGCCTGTGAAGTAAAGAGGCCATCGGCAACATATCCAAAATAGGAGTTTATCGGCCTTCCGAGTACGTTTTTGTCGGTACCATTGCCTGGATAGGAAGCCAGTACATCTTTAGGCAGATCGGTCACCTTGTTCCTGTAGAGCGAAAAGTTACCCGTCAGGCTGAAGCTAAAATCATCACCAATCTTATCTTCATAGGTAAGAATCGCATCAAGCCCCTTGTTCTGAAGCGAAGCCCCATTACTATACCTGTTTCCTCCATCTCCAAGTATAGCCAGGTAAGCGGGACTGATTAGAATATCTGAGGTTTTCTTAATAAAATAATCAACAGAACCAGTAAGTTTATTGTTCCATAAACCAAAGTCCAAACCAAAATTCGACTCTCTTAAAGACTCCCATTTCAGGTTGTCGTTGCCCTGTTGAATAAGGGTAAAACCAGATGGCAGCTGACCTGTGCCTGCACCTGTGATATCATATGCAGTACCTTTATCAAAGTCCCACGTAGGGTCAGTCCCGTAAATAGCAGAGTATAGCGAGCGTGTAGCATTGTTAGGGATTTCCTGGTTTCCAGACCGTCCCCAGCCGTACCTAAGCTTCAGATCAGAAAACAGACCTAGATCCTTGATAAACTTTTCTTCGCTCATCCTCCAACCAAGTGAGAAAGCTGGGAAAGTACCGTATCGGTTATCTTTACCAAAACGCGAAGAGCCATCTCTTCTCAAAGTTACAGAGGCGATATAACGGTCGTTGTAACTATAGTTGACCTTACCGAAATAAGACAATAGTTTGTTTCCTGCCCCACTTCCACCGTTGAGGGTATTTGAACTACCTGCATTAAGGTAGGCATAATCAATATTTTCTATTGCAAGCCCTTGTCTGCTTGCAGAAAACTCCTGACTGATGTTCTTTATGTATTCCTGACCGGCGAGTATTTCCAGGTTATGTTTATCCTTGGTGATCTTATAGTTAAGGGTATTCTGCCAGATGATATTACCCTGATAGGTCTGTGCATTGCTAACCTGGTTTGCAGGATCAGCCAAAAAGCCCGAAACATATGATTTTTTTAAAAGGCGCTGATAGCTACCGTTATAATCTACACCAAAATTTGTCCTGAAGTTCAGTCCAGGAATAATCTGGTAATCTGCATATGCATTTCCAAAGAGCCTATAAAAATTGTAATCATTCTGCTTATTGTCTTCTATTAGTCTAACCGGGTTCTGTCTATCGGTCATTCCTGCCGCAGGGCCTCCCCATCCTCCGCTTGTGGTATATACCGGCACAATAGGTTGCTGTACGAGCGAGGCAAATAGAATATCGCTTGATGGGATCTGGGCATTCTTAATGTAGCTTGCTGAAAAATTCTCCCCAATCTTTAACTTGCCGTCTAGATAATTGTAATCAGAATTGAATCTTGCAGTATATTTTCGGCTTCTTGACTCTTTTACGATACCCTTATTATCGTAATAACCCACCGAAAAAAGACTGTTTCCCTTTTCACCGCCATTGGAAAGGGCTGCATCATAGGACTGAATAATCGAATTTTGTGCAATCTCATCAAACCAGTAAGTATCTGCAGCCTTCATAGTCTTTGCCGCATCGATATACTCTGGAAAGATTACACGGTTAAGCACAGGATTGTTAAAGTTATTATTCCAGTCGTACTGATAAATCTGGTTATTATTGGGGTTGGCCTTATCGTTTACAGCCGCCTGCCAATAGGCACGGCCTCTTTCCTCGGCATTAAGCGTTTTAAGTTTGGTGGCGTAATTCTGAATGGATGTCGAGGCATTGAAGTCGATCTTTGAATAGCCTTTTTTCGCTTTTTTTGTAGTGATGATGATTACACCATTCGCTGCGCGTGATCCATAAATAGTAGCCGAAGATGCATCTTTAAGCACCTGAATAGATTCAATGTCGTTCTGGTTTAGCTGTTCCAATCCGTTTTTGGTTGGTACTCCATCGATTACGTAAAGCGGGTCGTTATTGCCCAGGGTTCCAATGCCACGGATTCTTACCGTTGCCTGGCCAGTTGGAGAACCGTCGGTGGTAATCAATACCCCCGGAACCCTTCCCTGAAGAGACTTTACAGCATTACCAGAAGGGATGTCCCTGATCTTCGAAACATCAACTACATTGACCGCTCCGGTGATGTCTTTCTTGCGTTCCTTTTGGTAACCTGTTACTACGACCTCGTTGAGCTTATTGATCGCGATGTCGAGTTTGACCTTAAGATTGGCCGATTCTGCAGTAATCGGAATGGTTAATGGTTCAGCTCCGATATAAATGAACCTAAGCGACTGACCGGCAGAAGCTTCAATTTTAAAACTACCATTAGCATCAGTGGTCACCGTTTTTTGGGTACCTACGATAACTACAGTTACAGCCTCCAGAGGAAGGGATTCATTGTCGGTGACAACGCCACTGATTACCCTGGTCTGGCCAAATGCCAGGCCCGTTACCATACAGGCAAAAAGCCAGGTAAGGAAAATTTTTCTCATAAAATTCAGATTTGGTTAGTATTAATGTTCAGTTAAAATATTTCGTCAATAAACTTTTTGTATTCTTCAATCTCATACTCCGGACAGCCCCCCTTTTTGGTGGCGATAAAAGCGCCCATTCCGATCGCATTTTTTATAATGGTTTTTGGTGCCAGTCCCAATTGGTGATTGGCAATGAAGGCTGCAAGAAATGAATCTCCACTCCCAATGGTATCGTTAACCTTTACCTCAGATCCCCAGGCGTGGTAGGATTGATCCATTCTATAATAGGAAGCCCCAAATTCTCCTTTAGTTACGATTACCTCTGGAACACTGAAGCGTTCCTGTATAAAACGGACCTGCTCTCTCTCATTTATGAACCTTCCCCCGAAAAGAATCTGGGCCATATGTAGCTCCGACTCGTTAAATTTTATGATATCTGCCCGTTCCATCAGATTTGCCAAAAGGCTCTTATCAAAGAAAGGAGGGCGGAGATTGATATCAAATACCTTTATCGCATCGCTTTCCAGGAATTTGAATAACGTCTCTCTGGAAAGCGTATTTCTGGAGGCCAGGCTTCCGTACACAAAATATGTGGATGGCTTCAGTGCACTATCGATCATGGACTGGTGATCGATAAAATCCCATGCCACGGGAAACACGATTTCATAGGAAACCTCATTTCTGCTGCCCACGCGGGCAATTACTTCACTGGTAGGGTGGATCGTATCGCGCTGAAGGAGGCTTTTGTTAATTTGCCAACCATCAAGCAAACGTTCCAGTTTCACTCCGTTTTCATCATCTCCGATTTTACTGATGATACTGCTGGACAGGCCAAGCTTATTGAGGTGATAGGCCACATTTAGCGGTGCACCACCTGGCATGCGCCCATCAGGCAGCACATCCCATAATATTTCGCCAAAGCATATAGCAGGTGTGATCATATTCTTGTCTTTCTTTTTTATTTAGTGCATTACAATTCCGGTCTCTATCTGCTCCAAAGATTTCCCTTTTGTCTCAGGCATCATTTTCCAAACGAATACCAGCTGCAATACCATCATGGCACAGAAAAAGAAAAATATGTTTGCACCTCCAAATGACTCTGCCAGGTAAGGAAAGCAGAATGCAATTAGTGCCGCCATTACCCAATGGGTAGAACTGCCGAGTGTTTGCCCCTTTGCCCTGACCTGATTTGGAAAGATCTCTGAAATGAATACCCAGATAACTGCCCCCTGCGAAAAAGCAAAGAAAGCAATGAAGAGCATTACATAAATCGGGATTTCAAACCCACTGGATGAACCACCTAGAAATGCAACTGCTACAAGTCCAAGAGAAATGATCAGTCCGAAAGAGCCAATCAGCATCAGTGTTTTTCTACCAACTTTATCTATTATATTGATCGCAAGAAGCGTAAATATAAAATTGACCATTCCGATACCAACAGTTGATAAAAGTGAAGAATGCGCACCAAGCCCTGCCATTTCAAAAATTCTCGGTGCGTAATAGATAATGGCATTTATGCCAGATACCTGGTTAAAGAAAGCAAACAGCACGGCCAGGATAATAGGCTTGTTGTACTTTCCTGAAAAAAGTCCATCCGAAGATTTATCCCGCTGCATATCCTGTCCGGATTTCTGTATAGCGGCGAGCTCCTCATCACAGTTTAATGGATTTATGATGCGTAGAATTTCCAATGCTTTATCGTATGCACCACGCTTAAGTATAAGCCATCTCGGACTTTCAGGAATAAAGTAGATTAGCACAAGGAATATTATAGATGGAAATGCCTGAACACCAAGCATCCATCTCCAGGATGCCTCTCCTCCCTGGCTTAGCAAATAGTTTGAAAGATAAGATATCAATATTCCCAGTACAACATTGAACTGGAAAAGCCCTACAAGCCGCCCTCTTCTATGAGCCGGAGACACCTCTGAAATATAAATGGGAGCAGTAACAGAAGATATGCCCACACCTAAACCGCCTAAAAAGCGAAATGCTAAAAAGATATACCAATTATCTGCCAGCGCGGTACCAAGTGAGGAAAGTAAGTATGCCGCAGCTACGAAATAAAGTGTATTTTTTCTTCCGAAATAATCAGATGGGCGGGATCCTACCAGAGAGCCGATTACCGTACCGATAAGTGCAATAGATATGGTAAGTCCATGCGAAAATGCTGAAAGGTTCCAAAACTGTTGAATGGATTTTTCAGCTCCTGATATAACGGCTGTATCGAATCCAAACAGAAAGCCGCCTAGGGCTACGACCATGGACCAAGCCAGGACGGAATGTTTTTTCATAAGGGTTTATTTATTGGTTGAGGATTGCAAATTGGTCAAAAACAGGAAGGGAGGATAACAAATCTGTTCCAAAAAAATACAATCTTGAAACATCTGTTAAAACATTGACTAACAGATGATTAAAATTTATTATTTTTGCCTGATCTGATATAGTTATACTTTTGAAACATCAATATTAAGATTTTGATGCATCTGCACCTTTCATCCTACCACTCGCAGCCGAGCGCCAATTCATTAAAGTTTCAAATTTGATTATCTTTAAAATTATTTTGTTACAAACAGGATCCTAACCAGATACAACCGGTGCCAGACACTGCCCTTATTAAAATGATAAATATGACCGCAAGACTTCACTTCCTTCATAGGATACTTATAATGGTCATCCTAACGGCTATTCTTTGTGGCTGTAGCAACAAGAAAAAGGAAGCAAAATATGTTATAGGATTTTCACAATGCGTTGGCTCGGATCTGTGGCGGAGAACCATGCTGGAAGAGATGAAAATGGAGCTTTCGTTGCATCCGGGTGCCACATTGGTATACAGAGATGCGAACAACAGCAATAGAAAACAAATCTCACAGGTAGGGGAATTATTAAAAATGAATATTGACCTGTTGATTATATCTCCTAACGAGGCCCGGCCGCTCACTCCAATCGTTGAAGAGGCTTATAATAGTGGTATCCCTGTGGTTATTATTGATAGGAAAACATCATCTTCGGCTTATACTGCCTATGTCGGTGCAGACAATTATCAGATTGGCAAGATGGCCGGACAGTATGTATCCGGTCTGCTTAAAGGGAAAGGAAATATTATGGAAATTATGGGACTTCCAGGTTCCTCTCCCACAATAGAGCGCCAGAGAGGATTCGCCGAAGGACTCCAAAAATCTGCTAATATTAGGATTTCGAATCAGATCTATGGAGATTGGTTAAAATCGCACGCTATTGACGAGCTGTTGAAAATGAATGAGACATTGCGTACCACGGATCTAATTTTTGCTCATAATGATCAGATGGCTTCTGCAGCCAGGGAAGCGTTAGATAAACTCGGAATAAAAAGGAAGGTGGCCATTATTGGGATAGATGCGCTACCTGGACAAGGGGGCGGTCTTCAAATGATTGATGGCAAAGTGATAGATGCCAGTATGCTTTATCCAACGGGAGGAAAAGAGGCAATTTCAACAGCATTCCGTATCCTTGGAAAAGAATCCATCCTCAAAGAAAATATCCTTCAGTCTGTGGTGATAGATTCATCGAATGTTCAGCTCATGAAACTGCAGTGGAATAAATTTAGCAGCCAGCAGAGAGATATCGAACGGCAGCAATCACTCCTGGCTGAACAACGTTCTTTATTTGACAACCAACAGCTTACATTAAACGTCACCGTGGTTACGCTGGTGCTCTCTGTGGTTTTCGGGGGACTGGCTTTTTTCTCCCTACTGGAAAACAGGAAGATCAACAAAAACCTGGAGGCGAATAACCTAGAAATCCTTAACCAGCGTAATAAGCTTATTGAGATGTCTGAAAAGGCTAAAGAGGCGACAGAGGCCAAACTGAACTTCTTCACCAATATATCTCATGAATTCCGCACGCCCCTTACCTTGATACTCTCTCCCCTGGAAGATCTGATTAATAATGAAAAAATTAATGCCCTTGCAGGAAAAAACCTGAAGCTGATCAATAAAAATGTTTTTCGCCTGTTGCGCCTGATCAACCAGCTCATTGAGTACAGGAAGATTGAGTATGGTAAGATGCGCATAAGATCGACATCGAACAATATTATAGATTTTATTACTGACATCATTGAGACCTTTCAGCTCGCTGCAAAAAAACAGAACATAGACCTCAGACTCTTCACTAAAGAATCGGATATAACAGTATGGTTTGACGTTAACATGTTCGATAAGGTAATTTTCAACCTGATATCTAACGCACTAAAATTTACTCCAGCCAATGGAATAGTTCACGTTACAGTGAGTAAAGACGATGCTCATATCTCCATCAAAGTGGAAGACAATGGACCTGGAATGGATCAGGAAGAAATCCTCCATATATTTGAACATTTTTATCAGGCAGACTCGAACGCAAGAAAAGGATCTGGATTGGGCCTTTCCCTTTCGAAGGAACTGATGAATCTTTTACATGGAGACCTAACCGTAGAAAGCAGGAAATGGCACGGTACTATTTTCACCGTCACCCTGCCCCTTGGGTCATCACACCTTCGGGAAGAAGAGAAGCATACCCAACAGGCGGAAAGAGAAGAGCTTTATGAAAATGCGAAAATTTATACGAGCGAACTAGAGCATCTCAAGAGAGAAAAGAACCATGATTTGTTGCGTGAATTAAAGGAACGGTCGGTATTGATAATCGAAGACAATGCAGACCTTCTGCATTATCTGGCTGAGAAACTTGATGAGGAATACGAGGTATTTATTGCAAATACCGGAGAGAGCGGGATCACTTCTGCCTACGAGCAAGTACCAGATCTGATCATCTGCGATGTGGTACTGCCAGATCTTTCGGGGAAGAAAATTACAGAGAAGCTCAAATCCGACATTCGTACATCCCATATTCCCATCATCCTGCTCACCGCACAGGGCAGTGTAGAACAGCAGATCAATGGCTTCGAGAGTATGGCAGATGCCTATATCGTTAAACCTTTCAATTATGAATATTTACTGGCTACTGTGCGGAACCTCATGAAAAACAGACTCCTGCTAAAGTCTCATTACACAAGCGATATCAGTTCCGGAAATAGGCAACCTATTTCAAAAAGCCTGGATAAAAAATTTATAAATGATTTTTCCGGTCTCGTGGAGCAGAATCTAGGCAATGAAAATTTCAGTGTAGAGGAGATCAGCAAAGCCCTGGGGGTTTCAAGGGTTCAGCTATACAGAAAAGTAAAGGCCTTGCTGGATTGCAGTGTAACGGACTACATCGTAAACAGAAGGCTAAAAAAAGCAAAATTTCTATTGATCAATGAAAGGTATACAATCGCAGAAATCACCTATATGGTCGGATTCTCCTCACCAAATTATTTTTCGACGGTATTCAAATCGAAATATGGCATGAGGCCAAGTGAGTTTAAGAGAAACCAATTCCCAACCCAATAGCCAAACATGAAAATGGGCTCCATTTCATCTTCAGACTTAGCGCCTGTTTAAATTTTATTATAAATTATTAGTATGTCAGTCTGTCCAAAGGACTCCTGTGGAGAGCGTAGTCGAAGACCCGTTTTTCGATATATTAAAAGCAATCGACTCCGCTACCATTGACAGACCTCCATAGAAAGGTCGTCATTGCGAGGAGGAACGACGAAGCAATCTTTCATACTAGTGATCCTTTCTATAAAGATTGCTTCGTCGGCTGAAAAAGCCTTCTCGCATCCGATAGCTATCGGATGACGATAATCGGAGGAGATTTAATCTTTTAAATTCTCCTATCATTTATATTGATTTTTATACAATAAATTACCCTCAGGGTGACAAAAACGTTAGATAAAGTAAAATAATTGCATCAAACTTAAACAGGCTCTTAAACTATTTTAATTATAAACCGTTAGTTCCCGATCGAGCATAAATGGAGAAAACTGCCTCTATTTTACCGTCCAGTAAGGCGAATCTGTTCTGGCGGTTAAAAGATAATCCTCAATTTTCTTCACAATATCAGGATGGTCAGCAGCCACATCATTGGTTTCGCCAATGTCTGTTTTAATGTCGTAAAGTTCGAGTTTATGATGTCTTTTCACCCCTTTCCACCGACCATAACGCACGCCCTGCTCAAAGCCCAATTCAAAAAACTCCCAATATAGAAAACGGTCGGTTTTAACCTTACCGCCCTTAATAACCGGATATACACTAGTGCCGTCTGTACGGAATCCGGTAGTTTTACCGGCAATCTCTCCAAAAGTTGGCATAATGTCAGGGAAATACCCAGGCACATCACTTGTTTTCGGCGCATTTTTAATAAAGGGCGCCCACGCAATAAACGGAATCCTGATCCCTCCATCGTACATATCCCTTTTGTACCCTTTAAGTTTACCGTTCGAATCAAAGAATTCGGATACCGCTTTCAGCTGACTGGTAGGCTCCGACCTTGGGCCATTATCTGATGCAAAAAACACAATTGTATTCTCCGACAGGCCACTTTTGATCAGGTAATCCTTTATTTTACCTACCGACTGGTCTAAATAATACACCATAGCCGCATAGGTCTTCATATCTTCAGGCCAGTTTTTATTCTTATAAATGGCCTGGTCTGGCACATCCAGCGGTGAATGCGGATTATTAAAGTTCAGCATTAAAAAGAAAGGCTTTTTGTTATCTTTTTGTGTTTCCAGATAAGCCAGTGCTTCATCTGTACAGATATTAGTTTCATAATAGCCTTTTCTTGCATTGGTATTAGGATCAACTGTTACAAGTTTTCCATTAATGTAACGGTGATCAGGCCAATAGGTGCTTGCATAAGTTGAGGGAATATTAATCAGCCATCCCGAAAATTTATCGAAGCCCCTTTGTAAAGGTGTAGCGAGCGAATCATATCCATCTACATGCCATTTTCCAACCAATGAAGTATTATAACCGGCATCCTGCATCAGGTTTCCTATAGTATAATCATCCTTGGTAAGATTGGCCCGGTACACCACATTTTTCCCTTTTTTCCCCGCAAGTCCTCCTTGTTCGGTTGCATTACCCCTAATTGTAGCATGCCCGGTGTTGAGACCCGTAAGAATAGATCCCCGTGAGGGTGAACAGACCGGAGCACCGGCATAAAAATCGGTAAATCGCGTTCCCTCATTGGCCAGCTTATCGATGTTGGGTGTGAGGATCTGTTTTTGCCCGTAAACACCAACATCTCCATAACCCAGATCATCGGCCAGAATAAAAACAATGTTGGGCTTTTGCCCAGCCTTTCGCTGGGCAAATATTGCTCCACTATACAGCAACGAAAAACCAATGATGATTAAACTTCTTTTGATCATTTTATTGAATTGAAACCTTATTCTTCGCATAATATACTAGTTATAGCCCGGATTTTGAGTATAAAGGCCAGGTGCAGTCTGAATTTCTGCCGCAGGCACCGGATAAATGACATAGTTCGGTACAATTTCATTAATTTTCGTAATCGCATCGGCTACTCTCCAGGCATTCATCTGCGAGATGGCCAGGCCTTCGCGCACAAGGTCATTCCAGCGAAGTCCCTCCCCTAAAAATTCTCTTTGTCTTTCCTGCATCAAAATCGGAATGGTTACGTTAGATAAAGCACCAACTCCAGCTCTGGCCCTTACCCTATTCACACTGGCATCAACATCTGCCTGAGAACCTGCTGCACCATGAAGAATACATTCGGCTTTCATGAGCAAAATATCGGTATAACGCAGTACGATAAAATTAATCGGCCAATCTCTTCCCGATAAGCCCTTTTTAGCTACATCGATATATTTTTTAATAAAAGGACCTGCAGTATAGGTAGTGGCTACATTGAAAGGATATCGCACATCGGTGCCGCTTACCGTATTGGTGGTGTAAGAATTGACCAAACTTTTTGATACCGGAAAAGTACTGGCTCCATAACCATTTCCAAAACTGTTAGAAATCCCATTGCTGGTCCAATAAGCTACAGGCACCAAATGGGAAGGAAAACCTGCTCCGTTTAAACTCGAAGCAAACTGTATGTCGAACACCACTTCACTATTGTTTTCGTTGGTGTAAGAAAATATTGATGCATAATTGGAGGCAAAACTGTAAGGACTCCCGGTAAGTACCGCATCGAACAAAGCCGCAGCCTTATCATATTCATTGCTGTTAAGGCCAGGTCCGTTTATGCCATAAGTAGGCCCCGATTTGGTAAGATAAACCAGTCCCAACAGCCCTTTTGCAGCATAGGAAGTTGGCCTTCCAAGATCAGTTCCGGTAAAAGTTGCGGGTAAATTGGCCGCCGCATACTGCAGATCAGATTCGATCAGTGCATAAACATCGGCTACAGGACTACGTGGAATGCTTGCTACTTCCACAGCGCTCTTTACGGTCGATATTAATGGTACCTGGCCAAAAGTCCGTACCAGGGAAAAATAATAAAATGCCCTTAAGAAACGGACTTCGGCGGCATACCTTGTTGCATTTGCGGCAGTGAGCACACTTCCTTTGGTTTCTAATGCTGCCAAAACCGTATTCGCATTATATATGCCATTGAAATTGGCTTTCCAGGCAGTAGTGATAAACCCAGTGGTGGTAATACTCGGGGTAAAATTATTGATCCCGTCCCAATCGCGGTTACCATCAGAAGTCGCATTTAAGTTGTCGCTGCGCGTTTCACCCAGCCACAATGCCTGACTGGGATAATTGCTCAACTGGGAATACACCCCATTTAGAGCCTGAAGAAAGTCGTTATTATTCGTAAAAAAATTCTCTGTAGCCAAACTCGACTCTGGTGTTTGATTTAATTGTTTTTCGCAACTGCCCAACAGCAGTATTGCGGAGAACAGGGTTAAGTATATTTTCGTTTTCATCTTATTCTACTAAAAGCCAATGTTTATTCCAATTGAAGCTGTTTTACTTAATGGTGCCGAACCGTAATCGCCTGATATTGCATAGCTTGCATCGCCACTTACGTTCGTATTCTGCGCCTCGGGATTCGCTCCCCCCTTATATTTGTCATGGGAGAAATAGTTTTCGAGTGCTACAAATATCCTTGCTGAGGAAATGCCAGGGGTTTTGATCAATCCCTTCAGGTTATAGCCCAAAGTAATGTTCTGTACCCGAAAGAAATCGCTGGAGTAAACCCAATCAGAGGTTACATTTGGATAAGTATAGTTTGCGCCCAGCCTGCCCCTTGGTGCATCCGGATTGGGATCTGCTGCGGTCCAGTGGTCTCTCCATACGCCAAGTACATTTGCGGTTGTACTTCCCGAAAAGTCGATTGCACGGCCCAGATAAGAAAGTATCGAACCTCCATGCTGACCATACAGCTGTATACCAAGGTCGAAATTCCCATATTTAAAATTGTTTGTCCAGCCCCAGGTATATTTGGGAGAAGGCTGGCCACCTACTACCCTGTCGGCAGCACTGATTTTTCCATCGCCATTGGTATCAACGTATTTTGCATCGCCAACTTTCTGTCCGGATACTTTTGCCACAGCCGGATTGGCAATATCTGCAGCCGTTAAAATTCCATCGGTTTTAGTGATATAATAGCTGAAAGCAGGGAGTCCTTCCCTTAGCAGATATGGTGCATTGCTACCGCTATAGGCAGAAGCGATTTCGATATCGGCATGTGTTGGACCAAGATCGGTTATGGCATTTTTGTTAAAAGCAATGTTGGCATTCATCGTCCAGGTGAAATTGGCTGTTTTTACGTTTACCGTATTCAATCCGAATTCCAATCCTTTGTTTACCACCGCACCTATATTTTGTAAACTTGTACTGAAACCACTTGCAGATAGTACCGGCAGGTTTAACAACAGATCGGTATTCTTTTTATGATAGGCATCGAAGGTGAAATTGATTCTGTTGGCCAAAAGGCTGAGGTCTAAACCAAGATCATAGGTGTTGGATGTTTCCCATTTCAGCGCTTTATTGGCAAGGCCCGAAACCACCTGCCCGGTAGCCGTTGTTGGTGTATTGCCGCCAAATACGTAATTCGAATTTACCAGGGTGCTTATGGCATTATAGTCGCCAATGTTGTTATTGCCCGATTTACCCCAGCTTAACCTTAGTTTTAACTCACTGATGGCCTTAACATCCTTAAGAAAAGATTCTTCTGAAACTTTCCATCCGGCAGATACCGAAGGAAAGGTTCCCCAGCGGTTTTCGGATCCAAATTTAGAAGAGGCATCTCTTCTAATGGTACCAGATAAAAGGTATCTGTCTTTAAAAGCATATTGAAGTCTGCTATAGTACGAAAACAGGGTATTATTAGCTGCGGTTGAAGTTCCTGTAGTGGTTACCCCTGCAGCGTTGGCAATGGCATTACTAAGGGTTTTGATGATATCGTTGGCAAAACCTCCGGCCGTTGCAAGGCTTACCCCTTCGGTATGCACTATATTGTACGACACCCCCGCAATGGCAGAAATCTTATGGACACCGGCAATTGTTGTGGTATAGTTAAGGGTATTCTCGTTAAGAAAGTTTTGTTTCTTGGTTACCGCGTAAGAGCCGGTTGAGTAAAGACCTGGATTCGTTAATAAAGCTGATGCTGCACCAACGGTAACCTGATCGGATGTATATTTTGAAGTATTTCGATCAACATTATCATAATTTACGCTTGATCTTACTGAAAGGCCTTTAATTATCTGATAATCTGCGTATATTGAAGCCAATAATCTCGAGGTTTTTACCTTGTTCATTGCAGTTTCGAGATAGGCATACGGACTGATTAACCTTGGGCTCGCCCATGTGTAGGTGCTGTTGCCGTAAGCGCCAGAATTTAAGCCTGCCGAACTTTCAACTACCGGCACCATCTGTAAAGCATTCATGAGCTGGTTATCCTTACCTTCGCCCGGAGGGGCATTATTAACGGAATAAGATGGCGCAAGGTTGATCCCGAATTTAAGTTTCTTACTCGCATTGGCTTCCACATTGGCCCTTAAACCATAATTTTTAAAATTGGAATTAATCAACGTTCCGTTTTGGTTAAGAACGTTACCTGAAATAAAGTAGGTCACATTTTCTGCTCCTCCACTTGCTGAAACCTCATAGTTTTGATAAGGTGCATTGGTAAAGATGGCATCCTGCCAATCTACATAATCAAGACCGGGGTGCCCGGGCTGTGCCCATCTCGGATCGGTCATAAAAGAGGTGTTAATGGTACCTGGAGCAAGGCCTAAAATAGCGGCTCTTTCAGCATTGGTTTGGGCAGCAGTTCTCCCAGTACCAGAAGCTACCCATGCAGCGTTGGCCAGTTCTGTTGCCTGGGCAACCCACTCATCAGCACTAAGCACATCGATCTTTCTGGCTACCGAACTAATACCTGCGTTGGCATTCACATTAATTCTTGGTTTGCCCGCAACACCTTTTTTGGTTGTGATAATCACTACTCCATTTGCGGCACGCGAACCGTAAATGGCTCCCGCAGCAGCATCTTTTAATACCTGAACACTCTCAATATCGTTAGGGTTAAGATTGTCGAGCGGACTGTTCGAAATACCTCCGGAGGCATTCTGACTGGCTACATCCAAAGGAAAGCCATCCAATACGTAAAGGGGTTCATTACCTGCCGTGATTGAGCCAGCCCCGCGTACCTGGATACTTAAACCAGCTCCGGGTGTACCGCTTTGCTGTCTTACCTGAACGCCGGCCATCTGGCCGATAAGCGCCTGCTCAACTCTTGATATCGGCTTCTCTTCTACTGCTTTTGCATTAAAAGTGGCTACGGAGCCTAATACATCGCTTTTTCTTTGCGTACCATATCCTACCACAAGTACTTCTTCAAGCTTACTTTGATCAGGATCAAGTTTTATAGAAAGCGGCTGGCCTTTATAAACCACCTCCTGTGTTTTATAACCTACATAGGTAAAAACCAAAGTAGGCTGATTTAGCTCGGTAACCAGTTGAAATTCGCCGTCGGGATTTGTTGATACCACCTGAGCAGTTCCTTTTAACCTAACACTTACCCCAGGCAGGGGAAGATTCTTTTCATCAGTTACTTTTCCTTTAATTGTAACAGTCCGCGAGCGTAGGACTGAGGTATTTGAAATCGCAAAAGAAGCACCAGGAAAATTATATGTTATCAAATTTGCCACAACGGCTATCTTTGAATGAGGGTGGAGGTTAATATTTTGTCCTTCGCCGCTTCTTTTTGCCCCGGCCTGCAGAACGGAGGAAATCAGAAGAATTCCAGTTAGGCAGGGCAATAAAAGTATTTTTGACGAAGGTGTATTATGCGAGTCCTTCCAGGACTTTCCGCTTATTTTCATAATTTATATTGTTTTATGCCAATCATGAAACTGCAACAAGCTTCAGCAATATGAAAAATTCCCGTGCAGAATTCATAATTTTGACATGATCATTGAATGAACTGACCGGATGCAACGCCAATTGATCTCCGGTAATGGTCGAAATCTGGGGAGAATGCAGAAACGCATTTTCCCCTATTTATATTCAGTAACTATCCTATTTTTTTCAAGCTCCTTTCTATACCTTTGGGTATTGTGTTTTATCATTGATTTGAGATTATCCATTCAACATTTTCAGTCAGCCACTCCTTTATTTCATTCCCACATCATGTTAAGATTATACAGAGGTTATGACTTTAGCGTATCTACTTCCGTTTGATTATTTCCTTTCCACATGGTCATTAAAAAAAATAAAACTAGAGAAAAGACTAAAACCAGAGGATCAACAACAGCAACAAAAGTTATTACAGGATGTATTAGAGCTCGGATTAAGGAGATAAGCAACTGTTTTGGGCATCATAATATATTAAATCTATAGTATTAGTAGACAAAATTATATTATCTTAACATAGCCTACAAACATTTAACAAATTTTACGACTTTGATAATTTTTCAACTTCCGGCAACGATGGCATAACAATTTATACGCGTAAAAATTATTCTATTCATAAAACCATCTGTGTTATTGTGTATAAACATTTGTTTTTTCAGCTAAATTGTTCAACAATCCGAATTAGTGTGCTGCAACGGTCACAGCCTAACTGCCTCTTTACTATAAAGCCATAATTGGATAAATTTTAGCTAAAAATAAACACCTGTTGAAAGACTGAACCTGAGATACATCTGAACATTCATCCTATTAACTATCTGTTCACATTACAGCTGTATAAAATATCAGCGAGGCTTAAATCCTCAATCTGAATAGTGGAAACAGTTGCATCATGCTTAGTACCAGACCTTTCTTGTTTTTCTGAATTTCAAAGTATATATTTATCGCCTGCTTTAATCTATATTAATGGAGATCACTGACCAAATATTATTGAATGACCTTAAGAATGGCAAGAAAACTGCTTACGAACAGGTATTTAAAAAATATTACAAACCACTCGCGCTAAAAGCATATATGATGCTGGAGGACGAAATGGAGGCGGAAGATCTGGTCCAAAACCTGTTTATTTCCATGTGGCAAAAATCACATTACCACTCTGTAAACAGTTCCCTTAAAGCTTACCTTTTCAGGGCTGTGCACAATCAATGCCTGATGGCCCTAAGGACAAGAAAAGTTACCCAGCAAAAAATGGATGAATATACCGAAAGGATAAACCTGGAGGAGGATATTGAACAATCAGAACAGACCGGCAGCGAAAACACCATTAACCTTGCCCTTAACGAGCTTCCTGCCCAGCGCCAAAAAGCATTTAAGCTGGTTTACATGGAAAATAAAAAATATCAGGATGCAGCCAATGAAATGGGGCTTTCTGTTAATTCAATAAAAACGCATTTGAAGCTTGCGGTTAAAATGTTACAGGAAAAATTAATCACATTCAGATGAGCGTTCACCTAATGATACTATAACTGCATCTATAAATAAGAGATGGAATATAACGAGGATTTTATAAAAGGGCTTTTATTTGAAAAGATTGCAGGCACGATAAGTGAGGGCGATGACTTTATTGCTGAAAAAGCAATTCTGGCAGACCCCGATACCAGGGAATTCTGGGAAGAGCTGAAATCAAAAATGGAAAGACCTGGTACAGCATCTTTCCTCTCGGGTCTTGATGAAACAAAAGCATGGGAAAATGTTGATACTCAACTTCCGCAAATACCAGTTAGCTCTTTTTATGAGCGAAACCGGCGGTACATCAGTGCCGCTGCAATGCTACTTATCGGATTGCCTTTGATATGGTATTTTTTTAATAAACAGCAGTTAACACCTCAAGAAAAAAGTACTGTACAACAACAGGTATATCTCAAAACAGATAATGGCAAGATAATCGAACTCACAGCAGGTCGTACCATTAACATGGACGGTGCCACAGTACACACCAAACAAAAAGAATTAAGTTATGCCCCAGCAGGAGCTGGCAATAAAGATTGGGCAACCCTGCATGTACCACCAACTAAAGATTACAAGATTACCCTGCCCGATGGAACAGAAGTCTGGATGAACTCTGCTTCCAGTCTGCGCTTTCCCTACAGCTTTGATAAAAAAACAAGGGAAGTTTATTTAACAGGGGAAGCTTATTTTGAAGTGTCCCACAATCCACAATCGGAATTTATCGTACATACCGGATTTGCCGATATCAAGGTTCATGGAACTTCATTCAATGTAAACGCCTATAATGTGAAAAATTTTGCCACATCTCTTATAAGCGGATCAGTTTCGGCCGCTAAAGGAAATGAATCCATCATATTAAAGCCAAACCAACAGGTAAGCTACAGCAATGAGAAACTCATCATCAAAACTTTTGATCCCCAGGAGGTACTTTCCTGGCGAAACGGTACTTATTATTTTCATAACCAATCTCTTTCCGAAATTGCACAGGTACTCAGCCGTTGGTATGATGTAAAAATCAATTGGAAATCCCCTGCTCTATCAGAACAGACCTTTACCGGTGAAATCGATAAGAAACTTCCCCTGGGTGTTGTGCTATCAAATTTAGAATTGTCATCAGGCATAAAGGCTAAACTGGAAAGCGGAATATTGACATTCAGATAATTTTTTCAGGTTCCGTTCACCCATTTTGGTTAAAGCTGCATCTTAAGGGAAACCAATATAAACTTAACTGTTATGAACAAAAACCTTACCCGAACGGGCCGGATTTCATTGCCGGTTGCTTTCATGCTGCTGTTCATCCTCATTACCGGGGCAAGCCCCCAAACAATAGGCAGAATCAGTATTGAAGGCAAAAACATCACCATTGCTTCTGTATTCAGAACAATTAAAAAACAAACAGGCCTTACTGTTTTCTATAGCAACAAGCTCCTTGATGATTCTGAGAAAATTTCTGTCAATTTTAAACAGGCTGAGCTTCCTGAAGTGATGAACCTGACTTTAAAGGGGAAAAAGCTTGAATGGGTTTTAAAGGAGACCTACATTGTACTGCAAAAGGCTACATCTCCCGAAAAGAGTGAAGAGCGCATTCAAAACAAGCCCATCGGGGAACAAAAAAAAGAAGATCGGACTGGCGTTGTTACCGATGAGACCAACAAACCAGTCCCAGGGGTTAGCATAAAGATAAAGGGAGCTAACGGCGGAACGGTAACCGATGAAAGCGGTCAGTATAAAATCAATGCCAATCCAGGAGATGTCTTGGTATTTTCATACATAGGATTTGCAGTACAGGAAATACGCGTTGGAACGGAAAGCCGGATAAACATTAAACTTTTACCGCTTGATGAGAACCTGAACGATGTTGTTATTGTGGGCTACGGCATCCAGAAAAAGGTAAACCTGACCGGAGCGGTTTCACAGGTTTCTGGCAAAGATCTTGCTGCCCGTCCCATGGGACAAACATCTGCTTCGTTGCAGGGAATGGCACCGGGTGTTACTGTGAGACAGAGCTCTGGAAGACCTGGAGGTGACGCTGGAACTATCAGGATCAGGGGTATCGGAAATTTTCTCGATCCCAATCCTCTTGTGATGATTGACGGTATAGAAGGCTCTATGAATAATATAGACCCCAATCTGATTGAATCTGTATCCATTTTAAAAGATGCGGCCTCATCCTCTATTTATGGCTCGAGGGCCGCAAACGGCGTAATTCTGATCACCACAAAAAGGGCCGTTGCCGATCAGGTAAATGTATCTTACAACAACTATATCGGCTGGCAAGAAGCAACTAATATGCCCAACCTGGTTAATGCACTGGACCATATGTTGCTGACCAATGAAGCTTATGTGAACACCGGACGCACACCGTTATATTCTGAAGCACTGATACAAAAATACCGCGAGCAGGGTGGAGTTAGTTCCGATCTGTATCCCAACACGGACTGGCAGAAAGAAACCTTAACCGGATCAGGATTACAGCAAAGCCATTTCCTCACCATCCAGGGTGGCACCCAAAAAGTAAGGCTCTTGGGTTCATTCGGTCTTTTTGATCAGAAAGGGATTATTGAAAATTCAAGCTTCAAACGGTATACTATCCGGAACAATGCAGACATTACTTTCTCTGACAAACTTAAGGCAAGAATAGACCTCCAGTTTGTCAATGCCATCACCACTGATCCTGCAGCCTCTTCGAGCGAAATTTTTCAGTGGATGAACGGAATCCCTGCAAATCAGATCGGCATCAACCAAAACGGCCAGTGGGGCGTTGGATGGAATGGTTCCAATCCGATTTCGGCAAGTAAAGATGGCGGTACCAATCGTACCCGCGGGCCTTTTGGGAGTATTAATGCTACCGTTAACTATAAACCCGTTGAGTGGCTGGAAGCTGAGGCCGCTTATTCGCCAAAATATGCGCTATCCTCATCAAAAAATTTCAGAAAGGCAATCCAATCCTATCTGCCAAATGGCGCCACAAGTTTCCTTACCCCTGCCCTAACTTCACTCTCGCAAAATAAAAGTGAATCATTTTTTAACAACATACGTGCTACGCTTACTGCCTCAAAAACATTCGGGAACCACAGCTTAAAATTTTTAGCCGGGGCATCACGCGAGGATTATTTCAATGAATGGACCACTGCTTTCCGTGATACATACATCTTGCCAGATTATCCGGTGTTAAACGCTGGTTCCGCTCTAAACCAACAGGCAACAGGCAGTGAAGAAGAATGGGCATTACAATCCCTGTTCAGCAGGTTTAATTATGTATATAAAAACAAGTATCTGCTGGAAGTCAATGCCCGTTATGATGGCTCCTCGCGCTTTTCATCTGGAAATAAATATGGCTTTTTTCCATCTGCATCGGCAGGCTGGCGCATCTCGGAAGAAAACTTTATGGCTGGCTTAAAAAAAGTGGTCAACGAAGCTAAATTAAGGCTTTCGTGGGGAAAATTGGGCAATCAGAATATTGGCACCTACCCCTCTGTTACCACAATTCTGCTTGAATCCTATACCCTTGGAAAACAGATTATAAATACTGCTGCCTTAAATAACCTGGCAAACAAGATGATTTCATGGGAAAAAACGGAAGAAAAAAATATCGGTATAGATCTTACCCTATTCAACAACCTGAGCATAACTGCAGATTATTACAGGCGGAGAACAAGTGATATCCTGCTTCAGTTGGATATACCATTAATAGTTGGTGTTGGTAAACCCTTTCAAAATGCAGGTGTTGTTGATAATAACGGCTGGGAGCTCGGGCTTGCTTATAAAGGAAAAATAAAGGATTTTAATTATAACGTCAGCTTCAACGTTTCAGATGTAAAAAACACCATTGTGGATACCAAAGGTGTCAATCAGACCGGATTGACCGTTAACCGTGAAGGTTATTCCATTGGTTCTCTTTTCGGTTACCAGGCCGAGGGGCTTTTTGCTTCTGATGCAGAGGTCGCCGCTCATGCCAAGCAGTTTGGTACGGTAAAGGCCGGAGACATCCGTTATAAGGACCAGAACGGAGATAACCTGATCAATGAGGCTGATAAAATTGTTATCGGCAGCACTATACCAAGATTCACCTATGCTTCAACCTTGAGCGGTTCTTACAAAGGTTTTGACCTTTCGGTATTAATTCAAGGGGTTGGTAAAGCAAACGGTTATCTTGCAGGCCCTGGTATCTTACCATTTAATGTTGGCGGCGCAATTGGCGGAACCATCAGGGAGGACAACAAAGACCGATGGACACCGGATAATCCCAATGCAAAATATCCACGTCTTGCTTTCGGCGAAACCAATAACGAACAGGTTTCTACCTTCTTTTTAAAAGACGCATCATACCTGAGGATAAAAAATGTCCAGATCGGTTATACTTTGCCAGTTGGCATTGCCCAGAAAATTGCACTTAAAAGGCTCCGGATTTTTGCAAACGGATCCAATCTGTCATCATTCGACAGGTTCTGGGAAGGATATGATGTAGAAGCGCCGGTTGGCGGTGGGAACATATACCCTCAGGTTAAGGTTTATACTTTCGGTTTAGAAGCCACTTTTTAAAAACAGAACAGATGAAAACTAAAATATACCATTTAATGCTCGTGCTTTTATGCACAGCCCTATTATCCTGTCAAAAGAACTACCTGGATAAAAGCCCGCTGAGTGGCCCTTCAGATGAATCGTTTTTCAGCAACCAGGATGAACTGATATTGGCTGTAAACGGCCTGTACCGTTACGCAAGTTATGCCCCTTTGGATAACATGCCACTTAACCTGCTTACCGACAATAGTACCGATATCGGTTGGGACAGGAACAACAGTGCGCTGCAGAGTCTGGGCAAGGGCAACCAGGATAGCAATAACGGTTTTTCCTTAAGTGTATGGACAGAAGGCTACAAAGTAATTGCCAAGTGTAATTTCATTTTAGACAATATCGACAAGGTAAAAGATAAGGCCACCACTGCCATCTACAACAGGAGTAAAGCTGAAGCACGTTTTATGCGTGCCTACACTTACCAGTACCTCATTGATTATTTCGGAAGCGTACCCTTGGTTACCAAAGTGTTGACACTCGAAGATTCACAGCTACCTAAAACCCCGAAGGCTGAAGTGCTGAGCTTTGTGCTCAAAGAACTGACTGAATCAGCCGCTGATCTCCCTGTTAGCTATGGCGCTGCAGATGTAGGAAGGGCAACCAGGGGTACCGCGCTGGCCATTAAAGCCAGAGCTGCCCTGAACAATGAGAGATGGGCAGATGCTGCAGAAGCTGCAAAAGCAGTTATGGACCTGAAAATTTATAGCCTGCACAATAATTTCGGCACACTGTTTTCTTACGCCGGACAAAACTCGCCTGAGATCATATGGGCTTTTCAATACCTGAAGGCATCAAAAACAAAAATGCATTCTACCCCCAATAACCTGCTATCGCGCAATGGATTAGGCTTCACCAACAAAGTACCATCTCAATCCCTGGTAGATGCCTTTCCATGTACAGACGGGCTCAATATTGACAAGTCTCCCCTGTACGACCCTACATCTCCATATAAAAACAGAGATCCCCGACTTGGCTTTACCATAGCAGTTCCAGGCTCTATATTTTACAACTACCAGTTTGAAACACACCGGGACAGCGTAAAATGCTGGAACTACAATACCACTCCTGCTACACGCGTAGATAACCAGGATGCCCTGAATGCTTTCGCCACTTTTACCGGTTACTGCTGGAAAAAATATGTCGATCTGGAAGATAAGGCCGATCGGACAAATTCGGAGCTGAATGTGATCCAGATCAGATACGCAGAGATACTGTTGATTTATGCGGAAGCAAAAAATGAACTCGGACAGCTCGACCAGTCTGTATATGATGCCATAAACCTGGTAAGGACGCGGCCAAGTGTTAACATGCCAGCCATCACTACAGGAAAAACAATGGTGGAGTTCAGAAGCCTGGTACATAAAGAACGGATGTATGAACTTGCCATGGAAGGATTCAGGCTTTCTGATCTGCGCAGGTGGAAAATTGCTGATAAGGCGATGACCGGAAACTTTTATGGCCGGGTACAAAAAGGTTTATTGGTATCGGCACCACAGATTGATATAAATGGCCTGGCCGATTACAGTGCTGTACCAAACCGGGCAGAACTTAGGGTGATCGAAGTCCGTGTTTTCGATACCGGACGGGATTACCTTTGGCCGCTTCCAAATATAGAGATCGTTACCAATCCAAAACTCATTCAAAACCCCAAATACTGATAATGAAAAATATCCTTATATACATTTTACTCGCAATCATATGTCCTGTAACCGGTATTAAAGCACAAAGCTCATTGTATAAAAACTATGACATCTGTATTTATGGTGGAACCTCTTCAGGAGTTATAGCGGCTTACACTGCCGCCAGATCGGGAAAATCCGTTCTTTTGATCGAGCCCGGAAAAAACCTCGGCGGAATGAGTTCTGGGGGGCTTGGTCTGACAGATATCGGAAACAAATATGCCATTAGTGGCCTTGCCCTCGATTTTTACCGAAGAATAGGCAAACATTACGGCAAGTTTGAGCAATGGATCTTTGAACCCCACGTTGCTGAAAACCTCTTTAACGAATATATCAAAAAAGCGAAGGTGCCTGTTCTCTACGAAAACCGGATTACAGGGGTAGAAAAAAAAGGAACCCTGATAACAGCCATCACGCTGGAAAATCCGGGAAAAAAGAAAGTGGGCACTGTAAAGGCCAAAGTATTTATCGACTGCTCCTATGAGGGAGATCTCATGGCTAAAGCAGGGGTATCCTACACGGTGGGGCGCGAAGCAAACAGCACTTATAATGAAACCTTCAATGGTGTACAGCTCATGAACGGGCATCAGCTTCCGGACGGCATAGATCCTTATAAAGTTAAAGGAGATCCGTCAAGCGGGTTGCTTTGGGGAATTACTTCAGAGAAACTGATCGACAAAGGCAGCGGTGATAAAAAGGTACAGGCCTATAATTTCAGGATCTGCCTCACCAATAACCCCGCCAACATGATCCCGATCACCGAGCCTGAAGATTATGTTCCCGAACGCTATGAGCTGCTCATCAGACAAATGGAAAAAAGAAATTGGAAATCCCTCCAAGATGTCTTTATCTGGAGCGGGATGCCCAATCAAAAGACAGATATCAACAACAGAAATGGTTTTTCAACCGATATGATCGGGATGAATTGGGAATATCCTGATGCAGATTATTTAAAACGCGAACAGATCTGGAAAGCCCATATAGCTTACACGAAAGGGCTACTTTATTTTGTTGGTCACGATGCCCGCATCCCAGAGCATATCCGAAAAGAGATCAGTCAATGGGGATACCCTAAGGATGAATATACCAGCAACGGCAATTGGTCACATCAGCTCTACGTTAGGGAAGCAAGGAGGATGCTTGGAACTCTTGTAATGACCCAGCACCACTGTCAGGGCAAGGAAGTTGTATCCGATGGGATCGGAATGGCAGCCTACACCATGGATTCGCACAACTGCGATAGGCTGGTGGTTAACGGCGTGGTCAAAAATGAGGGCAATGTAGAAGAAGGCGGATTTGGTCCATACCCCATTTCCTACCGGGCAATCATACCAAAGGAAAATGAAGCTTCAAATCTCATCGTTCCTGTCTGCCTGTCTGCTACACACATTGCTTACGGTTCCATCCGGATGGAACCGGTTTTTATGGTACTTGGACAATCTTCGGCAATGGCCGCTGTTCAGGCGATAGACCGCAATCTTTCGGTTCAAAAAATCGATGTAAGCCGTTTGCAGCAGCAATTAAAAAGCGATCCTTTGGCCGATGGAAGTAGCCCTGACATCCTCATTGACAACAACAATACGGATAAAGTACAGATAAAAGGCAACTGGACAGTGCAAAAAAAAGGTGGTTATGGTCCTGATTATTTTGAGACCCCAGAGGACGCAGACACCACAAGATCTGTACGTTATAACCCCGGACTAGCTACAAACGGAACATATGATGTTTATGCCTACTATCCGAAAGCCGGATCGCCAGATATAGAGACAGTTGTTAAGATATTTGATGGCAAAGAACATAAAACCATTTTGATAAAAAGTGCCGAGGTTAAAGTGCTTGGTCAAACTTCAGGAGAATGGGTGAGCCTTGGCAAATATTCATTTTCGGGCAGCAACCGGCCATATATCGAAATCAAATCGAACGGAACAAAAGCAATTGCCGATGCTGTGTTATTGGTCCCTTCTCCTTAGAAATTTAATTATTGTAAAGCTGTAATAAAGGCAAAGCATCCCTTATCCAATCAATAATGAGTCAAGAACGCTTTCTTAAAATGTTTTACTTTAATGATGAGCGATACAAATTGGCGTAGGTTTCAGCAAAAAGAAAATACGCCAGTTTGGCTTGCCATGCAAAAGATTTAAAGATATTAATTTAAAAACTGTTCTCGATATTCAGTAGGTGTAACTCCTACTTCTTTTTTAAAAAGCCTTGAAAAATACGGTGGGTTTTCAAATCCTAATTGATAGGCTGTTTCGGCAACAGTTTTATCAGTGCTCATCAACAAGTTTTTTGCTTCCATTACCAATGCAATGTGTATATGGTCTAATGCCGTTTTGCCCGTTTCTTGTTTCAATAAATCGCTCAAGTACCTTGCTGACAAAGATAATTCAGATGCCATATACTTTACTGTTGGCAATCCGTTTTCTTTCAGTTTGCCACTATCAAAATACGCTTTTAAATGATTGGTAAATTTCGAAACCGTAGTACCCGAAAGCACTGTCCGATTTAAAAACTGACGCTTGTAATAACGTTGTGAATATTTTAAAATAGAATCGATATGGGTTAGCATAATGTCTCTGCTATACTCATCCTGGTTATTATAATATTCGGCCCTTATTTTATCGAACAAATCCCAAAGTGTATCTTCTTCTCGGGGTGAAATATGCAATGCCTCATTGGCCTCATAATCAAAATAACCATATTTCTGAACGCCTGAATGCAATGGATGATTCACTAAAAAATCTTCGTGAAAATAAATCATAAAACCTTTCTCGGTGAGCTCTATGTCATTCATCTGCACAATTTGATTGGGTTTTAGGAAAAACATAGAACCATTTTCATGGTCATACTTCGTTCTGCCGTACATCACATTGCCCGACTTTACTTTCTTCAAAGCTATTTTATAAAAGCCCAGGGTAAACTCGGTTTCTACAAATTGGCACCCTTTTATATCTTCAAACGTTACTAAACCCAACATCGGATTTTCTGGTGGCAGAAAGCCATTTGTAGTATAAAGTTCAGTGATTGTTTTATAATGCTTCATTATATTTATGATGAATTAGATTTATTAAAATTTTGATACATGAAGGTAGACTTTTAATAAAGTAATTATTCGTTTTACCTGTTTTAAACCACCTTCAGATAAGTCACCACTGGTGCAGTTTTCAATTTTCCATCCAAAAAATTAAAGAAACTTTTTACATAATCCTGCTCCAGATGCCATTCATAAGTTTGTTGCGAGGAGTACACTGCAAAAATAACTAATGTGTTCTCAGTTTCTTTTTTAGTTGTTAAAATAAATGTCTCGCAACCTTCCTCCAACAATATTTTTTCCCTTGCGGCCTTTGCTTGTGGTAAAACTTCCTGCATCACCTCAGGCATTACAGTAATTTCTGCGTGGGTAATTATTTTTTCGGCTTTCATTATAAATAATTTGAGATTTTTATTGGTTGTTCATCATTATTTTACACTCTTCAAGATAGAGCCCTCAAATATTTTCGGTGCAAAGGCCTGTAGGAAGACAATCATTCCACTCATTTTGCCTACAGGGTTACTGAATTTCGGTTCTTTAGCTTCAATTAATTTGGTGATTTTTGAAACCACAACTTCGGGAGATTGCGCTTCGTCTATACCTTTTTGCGTCGCTGCATTTACTTTTTTTCTGTATACATCATAGTCGGCAATATTGCCCGTTGATGCAATCGCATTGTGTCCAAGATTAGTTTTGAACCAAACAGGCTCTACCACGCTAACTTTTATATTGAATGGGTTTAATTCAAATCTCAATGATTTAAAGTACCCTTCCACAGCGTGTTTCGAAGCAGAATAATAAGATAAATTTGGCGGGCCAATCAAACCAACTATAGAACTAACGGTAATGATCTGTCCGGATTTTTGTTTTCTGAAAATAGGCAATAAAGCGTTGGTCACTTTTACCGTTCCCCAAAAATTAGTTTCAAATTGTTGCCTTGCAACATCCATAGGCGTTTCTTCTGCTATGCCAGTAACCATAAAGCCCGCATTGTTCACCAAAACATCTAACAGTTTGGTTTCATTCGCAATTTGTTCCGCAAAGGATTGAATTGACCTGTCGTCATCGATATCAAGTCTTAATAGTTTGAAAGGAAGTTTCTCTTGGTACTTTTGTGGTTCGCGGCTGGTACCGATAACATTAAAACCTTTCTGATGAAGTTTTTTAGCAAGCATTAGTCCAAATCCTGACGATGCTCCTGTAATTAGAATTGTCTTACTCATTATTATAATCTTTTATTTTGTTAAACGATAAAGCAAAGGTGAGACAAGGGCACTTTAGGTTAATTATACAGAAGTGGGAAGATATGATACATTTTTACGGATGATTGCTTTTAACCGTCGTTGAGGCTTCGGGTTGGGCCCCTTGAATTACCGCTAATACATTATATGGCTTCTTAAAAAATAAAATGGTGAACCCCGATAGATATATTTGAATTTCTTAATTTTGTTAAATGAAAGAGAAGGTTATAAGAGCAATTTCCAAATTTAACCATGAGCTGAAACTGCAAGGTTTTAAAGCATTTCAAATAGAAGAAGACACTACTGACACCCGTACCTATAGCCGAAAGGAATTCTATAAAATTTGCTTAACGACTGGAAAAAGCAGGATTCACTATTCAGATAAAACATACGAGCAGGAAGGAACCATTCTCTTTTTTGGAAATCCGCATATCCCTTACTCCTGGGAAACCATTTCTACAACTTATGTTGGCTATACCATTCTTTTTTCGGAAGAATTCTTTAAAAATTCCGAACGGTCTGAAAGCCTGCAACAATCTTCCTTTTTTAAAATCGGCGGGACGCCCGTTTTGAAAATAACTGACGAGCAAAGAACATTTCTCAATACCATTTTTCAGAAAATGATTACCGAACAAGAAAGTGACTATGTATTTAAAGATGAGTTGATTCGCAATTACATCAGTCTGATTATTCATGAATCGCTGAAAATGGAGCCTTCAGAAGGTTACGAGAAAAACAAAAATGCCTCCTCGAGATTAACTTCCGTTTTTCTGGAGTTACTGGAGAGGCAATTCCCGATTGAAACTACTGCAAATCCGCTTCAGCTAAGAACTGCACAACAGTATGCACAACATCTGAATGTACATATCAATTACCTTAATCGTGCAGTAAAAGAAGTAACTGGAAGATCAACAACTACCCATATTACCGAGCGAATCCTCACAGAAGCAAAAGCACTTTTGCAACACACCGATTGGAGTATTTCAGAAATCGCCTACGCGTTAGGATTCGACTATCCCACCTACTTCAACAATTTTTTCAAAAAAGTTACCGGAACTAACCCTACTGCATTTCGTTTAGCAGAAGTTTGATTTTCTTAATCATTGGTTTGATAATCGTTACTATCTTGACTAAAGGCGGGGCTAACTTTGTAGCTGATAATCAACTCCAAATACGATGTCAGATTCAAACCATATCCCCGGTTCTTTACCATCTCAAAAAGATATTTTTGAGCGGCTTTTAGCTAATGAAATCATACTCCCCACCGATCCGCAAATAAGCAGATTGAAGGAAGCAGCATTCGCCGTGAAAGAATTGCTGATTCAGATGAATAATTCCTCAAATTCTGAAGAAATCTCAGAAATACTGAGCAGAATTCTAAATAAAGAAATTCAGGATGTTACTGTCTTCACGCCGATATACATCAATTACGGCAAACACATCAACATTGGCAAAAACGTATTCATCAACTTCGACTGCACCTTTCTGGCATTGGGCGGAATAACCATTGAAGACGATGTTTTAATTGGCCCGAAAGTCAGCCTTATTACAGAAAATCATCCACTAAACCCTGAGGAGAGAAAAGGACTGATAGGCAAGTCCATTCACATCAAAAAAAATGCGTGGATTGGCGCCAATGCTACCATTTTACCAGGCGTTACCATTGGTAAAAGTGCTGTAATTGCAGCAGGAGCAGTAGTTTCAAAGGATGTTCCCGATCATACAGTTGTTGGTGGAATTCCGGCAAAACTTATTAAAACTGTTCAACCTTAATATTAATAAAAAATAAATCAAAATAAAATGAGAAAAGCATTGGCAATCGCAGTATTGTTTCTGGTAACAGGACAATCATTTGCACAAAAAGTAAAATCAAATTCAGAAAAAATGAATACATCAAAAGAACATTATACATTCCAGCTCAGCGATAAAGTAACCCGTCAAAAAGTAAGCTTCAAAAATCGATATGGCATTATATTAAGCGGAGATTTATATCTTCCAAAAAATACAGGAACTGAAAAATTATCAGCATTGGCAATCAGCGGTCCCTTCGGCGCGGTGAAGCAACAATCATCTGGCTTGTATGCCAATCAAATGGCAGAAAGAGGTTTCGCTGTTGTCGCATTTGATCCGTCTTACACTGGTGAAAGTGGTGGCGAGCCAAGAAATGTAGCTTCACCGGAAATCAACACTGAAGATTTCAGTGCCGCAGTTGACTTTTTGGGATTACAGAAAAACGTAGATAGAAACAAAATCGGCATTATTGGAATCTGTGGATTTGGAGGCTTTGCTTTGAATGCAGCGGCAATTGATAAACGAGTAAAAGCTGTTGCCACTACAAGTTTGTACGATATGACCAGAGTAATGTCCAGGGGATACAACGATGTTGTGACACTTGAACAAAGAACCAAAAGGTTGGAAGATTTAAGCCAGCAACGTTGGAAGGATGCCGAAGCCGGAAAACCTGCAGACGGCCCGAGAAATTTACCGGAAACACTGAAAGGCGATGAACCACAATTTGTAAAAGAATATTTCGATTATTATAGAACGCCACGCGGTTTTCAGGTCAATTCAGTTAATTCAAACGGGGCCTGGCTGATTACCAATCCAATTTCATTTATGAATATGCCAATTTTAAGTTACGTTAAAGAAATTTCTCCAAAACCAATGCTAATGATTGCAGGAGAAAATGCACATTCAAGATATTTCAGTGAAGATATTTTCAAAATTGCGAATGAACCGAAAGAATTGATTATTATTCCAAATGCAGTTCACGTAGATTTATATGATAAAGTGGATGTAATCTCTTTTGACAAATTGGGTAGTTTCTTTAAAACTAATTTAAAGTAATGTATAGTTAAATACTTGTTACAGGTTCGCAGATGGGCTTGGAAAATTAGTGGCGACACCATTAATTGCAATGGGTAATCAGGTGGTTTTGCACACAAGAAATGTGCAAAGGGCCGATGAAACTTGATTTGAAGTTATGCAATAGCCACAACACCTTATCAACCCCACAGGGAAGCAAAATCATCAAGGTTAAGTAAAATATACAATCATTTAAAAAAATATTTGTTTTATTGAACACTGTTCAATACATTTGTACTGTCAATTAAAATGAGTGTTGCAAATGAAAAAGTTATTTCCTGAATCAGGTTAATATCTTATAAATTATTTTATCCATGGGCATTACAGAAAGAAAGCAAAGAGAGAAGCAGGAAATGAGACAGCGCATATTGAATGGTGCCAGAAAAGTATTTCTTCAGAATGGCTATGAGCAGACCAGTATGCGCAACATCGCCAATGAGATCAGCTATAGTGCAGGGGTAATTTATTTCCATTTTAAGGATAAGGGTGAAATCTTTCAGGAACTCCATAAAGAGGGCTTTAGCCTACTTCTTAGACAACTTCGGGTGCTGGATTCGGTTATAGACCCATTTGAGCGCCTGAAAGCCTCTGGACGTGCGTTCATCCAGTTTGCCCAGGAGAATAAAGATTATTATAACCTGATGTTCCTGGTAGAAGAACCATTAAAAAATACAGAAGAAAGCGGTTTCCAGATTGCAAAAGAAGCAATAAAGTACCTACATGACCTGGTCTTAGCATGCCAGCAGGCTGGCCGTTTCAAAGACATGGATCCAGAGTATCTTACATTTATGATCCTATCTGCTACCCATGGCATCTGCGCTCTTTTCTGTAAGGACAGAACTATGAGTTTCGAACACAAGACCAACAAGGAACTTATGGAGAATGGATATGCAAGTTTTGTTACTTTATTGGAAAAGGGTTAACCTTTTTTTTATTTTATTATTGAACACTGTTTAAATTTATTACAATGATTAACTACATCAGAAAACTACCCACTGCTTACCGACTGGCCGTCTTACAGCTCTCAGTCATCTTGCTCCCATTGGGGCTAAGCGCCCAAAACCGTTTGAACGACTATATCTCACAGGGGCTAGCATCAAACCAGAGCATCAAGGAGCAAAACTTCCTTTTGAAAAAGAACATTTATGCCCTACAAGAGGCAAAAAGCATGTTCCTGCCCAGCGTAACTTTTTCTACCACTTATACGAAAGCCGACGGAGGCAGAACAATTGATTTTCCTACAGGCGATCTTTTTAATGCCGCCTACGCCACGTTGAACCAGCTCACTGGAAGCAATTCCTTTCCTCAGCTTGAAAACCAAAGCATACTGCTCAACCCCGATAATTTCTACGATGCCAAGTTTCGCACCAGTCTTCCCATCCTGAATGCCGAACTGGTATATAACAAAAGGATCAAAGCACAACAGGTGGACCTGCAGAAAGCGGAAATACTGATGTATAAACGTGAACTGGTAAAAGAAATCAAAACGGCATACTACAGCTATCTTAAGGCTACAAACGCAATAAGGATTTATCAATCTTTTCTGAAACTGCTCGAAGAAGGTGAAAGGGTAAACCGGAAACTCTTTGAGAACAACAAAATCAACCGTACAGCTGTGATCCGTAGCCAGAACGAGGTATCAAAAATAAACGCATCGCTTACCGCTGCTCAAAAAACAGAGGAATCTGCCCGTTATTATTTCAATTTTCTATTAAACAGACCATTAACGGAGCCCATTCTGACCGACGACGTTCCATTGCTGCCCGCGCAGGACAACCTATTGCTTAATGAGGTGAATGGTCGTGAGGAACTGGCCAAGCTTGAGATTGCCAAAGGAATAAATAAAAACCTTACCGGCCTTGCCAAATCTTATCTTATACCCAAAGTCGGCACTTCGCTCGATCTGGGTTCGCAGGCCTTTGACTGGAAGTTTAACCAGAAAAGCAGATATTATCTGCTGGGCGTTTCACTGGAATGGAACCTGTTTTCCTCAGGACGGAACAGCTATAAGATAAAACAGGCTATCGCCAGTGAACAGGCTGTATCGGCACAAACCAACCATGTGACCCAGCAACTGCTTACCGAACTGAACGTGCGCAGGGCAAACCTGCAAAGTGCTTTAGCTCAGTACCAGGCGGCGCAATCGCAACTGAAGACCAGTCAAACTTATTATAATGACATGACCAAGCTCTATAAAGAGGGAATGGCCATTTATATAGAGCTGCTTGACGCCCAGAACCAATGGGTAGATGCCCAGCTTCAATCCAACATTGCCCTATTTGACACCTGGATATCCCTAACCGCTATCGAACGTGCCAACGCTAGTTTCAACATACAATAAATATCATGAACAAGACACAACTCACACTTATTGCGCTTACATCACTATTGTTTGCCTGCAAAGAAAAACCGAAAAATACAAATCCCCTTGGCCAGCCAGATATCATTTCTGTAAAGGTTGCGCCCATTTCCTCTTTTGGGGTAACAAATTCCATTCAGGTTACTGGACTGGTAAGCACTGAAAATGAAGCGAATTATTCCTTCAAAATTGGCGGAGTAATCAATAGCATCCTGGTAGATGAAGGACAATTTTTTAAAAAGGGGCAATTGCTGGCCACCTTAAACACCACCGAGATTGCGGCTGGTCTGGCCCAGGCGAACCTAGGTGTAGATAAGGCCGCTCGTGACTATGCCAGGGCAGTAAACCTTTACAAAGACAGTGTATTTACGCTGGAACAACTGCAGAATACCAAAACGGCATTGGATGTTGCAAAAAAAACAAGTGAGGCAACCGCTTTCAATCAGCGTTATGCCAGGATCTATGCTGCCTCTGATGGTTTTGTAACCAAAAAGGTTGCCAGCGTAGGCGAAGTGATTGGCGGCGGAATGCCGGTGCTGATGACGGGCTCAACCCAAAAAACTGACAGCTACTTGTTAAAGGTTGGGGTAACAGACCTGGAGTGGGCAGGAATCAGTGCTGGGCAACGAGCTGTTGTTTATCTTGATGGTTATCCCGAACAGCCATTCCAGGCAACGGTATTGCGTAAACTTCAATCGGCTGATGCCTCTATCGGATCTTTTCAGGTAGAGCTGAAGCTCCAGATGGGCAATCTGAAACCTGCAATTGGCATGTTCGGGAAGGCGGCAATCGAAACCAATACTTCAGAAAACAAGACAGTAATCCCATTTAGTGCCCTTGTAGAGGCAGATGGAGAGACAGGTTACATCTTTACCCCTAAAGGTACAAACAGTGTTAGAAAAGTGCCTGTAACCATCCTGAAGTTTGACAATAAAAATGTTTACCTAAAAGATAAACTGGAAGGAATAGATCGCATAGTTATTTCTAATAGCGCTTACCTCAACGAACAGTCCACCGTAAAAATTATCAAATAAAGACCACGAGATGAAAATTACAAATTTTGCTGTAAAGAACTACCAGTTTACCCTGATCATATTTGTGCTTGTGGCAGTGGTGGGACTGCTTACACTCTTTACCATGCCCCGCTCGGAGGATCCGACTACCCACCCTCCGCAATATCTGGTAACGGTTATCTACCCTGGCACCAGTCCGAAGGATATGGAAGAACAGGTGGTAAAGCCCATTGAAAATAAAATCTATGGCCTCGAGAACATCGATAAGATCCTGACCACAGTTGAAGATGGCGTAGCAGCGATACAGATCAAGTTCAAGTATGGTGTTGATGTGGATAACAAATACCAGGAAATATCAACAGAAATCAATGCGCTGAAAAACGGTGAACTTCCAAAGGACATTTATCAGATCAAGACCGAAAAAATTGCCTCATCAGATGTAAAGATTATTCAGGTAGCGCTGATCTCAAACACCGCTTCGTCCAAAATATTGCGCGATAATGCAGACAAATTGAAGACCCAGCTGGAAAAGATCACCAATTTGAGAGAGGTAAAGTATACCGGAATGCCAGAGCAGGAAATCCGCATCGACATGCAACTCGATAAACTGGCCCAGCTAAAAATACCATTAAACCTGGTTATAGGCAGTCTGCAAAGTGAGGCGGCCGACATTCCGGGAGGAAGTATCAATATGGAGAGTAAGGTCTTTAATGTAAAGACCAGTGGCAAATTCAAAAATGTTGAAGATGTGGCCAATACGATCATTTATAATGCCAACGGCAAAATAATATACCTGAAGGATGTGGCCCATGTGAGCTATATGGACGGCACCATTAACCACATTACCAGGATCAATGGACAACGCTGTATATTGGTTACCTCTTCGATGAAGAACAACGTGGATATCAGTCAGGTTAAGAAAGAGTACACTCCGGTATTGGAACAATTTTCCCAAACCTTACCACAGAACATTAAAATGGTCAAGAGTTTTGACCAGGCAGATATGGTATCAAAGCGGCTGGGACACCTGGGCTTTGATTTTGGATTGGCCATACTATTAGTGGTGGTTACCTTGTTGCCTTTAGGCTTCAGACCATCGCTGATCGTAATGATTTCCATTCCACTCTCCCTGGCCCTCGGTCTTATTGCAATGAATCTTTTGGGCTTCTCACTCAATCAGCTCAGTATCGTTGGGCTTGTAGTAGCATTGGGACTATTGGTTGATGATAGTATCGTTGTTGTAGAGAATATAGAAAGGTGGCTAAGAGAAGGCCATTCCAGAAAGGATGCCATTTTAAAGGGCACCAAGCAGATTGGGGTAGCTGTTGTAGGCTGTACTGCAACGCTTGTTATTGCATTTTTACCATTAGCCTTTCTACCTGATATGGCCGGAGAGTTTATCCGAAGTCTGCCTATGGCCATTATTACCAGTGTATTGGCCTCTATGATCGTGGCGCTTACGCTTGTGCCTTTTATCGGCAGCAAGATCCTGAAAACCCATACCCATGGGGAGGGAAATTATTTCTTAAAAAAATTGCAGGGCTTTTTAACCTGGTCGTATCGTGGCATTATGCCGTTGGCCCTAAAGTGGCCAAAAGTAACGATCAGTATTTCGATTGCATTGAGCGTATTGGCCTTTTTACTCTTCCCACTGGCAGGGTTTAAACTTTTCCCTACCTCAGAAAAGCCGATGTTTCTGATCAATATTAAAATGCCGCTACAGGCAAATATCCCAGAAAGCGATAAAGCTGCAAAGCTAGTGGAAATGGAACTTAAAAAGCATAAGGAAATCGTTTATTACACCTCAAATGTAGGAAAAGGTAATCCACAGATCTATTACAACGTGCATCAGCAGGATATAAAACCAGATTTTGCACAGATTTTTGTGCAATTGGAAGAAGAGACAAGCCCAAATGATAAAACTGAACTGATCAAAACGCTTAGAAGCAAATTCACTGATTTCCCCTATGCAAAAATAGAGGTGAAGGATTTTGAACAAGGCACTCCAATAGAGGCGAATATTGTGGTCAGGATTTTTGGAGAGCATCAGGATACCCTGCGATCGCTCTCGTTCAAAGTGGAGGAACTGTTACGTAAACACCCAGGTACTTTTTTCATCAACAATGAACTCAATGCCTATAAGTCAGATGTAAAAATCAAGATTGATAAGGAAAAGGCACGGACATTGGGCGTACTGACCAGCGACATTGACAAGGTGATCAGGTTGGCTGTTGCCGGACTGACTGTTGGGGATTACATTGATGACAGGGGTGATTCGAGGAATGTGGTAATCACCATTCCACGTGATAAGTTTTCAAATCTAAATGCATTGAAGAACCTTTATGTGAACAATATCCAGGGTGCACCAATTCAGATCGATCAGATTGCAACCATTGGGCTGGAAACCTCCCCCACTGCAATCAACCATTTCAATAAATCGCGGTTTGCAAAGGTTACCTCGCTCACCAAAGATAATGTTTTGGCAAACGATATTCTCAAGGATATTGTGCCCGAACTCAACAATTTAAAAATGCCCAAGGGATATTATTATAAATTATCTGGGGAGGCTGAATCGGAAGGTGATGCGCTAGGCGGAAATTTCCTTTCGGTGATCATCCTCAGTACCTTCCTGTTTATCGCTGTGCTACTGCTACAGTTTAAGACATTTAAAGGAATCATTATCGTTTTGTCAATTATTCCATTGGGCGTTTTGGGCGGGGTGATATTTTTGCTGATGACAGGAAATCCGATGTCGCTGGTATCTATCATCGGTTTCATTGGTTTATCGGGCATACAGGTAAAGAATTCGCTGTTATTGGTTGATTTTACCAACCAATTGCGGGAAGATGGAAAAAGCATAGATGAGGCGATCCATATTGCCGGCGAAACCAGGTTCCTACCTGTTGTACTTACTTCTATTACGGCCATTTGTGGTCTTATCCCGATAGCCATGAATCCCAATCCGCAGATAGCGCCACTTGCCATTGTATTGATTGGGGGTCTGATCAGCTCTACTATATTATCAAGGATCGTTACCCCGGTAATGTACAAACTCATCCCTCCACAATTGCACGAAAAGATATGATAGGTCAAAATACACGGAAAGACTTGTTTCTGGAATTGAGACTGTTCTTGATTAACCTGATTAACAGCATACTTAAAAATTACTCACATAAATTTTACTAGAGATGAAAGAATACATATTAATTACCGGGGCTTCCTCAGGAATTGGCTACGAAATGGCGAATGAATTGGCAGCTAAAGGGTTAAACCTGATATTGGTTGCCCGAACCGAAGCTAAATTACAGCAAATGCAATCAGAACTAATAAACAGGTATGGCATTCTGGTTCAATATTTCGCTACAGATCTTTCTGATGTGAATGCTGCTAAAAACCTTTACCAAAAGGTGAAAGACGAAAACCTATTAGTGACCCATCTGGTAAATAATGCTGGTGTTGGCAACTATGGCAATTTTACTGAAACGCCATTGGAAGAAGAATTGAGTATAATTCAATTAAACATTTCCAGTCTGGTCGTTTTAAGCAAGCTTTTTGCACAAGATATGGTCAAACGCAAATCCGGCAGGATCATGAACATAGCTTCGGTGGTCGCATTTTTACCGATGCCTTATTTTTCTGTGTATTCTGCAACCAAGGCTTTCGTAAGGGCATTTAGTGAAACACTCGCTGCCGAATTGGAAGGGACCGGAGTTATCGTTTCGTCTCTTTATCCTGGTACTGTGGATACTGGATTTACCACACCTGAGATGCAAACTACAAATCTTCATAAAACCAAGCCGATGACTCCCAAAGAAGTGGCAATGCAGGGTGTAAAGCATCTACTGGTAGGGAGTGGGAAAAAAGTAGTTGGTTTTCAAAACTGGTTTAACGCCAAACTCCCCAACTTTGTTCCTGATGGTATTATGATGAAAATTAAAAAGGGACTGGCAAGTCAGAAATCAAAATAGTTCAGTTAGTGTTGTCGGATATCCTTATGAAATTTATATGATATGTTAAATCGAAACACGATAATAGATGCAGCAATACAGCTTTTTTCATATTTTGGAATTGAAAAAACTCCCCTTAAAGATATAGCCAAATCGTTAAGGGTGAGTATTCCATCTCTATATTGGTATTTTAAAAACAAAGACGAGTTGGTGATCTGTGTTTTAGAAAAAATAACGAATGAAGAATGTATTTTGATCGAAAAGCAGTGTATACGATATAAGTCGCTATCCAATTTTATCGATGAATTAGTTGAAATAAAGCGTTTAACATTTGAGAAATATAGTCGGCTATACCATTCCCCGGATTACTTGAAAAAGATAGGTTTTTTAGAAAACCTGGATTTATTAAGAAGGGTATGTGTGACTGAAAATGTAAATTTGATTTCAAAATCTGTCTTTGCTAAAGATGACAATAGCCCCCATATGTTTAAGGAGGTGTTCATCCGGTTCTTAAGGGAACTCGATATGATATTTCTGACCGATGCAGCCACAAGAGCGAGATTTCGCGGATCAGGCATGACGAAAAGAAATGACATCTCTGATCTCATATGTCAAAAAGCCCGATCTTTTCTATCTGAAATAATGGATAGAAATATCATGGTTCAATATTAAAATTAAATGTCCATTTTTAAGCATTCAAACCCAACTTGAGGGAAGACTTAGGCTTTTTCTTCCTTTTCCCCAACCAGATCAGAAACCCTGAAACCGGAAGGGAAGCACAGATCAAAGCAGCAAAAAAAGCCAATAGCTGTGTACCCAGACCATATATTCTACCTGTATGCATCGGAAGATTTGAATTTCTCCATTTCATGCCCAGCGTTTTCTGTGAATGCGGTAAAACATCAATTATCTTTCCAGTCCTACCATCATAAAAATAATAACTAACACCCCGCCAGCCATCCTTATTGCTCTCAATACTGACAAATGAGGTCGAAACCTTATTGGTTTCAGTCGGGATGCCGATTCCGATCTCCACCCAATCACCTTTTAGTTTTTTTACCAGGTCATAATGAATGAGGTCAATCTTGTTTAATGTCGAATCACTAGCATTGATGATGGGCAGTGTCCGCGCAAAACCAGTCTTCCCCTTGTCTCCCAAAAGTTTATAAATCCCGGTTTCCCACCATTTAAAAGACCATACCAAACCTGTAATGGCAATAAGCATCGCCACTGGCAGAATATAAAAGCCCAATGAATTATGCAGATCGTAATTTACCCGTTTCCATTTTGCATTCCATTTGATTGTAATACTTTTTTTAAACTGCTTGTAGTTTTTTGGCAGCCAAAGGATAAAACCACTGATGAGCATCACAAGAAATAGAAGAATGCAGGAACCCACTACAAGGCTTCCGATAGGTTTTACCAATAACAACTGTCTGTGCAGCTGCTCAACGATATTGAAAAATTCGTAACGGACATCAATTATCCCCAGAACCTTCCCTGTGTATTGATTTACATAAATATCATTTAAATACTCAAATTGGCTAAAGTACCAAAGGTTGATCTTTTCCTTTTTATTAACCTTAAAACCAGAAAACACATAGCTTTTGTTGTCTGCTGAAATCTTCACATTTGAGAGGACTTTTCCAGGGCCAACCGCTTGTTGTGCATTGGCAAGCAATTCAGAAACCGGCTTCGGCTGGCCGGTTTTCTGAACATACACAATATCCCGGTGGACGGCATCAAATATCTCCTCATTGAACACATAAATGCATCCCGTGATGGATACAATCACGACAACAACTCCCGTTACCAGCCCTATCCAAAGATGGAGCCAGCCGGTAATCTTCTTGAATTTACTTTTGGCCATTAAAATGAATATCCAACCGTTAGCATATAGTTCTCTGGCTGCCCCGGAAATAACCGTAGATAATCGTATCCGCCCACCCAGTGTTTTTTATTGCCTATGTTATTTGCATTTAGCTGAAGCTGCAGTTTGCCGATATTATAGAACAGTCCGGCATTAAGAAGCATGAACGATGGTAAGGTAATCTGATCTTCAGGCGAGAACTTGGCATCATAGTTCAGGTTTCTTTTATCCACATAATTTATCCCTAATGCTATACCAAAACCTTTGGCTGCACCATCAATAAAGTTATAGCGCGTCCACAGGTTCGCTGTGTTTTTTGGTGCGTTCGGCTTTTGTATTCCAACCTCTCCTGCCGTACCGCTTTCAAGTATCTTTGCCCTGTTGTATGAATACGATGCAATTACATTCCAGTTCGGCATAATTTTTCCAACCACATCAACTTCGAAGCCTCTAGATTGCTCATCCCCTATCTGCCTTAGTACATCAATTACGCCTGGTGTTGCATACAGCGCTCCGGTCTGCTTGATCTGATACACGGCGGCGGTAATGCTTAGTTGATCCCTGAGCCAGCTGGTTTTTGCACCAAATTCGATCATATTGCTTTTCAAGGGATCAAATGGCCCGCCTGCATTTGGGTTTGATATGGTGGCAGAGGTCTGAGGGTTGTATCCCTCAACGTAACTTCCATAAAAGTTGATATTTGAATTAATGGCATAAACAGCGCCCAATCTTGGCAACCAGGCATGAGAATTGGCTTTCGCTTCAGTTTGAGTTTTATAATTGGCAAAATCAGTATAATATTCATAACGCACTCCAAGTAAAACCTGCAGCCCGCCTATTTTTAACTGATCCTGAATATACCCTGAGTTAAGATAATAATATGCTGGGGCCACTACAGATTGAGCAAAGAAAAGTTTGCTGTCATCCTGCATTCTCTGGGATGACAACGGATCATTAAGATTGAAGTGCGGAACATTGGGCACTGGGTTTCCTGCAGCATCAAGGAGATACCTGCTCTTATTTGCGACCACGTAGGTTGGGATAGAACCGTTGTTCGCTGCATTTCTATAACCACTTGCTGTCATCTGCGAACCTCCTACAGGCGTTTTTTCACTCCCAAAATCATAACCTGCTACGATCTTATGCGATACCGGACCGGTTGTAGGTGTGTAATTTACATAACCGGAGAAGTTATCAATAAAACGCTTGCGCTTCCTGATCTGAACATTCATTCCTGCAAGGTTATTGATCACAGCACCATTGCCATCAACACCATAAGAATTGGAAGTACGGTGCTCGTTAAGATCCTCCGAATATCCTGTTTTTAGATATGAAGCGTTCACGCTCAATACATCGCTGACCTTATGGGTAATCGAGATCGTTGCATTATAGGTGAGCTCGTTCAGGTAATCGTTCGTAGTGTTTAATGATAGGGATTGTGGTGTAGAATTTAAATCGAAGCTACCAAAAATCGGCTGCCCCCTGTCAAGCCTGCTTTTTGAATCGGTATATACCAGATCAAAGTTTATCCTCGTTTTTTCAGACGGAACGAAGGTAAGCGAAGGTGCAATAACAAAGTTCCTGTCAAACATTAAATCCCTGAAAGTTTCTGCATTTTCATAGCCAAGGTTTAAGCGGTAAAGCAAGGTACTGTCTTTTGATGCCGGTCCGGTAAAATCGGCAAGCCCGCGGAAGGTATTGAAACTTCCCATAGTCATACTAATGGATCTTCTGGTTTCATCAAGCGGCTTTTTGGTTACCCGGTTTACCACACCACCTGGACTTGCATTTCCAAAAAGTGCAGAAGACGGACCTTTTAGCACTTCAACCCTTTCCAGGTAATTGGCGAGCGATTGTTTCCAGAAACCTGTACTTGTTCTTAGTCCGTTTAGCAACTGGGTATTGCTCTGTCCGTTTACACGAAAGCCACGGATGGTTAAATCGTCATAAAAACTGAACTGATTTACTCCGCTAAAGTTTTTCACTACCTCACCAACGCGCATCAGGCCCTGATCGGCAATCAATTCCTTACTGGCATAGGAAACAGATTGAGGAATGTCTTTGAGTTCATTTTCAATCTTACCAATAAAGGTCGCCTTGGTTTTATAGGCTTTTTCTTTACGCCCGGTAATTTCTACCTGCTGAAGATCTGAATTTGATTCGGTCAGAACAACATTCTCATCTGTATCTCCACTGATTTCGATCGTTTTGACCGACTGTCTAAAACCGATAAAATTGAAATGTAAAATTAGCTTGCCCTGGCTCACTTGCAACCTGTAATAACCTTTGTTATTTGTTGAGGTAGTTAATTTTGTATTTTCAACACTGATGGTAACACCGGGAAGTGGGTTTCCCTAACTATCACGTACATATCCCTGCAGTTTTGCGGTCTGTTGCGCAGAAGCACTGTATGAGAGAAACAAAAAGAAAAAAAGGCATAATGCCGCATGGGTTAAGGTTATCTTCATGAAATAAGGATCAAATACTATTTAGACTTATTAAAAATAAAGTCGCAAACATAGTATTTTTTATCTACTTTTTAAATAAAAGAGTAGAATATAGCTTCGTGGAAAGTCTATCCATTCAATTATCTGCGGTTGACATGACTTTTTTCCATTTAAATTGTTCGGGCATTAAGACACCATACTATTCAAAATCATCTTAGTTTTACCTGGATTGACAGGCAAAAAAAATCCGGAGTAAAAACTTATAAAAGTGTTCACTCCGGTTGGTACCCAATCAACAGGAATACTTTCAATATTTAAAAGCCTTTCGTTATTCATTGAGCCAATAGTTGATGGTTTGAACGTGAAAGGCTTTATAAAATAAATTAAGTATTAAAGTGCAATCGTTACAGTTCACGGAAATGGCGAACCAGATGAGGTTAGATTAGAATCGAAATTAATTTTACGATACAGCTCTGGATTTAAGGATTATCTATAACCCCCGTTTAAAAGGTTACCAAAAAATATGGCATTTAAAAATAATCGTCCTGTTCCTAACCAATAACCCCTATAGGTAGGGTCATCAGCAAAAAGAATCACTTCTCCACTGCCACTCCCTGTTGCAATGATGGCTGCCGATCCGGCTACTTTAGCAATATTAGACTTGGAAGAGTACCCGTTAATAAAAGGTTTTGATGTATACTGTGCTACTGTTGCATATTTATTCGAACTTGGCAACAATAAAGTTGGCCCATTCTTATTGATAAAAAGCTTACGCGAGGTTACGCCAAAGGCAATAGGATGCGTGATATCGAGATCAGATTGAAAAATAGCCCCATTGATTCTTTTTGAACCTTCTACATCTTCCTGCCTTTGATAATCAAGTCTTTCGGCTAGTGGTTTTGTGGGTTTAGCCGCATTTTCTGCCCCGTTAAGCTTTGGTTCTTTTTTGGTTTCATCTATGGCTTTTGTTGCCGTGGTAGCAGTTACGGCTGGCAGTTCCCCCCTTCTAAAAAAAGCATCTGTTTCAGCCAGTTTTTCTTTAACTATTTCTTGCTGCACTGCCCAGGCGGTAGCGGTTTGAAAAGTAATCAGCGTGCCACCTTCAGCTACCCAGTTTTTAATTTTATCAACAGTTGCTTTGTCCCAGGCACTATAATTACCACCCGGTAGCACCAAAACATTATAACGGTTTAATGGTGCCCTTGCAAAACTCTGAAGATCCAGTTTGGTTACCGGAAGATTTAATTGCTGGTTTAATAAAAACCAAACCTGTCCTGCTTCCGAAGCCGTTACACCCTGTCCAAAAGCCAGTACCACTTCTGGTTTGCGCACAGCTTTAATGTTGCTACTGCCCAGATCTATACCTTCGGCACTAAATCCACTGGCAACTGCAGTAATATCGATATTGGTAGCTTTAGCTACACTATTTAATGCCGCATAAAGTGAATCGGCAGAAACATTTTGCCCAATTACCGGGATAACCAGCGAACCCGGAAGGTATGCTTTTTTACCCGATGCGGTATTGGCTACAAAAGATTTAAAAGCTGTTTTTACCAATACGTTTTTTAACTGCAACTGGTAAAGTGCTTTTGTAAAATTATAATCACTCGAATTGATCAGATACGCATAACCCGATCGTTCTCCTGACACCTTTCCTGTTTCAGGAATAATACTTTTAACAGCTGCACCTTTTGAAAATGTACCATTCAATTTTGCATATTTTAGCCCATAGGCATGGATAATGCTCCACCCGGTATTATCATAAAATATGCTGTCCTTTAAAGTATTTTCTTCAAAAATAGAATGCACAATTAAAAAATTGGGCTGTGCTGAGGGAACGATATAGGATTTTCCCTTTTCAAAGGTTTTACCTTCCTGGCTCAGATTATCCTGCACCTCAAAAACCTCTACATGGTGTGCCAGCAGTAACCCTAAAAATTTCTGGGTAAGGTTAACGTCATTCTTATCTCCAAATACGAATCCTTTTGCCGGGTTTTTCTGTCCTTGTGCCAAGGCATATTTAAAGAAGTCTTTTTGCACCTTAAACAATCCTGTTTTCTCTTCAACGGCCCCTTTTATTGTCGAAAAACTCGTTGCTAAGTGATTGCGGATGGTAAATGCGAAAGTCAATGGTCCGTTGCTCGATTCCTGTAAAATACCACGTGAACTAGCCTGCTCAAAAGTGGCAGCAACAGAGCCAAAGAATTTTGGATAGGTAGAACCATAAATTGGTGAAAGATTATCGTAATTCTCTTTGGTAAAATAAAATGAACCGATATCATCAAGAGCCTTTGCATGATATTTTGCCAGAATTACCTGGTACTCATATAAAAACTGAGGAATAATCGGGCTTTCGTGGCTTTTTGGTGTCGGCTCGAAATAGTAGGTGGCATTGGTTCCCTGTTCATGGAAATCGATCTGTACATTTGGATACCACTTATGGAAAAAAGCCAAACGGTTACGGCTTTCTACCTGAACCAGGTTAAGCCAATCGCGGTTAAGATCAGTAAAATAATGGTTAGTTCTGCCGTTAGGCCAGGCTTCCTGATGTTCTTTATCGAGTGGATCTCCTACAGCCGGGAACGAATGATAGGCATTGTGCCAGTTGGCAGCCCTGTCTCTTCCATCCGGATTTAAGGAAGGATCGATAAAAATGACCGATGCCGAAAGCCATTTCAGCGTTTCCGCATCATTACTGGCTGCAAGGTAATAACCTGTGAGCAAACTGGTCTCGGTACTGGAGGTTTCATTTCCATGTACCCCGTAGCCTAAATTAATAATAACCGGAGCATTACTGCCCAGTACAGGTTTCGACGGGTCTACCTGGTTTAAATGTTCCTGCCTGATCTGTTCCAATTTCGCGTAATTGGATGGGGCAGTAATGGTTACAATAATCTGCTCACGCTGTTCGTATGTTTTACCCAAACTTTCTACATGTACGCGGTCGGATACTTTTTCCAATTGACGGAAATAAGCTACCACCTGTTCATGTCTGGTAAAATAAGTTCCGATGGGATAGCCCAGAAACTGCTCGGGCGTTGGGATTTTTGTATCGAGCGAAGTCGCTTTAGGAAAGAAATAGCTATTCTGCGCGGAGGCTTTCTGAATGCAGATGATGCTTAGCACCAACAGGATTTTTGCTGTATTTAAAAATGTTTTCATTTTTTGTTGATCGAAATTTAATAACCTGGGTTTTGTGTTACATCTGGATCAGATTGCACATCTGAATAAGGGATCGGGAAAAGCCAGAAATTTTTATTGGTTATGCCCAATACAGCTCCTGCCCTTTCGGTACGTACAAGATCGAACCAGCGGTGCGCCTCGAAGGCGAATTCAATGGCATTTTCATCTTCAATAGCCTGAATAAGTCCACTCTGTGTAGTTGCTGTGGTTGCTCCAACATCTGCCCTTGCCCTTACGGCGTTAAGATCAGCAGCGGCATCAACCAGTTTGTTCTGCTGCGCCCTTGCCTCTGCCCTGATCAGATAAAGTTCTGCAATCCGGATGAGGTAAGATGGATCGGTACTGGTTGCGGTGGTATTATAAAGCACGCCGTAAACCGTAGTTCCGCTCCCTGCTATCAATGCATTCCGAGTCCCGCCAATAACAGGATTATTAAGTTTTGCTACAAGGGCATCTGAAGGTTTTAGCGTAAATTGCCCTCCAGCCGAACTTGGATACCACAGATTCCAATAACTATTGCGGTCGTTTACCGAGTAGGCCAGTTCGAGTACAGATTCTGCCGTTTGAAAAGGGGCAGTAAAGAACGACTTATAGGGTTTCACTAAGGTATATTTGGTATTTGCAATGACTTGTGAGGCATAGATTTCAGCATCAACCCATTGTTTTCTATACAGGTGCAGCCTTGCGCGGAGCGCCCTTGCAGCACTTTTCTGTGCACGGTTTCTGGTTGTTGCATCTTCCGGAAGCAATTGCTCAGCCTGAATCAGATCAGCAAGTACCTGATCGTAGGTCTGATCGAGCGTACTGCGTTTAATCCCTTTTAAAATACTAAGATCAGAAGTTGGTTTAAGCTGAAGCTGAACGCCTCCCCATCCCCTGGCCAGATCAAAATAAGATAATGCCCTGATAAAATAAGCCTCACCCAGGATCTTGTTTTTTTCTGTTGCAGTAAGCAATGGATCGTTTACCAACGGTACATAGGCGATAACACTATTTGCAGAATTAATAGTCCTGTAGATACCCTGATAGGCAGAAACAGTAATCACATTATCTGTAGGTATTGCATTTTGATCAAGCTGAAGATATTCACTCAATGTTCCATTAAAAATAACGTTATCGGTTGTAATGGTACCCAAAGTAGGATAACTCGAAGCATAATAACCTTGTAATCTGTCGTATGTCCCGATGATAGCTGCTCTCGCCGTACTTGCATCCGTAATTGAACTTTCGGTTGGAAGGGAGTTATTGGGCACTTCTTCCAGGTATTTTTTGCAGGAAGCCGATAACAGTATAACGGCCAGTAAAACTGCATTTCTAAAATATGATGTTTTCATTTTTTTAATTGTAAATCGTTAAAAGGTTACACTTGCGCCGATCTGGAATGTTCTTGGTTGTGGAACGGTGGCCCAATCGTAACCTACCGTATTTTGATTGTTGGACTGTGAACTTACTTCAGGATCTAAGCCGCCATATTTGGTAAAAGTGAGCAGATTTGTACCCTGGGCATACACCCTTAACTTGTTTACCCCAATCTTTCTCAGGGCATCTTTCGGTAGCGTGTAACCCAGTGTAAGGGTTTTGAGCCTGATGAAAGAACCATCTTCCAGGTAACGTGAAGAAAGACTGGCCACATTACCGCCATAATTATTGGCAGCACCACCATTTTGTGTCGGATTTCCACTAAAAGTGGTCAACCTTGGAATATCGGTCACATCGCCTGGTTTTTGCCAGCGATCTAACTGACGGGGCAAGAAACCAATATTGGCCTGCGTACCACCATGTACCATGAAGAAATCGTTCATGTTCATGATTTTATTTCCTTGCTGGAAGTAAAAGAAAAAGTTCAGATCAAAACCCTTAAACGTAAAATTATTGGTCAGTCCTCCTGTATAATTTGGAAGGGCGTTGCCCACAATCTGGCGGTCGGCAGAAGTAATCACGCCGTCACGATTTAAATCTTCATAAACTGCGTTACCCGTCTGCTGATCAACATAAAGCTGTTTATACAACTGAAATGAATTAGTAGAATAACCTTGTCTTAGAATAGAAATATTTCTTCCCGATGCACCCAGACTAATATCAGAGGCTAGTTTTTCTATTTTATTGTTGTTAAAGGAAATATTAAAATTGGTTGTCCATTGGAAAGCATCGGTTTCTATGTTAGTTGAATTGATACCCAGTTCGAAACCTTTATTTCTTACTGCCCCATAATTCTGCAGGTAAGAGGCAAAACCCGACCGGTAAGGCACCGGAACATTCAATAACAGATCGTAAGTATATTTATTATAATAATCTGCTACAATGCTTAAACGGTTTTTGAAAATACCAAATTCTGCACCCACATTAAACTGACGGGTGGTTTCCCAGGTTAAATCAGGGTTGGCCAACTGCGTTGGCGCAATACCTGGCTGTTCCAGGTAATTTGCTCCTGATGACCATAAGCCCTGAGCAGCATAAGAACCGATCCCATTCTGGTTACCCGAAAGTCCCAAACTTGCCCTGATTTTCAGCTCGTCGAAAAAGTTGAGGTTTTTAATGAACTCTTCCTGGCTCAACCTCCATGCAACCCCTCCTGATGGGAAATAACCCCAGCGGTTATTGGTTCCAAACTTAGATGATCCATCAGCACGGATACTTCCATCAATGGTATATTTGCCATCGTAAGTATAACTTACTTTACTGAAAAAAGAAACCAGTTTCGATTCTGCGCGGGAAGCTGACCCAGAGCGCGTAGCCGCAACCGATACCGACCTTAAACTGTTGGCTGCAAATCCTGTTCCGGTAGCAGAGGTGCTCTCGTTCAGCACGGTATTCAAGGTATTTCCAACCAAAGCATTAATATTGTGTTTTTTGCCTTCGCCAAACGATTTAACAAAACTTAATACCTGCTCATTGGTCAATACCAGGTTCTTGTTTTCGATCGAAGAAGCAGAGCCATTGGTTGCAATACCTGCACTGATCAGTGTGCTCGAATAACTGTTATCATATTCGCTACTGTTATCTATACTCCAGCTGCTACGGAGCTTTAAGCCTGGAATAAATGTATATTCACCATAAATATTCCCTATTGTACGCCAGCCAACAGCCTTGCTATCCAGATTTTCGATCAGCGCCAAATGGTTATCAAAGCTTCCGTAACGTGCATAGGTACCGTCGTTATTATAGATAGGCAGATAAGATCTTGGGAAAAGTGCGGAATTGATTACCCCTGTAGGGTTATTGTCACTTCCGCTCAGGTTGCGATCGGAGCGTGTAAAGTTGATACTGGTACCCACTTTAAGTTTATCTGTTAAGTAATTATCATAGTTTAACCGAGCAGAATACCGGCTATAATCGGATGGTTTTACGATAGATTCCTGGCTGAGATAACCTAAACTGATATAATAAGTGCTTCTGTCTGTTCCGCCCTGGGTAGCAATTTCGTAATTAGAAGTTCTCGCCGTTCTAAATAGACCGCTGATCCGATCATAAGTTGGCTGGTTCTGGGGATCTGGAAACGGAAGCACTACTGTAGAAGGATTAAGTCCGTTATCGATCGCTGTATTTACACGCGACTCGTTGGTTAAAAGTGCAACCTCAGGGCCTGAAGCCACTTCAAATTTATTTATTGCTGTAGACCATCCCTGAAAAGTATTGAGTGAAATATTGGCTTTTGTGTTCCGTTTCCCTCTTTTGGTGGTTACGATAATTACGCCATTTGCACCCAAAGATCCGTAAATAGCAGTTGCATTGGCATCTTTTAAGATCTGAATATCTTCAATATCAGATGGATTTAAATCAGCAATGGGATTAGACGCTGCCTGGTTACCCAATCCGGCGGTAATCGGATCAGCATTGCTTACAAATACACCATCTATAATATAAAGCGGATCTACAGAGGCATTGATTGAATTGTTGCCACGTACACGGAAGGTTATTCCGCCACCAGGAACCCCTGAATTTGATGAAACCTGTACACCAGTTGTTTTACCCTGAAGCAATTGATTAAACCCACCCGATGGCTGGTTCTGCACAACCGAACCGCTTACACTACTGATAGAACCTGCTATATATTTACGCTCCTGTGTACTATATCCGGTAACCACAACATCATTCAGCTGACTTTGAATCTCCTGAAGACGAATGGTAACGGGACTACCGTTTACCGTAACCGTTTTCTGATCATAACCGATAAAACTAACAATTAGCGTGTAGGGGAAACTTTGGCCCGTTACAAAACTGAACCTGCCGTCAGGATCTGTAGAAACCGTGTGTGTAGTTCCTTTTATTTTTACCACAGCACCTGGTAGAGGGAGGCTGGTTGAAGCATCCAAAACGGTACCGTTGAGCTGCGATTTGATGGTTGGGTTTACCTGAGCGATGGCCAGCGTTGACCAAAAGACGCATAAGTAGAGATAGAACCCTTTTCTGTAAAGATTTTTCATTTTTTTTGTTTGGGAATGTTTGGACAAAACACTTCCATTAACCTTTTAGGGGCTGCATGGTTGTGATGGATTTGGATAAAGGATTTTTAGCTTAAAAAATGCTAAGATTTAGCGGCCTGTGCAGTTACACATTCGGCAATGTTCCAGTTCTTTTACTGCAGCACATTGCTCAAGGTTTAAACTTTTTCGAAAACTTCCATCCTTTTCGATGGAAATACCTGAATGTAAAAATTGTTTCATAATTAATTTACCTATTAAATCTATAGATTTAGTAGACAAATTAAAACAATAATAAGTTCTTTTACAAGTTTAATTTCAAATGTGAAATATAAATTCAGGTTTAAACAGAATATAATTTTATTAATGTTTGGATAAAACGTAATTACATATAGCAAAAGGCATGTTCACTAGGTATAAGTTTTGTGAAAATCTGGCAAAAAATATCATATCTTAATTGTAATAAAATGGATTGGTAACATTTTGACACTGATTTTCTAGTGGAAATGTCAACTAACGTAATATTATATTCTTATATATTTAAGCCAGGAAAAATTTTAAATCATTATCAACCTATTTCCATAGCTTCCCCTTGATGAAGTAGGCGATTGAAAGAAATCAGTAAGTCTGCTTTTGGCCTTGCCATCCGGTACTGCGCAGAAATTGTTCCCAACTTAGACTGCTTTGGTTAACCTTGCGGCTCCATAACAAATCACGCTCCTTGCCGAAATAACCATAATCTACAGCATATTCTGCCATTCCTAAAATTTCCTTTACCAAAAGCTCATTTGTACCGAATTCAGGGAAGTGGCGAAGCAATGCTTCTTGTGTAAATGCGGAACTATAGATAGCCTTTTTACCTGTTACCCGAATAAATGTATCTATCATTTCCCGGGGCGAAATAATGTCGCCGATAACAGGCAAAGATTTACCTGCATATACATCTGGATTGGAAAATATCTCTAAAACCGCTGGCCCAGTAGCGGTAAGGGGATCAACAAATGGGGCACGAAAATCCTCAGGTAAATAAATCGGAAATACAAGCGTATCTCCAACCAATTTCGGGGGATAAAACTCCATTAGATTGGTGTAGAAAAAGGCCATATAAATAAACGAGCTGGTGATTGGAAGCGTGCGGATATATGCTTCAATCATTGCTTTATCGGTAAAATGAGGAGCAAACTTTTTTCCGTTTGTAATTTTTTCCACATTTTCCAAACTACTAAAAATAATATGCTTAACTCCAGCCTCAACCGCCGCATCCGCTAATTGTTTACCCAGCTCCATTTCGTGGTTATGCGGCGGCACAATACTTGGTGTCATGATGAAAACGCCTTCCGATCCACGGAATGCTTCAACGAAATCTTTCTCATAGCTCAAATCAAGCGGTAAACTTACGAGCTCAGCCCCAATCTCAGTCAAATTAAGTGCCTCTGGTGAATCTACACGGCGTGTAATGCCCCGTACACGATAACGCCCGCTATGCAATAGCGTAAGTGCTGCGCTGCGCCCCTGTTTGCCCAAAACGCCTACGATAGTGATCAATGGCTTGTCTTTTTCGATCACCTCATTTGCTTTAAAATCTGGTCTCATTTATATTATTTTATTAACTATAAAAATTATAGTTGCAAAACTATATATAGTAACATAAATTTGCAATAACTATCCAAAAGGATAGGTTAAAACAGTAGAATGAAAACAGAATGTATTAGCGATTACGTAAAACTAAAGGAGGAAATTTATCCTTGCACAGTTAGCCTTGCGATGAGCTTGGTGGGTGGCAAATGGAAGGCTGTTATTCTTTATCATTTAAAGGATAAAGCAAAGAGGTACAATGAGCTTCGTAAAGACATACCATCTGTTACCGAAATGACATTGAGCCTGCAATTAAAGCAATTGGAAAAAGATGGCTTGGTGTCGAGAAAAGTTTACGGCGATAAACCGCCGATAAAAGTGATTTATAACCTAACCGATTTTGGAAAAACATTCAGGCCCATTTTAGAAGCGATTACCGCATGGGGTAATCAGATTGCGATGCAAGAAGGCGAATTTGTTAAAAAACCCTATTGAAAATAACCATTAACGATAACATACTGAAAGTCTAGCAAAAAGGGTTGCCTTTTTAACGAGCAGCCCTTTAAGGTTTTGGGCTTAAGCCCGGTTAATACCCGGCGCCGGACTAATAGCCTAACCTATTCGATTTCACATTCCACACTTCCCATCATACATCTCATCTTACCTATTCCATTCCCTCCTACATCATCTTCTTAAAGCCCTCCCATTCCACTTTCCACGTTCCATCTTTTGGGAAGCCAGGGTTTGTGGTATTATTTCCGTCCCAGCCAGCACACATTAAAGCCACAGCGGTAAGTAAACCACCATTTCCAGGCAAATAAATACGCAGGCGGTCGTCCTGGTAGTTATGGCCATTAATAAGGTAAGTATTGGTTTGTACAGGCATCAGCAAGGCATCAATCGCTTTTTCGGGCATGCCTAAGCGCGTAGCCGTCATGGCCGTCATCGGGAAATCCCATCCCCAGGTATCATTCCAGCTCCAGTCTTTCCAAACCAGATCAAAAGTTTTGCGCATGGTTGCTTTATCCAATAAATTTGTTTCCGGCAGCATACCAAATGCCCCCAATACGGAAGGGTGATCGGTTTTATATTCGGGATTGGTGTAAGAATCAGGCGCACTTTCTGCGGCCAGATACACGCCATTTTGTATCGGTAGAGGTGATAATTTAGTCACCACTTCATCCCATTTTGGGTTCCGTGACAAACCTAAACGCAAACGCCATTCTTGTGCAGTTTTCAAACCCCATTCCCAGTAAGCCAGCTCGTATGTAGGGTTAAAGGTAGTTTCAGCCTTAAAACGCTCTTGGGCGGGAATTAATCCGGGCCCGAGTACATAACATCCTTTTGCAGCATCGAAATGAGCAAACGAAGCCATAAAATCGGCCGTTTTAAACACCAGGTCTTTATATTTTTGCAATACCTTTTCATCTTGATTTGCGCGATACTCCAATTCGGCAAAGGTAATGAGGTGCGGCTGCTGCCAGATCAACATGGCACCGATTGATGAGGGGCTTTCGTTACCTTTATTATCGGTCATTTTCTGCCAGCGTACACCATCAAAACCTTGCACCTGTGCAATTTTCTTTGCCTTATCCGCAACCTTAAAATACCAATCAGTACTTCGGTTTAATAACTCAGGTCTGCCCCATAATGCAAAATGAACGCCATGCCACCAATGCATTTCGAGATGCGGTTTACCAAACCAGCTGTTGTAGGTTAGACCAGTTTCTTGTGGGGGGAAATCGCCCGAACATTGTATTTTGGTGAGGTATTCGGAAAGGATAATCCTGCGTTCGAGTTCAAATGCACGTTTATCAGTACTTCCACTAAAATCGACCGCAGCACCGCTCATCCAAAAGGCTTTCCATTGCTCCTGACTATTTTGTTGGCTCAATGCAAAAGAAGGAACAGCCTGAGTGCTTTTCTGAGGTGAAAAAAGACAACTGAAGCTAAACTGTTGACTGGCTTTATTAGGTGTAATGGTAAAATAATGCGCTTGTTTCTCGGCCAGTTGTGCTTTACCTTTCCACGAAAAGGAAGTATAATAAACTGCAGAGTCAATCTGGCGCTTAATTATAGCACCATCGGCATTTTGGGCCACTAACTGTGAATGGTGTTTGTTGTTATTGCTCCAATTATTTCCTACATCTGCCCATTCGCCAGTAGCTACGGGGTACCTAAGCCTGATTTTTAATCTTCCAACGGCAATTAAAGGCGACGAAACCGATGCGCTGATCAGGTCAAGATCCTGATGCCCAACCGTAGTTACCTCAACAGGAATTCCTTCTAAGGTAAAACTACTCTTAATTTCACCCGTCCAGGGGTTTAAGTTTTGGTTAATGTCTTTGATATCGTTGGCTTTAGCGAGCTGTCCGTTCTTTTTAATCAGATCGAAACCAATATTCCCCAATTGTAAACGGTGTACATTCTGGCGGAAATAATTAGTAGCCTCTTTAGCTCTAAGTGGTGTATTTAACTGTACGGTATAGGGTACTTTGCGGCCGTATTGATCGTAATATTTATAGGCTTCGGTGATGTTAAACTTACCTTCATTTTTGTACGATCCCCATCCCCATTGCGATTGTGTGCCTAGTGGAACACCTTTAGCATAGCAGTCCGGAAAACTTTGCAGTCCTGTAGCATCAACGGTAAAAGCAAATCGGCCATTGCCAACCGATAAGGAAGAAAGGGAATCTATTTTTTTTACGATAACAGTATGCCGCGTCACCAATGCCTCCCGATCAATCTGTGCAAAAACAGGCTTACAGATGAAAAGTATTACGAAGAGCATCAAGCGCTTAAATTGGTTTTCGATTCTACACATACCGCTTATTTTACTAAATCATTTAAATATTGCTCCAGGTTGCTATAGCCATTTGCATTAATTTTCTGTGCATCCATAGCATCTGTCGGGTTTAAGCGTTTTGATTTTTCCCAACCATCCGGAATCCCGTCTTGGTCTGCATCCTTTACGCTTAATTTAACCAACTTCGTCTCTGGTTGTCCCCCGGCATCGGCCTCGGTTTTAAATATAGCACCTTTTGTGCCGATACTTTTTAAATAGCCCATAATACGGAGATCTACTGCATCTCTTTTTAATGAAGAACCCGCTTCTGCCAAAACTGTTTGATAAGCCTTTGCTGCCGAGCTTATTTTAACGCTGCTTTTTGGCAGAAGTGAGGGTTCTTTGAGAAGCGTGGCTGTTTCTTTGATAAAGTCTTCATCAGTAATGAGACGGCCATTTAGTTTTCCGTCCTTATTGAGGTCGGTATAATTATCGCGGTGGTAAACATGATCTGTTTTGCTGAACATGCTTAAAAAACTATCGGTAGAACTTGGTCCGGAGATAAAATAATTAGCTACGAGATCCTGGTAATGATCAGCGCTCGAATGTCCGCCTACAAAACCACTTTTACCCCAGTTGTACACCACATTGTTTATAAATTCGATTTTGGCCTTTGCTTTGGGATTACGGCTCTGGTTGCCTGCGAACAGACAATGATGCATGGTTACATATTCTGGCACTTCTAAAAGGGCACCAAAACGTTGTGGATCGATACTTTCGGCAACCACACAATATTGTAAGGTTACATTTTTGCTTTTTTTAATGTGGAGGTTATCCCAACGCCCCCATTCGATTGAAACATGGTCGAATATAATATCGTTCAGATCATCGGCAACTACTGTGCATGAACCTTTAGACATGTTAATGCTGCCCCTAAAACGCATGTAGCGCACAATGGTCGAATCTTTAAAAGAAACACTATTGCCGTAAATGGTGATACCTTCTTTTGGAGCGGTTTGTCCGGCTATGGTAATTCTTGGCGATACGGCAATTTTGCCACCGATCTTAATAACCCCTGAAACATCAAACACAACCGTTCTGCCCGGTTTACTTACAGCATCCCTAAAAGAGCCGGCACCGGTATCGTTCAGGTTGGTTACATGATATACCGTACCCCCACGTCCGCCAATGGCAAAACGGCCAAAGCCCTCCGCTCCTGGAAAAGCCAGTTGCTGCGCTTGAGCAATATGCACTGTTAAGCCTAAAAACAATATACTAACTAAACTTTTAAAATATTTTTTCACACTATGGTAGGTCATCAACTGACCGGGTTTCTTTCTATTTAACATTTGGTAGATTTTAATTGCGATTTATATATATAATAGGATGATGTAGGATGTTATTTTAATTTAAAGGGTAAATACCAGTTTTCTTTATTGGCCAGGCGCGAGCGTACCAGGGAGGCGGATGCGCCATCGCCTGCGGCTTCGAACTTAGCTGCTATTTTATCAGCCAGGTAATTGGGATCGGTAGATTGCCTGCGCAAAGCGATGCGCAACAGATCTTGCCAGCGGTAGCCTTCAAATGCAGTTTCTAAGGCTTCTTCCTGCATAATACGGTCCTCTACTTCTAAAACTGTATTGGCTACAGTGATTGGGTAATCCTGGTTTACAGCACGCCCCCTGATGCCCGAATTGCGGTACCAGTTGCCCCTGATGGTTCCTCCATCGCCATTAAAATCAAAGGGATAGCTATCAGGTACGCCATTATAAAGTGCTTTGGTACCAAAAGCAGCTTTAATCCCACTGTTTACCAGAGCACCAGCCAAAACCCGTCGATCTAACCGGTTGGCCGCCTCTGCATAACGCAGGTGTAAAACAGCAGCACGGTAAATCACCCAAACCCCTGTTTTATCAAAAGGCGTGCTCAGGCTATAATTCTGCGAATATTTTAATACCTCAGGTTCAATACCATTCACCAAACGGTACGACATATCTAAACCTCTTCTATCGGTTAAACTTCCATCTGTACGGATCTGGTTGTTCCAGTTGCGGATTGATAAGCTGGATGGTTTGACCAGATAATCGCCTGATTTAGAAAACAGTGTAAACAATGGATTGCCCGGTGAAAAGTTGCTGCTAAAAGGTAATGTCCACATCCGTTCCCAGTTGGCAATACGATCGGCCAATGGTGCAGAAAAAATCTTGGTCCATGGGTTGAGTACAGCTGTAGTTTTTAAAGAATGATCCTGAGAGTTGTCATCCCCCACACGGTAGGTATCATATAAGTCGATCTGCTGATCACTACCAGTACTCGAATTGGTACCCGTTTCCATTACATCCTTATAATAACCGGCAGCCTTAAGGTAATTTCCTTTCCAAAGGTTCAGGTCGCCTAAAAATGAGCGGCGCTGGATAAAAAATTTAAAAACACCATCTTTAACGATATACACATCCATTGGCAAAATGAGCGTTGGACTTGCAGCTGAAGTATTCTGGTTTAAATATTCTCTCGGCGTAGCTTCTGTTTCAGCTATTAGGCGACTTAACAGATCTTCAAAAGAGAGTTTAGGAAACTTGCTTTCATCCTGCAGGTCGGCGATGGTGGTTAAGGCATCGGTTACATAAGGTACAGTACCATAATGGATACCCAATTGCAGGTATAACCAGCTGCGCAGAAATAGGATATCGGTATAACGTTGGTAATATTGGGTATTATCCAACAGCTTTTTCTCCCGCATGATGTTGAAGTTCTTCAGGGCATCGTTACAGTTGATAATTACTTCATAAAAAGGTTTTGGATCGGCATAAGGATTATCGGCTGCAACGGTTTGCGTGCCCAGCTGTTTTAAATAATTATTGGCATTGGAGGTTACATCCAGCAAATCGCCACGCAACTCGTTCAAGAGCATGTATTTATCGGCAAGCTTCACAAATTTACCATAAATACCCAGCACGGCTGCATCGGCATCGTACACATTTCTATAGGTTTGCGAAGCTTCTAAGGCATCTTCTGGCTCAATATCGAATGCCTTTTTGCAGGACAGGATGCTGCTCAATACCAGCACAAATAATAAACAGCTGGTAATGGTGATATATAAATTCTTATTCATCTCAATATTTTCTTTAAAGGTTACAAACCGATTCTAACACCCAGGAACATCGATCTAAAGCTGGGTTCTAAACCTATATCTACGCCTCGGGCAAATACGCTGCTTCCGGCACTAAACTCAGGGTCGTAACCCAGATAATTAGTCACGGTAAATACATTATTGGCAATGGCATAAACGGTTGCCGAACGGATAAAACTGGCTTTTATAGGCACATTATAGCTTAATGATATTGTTCTCAGTTTCAGGTAAGAACCGTCTTCGATCCAACGGTCAGAAAAGCGGCTATTACGCGATGGATCTCCCCACGAAGCACGTGGCACATCGGTTGCCTGTCCATCAACACGCCAACGGTTTACTGCCGCAGGGCTTTGGTTATTGTAACCGTTCATGTTTTCTAAAATGGCACGTGTACTGTTGTAGATCTCGTTGCCATAACTAAAAGTGAAAAGAGCATCTAACGACCAGCGTTTGTAACTCAGTTTGTTGCTATATGCGCCAACAAAATCAGGATTTGGATTACCGATCACCTGGCGATCTCGCTCATCAATAACTTTATCACCATTCAGGTCGGCAAACTTCATATCTCCTCCCTGAAAAGGAATAAAAGCACCGTCGGCAGTTTTATTGCTCAGGCCCGAAGCAACAGCTTCAGCAGCTGAAGTATATACCCCATTGCTTTTATAACCATAGAATAAATTGGCTGCATCACCGATCTGAGTGATAATGGTAGCTCCACTATATTGTGTAAGTAACTGATCGTTTCCACCCAACTGGCTAATCTTATTCCGGTTTAAACTATACGTAAGGCCCATGTCCCATTTCAGATCCGTTTGATTTATCAATCTACCGTTTATTGAAAGTTCTAAACCGCTATTGCTCATGCTACCGCCATTACTTACGGCATAACTGAAGCCTGTTGAAGTTAACAACGGTTCGTAAATCAGCATGTCGCTAATCTTGTTCTGGTAAAGATCTAAGCTGATGTTTAATCTTTCCTTCAAAAAGGAAGCATCCACTCCAACATTTAATTTGGCATTACGCTCCCATTTTAGGGCAGTATTGCCAATATTTCCCCTAACCAATCCCTGCCGGCCTAAAAAATTCTGCGATACATAGTACGATTTGGCTGTATAGTTGCCAATATCATCATTGCCGGTTAAGCCATAACTGGCCCGCAGTTTCAGACTTTCTATAAAGTTGTTATTAGCCATAAAACTTTCTGACGAGATCAGCCATGAGGCTGCAACAGATGGCATCAAAGCCATTTTTACGCCATTAAAATTCAGTACGTCGGGTATATCTTTACCAAAACGCGAAGAAGCATCGGCGGCTATATTGAACGATACGAAGTACTTATTGTAAGCTTCGTAATTCACATTAAAATAGTTGTTCAACCAGTTCCATTTACCCAAAGACCCACCTACCACACGTAGCGTACTTTGCGTACCGCCCAATGTCACGAAATCATCACTGGCCGTATTAAAACTAGCGCCGTTATCTACTTCGGCACTGCTGTGCTGCAACCTGAAGCCTAAGTTTGCACTTAATTTACTTACCTCATTTAAATCTTTATTGTATGACACCCAAGTATCAGTATTTACCGTAAACAAACGCTGTACACCTGCTGCAGCCTTATTGTAACCAACTGCGGTGGGCAATAAAACCGGGGCAATACCCAACATGGGTGTAAAATAGTTTTCGCGCACTTTATCGTACGTAATACCTACGAGCGCATTGGCTTTAAAAGTTTTATTGAACTCATAATTAAACCCGACGGAACCTGAAAAACGGTAACTGCGGTTAAGTGCCTGGATGTTTTTAATCGCTGCGCTGGGGTTACTTGTACCAAATATGTCGGTATCGGCAAGGTTTGGCGATTGAACACCAGTTTCTGACAGCTCAAAAGGAGAAAGGAAAGGTGCTTTAACCAATGCCAGGTATAAGGGGTTGGTGGCATAAGCCTGTCCCTGATCTCTTAAGTTCTGCTCGCTACGGGTAAAGGCGAGGTTTACCTGCGATTTTAATTTAGCCGAAAGATTCAGATTGGCATTAAAACGGGTTTGGTAACGGGTTAAATTGGTACTATCGGTTAAACCATCGTTATTCAGGTAGCCGAGAGATAAAGCATAAGTAGCAATATCATCGCCTCCGGTTACTTTCAGGTAATAGTTCTGACTGATGCCGCTGCTCATTACCTGATCCTGCCAGTTAATATTCTGATGATAATTGTAATAAGCAGGATTCGGATTATCATTCATATAAGGTTCTGCTTTAATCAGCGCATCGGTCATACCCGGTTTGGTTTTAAGCAGATCAGATAAGAAAATGCGGTAATTATCGGCTTCCATTACAGGTAAAAGACTTACTGTACCATTGTAACCTCCATATGCCGAAAAATCCAATCGAGTGGCCACATCTTTAGCCCGGCCAGTGGTAATCATTAATACACCGTTAGCACCTTTGGTTCCATATACCGATGCACCATCTTTAATGAGGGTAATATTGTCAATGTCTTTAAGGTCGATGTTAGCTAACCTGTTATTTTGGTGACCAGCGATAATGGAGCTCCCATACGTATTTACATCATAAATTACACCATCAACCACAATTAGGGGTTGGTTAGCCGCATATAAAGAATTATACCCGCGCAAGTAAAGATCGGCACCAATATCTGGTGTGCCTGATCTTCTAAGCACCTCTAATCCGGCAATTTTTCCCTGCAAATAAGAATCTGGTGTTTCGTTGCTACGCTCCCAGCTTCCGTTCAGGTTTACCGTGCTAGCCGAGTAAGGTGTGCGGTTCTTTAAAGCAGTGCCAAATGGCAATACTGCAGCATCGTATACCGAAACGTAACGTTCTTCGAACAAGGCAATCTTGCTGATCGTTTTGCGCCCTTTAAGTGCTTCTTCTTTAGATTGATAACCTTGACCCGAAATCACCAGCACTGCATTGTAATTGGGTACACCGATTTTAAAATTTCCCTTTTCATCTGTAAGTGCAGCAGCATAACCTGTTACCGAAACGCTGATACCCGGCAATGGCTTTTTACTCGATGCGCCAATTACCACACCACTCACCTGCGGTCCGGTAGGCCTTTTAAATTTGATTACCGTGGTGCTTACCGAATCTTTCTCTTGAGCCAACAAAGAGTTGTTCAGTGCAAAGAACAATAAGCACGGTAAAATTCCTTTGATAACCGTTTTTGTATAGTTGTACATAAATTCTTTTAAGGGCTTAGTTAACTGGTTTTAGTTTGATATAATCTAAAGAAAGGGCAGTTGGTGCGGTACTTGATGCGGCTAAAGATGAAGCCAGAAAAGTGTACAGCGTTCCATAAGTATCAGCAGTATAAGTGCCTAAATAGACTTCTTTATAGGCATCGCGGTAAGCATCACTACCCTGCGCCAAACCAATTATGGATGGTACGGAACGGTAACCTACAGTCGCCAACGGAAAAAGTACGCTACCAAAACTTCTGCTGGTATTAAAATCTACTTTCATGCTAATTGGCGCTACCAGGATATCGTTTATCGCTCTCCAATACACTTCGTACTTCACTGAATGAACAGTGGATTTGTAACGATAATAATAAAGTGGATTCGGACTAGAGGTAATACTACCTGTTTGCAGATCGGTGAAACGTTTACCTTGTGGATCATTTTTAATCCTCGCCAGTGGGTTGGCAGGCACACGTAACGAATCGGGCATTTCGCCCTGAATAACAACCGTTGGGATTTTATTCTCCATCAGTTTATAACCAATGTTATTTACCACATAGGCAATACCATTGCTTAACAAACGGGTTTCTACAATTGCGCTTTTATCTAAGTGAATTTTCACTCCGGTAACGGTAGTCAGCGAATCGGGTAATTCATTTAATCCATATACCTTATTTACAACCAGATCTCTTACTACACTCCACTTGGTTAAGGTATCGGCATAAAGTGCATTGGCATGCTTGTTATAGGCAGCCAGTTTATTTTGCTCAGCGGTAAAAGCAGTATTGTTTAAAATGATGTACGTCATCAAACTATCTTCGCTGCTGATATTGGAAATGCGTTGAAAATACCTGTTTCTGATTACTTTAAAGGTTGTACCTTCCTGGTAAACGCCTTTTGTAGTTACCGGATCTTTGTACAGCAAAACACCTTTGCTGGTATCTACTTCTTCCTGCTCCTGGCTTTTGATGAAATCTTTCTGCAAACTCGCGGTACTTAGGCTTTGCAAAAACTCCCAGGCATTTGCTTTGGGCATTGATGCGGCATTTATAGTATGCAAAACGCCATTTTTCACGTAAACATCAGCCTGATTAATATTTGCTTCTTCGAAAGTAGTTTTGGTGAAAATGGTATTCTTGCCATTTAGCATCCTGATCACCAGCGATGGCTTTGGTGCTGTGGTAAAATAGCTCTGATTGGCAATATAGTTCCCCACCAGACGCTTTAAAGCAGCTGTATCATTTACCACAGTAGGATCTATGCTTTTTAGCGCTTCGTTACTGGGCGCCCATACCGTAAAAGATTTAGACGATTTCAGCACAGCGTCGTAACCTGTTTTTACCACATATGAAGTAAAAGTACTCAGGTTGGCATCGTTACTGATCTGCTCAAAAAGGGTCCGGTCTAATCTTTCGATATTGATCTCTGTGTGGTCTTTCCATGCATCCTTACAGCCAGCAAAGGCTAAACAGGTGTATAGAAATAGCAAAACAAAATATCCTGGTTTAAAATCAATCATTTCGGTTGGTATAATTTTTAAATTTTATTTAATTCCTCTCTTATGGGGAGGATCATAATCGTTGTCAGTCTGAGCTTGTCGAAGACTTCTCAATAGTCCAAAACAAAAGGCATCTGTCCTTCGACAAGCTCAGGATGACAATATTTTTTATTATCTTCTCTTAAGCAATCGCAGTAGACATTGTGGTATTTTCATTATGGCCTTAGTATTTTAGATCCATCAACATTGTATTTCCAGTATTGCTGGTCGTCGTTAACCGGAATAATGTGAATCATATCGACATTATTGGTGGCCTGCGAGCCGTTTATGGCTTTTAAACGTAACCAATAACGGCCTGTTTGTGGTAAATCTGCAATGCCCATTAATTTTCCAATCTGTGCGCCTGCCGTACTCGACATATAGGTTTTAAAACCTACAGCTTCTTCTGCATCAGCATCAATCACCGTTACCCCATTTACTACTTTGTTTATTCCCGGACGTTTTACCGTAAAGTTTAAAATGCGCGAATTTGATAAAGGAGCTCTATCAGTAGTGCCATCCAAACCAATACTGGCCTGAACCTCGGTAGTGGTATTCGATTCGGCCTGTGCATAAATACATACCCAGATTTTATATTTTCCTTTAATCAGCAACGGCGTTCTAAATTCCACCCATTCTGAGGTATTTGATGTTCCACCGGTAGCCAGCGGGATAACTAAAATATCTTTGTTGTACGAGTTGGTCGAAGTTCCGCCACTGCCGTATCTATAAATCAGCGATTTGGTTGGATCTTTTCCTTCTTCTCTTCCCGAGAATTTAATTTCGGTTAAAGCAGCGGCCTCATCGCCGGTAAAGAAATAATTGTTCTTTTTATAATACTGTGTATTCTTCAACATTTCGGGAAAAGCACAAACATCAAAATCAACCCTGAATGGTGCGCGTACTTTAATATCGAAATGTGCAGAAGGCTGATGTACTACACCATTGCTGGCCGTAACATCACTTTTATCGCGAAGGAGTGAAAAACCAGGTTCGTAAACGCCATTAAAGGTATCATCATTCATCAATACGGTTTCGCCAGAAAGCTTTGAGGTTAAAACCTCCAAAGGTGCTAAAGTATTGTGCGCACTGGCGGTAATGATATCGGCTAAATACTTGGCATCATATAAAATGTGATAGTTTAAAAAAAGCTGTAAACCATCTGTTGGCTGTGTTACATTTCCCGTAGCCGAATATTTGGCTTTTAAAGCCGCATAACTGTTAATGCCTGCTGCAGCGAGTGTGGCATTACTTTCAGGAATTACCGTCAAAAATTTCTGCTTTTCGTCTGGATTATTGGCAGGAAGGATGTTCAGTTTATCATACAGACCACTTTCCCGGAGCGCTTCGGTAAAAATCGAATAATCAGGATTTGCGGCAACGGTTTGCGCAACGGTTAAAGTAGCCGGAGTTAATACATGATCGATACTGTGGATCAAACCATTCCCTACTGAAATATTAGGCTGGATTACACTTGCCTGCCTGTTGATACGGATTTTCGTCACTCCCGAAATCAGCTCGGAAGAAGTGGTTAAATATTGACCGTACATGGTTAAATTGAAAAGCTTACCATCGGTAAACCTCGATGTGGGTATAGAATCTTCAAGCAGATGTAAACGGATGAAACTCTTCCAATCGGCAGCAGAAACATCGGCTACAGCACTTTTCCCTTTGGTTTGCAGATAAGCTTTAATGGCCTCGTTGCTTGGTGCAAAAAGTGTGTAAGATCCATAAGCATTCAAAAAAGAAGCTGTTTCGGAGATTTCGAGGATCTTTGACAATTCTGAAAACTGATCAGGGTGATCACTTAAATATTGGGTCATATTTACCACATTTGATGTCCCTTTTACTACCGAGTCTTTACGACAAGCCCAAAGACACATAAATAAACTGCATAATCCCAGCAGCACTATTTTAACATTCTGTTTCATAGCTTTATTTTTTTGGTTAGCAATTATTGATAAAATGAATTTTGAACAAGCGCCTTGTTTGTTTGCAACTCATAAGAATAGATCGGAAAATAATGACTTCTATGATCCCGGTATTTATTAATTACCGTTTGCTGTTTACTTGGTTGTGCACTGGCAGAAACAATGTCAATCAGTAGTTTTTCGTTTGCGTAGTTACCTCTTTTGGCATTACGCAGAATATCGTACCAACGTTTGCCTTCGAAAGCAAATTCGCGTGCCCGTTCTTCAAATACATATTGCGAAACATTGGCCGTTAACGCGGGATCGGGTATTTCGATAAATTTATCGGCTACAAAAGCTTGTGCATTACGGGCTGTCCTGATTTGGCCAACCAATTCAATGGCCTGAGTTCCGTTGGCACTGTTACCAGGTGCCAGCCAGGTTAGCGCTTCTGCTTTCATTAATAACACGTCCGAATAACGATAGGCAAACCAATGGGTGAAAGAAGTAGCTGCCGTTCTGAAATTGGTGAATTTGCAGATGGCAGAATTGGCTTCGAACATCGAGGTACCATTTCCGCGGATATCTTTATTGCTCAGGTTAGCCAAATCTGTTCCGAACAATCCACCTTCTGCAATCCAATCTGCTGCCCTAAATTCCCTTCCGGTTATGCCAAACATGGGTGCAAAGGGATTAAGCTTTTGGTTATCAAACTGAAACTCAAAAATGCCTTCTACTGAATTCCCGTTAAAGTATACCGTATTGTAAAAATCGGTCTGTTGGGTGCCATTAGGCAGCAGCCTGTATTTGCCCGATTCGATTACCTTGTTACACGCATCGATACTTTTTTGATATTCTTCGTTCCATAAATAAGCATCAGCCAGTGCGGTATAAGCAGAAAATTTGGTCATTCTGCCCCGATCTTCGGCCATACTGCCATAGGTTACCTGTCCGTTTTCGCTGCCAAACAACAAATCTTTAATTACCTGCTGATACACTTCCTGCTGGGTATTTTTGGCAATAGCGCCAATCTGCGAATCGTTATAAGTGGGTTCGAGTTTAAGTGGTACTTCGCCAAACGAACGGAGCAGATAGAAATACATTAATCCGCGTAAAGCATGGGCTTCGGCTAAATAACCGTTCAAAGCCGTTTGCGTTAAAGTTTTATCCCTATTGATTACCTCTGGTGCAAATTTGATTACGGTATTGCAATAATTGATGGTTTTGTATATGGCCTCCCAGTTTACCAATGTGTTGGTAGAGGCAATCTGGGTGCGCATAATATCAAATTCATCCCTCAGCAATCCACTCAGTTTCGATTCGTCATCATCGGAAGAAATTTCTAAACCAGGCACCACCATATCGGCACGGAGCTCGCCCCAAATAAAAAGGTATTTGGCCAAGGGTATATTGCTTCCGCCTAAAAGCGAGGCATAACAGCCCATCACCGCAGCATCAAGCTGTTCTTTGGTTTGCCAGTATTCATCGCGGATTAAACCGTCCTGAGGTTTTAAATCCAACCATTTCTTGCACGATGTTCCAAAAACACTAAGCAGTGTAACGAAGACCAGTAGCGTATATTTAATTTTTCTGTTCATGGTTAATCATTTAGAGTCCAAGGGTTAAGCCCATCGTAAAGGTTTTAGATGGTGGTGTGAGCGAACCATCAGCGGCATAAGAAAAAGGATTACTGCTCCCTACAGAGGTTACATCAGGATCTTGTCCGGTATATTTCGTCCAGGTATATAAATTTTGTCCGGTTACATAAATGCTGGCACTTTTTACACCGACCCTTTTCAGCATATTCTGGGTAAAGTTGTAACGTACGGTAACCGAGCTTAAACGGATAAAGGAGGCATCTTCTACATAACGGTCGGAGCCTAACCAGTTGTAACCTACACCGTATAAAGCGCGTGGCATATCAGTCACATCTCCAGGATTTCTCCAGCGCCTTAAAACCGCAGTACTCTGGTTGTTAACCCCATACATATTGGTGGTGGTAATTTTAGCCGTGTTTACGATATCGTAACCATAGCGGTAGCTAAAAAATGCCTGTACTTTTAGGTTGCCATTAAAGATTACGCTTGGCCCAAAACCACCGGTAAATTTGGGTACCGAATTGCCGAGGTAAACCATGTCTTTTTCATCAATGTTTCCATCGTGATTAATGTCTTCATACATCGCATCACCCGGTTGGAATACATAATCAACCGTTGGGTAATTGTAACGCATGTAAATGGTCTGGCCGTTTGGTCCAACAATTTCTTTCCCGTTCTGATCTCTGGCAATGGTCGCATCAGCATCTTTATACACACCTTTGTACTTAAAGCCATAATACGAGCCGAATGGATTACCGATAATCAGAAAAGATTTATAAGATCCCTGTGCTGGAAGCCCTACGGAGCTTTCTCTTGGATAGAACTCCGAAATGGACTGGATGGAATTGATGTTCCTCGAAATATTGAAATCAAAGTTTACAATCCATTTTTTGGTTTTAACAGGGGTAGTATTGATACCGATTTCCCAACCATTGTTGTTCATGGTACCTATGTTCATATCAATGGCATTGTAGCCAGTAGTAGCGGCGATCCTCAGATCATTGTAAAACATGTTTTTAGTGGTGTTCTGATAAATTTCCGCGTCGATTTTAACACGACTATCGAACAGCCATAAATTGAAACCCAGGTTCTTCCCTACTACAGTTTCCCATTTTAACCTGGAAAGTTCGATGTTAGAGGGATAAACTGCAGCGCGACCGGCATACGACCATGAAAATGGTGTGTAATTGTTAAAGTAAGCATAATTACTGCCTGGGGCTTTTCCACTCGCACCATAACTTAAGCGTAAACTTAAATCATCAATGAACTTAAGGTTTTTCATAAAAGGTTCGCCCGAAATTCTCCATCGGGTAGAAATCCCTGGAAAAAGACCAAAACGATTATCTGGCGAGAACTTGGAGTTACCATCTACCCTGCCATTCATGTTGATGATGTAACGGTCTAAAAATTCATATTGTGCCTGCAACAGCACCCCCACGCTTCTGGATTGTGCCTGACTGGAGTTCAAGGTCAGACCAGATCCATTGGTAATGGATGGATTAGATGGATCCTGAAATTCAGAGGAGGCCGTATTTGCTGTGGCAACTGTATAAGAGGCTGATTTAGTATCGTTGGTTTGAAAAGAAAGCAAACCCTGAAGATTATGCTTTTCGCTTAAATGTGGACGGTAAATCAGGTTAATTTTCGACTGAATGTTGTACGAATCGCCATCAGCATCAGAAGCCCGGTTTACAGTTGGTTCGGTACTTGGTTGCCCGGTGGCAATTTGAGGTAAAAAGGTTTTGGATTTGGTATTGTTGATATCAAACTGAACATCTACCGTCGAAAACAAAACCGGAGAAATATCGTATTGAAGATTAAATTTTGGTGTAATACGCTCGCCTATTAAATGACTTGCACCTTCATTTGCCATGGCCAAAGGATTATAGGTTGCACTGTAACGGCCCTGGATATTGGAAATTGGCGAAAAATATGCTGAAGTTTTATTTCCATATTCATCATACTCATAATCAGACATATTCGGCATTTTATTAATCGCCGTGCTACGCAAAGATTTATCATAGTTGAGGTTGTTATCCACATGTGTATAGGTTACATCCGTCCTGAACCTCAGTTTGCTCGATACGATATAATCCAAATTAATCTTAGCTGTAATCCGCGATAAATCGGTTCCCAAAGTAGTTCCGGTTTGACCTAAATAACCAACCGATGCATAATAACGCGCTTTTTCACCTCCCCCGCTCATTGAAACGTTATGATCTTGTGTATAACCATTGCGGGTAATCAGTTTTACCCAATCGGTGTTGTTGCTATAGTTGTAGTAATAATAGGCATCAGACGGGTCGTACTGAAAGGCCTTATTCTGTCCGTTGTTGCCTAAAAAGTCGAGCGGTAACCCTGTTGCATTCATTACCGCTTCTGGAATAAGCATTGAATATTGATCGCCCGTTAAAAAAGGAATAGGATTAGGCTGTTGCGCCATCGAACCCTTAAAATTATACGATACCACAGGCCTTCCCCTTTCGCCACGTTTGGTATTGATTAAAAGTACGCCGTTAGCCGCCCTCGATCCCCAAACCGCAGTAGAGGCTGCATCTTTTAAAACGGTGATGTCTTTAATGTCGGATGGTGCAATATTTAAAAGCTGTGCATAACCCTGCTCATCTGCTGTTCCAAAGTTAAAATCAGAAGGGATTTCCGTTTCATAAGGCATGCCATCGAGTACAATAAGTGGCTCGGCAGAACCGTTTATGGACGAAGTACCACGGATCCTGATTGACATCCCTGCCCCCGGATCTCCTGAAGTGGTACCAAAATCTACTCCTGATAAACGTCCGGCCAAAGCCTGATCGATGGAGGTTACTGCCAATTCTTCTAAAGCTTTCCCGCTAACAGTGGCCGATGCAATAGTAGAGTTACGTTCGGCAATGTTTAAACCTGTTCCGTTATTCACCATTTTTTTGGCTGTTAATACCACTTCCTGCAAACTGTTCGAACTTGGCTCTAATGTTACATTTATGGTTGTGCGGTTACCAATCACACCTGCATTATGGCTATTATACCCAATAAATGAAACCACAAGCTGGTTTTTGGTATTGGTTACCCGTAGGGCGAAATTCCCGTTGATATCGGTACTTACCCCGGTAATGGTTCTTTTATTCTGATCGACCTCGATAACTGAGGCACCTATAATTTCGAGTTTATCTTTTTTATCGGTTACTTTTCCACGCACGGTAACAGGCTGCTGTGCATGGAGTGTTCCTGAATATCCCATGATTGTTAAAATCATAACAGATAGACAGAAAATTCTATATAGAAATATTTTCATCTTATATAATCTAATTTTATCTGTAGGCGTTACTTATTGTAATTGAGATAATTGGAAATGGAATGGATAAGGGTACGGTTAGAGAGTTGGTTACTCGAACTGAAATTTACCTGCGTAGTGCGCCCCGCCCGATCGGTGATAATCAGGTTGCTTGGCTGATTCAAAATGTTCAGCAATGTATTGTCTCCAGACTCTGTTTGTAAAAGAGTTAAATAGTTATCTGCTTTTTTTCCGTCAACTGCAACCGATTCGCCATTGATGATGTGGTAAAGGATAAATTTTCTTACCTGATCTTTCTGCGCCTCAGCAGTTGGCGCTGCTGTAGGTAAAGCACCTGTAGCTTTTGTTCCAGGTAATAAACCATCTTTAATGGCTTGTGTAATAGCCGCATTATCAGGTACCAGCATCGTATATTTATTATCAATGCCTGTATTCATTCCTGAGATGGCTTTGGTGGTAGCGTTGTAGAGTGAAGAGGTAGAAACAAACCAATAAAAAGACGAAAAGCGTGTAGGATCGCTGGTGGCAAGATTTTGCAAGTGCTGACCTACATTTTTATCAGTAAAAGCCAATGGCGCATCAACATAATATACAATGCCATTTATCGAAGTTGCATCTGTTTTGGTAATGTTGATATCGATACCAGTATCAACTGTTCCGCTGGTCTGGATTTTTCCATTGCGGTAGCGTACGTAATCACCACTCTGACTTTCAACAATACCTGAACCACCTAAACTGGTTAATTCTCCTGTTGGGGTAAGCAAAATGCCTGTTTTAAACAAACGAAAGGCATTATCACGGTAAATCTGGTTATGCGAATAACTTGCTGTTGGCGAAGTACGGTAGCCCCAAGCAGTAGTTGTGGTACCAATACTACCTTCGTTATAACGGTAACCTGCTGCAGTTACCACGGCATCGGGCATTACCAATAAGGTTTGTCTTACGCCTGGTTGTGTAGTATAAATCTTAACACCTGAGCCTCCATCAGCATAGGCCAATAAAGTAAGATTGGTTGCCGGATCAAGATAAGGCACACCATAAACCGTTCTGAATACATTCGAACTGTGTGCCTGGTTTACCCCATAAAAAACGGCATTGCTCAAAATCTGTTTATCAACGGCATTATCTAAGCTCAGTGTTGTGGTTTCGAGCAGGTAATTTTGACCTTGAGCAAATTTGCTCGGCCATAAAGCTGTTGGCCACATGTGCGAATTGATGAAATCGATTACTATACTTGGAGGAGTACTTTTAAAGAATGAATTACCATACTTGGCCAATATTTTTTTCCGGTAGGCCCTAAAAGCCTCGTTGGTTGGCGCCATGATGGTCCAGCTTGATTTTTGAGATTCGTTAGCCAGATAGCTGTTTACCCCAGGCTGCTGATAATTTTCATTGTTAATTGAATAAGCCAGTAAACCGTTATAGCCTTTTACATATACCGAATCGGAGCTGCCCGTGGCTACAAAGTTGCGGTGGGTTTGGTATGCATTAGAGACATAAAACTTTAGCGAATCGAGCAGTGCTTTAAACTCGCTGTAATTGGCATTGCTACTGATATATTGGTCGATGCTTTTTAAAGGTAGGGTAACACGGTCTACCTCGTGGATCATGCCATTCTCGGCACTGATATCCATATTTACCACTGCTGCAGCAGCTACATTAAAGCCATTATAGGTAGAACCTGGATAAAATACGTTATAATCGCCGGCACTCATACCACCTGTGGCCATAAATGCCGTGGTAAAATAAGGGATGTATTTATTGTTATTATCGCCATCTACATAAGCAGAAGTATTTACACCCCTAACCGATTGCACATTTCGGTTAGTGGCGATAACTTTTGCCCTTACCCCATCACCCTTTTGTTGTACCCAATCGTAATAAGCAGTTTTTCTTTTAAAGGCAAAACCAAGTCCGGTTTCTGCTCCGCCCGCCATTTGGTAGTTACTCAACTGATCTTTGCGGTAAGCATTGTACACCAATGCATATTTTACGATTGAGGTAGCCATCGAATCGTTGATCTCGGCAGTACCTTTAATATTCTGATCTTTAAAAAAACGCTCGAAAGCCGCATCATTCGGTGCAAAAAAAGTCCACCAGCCTGTTTTGCTTAAAATATCTTTATAACCTGCTTTATCAATTACCGCGGTTAAGTGTTTAAAATTCCCCCTTGCTTCAAGCTGTTGGTAAATAGGATCTCCCAAACCTGCTGGGCGCTCATAAAATGCATCAAATTCTTTTTTCTGGCATCCTGATAAAACGGTCAGAAAAAACAGAAAACAACACGAACTTGTAAAAAGTCTGGTCATAAATTATTTGGTTAGTACAGGTTTAAGTAAGCAGTGGCGGAAGAGAAAAATTGAATACAGCAAAGCAGTTGAGAAATAAAATTGTTTTTCATTTCTGCGCTAAACCCAGGATATTGCAGACGGATATCCTTCTAATAAAATTCAATGTAAATCTTTAAGCTATCGGCTTACTTGTTCAGTTATATATTTGGTTATTCAATACAAATCTATCTCAAACTGCTAAAATGAGTTTTCAGAAATTGACGGATTGCTTTCGTTATTTGGTAAAAAGAGTGGTTTTGGAGATTTTTCCCGCTGATTTGGCAGATTACCGTGGAGTAAAACAATAATTATTAAATCTGGTGGTTCTTCTTAATCTGCGGAAAAAAGTGTAAACCTTTCTACTTTTTGGTTCCCGCTGATTTCGCAGCGTAAAATCAATCATAATTTCTGCGGAAATCACCTTAAATCTGCGGGAAAAAACCAGAACCAATTTTAACCTAACTATGCACCATTGTTTTTAGATAAGCCGACGGCGAAACACTATACTTCTCCTTAAAACAGGTACTGAAATAAGGCAAACTGTTAAAACCTGATAGATAACCTGCTTCCGAAACGGTGCAATTACCCGAATCTAACAGTTGTTTACTGCGTTTAAGGCGCATATCGCGTACAAATTCTACAGGGCTCAATGAGGTCAAACTCTTCAGTTTTTTATAGAAAGTTGTTCTGCCCATACCAATTGCTGCCGCAACTTCATCGATATTAAAATCGGATTGTATCATCCGCTCCTCCACAATTTTGATAATCTCTTTCAAAAAAGTTTCATCTTTTGAGGTAATTACAATTTCATCGGGTTGAAGGGATACAATACGCTGCGCTTGTCTATCGGAGAGTTGCTCGAAGAGTTTTTTCCTCGACAGGATCAAATTATCAATCGCCGCAGAGAGAAAATCGGTATTAAAAGGTTTGGTTAAATAAATATCTGCACCATATTTTAAGCCTTCAATCCGGCTTTCAATAGAAGATTTAGCGGTGAGTAAAATTACTGGGATGTGGCTGGTAGCAGCATCATTTTTTAACTGATCGAGCATTTGGATGCCATCCATTTTAGGCATCATTACATCGCTGATAATCAGATCGGGCAGTATGGCCAAAGCCATTTCAAAACCTTCAGCGCCATCGACAGCTGTGCTAACACGATAATGGTCCTTAAACCTAAGCTCCAGAAAGTTTCGGAGGTCAGGATTATCCTCTACAATTAACAATTGCGGGTGTAGGCCATTGGTATTCGAATTGATTGGCGACACCTGGTTTCGCGCAGGCACGCTTAAACTTAGCGGTTCTTCCTGATTGCTCTTTACCGTAAAGTTAACTTCCGAAGCATCGAAATGTGTATATCCGGATTTTAATTGCAAGGTAAAAATCATCCCCCCACCGCTGTGCTGTTCGGCCCAGAGCTTGCCATGGTGACTTAAAGCCAATCCACGGGCCAGTGCCAAACCAATTCCTGTCCCTTTTAAACTGATATCTGCCGTAATGCTTTCTTCGTGATAGATTTCAAATATTTCCTCCAGTTTATCTGTTGAAATACCTTTGCCCTCATCAATAATGAGAATCAATATCTCACTGGTTTCTTCATCCACTTTTAGCTCTATCCAGATTTTTCGATGAGATGGGGTAAACTTAAATGCGTTGGAGAGCAAATTATAAAGGATAATCTCAATCTTTTCTCCATCTGCCCAGGCCAAAACCGTTTGCTGATCTGCAAAAACATCAAATTTAATCTGCTTCTCATCGGCCATGGCAGAAAAATGGCTGGCCACCTCTTTTGATAAAGCCAATAAATCAATTTCAGCAACATTAAGCTGCATTTTTCCATTCTGCAATTTTCTAAAATCAAGTAACTGATTGGTAAACCTGATCATCCGGTTCGCATTTCGGTGGATCACATTGATAAATTCCTTCCCCCTATCTGATAACTTTTCATTACGCGATATTTCTTCTAAGGGATTTACAATCAATGTAAGCGGCGTTCTGAGTTCGTGCGAGATATTGGTAAAAAAAGAGAGTTTAACCTCCGTTAATTTCTGTTCTACCAAAACTTTATTGCGTAACCTGATCATGGTTACAATAATCCGCCTTGCTAAAACAGCGATAACAATAGTCAGCAAAAAATAAACCAGATAAGCCGGCCAGCTTAAATAAAAAGGTGGATGGACAATGATTTCTAACGTTTTTTCGGGCAGGGTTAAAAAAAGATCATCATTTGTAGCCTTCACTTTAAAGGTATAGGTACCTGGCGGAATGTTGGTATAGGTTGCCCTTCGCAGATCGTTTACCTGGTGCCAGGTTTTATCGAAACCTTCGAGTTTATAGGCATAGGTTATTTTGTTGGAAGCACGATAATCGAGCACCGTGTAATCAATACTGATTACATTTTGATCGTAGTTGAGTACCAGCGACTTGGTTTCGTTGATGGTAAATTTTAAAGGAGAATCTTTATCTCCGGGATCAATATCCTTATAATACAGTTGAATTTTGGTCAGCGCCATTTTCGCTGAAGTACGCTGATCGGCAATTTTTAAAGGATTAAATTTGATATAACCATCAGTAAGACCAAAATAAAGCTGCCCATTGTTTGCTGTAAAACAGGTCGCTTCAGAAAAGCCAACTTTTGGCAATCCGTCGAAAGAATCGTAGTTTTTGAATGTTTTATGTTTTGGGTTAAACCTGGATAAACCGCGTTCCGTAGCAATCCAGATGTTACCTTCTTTATCGCCACTCATGCTTAGCAGCACATCATTCGCCAGTCCATTTTGTGTAGTAAAAACCTCAAAACGCAATACATCAGGATTTTTCGGATCGGCGATTACTTTATTTAATCCACCACCAAAAGTAGCAATCCAGATGCCGCCAGCTTTATCTTTGTAAATATACTGTACGCTGTTATTCCCCAAACTGGCATGATCTCCGCGGATTTTACGGTAAGCTAAAAACCGGTAACCATTGGTAACTGGTTTGTTCGGGTCAAAGCGTAACAAACCATTGCTTGTTCCAATCCATATCCTGCCACTGTTGTCTTCTAATAAATATCGGATAACCTTGGCCCAGCCAAATGGATAATTATGAAAAGCATTGTAAAAATGCTTAAAACCTTCTTTACCATCGATGTTGACCAATAAGTTAATGCCGCCGCCCAATGTGCCTACCCAAATGCGCCCTCTCGAATCTTCAATAACCGAATAAACCAGGTCGCTGCTCAAACTATTTATATCCGAAGGGTTATTCCTAAAATTCTTAAGCGTATAAAGATTCCGTTTTTGATCGGCTGGTGTGGCTTTAAACAGGCCATCACCTTTTGTCCCCAACCAAACATTGCCCTTACTATCTTCTATGACGCTATAAACCGCGTCTATCTGTTTATTTCCCTTTCCAAAAACATCAACTTCTTTGTCATTTTCATAAACCCGAATCCGGCCATCTTTACTGCAAACCCATAAGCGCCCTTTCTGATCGTGCATCATGGCCCTTACTTCATTTTCTGAGCGGTTATTTGGGTCATTAACCAAACGATGATAATTGAACTTATCGGTAAGCGAAACCACTTTATTAATCCCACCATCGCGTGCACTCATCCAAAGGGTACCCAGTCGATCTACATATAAACTCGTAATAATATTGGAAAACTTTTGGTCTGAAGAGCCAGGCTGATCATAAAAATAATCAATCTCATCGCGCTGTGGATTATAGTAGCCGAAACCGCCCCCTTTCATGCTTACCCACAATATCCCGTTTGCATCGGCAACTACACTATAATCGCGGCTCGAGAAATTGAAATCTCTTTTTTGACTAAAATATTTATACTGTTGTGTTTTAGGATCGTACTTTATAATTCCGTTTTCCTGTGGCTCAATCCAGATTAATCCTGAATGATCTTCGTTAAGGGATAAATAATTTTCTTTGCTTCCAGATGATTGGCTTACTTTAAAACTGATGGGATCAACCGTGAGCATTCCTTTCCCCATGGTGGAAATATAAATCAGACCTGCTTTTGAATAAAGAATGGAATTAAATGCAGTTCCCTTACTAATCTGTTTAACCTGAAAAGATTGCGTCCTTAGGTCGTAGATTAATAAATTACCATCGCCAGTGCCAAAATAAAGCGATTCTTTACTCTTGGCAACGCAGTTAACAGCAAAAGAAGAAAGCATTTTTTCAATAGGCTCAGAAAACCTGATCACCTGGTAGTTACCATTGTTATTCCGTTGTAGACAGTTCAATCCGCCTTCGGTGCCTACCCAGATCCTTTGTTTTTCATCGCAGTACCTGAATTTTACTGCATTTCCTTTAATCTGCCGTGCAGAATGCTGCATTTTAGCAAACTGAATAACATCTGGTTGTCCTTTTGCGTGATTTACAGCATATAAAAGCCCTTGATTTTCGGTTAGCAGCCAGACTCCATTTTTAGTATCAGGCACCATATGGTCAATAATTACCTGATCTTTAAAAAACACTTTAAAAGGCCCATCAGAAACAGGTAAAAACTGTTCAGTACGCTTATCGAAACGATAAATCTTAAAATCGTAGGTTTTCACCCATAGGTAACCAGATTTATCTTCTACTATTTCCCTTATTTTATTACTTCGCAGGTTAGAGGTATCGCCAGGCCGGCTTTTGTAAACCACAAAATTTGTCCCGTCGAAACGGTTTAAACCATCAAAAGTACCAAACCACATAAAACCATCGTGGTCTTGGGTAATGCAAAGCACACCATCATGAGAAAGACCATCCTCTGTTGAATAATGGGCTATATTGCTTTTAAACTGTGCAAAAACGGAGAAAAAAGGCAAGCAAATCATTATGATCGGCAATATTACTCTTTTCGATATCCAGCTTTTATAACACATTATTCAAAAACTAACGGACCAAGGTTACTGCCATTAAACCAATAATTACATCATTACAAAGTGCCGATAAGGTAACCTTAGCCAATGTTTTGTTAGGATCAAGCTTTAGGCCCAATGCTGTTGCCGCCCCTCCTTTTATGTCCTTTCCGTTCCAGCTGTCGCCATCTTGTGCGGTTACGATTTTTCCTGTTTTTAGATGCACGCGAACAGGCCTTGCTGCACCTGTATCGAAAGCGAAACCATCTGTAAAAAGATCCTGCTCAATTGGCCACCAATTTTCTGGATTACGCAAAGGAAGTTTTTCAGTAGAGCCATCGGTATAATGAACCGCAATTTCTCCATTATCCATTCTGCTTTGCATCGGGTTGGTTGTTCCGGCGAGAAGAAAAAATATGCCACTCGCTTTACCCGAAAGTGGAATTTCTGCTTTCCGGGGAAAATTGTCCCATTGAGAGGTGTAAATGATATTTTTTGAAGTGCTATCTGATGGTGTTTTAAAAACCACGCCAGAAGGCAATAAAAATTCGCCTTTTGCGCCCGCCAATTTGCGCAAGCCCATATCATTAATTTCGGGTTTTAATTTAGGATGTGTCCAATCGCCAATGCCCTGCCAGGCCAATTGTAAAGTTGTAGTTTGTGGCCGTGGAGACAGGTATTTATGGTTAAAAATCTCACCAACTTGATCGTTAAAATAAGTGGATAAATCTTGTGTTTCAAGCTTTTTACCCACCCATTGTTTAGAAGCTAAATCTAAAATTTGATCTGGCTTTTTCACCACCTCTTTCAGTTTGAAACAAACAGGAAACCAATATGTAAACTGACCATTTGTAATCTGGGCAAAAAAAGTACGGTCGCCTGGTTCGCCCTGAAGATTTGCACTAAGTTTACTTTCACTTGTATTTATATTGTTAAGCACCTGCTGTGGATCGAATATTTTAACAATTTTAGCCTTAATAAAATCGATCTCCAGTTTCGAACCAAAGGTATAGGCTGTATTTATTTTAGGATGGCTAATTGCCTCGCTGCCCAAGGTTAACTCCACCCGATAATCTTTTGCTACTGCGCTTTCAATCTCGATTTCGGGTAAGCCAATTGCGTCGGCTACATTTTTCCATTTTACTTCTTTTCCATTGACCTTAACCGATTTTAATTGATTGCTCCTGGCTTTAATGCTCATTTTAAGTCCGAGCCTAATGGCAAATCTCGGCAATAGCTCATAGGTATCAACTAATCCTTTCCGTTTAAAAGAAAAAGAAAGATCAGGGATGTTTAGGGCCGCGTGATCCCATTCTTGCGGTAAACCTGGTCTGATGAGCAAAGTTTTATTCAGCGCATCAGGCACCACACCAAAAAGCCCTTCAACAAGTGTTCTTGAATTAATGCCTACAGGATCGCCAAAATCGCGGTACGACTCTCCTAAAATGGCATCATAGCGGGAAACCTGGGCAAAATTACCCGGACTTCCACCAATATACATACTGGCCAATAGTTCGCTTTTCCAAAGTTTAAAGGCTTCTTCAGTCCTGCCAGCTTGCCAGTTGGCCAGTGCCGTGTGGGTAACTTCGGCTAAAACCACATTGTTTAACGACCATTCGTAAGGCATCCAGTTTGTGGTTGATAGGGTATAATAACCTTTGTCCTCAAGTCCTTTAGCCCTTACCGGGATGTGTGGGATATTGGTATCAACATACCTTAAACTCTGCCAGGCCTGAAAAGCGTCTGGTACCTCCGAATCTATACTGTGATAAACCGTCCATAAACCTGCAGCCGGATGCAATTGCTGTAGACCTAAAACATCTTTATATTCTGCAAACCAGCCTTTTTCTGGCATCCAGAGTTGGGCATTCATGGCTTTTAAAATTTTGTCGGCCTCTTTTTGATAAACACCTGGATCTTCATTGATCAAACGGGCAAGTTTGGCTGCAATTAAATTAGCACGGTAGTTATAAGCTGAACTATGTGTTCCGCTTCCACCACTATACTGCAATGCATCGCTTGCCCAAATGGCTGCATAGGCATCATATAGACCGTTATCATCCGCATCAAAAACTCTTTTCTCCCAAGCCAGGTGCCGTTTAATTACGGGCCACATTTCTTTTACATAGGCTAAATCGCCTGTCCAGTTAAAATGCCACAGCAGCTGGTCGATGTACACCAGGTTCATATCGTAATGGTGCGGTCTGATCGATTTTCCATCCGGTTCGCGACTGATGTAACCATTGCTGAACATTGCAGTCCCCATGGCCTCTTTTGATCGCGAAAGGTTAAAGGCAGTATCGGCCAAAACAGGTCCGCTTTCCGGATTGAGCACCTGCGATTTGGCATAGGCATCAAAATGCGTTCGTGCCCGATCGTGCCAACCTAGGGGATCGGCGGTGTAAGGCCCACGCCAACCTGGCAAACGCATCCGCCAGCCTATGGCACCATGCATATAAGATGGCGCTTCCCAAATTCCATCCGAAGCCATGGCCAAAGCACCACCAATGTTGTTGAAAAAGGGATCTGGTGTATCAACCTGTATCCGATCGGCTAAAATTTTACGTTTCTTTTCTGATTCTATAAATTGGGTAGCACTGTCCCATGTTTTAGGAGCATTGTCTTTTTCAGGATTTTGGATCAATACATAAAAATTTTTACCATTTTCTATGCTTATTTTTCCGGTAATTACTGGATTCTGCGTTGTTTTAGATTGATCTAATGTTAAAGGAGAAGATAAATCAGCAGCATCAGCAATTCTGATTTCGGCAGGAAAAATTCCACTTATTTTTTTGATTTTAGCATATTGGAGCTCGAAACTGTTTTTTGTAACCGTAAATAAATTATCCTTACAGTTTTGTTTTTCGAGGTAAAAAGAAGATTCGGGATCTACCCCCATATCGCCACTACGGCTAAACTTTTTATCACTTGCTCCACCGAAAACCCAAAGCAGTTCTACTCCTTTTTTCACATTTTCAAAACTGGCTTTTAATACCATACCGTCACTATTGCTCAATGCAAAGAGAGTTAAGTGAAGAGTTCCATTTCCTAACAATGGATCTTTTATCGTGTAAATCATCGATCCTGGACGATACCTGGCGGTAATATCTGTTGCCTTAATCAGCCATTTGCTGCTATTGCCATCAAGTAAGCCAAACTGCAGGTTACCGCCCATAGCTGGCATATACAAAGCAAACTCAGGCAAATCGCCAGCCTCTACCCGGAACGCTGTATTGGTTCCATATAAGGCTCTCGTAAACCTTCTTGTACCGTTATGGATAACAAAATCTCTTCCCTCCGGACGGTACCGTAAGCTTGCATTTTCATTGTGCCAGGTTCCCGATTTTAAGATTGGCGGATAAATTTCCTGTGCAAAAAGTGTATTTACAGATAAACCTAGGCAGTAACATAAGCTGTAAAATCTTTTCATTTTTTCGAAACGGCTAAGGATTTACACTTACTGAATTACTTACTTTCAATGCGCTTTGATCTGCCGTTGTAATATTTACCCGATCAAAGGTCCAGTTTTGCCCAAAATCGATCGTTCCGGCAGTAGCTGCTTCTATTTTCAGGTTTGAGAGATTAAAGTTTTTCAGTATGGTTTCTGAAAAACCAATGGCATTGATTGCCTTTTTAGCGCCCGTAGCGGTAACATTAAACACGTTGATGTTCTGTATTTTAGGTATGCCCTTGTTCGCCGGTTCTACATGGGTTAAAAGTTTGGTCCAATGTGCGGGGATAGAATCTGGATGGTATCCCGCGGGTAAAGTAGAATAACTGTAAGCAGGATTCCAGTTTGGATTTACCTGAATCACATTGCCCACACCATGCATGGTAATGTTACCGAAATATACATCCTCTACCGTACCTCCTCTTGTTTTGGCCGATTTAATATTAATTGCATTACCCGTTCCATAGCCTACCAGATCGGTAGCCCACACATGGCGGATACTCCCTGATGTTTCGCTACCCAAAGTAAGTAAGCCTGCTCCTTTACGCGCCACACAATTGCGGATCACCACATATTCGGTTGGTCGGTTTACCCTTAGTCCATCCCAATCGCGACCGGCTTTAAGGCAAAAATTATCATCGTTACAATCAATATCACAGTTTTCAATCAGTGTCCACAACGAAGAATCGACGTCAATTCCATCTGTACTCGGGCCACTGCCATCTACATTGTTCCGAATGGTAATATGATCTACCGTTACATAAGAAGAGTACAAAATCTGGACCGTCCAAAATCCGGCCTGTTGCACATGAATATCTTTGATCACTACATCCTTGGCCGATTCGACCAATATCGTTCTTGGGCGTTTAGCATCATAATCTACAATCCACCTTAACCCTTTCGGGTCATATTCTTTTCTTAAATTCCAGTAATATTCCCAGAATGGTTTACCTTGCGCATTAATCAATCCCTTGCCTGAAATTGAAGCTTTATCTTGTTTTAGAATATTGATTAGCGCCGCAGGCCATTTCATTTCGATGCCAGCCACACGTGTATCGATTTCAGGATAATCTTTAATATGCTGACTACCCAAAATTTCAACACCTTCATCAATCTTTAGGTTTACGCCTTTTTTAATAAAAATTGATCCCGTAAGGTACTTGCCAGCTTCAAAAGAAACTATACCTCCACCTTTTGCAGCACAGTCATCAATGGCCTTCTGAATGGCATTTGTAGCCAAAGTTTTACCATCGTTTATCGCTCCATACTTATTTGCATAGTAATTAGTCTGTTTGAAACTAAATTTTCTAGCGCCTACCTTGCTTACCCAATCTGGTGTTTTGGGTTGAGCAAAAACAGCAATATTAACGAGCATAAAAGCTGTAAGCATAAAAGGATGGATGCTTTTCATAAAATTCCGGAATATATTTGGTTATACATTACAGCAAGTGTTATATATCTGCTGGTTTATTTCCGGTTAATATATAAAACGTCGCGCGCCCAACCATCCTGCTGCATCCTGCATAAAGACACCTAAAGATGTTGTTGGTTTGTGCTTTATTCTTTTCGTGCAAGTTCTTTTAGTTTATCCGCAGACAGCCCTACAAGAAGGACGGGTAATTTCCGTAGTTTGGGCAGGTGTAATTATTTGAACACACCTGAATCACATTTAAACTAACAAAAGGCACAAAAAAAACGGACTTTGAGTGTTCAATGCCCGGTACTTACCTTTAGAAGGTATTCTTTCAATTGTACCCTATGCCAGACTTCAAACGAACCAATTCATTGAGATTTAAAGATTTTATCGCGATTAGATTGTATAAATGAAGATTTTTGAAATGGCAATCGGAGTATAATCGAAACGTTTTACATTAAATTACCCAAGATTTATCCCCCCATTGATTAAGCCTATTTATCAGGTTGCTGGTTAATTACCAGTGTTTTTCTTTGATTCCCCTTAATACAAATGTGGCGATATCTCCCACTAATTTTGTTGGGGAATTACAGTCGCAATTGCTCAAGCCTATTATATATATGTCCTCGCTGGGGATATACACCGCCATTGTTTTAAATCCGAAGATGCTGCCGCCGTGTTCACGGGTTGGCGTGCCTTCTACATCGCGGATGTGCCAACCGTAACCATAAGCATATTCCACCCCATTGTTCAGTTTGTAGGTACTGAACGCTTTATTTATTTCCTTTGCATCTAGCAGGAGATTGCGGTTTAGTGCATTTTGCCATTTTAGCATATCACCCGTAGTAGACATTAATGAGCCCGATGAAAAGGGTACACTAAAACTGATTATGGTTTTGTTGACATATCCTGATTCTTTTTTGTGATAGCCGTACGCCCTTTTATCTATGACTTTCCTGTCGCTCGCATATAATGAGCGGCCCATTCCCGCTTTATCGAAAATATGTTTTTTGATAAAATCTTCATAACGCTCTCCGGAGACTATTTCTATCAGATAGCCTAAAAGCACATATCCTGAATTATTGTATTCAAACTTTTCTCCAGGCGCAAAATCGGCAGGCTCGTTTTTGAAAAAATCTACCATCATTTTAGGCGTCATTTCCTTTTGGGCAATATCGGATAAGGCTTTCATTTTCGTAAAATCCTTTATTCCCGAAGTATGCGTTAGAAGATGATGTATGGTTATTTTCTCTCCATTGGGATAGTCAGATATGTACTTTGATATAGGATCTTCTACTTTAAGCTTTCCCTCCTGTTCCAACATTAAAACCGCTACCGCTGTAAACTGTTTGGTCATAGATCCCAGCTCGAAGACATTTTCAGGACTAAGATTATCACCAAGTTCAAGGTTCGCTTTACCGATGGCTTTCTGATAGACCGGTTTTCCTTTTCTGGATACCATAAATACACCTCCCGGCCCGTTCGGATCGTTAAAATCCCTTGAAATCAGACTGTCAATCCCAGCATCAAGGCGCTGTGCATGTAAAGAAAGAGTGGAAGTGGTAATAAAAACCGATAAAACAAGCAGGAAAAGGGGGTACTTAAATTTTGTCATAAATAAACTGTTTTACTACTGAGACGCTAGATAGGCATATGAGGTTACATCGGCACGCTTTCCCTATCAGGTTGCCGCCAATAAGACTAACAGCTTAACAGGCCTAACACATTGTGTTTTTTATTTCCTAAATCCGGAAACCTTGAAGTTACTAACCAGTACCCCTGCACCGTTCGCATATTCCCAGGGTGCAGTTATATAAAAGTTTTTAGCCGCTGTAGGGCTGAACAGGACTGTGTCGGCAAGTTTTACCTTGTTGAGATATACAGCCATCCGTTCTCCATCGATCGACAGGACAACATGCAACGGGCGGTTAAGCCATGGCTCAAGATCAAAGGTCGTATTGACAAACTTTGCCGGCTTATCGCTGCCTATATTAACTTGGTTGGTATCATAATAGTGCAGTTCTACATAGGTTCCGATGTTACTGGCATACTGACGGATACTGTTATCGCTTGCAAAACCGAATGACAGCGGTGCAATGTCCTTTATCTGGTCCGCCTTTGCAATGATGTCAAAAGATAAGGTAAACCGTCGGGGGTAGTTAAGCTGGCGGGCAAATTTGTAGATTACTTTGTCCCTTACCCCCATCCATTTTCCTTTCTGGCCTGTTACCGTTGCGACGGTAGCCGCTCCGTTGGTTTTGAAACTTGTGGCAGTGGCAGCTGACCGGAATGCCGAAAAATCCTCGGCAAAAATAAGCGAGTCACCCGCCAGGACATCGCTGCTGCTGCCCGAGCCACCGTTGACCTCCATCCCTTTCGAGGTGGCATTTTTGTCTATCTTTTTTTCAATGGCTTTTGTGGCTTTTTCTTTTGCCTTTTCAAGTAATCCTCCGAGTTGGGCATGTACCTTAATTCCGCATATCAGCATTACAACGAGGAGTATACTGGTAATTTTTTTATCTGTTAGCATAGTGTACGATTATTGTTGTTCTTTATTTAATGCAGCTTGACCTTAACTACCTCGCCGTTTTCCTTAACCTCGACAAATTCTTCAATCCTGTCTTCATGGTCTACGGCATAGTCTTTCTGTTGATAATAATCTGTACGCCCACCATAACCGTTGTAGCCACTACCCGTATATTGATTATATTTGCCCTTAAGCGTATAATTCAACATACCCTGCAGGAAGTACCTGCCAGGCAGCATGTCGGGAAAGGTGAACTCCCCATCACTATTAGTAATCGCTTCGAGCCTATATCTGTAGGCCTGGTCGGAGAGGTAAACAAATCGTTTTTTTCTGATGTTTTCTTTATCTTTTCTAAGCCTGTACCATTCTTCAAAATAAGACGTTACCGGTAAAAGAACCACTTTCATTTTATTAGCCAGGATACGGGGTGAGAACGGGACACTGTATCCAAGGGGATGTTTCTGCTTGGTATACGCTATTCCTTTGATAACAGCACTTCCTTTTGCCAGCATTTTTCTTGCCTGTAGGGAGTCAAATACCGCTTCCGGACGGAAGATTTCAACTTTATCCTTTTTTTCCGGTTCTTTGTACTGGGCCGATACTATAGTTGTTGCCGATACTGAAAAGACACCTGCAAGGATATATTTTTTTAGCTTCATGATATTGATTTATGGGTTAATAACGGTCTGATAAGGAAGATTAAAGGTTCCACCGGTAATGCTGATTGCCTCTCCGGCCATATTCCGTACTGTTCCGGAAAAAGTCCCTCTGATGCCCGATTTGCTGATCGCCTCGATTTTCAGGGTAAAGACATCATCTGCAAAAGAAGTGTTGTACAGCAGCGTGCCTTCAGATTTTTGAATAGCGTAACGGGCGATCATTTTATTTTCTGCGGGTGTTGCATAAGTTCCTACACCGATATTACCACCGAGCCTCCATATCTCGAAATCCAGCGAAGGCGGAACAGGTCCTGATAAGGGATAGGAGGTCTCATAACCGCCAACAACAATGTGTTCGAAGCGGCCATCATTGCCACTTCCCTGAAAATTCACGGTATGGAAATTAATCTCTTTCGCACCAACCTTAGCCCTGAAATAGTAATCTCCTGGAACTGTGCCTCCCCCGTCATCATCTTTTGAGCATGCAGAAATGCATATTGTGATCATCATAAAACATAAGATCGAGAGTACACTGTTAAAGGGTTTTCGGACAAAAACTGCTTTTGTTGAAAAAGCTTTTTTTAAGAATAATGTTGTCATAGTAAAATGCTGATTAAGGTATACCAGCAAAGCTATTGCATGTTACAGCGAAAAGAAATACCAGTTTTTTACCGTTTTTTTTCTACTGGTTTTTAGGTATTTTTCACCTCGGGTCAGCTAAATGATAACTGGTTGGGAATTATATCAGATATTTACATGTGGATTACTTGGGATAAACAATCTGATCTACCGGCCAGCGAAAAAACATCTCTTTAACAATGACAAAAAATTTTATATTCCTGATCTGTCTTCTGGTCTCGTTCAAATGTGCCGGTCAACAGCAGGTCCCCCTTAACGAAAAGCATTATCTCGATAGCCTTCAGCAAACGCTGCAAAAAAAAATCCCTGATAGCTCAAGAGCAAATACCAACTTTCTATTGGTAGAATATTGGAAATTCAAAGACACCCTCAAGAGCAAAGCCTATCTGGAAGCCGGAACGGTTGCGGCAAAAAACGACAGGTATTTAAGTGCCCTGGTTCTTTTTTATAAGGGGCAGTATTATTTCAACTGGAACAAGCCAAAGGCATCGGACGCGTTTAAAAAAGCTGAAGAAGCACTTTCCCGCTTCAGTACCAAAAAGGCATATGCCAAGCGGGCTGCATCTTGGTATAACTATGCCTTGATGAATATAGATAAAATGGGCTACAGTTTTATAACAAAGATCACCATGGAAAAGGCGATCCCCAATGCAGAAAAGACCGGCGACCCGAAGGTCGTGGCCTATTATTACACCCAACTGGCCACTATTCTGATGAACAATTACCAGTTTTCGAAAGCGATTTCCTATAATGAAAAAGCTATCGGTCTACTGGAAAAGAAAGGCTCCGCTTCTACCGACCTTTTGTTTGCCTATCTTTCAGGGGTAAGCATATACTGTTACGATAACAAAGTCGGCAAAGCACAAGTGCTATTGGGCAAGGCACAGCAGTTACTAAAACAATACCCCTCATCCCTGAACTATCCCCTGTACTATTATAACGAGTCGCTTTATTATAGTACTATTCAAGCCTTTGACAAGGCTTTGTCCAGTATAGATAAAGGAATTATATTAGCTAAAAAATATAATCAAAAACAATTATATCAGCAGTTTTTTTTTCGAAGATATGATGTTTACCAACAGCAGAAAGAGTACAGTAAGGCCCGGCAGATCTTACTCGATATCGTTAAAGAGGGCACTTTGACCTCCAAAAGCAATGACAGGGCAGCGATTTATTCGGAGCTCGCGAAAATGAGCGAAAAGTTAAAGGACTATAAAGAGGCGTACCATTGGCAAAGCAAATACAGCCAGACCAATGACAGTATAAACAGTGACCAAACAAAGGTAAAAATCAATGAGCTGGAGACCAAGTACCGAAGTGCAAAAAGCGAACAGAAAATACAGGCCCTGCAATCTGAGAACAGACAGGCACAGCTTGGTGCCCGCAATGACCGATTGTATAAGCTTGTGCTGGGATTGGGATGTCTTTTTCTTATTCTTTTGCTTGCTTTCGTACTTCTCAGTGCCCGTAGCAGACGGAAGTTGGCCCAGCAAAGGGAGATCAATTACCGTCAGCAGCTGAGCGAAATGGAAAGGAAGCAAGAGCTTAAGATCACCAAAGCTATGCTCGAGGGCGAAGAGCTTGAAAGGGAACGGGTTGCAAGGGATCTTCACGATGGTCTTGGCGGGATGCTCTCAGGGGTTAAGATAGGGCTTTCAGGTTGGACAGATACCCAACCCGGAATCTCAGACAATAAAGACCTGCACCGTATTATCGGTCAGCTGGACACCTCGGTCACAGAACTGCGCCGTATTGCACGCAACATGGTTCCTGACACCTTACTGAAGTTTGGCCTTGAAGTAGCTTTAAAAGATCTATGTGAATTTTATATGCGAGACGGACTACGGATTACTTCAGAGATGTTCGGAATACAAAAAAACATTGCGATGAATGTACAGCTTAATATCTACCGCATCGTGCAGGAACTGATATCAAATGCAGTCAAGCATGCCAATGCCGACAACCTCATCTTGCAGTGCAGCCAGAATGAAAGTACCATTTTTATTACCTTTGAAGATAACGGTACAGGCTTTGAGGTGGAATCACTTGAAGATAAAAAAGGAATGGGCCTGGACAACCTTCGCAACCGAATAGCATTCCTGCAAGGAAAATTTGAGGTGCATTCATCCCCTGGGGAAGGGACAAGTATAGATATAGAACTTAAAACCAGTATCGATGAATAAGCTACGAACAGTGATAGTGGATGACCATCCCATTGTAATCGAAGGGCTGAAAACACTGCTCAGCAATGAGGACAACCTGGAAATTGTCGGCACCTTTTCAAACGGGGCAGAGCTTCTCTCCTATTTCAACAGCAACCCGGTTGATCTTGTCCTGTTGGATGTTACCCTGCCTGATATCGGTGGTATGGAACTTTGCAAGCTGGTAAAGGAAGAATCCCCAGATACAATTATACTCATTGTCAGTAACCATACAGAACGCAGCATTATTATGCAGACTATCCAGAACGGTGCCAATGGTTACCTCCTTAAGAACAGTTCGCTTGATGAGCTCCGGCAGTGCATTGCTGAAGCCGTAAAGGGAAACATCTGCTACAGCAAAGAGGTAATGGAGATTATCAGCCGACCAACAAAAAACGAATTACGCGGCATACCACAACTTACAAGGAGGGAAAAACAGATACTCTATATGCTGGCACAGGGAAAAACCAGCCAGAATATTGCGCAAGAACTATTTCTTAGCTCTTTAACGGTGGATACCCACCGAAGGAATCTAATGCAGAAGTTTGAGGCCAAAAATGTTGCAGAACTGATAGCAGCTGGCCATCAGCAGCAATTGTTATAGAACCGATCAAACATCCTGCCCCCAGACCAACAGTATTACGACACCGGAGGAACCGCATTTAAATTACTTCATCCAAAATTTCCGGAACTAGCTACTCGCCAAGCTCTGCGATCCATCGGTCCAGATAAAGGTTCCGTCTGCTATAGTATTCCCATCACGAACCTCTTCTGACAATATTTAATTAATTTCCATCGAAATCGGCACGAAAACCATACACATTTTCATGGCCGTCCTGTAAAATATCGAACCAGCGGATTATCGTTTAATAAAACTTGAGGAAGAAATTAAACGTTGCAAAATTCGAAGCATAAATTGTTGAGTTCAATTCTACCAAAGGAGAAAAGTAGATGTTGAAGAAATTCTATACCTTGCCCTAAAAAAACTTGATTTGCCATATCTAAAAGGGGAAGATAACGAAAAGTGAAAGATTATCGGTTCGATTTTTCCTGAAAAATGGACTTATGACGGAGTCGAACATCGAACTGGTCAGGAAAACTTGAGGATGGAGCTTATCCAACTATTAAACAATAAGTTAGGACATAAAAAAACCGGAGTAAAAACTTTTAAAAGTGATTACTCCAGTCAAGTACTCAAAGATATAGTTTCGAACCGAGAATTCGCAAAATGGTTACAAATTATAGCATATATACCGATGAATTTGGAACCAATGCCGGAATCCTATGGAAATATTGTAAGAAATCGACAGATATTTTAAAACTAATGTAATAGAAACAATTAAGTATTTGATTTACAAAAAGCTCATGTAAAAATGGGCTTTTTTTTTGGATCGGCCTATCCTAGTCCTGCTTAAAAACCATTAGGAAGCTAATTGGCAGATATTAACCAATACTCTTGTTTATTTATTTCTTCACACACCAAGTCGTCATACTCCGCAAATTCTGAACGTTGGTCGTTTTAATCGGTTCGTGCAGACTGCCGCCGAGTTTTTTGGTAAGGCGAATCAGCATTTCCTGATTGACCAGAAACCTTTCAGATTCATCTGGCAGAATATACCGGCCGTTACCGATGAACCTGACCGTACTTTCTATACCAATGTCCGAGGCCAATCTTCAAAAAAGATAGCCACCTGGCTTTATGCAGCGCCACATGGAATTGAGCATGGATTCAAAATGGGAAAGATTCTTTGCAAAATGCAGTACTGCGCTGGAAATCACCAGGTCGAAGGTTTCATCTTTGTAAGGAATGTCTTCTACAGGGGCAACTGTAAAATGCTTTTTGGGTTCAGCGATACCCTGAGTCGCAGCCAATTCCCTTACGGCTGCTATCGCCGATGGGTCCAGATCTACACCGTACACATCAAACCCTTGGCTCATAAAGTAGCTGATGTTCCTACCCTAGCCACAACCCGCATCCAGGACTGTATTGCAGTCCGAATAAGTGCCTTTTAACAATTGGTCGAACAAATAAATGTCGATGTTGCCGAAAATCTGCCTCAATTCTTGCCGTAATTTTACTCCCATGGCTCAAAAATAGAAAAAAGTGGGGGCTATAGATCGGGTAAAAATATCAATAAAAAGTTGTTAGTCTGATCGAATTGTGTCAATGAAAGGGGCAATCATTTTACTTTAAATCTCTCCAAAGATTTTATGTCCTAAATTATTCCTTGACAATCGCTTGTGCAAGCCTTTATTTAACTGGTCGGAATGAATATCGTCTCTCATCAAGGTGATGGCTTCATTCTGTCGTTTTCGAAGTTCAGCTATCAGTGTCTCTATTTTTTCGGGTTTCTCGAAGATATTAAAATTCTCCTCGCTGTCTATGAACATCGCAAATTCATCTAGGCTGTTATAGACATTGCTTGGAAGTAAGACAACATTAGCCATTAACACGTCGAACATTTCGTTAATGGCTTCTCCTATGTTTTCGGCGATTTCCTCCAGGTCGTCTTTATAACCTTTTGGTTGGGTTTTCCGTAGGTCTTTGCCTTCTTCAATCCCCTCCCCCAGCGCTAAAACTGCATTGTCAATTGCAGTGGCTATTTTACTGTAGGCCTGTATCTTTTCATCAAAAATTTTGTTTTGGTTGGTAGATTTGAGATTGAAAAAGTAGCTGGCAGCAGATGCGAGTAAAGCGAATATTGAAACAATTAATGCAGCAAGTTCCATGAGTGGTTAATTTTTACGTTAAATTAGTAAATTCTACATGTTTTTATGTTTTTTTCGTAAAGCACTTCTGAAAATCAACAGGCAGAAAACATCTGCATGAATTGAAGGTTCGATCTTTAAAGACCGACAAAAATATTCAATAAAATAATTTGATAAACGTTTAAATTTCCTGTTTTAAGAAACATGTTTGGATATTAGGATATCAAGCGAAAAAATAATGAAAAAACCTAAAGCATATTAGCTACTTTTTTTGAGGACTATCACACTTTCCCGCAATTTACTTGCTATAGATTGCTGCTTACTAGAATTGATATATCTGGCTGTTCTAATTTCAAGTGCCTCATAACCTTTTGCTTCGGCAATTTTTGCCAAGATTGTATCAACCTCACATATTTTATTACCATAGGCTGAATTTGATACATTAATATAAAGCATTGCATTGTTCTGTAATTTAGGTAACAAGTTTTCGAATATAGATTGCATATCAGAAAAATATCCTTTTACCATATTTGGAATATTTTTATTCCATAGGCTTTCTACAGTGTGTAAATGTGCTAAAAATTCATTTAATTCAGGGATATCTGGGCTTTCTGTTTCTGCAACAGCAATTTGAACATGAGAAGTTAATGCAGAAGACCTCAATTTTTTTTCTTCAACAAATTTGCTAACGTATCCCAGCATCCACAATTCAAGCCTATATATATCCGTGTAATCCCTGGAGTTTAAGTAAGGCGGGGAAGTGATAACTAGATCAATGGAGTTATCAGGCAAGTTTTGTATCAATTGCCTGCTATCGCCCCTAAAGACATTTACATAATTATGAATTTGAGTAACAGCATTTGCCTTACTACGTATGTCAACTAACAATACATTTCGACAGTAATTAATAAACAGCTTGTGCACATCTTCCCTCAGAATAATTTTTTGCTCCCAGTTTTTTTTAAATGACAAACATTTACCATTTCTGAAAACGTTGCTAATAGAAACAAGGTGACTCCCTAACGCTACTTTGAATAAATTAAAATATTTATTTAAGCTTACTGGAAGTAAATGCATCTTTTCAAGTATATCTGTGATGCCTTCACGAACAGGATCGTTGAAAATCCACCTCTCCCTTCCTTCAACTTGAAATAAAGTTTTGGTTTCAATTTCTGGTAAAGGATGGACGTGTTTACAAGATCTAAGATAGATCTCAAAATCATCTATCAGCTCACTAAATTCCAAGGCATCATAATCGGTTCGTAATTTTGCCCTTGTCACATCATAAAAGAAAGGGCTATTTTCAACACCATAACATTTCACACCCAAATCCTGACAAGTCAATGCAGTCGTTCCAACACCCATGAAAGGGTCGAAGCACACCTTAGGCATCTCATTCTGTTCTCCAATTATTCTTCTAACAAATTCACTTGAGAAGCCCTCAACCAACGAATACCATCTGTGTAAAGGTTGATACTTGTTACCGGAAAATGATACCAAGTCACTATATAAATCTCTACTATCAGTATATAAAATTTCTTTTGTTTCAATCATTTCTTTCTGTTTTCACTATTTCTTTCGCTCTTTCTGAACTTGATGTGGGATCTAAATGCAATACAACAGGTGGATTGGAAATATTTTCTTTCCAGGTATTGGTAGCTTTATTCCATTTGAAACTTTCCTGATCTTTTCTAGCATCATATATTAACAAGATGCCTGAAACACAACGTGGCTCCCCATCTATGTATAAGTTTAGCTGCTCTAATCCTTCATTGGCTTTAACGTGTGCCACGGTTCCATCATAATTATTCCCAATACTTTTACCGACCCACTTTATTTCAATAATATGAACCTCATGATTTGGAACTGTAATTACGCGTACGTCATTGCGATCATTTGTATTATTGTTCCTGCATTCTTCATCGATAAATCCCCCAGATAGGTTGTTTTCTAGAAAGTTCGCCAGCTTTTTACGAAATTTATTCTCAGGTGCAGCAACAAGTTCATATTTTGCCTTGTTTTGCCAATACTCAATACCTCTTTCACCTTTAATTTCAGTTTCGTAATGTTTATCTAGCAATTTCCGATATTCATCTATGGGTAAGAGCGATTTGATATGACCAACTTTATTTAAGCTGTAAAAATCAGGAATATCCTTGAGTATGACTTGCTTATGTGTAATCTTCAATTCCACCCCTTTGACAAAAACATACAAATAATTATTACTTTGTGAAGATTCAGCGACCTCCTCCAAATTCTGCAGTTTTTCACTGCTGAAAGGATTTGGTTCAAAATTATTCCCAAAAACGTCGATGTACAAGATATTGCTACTGGATCGCTTTAAAAAGTACTCATTTAAACTTACGGGGTCTAAATAATTTACTGTTCCAGTGGCTGTTGCATCAAAATTTACGATAAAATTCAGCGGACCTTTACTCATGTGCTTATTATACACATCCGATTTCAATAGCCTCAAAAATTTAGTCCAAAATACATTGCTGTCTATGGGGGAAACTTTTGGAAAAGCACTAAATAGCTTCGCGATAATACTTGAGTGCAGGTAAACTAGAACATCCTCTGATCCATTCATACCGAATATTCTATTAAATAATTGTTGTAAAAATGATTAAAAAAGGCTGTTAATATTAGCTCTGCCTCAAACCTTTCGTTCATAAATGAGAACATGTTCCGGTTTTGCTCAATATAATCCTTAACAAATTCTATTGTTTTCGCAGTGGGCTGATCAGTATCATCAAAGTCAATAAGCGCCCTAAAATATGAATTTTCCTTTGTTTCTTTGAATGTGTAATCTTGATAAACGATTCTTACAATTTTATCAAGTCCCTCGAATTCCTCGTCGTCATCCGCCGAGTCTAATGCTGCATACATCAGTGATAGCCTACTAATGCAACTGATCCACCAGTATTTTTCGGCCTCTACTGAATATTTTAATAATTTAGACACAGCATTTTTACCACCATCTGAAATCTCATAAACGGCAAACGCATTCTTATCCTTTATTACTTTAAATTCAGTAATTTCTACGAGCCCATATGCCACCAAGTGGTCTACAATATTTTGAATGTCTTTAGAATAAGGTCCTCGCTGTATCCTTTGAAACCGAATGATAGACAGTATAATTTCTTTAATAGGAGCTAATGCTGCCGAAAGATATAAAAGTTTTTGAAGAGCAATTTTGGATACGGACTTTCCATTGTTTTGATGTATTGCATGCAAAACATATAGTATTTCATTGGATTTATGAAAGTTCTCCAGCTGTAAAATCATAATTAAACTAATTTTAGAGATCTTAGCACTTTTCTAAATTCAGGAACGGATTTCTTTTGTATATCAGACAGCTTTCCAAACTCAAGATAATTTAGCAGTCTATGTTTTGATTTTCCAATCCCTTCCGAAAGTTTTTGCAGAAAATCTGGTTTGCTAAAATTCGTAATCAAAATGAACGGCAAACCAATGTCACCAAATTCATTAAACGAAGAAGCAAGTTCAATAGTGTTGGAAATATCAAAAGCCCCTTCAGTTGTCTCCATTATGATGAATGGGGAGTTTTTACTTTCTATTTGATATAGCTCTAGTAATGATATTCTAAATAAATATTCTAGGAATATACGTTCTGAAGTACTACAGTTTTTGATTTCAAATCGTGTTTTTTCCTCAAATTCTGGAACATAAGACTTTACATTTATTTTAGACTCTTTAGGTCTACGCTCTATTGTCGTCAGTTTGCAATCAGGTTTGAAGTATTTTGATGCATACTTAACGAATATTGCATTTAATTTGTCTTCGAATGAACTGATAACCTCATTTAATTCGTCATTCTTTGCATTAAGCCTCTCTTTTGCGCGCTCCCATTTATCCCTTTCGGGCTCAATTTCCTTCTCATAGTTGAGCACTTGTGTCTGCAAACCAGATATTTGAGTATCATATTCGGTGATTTGCTCTTCGGGGTTTTTATTCAAAGTAGATAACTGGATATTTAAATCATATTGCTTAATTGCATTTGCATTGATTTCTTTTTCAATTATCCGCTGTTCAATCCACAAAGCATCGACTTGTTTAACCAATTCTACTTTTTGAACCTTTAAAGGCTCGATCTCTTCCTTGGCTTGACCTAACTTTTTTTGCGAAGCCTCTAGCTCTTCTAAAACTTGTGTATTATCTAAATCTGGGTGAACTAGGTCTAATCCAGATTCACATACTGGACATTGATTTCTGATCTCAAGTTTATTGATGATTTCTTTAACTACCTCAACTTTGGGAGTTTTGTTGCAATAAATACATATGCCATAATGTTTTAGCTTATGTATGGAGGTCAAAACAGATTCGTCGGAATAAACATGCTTAAACAGTCTTGATTCCAAATCCCTTATCTGATCAGTATGTAGCTCATACTCTGCCGATACAACCTCTATTTTACCATCCGATTCCTTAATTAGACCCGTTAAGTATTTTATATTTTCTAAATTCTTTTCCTGTAACTCAAGATTTTTTTCATATTCAGCTTTGACACCCAGCAAGGATTTTTCCAATTCCGATCTCTGATTGTAATCTTGACGTTTTTCAAGTTCGGTCGATCGTAATAATTCAAGCTCCTTTATCTTTTTTGTGAATTGGGCCTTCACGTCAGTTTTTCCTCGAACTGATGTATCCAGATCCTTAACATCTTTCGCCAGCCTTTCATATTCGGCCTGAAAGCCAGCTTCATTAATTAAAATCCGTATTAATTTAGATTGATCCCCTCCCTTATCATCCCATATTAAATAGTTTCCCTCCTCTTGTCTAATTAAAAATTTCTGAAGCAAGAATGTTATATCTGAAATCGATTCGATTCCGGTATACTGTTTAAGCAATCCATCATAGATATCATCAATATTGTCAAAATCTTTAGAATGATATTCATGTTCATCGACACGAAGGTATAAAATTGTATCCTCAGTAATTACACGGTGGATTTCAAACTCGTGATCGCCAACGCTAAAAATAAGTTTGATAGTAGGGTAAAATTTCGGCGAACTTTCGCCTCCGCGATTTTCGAAATATTCCATAGGAATTTCAGAATTCGGGCCTACCATTCCGTAAATAATCAAAGAGGTTGTTGTTGTTTTTCCTAAACCATTGGTTCCAACAAAAAGATTCATTCCAGCATGTAAATTATAGCTCCAGTTTTTTGAAAACAAATGATAGTTTTCAACCTGAATACTTTTTAATGCCGGCAACATTATGTATGTAGATTTCAAAGACATGCGCTAATTAAAGATTGTGTAATTTATAATATTATTCTATTGCTTCCAAAAAAACAAAAGAATAATATTAAATTTTGCCTCAAACAAATATTTCATATTACAATCATTTTTACTTTGATAGGAAGTATTTTTTGTTTTTAATTACAATAAATAATTCTTACAATTAACTAAATTAATAAAACAACTGATAGAAAATTTTAGTATCGTTAAAAGTTAGTGAAGACGCTCAACCTATATCTTGCGGATGCAGGACATTGGGCAAACGAGACATATTATGCCTGGCCGGCCCAATTTTACCATTGTTCAATTTCGGTAAAATAATTTACTAATTATTTCCTACCAGCAATTTTTGCACCAAGGAGGAACATCGTCTTGGCATTATACTGGGTTTTGAGTTTTTTGATTATTTTTTCAATTGAGCTTAGGCAGGATGGCACAATTCCGAGTTCACCCAGTTTGGCTGCAATTTCCTTTTGGCTCATCCCCTGAAGCAGGCAACTAATAATAACTTTTTCCACTGATAATATATAAATATTTACCCTTAAAGTGCTGGTGCGTATTTCACTAAAACTGTACAGTCTGTTTCGGGCCAAACTGTACGCGAATTTGATTGCCGGGCGACTGCCTAAATTGTCCCTTTCCCTCTGAACAAAAACAGACCTCGACTTCAAATTTCCTTCCCCCCCGGAAATACTTCCGTTCATTAAACTTAAGATCTGCAG
>NZ_LMZQ01000016.1 GCF_001442625.1 Pedobacter ginsenosidimutans | reverse complement strand
TTGTCATCCTGAGCCTGTCGAAGGACTAGATTAAATAGCTTTGGCAGGGCGTTCCGACAAACTCAACGTAACAATGCCAATAGAATTTAACTTTTTGATCCAGCCTCTTCTTATCAAAACAAAAGCAGCCAGGTTTTTTAAATCCTGGCTGCTTTATATAATCTGGTATGATGAGATTTTTATTGGAGGCGTTTTTACAACAATCCGTACAAACCATGGGCGTAATTCCTTAATGAAGATGATACTGTCTTCATCTTATCGGGAGATGGGCCTTTTACCTTATATGCTTCTGGATGAAGTTCTAAAGGTTGTTCGTTAATTTGTTCTAATGTGTTTCTGTTGCTTAATGTAGCATGTTGTTCTTCGCTTAATTTTAAAGGTGCCATGATCTTGAAATTTATACTAGAATAACAGGATTATCTGGAATAAGTTTGCAGCTTTTTGTAAATTTTTAAAATTATTTTCCAAGACTCGAAATCCAGTTTTCGGTATCCGAAATTTTAACTGGCACGGCCGAAGCAACGATTTTCAGCACTCCTCCTGCATTGATATCCTCTTGCGTGATAAAGTTCTTTTTGAAAGGTTTTCCGTTAAGAAAAACGGCTTTGATGTATTTGTTTTTCAGGCTAAAATTTTCAGTTTCGATGGTAAAAGTTTTTCCTTTCGGCAGGTTATAGCTTAACGATGGAAATAAAGGCACATTTAAATAATAAATCGGCCACCCAACACAGGCAGGAGAAAAACCACTTGCAGCAAACACATACCAGGCGCTCATCGCACCGGCATCATCGTCCATTGTACGTAAATAGGCATGTGGCTGGTTTCTGTAAATTTTACCGATATAACTACCGATTCCACGGCTGTTATCGTTAAAATAATTTTGAATTACAGTATCAGCTGCCAATTGATGCATCCAGTACTGCGATTTATAACCAGACCTGGTAACATTATACATCAATGGCACCTGCAAATCTGGTTCATTGGCATGGTTGTATAAATCACGTGCAAAAAATTCGTCGAGTTTTGCCAGATAAGATTCCTCTCCCCCGTCCAATTCAATTAATCCTTTAAAATCATAAGGCACAAACCACCGGTATTGCCAGATGGTACCCTGATATAAACCACGGGCCTGCATGCGGTCGACATCATTTTTGGTCATATCTTTAAAATCTTTATTCCAATATTTTTTGTATTCAAGCGCTTTATTGAGATAAAAATCAGATTTTTCTTTATTCTTTAAAATCTTAAAGATTTCTGCCAATGCCCAGTTATCGTAACTCGATTCCAATGCCTTATCTGGAGATTTGTAATCCAGGCCATTTACCTCTTTCACTAACGAATCGGCAATCTTGTTAAAATCTACCGGATAACCCTTGCGGTAGGCATCAAGCAAAACCACAATGGCATGTTCAGAACGCACGGTATTTGATGGCTCATTTTGCCCGGCATAATCTTTTTTGCCGGAGTTATACAGATCGGCAACAGAACTGACCATGCCAGCATAACGGTCTTGTTGAATTAACGAAAGCAAAGGTAACTGCGTACGGTAATTGTCCCAAATGGCCCAGCCGTTGTAACGGATTTCTTTATCTTTCTGAATTTCGCCCTTTGTATTGCGATATGTTCCATCAGCTTCTGAAATTACATAGGGCGATTGCATGGTACGGTATAAAAGCGAATAAAATAGCTTTGCACTTTCCAGATCGCCATTTACAGCAATTTTAGAAAGATTTGTATTCCAATCGGCCTTGCTTTGTTCTTTTACGGTATTGAACGGATTTTTATTGACAGAAGCTTTTGCAGCTTCAACACTTACCGAAGAAAGTGCAATGTTGATTCCTACCGAAGTTACCTCTCCTTTGAGCATGGCAATCATTTTATGATCGTCGATTACTTTCCATGATACATCATCGCCGATTTCCATATAATAGAACAATTTGTATTTACCTGCTCCACAGGTTGTTTTTGAGGTAATCCATCCACTTACACTATTGCCGTTTACCTCGTGCAATTCGGCTACAAAAGCACCATTAAAAGCATAACCCAAATCGAGGTAAAAACCTTTTGCTCCTTTCGGGAATTGGTAAGCATGCTTCCCGGCTTTGCCCAATACGGTAAAACTGGCTTTAATTTTATTTTCAAAACCCACTTCATAGTAACCCGGACTTGCTTTTTCAGCAATCTTGATCAGTTCTGACTTCACTGGATCACTACCTAAAAATGGTTTGATGAAAATATTACCACCCGAGCCCTGGCAGCCTACCCCTTCGAAACGGTTGTGGGTAAAGCCTTCAAATTTCTTCGCCAGGTATTCGTAACCGGTATGTGTTTTAGGATAAGTTTGAGGGCCAATGCTCAACATGCTAAAAGGAGCCGATGCTGCTGGCGACATCTGCCCATGATCTGCTGAAGATCCTAAAAAAACGTTCACCTGATCTACAGGCCTGGCAGTTTTGATAGAAAAATACTGTATTTTTTGTTGAGCTAAAACGTTTAACGAAATAAGCGGCAATAAAGCCAGTAGTTTAATGGAAAGTTTCATTATTTGTGTTTGTTTTTAAATCGCCCTAAAATAGTATTTTAACATGAAGTAGATATTATGTTTTAGGTTCTTTACAAAAGGGGAGAAAACGTTTTAACAAAATATGTTTTTTTAATTTAGAAGCGCAAGCCCTGTACAGAATAAGAAGTGCCTTCCCGTTTTTCGCTTTTACGCTTCGCTGCCTCTTACCTCGTTGCTGCAGGGTAACGCTCCAACCGGGGCTAAGTGGCTACAGCAGTATTTCATTTGTTGGGCTGCAGGGTGCAAAAACCGTTGTGCCTAAACCCGACAGCAGCGGCAGCCTCCGATTAAGCACCGGTTTATGTTATATTTTGGTGTGCTTGCTTGTTTCACAGGTCTTCCATCGGAGCTAGAGCGAATGGCGGGACTGATAGCCCCTAAGAACCACAGACCACTCATTTCCTAATTCTATTTTTTGCTTGTATACATGAAGCTGTCTATTGGTCTGTGCGGACACAGACCAAGGAATAGAATTATAATCCAATCATTTCAAAAAAAGGCATAAAAAAACCGTCCAAATGTAAAATCAGGACGGCTCTAAATAATTTTATCTTATTACTTAATGGTAACCGGAACAGAAATTTTATCCCATTCTAAAGCGAATCCGCTTTTGGTAATTTTATAAACCAAACGTTCTTGTGTAGCTTTTAATGCTTTGGTTTTAACATCAACACGTAAAGCATCTTTAGCTTCTTCGTATTTGTAAGCACCCCACTGTTTTGGTTCTTTGTTAAAAATAGCTGTCCAGGTTCCGCTTTCTTTAGGGATTAAAAAGAAGCTGTATTTTCCAGCTGCTAAAGCTTTACCTTCAACCACGATATCTTTATCGGTTTCGAAAGTAGTAGCCTCGTTTGCACCTGCACGCCATACTTTATCAAAGGCTTCCAAACCGCCCCAGATTTTACGTCCTTTTACGGCAGGGCTGCTGTAGTTGATGGTAATGGTTGCGCCTTTTACTTTTCCTGTTGCTGTAGCCGCAGGACTTGGTTTAGGCTGTGCATCTTGTGCCATTGCACTTACAGAAATGGTGATTGCTGTAAATAGCAACGCGATTGATTTAATCATCGTTTTCATAGTATTGTATTTATCTGTTTTTGTTGTTTTTGATTTTACGAATTTATGGCTTTAGGTTGATAAAAACTATAATCCCAGTGTCTAAAAAATTGTGCAAAATTTTGCTGTTTTTTTGAATTCATTTCTCAGTTATAGACCAAACCGCTTTATTTCCTTCTTCCAACAAATCTGATTACCGAGCCCTGCCCGTTATGAAACAAACCCTCATTCAGTTCAATTTCTTTTTCTTCCAGCACCAGAATCTCATAGTTTTCGAAATAAGCTCTTATTTCCTCGATTGAGAATAGCATATCGATTTCTTTTGGTCCACCAACTTTTTCATTTTTGGCAAGATAATCAAGGTGTTTCTTGCTAAAAGCTTCGAAAATAAGCAAACCGCCTTTGCGTAAATAATTGCTTAGTGTTTTGTGGTAAGTAGATTTAATTGCTGATGGAAAGTGTGCATAAATCAAGGCAATGGCATCAAACTGCTCAGCTTTATAATCCAGCTCCTGAAGTTCGCCCACCTGGTAATCAATGCTAACGTTATTGTTTTCTGCGAGTTGAAGTGCTTTATTCTTTCCTTCAATACTGATATCAAAGGCTGAAACCTTCCAACCAAGTTTAGCTGCAAAAACAGCATTTCGGCCTTCTCCTTCTGCCGGAAAAAGTATTGTTCTGGTCTCGAGATTCGTTAGCTGCTCTTTTAAATAGTTATTCGGTTGTTCGCCATAAGCAAACTCATCGGTACTGTATCGGTCATTCCATCTATCTACCCAGGCATTGTTCATATTTAGCGTTATCTATTTTGTCGAAAATAAAGGTATCAAATTTTAGGCCTGCGCTCGGGCAGCAAATATCTGTTGCACGTAAAAATTAAGTTTATCTGTCGACTGCGGTTTTTGGGTTAGAAAATAAGAGGCCAATTACCGAGAACATAATTACTGCTGCTGCGCCGATTACATTGAGCCAAAGGAATGAAACAATATCGAATTCATATACTGCAACAACGGCAATTTCGGATAAGATGGCCGCAATAAATACGATTGGTCCGTTTATCTTTTTAAAATAAAATGCCACCAGGAAAATACCCAGGATTGGTCCATAGAAAAGCGAGCCCAGTACATTAACGGCTTCTATTAGCGAACCCATCTGTGTAGCAAACATGGCAACAGCTATTGAAAAAATGCCCCAGGCCAAAGTGTGTAAACGGCTATATTTCAGTTCAGTCTCGTCGTCTACCTCTTTTTTACCAAAAATGAGGTGCACATCTTTTAACGAACAGGCGGCTAATGAATTCAATGCCGCAGAAATAGAGCCCCAGCTGGCCAAAAAGATGACCGCAAAAAGCAGACCGATCATCCCAACGGGAAGGGTATTCTTTACAAAATATAAAAAGATATAATTGGTATCGGTTTTCTCTGCATTGTAATTCGACTTGTTAATGGCTTCTTCTACCCTACTGTGCAGTTCTTTTACCTGCTTTTGGGTTGATTTAAAGTTTTCTATCGAAGAATTTAAAGATGGTAATTGCTTTTCCTTTTCTACCAGGATATTTTTTGATTGATGGTTAAATTTCTGTGCTAAAGCGTTATGCTCTTTCTCGAAAGCAGCCGCCTGCTGTGGCTGAGTTTCTTTTAGATACTGATAGGAACGTTCATTGAAATAAATCGGTGCAGGCTTTAGTGAGAAGAAAGCAAACAATAATGCGCCGATTAACAGGATAGCAAACTGCATCGGGATTTTAACCAATCCATTCAACAGTAATCCCATTTTAGCATTGGTATTGTCTTTCGCGGTAATGTATCTTCCAACCTGGCTCTGATCTGTGCCAAAGTAAGAAAGCGCGAGGAAAAAGCCTCCGATTAAACCACTCCAGATATTATATTTATCCTTCCAATCGAATTCGGTGGTAATTACATTTAATTTACCCGATTTCCCGGCCAGGTAAAGCGCATCCTTAAACCCGATTCCATTAGGCATATTTTGCACCAAAAGATATCCGGCAAAGGCCATTGTTCCTAAAATGATCAAAAACTGTAGTTTTTGTGTGTGTGCAATTGCTTTTGCACCACCAACATAAGTATAAATCAATAAAATCCCTCCGGTAAGAATATTGGTTAAATAAATATTCCAGTTTAAAACGCTCGAGAGGATAATACTTGGTGCATAAATGCTGATCCCTGTCGATAATCCCCGCGAAAACAGGAACAGCAAAGAAGTTAAAACCCTTGTTTTTTTATCGAAACGGTTTTCCAAATATTCGTAGGCCGTATATACATTCAACCGCTGAAAAATTGGGATGAAAGTAATGCAGATGACAATCATTGCCAACGGCAGACCAAAATAATACTGCACGAAGCGCATGCCATCGGTATAAGCCTGCCCAGGTGCAGATAAAAAAGTAATGGCACTGGCCTGCGTTGCCATAATACCCAGTAGCACAATGTACCAGGGCATTTTATTATCTGCCTTTAGATAGGAAGCATTGCTTTTTTGCCCACGACCAATAAAAACACCATAGGTTACCACAGCAAGCAAAGTAAATATCAGAACTGCCCAATCGATATTACTCATGCCCAGAATTTAGTAAACAGGTAATAAAATACAATCTGAAATACCAGCGCCAAAGCGAGTAAAATATACCAGGTATTCCAGTTTTTGAATTGGTTTTTCATCACTTCCCAGCTGATAAAAAGTTAAAGAACAATCTGGCTGCACCAACATTCCCTGCAGGTAATTGCCTGAAAAAAGCTAAAGGTGTATAAATAAAATTCCCTTTGCCGTATTTTGCATACAAGGTTGATCCTTGAAGCGGCTCTTCATCTGTATCGTGCATCTCGAAAAGTGGTTCGTATTTGGCATCCCATTTATCAGGGAAATAAGCACCACGCTCCTGCACCCAGCCTTTAAAATCTTCAGCAGTAATTTTATTTGGATAGTTTAACAGTTTATGTTCGGGTTTTAAAAATTTAACCTCTGCATTTTCTTCGGTCACCCTTTTACCACTGATACTAAACGGATAAACACCAAAATCCTGTAGCGCCATATCTTGTGTGGTATTGTACTGCATCACAATGGTACCACCATTTTCTACATAACCGCGCAAAGCAGTTTGCCAGTTTTTAATTCTTTTCTCGGTATTGATTACCCTTACTCCGGTTACCACAGCATCGTAACTAGCCAGTTTTATCGGGTTTAGGATATCCGCTTCTGTCAGCACATCAACCTGCAAACCTGCCTGCCTTAAAAACTCGGGGATCAGATCTCCAGCCCCTTCAATATATCCAACTTTTTTCGCCAATACCTTTACATCTCCCTTAATCAACCATGTTATGGCAGGAACAAAATACTGTAAGGTTGGCAAATGAGGGTACTGAATTAATACCTGTCCTTTTGAATATTCATTCGATTCTGATGAAAAAACAGCTTCTAATTTATTCTGGGTGGTTTTAATTTTTGCTAAATCTTCAACCGGGAGAAGGAAATTCATCGTATTGATGGTATTCTCTGCCAGATTAACCCCCTGAAAGGTTTTCACTACCTGATTGCCGATCTTGAAACTCACCTTACCATAATTAATGTTCTTATTGGCTCTTAAGCGAAGGCTAACATTTAAAGCTTCTTTTTCTTTAGCAAAATAAACTGGCTCGCTAAAACTTAAATCGAGCGCTGGGATGATCCTGAGGGCTTCTACAACATCACCTTTAACAGGATCTAATTTTTTATAGGATAAAGGCAATCTGATTTCAAATTTTTCCGATTCTATTTTCAGTGACAACAGCACATTAACTGGCGATTGCATTTCCGGAAGTCCGATTAAAGTATCATTAGCTACGCTGAATGTTGCCGCATCTTTTGCAGGCTTAGCTAACCAGTAAGGTTCAGTAAGCGCCGCGTCTGCCGGAATCTGGATTTTACGTTCAATGGTAATCAGCGAGTCGTTAGCGAGCGCTCTATTTAAATTATCTGTCTGGTTTAACCAATTCACACTTTCAATGGTAACAGGGGTAGCCGATCTTGAAATTAAGTTTAAACGGAAATTATAACTATTGCCGGCAATTGCTTCGGGTTGATTGGTTACTACCTCGCCCATAAAACCTACACTGCTTAAAATGATGTTATCGATAGCTGCAAGTTTATCTTTTCTAAGGGCTGCATCCTGTAATTCGACAATTCTCTTTCTCAGCATCAACAGTCCATGCAGGCTCTTATCGGGTTGATTATAATTGAAAGATAATAGTATAATGTCAATCAGTTCATCAATATCGCCTATGCCTTTGTCTGACCAGTTAAGGCTTAAACCATCGAACAAAGTTCTTTTAGCAGGATCGCCTAAAACATGGGTAAAATAATCGGAACGTACACCGGCCACCGACTGTGTTCCCGCCCCCTGGCTTTTGTGTAAACTTCTGCTTAATCCTGCCAATTCACCATAACCCATTCCCAATTGTGCGTCGTATTGCCCAACAGTTGCCTTTAACTGATTTTCGGCTGTGGTATTAACAGAACCGAACCTAAAGGTATTCCATAACAACCTTTTTGGCTGCCAAACAGAAACATATTTAAGCTGGTTTGGAAACATATTTTTATCAGCAGCAGCTTTAAACGCTTTCTCCGCCACAACAGCCGAAGCCGCGTGCTGACCGTGACCCGCAGCAGCTGTTGGCGGGAAACGGCAGATAATCACATCAGGTCTAAATTTTCTGATCACCCAAACCACATCGGCGGTAATGCTATCGGCATCCCACTGTTTAAAAGTGTCATTGGTGTTTTTAGAGAAGCCGAAATCAATTGCCCTGGTAAAAAATTGTTGCGCACCGTCTAATCTGCGGGCTTCTAAAAGCTCATGTGTTCTGATCAGGCCTAAGGCTGCCCCTTGTTCGGTGCCCAAAAGGTTTTGTCCGCCGTCTCCCCTGGTAAGCGATAAATAAGCCGTTTCTACATTTTGATCGTTGATTAACCAAGATAATAAACCAGTATTCTCATCATCGGGATGAGCAGCCAGATATAAAACTTTCGGAAGATGTTTTAACGTTTTTATCTCTCTATAAATTTCTGAAGATTTGGCTGGGCGTACTTGTTGGGCAGCACAAAAAACTGCTGGAAAGCAAAATATGAATATTGCGGTTAGTCTCTTAAACATAGAATTTGTTTTGCAAAAACCAAATATGCTCAAAAAGCTTTTACTTTAATGCTTCGGAAACGAAAAAGGTACAAAATAAGTCGGGAGTCCAGAGTCTGAAGTCCAGAGTCCAACCCGTTGTCTGTGTCCCCACAGAACACTCCTTATCTTTTGCAATATTTATCTTTTCGTTCTGTGGAGACACAAACCGAGGAAGAAGAGTCAGGAGTCTGAAGCTCAAAGCTTAAAGGCCAAAGCTGTTTATTTTATCCGCGTCGTCATCTTTCGATATTTTTATACTTAATATTGCAGCATAAATTTTACCTATGAATGGCATGGTACTCATCATCGATGATGAAAAGAAAATCTGCAGTTTACTTTCCAGGATTATTGAATTAGAGGGTTTTAAAACCCTTCAGGCCAATACTGGGAAAGAAGGTCTTAAATTGCTTAAAAATAACGATGTAAGCATTGTAATCAGTGATGTTAAACTACCTGATGTTAATGGAGTTGCGCTGGTTAAGGATATCAAAGCTATAAAATCCTATGTCGAAATTATAAACCTCACCGCTTACGGTACCATTGCCGATGGCGTTCTGGCGATCAAAAACGGGGCATTTGATTATCTCGTAAAAGGCGATGACAACGACAAGATTATTCCGCTTTTGTACAAGGCGATGGATAAATCAAATCTGCAGCGCAGGGTTTCCGATCTGGAAAACAAAATTGCTAAAAAACACAGCTTCGAAACCATAATCGGTCAATCAAAAGCTTTAAAGGAAGCAATTGATCTGGCCAAAAAAGTAAGTGCAACCGATACTACAGTTTTATTATTGGGAGAAACAGGAACTGGGAAAGAAGTTTTCGCTCAATCTATCCATTACGAAAGCCCCAGGGCTGCAAAACCATTTGTGGCCTTAAATTGCAGTGGTTTTAGTCCGGATTTACTGGAAAGCGAACTTTTCGGATACAAAGCGGGGGCTTTTACGGGCGCCAATAAAGACAAAAAAGGGTTACTGGAAGAGGCTAACGGCGGTACATTATTACTGGATGAAATCGGCGAGATGAACCTCGATTTACAGGCAAAGTTATTGCGTGTACTCGAAAGCCAGACCTTTATCAAAGTGGGCGATACCCAAACGCAACAGGTAAATGTTCGGATTTTAGCCGCCACCAATAAAGATTTAAAGGCCGATGCAGCCTCTGGAAAATTCCGCTCCGATCTTTATTACCGGCTTTCTGTTTTTACCATCACCTTACCTCCGCTACGTGAGCGCAAAGCCGACATCCCTGCATTGGCTAAGTTTTACCTGAAAGAATTTGCAGATAAGGTAAACCGATCAGCACCAAAAATGGATGATAAAATTTTATCAATATTGAGTGATCATAGTTGGAAAGGAAATATCCGGGAACTTAAAAATGTGATCGAACGTTTGGTAATCCTCTCAGATGGAGATGCTTTAAGCGCTACCGCCTTACCTCCTGAATTTTTTGAATTTGCACCGATAGAAAACGATTATAACCTACAACAGATAGAAAAGCAGCACATTCAAAAAGTACTCATCCATACCAAAGGAAATAAAACAGAAACCTCGCGATTACTGGGTATCGGTTTAACCACACTTTACCGTAAAATAGAAGAATACCAGATTAGAGAGATATAGATGAGGTTTTAAGGTTTGACTTTGAACAGTTTGAAAGTTAAAGGTTGGAAAAGTTGAAAGGTTTTAAATCCCATCTAACCCATCAAAATACTTTTCTCACATGTAATGTCTCAAATCTCAAATTCCTTATGCGCCAAACCTAATCCATTTATCACCTTCATGTCCAAAGATAAAAGAACCCGGGTGTAACATTTCGGCGATATCTTCTATTAGCGAAACGGCATTTTCAGCTGTTCTTTCGCGGTTAACATCGTCATTCAATAAAATGATTCTATTGTTTTGCACAGCTTGCCAATCGGTATTTAATGCCGCAGGTACTTCTCTCATTAAATCGGTTAAAGTTTTACCTGGCTGATAATAAATAATAAATACAGCGTTTAGTACGTCAGTCTCTAGCATTCCACCTGCCAGCGAAATTTCTTCCGATAAAAAATATTCCGGATTGTTGCTCGTATCTAAGCAAGCTACAGGCATTTTATCCATAAACTTAATCTTGTGCTCCACTAAATCTAAACGTTCCTGTAATTCTTCGTGGTGAGCAGCATCGAGGCCGATAAATAAATCGTTTAAAAAAGACATCTGCATTAAATTTATTAATTTGTGCAAAAATAACATTCCTAATCGCATGCGAGGCTCATTTAATTATATATTTTGGTTTTTTTGTGTAAGCTTATTCTTTTCATGCAAGGAAAATGCTGATCATCAGGACAAAAAAGTCTTCAATATTAATCTCGATCAGGGTTTAACCTCTATTGATCCGGCCTTTGCGCGCAACCAGAATGCCATCTGGATGACCAACCAGATTTTTAATGGTTTGGTACAGATCGATTCATCCTTACAAACAATTCCCTGTATAGCCAAAAGCTGGCAGGTTTCGGAAGATGCTTTAACCTACACTTTTAAATTGCGCAACGATGTTTACTTTCATGATGATCCTATTTTTAATAATGGCAAAGGGCGCAAAGTAACTGCAAGTGATTTTGCCTATAGTTTTTATCGTTTAATCGATCCAAAGGTAGCCTCATCCGGCGGGTGGATTTTTAGTGATAAGGTTAAGGATAAGCATAATTTTATCGCGTTAAATGATTCTACTTTCCAGATTAAGCTGGTGCGTCCTTTCCCACCGTTTATGAGTTTACTCACTACACAATACTGCTCTGTTGTACCTAAAGAAGTTGTAGAGCATTATGGTAAAGATTTTAGAAGTCATCCTGTTGGCACCGGCCCTTTTAAATTTAAATACTGGAAAGAAGGTGAAATATTAGTGCTTTTAAAAAACGAGCATTATTTTGAAAAAGATGCCAAAGGGATGGCCCTGCCCTATCTTGATGCCGTTAAAGCCAGCTTCATCACCGATAAACAAAGTGGTTTCATGAGTTTCCTGAAAAAGGATCTGGATTTCTACTATAATGTTGATGGCAGTTACCGCGATGATATCCTGACCAAAAGCGGAAAGATGACCTCGAAGTACAAAGGAAAATTTACATTAACCAAAAGCCCATACCTGTGTACCGAATATGTAGGCATATTGGTTGATACCAACCTTTCGATTGTGAAGAAATCGCCATTGCGTTTAAAAAAAATCAGGCAAGCCATTAATTATTCAATAGACCGTGACCGATTGATTAAATACCTAAGAAATGGCATTGGGGTAGCGGCAACATCTGGTTTCATTCCTAAAGGCATGCCGGGTTTTGATAGTTTGGCGGTTAGGGGATACGCCTATAACCCAAAACTGGCTGCTAAACTTTTAGAGGAAGCTGGTTTCCCAGAAGGAAAAGGTATGGGAGAAATAACCCTAAATACAACCACAACTTACAAAGACCTGATCGAATTTATTCAGGGCGAGCTTACTGCTGTAGGTATTAAAGCTAAAATTGATGTAAGCCCAAGTGCTAGCCTAAGGGATTTAATGTCGAAAAACAATGTAAACTTTTTCCGTGGTTCCTGGCTGGCCGATTATGGCGATGGAGAGAATTTCCTTTCCATGTTTTACTCAAAAAACAAAGTCCCTTATGGTCCAAATTACACGGCCTTTTATAATAAAGAATTCGATCAGCTGTTTGAGAAAAGCTACTATGAAACCGGTAACGAAAAACGATTTGAACTGTACCGTAAAATGGATCAGATGGTAATGGATTATGCCCCTGTTGTTCCACTTTTCTACGATCAATCTGTAGTAATGCTCCAAAACAATATTAGCGGATATTCCTTCAATCCATTGAGCCTGATGATTTTAAAGCGGATAAAAAAGAAATAGAAGATTCGTCAACTTAAACGTTGTCAGTCTGAGCTTGTCGAAGACCTTTTAACCGTGTACAATAAATAATATTGTCCTTCAATAAGCAACCTTTGATAGATTCCAAAAGAAAGGTCGTCACAGCAATGAAGATGCCTCGCTGCCTAGAATTCCCTAAAATCTTCTGTCATTTATATTGGTTTTATACAATAAATTAACCTTCAGGATGACCGCTCACTTTTTGTTTTTGCTTTATTAAAAAAATATTTACTTTTTATCCATTAACTTCCTTTTAAGAAAATCGGCCGTTGCCTCACTCACCTTTAAACCGTTAGAAAACTTCATCCAGTGGTGAGTATCATCCGGAATAACCAAAAATTCGAACCCGATTTTTTTATCTTCAAACCTTTTGGCCAAATCTACACTCTGATTAAAAGCAACATTGCGGTCATCATCGGCATGGATAATCAATGTTGGCGATGTCCAGGTGTTAATGTAACTCACCGGAGATGATGACGTGGCTACCCTCGCGGCTAGTGCAGCATCTGGGGCAGGCTCCTTTCCTTCGGCTCCTGGATTACTAAACCTGTAATTTACGCCATGGATATCTACGCCTGCTGCAAACAATTTAGAATCTTTTCCAAGCGCCAGTGCAGTTAAGTAGCCACCATATGAACCTCCATAAATGCCAATTTTATTTTTATCAATGTTTTTCTGATTCGCTAACCATTCGCCTGCAGCCTTTACATCCTGATATTCTGCTGCCCCTTGTGCCCCGGCATTTAATGGTTTATGAAAATCAAAACCATAACCAATTCCCAAACGATAATTTACAGATAAAACTGTAAAACCCATATTAACCAGGTACTGGTTTAAAGCATAATCAATGGAATAATAATCCATCGGGTTCCAGCCCAAAAACATTTGCCGTTGAGGACCACCATGAACATATACAATTGCTGGCTTGTTTTTATCTGCTTTTTTGGGAGAAAACAATTGTCCATATACAGTATTGCCATCGGGTGCCTTAAAATTTACATGCTTTGGAGTTACCATTTCTTTGATGGGAAAATCGTTAGGGATAAGTGATTCGCCGATGAGTCTAACTGCCTTTTTATCATTTAAAACAGCTGGTAAAAGTGGCCGTTCTGCTGTGGAACTTAAACAGAAAAAAGTACGGTTATCTCCCGAAATTACAGGATAGGCTTCAATACCTTCGCCAAAACTCAATGCCTCCATGTTTGCCTTATTTACTGCTACTTTGTAAATATGCCTCCTATCTAAATCATCAGCTTCTCTACCTGTGTTCGCTGCAAAAACCAATGTCTTTTTATCGTTGCTCAGTTTAATGTTTTCAATGGCAAAATTACCCGGGGTAAGCAATAAACAGCCTGTTCCATCAGGATTAACAGCATACAAATGCGGCCAACCGTCCTCATATGAAGTGAATATTATCTTACCGTCGGCCCATTGCAAATTGGTACCCCCATCAATTGAAGGATAAGAACCCCTGATCGTTTCAGGAGCTTTCCAGATCTGTTTTCCTTCTCCAGTATTTACGTTAGCCGTCCAGATAGCCCAAGGTTGATGTTTTCGCGTTAAAATCGAATCCGTTTCTATACCTGTCCCCCTTGTGCGGATAAAAGCAATCGCATTGCCATCTGGTGACCAAACTGGGGCGTTATCTTTAGAAAAAGATGGCAATAACCACTGTATCGCAGTTTGCTGATTGGTATAAATACCTATAAAAGAATGATCTGTCCGGTTGGAAACAAACACAACCTTCTTCCCATCCGGCGACCATTTGTAACCTGAGTTGATGCCTTTTGCGTAAAACAGGTTTTTTGCCGGAAATGATCCATCAATAGGGGCAACCATCACCTGACCTGCTTTGCTAAACAGCAGCTGTTCGCTGTTTGGTGAAATAACGGGGTTATCTCCTTCACCTATTGCAATAACTTTTCCACCGCCAAAAGGCACAGCAAACACCTGTATTTTTGGTGCAATTGGAGATGAATTTGCGTTAACAGGTCCGCCATCTCTTCCACCATGATCGCCGCCACGTACAAATACAATCCATTTGCCATTTGCAGAAATAGATAAACTGGTTAATTCCTGTCCATCATCATCATTATAATCTGTATTTTTTATTGCTTTATAATCAGGCGCTTCAGCAGTATAAATATTTCTTTTTCCCTGTTCGTTTGCTGCCCAAGCTATTTTAGAACCAACAGGCGAGGCTACCAATTGCGTAGGAAAAGGATAACTTAAAACTGATTTCAGTGTAAAGTTCTGTGCAAAAATTTTATCGGCAGATATTAGTATGAGCAGTATAAGCAGCGATTTTTTCATTACTTGATATTGAGAAGATAAATTATAAAAAAAAGCCCTAACCGATGTGCAGTTAGGACTCTGATTATTGTTTTTTATAAGAATGTTACTGATCCCACCACAGTTTGGTTGTTCTTGCCACATCTGCCGGAACATTTGCTCCGTTTTTACTGCGTTCGCCCTGTGGATAATCCAAGCGACGGATAAAGGTTGGAAGCGCAGCGTTGGCCGGCATACCGAAATCCTTGTATTTGTAATCGAAACGGCGGGCATCATTCCAGGCCTCCGGATTTAAATAGGTTGCAATGTATTTCTCTTTATAAATAAGATCTTTTGTTAAGGCCGCAGCACCAACATTAACAACAGGATTGGCCAGATAAGCATCTCTTGCAGTTGTTGAAACCAAAAGTTTATCCATATTAGCACTAATACCGGCTAAATAAGCTGCATAGGCTTTCGTTTTATCGGTATCAAAATAAGCTTCAGCTTCGATAAATTTCAGCTCAGCATAAGTAACAATAAGTATTGGAGCAGTATTGCTGGTCCATGGAGAGTTACTCGAGATATAACATTCATCTTTAGTTGTATTGGCTCCAGGCAACCTATTACCTGCCCCATTTACGGTTCCGATGTAAATATTGTTAACGGTTTTATCGGTAATTTTTTCGATGCGTGGGTCAAAAACTGTAAAAGTTGTGCCATTTAAGGCATCAATAAACTGTTCTGAAAGCCATCCACCAAGTGATTGTTGCGAATTGGATAGTGCCACATTGGCCCATGGATTACGTTCTTTAAAAGTAGCCATACCCGCATCATCTGTATTTGCGTTAAAGGAATTACTCAGTGCTGCCAATACTGCTGTAGGATTATAAGAACTGGTTTTACTTATTTTGTTCAATAATCTGGCTTTTAGACCATAGGCCATTTTTAACCAGTTTGCCCTTTCGGTGGCAGGTGTTTTTCCATAAATTAAATCACTCGTAGGGGCCAGTTTAACTGTTGCATTGGTTTTGGCAAGTTCAACAATGGCTTCATCTAACAATGCGATGGTCTGGGTATAAACCTCCTGTTGTTTGTCGTATTTTGGCTTAAGGTTGTTGATATCGAAAGCCTGCGAAAACGGAGCATCTCCCCATAAATCATTTACCAAGGTAAGGTTATAGGCAATAATTACATCGGCTACGCCTTTATACTCGCTGGAGCCTTGTGCAACTGCCAGTTTTTTCATTTCGTTAGCATCGGCCATGGCAAAGTAAAGTGCATCCCAGGTACTACTAAAATCAATTGCTTGATAAGTATCTCCAGCAGCATTAGCCGACGGATTAGCAGTATATTGCACATAAGGAGCAACAAGATTACCGATAAGGTAATTGTTATTTCCGATTTTGTAAGTTGATGTAGCCAACAATGCATTGAGTGTTGGCACGGGAACCTGATTCGGGTTATCAGACAATTTATCAAAATAATCGTCTTTACAACTCTGCAAACCTAGTGTTGCAATTAAAGCTGCGCACCATGTATATTTTATAATCTTTTGCATCGTAATTCTATTTAAAAACCAACATTAAGTGTAAACATAATTGTACGGGCAGATGGATAGGTAAATCCGGCAGAACCATCATTATTACTACCCGAATCGAAAGAACTCGATTCTGGATCTACACCATAATATTTTGTCCACAACCATAAATTATTTCCGGTAACGGATAGTGAAGCATTTTTGATTGACTTAGCGGGCAACCAGTTCTCCGGTAAATTATACGTTAAACTTGCAGAACGTAAACGTACCCATGAGGCATCGCTTACAAAAGGCTCAGAAACATTCCGGTAATAGATGCGGTAATAACCTTCTCCATAATTAACACCATCTACTGTATTCTGTCCTAGCCATACCGGTTTGGTGTTTGGTGTTCCATTGGCCAATACACCATCAAATACCTTATACGACCTTCTATCAGCAGTATAATCGGGCAACCCGAAGGCCGAATAAAAATCTTCTAACCAGTTGTATTTCTCAAATCCTAAACGCGCATCAAACAATACATTTAAACTGAAATTTTTGTATTTGAAAGTATTGCCCATACCAATAATATAGTTCGGCTGCGAATTACCTAGTAATTTTTGTTTGCCACCTGAAATGCTCGGGAATCCGTTGGCTCCGATCAGCAATGGAAGGTCTTTATCCAATACGATCGGGTCTTCTGGTGTACTTCCATAATAACGGTTAAAATAACTGCCGTAAATATTGCCATAAGGCTGGCCCTGGATCAGTTTCATCGTTACTCCGGCATTGCCGTAACCTCTTGCAGCACCATACACAATTTCCGATATTCCGTTAGGCATACTCAATACCATGTTTCTGTTGGCCGAAAAATTAACATTTACATCCCATCTGAAATCTTTTGATACAATTGGTTTACCATTCAATACCAGCTCAACTCCCCTGTTCCTGATATCGCCGGCATTGATTGACTTGGTTACATAACCTACTGCCGAAGAAATCTGCGTTTGAATGATCTGATCTTTGCTTAATGAATAATAGTAAGTAAAATCGAAACCTAAACGGTTTTTAAAGAACGACATCTCTAAACCAGCCTCGTAGGTATTGGTAAACTCGGGACGAAGATCGGGGTTACCAAGGTTTGGAGCAATGGTTAAACCACCTGTTCCGGTTGGAAGCGAGGTATAAGGCGAATATCCGGTAAATGTAGAATACTCGGATGCATCCTTTCCGATCCTTGCATAAGACAAACGCAATTTGGCCTGACTAATAACGGCAGGCAACTTAAATTGATCGGAAAACACATAACTTAAACTTGCTGAAGGATAGAAAAACGACCTGTTTGCTTTTGGCAGCGTAGAAGTGATGTCATTTCTACCGGTTACAGTTAAGAAAAGGTAATTTTTGTAATCGAAAGTCGCTTCTCCAAAATAACCGATCAGTCTTTTTTGTCTTAGGGTTTGCGTTGGGGTAAGTACACCTGCATTAGCTAAATTAAAGAAATTGTACACGCCGAGGATACTGCCCAAAGTACCGATCTCTTTCGATTTACGGTCGTAAAGTTCTTGTCCTAACCGTAAAGTCCCGGTAATATCATCTGTTAGTTTAGAGGTAAGTGTGGCAACGATAGTGCTGTTGATGGTTCTAAACTTGGTATTATATTCACCATAATAACCCTGGGCATTATCATACATGGCTTCAGTAGCATACATCGGTCCGCGGGCTGTGCGCACACGGTTATCATTATAAGTATCTACACCTAAGCGGTAAGAAAAATTAAGCCACTTTGCAGGATCATAACTTAGGCTTGCCCCACCGATAAACCGGTTAACATCGCCTTTAAATCTGTTATTTGCTGTACCCCAGATTGGGTTATTGGTACCGAAGTATTTTTGCGAACCATCTGCATTCTGGTAATCTGCCACATCATAACGCGGCGACCAATAGGCCAAACTTTCTCCAAAACGGTCTGCACTATAGGTATATCCGCCAGAATTGGTGAAATTCATATTTATAGCGGCTTTAAATTTTGGACTGATGGTAAAGTCTGTATTTAAACGTCCCGAGAAGTTTTTGTTATCGGTATTTGGCATCATCCCTTTTTGGTATAATTGCGAAACAGAAGAGAAAAATTTAATTGCATCACTTCCTCCGGTAACCGAAATCGAATTTTTAACCTGTTGACCTGTACCAAAAGCACGGTCGTAGTTATTGAACAATTGATCAGGGTGAGTAGGATCGATCAGTTTCGCTTCGGCAATGGTTGGTCCCCATGCTGGTCCGATTCCGCCTGGAGGATTGGTGTAAACACCTAAAACACCTTGAGTATATTCTGTTTGTACATCCGGCGACTTCAACACTTCATCAAAGCCGTAACTACTGTTAAAATTAACGCTAACGCCATTCTGCTTGCCTCTTTTAGTGGTAATTACCACAACACCATTTGCACCTCTTAATCCATAAAGCGCTGTAGCGGCACCTCCCTTTAAAATATTGATGGTTTCAATATCCTCTGGATTAATATCTGAAGCCCTATTGGTTACCCCTCTTGAACCAAATGCGGTTCCATCGGGATTAGCCCCAACGGTAGAGGTAGAGTTATCAATCTGCACCCCATCTATTACATATAAAGGATCGCCTGAAATGTTAGGATCAATGGAGTTAACTCCCCTGATCCGGATACTTGCCCCCTGACCAGGGCCACCGCCCGTGCTGGATATTGTAGCACCTGCAATTTTACCCTGTAATGCATTAAGCAAGTTCGGCTGGTGGTTATAGTTCAGGTCTTCAGATTTAACAGACTGGGCGGCATAACCTAAAGATTTGGCCTGCCGGGTAATCCCCAGTGCGGTTGAAATGGTTACTTCCTGCAGTTCCTGAGCATCTGAAACCAGCCCTGCATTAACTGTGGTTTTACTACCAACAGCAATTTCCTGCGGTTTATACCCGATAAGGCTGATTACAAGTACAGCGTTAGTTGATGGAACCTGAATGGAAAAACTACCATTTGTATCGGTAGAGGTACCTGTTGTGGTGCCCTTGATTTTGACACTTGCTCCGGGTAACGGACCTCCGTCATCAGCAGAGGTGATTTTCCCTGTTATCGTTTTTACCTGAGCCTGAGCTGAAAGGCCAACGAGTAAAATACACAGAAAAAAAAGTGAGGTAAAGATTTTTCTCATATCACAATTGTTTAGGTTAAAGGTTTGTTAGCTATTGCAATATAAGGTTTTTACGAATAAGAACACGCACAAAACATGACCAACCAAGTTAAATTCCGTACAATTTTTGATACAAAAAGCCTATACCCAGCAAAAACCCGCAAATATTCAAGATAAAAAACGCAAAAAAATGAACAAAGCTATTTACTCTAGGAAAAATCAGAAGCAACAACACCACTTATGGTGTATTTTACACTAAATACAAGTAGCAAATACCCTTAAAGCAAAAAAGCCTCCCGATTTTGATCGAGAGGCCTGAACTATATATTTAGATTGGGTTTTATTGTTGAACGCCGCCCATACCTCCTTGTTGCTGATCTTGTTTCACATCGTCGTTTTTGATCTTTTTCTTCTCGGTAAATTTAAGCTTACCGAAAGAATAACTAAAGTTCACACCAAAAGAGCGTAGTGGATAGTAGATATTTTGACTCTGAAAAACTGTTTCAGTAGGCGTAATAGAGTTATTTACAGTTTGGATGTGAAGATCTTTTGTAAAAGGATTCAAGGTATTGACACCAATTGATCCTTTTTTGTTTAAGATATCTTTCTTGAATGATGCACCATAAAAGATCATCGCATCTGTTTTACCCTGATAGGTTCTTCTTGGCGAATTTACCACCCCAAATAATTCAAAATTATAGCCTTTACCAAAACCATATGCAGAACGGGCAAAAATGTTATAGTTTACAAAAGTACCAGTGTTAAAATTAGCTACCTTGTTATTCACTTCGTAAGTATTTAATCCAAAATTACTCATTAAAGTCCATTTTGGTTTAGGATTATATGAGCCAAAGATATTGAAACCATAAGTTTGGCCAGTACCCACATTAATGTAAGTGGTTAATGGTATATTGGCAGCAGTTGTAGTAAGTGAACTTTCAATTACCCCTCCTGTACGGCGGTAAAACACTGAGGCATTAATTACCGATCCTTTTATAAAGGTACTGTAACCTAACTCTAAGTTATCACTCAATTCAGGATTTAAATATGGATTTCCCTGCTGTAAGTTAATTGGGTTACTATCGTTAAGGAAAGGATTCAAATAGTTTTGACCAGGTCTTTGTAAACGACGGTTATAACTTAATTTTAATGTGGCGTTTCCTTTTAACGTTTGGGATATGATTGCGCTGGGAAATAAATTCAAATAATCATTTTTCTGAATTCCATTAGCCTTAGTGTTAAAACTTATTGTAGTATATTCCGTTCTTAAACCACCTTTAAACTTTATTTTTTTGGTTAAGTTGAAGCTAATTACACCGTAAGCTGCAGCAACATCCTGATTATAATCAAAGTCCTGAGACGAAAAATCGAACTGGCTTCTAATTTTACGAAAAATACCTTTTGCTCCTACCTCTAAAGTTGTCGACTTAGAAAATGGGTAAGTATAATCTGTTTGAACGGTATACTCATTATTTTTACTGGTATTATTCCTTTCAGTGGTTGTGCCTGTTAAAGAATCCTGAGGAATAAACGTATTACTAAATCTTTGCGGCGTACGGCCTCTAGATAATTGCGCAGATATAGAAAACTCTTCTCCTTCTTTTTTAGATGTTTTTTTATAATCGACATTCCAATCCATATTACTGAATGTCATATCCATATCGCTAATGTTTCTTTGACGGAAACCATTAGTAAGAAAATCTGATTCACCTGGTCCGCCATTCGAAAAACGGTTAAACTTTACGTTAGAGCTAATGTTATTGTATGCATTAAAGTCATAATCAACACCTAAACTACCATTTAAACCATTTCTACTCCATTTTGAGTAACCATCTTGTGATGTATAGATGGCGCTCCCATCACTTAGCTCCGTATTGTTAACAATAACAACTCTCGAATTCTGAGCGTATGCAAAATTCCCACCTAATGAAGTATTAACACTTAAACGGCCCGTTTTTGCAGTTAAGTTAAACGCACCGTTGTTCTGACGTGTACCTGCTGATGCATTTACCGAACCACTTACGCCTTGTGCATTAGATTTTTTAGTTATGATATTGATGATACCTCCGGAACCTTCTGCGTCATATTTAGCTGATGGACTGGTAATTACCTCTACACTTTTAATCTGCTCTGCAGGGATCATTTTTAAAGCATCAGCAACGCTGCTGGCCATGGTACCGGAAGGCTTACCGTTAATTAAAACGCGTACGGCGCCACCACGTAACTGTACGTTGCCGTTAATATCAACCGATAACATCGGCACCTTACGCATTACATCTGTTGCATCGCCGCCGGCGTTTGTACCATCAGCTTCTGCGTTATAAACCATTCTATCGATTTTATTTTCGATAACTGCTTTTGTTCCCTGAACCTGAACATCGGCCAAAGTATTTTCACTTGATGAAATATAAATTGTGCCCATATTATTATCGGGTTTTGACGGCGTGGTGGTAACCAAAACAGATTTTGTTTTGTAGCCCATAAAACCGATCATTAGCTTATATGAATCAGGCGATACATTTTGTAAGGTTAGTTTTCCCTTTCCATCGGTTACACCACCATTAACTGATTTATTATCCTTTGCATTAACCAAAGATACCGTTGCGTAATCAATTGGTTTTTTAGTTAATGAATCGAGTATGGTTGCGGTAATACGTCCGGTAACGGTAGATTTTTTTGGTCCTCCACCCAAGCCGCCGCCAGTAAACTGGGCATGTGCGGTAAAAAATAATCCAAGGATGAAGGTAAGTAGTAGAAGTTTTTTCATGTTAAGAGTTAGTCTTTTGTAATTAGTCTACGCAAATTGCATTTTGTTACAATTATAACCTATACTTTTTACCCTAACTCTTCTAATTAGTCGGCAAACACTACGCTTTCATCGGTAAAAGGAATTATGGATGACAGTATTTCTCTTATTACGCTTTGATTACACTCAGGGTTACTAATTAAAATGAATATTTCAAAATGCAGAATATATTTCTTAATTAGAAAAGCAGGTTCCACTTATACCGATACCAAAAACCCTTCCATTCGCTTCAATTTTTTTGAGGTGTGATTGTATTGATATTCAAGGTTGCTGCAAACAAAAGGGATTTTCGCAGTTGTGAGGTTTAGATGAGATAAAACTGTGCAAAAAACAAAAATCTGACAGCAAAAACCATGAAATGAAACTTGTGACAGTCCTTCGACAGGATGACAAATTGTAAAGATTAATTCCGTGATTTCAGGGCTTCCGTGGTGAAAAAAACTATAGCTAGTTTAGTGAACCAAACAGTGAAAAAATAAATGGTCTGTGAGGACACAGACCATGGAATAAATCCCGAACATTCGGGATAGTATGACGGAGCACTTAGCTTTAAGCTTTAGTCTTCCCTTAAACTTTTCTGATTTTAATAATACGCATCCAGTGCAATACTTTCATTACCGGATAGGTTGGATCAAATTCCCACCATTTGGCAGCAAAGTTAGGACTGTTTGGTTTTTTGTGGTGGTTATTCTGAAAAAGCTCGCCCATTAATAAGAAATCCCAAGGTAATGAGTTTTTGCTATGATCATCATTATCATGGTTAGAATAGCCATATTTATGACCACACCAGTTTACAATTGCGCCATGTAAAGGCCCCATCAAAAAGTGGATCGGTAATAAAATAAACAGCCACCAGTGGTTGGCAAAAGCAACATAAAAGCCAATATAAAACAGTCCGCATGCAATTCTCCAGGCCCATGAATTTCCAATTTTATCAACAATAGGCCATTCGGGATAATTCCCCTGAAAAGCTGGCTCTGGCTGTATTTTAAAATGCAGGTAATTCATATACATATTCTTCGTTGCAATCATCATCCCGAAAACATCCTTAAAAAAATGTGGAGAGTGCGGATCTTTTTCAGTGTCGCTATAAGCATGATGCATCCGGTGCAGAATGGCATAAGCCCTGGGGTTTAAAAATGATGAACCTTGTGAGATCAGCAATATCAGATAGAAAAACCGCTCCCAAAAAAGCTCCATTTTAAACATCTTGTGCGATGAGTAACGGTGAAGGAAAAAGGTTTGGCTAAACAGGGATAAAAACCAATGGCAAAGAAAAAAAATGAAGATAATCATGTATAGGGTGTATGCTTTATAAACGTAGTTTGAGGGCGTTTAGTTTTTAATATTGTAGAAAAACCGCTTTAAATTAAACGTTTAGATAAAAAGAATCCTGTTCCAATGCATAGAACAGGATTCTTTTTTAAATTATTTATTATCTACCGAAATCGTCTTGAACACGTACGATATCGCTTTCATCTGATGGGTTTGAAGCATCGGTATGTTGCCATATTTCTGCTACAACACCCCAATCTTCTAAACCGATTAAACGATGGCGTTCACCTTGTTGTAATTTGATCTGGTCTTTTGGAGCATATTTTTTAACTTCACCTTCTTCATCAGTTTGGCTGGTTTTAATACCAACAGTCCCAGTTACCACTTGCCAGATTTCGGCTCTGCGGTGGTGATATTGCCACGAAAGACGTGTATTTGGTGCAACGATTAAAATTTTTGGGCTTAATTTACCGCCAATTTTAAGGTCTTCAACGTTTAATCCATCAAAATAAGTATCGGCAAATTGTTGCGCCTGCGCCTCATCTATTACAAAGAAACCACCCCAAGGGCGTGTTTCATCACGGTTTACTACATTAAAACCTTCAATTTTTAAACGTTGTGCTACGCTTTCGAATATTTCTTTTTTGTCGTTTGTCATTGATAAAATATTAGTTTTCTAATGATTGTCGAGGTTCACAGGCATTAATTAATCTCCTGTGTGGTTCTATAATTTGCCGCAAAAATAAGCCTAATAAATTAAAAAAGCCTCTTCATGCCTTTTATTTTTTTAAACTCAATTTACGAATTACTGCAAAATCTGCCTATGCAATAGTTATAGGCTGTAAAATTGCTGATAAAACCCTTTTAGCAAGTGCAAAACCTCTTTGCATTATGCTACCGAGCGGCGCCGAAGGATCTCTATTCCGTTACACTTCAGCCGAAACAACCATGAAACAAAAACGGATGCCTCATATCGGGCATCCGTTTTTTGTTAAAACATTATTTATGGCCGGTGTGATGCCAACCATTAGAAATAATAAAATAGTGTTGTTTAATAACCTGGATTTGGAGTCAGGTTAGGGTTATTTTTGATTTCTGGAGTAGGAATTGGAAACAATAAATGTTTGGTTTGCAAAGCTTGGTTTACACTTTTATTAACGTGGCCAACAAAATTATCAAAGCCATTGGTAGTTTCATTGTACACTTTACGCAAGCGGACCATATCAAACCAGGTAATACCTTCGTAACACAGCTCGTGCCAGCGCTCTTTCCATACGGCTTCTTCAAACTGCGTTTGGTTCAAACCTGCAAGATCAGTCAGTTGCGCTCTTTTGCGCACTGCATTTACCGCAGCATAGGCAGCAACATTCGGACTCCCATCTGCCCTGTTCTGTGCTTCGGCATAAATTAATAAGGTTTCGGCATAACGGATCTGTGGAATATTCAGATCGCTTCTGCTGGTACCTTCTACACCCAGTGTTCCATTTGCAATCAGATCGAAGTGTTTAAAAACATAAGGCTTACCGCGGTTAATCAGCGGCATTTTAAACCCATCAGTATAATAATCGGTAAAGAAATAACCTTCTCTGTTTTTAGCCCTTAAATCTCCTGCCTCATACGAACCATAAAAACTTGCAGTTGGAATAGCAGTTCCAATCCCATCAATTTTAGAAACCAATGGCTGATGCAATGGTAGATATGAAGACTGTAAAGGATTACCAGATCCGGCAGCATCATTGTACTGGATTCCGAATAAATGCTCGACTTTATTATCATTTTTCGCATCGTGCAAGGCCCCATAACTTGGAAATAAGCCAAGTAATGCAGGATTCCCGGTTGAATAATCGATTACCTCTTTGGCCTTATCTGCAGCTAATTTATAATAAGCTGCTCCTTTGTTAAGGGGTTGCCCGGCCATGGTTAAATATACTTTTGCCAATTCAGATTTAATTGCTGCTGTAGAAACACGTCCGCTTGCATCCATAAAAGGCAAACCTGCTGCTTCTGCAACAACCAGATCATCAACAATCTGTTTGTAAACCTGTTCTTGCGGCGTACGGGAAGGAGAAAAATTGGGATCGTTAGGGCTGATAATAGGTTTAGTAATTAAAGGCACATCGCCCCATAAACGTACCAGGTAAAAATAGGCCCAGGCCCTGATGAAAGCTGCCTCTCCTAGAATTCTTTTTTTCTGTGCATTGTCCATTGGATTAATGCCCGGAACTTTATCCAACACCAGGTTGGTTTGTGCAATTACTTTATAAAATCCGTTCCAGCTTTGGTTAACATGCAGGTTTGTTCCATCATAAATCAGTGAATACAAATTGTTCAGATCGGAGTTTTGTGCGGTTTCGGTAGATTGTATGCCGGTTGGCGCATCAAGCATCTGCCAGTTGTTGGAATAAATACCGGCACCGTTTCCAATAAACCGGATTTCTGCATAAACAGCAGCAATACCAGCTTCTGCATGTTCTGGTAAAGTATAAAAATTATCGGGTGAAAGATTGGTGGGATCTGTTTCATCTAAAAACTTCTTACATCCCGAGTTTCCGATTATAGCGCCGCCTAGCAACAACAAAGCAGCGATATTTTTTATGTTTATTTTCATGTTGATATCCTTTCTTTAGTTAATGTTTATAATCCAATGTTTAAACCTACCATGAAAGTAGTTGGCTTTGGATAATCGAAAAATGTTTGACCTTGTGCAAATGCATTTCCATAGGTAGTTACCTCAGGGTCGTTACCTGTATACTTGGTTGCCAGGAAGAAATTCTGAACAGATGCATAAACACGAAGTTTGCTTAAGCGTAATTTTTCGACAAGTGTCTTATCAAAAGTATAACCTAGCAAAAGGTTTTTTCCCCGGATGAACGAACCGTCTTCTAACCAATGGGTATCTACGTTGGTTACATATCCGGCAGATTGATCCCTGATTGCGGCGATCGGTGTATTTTGATTCTGAGGAGTCCAGGCATTTAATACACTGGCAAAACTGTTGGCCTGTACCTGTCTGTCTTCACCTGAGTGGTGGGTCATATTCAATACATCATTACCATAAGAATATTGAAGTTCCACAATCAGCTCTAGGTTTTTATAGCGGAATGAGTTACCAAACGATCCCCAGCCTTTTGGTGTTCCGTTACCAATAATCTGACGGTCGGCATCTGTAATGGCATGATCGCCGTTTACATCTAAATATTTAATATCGCCCGGAAGCAAAGTTTTACCACCACGGTAACTTACATATTTAGCGGCTTCTGCCCTTTCGGCCTCGCTCCAGGTCCCTAAACGAACAAGCCCCCAAAATGAACCCACGGGCTCACCTACCCTGATAATACCTGTTTGATTGGTGAAATTTGGGTTACCCACCCCAAAAATATCATCAGGAGTAGCCAAAGAAAGTACTTTATTACGGTTAAGGGAAATGTTGAAACTGGTTTTCCAGGTAAAATCGTCAGTTTGTACGTTTACTGTATTGATCCCTAAATCTAAACCTTTGTTCTGCATAGAGCCAATATTTTTTCTGATCACCGAGTACCCTGTGGTACGTGGAACCGGCGCATCCAATAACATATCGGTTGTTTTTCTGTAATAAAGATCGGCTTCTAAATTAATGCGGTTATTAAACAAGCCTAATTCTAAACCTGCATCAACCTGAGCTGTTTTTTCCCAAACCAGATCTGGATTTGCCAACCTACCGATACCAATGCCTGTTACCCTACTATCGTTAATAATAGCTGAGTTATTAACCAATGTGGCGAGCGATTGATATGCAGGAAGCTCTGAGTTACCACTTAAACCATAACTGGTTCTTAGTTTTAAGTTAGAGATGGTTTTGTTTCCTTTAAGGAAATCTTCATCTGAGGCTTTCCAGGCCAATGCTGCCGAAGGGAAAAAGGCGAATTTATGGTTCTCTCCGAATTTGGATGACCCATCTACCCTACCTGTAAAAGTAACCAGGTATTTATCTTTAAAGGCGTAGTTTAACCTTCCAAAATAAGAGTTAAAAGCCGATCTGTTCCGGCTAGAACCCACCGTTATCGATTTACTTCCAGAGCCCATGTTATTGTTTCCGTAAAAATCGGTTACAAAATTCTCGGCATGACTGGTATTGCTAAAGAAATTGGTGGCCTGCCAGGAGATACCCAACAACGCATTAATGGCATGCGATTCGGCAAAACGTTTGTTATAGGTTAAATAGTTTTCCAATGACCAGAAGGTTTCCCGATCGTCGGTAACATTCGCCGTTCCATTCTGTCCATCAGAGATACCGTATAATTGTTTGGCATTGTACTCGTTAATGTTGCGGCTCACAATATTGGCCCCTAACTGGGTACGGAACTCTAAATCTTTGCTAAAGCTAATGGTAGAGTAAATACTCCCCAAAGCAGTTTGGGTAACCATTCCATATTTTTGATCGGTTAAAATGTGCACCGGATTGGAGCCTCCTTCTGCCCATGGAATCAGTTTATTATCGCCCCACTTGCCATCTGCAAGTTTAATTGGTAGAAAAGGGAATGCTTCTGTAATCATACGGACTGAATTTAAGCCGCCTGTTCCCTGATCAACAATGTTTTCATTCTGGTTATTGTAGCTCAAATTACCGCCTACCTTTAACCATGGTTTAATTTTACTATCGAAATTAAATCTGCCCGAATAACGTTTTAAATAAGAGTTTAGTAAAAGTCCCTGGTCATCACGATAGCCTGCAAAAACACCATAGGTGCTATTTTCGTTTCCACCTGTAAAACCCAGCTGGTGATTTTGCGAAAGTTTATTCTGTGTAGATTCTTTTAACCAATCGGTATTATATAATGGATTTCCATTGCTATCGAAAAATTGAGGCAGGGCAATTCTCGCGGCTTTGGGAACAGGTGTGGATGCGTAACTTCCCGCTGCCCAACCTACCGGATCGTAAACTTTAATATTCTCATAAGCCAGATCCTGCACTTTAACATACTCGAAGGCATCGAGCATCTTAACATGGTGTGCCGCCAATGTATTTATGCCAAAATCTGCATCATAGGTAATGCGTTGGGCATTTGCTGTTCCTTTTTTAGTAGTGATTAAAATTACTCCATTTGCACCTCTTGCGCCGTATATGGCCGTCGAAGAAGCATCTTTTAATACCTCTACCGAAGCGATATCGCTTGGGTTAATATAATCGATAGCATTACTGTTCTGCGTTTGCGAGCCTACTGGTAAAGCCACACCATCTACCACATAAAGTGGATTGTTACTCGTATTGATTGAGCTAAATCCACGGATTTTGATATTCGTCTGTCCGCCGGGTCTACCTGAGTTAGTGTTTACCTGTACGCCAGAAATACGGCCAGCGAGTGCCTGGTTTAGCGATGAAGAAGGACGTTCCTGCAGCTCGCTTGCTTTAACCACACCAACAGAACCTGTAAGGTCTGTTTTTTTCACCGATCCATAACCAATTACCACCACTTCATCTAATTTATTGGCTTCGGCAGGCATCATTTTAACGCTTATGTTGGCTTCATTGCCTACTGTAACATCTTTATTTTGATAGCCCACATAAGAAAAGCGGATCACATCGTTTGTGTTGGCCTCAATGCTGAATTTACCAGCTTCATCAGTTACAGCAGTTTTACCTGACGAAATGTTTTTGATGCCAACTCCGGGAATAGGCATGTTTTTTTCGTCTAATACGGTTCCTGTAATTACTTTTCGGTTTTGGATATGCACTAAAGGCATGTTTAGCTCGGAAAACCCCTCGGATTTTTCAGCAACCGGATTCATCGAAAAAGCAGGGCTATTGAGCAAAAAAAGCACAGAAAGCCCTGAAATCTTTAGTAGATTGATTTTCATTGGTTTAGGTTTAGTAAATGGTTAGTTAATAATATATAATTCAACTGCTAGCAGCTAAAACGTTTTATCAATTATTCAATAAAAAATAATTGACGGCAAATATCATTTTTAATCAGAAGGCTTTGAGTTAAAAGCAATTGTGTGATGGGAGATCGTATTTTTAAACGGATTAAAAACTACACACAAATAAACTACACAGACATATACTGCACCACAGGGGGCAAATATCCCTAAGCTCATCATCATATTCGGTTGTTGATAAAACGATTTATCAATTCAATATTAAATATTTTATCACAAAATCAAGAATATTATTTTGATCATTAGCACTACTTAACCGTACAAATCAGATTACAGTATGATTACTTTTACAGGCGTTAAAATTTTTGAATAGATATTTTGGGGAAATAAAAAACAGACAGGCTGAAATCCATTATGCCTCACCTACTTAAGTGTATTTTTAAGAATTGGACAAAAAAATAAGTTTTTTTTCAAAAGAAGGGGGGCTCAGTTTTATCATAGCGCGCATTAATCAGCTCGCCTATTTTTAATTGCTGGGTAAATCCGTTAAAATGAGAAAGCCCCATATTTCTATGAGGCCAATTATTTTGTCTTATTAGCATCCACCAATAAAACTAAACCAAACAAACTAATGAAACTAAAAGACAAATAAGTTTGAGAATTGTTTTAGTTATTGATTAAATTTTAAAAATCTAACTCTAAATATGCTTCCTTGGATCTGTATTTCGGGATTTTTTTAACCATACTGTATTTTGCCAAAGCCCGGTAATACCGCCAAAAGTTATACTTTCGGCCATTGGTTAATAAATGTATGCGTCCATCCAAATTATTGCGTTTGATATGATTGTCGATAAGATCCAGTTCTCTTACAAGATCGGTATCCAATAATTTTTTGTGCGTTACCATGTTGGGTGCAATTTTTAACCTATACCGCCACGGCTCGGTAAAAACATACCTGATTTCCTGTTGGCGTGTTTTAACATTGTACATTTCAACCTGGCTAAAACACGCTTTTTCCTGTTCGGTAAGGTCTAAATTGCTGCTTTCCCATAAATATGGCGTGAGTTCGCGCAGCGATTGCTTTTTAATTTCGTATCCATACCTTCCTTTACGGCGTTTTTTTCTTTTAAATGTTTTATCATGGTGATATTCAACTGTATTGATCTTAGCAAGTAATGCGGTATAAAACTCAGCTCTTACGCTAAATGCAATATCTGCTCTGAGTATAAAATATCTTTTCCAGCCTCTTTGATAGGGCTTTTCAAGAGGTACCATGGGCAGTGCCCGTCTTTGTATCCAAAGCTCCGACCTTCTTTTACTCAGCCTGATTAATTGTTTGTCGCGGTCTGTTTTTACCAACCGCTGTTTATGCCGTGCGCTTCTAATCCTGCATGGCAATTCATATGTGTCCATCGGACTTCCATTTAATTTCCTTTAATTTGAATGTGGGTCTCAATTCGTCCTTGAGCAAGGATATACCCCTTCCTTGGAAATAAAATGTTGTATAGCAGATTGAATAGCCTTGAGGCAACCAATCAAATAAAAACAAATTATATTATTTTATCGCCTATTAGGCAATTTCTGAAGAGGATGATATGTAGGTATATGCTGTCATAATTCCTAAACATTAAAAAGATTGTTTATCAGGAATGCCACAAAGTTAATAAATTTTCGGGATTTTACAGAAAGAAGAAATTCTAGCTAAAAAAACGTTGGCCTCTTGAAATTATAAGCATTGCATAGCAGCCTTGTTTTCAGATCAAAAACTTCCCAGAACCTTAAATTTGCACTTCAACCTTCTTTTTGCCCGCTTCACTTAAGAATTCGCTGCAACTCCACTGTCAATAAGTATATTTGTTACCATGAAAGCGCAACTCCCGGTAAAGCGGTTAAATCTTCTTAGTTGTTTACTGGCTGCCATTATAGGCATCATCTTTCACATTATCGTTTCGCATAATTCAACCAATCCAAAAATACACTACTTTACTTTTTTTACTGTTTTAGGCGTCATGCTAATCGGCTTTGCTGATGTGTTTATTATGATTATCCTGAGCAAAATTTACAAAACTCAATCAAGAAAGTTCAGGGTACTCAGGTACCTCATCACCTATCCCGTCAGCATCATCATCTATCTATTGGTATGGCCAATTATTGCTTATGCAGCACACAATCAATGGTCGTATTCGGATGGGGGATTATTTCTTGCCTTTGTTGGATCGGGCTTCGTGATCAATACCATGATCCTAATCCTCCACGATTCGGTCCTCCTTTACGAGCACAAACTGCACAGCGAACTGGAACTTTCGAGATTGAAGGCGGCAAATGCAGAAGCGGCCAATCTCTTGCTAAAACAACAGATTCAACCACATTTTTTATTCAACGCGCTGAACACACTTAAAGCACTTTATCACAACGATACCGATACTGCCGACACCTATATTGTGCACATGGCAAATTTCCTGAGGGCTTCTGTTTTCCGTCATGCATCAAATATTTCCGGCCTAGAAGATGAACTCGGGCTTCTGAACGACTACCTGGCCATGCAGCGTATGCGTTTCGGCACGGCACTAAATTGTTCAATAGCCATAAGCAAGGAGGATATTAAAAGCTATAATCTCCCATCGTTTTCCCTCCAGCCCTTATTGGAAAATGCCATCAAACATAACAATTTTACCCAGCAGGCCCCTTTAAATATCACTATTAGGCAGATGGGCGAACGACTGGTGTTCAAGAATAACATCCAACAGAAAAAGATAAAATCGCCATCTACAAATTATGGCCTTGCCAATCTTGCTGAACGTTACCGGTTGTGTTGTGGAGATGATATCATCATAGAGGAGAATGAACAATCATTTTCGGTAAGTATTAAACTGTTAAAAAATGAAAATAGTAATAATTGAAGATGAAGAAGTAGTTGCGCATGACCTTGAACTGAACATCAGGAAACTGACAAATGGGCCTTTGGAAATTGTACAGCTTAGGTCGGTGAAAGAATCTATCGATTATTTCGGATCGGCAATTGCGCCTGATCTTATTTTTAGTGACATACAGCTAGGCGATGGGCTCAGTTTTGAAATATTTGTGGCCAGGCCAATGTCAGTTCCCGTTATTTTCTGCACAGCTTATGATGAATACGCTTTGGATGCATTTAAGGCTAACGGCATCGATTATATTCTTAAACCGTTTACCATTGGCATACTTGGTGCTGCACTTCAGAAATACAAAGACCTAAAAAAGGTACTTTCTTCCGATCAAACGCCGCAGTACGATGCACTGTTACAGTTGCTGGGGCTTAAAGAAAGTTATAAGGCCTCTTCTATCCTTGTACATGCCAAGGATAAGATTATCCCGGTGAAGATAGAAGACATTGCCATGTTCTATGTCAGAAACGAGATTACGCATTTGCTCACCTTCTCTGGAACATGTTATTACCCCAATAAAAACCTCGATGAACTGGAAAGATCGTTGGGCAGTTATTTTTTTCGCGCTAACAGGCAGTTCCTCATCTGCCGCAAAGCGATAACTGATGTATCCAGTTTCTTTTCCAGAAAGCTCTCGGTTAATCTCAATATCCCATTTGATGAAAAAGTAATAGTAAGCAAGGCCAAGGCTTCACAATTTCTTGAATGGCTCTCCAGGGTTTAACCCCAAATCTCTATTTCAATTTAAAACACTTTTCGCCGAGTTCACTAGTAATTAAAATGCTAGCGGGTTTCCCATATCCTTCTTTTCAAACAGAATAACAAAACCTCAGTATATAGGTTTTATCTCAAAATTCTAAATGGTTAATCGGTCTATTTAACCTCTATTTTGCCTGCTTCGGCATCATTTATCTTGAGGGGAAAGGATGAAACATCCACCTTTGATGAAAAGAAAAAATAATGGTCATGGCGACCCAAAAAACTTAAAGAAAAGATAATGAAAAAGTTGATCCTAGTTTGTATTTGTTTTGTTTTAGCATCTACAGGTGCTTATAGTCAGAGTATGATGAAAAATATTGTTAAACGTCTAAGTTTTGGACTAAAGGGAGGGGTAAATTACAGTGATTTTACAGATGCCAATTTCGAAACAGAAGGCCTTGTTGGTTTCCATGCGGGTGCAATTGTGAATTTCAGGATTTCGGACAGTTTTTCTGTGCAGGAAGAATTTCTGTTTTCTACCCAGGGCGCAAAAACAACCAGCAGTACTTTTGGTGGGCAGGATATTAAGCTGTACTATGCAAGCGTTCCTGTTCTACTGAAATATAAAACCAAGTTCGGGTTGTATGTTGAGGCGGGAACCCAGGTTGGTTTCCGTGTGAAGGAAGATCTTCAAGGCTTAAACGGCAATGATTTTTCCAAAAAATTAGACATGGGTGCAGTAGGTGGTATTGGCTTTCAATCGAAAAGCGGTTTTGGTATTGGTGCAAGGTATATAGCCGGACTACAGAAAGTAGGTGATTTTAAACTGGGCAATATTAGCCCTGACCTAAAGAACAATGTTGCCCAGGCGAGTTTATTCTATATGTTTTAGCCTTACTTAATAATTTTTAAACCCCAGATTTCATACCCATCCGAAAACGGTTGCCCCTAAGCAGCCGTTTTTTTTTTAAAATGTAATGCAGGTGATGGATACCTCTGCGTTTAACGTTTGGTAACAAAACTCCCCGATTGAGATAACTGTAAAAAGGCACCGAAAATTTCGGTGCCTTTAAATGTTACGCTGTATTTCTGATTAATTTAAATCAAAACGATCTAAATTCATTACTTTATTCCAGGTGGCCACAAAGTCTTTCACGAATTTACCTTGTGCATCTGTGCTTGCGTATACCTCTGCAATTGCCCTTAATTCTGCATTAGAGCCAAACACAAGATCAGCACGGGTTGCGGTCCATTTTGGCTGACCAGTTGAACGGCTGCTTCCAATATAGAGTTCTTTATCTTCTGCAACAGCTTTCCATGCAGTTTCCATATCCAATAGGTTTACAAAAAAGTCGTTGGTTAACTGACCGGGTTTTCCGGTTAAGACACCATTTTTCGAACCATCAAAATTTGTATCCAGCGCACGTAAACCACCCACCAACACCGTCAGTTCAGGTGCTGTTAAAGTAAGCAACTGGGCTTTATCGATCAGGAATTCTTCCGTAGGAACCGGAGATTTTGAATTACGGTAGTTACGGAAACCATCAGCAGCGGGCTCTAAATAACCAAAAGATTCTACGTCGGTTTGTTCTTGCGAAGCATCCATCCGTCCAGGTGCAAAAGGAACTGTAACTGAATGTCCGGCAGCAGCAGCAGCTTTTTCTACCGCGGCAGCACCTGCCAATACAATTAAATCGGCTAAGGAAACTTTTTTACCATCAATTTGTGCTGCATTAAATTCACTTTGAATATCCGATAATACGTCCAATACTTTTTGCAATTGTGGAGGATTGTTAACCGCCCAATCTTTTTGAGGAGCCAAACGGATCCGTGCACCATTGGCACCACCACGTTTATCAGAACCGCGGAAAGTAGAAGCCGAAGCCCATGCAGTAGAAACCAGTTCGGCCACACTCAGTCCTGAAGCCAATACTTTTGCTTTCAATGTTGCGATATCGCTCTCGTTAATCAATGCATGGTTAACCGCAGGTATTGGATCTTGCCAAAGCAATTCTTCCTGTGGTACATCTGGCCCCAGGTAACGTGCCAAAGGTCCCATATCGCGATGTGTTAATTTAAACCATGCCCTAGCAAATGCATCAGCAAACTGATCTGGATTTTCTAAGAAGCGTCTTGATATTTTTTCATAAGCCGGATCGAATCTTAAAGAAAGATCGGTGGTAAGCATTGTTGGCAGATGTTTTTTCGATCCGTCAAATGCATCAGGAATAATGGCCTCAGCATTTATAGCTTTCCATTGATGTGCACCGGCAGGGCTTTTCGATAATTCCCATTCAAATCCAAACAGGTTTTCGAAAAAATTATTGCTCCATTGCGTTGGTGTTGTGGTCCAGATTACTTCCAATCCACTCGTAATGGCATCAGCACCTTTGCCAGAAGCATAACTGCTGTTCCATCCTAGACCTTGACTTTCAATGCCGGCGGCTTCAGGCTCTTTGCCCACGTGATCTGCTGAGGCGGCGCCATGCGTTTTACCAAAGGTGTGCCCACCAGCAATTAATGCTACTGTTTCTTCATCATCCATTGCCATGCGGCCAAAAGTATCGCGGATATCTTTCGCAGCAAGGATTGGATCTGGGTTTCCATCCGGGCCTTCAGGGTTTACATATATTAATCCCATTTGCACTGCAGCAAGTGGTTTTTCTAAGTTACGTGAGTGAACATCTCCATCGGCATCGTCATCCGTAACCACTACGCCATGAGCCTTATGTGCGCCATCAGAACCGTGTGCATAACGGAGATCGCCACCCAGCCAGGTTGTTTCTGAACCCCAGTACACCGATTCATCTGCTTCCCAAACATCCTCACGCCCTCCCGCAAAACCAAAGGTTTTGAAGCCCATCGATTCTAAGGCAATATTTCCCGTTAAGATCATTAAATCTGCCCAAGAAATTTTGCGCCCGTATTTTTGTTTAATCGGCCAAAGTAATCTGCGGGCTTTATCAAGACTCACATTATCCGGCCAGCTGTTCAGCGGTGCAAAACGTTGTAATCCGGCACCAGCACCACCACGCCCATCGCCCACTCTGTAGGTTCCGGCACTGTGCCATGCCATGCGGATAAATAAACCTCCGTAGTGACCAAAATCTGCCGGCCACCAATCTTGCGAATCGGTCATCAGTGCATGAAGGTCTGCCTTTAATGCGGCTAGATCTAAACTTTTAAAAGCTTCTGCATAACTAAATTCTCCATCCATTGGGTTAGATAAATTAGAATGTTGACGCAAAATACTCAGTTTTAACTGCTTTGGCCACCAGTCGCCATTTCTGGTACCGCCACCACCTACATTACTTTTCATGCTGCCATTATGAAACGGGCACTTGCTAATATCGTTCGATTCTTTTTCCATATATATTCTATTTTGTTAGTGAAATCTAATCCGCTATTAAAACTTAACCAGATTATTATAAATTTAGAGAATTGAAATAACTAATCACAATCATTTAATTCTATAATGGAATAGTTAGAATCTATTACTATGCTATATCAGCAATTTAGGAGTATGCCAGGGATAAGATCAATAAAATTTAATCTTATGTTAATCCTTCCTTAAAATAAAATCCCCATTAAGTATTTAAATTTCGGAGGGTACGATGAAACCGGCTTTCTCAGAATATACCCAGAAATTTCTTCTTCTTTTTACCGTTCTGTTTCCTGGCTTTTTCGGTTGCTTTTACTTGCTGTGCCCATTGCATTTTTGCTTTCAGGATACTGTCTTCCCTCGCTGTTTGTAGTGCTTGTCTGTATTGTTGATTTGCAATTTCAAATGGTGACCGGTATGAGGTTGCCGGTAAGGCTGTAATATCATTGTTTTCTGCCTTAGTTAAGCTATAAACTACAAAGGCAACAACTAAGGTGCAGGCGGCAGCGTAGCCGAAAAAAGCCTTTCTTGGCGCATGGATGTAATTTTCCTGGTGATATTCACCGGTCGGACCATTGTATTTTATTCCAGCCTTCATGGCGAGAGGTTTTAGTGTTGCGAGCTCTTTTTCAAGCTTTTCGTTCTTTTGCTGTGCCTCACCGTATAAGGCTGCATAATGCAAAACTTCATTGGGTATGGTGTTTTTCGTGTCCCTGGTATCTTGTGGTGCCGACAATAGCCCGGCAGTAACTGCCTTTTGCAGTTCCATTCCATTGGCATACCGGTCATCAGGATTTTTTTGCAGGCATCGCCCGATCAGCTCGATTAACCAGTGGGGTACCTGCATTTCTGCATGCAGAATATCGTCCTGAAACATATTTTCCAGATTGCTTTTACGCAGAGACATGGCATCCGGGATTTCCTTTTCAAGATGTGCGATCATGACGGTATTGCGGGCGGTATCGCCCCCTCCTTCGAGTGGAAAAGGAACCTGCCCGGCCAGGAGTTCATACAGGATAATACCGTAACTATAAACATCTGTCTGTAACAGCATTTTTCCCTCATGCTGTTCCGGAGCCATAAACTCTACTGCCCCGGCATGGCGAATGCTTGTCCTGCGCTGCTCTTCACTCATAATGGCCAGGCCAAAATCCAATAGCACGTAATTGGCAGTCTGCGTATTGTACTTCACATTATTGCTTTTAACATCGCCATGTTTAACCCCAAACTGATGACAATGTGCAAGTGCCGCAGCCAATTGTTCAGCTACTTTCAATAGTTCTTTAACGGTGAAAACTTTTTGATGCGGAGGCAATAGCAGTTCGCTAAGTTCGGGGCCTTCGATGTATTCCATTTCTATATAAGGAAAGGAACCGCTATCGGTGATCCCCGAACTAAGTATCTTCACCACATTCGGGCTGGGATGAATATTTACCTGCTGTAGCTTATTCACTTCATTGAGAAAATTGCGGTAGTTTTTATCGCTTTCATCTTCCACGTAAATTGGTGTGGGGATAAGCTTAATAGCAGAATAAACCGGTCCCATGCGCATCCCCTTGTAAACAGATCCCTGCCCACCGGTTTTTAAAGCCCCAAGGTTTTGTAGCCCTTCTGCAATGGTAAAAATTTTACTCATGATGCTGCTGCTTAAAACTAAATTCCAATACGACCGATTCTCCTAAGATAATCTGATCTCCCTCGGCTAATTCCTGGCCGATCTGCGTAGCATGGAGTTTTACTGTTTTTTCGGTTAGCGCTGAACGCAGTTTAACCTTATTGCGGGGCGGTATCCCACCTTCATCTGCGAAGATTAAAAATTTGGCTATGTTGGTGTCCCATTCAATATGCGCGTGCTGCCTGCTAATGTACTTATTTCGTTCATCATCACTTTCCGATGGAAATGCAATGTGGTTGGTACGAAAATAACCTTCGTCAGATTGTGCCTTTTCATCTCTGCCGATATTGTATTTCCCTCCCGCGGAAGTTATTTCATAGCTTGGATGCAAAGTCGTGCCGCTAAGCGCTTTAAGGTAGGCTTTAGCCTGTTGCTTAACAAAATGGGTTTTGGTTTTGACCAACAGTGCTATCGGCAAATTTTGCATTTCTACCGCGTCGTCCGGAATAGCTTCGTCGAAAGCAACTGCGAGTGACCAGCCAGAGGGCAGATCCAGCGAATAGTCATCACTGATACGTTGTATCTCATTTTTTAACTGTTCGGGTTCCTCGGTAAATACAGCAGCTTCATACACATGCCGCGCTGCAGGGTTGCAGTGGATAAAAATACCCAAACCTTTGATATTTGCACCTTCTCCGCCCTCCGCTTTTTGTAACTCCTGTTTTACAAATTGTAGTAATGCGTGCCTGATTCCCTTCACATCGTCTGGATGTTCCCCACTTGCGCTTTTGAAAAGGTCGAATATCATTTTCATCTGTATGTTTGTTAGTGCTTGCTACTGTGTTATTAAAAATATCGAATTAAACATCTGCGCTGTTCCCAATTGTGGTGAAGCTACACAAACTAGGGATTGATGGTTTGAGCTAAAATGTTTCATCTCTTCAATTAAATTCCGGTACAGCTGTATTGTCATCAGTTTTGGCCGAAGGAACAATGCTTTTAATATAGCCACCTTCTTTTAAGAACGGGATTACATGCCTGCCGGCCAATCGTACAGCATCCGATGATCCTTTGGTGGCCTCAATGCGTATGCAGACTACAATATGGCCATTGCCAGTTGCAGTAGGTGCAAAAAACACATACCAGCCATCATTAATCTGCTGTTTCTTCCAGATCCGCTCCGGTGTACCGGTTTTACCAGCAACGGCCAGTCCAAGCGTTTGCACTTTTGGACTGCTCTGTTTGATCATATACTCCTGCATCAGCCTGGCGTATGTCGGATTGTTTACCAATTTCGTACCAGTTTTTATCGCCTGAGGCTGATCGCTCACTTTAAGTACAAACCTGTTTGCAATCATGTTTCCATTATTTGCAATACCCGCAGCCATTCTTGCTACTGCCGCCGGGGTTGCAATAAGTGCTCCCTGCCCCCAAGACATCCCGGAAATTCCCTTTGCCCTGGTCTTTCGGATATTGTTGGGATCATACTTTGGTTTGGTGTTGAATTCGGTCCTACGCCAAAGCTGTTTCCATTTTTCTTCCTGTGCTGCGTTTTCGCTGGGCTTATTGTAATAATACCCTCCTGCCCCATGCAGGAACATGCCTGTTTTTAAGTACAGCTCGCCCATGTTTTCCTGCAGCTGCTCCTGGTTTGCAAGTTTGATGAAATAGACGTTGTTGGATTTCACCACCGCCCGTTCCAGATCAATCCATCCCGTTTCATCCGGCTCAATACCTTTTGTACGGATACGCTCCCATGAGGCCACCTGGTATTTTTTTTCGGCAGCGGCCATGCCCAGTTTATTGAAGGATGCCATGGCGGTAATCAGCTTAGCGGTTGAGCCTGGCTGTGTGAAATTGGTAAAGCCAAGGTCAGCGGTCGTTGTCCACCCCGAAAGCTGGTTCTGTTCTGCATTGGTCATGGTTAACCGTTCCCAATCATGTATGGGTGGCAGCGGATATACGGCTGAAGTAAGCACATCACCAGAACTTGCTTCCATGATCACTACAGAAACACGGTTATCCGATAATGAAGTGTCGCGGGCAATTGACTTTTGGATCTTGGTCTGCAGGCCGGCATCCATTGTTAACTGTACATCGCGGTTTTTATTTTTAAAATCTTCCACCTCTTTGCTGCTGATTCCGGCAAGGAGCAGCGGAGAAAGAGCGCCGTAATCTTTTTTCACGACCGTCATTTCCTTAACTCCCCGTGCCAGGAAACGGTTTTCACTGTATCTCTTTGCAAGTACTGTAAAGCTCTTTACAGGCAGTTTAAAGCCGCGAAGTTCGGCCGCGTGTTCATAATCGGCAAAATAGCCATTAATACTTCCGTTAAATATACCTGAATTTGCATCGCCTGTCCAAAAAAACAGTTGTTCTTCGAAAGGATAATACCGGTCTAAACGCTGATGTACTGCAGAATCGAGATTGTAATTCGGAATACCTGCGCCAATAAGTTTGAAGTGTTGCGCCCTCACACTGTCAACGTTACTGGTTGCCATTAAAATGCCCTTGCGGTCGTGTATGGTTCCGGCTTTTAAACGGCTCATCAATATTGCGATACGGGGATTGTAACTGAACATTCTCGCGCCGCTACGGTCGGCTACCAAGGCCGGCTGTACCACCCATTTCCGGTTGTTTAGCACATAGCCCGCTACATTAGCACCCAATAGCAGGATGCCCAAACAGGCAGCAATCAATGCCGGCACAAGGTTTTTGTCCTGCGCCTTGGCGATGTACTGCATCTGTACTTCGCTGCCCCGGACAGCAGATACCGACATCAAAAATCCGGCGGCTAAAAAATTGAGTACAAGTGATGATCCCCCATAACTTTGAAAGGGCAGGGATACCCCCGATAGCGGTAGCGCTCCGGTAGAACCACCCGCTATGAGCAGAAACTGTACAAAGGTGGATACGCCGACCCCTGCACTTAAATAAAAGAGAAATGGTGATCCGGTCCTCCTCCCGATAATAATGGATCGGTGAAGGTACAACAAGAACAGCAGGAAGATGCACAATATGCCCGTTAATCCAAATTCTTCACCTATCGAAGGTAGGATCATATCGGTATGTGCTTCAGGAATGGTTTTGGCAAAGCCCTGCCCCACGCCCTGGCCGGTTGCGCCACCTGTAGACATGGCCCACAAACCGTTGGCCACCTGGTCGCCGCCATAAACCTCATTGTTCCATGCATCCTGCCAGATTGCTTTGCGATCTCCCAGGCGTTGCACCGGCCCAGGGAAAACGCGGTCCAGATATGGAATCTGATCAATCGTTAAAAAAGCCGATATGATCACCAGCACCATGATGGCGGACTCACTGAGCTGTCTGCGCCCGAAAAACATCAGCGTACCGACCAAAAGCAAAGTAATCGCGGTGGATATCCATACGTTTTCAAAAATCCATGAGGCCAATACGTACAACACGATAGCGCCTGCCATGAACATAAAATCGCCCCGGGAGAATGAAAACAGTATAATAAAGGTGAAACAAACCACCATCGCCGGACCAAGGTCTCCCAATATCAGAAATAACATGAGGGTTAACAGTATCGCCAATAGGGCAAAGGAGAAAAATGACCATCGTTTTTTCCAGCTCATATATTCACTGATCAGTTTCTCGTTTACGGCAAAAAATCCTGCGAGAAAAAAAATGATCAGATACTTTACCACTTCACTGGGCTGAAATCCGAACAAGTTTACCTTTACACCACTTCCTTCTGGTCCGGTTCCGAATAAGATCGTGAGTGCCAGCAATCCAATGGCGGCCAGGGCCCAGGGCCAGCCGTTTGCAGCTGATCGGATGTTCTTAAATAAGAGCAGGCGATAAACCCAGGTATCGGTATTGAAGCGGCGCAGTTTAATGCACATTATCAATAAGATACCCCCGAAACCCATGAGCAGGTATAAGAGGGAATCTTTAGCTAAAAAACGGTCGCGCAGTGGATCCTGCAAACTCAGCAGCATAAGGAATGATATGCCAGTAAGCATCATCACTACGGGCAATATGACCTGATCGGCAGTGCTGAATTTCCATGACAGAATGAAGTGGACAAGTAAAAATCCACCGATCAGGCTTCCGCAGATGATTAGAAACCACTTGTTGAATTCTTCGGGTGTTCTGATGATCAGTGATTTTTCCTTTTTGAGGATATTAAAGTCCCTGGTAGAGAAAAGCTTTATCGTATGTGGACGCTGTTCAAATGTGAAGGTGGTATTTTCATCAAGATTTTGTACGCCCTTTGAGGCGCCAAACTGAAAACCTGGTTTTAAAGGCAATATTTTGAATGCCTGGTTGCCGGGCAAGTTGGCAAAAGTAAATTCCCCGGTAGCACCAGTACGGGCATAGGCGGTAAGCTGTATTAATTTTCGTTTATTGGCAGTATCCAAAGTATAAACCTTTGTGATGCCATTTGCTTTTTCAGTTATATTTTTGATGGTTTCTGTCGGCTCATCATTGTAAATACTGTCCTGTGGCAAGATCATTTCCAAACGTACCAAAACACCTGGCGCAGCTTTTTTATTTTCTATAATTTTCCCACTGATATCATGCTCACCTATGGCGAGGTTTACATTGGAGGGGTACGTGCGGGGTTTATTTTGCTCCTGGTCGAATCTAAGCGAATCATCACCGGTATAACCAAGCAATGCACGGGATGCCAGCACCCTTGCTTTAAATGATTTACCCCCTTTTTCAAAAGCCTCATCTGCAGGTAAAAAGTACCTGCGTTTGTTCACTTCGCCAATGTTGTCGAGTTGCTCGGCATTTGGCGTTGCAGATGCAATGGTTTTTTCGATCAGATCAATGTCTCGCTGATCTTCAAAATAGTAACCTTTTTTAAGTAGGTTACGGATATGTTCGGCAGGTTTTTCGGCATTCAGGTTAACCATCGTACCAGCTTTTAAGCGTGGTGCAACTTCTGCAAATCTGGGCTGAATGATCGCGTATAATTGGTAGAAGAAGAGCGCGAGAACAGTTGCGGTTGCTAATATGAAGATCCGTTCCTGAGTCCGGCTCACTTTGACAGTTCCTTTATTCTGCTCCATTTTTTGAATCTGCGGTTTTAGGGGTGTTACCTTTTAGTGTACCAATCTTCATCAGTTCTGCATTTACCGGTTTCCGGTCAGGGAAATGGATACTATTCTGTACAGGGATTAAGCAATTGGTAAAAGTGACATTTTTGAGTAACAGTGCCTGGTCTGAAATGGCGATAGCAGTAGCGAAGCCTTTAAACTGCAAACTGTCCAGCTTCAATAGCCTGGATTGAGACAGCATCGTTATAGCTGTACCTTTGTATCCGCTATCCGCTTGCAGCACAATGCCCTTTGCGATAACATACAGGGTATCTTTCCGCAGGCGTAAAGTATCGCTGATTAGTACCGGACTTTTAAAAATCGAGTCGGATAGTACCAGCGTGTCCCCCAGGGCATGGTCAAATGCATCTTGTAGCAACCGCTCCTGACTGTTTCTCACTTTTTGTTTTGGCGATGGATTTAGTGTTGAAACAGGGGCTACTTCGTGCTGGTGCTGCAGGTGCATAAATATGGTAGTGCCAAGCAGGATGAGGCATAAAATAACCAGCGCGGTGAACCGGTAATTTCTTTTGGGCGCTGCATGAGTTTCCGGTGCTGGATTTTCAGGCATCCGTATCGCCTCATTATTTTCTGTCCCTGCGGCTGCCTGGGGCTGTTGTATAAAGTCTGGCCTGGTTGGCATTACCTTTTGAGGCTCCTTGTTGTTCTGCAGCAGCACAACGGTGATGTTGTCACGCCCGCCGTTTTCATTGGCAAGCGCGATGAGATTGCCTGCTTTTTTAGCAAGTGTATCTCCTTGTAGAAGCAGGGTGGTAATATCCTGCCTGTTTACCATATCGGTTAGCCCATCACTGCATAATAAGAGCAGATCGCCTGGCAGGAAAGGAGATTGACCGGTTTCAATATAGCTCTCATCTGTAGCAATCTGATCACTGAAACCAATCGCCTTATTAATTTCATTACGTTTTGGATGCTGCATCGCAGCGGCCTCATCCAATCTTCCCGAATCTTCCAGAAAGCCCACAAATGAATGGTCTTTAGAGATTTTGATCAGCGATCCGTCCCGTAGCAGGTATAATCTGGTATCGCCAACATGCGCATAATAAAATTGATTATGCTCGATATCCGCAATTACCATAGTGGCTACGCAGGCCATTTCAGAGAGGTCTGTTTCTTTTTGCTTTTTGGCAATGATCATTTCATTTGTATTCCTGAATGCCATGATCATCTCCGAGATTGGATCGGCCGGACGATCTGAGAATTGCATCGAAATCTGCTCGGTTGCAATACCTGCTGCTACTTCACCGCCATGATAGCCACCCACGCCATCTATTACAGCTGCCAAAATCAACTGATCGTTGATGAGGGACTTGACAATAAAGCTGTCCTCGTTGTTGTCTCTGGATTTGCCGGTGTCTGTGAGGCCTAAAAAGTGTTTATCCATTTTTATTACGGGAATTTTTAATGTCTTTAAAATGAACGATCATCAGCGCAACAACAAGTGATAACAATAAAATTGATAGCAGTTGCGACATAAGTTAGGATTTAAATAGGTTTATACCAATTATACCGTTGAGCAACATCCTGGAGTTCAGTGGCAAAGAAACCCATTGCGGTGAATTAATTTCGCTGCGTTGTACCAAAACCTCGTTCAAAGTAGTAAGCTCGCCGAAAGAAGCTAAATAGAAATTGCCGTCTGTTTTGTTATAGCGGATGTGTAGGTGTGGTGAATTAGCCCATTCTGAGGCGATCTTGAAAATATTGGAGTCTTCGCGTTCGTCATCATTTCCCGAAACGATAGTATCTTCTGTTTTAATCAGGAACTCGATTTTTTTGCCGGAAAACTGCTTGTCGGGTATAATGGCTTCCAGCCGACCGAGAACGGCCTGGTCTTTAGACGGGGCCGTATTACCATCAACATATTCCAATTGAGCATCGTATGGGATTTCCATATAGCCTTCGCTATAGTAAGTGAAGCCCTTTAAAATATCGTTGTTAATATCGAATGTCTGCGCAATACCGGTTTGTCGGGGAATGAAGGTTACCCGTAGATTTTCCGATTTCTGATTGTTGTCTGGCAGCAGTTTTCCGATAAAGCCCTTATCGCCCCTTGCATAATCCGGATGTGATACCAACCGGAATACCCATTTTGAGCCGGATGGCTCTACATTTTTCCCGGCTTGCCGGTGTTCCCTTAAAATTGCATAGAATTTTTTGACTGTTTCCTGTACGATTAAGCCCAAAATTCCTTGTTTATTGTCTATAAATTCATGGTAATCTTCAGCGTTGAAGGTGATAATGAATTCATGATAAAAAACGATACGATCGGCAAAAGATAATTCCCTGATAGACTCCTTAAATTTGTCCACGATAAAGCTGTAAATGGTTTCCGGAGTGAGTTGCAGTGCTTTTTGGTCACTGCTTTTGTTTTCATCGGTCAGAAACCAATCCTGAATACCGATACGCTGCCAGAAATTTGATTTTGTTTCCATAAGTTAGGGTGCCTATGCGGCGGTTAAGGGCAATTGTTTTTTAAAAAATTAAAACTGTACAGGGCTAACTGAAGTATCAGGGTTAAGGTCTTCTGTGCTATCGGCAGCTTTATCTCTGGCTTTTTTGATCTCCGCGTTGATTGCACTATCCACCATCCGCTTTGCTGCTGCTGCTTCAGCCAGCTTGCGCTGATTCGCGATTCTCCTTCTTTCCTGTGCTGTGGTATCAACTGCCGGTGGGATCGAATCTATGGGTTGGATAGCTTGCTGTGCCTGTGGCTCGCTGCGAAACTGCGAATAGCCCAAGAAAGCAATCAATCCAATAATTGAAATGATCATAAGAGCAAATGCAAAATGAGGCAAGAGTATACCTTTTCTTTCCGGGGCCTGCGCTGTACTTTCCAGAGTCAATACCTGTTTGCGGAGCATTTCGTTCTCTGCTTTGAGCGAATCCATAGCTGAATGGTCTATGGGTAAAACATTGCCCGATAAGCTTCCGCTAAGTACTGCTTCATATAAGGCCATTCCATCGCTGTACCTGAGCATAGGATCTTTCTGCAGGCATTTTTCGATCAGTTTTAGGAGCCAATCCGGAACCTGCATTTCACGGGTTTTCTGTTCCCCGGTCCAGCCCGTGGGCAAGTTTGCTTTGCGCAGACCTACTACGTCAGGCACTTCGCTTTCCATATGACTGATCATTACCGAATTACGTCCGGTATCGCTATTTCCAGGCAGAGGAAAGGGAACCTGACCTCCGAGTAATTCATATAAAATGATGCCATAACTGTAAACATCGGTTTGCAGCAGCATTTTACCTTCATTTTGTTCGGGCGCCATAAACTCCACCGCACCTGCATGCCGGATACTACTTCTACGCTGCTCCTCACTCATAATAGCCAGTCCAAAATCCAGCAGCACATAGTTCGCTGTATGCAAATTGTATTTAACGTTGTTACTCTTAACGTCGCCATGTTTTACCCCAAGTTTATGGCAATGCTCGAGGGCGGCAGCGAGGTGTTGCGCAACTTTTATGACCTCGCTTAGTGTAAATATCTTTTGATGTGGGGGTTGAAGCAGCTCACAAAGGTCAGGCCCTTCTATATACTCCATTTCTATAAATGGGAAAGATCCGCTTTCGGTTATGCCAAAACTGAGCATTTTTACAACATTCGGACTGGGATTCTCATTTACCTTTAGCAACTTTGCAACCTCGTTTTCAAAATTGCGGTAATTTTTATCATCGCGGTTTTCGGTGTATATTGGAGTAGGGATTAATTTCACCGCGGAGTAAATTGCACCGATGCGTTTCCCTTTATATACCGATCCCTGTCCGCCCGTTCGCAGCGCTCCTAAATTCTCTAACCCTTCTGTAATTGTAAATACTTTACTCATATTTCTCCTTATAACAATAATAGGAATTTTTTGTTGCCAAATAATAATTTAATGCGATGGGGGCATACACAGCCCCTCCTTTTTTTTGCCTGGCCTGGAGAAAATTTCCACTGTTGCCAGCATTATCCGATTTATAACATGAGCTGGTTAAAAAATTATAATATCCCTAATAACGTGCCTCGGTTTCATATCTTATTTATGGAGCCATTATTATGCCAGAACCCAGGTTGGTAATTCAACAGGGTCATTAGTACGAAGTAAAAAATGGTGGGTCCGAACTTTCGCCGACTCATCTATTGAATTATATGCGTTATTTGGTCAAAAAAACAACTAAACACCAAAAAGAAGCTTGCAATCAATGATTTGCAGCCTTTTAGTTTTTTTAATGATTTCTGATACTGATTCCAGTAGAGCCGAAGGGAGTCGAACCCTTGTCCGGTTGCAAAGCCAGAAAGGCTTTTGGCAAAATCATTAAACAGTACATCTATTAAAGAATCACTATCACATAAGTCGACAAGGACTTTTATATCTTTAATTCTTTTCGGAGTGTTCAAAACTTACCCGTAAAGTAAAAAAGAAATCCACTCCATCTCTCAGGAAAGAAAACCTGGAAAATTTACAGCGACCACCATCTTTTTGTCTCTGAATTTCTGGCGTTGGTCGATTAGCTTCCCAGACTGGTATAATGCTGCAATTTGCGCTGAAACGTTTCCAGTGGTTGCACGTCTTAATATCAGAACAATCAATAAAAACATTATAAAAATTAAAACTCAAAGCATATGAAAACTTTATTCAAAACATTATTCGCATCATCTTTAGCATTAGTATTATCTACTGCAGCAGTATTATCAGCTAATGCATCTGAAACCATCAAACCTGTTCATGCTTCAAAAGCATTGAGCTTCAAACGCATCAAAGTAAACGGAAATGTAGAGTTGACCATCATACAGGGAAAACGTACCGGCATCAGCTATGCAGATGAAAACACCGGCAAAGTTAAGGTTATGCAGAGCGGAGATGGTTTAGAGATTACCTCTTTGGATAACAGCACCGCAAAACTTACCATTTACGTAAATGATATTTATCGCATCCATGCAATGGATAACGCTAAAGTAAAAACACAGGGTAAAATCAATGCGCAATATTTGCAGGTTTTCTTAAGCGGAAATGCATCGCTCGACTTAAACTCACAGACTGAAGGGTTGTATACTGTGATCGAAGATCATGCTGATTTAACCTTAAGTGGTTCAACTGGCGACCATATGCTCGTAATGGGCAACAAACAAAAGCTGACCATGGATAAATTCGTTGCAGCCAATACAAAAACCAGCGTAACCACTGAAAATGCACTAGCTTCCCTTAACAAATAAAAAAAGAATTATATTTTGGTTCAGGCGGTCTGTTTACGGACCGCCTTTTTTGTTTAATCGATATAGGTCTGTTCTCGATCACTTCCACAACAGGTTTTTCTCCATCAATTACATCAGATAGGATATGCCGTTTCGCTTTTAGGCTCTGAGAGCACAAAATAACTTTGAACAGTTGTGATATTGGGCAGTGTAGCGAGTTTGTTCCGCAGAAATTCGTGGTAATCATCCATATCCCTGGTAGCGATACGGAGAATAAAATCGTGAGCACCGGTCATCTGCAAACATTCCATTACCTCGCCAAACTTCGAAACTTCGGTTTCGAATTCGATCAGGGTTTTAGCTGTATGTTCTTTCAACAGTACATGCGAAAAAGCAATCAGGTTTCTGTTGATCTTTTTCCGGTCGAGAATGGCCACAATCCTTTTAATATAGCCTTGTTCCTTTAATCGTCTTATCCGTTCATGGATAGTGGCTATAGATTTATGCAGCTTCAAGGATACTTCTTTATTGGTTAAAGAAGCATCATGTTGCAACAATTTTAATATTTCTACATCAACCTGATCTAAATCTCCGTGGGTCATAAACGTTAATAAATTGAAAAAAAATATAATGGACCTTCAAAAAAACAGTCAAAACCAAAATAAAGACTAAATTTTCATCAAAAAAGCAGAAATTTTCTGTAAAAAACAACATGTATTGACGTAAAAAATTATAATACTGAATTTTACCGAAATAAAAATCAATCAAAATAGCTATTGCTACACGATTTAATCAACAGTCATGACCACAATAACAGCAAATAAAATGACTTCTGCCATGGAGGGAAAATTCGAACATTTATCGCTTCTGATTGGTAACACACCAATGCTTGAGCTCACCTACACCTACCAGGGGAGTGTAGGCAAAATTTATGTTAAATGCGAGCATTACAACTTAACTGGCAGCATTAAAGACCGGATGGCGCTTTACACCCTAAAAAAAGCCTATACCGAAGGTAAGATCAAAGCTGGCGATCTGATTGTTGAAGCCACCAGTGGCAATACCGGGATTGCATTTGCGGCCATAGGTAAAGCTTTGGGCCATCCGGTTACCATCATTATGCCAAATTGGTTGAGCAAAGAGCGCATGGACATCATTAAAAGTTTAGGTGCAGAGATTATTCTGGTGAGCAAAGAAGAAGGCGGTTTTATCGGCAGCATTAAACTTGCAGAACAAATGGCAGCAAACGATCCAAATATTTTCTTGCCTAAGCAGTTCGAGAATATCGCCAATCCTGAAGCACATGAGCATACCACAGGTAAAGAAATCTGGGAACAATTGCGTTTGAAAAACCTTTCGCCCGATGCTTTTGTTGCCGGAGTAGGTACTGGGGGGACTATTATGGGAGTAGGAAATTTCTTAAGGAAGCAAAATCCGGCCATTAAGATACATCCATTAGAGCCTGCAGAATCACCAACCTTGACTACTGGTTATAAAGTGGGCAGTCATAGGATACAGGGTATTTCTGATGAATTTATCCCTGAAATTGTTAAGCTTAACGAGCTTGATGAGGTGCTACAGGTAAATGATGGCGATGCCATACTCATGGCACAAAAACTGGCCGAGAAACTTGGGCTGGCTGTAGGCATATCATCGGGCGCAAACGTGATCGGTGCCATAAAGCAACAACAAAAAATGGGTACAAAAAGCTGTGTGGTGACTATCTTTTCGGACAGCAACAAAAAATATTTAAGTACCGATTTAATGAAGGTAGAGCCTGTTAAAACCGGATACATTAGTCCTGAAGTAGACTTTATCGATTACCAGGCCTTTAGCAGATTACATTAATCAAAACAATCAACAAATAAACCACAACATGAAAAAAATCACACTTTTATTCTGTGCCATATGCCTGATCAGCCTTAGCGCATACAGCCAGATTTTAAAACCTGTAACATGGAGTTACGCAGCAAAAAAAACCGGTCCGAATACGGCTACTGTTTTCATTAAGGCCACTATAGATCAGGGCTGGCACTTGTACTCGCAATTTGTTAAAGATGGTGGTCCGGTTAAAACAACCTTTAGTTTTCCATCATCGAGTGCTTATACCCTGGTTGGAAAAACCATCGAACCAAAAGCCATAACCAAATTCGAATCTACTTTTAAAATGGATGTAAGCTATTTTGAAAAATCGGTAGTGTTTCAGCAAAAAATTAAGCTAAAAGGCAAAACTGCAGTCGTTAAAGGCAATGTAGAGTTTATGGTATGTGATGATAAGCAATGTTTACCACCAGAACAGGTAGATTTTAGCATTCCTGTAAAATAAGCGCAAAGAGCATATGACATCCTTAAAAAAAATCTGTCTCGGTTTACTGTTCTGTTGCACAATATCCTTAAATGGATATGCACAGGACAGTACAAATACCGAAGAGCTGACTTTTACAGAGATTAAGCCAGAAGCGGTTGACAGCGCAATTAAAGCAACTGATACTGTTGCTAAAATAGCTGTTCCTGTTCCTGCTGCTAATCAAAAAACCATTGCCCAACCAAAAGAAGAACACAAAACCTTGTGGGGAATTTTTATTGCAGGTTTTGTTGGCGGTTTAGCAGCACTGCTGATGCCCTGTATATTCCCCATGCTGCCCCTTACGGTAAGTTTTTTCACTAAAGGATCAGAAAAAGGAAGGGCCTTTCGGCGTGCGGCACTTTACGGTTTTTTCATCATCCTCATTTATGTGGTGCTTGGGCTTTTGGTAACGGTAATTTTTGGTGCCGATGCCCTGAACAGCCTGTCTACTAATGGTATCTTTAACTTTTTCTTCTTCTTATTGCTGGTTTTTTTTGCAGCTTCGTTTTTAGGGGCATTCGAAATTACCCTGCCCTCATCCTGGGTAAATAAGATGGATGCCAATTCTGATAAAGGCGGTATTGCGGGATTGTTTTTCATGGCCGGAACATTGGCCCTGGTATCTTTCTCCTGCACAGGCCCTATTATCGGCACGCTACTGGTACAGGCAGCAACAACAGGGGCTTTATTAGGGCCTGCAATAGGCATGTTCGGTTTTTCCCTGGCCCTGGCCATTCCTTTTGCACTGTTTGCACTCTTTCCATCGGCAATGAACAAACTGCCGAAATCTGGCGGTTGGTTAAACAGCGTAAAAGTAGTATTGGGTTTTCTTGAACTAGCATTCGCATTAAAATTTTTGAGCAATGTAGATCTGGCCTACCATTGGGAGTGGTTTGACAGGGAAATATTCTTAAGCTTATGGATCGTTATTTTCGGGATGATGGGCATCTATCTTTTGGGTAAACTGAAGTTTTCGCATGATAGTCCGCTGGCATTTATCTCCGTACCAAGGCTTTTTCTGGCAACAATAGTTCTTTCTTTTACCATTTACTTAATCCCTGGTATGTGGGGCGCACCGTTACGCAGTGTATCGGCTTTTCTTCCCCCACAGGAAACACAAGATTTTGACCTCTACACTGCTGGATTATTGGCAGGAAAACAAACATCAACAAATGATGGCCCACATAAATATGCAGATAAGTTCCATGCACCGTTAAAGCTGAATGCTTATTTCGATTATAGTGAAGGTTTAACCGCAGCCAAAAAACAGAACAAACCTGTGCTGATTGATTTTACCGGCCATGCCTGCGTAAACTGTAGAAAAATGGAAGCTAATGTTTGGCCGGACAAAGATGTGTACAAAATGATCAATGATGATTATATACTGATCCAGTTATATGTAGATGATAAATCGGAACTGGCCCTGGATGATGTAGTGACTACCCCGGAAGGGAGAAAACTCAATACCATTGGTAAAAAATGGAGTGATCTGCAGGCCAGGAAATTCCAGTCTAACTCACAGCCTTTTTATGTACTGCTCGATCCCAAAACAGAAGCACTACTGACACAACCACAGGGTGCAGATTATGAAGTAACAAATTATAAAAAATTCTTAGAAAGCGGATTAAACGCTTTTCATAAGAAATAAAAAAATACTGGTCATTGTAGAAGTATGGCTAGTAGTTAGTGATAGTTAAGACAACGATATGGGCATTGCCGGATGGCATGCCCATTTTTACCACCAGATGCGTGTGATAAGACACACCTGATCCCAAACTTAAAATTTTTGTTGCCGCTGTATTATCAATAGTAAATACGGTTGTCAACGCACAGTCCCTTTACCAGTGGAAAACGGCCAGCAGTGGCGGCGCAAAAGGCATTCAGCCTATCAAAAAACAATGCATTGAGTGAATTGGAGGCCGAAAGAATTAGTAAAGACGGGATAATTTATACCTATCTCGCGGATAAAAAACTAGGCTACGGCTACGATTCAAGAATAGATGTCTATTCTTGAATCGTAGCCGCTGGGTTTCGATGACCTCAAGTCTTTCCATGAGCAGAACATTTCTGGTAAAAACTATAACTACTGCGTTGTGGGTTCAGAGAAAACCATCAAAATAACCGATCTTGAAAAACTTGGAACATTGGTTAAGTTGGATTTATCTACAATTTTTGGCTACTAAAATTAAACAATAAACTGAAGTCCCAAGGTCGTTGATCGTTGGGACTTCTTCATTTCATAGGGCTGGGGCCAAAGGGCCAACCATCTTTCAAAAGCCGAGTAAAATTGGTATGGCGCATCGAAAGCTGATGCACACCCATTCCTGCATAATTATGCCCACATAAAATTATATTACTAATGTTGTTTTTCAAGATAAAGTCAATTACATAACAGATATGCGTATCCAGGTTGATAATATATTCATATTCAAGCCCCGGCAACGTTAAGGAAATACCTTTCTTGCATAGAATTGCTAATGGGGTAGTACTTGAATCAAATGACCATCCTCCAAGCCATCCCACGGAGCAAAAATATGGGTGCTTGCAAAGTTTGTCTTCATCAGCAGTAATAAGCAAAATTAAAACGAATCGTTATCCGAAATTGTATATACTCAATACTAATATACAAGCATATGGTAATCCTTAAATATTGCCTGATATAAATTTAACACTAAATAATATTATTGATTTAATAATTATTATTCAAGGTGAGACCATTAAGTTCGGACTACTCCCAGTTAATATTTAGCTGTGCCAATTGTTTTGCACTTTAAATGCATTTATTTAAAATATTTACATGTTTATTTCGTGCTGAAAAACCACTATTTCAAGGCGCAAAAAAGCCCTTAAAAGTTAATTTAAGGGCTTAATATAGGTGTGGAGAATATCGGATTCGAACCGATCACCTCTTCACTGCCAGCGAAGCGCTCTAGCCAAATGAGCTAATCCCCCAATTTTAAATATTCAATAACCAAAAAATTAAATAATCATTCGGTAATTGAAACAAGCTTCCTGCCTGAGCAGCAAAAATAGCAAATACTTTCTCGAATGCAAATCATAATTCATTTTTTAATTAATCTTTAGGTTTAAAAGCAAACATGGCCATTAAACAGATTACAGCAAAAACCGATTGCATAGGATAATTGATGAACAGAAAAAGTACAAATGTGGCAATAAGCAACAGCACAAAAAACATAATCGCCTTAAAAGCGGTATCCATATAACACATGGCTATAATAGCCAAAAGATAGAAAGGAATAATAACGGCAGCTATAAACATCGCCGAAAATAAATTCCTAATATTAACCGAACATTAAATATCCTTTAGGTTTAATTCCTTAAAGTTTTGAATTAAATATATTCGCTAACCTCTTTTTGTTTAATAGTTCCTGATAGGCATCTACAAATTGCGCAACGCTATAACCATCCATCAAAGCATGATTTACATGTATAGAAACCGACATTATTTTTCTTCCGTTTTCATCCCTAACCTTGCCAAAAGATATTTTAGGGCAACTGTCCTGATAAGCAAAATTGCGGGCGTGTGATAAAGAAGTGAAATTTAACCAGGGCAATGCCGAATAATGGATTACATTTTCACCCGATGAGGAAGGGATTAAACCTGTACTGCCTTGCACCTTTTCGATCTCGTTATTGGCTGCTGTTCTAAAATTTTCAAAATCATGATAGAAATCCATGTAACCAAATCCAAATGTACCGTTTGGTCTGTTGATGGTAGCTGCGGCATTCACGCGATTATACTTCCAAACTTCGCCATCAATAATGCGGTAACTAAAAGGCTCTACCTGATTTGCGGCAACCAGCGATTTGTGCAGATAAAGCAGGAAAAAAGAAACATTATGTTCTTTTGCTTCTTCGTAGGTAGCAGTACAGTCTACCTCTACTGTTACGCCAAAGAAAGGTTCATCAAAGGCGCTAAAAAATTTAAAATGATCTTTTCTGATCCAGGTGTTTATATCTATTTTTTCTTTCATTCAATTAATTTTGGTAAAACCTCAGACAGACTTTCCATCTGATAAAAATTTGCATGTTCAATGGTATGATCAATATGCTCATGTACCCATGTGGTATGGAAGGGGATGTGAACAGCATGTCCGCCAATATTCAGTACGGGTAAAACATCCGATTTTAAGGAGTTGCCCAACATCAAAAACTCTTCAGGTTTACAATCCAGGTGTTTGATCAGTTTTTGATAATCTTTTTCCTGTTTATCACTCATAATTTCAATATGGTGAAAATAATGATCAAGTCCTGATTTGGTGAGCTTGCGCTGTTGATCGAGCAGATCGCCTTTGGTCGCAACCACTAATCTGTATTTTCCATACAGGGCTTTAAGTACTTCTTCTACCCCATCAAGCAATACAACTGGTTTATTGAGCATTTCCTGTCCGAGTTCAATCGCTCTATTCATAATGATAGGATCTATTTTGCCCGAAGTGATCCTCAATGCAGTTTCGATCATACTCAGCATAAAACCTTTGATTCCGTAACCATAGATTGGCAAATTGGCAATCTCAGTTTTATAAAGCTCTGCCAAAATGTTATGATGAGGCATAAAATCTTCTAAAAGACCTGCAAACTGTTCTTCGGTTTCACGGAAATAAGGTTCGTTAACCCAGAGGGTATCATCAGCATCAAAAGCAATTACAGTAATTTGATTTTTCATGGATATGCTTACTTTAGTGCCACAAAAGTAAAGCAACAACTCCCTCTAAAAAAGGACATTTGTCTCGACTAAATAAATATGCTACGTACCAATCTTACTTTCTTATCCTTTATTGAACGTTTTTGCGCCGAAAATGAAGGAGAATCCATTACACTTAAAAACTTTAAAGGGGGATATAGATTTATCGAACAGGGCGAAAAAATCAGCAATATCTACATCATTAAAGATGGGATCAGCAAATGTTTTATTTCTGAAGAAAACGGCAAAGATTTTATCATCGAATTTTTAGGTAAGGGTGAAGTAGTTGGCGAATTAGAAGCTTTAAAAAAGATTGATTGTTTGTGCAACGTAGCCGCAATAAGTGATGTTACAGCTTATGTTATCCCTGACCATCTATTTCTTTCCTTGATTAATAAAAGTAGTGAATTTACTACAATCTTACTCCAGGAATTGTCTACAAGAATTATACAAACCAGTACACGGGCGTCCTTCCAACAGCTATATACCTTAGAGTATGCACTTTTAAAATTACTCAAACTGCAGGCTGACGAGCATATTTCCATCTCCAAGGAAGACATGGCTGCCTACCTGGGCATCTCCGTAAGGAGCTTTAACAGAAGCTTAAAGCAGGTGATAGATAAAGGTGGTTTTGATACGCCCGAATTTAAAAACATCCTACAGCTAACCAACATGAAAAGGCTGCTGGAAAGATTAAAATAAGCAACGTATTTGTGGTATAATTATTGCTTTGAGGATATTTTAAAGTTAGCTGTAACGTTTCGGTAATTCGACCCGTTTATGTAGAAAAAAAATTAAGCGCTGTTTTTGCGCATGTGATGACACACAAATAACCATATATATACAAATGAAAAACTACAACCACCAATTCACTTTAAGATTTCCAAGTTAATCGATATTGAGGAGTGGCATCTATTTAAAATGGATCACTCTGCAATGAAATGATATCCTTAATTATCATCTAATAAAGCCTATGGCAATTGCCCATTCGCGATAATTGATTTCAGCTAATCTTAATTAAACATGAGTGCTTATATAAACATCTACACCAATTCATTAACAGACGATCTTATCCCAACAATTTTAAAACGTTTAAATGAACATGAAAATGTTCTGGATATTAACTCCTCTTTTTCATTTAGAAATCCGAATGGAAACTTGCCAATCGTTTTTAAATGGGACAAACCCAGTTTGGAAATATTTAACGAAAATAACCTAAAACTAAATTTTGGCGTATCCCTTAAATCATTCGACCTTAAGGAGTACAAGAAAAAGCTCTTTAAAGACAAAATCATCAAACAGAGTTTTGTCCAAAAGATCATGGGATTATTTAAAAAGAAAAAAAGAAAGGTTGCAAAACCTGTAAAACTGAGCGCAGAGGTTGAAGCTCAGCTTCAAAATTATAACAAAGTATTTTCTTTAAAATATCATTCGGGCCATGTTTTCGAAAATCATTTTGCAACCTTAATTTGTGCAATTATTACCGAGCTAACCAATGGCGTTTGTCATTTTACCCAAGAAAACGTGTGGTATGACGCTAAAAATGTGTTAAGAGAATCGTTGGTTAACTTATACACACTTGAAGAACTGCCTAATCACATTAACAAGAATGCGGTAGCAGTTGCCAGTTAAAAAACATTTTTAAAGCCAATATTAATCCGCGTTAAATAATAACGGTGATTGATATTGGCTTTTATTTTTCTTCATATATAAATTTAATCGAGACTATAAAAAATTAGATTAAATGGGATATATTCGAACAGATTAATTGCTCGATAAATGAATACATTTGAAGAAACAGGTGGTGCCAGAATAGGTGGATTTAAGGCAACCTGGCCTTTTGCCACTTTAAAAGTAAGCGAATTTAAACTCGAACTTAGTGCATCCATCAGGGGTAATTTTGTTTTTAAACGCTCAGATATTATCGCCATTACTCCCCACACTTCTATATTAGGTAGTTCAATCAGGATTACCCACCGTGTTGAAAAATATAACAAAGACATCTTCTTTACCTTTCTGGGAAATGCAGAAGAGCGGATGGCAGAAATTATACAAACCGGTTTTCTTAATTATACCGAACCTACTCCAGATCATATTGACCAGGAGATCAGCCAGCTTCAGGCCCAAACTGGTTTCCCGACTAAAATTCCATTTGCCGTTGGCATAGTGGTGATCTGGAACTTACTGTTCTTATCCGATTTTTTCAACGTATTCTATACCAGAAAAGAGACAGAAATATTTGGTATTGGTGTTGGTACGGCGCTTGCTTTCGTATTTTTAATTTGCATATCATTGCTCACTTCAGATGTAGCCAGGCAACTGATGCTAAAGAACGGCAGCAGTACTGCTGGCATTAAACCTTTTTTATTTTTCACAGCCTTTATCACATTTATACTATTTATTGCTGGTTTTCTTCCTCAATACCTATCAAATCACTAAACATTTAAGGACAAAACTTGTTAGTTAAGTTAACAAAAGGAAAGACGAGAAACCTGACGAAATCAGGAAATCTTTTTTTAGTTTTATGGCAATGTAAACACCTTATTTAGTACTCATCATAATTTATATATTCCAAAATTCTATTTAAAGCAAAAGCATGAATGTAGAAGAAGTTTTTAAGAACAACGAAAAATGGATTGCCGAGAAACTGGCCATTAATCCTGATTATTTTACTGAATTATCGAAAGGTCAAAGCCCTGAGTTTTTGTACATCGGCTGTTCAGATAGTCGCGTTACAGCAGAAGATTTAATGGGTATTCAACCAGGGCAGGCTTTTGTGCACCGAAATGTGGCCAATCTGGTAAACAACGTAGATTTAAACGTAATGACCGTTTTAAATTACGCCGTACGCCATTTAAAAGTAAACCATATTGTGGTTTGCGGCCATTACAATTGCGGTGGCGTTAAAGCAGCCATGCAACCTGCAGATTTAGGCATATTAAACCCTTGGTTAAGAAATATCCGCGATGTATACCGTATCCATAAAGAAGAACTAAATGCCATTGAAGATGAAAGTCAGCGTTATAACAGATTGGTAGAACTCAACGTTCAGGAGCAATGTGTAAACCTGTTAAAAACCGCAGCAGTACAGGAAGCTATCGCTGATCGCGGATTAACCGTTCACGGTTGGGTATTTGATATCCACACTGGCCGGTTAATTGACCTGAAAATCGATTTCGAAAAGATTTTGAAGGATATTAAGGAAATTTATAACCTCTATTAGTCCATAGTCATAAGTCCGAAGTCTTAAGTCCTAACGACATAAAAACCCCGCAAGTTTAAAACTTACGGGGTTTTATTATCTTCGGATTACTACCCTGAACTTCTGGCTCGAGACTGACTAACGTCCCATCCAACCGCCATCAACGGTTAAAATTGTTCCATGCACATAGTCACTTGCTGCGGAAGCTAAAAATAAAGTTGGTCCTTTAAAATCTTCTGGTGTTCCCCATCTTCCGGCAGGGATACGCGATAAAATAGAAGTGCTTCTGTCCTGATCTTCGCGTAAAGCTGTAGTATTATCTGTTGCAATATAACCAGGTGCAATGGCATTTACATTCACGCCTTTTGATGCCCATTCGTTTGCAAACGCTTTGGTTAAAGATGCAATTGCCCCTTTACTCGCTGCATAACCGGGAACGGTAATGCCACCCTGGAACGACAGTAAGGATGCCGTAAAAATTACTTTTCCGCTTCCTCTTGCAATCATTTCCCTCCCGATTTCTCGGGTTAAAATAAATGGTGCAGTTTGGTTTACCGCAATTACTTCATCCCAATACTCATCCGAATGCTCAGCAATTGGCTGACGTAAAATCGTTCCGGCATTATTTACCAAAATATCGATAACCGGATGGTCGGCCTTTACCTGAGCTGCAAAAGCCAGGGTATTTTCTCGTTTACCAAAATCACACTGGTAAGCATAAAACTTTCTACCCAGTGCTAAAACTTCTTTTTCTATAGCGCTACCTTCTAATTCAAGACTGGCAGAAACACCGATAATATCGGCACCTGCTTCGGCCAAAGCTAAAGCCATTGCTTTTCCTATTCCTCTTTTACAACCGGTAACTAATGCAGTTTTACCTGCTAAATTAAATATGTTAGACATGTTCTTTATTCTATGATGCATTTAAAAAAAGATCTCTCTCCCGAAAGTTCGGGACTGTGCTCCAGTCGAGATGACAACTGTAAATTTATTTCAGTTCGGTGATGGCACAGTGATCCATATCACCATAATCTAAATTTTCGCCAGCCATACCCCAAATAAAAGTATAGTTGCTTGTGCCTGCGCCTGAGTGGATTGACCAGTTCGGCGAAATAACCGCCTGATCACTTTGCATCCAGATGTGGCGGGTTTCTTGTGGCTGGCCCATAAAGTGGCAAACACTCTGTCCTTTCGGAACCTCGAAATAGAAATAAGCTTCCATCCTCCTATCGTGCGTATGTGCCGGCATGGTATTCCAAACACTGCCCGATTTTAACTCGGTCATACCCATCTGCAACTGGCAGGTTGGTAAAACACTGTTCACCAACAACTTATTTATTATTCTATGGTTTGCGGTTTCAGGCGTACCTAATTCTACAATCTCTGCTTCTGCTTTGCTTACTTTTTTGTTAGGATAAGTGTGGTGTGCAGGGGCAGAATTAATGTATAACTTAGCCGCCTCACCTGGTGTGGCAGATTCAAAAAATACTTCTTTTGTACCCTTACCAATGTATAAAGCCTCTTTATAATCCAATTCGTATTTTTCGCCGTCAGCGGTAACGATTGCTTTTCCACCTACATTGATAATACCCAGTTCCCTACGCTCTAAAAAGTAGGTCGCTTTTAAATCATCAGGGTTTGGAAGTGCTATTTTCTGATCAACAGGCATTGCACCACCAACAATATATCTATCAAAATAAGATAAAGTTAGGTTTACCTGGTTTGCCTCAAATACGTTTTCAATCAAGAAATTATCCCGCAAAGCTGCGGTATCCATTTGTTTAACTTCTTTAGGGCTCTGCGCGTAACGGCTTTCGAATTTGTTCATTGGTTAAAAATTGAGTTTTGCGATGGGACCTAAACCGATATCAGATCCTATCCGCAAATATATTTATACGATACTTATTATTTGTATTAATACTCAACTTTATAATCCTTTTTTATGGTTTCTCCGCTCCAGGCTTTTAAACTGGTCCATGGTGTGGGTGAATCTGCCCAAAATTTATTATCGGCAGGCAAACCTAAGGTTAAAAAGCCCAAGGTGGCCATATATAAACTTCCTGTAGAAGTATAGGTATCGGCCACTTCTGGTTGATGGCCATTAAAGCCAAGCACCAACCATCCTTTATCATCAAAATTCTGGTTTCCATCATACAGTTTATGCATTACAGCGGTTAAGCCGCCACGAACTTGCGATGGTTTTACATATTCTGGCAGTTTCTCCATTAACGCTGTTTGCGCGAGGGCCTGAAAGGCCGCCGTACGGTAAGTGATCGAACGGCCGTAGGCAGGATAAGTGCCTTCTGGTGAAATGATCCTTTCCAAATATTCAGAATAACGTACCATTCTTTTCAAGGCTATATCATAATCGACCTGAGATGCTCTTTTCTTATCGACCAATACCTTTAAAAGATCAACCAGCATGGGATGGATCACATAAGAATTGTAATAATCCATGCTAAATTTTTCGCCATCACTGTACCAGCTATCGCCTACATACCATTCTTTCATTTTATTAATCGAGAATTGAACACGTGCAGGATCGTACTGTTCACCAATGCTCAATAAAAATCCTTCAGTTAAGCCCGAAAACAATAACCAGTTATTGTAGGCGCCACTTCTGGTGCGTAGCGATTTAAATTCTTCTATAAATCTTTTTTTGGTGAGCTCATCAAGCGGTTCCCAGAGTGCTTTTGGCGCACGCAAAAAAGCATGTGCAACATAAGCAGCATCAACAATAGGCTGACTTTCTGAGCGGTAACTGATATAATCAGGGCTTGCAGGGTTTACTGAATTGGCCAAAGCTTTTAAAAGCTCGGTACGCATGGTTTTTCTTAGTTTACCCTCAGTGGAATCATCATCTGGTAAAGCCAGCCATGGTGCAACTCCTGCAATGGTACGACCCAGGGCTTCGAGATACGTAACTTTGGCTACGTTTAAGCCATAGCCCGGGGCTTTTTCTAATGGCATGTTCTTTTTTAAAGTTTCGTTAGCCAGGTTGTGGATTACCGGGTAAGCAATGCGGTGTAAAGTTTTAACCCAAAAAGCACGGTCTTCGGCACCTGTTGCAGGTTTCTTTTGTGCATTTGCCAACTGAGAAAAAATCAGCAGGGCAGAAAAAATCAGTTTGTATTTCATTATAATTGTTTTAATCAATTTTGTAGATAGCTTAAATTCCATTGACATACAATGAAGTGACGATGACAAGCTGAGGGGGAGTCGTCATTGCGAGAAGGCTTTTTCAGCCGACGAAGCAATCTTACAACGATCGCTATTAGCGTGCGCTTTAAGATTGCTTCATGCCTCGCAATGAAGACTCTTTTTTATTGAAATCCTCTCATTTATCAATCTTTACAAATACCACTTTTTATATCTCGCCAAAGCCTCTAAGTAGTAGTAATCGGCATAAATTAAAGGTACATCAATTTCACTGTTTAATGGGTAAGCGCCTGTGCTGTGCATCAACAAAAAGCCGCCGTTTTCGCCTAATTTAGCATGATAAGCGCTGCTCGAAAGCGAATAGATCATGGTTTCGGCCGCAGATTTAAATTCAGTTTTCTCGCTTCCTGAAGTGTACTGACCAAGCTCTAACAATGCCGAAGCCATAAGCGCACCTGCAGAAGCATCGCGTTTGGCAAAAGGAATACCCTGCGCATCGAAATCCCAGAAAGGAATTTTATCGGCAGGTAAATTTGGATGGTTCAATATAAAGTGTGCAATACCTTTTGCCTGTTTTAAATAGATAGGATTTTTGGTAAAACGGTACATCATAGTATAGCCATACAAAGCCCAGCCCTGCCCACGCGACCATGCAGAACAGTTTGCAGCACCCTGCCATGTGGCTTTCCTGATTACTGCTCCGGTTTCCGGATTATAATCGACCACGTGAAAAGAGCTGAAATCTGGGCGGAAATGGTTTTTTAAAGCGGTGTTGGCATGGATAACCGAAATTTCTTTATACTTTTTATTTCCTCCATTATCACTCACCCAGTTCATCATTTCCAGATTCATCATATTATCAATAATTACCGGACATTCCCATAATTTGCTTTTATTCCATGATTGGATAGATTTTACAGCAGGGCGATAACGCGTAGCCAAAGATTCTGCCGAACGCTCAATAACTGCTTTATATTCTGGCTTGCCGGTTAAACGGTAGGCATTGCCAAAACTGCAGTACATCATAAAACCCAAATCGTGGTTTCCGGTATAGGTCTGATTTGGCTCTATTACCTTTAAAGCTTTCTCAGCCTCTTGCTTAATCTCTGCATTTTTGGTCTGTTCGTATATATACCACAAACTGCCAGAATAAAAACCACTGCACCACCATTTGATATCGTAATTTACGGGTTTTCCTTTTTCGAAAGTCTGGGGTGTTTTCCCTTCAGGGATATTTTTAGCCAGCACTTTATATTGATCGACGGCAAATTTAAATTCATCGTTAATTAACTGGGCCATAGGCTTTTTCTCGGTCTGCGCAAATGAAACTGAACTGCCAAGCATCAGCAATGCGACAGCGAAATTGATTTTTTTCATAATTTAATAGTCTGTGTGTATTATTCTTTAATTTTAAAATTCGCCGTAGCACCTGCAAAGGCGCCAACTGGCAGATTACAATCTATACTTTTTGGTTTCAATAATCCTGGCAGCTTTAGCAACACCTTGATGCTTGTATTTTCCTGTGCGGGATCTGCGATATACAGTGTGGGGCTTTTACCGTTTAAATTTTTAATGTAAACCGTACATGGCTGATCTACCTGAAGCGATAAGCCGTTAGTAGCCAGTGTTCCTGCTTTATAAAAAACTGCTTGCAACATATCCAGGCCAGTATGTTTCACAGCCTGCAGTTCATCGGTATTTTTCAGTATCTGTATCATCGACCGGTTGTATTTTTTTAAACCCGCAGCGTCAATTCCCGGCACAACAACATACTGATAGCTGGCATTCTGAGGATTTATACCATGATTTAACCAGATTTTAAATACGTTATGTTTCAGTTCGGTTTTACCCTGAAAATGATTGATGCGGTACCAGTTTCCGGTTTGTGCTTTGCTACTGATTTCTAAATTCCCACCTTGGGGAAAAATATACCCAATACTATCATGAACTGCCCAGCGCTCGCTTTTAGCATCGGCCTCCGTTCCATTGGAAGAAGCCACATCGCCCCTTAGCCAGACCTGATTGATTGTTGTGGTGATATTTTCCTTTGCACTGCTTTTAATTCCAGCACCCAGGCACACCACTTCCTGATCAAAAAAGAACCATGCTTTTTTTGCCTGAACGCTGTCGTAATTTAAATCATAACATGAAACGCCATAAATGCCATCGCTAACTCCCCCAACAAACTTGGTTGTACCCGGAATTCCCCATTCCTTTAATACTGTGACACCACTGTCATCAGGATAATCTCTGCTGGTGGTTCCCGGGATTTTATCCCATTCCCAAACGGGCATCAGGTTGGCATATTCCGATCCGCTCCGCTGAATATTGGTCGCCCCATCGGGGAGAAATTTCCCCAATATGTTTTCGTTGTTGCCACGTTCTGTCCGTAAGGTTCTCGTTGATGCGGTTTGCACACTAAAGGTATAAGCCGGGCGAAGGTGCAGGGTATACCCACTTTTCCAAAACTGGTTATGGGTAGGCATAATTTTATAGCTAGGTGGCTCGGCTCCAGAGGTCCGTTTAACCGAAGCGTCCCAATACGCTGCATTTTCAGGGTCGAAGAGTTTTATTTTGCTAACCATCCCACCCATGCCACTGCTTAAAGAATCTTTACGACTGATGCCGCGGCCACGCACATTAAAATCATAAAACGAACCTCTTACCGTTTTCAGAAAGGTATTTTTAAGATAATCGACCAAAATAACCAACTGATCTTTCGGCAAGGCATATTTGGTATCTCTTAAATAAAATGCAGCATTTACGGAGTTTCCGGCAAATACCCGCCCATAACTGGCAATGGCCTGTTGTTTCCCATGCTGATAATAACTTCCATCTGCCTGAACGCCTTCTTTTCCATCTGCAATGGCAATGGGTTCGAATAGATATTTCGCAGCCGAATCTAATGTTGCTTTGTTCTGTGTTAGGCAAGCACGATACAAATAATGTAAAGCTTCATCAGAGGTATTGGCACCATCCCCTGTTTTTAACCTTCTGATCATTCTTTTAATCAATGTTTTTTCCAGCTCGACAGGAAGCCCCGTTTTGGCACTTCGCATTAATATTACGGTCTCTCCAATAGCCTGCGGATAAAAGATATCATTGTACCACCAGTTTTTATTTTTCGGGTTTTTATCCAACCAGTTCTGTAAAGATTTAACAATAGCAGCATGCAGTTCTGCATTGTTATAAAGCTTATTCGATGGGCGGACAAAAGCGGTTGCCATATCTTTAATCCGTTTTAAAGGATCGTACTGCGCATCTGCGTAGTTGATATCTGGCCAACTTCCATCTGTATTTAAAGATGTCATGTTTTTGGTGATCCTTTTCACCAATACCGCATCGTTCACCCCACGCTGTAGATCCAGATTGATGCGTCCCATAATTACAGCGTAAGGTTCTTCCTGGGCAACGGCAAAAAATGTGGTAAAACACAAGAAACATGATGCTAATAGTGTTTTTAATCGTCTATAGTTTATGCTAACAATCATTTTTTATATCGGCTTTCCTTACTGGATTACTTTAATATTAAATTCTTTGACGGCTGTTTTACTTTCATTAGGATTAACATTATAAGAAACAAACGTTGCCCTATATTTGCCTGCCGCCAGGTATTTATAGGCGTAGGATGTAGTTGCAGATGCCGTGATATTTTTCACCGTAGCAGTTGAAATATCAGGTGAAACCCGGCCCACATATAAGGCTTTACTCACAATCCAACTGGTATTTGTCGGAGCGGTAGCTGCGCCACCCACAATGGTAAGGGCCGTTGTTGTGGGCACCCATCTTGCGCTGGCTGGTGTCCAAACATTACCGTATCGGGTCCAATAGGCATTATCATTGGCTAAAGCGGCCAGGTTATAGCTATAATCGCTTAATACGTTGTTTACCGTATAATTGGTAATCGTCCAGGTCCGCTGTGTTGAACCTGTTACTCCTGAATATTTAAAAGCAATAAAAAGTGAATCATTTACACCGCTTACCAGATCAGATAGATTAACATTACCTGTGTTCACCGCAGTAGCGCTGGTAGCCAAAGGCGTACGGGCTGTAATGTTTGTCCAGGCAGCATTTACAACGGTTGCCGAATCTCTTGAGGGCAGCTTATTGGTAGCCAATACCTGTAGGGTATTAGTTTGTACGCCAAACTGAGCAGTGCTGGTAAAAGACAAGGTAGGTACGCCCAATGCCATTGCCCTATCGCGGTATTCGTATTTATTACCAAGCGTACCGGCCCAGAATGCAATGTTATCGGCATAACCATCAAGCGCAAACCTACAGGTATCGCCAAGTTTAAAAACAAGTGTATCGCCAATGGTAGAACGCGCGTTTACAAGATTAATGCCTGCAGTTGGTGCATCGGTTGTGAGCTCTTTTTTACAGGCTGTAAAAAACAAACCTGCAAGCAAACATATATTGAATAGATATTTCATCTTCATTTCCATTTTGAGGTTAATTAATATCCCGGGTTTTGAACCAAAGCTTTATTTAAGTTTAACTCGTAGGTTGGTTTTGGCAGCAGTACGTGTCTCTGGGTAATGCCGGTAATTCCACTATAACCAATTGCATTTCCGGTTGTTGCAGAAACCCCGTTAGCGGTTGCATAATTAGCAAATGCTTGCATATCGCCTACAAAATTTCCCCACCTGATAAGGTCGGCTTTACGGTAAGCTTCAAAGCATAATTCGCGCATGCGCTCATCTCTTATGGCCAGTTGAAAATCAGCTTTGTTTAAGCCCGGTGTTAACAGGTATTCGTTACCGTTGGTGATGGTTGCAGTGGCTGTAGCGGTTACGCCGGTAGTTGGCGCGGCAATGGTTACCGTTGGTGCATTAGTAAAATAAGGTCCTGCAGCAGTTAAATTCCCTCTGCTGGTTAGTTTAATTCCAGTAACTGCTCCGGCAGTAGAAACTACAGCAACTGCTGTAGCACCCGATCCACCACCACCGCTGATGGTAACCACAGGAGGATTGGCAGCGCTATATCCAGATCCACCAGTTACTATGGTAATATTTTTCACAATATTACCATACATGGTTCCATAGGCTCTTTTTCTTACCTGGTTAATGGCATCATAGGCTGCAGATGTCGGACCATTCACCTGATTTTCGGCCTCTGCTTTCATCAACAACACATCCGAATAACGGATTACAGGCCAATTGATATTATACGTACCAAGATTTTTTGAGGCATCAGGGCAGTATTCACGGCGGAATTTTCCACACATCATTTGCCATGGGTTTGGCTTATCTGTTTTAATCCTTGTAGCAGTTGTGGTATTTACCGTCCAGATGAAGTCGGCACAGTTCCAGTCTCTCCGCGTATCTAAAGATGCTTTGTTCACCAATGTACTGCTTGGCTCAACCTCGTAACTATCAAATAATTTTTTAGTGGTCTGAACCCAGCCAACTGCCGAATAAGAGGCCGGATCGAAAACTCCGTTTACATTAAGTATGGCCGATTGGATACCCACAAAATTTCCGATATCGTTACCTGTTTTATTGGTTACGCCCGCAGCAGCACCCGCAGATCCCCATTCTAGAATATCTTCCTTAACATCATATTTATCCTGGCACAGGTTGATAAAAACCTGTTTGTAATCGGGGTTTAAACCATGCAGTCCCGAATTGATTACTTTATCAGCATATACCACTGCATCTGCATATTTAGTAGCATCATTTGTTGGATAACCCGCCCAGTACAGATAGACCCGGGCCAACATGGCCTGAACAGCAGTAATGGTTACCTGATCGTTGTAACCCAAGGCGGCAGCAGTTCTACCCTGCAACAAGGTTTCAGCCTCTTTTAAATCGGCAACAATCTGTGCATAAACAGCAGCCTGAGAAGATGCAGGAATATTGGTCTCCGAAATGCCCGGGCTGTGAAGAATGATCGGAACCTCACCGAAATTGGTGGTGAGTATAAAATAATTGTAGGCCCTTAAAAACAAGGCCTGGCCTTTAATATAACCACGTTGTTTTTCGTCCATTGTTGGTTTATTAATATTATCGATCAGCACATTGGCGTTGTTGATACCCAGATACGGCCAGCGCCAAACATCGGCAACGTACGCATGACCTGCATCGTACGAATAATAAAGGCCGCGAGCCTCGCCGTTTACCGGGCGGTTGGGCAACATTTCATCTGTTGCGCTTACAAAATTAAAGTTCAATACCTGCCCATACATCCGCTCATACATCATATTGCTGTATATGCCGTTAAGTGCTACCTGCAACTGATCTGCCGTTTGGTAATAATTAGATGGGCTATAGAAATCTGTTGGCTCAGTATCTAAGAATTTTTTGCATGATGATGATAATCCCATCACAAATAAAAAAGCCAGAATATATTTATTTTTCATTGTCTTATCTTTTAATGGTGATTAAAATGTTGCGTTTAAACCAAAGGTTACCGTGAAAGATTGCGGGTAGGTTCCATAATCGAACCCGGGAGTAAGGTTGCTTGGCCTTGACGAGGCCTCAGGATCCAGGCCTGAATAACCGGTAAGTGTTAACAGATTCTGTGCCGATGCGTTTAAACGCAGTTTCGACATACCAATATTTTTCAGGATTTTATTAGAGAAATTATAACCTAGCTGAACGGTTTTCAAACGCAGATACGATCCATCTTCTACCACCCTCGATGAGTAATTCGCCGCGGCCATTCCTCCTGCCCTAAACAGATCGTTGTTCTGGTTGGTAGGTGTCCAGCGGTTTTGGAACGAAGCATACTGGTTAAGGTTCGGGTTGGTTACGATACCGCCTTCAAAAACATAACGGTTGGCATTGATGATATTATTGCCATACGACCATTGTAAGAAAACCCCTAAATCCCAGTTTTTATAGCTGAAGTTATTGCTAAAACCGCCTGTGTGGATGGGTAAACCCCTGCCGATAATGGTATAATCGTTATTGTTTACCACTAAATCGCCATTTAAGTCTTTGTATTTGATATCACCCGGTTGTATTGATGTCCTGGTTGAGCCATTGGTGGTAATATTTGGTTTTAACAGAAATGTACCATTTGGCATTTTATCGAAATCGCTGTATTGATAAACGCCATCGAAAATCAATCCGTACATCTCCCCAACCGAACGGCCTTTTACAGAAATATATGGCGATAAACTGGTATAAGTGGTATTAAAAAATGTTCCAGCACCAGCTAGCAGCGAGTTTTGTCCTTCGGTTAATTCTAAAATTTTGTTTTTGTTAAAACTGATGTTGAAATTACTCGTCCAACGGAAATTTTTGGTCTGGATATTGGTACTGTTCAAGGTAATCTCTAAACCTCGGTTTTCTAAACTTCCTATGTTTTTAAAGCCGGTTCCGCTCTGTACTCCGCTTGCATAGGGCAACTGGGCATTCAGCAATAAATCGTTGGTCACCCTTTTATACACATCGGCTGTTAAGCCCAAGCGGTTTTTAAAAAAACTCAGATCTAAACCGATATTGGTCTGTGTATTAGTTTCCCATTGTAGATCATAATTTCCAGATGCTGTAATTACCGAACCGATGGCTACCGGTTTGCCGTTAAACGAATACCAGTATTGTGTATTGCCTAAGTTTAGCTGTGGCAGGTAAGCAAAATCGCCAACACGGTTGTTTCCCGATTCGCCATAACCGATACGCAGTTTACCGTCAGATAACCAGGTGGCGTTTTTCAGGAAAGATTCCTGACTGAAGCGCCATCCGGCAGATGCCGAAGGGAAATAACCCCAACGCTTGCCAGGTGCAAATTTCGACGATCCATCAGCCCTGAAACTGGCCGTTAATAAATATTTGCCTTTAAAATCATAGTTTAACCTACCCAGGAAAGATTGTAGTGTCCAAACCGAGCTTCGTGAGTTTACAACCGTATTGGCTGCCGGCACCAAATCCAATGCATCAATACCCAAACTTTCGTTGGTAATCTGCGAGGCATATATCGACCGGTAAGAATTTTTGCTCCGCTGTGCAGAGTAGCCAGCCAAAACGGTTAGGTTGTGGTTTTTATTAAAAGTATTTTTATAGGTTAAAGTATTATCATTTAACCAGTTAAAGGCCGGACTGGTAGCATAAGTTCCGTTTGGCCCTGAAGCATTCCATTTACTGCCCGATTGCGTTAAAGAGTTATTAAAAATATTCGTTTCGGTATTTGCGTTGGTAATCCCCGCAGCTACCCTGAGTTTTAATTTAGGCGTAAAAGCATATTCAGCATAACCATTGGCTACCATAGTAGTGGCTTTATACATGGTTTTCTGGTTTTCTAAACTGATTAAAGGATTTACCCGGTAATCCTGATTATTTGCAAGTTCGTTCGTAGGATCGTAAAACGAATCAAGCAGGTCGGTATTCTGATCTCTGCCCGAAATTGCTGCAGCCGGACGGTATCCCCAAACCGAATACAACAGTACCGAAGACGCATAAAAATTGGTTGCAGAAATTGGTGTCCCGAAAGTTTCGCTGTAAGCGTAATTTACGTTTATACCCGCTTTTAATTTATCGGTAACTGTCTGATCGAGCACAAAACGGCCCTGGTAACGTTTAAAACCGCTAAATTTTACGATCCCTTTCTGGTTGTTGTAGTTACCGGAAATAGAGTAGGTTGTTTTATCATTTCCACCTCTTAAGGCAATATCATGGTTTTGGTTCTGCCCGTTCTGAAAGATATAGTCCTGCATATCCAGGCTCGATACATTCTGATAATCGTTTATGGTGACACCATTTTTTAAGTAAACGGAATCGGCAAAAACAGAATTCAGTTCTTTAACGTATTTCACAAACTCGAAAGCGTTCATCACAGGAATTTTATCAGGCGATTTTTGTGTGCCGTAATAGGCATTATAACTCAGTTGAGGTTTACCTGCTTTCCCTCTTTTGGTGGTAATCAATACCACACCGTTAGAACCACGGGCACCATAAATCGCAGTTGCGGAGGCATCTTTTAATATATCTATACTTTCAATATCCGATGGATTGATGGAATTTGCATTGGCATCTTCGGATGGAAACCCATCAATAACATAAAGCGGAGAGTTATCCTGGGAGATTGATCCGGCGCCACGGATCACAATGTTTGCAGTTGCACCCGGTTGACCATCACTTGTAGATACCTGTACACCTGCTACACGTCCGGCCAAAGCCTGATCGAATGATTTAACAGGTGCCTGTTCTAAATCTTTCATATTTACTGAGCCCACAGCCCCCGTAAGATCGGCTCTTTTGGTGGTTCCATAACCCACCACAACAACATCACTCAACCCAGTAATAGAAGATTTCAACACAACATTAATCGTTGTACGAGTGCCTACATTCACTGATTGCGAGGCATAACCTACATAGTTAAATACCAATTGATCTGTTGCCAGCGCCTGAATTTTGAACCTGCCATCAGCATCTGTTTGCGTAGTGGTTTTGCTCCCTTTTACTGATACAGATACACCAGGAACAGTCTGTTTACTTTCATCTGTAACTACGCCAATAATGGTTTTACTCTGGGCAAAAACATTTACATTGGTTAGTAATAAGATTGTGAGTAATAATAAAAGCTTAGGAAAAAGATATACATGCACAGGCATGCGCGTTCTCCCTTGGGTGTAGAGTTTACTCATAATTATCGGTTTAGTTGGTTATTAGTTGTTTGTTACTAGATATGGCTTTTTAAAAACCGCTACCTGCTGAACAAACTTATAGATAAGCATTTTTTAAGGGGGTATAATTTTCTAAATATTTAGGTGTAATTTTCTAAATATTTGGCAAAAATGCTTTTAAACCATAATTTAGATTGCCAATAACCACTATAACCAACTATCCCATGCCTACTGCCTTCCTGAAATATTTGCTATGTGCAACCCTGTTTTTAGGATCAGTAATGCAGGGTAAATGCCAACAGCCCATCCTGTTCGATCACCTTGGAGTAGAAAAAGGCTTATCACAAACTTCGGTACTGGCCATCTGCCAGGATAAAAAAGGATACATGTGGTTCGGCACCCGTAATGGCCTAAACCGGTATGATGGTTATAACATTAAAGTTTATCAATTTTCAAATACCGATTCCCTGTCCATACTGAACAGCTACGTCGTGAGTCTTTTATCCGATTCGCACCAAAATTTATGGGTAGGCACCAATACAGGCTTAAACAGGTATAACGAAACAACCGACAATTTCGAACGTATTACCGCACGACCAAAAGGACTCAGCAACAATATGGTCAACTGCATTGCCGAAGATAAAAAAGGAAATGTCTGGATCGGCACACTAAACGGATTGAATCTTCTTGTTAACGGGGACACTTCGAAAATAAAAGTGTTCTTTAGCGACAAGCTTAAGGATGGAATATATCATAACATTAGAACTGTAAAGCAGGATCACCAGGGAAATATCTGGGTCGGAACATCCAATGGATTATTAAAAATGACCCTAAAAAACGGCTTTTACCAAAGCGTTGTTTTTAAGAATCACGGGAAACCTGGCGATATCAGCGAAAATTATATTACCGGCATTATCGAAGATGCTCAAAATAAACTGTGGGTAAGCACACAGGATAATGGCCTGAACCTTTTTGACCCTTCGGCTAAAACCTTTAAAAATTTTAAACACTCAGGTAGTCAAAAGAATTCGCTTGTAAACAACACCATCCGCACCATGGTATTGGATGATGCAGGCAAACTTTGGATTGGCACATTGGATGGCATCAGTGTGATGGATACCCAGAATTTCAATTGTGTAAACCTTCAATATGACCCAGAGAATAAAAAAAGCCTGAGTCAGAATTCCGTACACCGCTTGTACAAAGATCAGAATGGTTCTATTTGGGTGGGCACTTACTTTGGCGGTGTTAATATCAACTATCCTTATACTACGGCATTTAATATTTACAGCACGAGCAAATACACCTCCAGTATCAATAACAATGTGGTAAGTGCTTTCGCCGAAGATGAAAATAAAAATCTCTGGATCGGAACAGAAGGCGGCGGATTAAACTATTTCAACAGATCGGCAAATACTTTCACCGCTTTTAAGAATGATGGCCGCAATAACGCTATAAAATCAAACCTGATCAAAAAAATAATATTGGATCAGGCCGGCAAACTTTGGATCGGTACACATTCGGGCGGACTTAATGTTTATGACAGCAAAAACCGCACGTTTAAGAGTTTCAATTTCAGCAGGCATCCTGAAGATGTACCCGATGAGGTTACTACACTAGCTGAAGACCAGAACGGCTACCTATATGTAGCCACTCAACGAAATGGCATTAAGATCTCCAGTCCTGATAAAACAAGGTTTTACGACTTCAAACTTCCAAACATTCTCTCTAAATCGGCAATAGTTAAAGCTTTAATGGTTACCGATCGCGTTTACTTCGGCACCACAAACGGGTTTTGTATCTATGATATTGATAAAAAAGAGTTTTACACTTTATGCGATGCACAAACCAAAAAGCCTTTAGATTATTATGTAAACGGCATTACAGAAACAAGAAATAAAGAGATTTATATCTGCACCAATAACAAAGGGCTAATCCGCTACGATCAAAAAACAAATAAAGTAATCTACTACACCGTAAAAAATGGTTTACCGAACGACAATGTGCTTGGTGTATTGGAAGATGATAATGGCAACCTTTGGATAAGCACAGCCAATGGTTTATCTATGTTTAACAGAAAAAATAAAACCTTTAAAAACTATACTGTTGCCGATGGGCTTCCAGGAAATGAATTTAATGCCAATGCCTTTTTTAAAAGTGCCAATGGCGAAATGTTCTTTGGCGGATACAGTGGTTTTATAAGCTTTTATCCCAACCGCATACAAACCAATAACAAGGCAGCAACACTTGTAATAACAGATTTAAAAGTCGATAATAAGCCGATAAAAATCAACGCTGAAGACGGTCTGCTCGATCAGAACATTGGCCTAAAAAATAAACTCGTTTTTTCGAACCGCCAGAATACATTTAGTTTAAGTTTTGCGCTCTTAAACTTTATTAAACCAGAAAAAAATCGTTATGCATACAAATTAGATGGTTTCGAAAAAAACTGGAACGATGTAAGTATCCCAACGGCTGCTTACACCAATCTTCCCCCGGGCAACTACACTTTTATGGTTAGGGGAGTTAATAATGATGGCGTTCCGAGCGCCAATATACGCAAGATCAGCATTACAGTAAATCCACCTTTTTACAGAACCTGGTGGGCCTATCTGTTTTATTTCTTCGTTTTTGTAGCTATATCTTTTGTATTTATTCGCTATTTGTTAATAAAAGCTGTACTTAAAAAAGAAAAAGAGATTAACGAGCATAAGCTAGAATTTTTCACCAATATTTCTCATGAGATCCGCACGCCTTTAACACTCATTGTTGGACCGTTAGATAAATTGATCGAAAACGCAAAAGACGACCCCGTCCTGAACCGGGATCTGCAACCCATAAAAAATAATGCCGACCGTTTAATGAACCTGGTTACCGAACTGCTCGACTTTAGAAAGGCAGAAAGCGGAAAAATGGCACTACATGTGAGCCCAGGCGATGTGGTAAAATTCTGCAGGGAAATATTTCTGGCTTTTCAGAACATGGCCATTTCTAAAAACATCGATTACCAGTTTGAAACCGCACAGGCAGAAATTGAGCTTTATTTTGATAAAGTTCAAATGGAAAAAGTGATGTTTAATTTACTCTCCAACGCCTTTAAGTTTACACCGGTAAACGGAAAAATTAGCCTAAAAATAGAAACAGAAAAACAATTGGTTAATATAAAGATCTGCGATAACGGTAAGGGCATTCCATTAGAAAACCAGGCGAATTTATTCACCAATTTTTATCAGGCCAATGCCACTACAACCATCGGTACCGGTTTGGGCCTATCACTTTCTAAAAGCATTGTAGAACTGCATCATGGCCAGATCAGTTTCGAAAGCACACCTAAAAACGACAATGCTTTTGGCAATACCGCTTTCACCGTAAGTTTAAAAACAGGGAAAGCACATTTTAATCCATCCGATTTTATCCATGATTATGTTTATTACGACGATGCCTTAAATTATAACCTTAGTGCAACACAGGTAACCGAACAAATTAAAGAAGATGATGCGGTACCAGATGACTCGGACAAAAAAAGGAAAAACAGCATCTTACTCGTAGAAGATAATGAAGATGTAAGAACCTTTATCAAACAGGCTTTAAGCCACACATACCAGATTTATGAGCGCGAAAACGGGGCTACGGGCTTAGATTATGCTTTAGAACTGATTCCTGATTTAATTATCAGTGATGTAATGATGCCCGTAATGGATGGGCTGGAATTATGCCGGAAACTTAAAACGGACGAAAGAACCAGCCATATCCCTGTCGTTTTATTAACGGCAAGATCGGCTTATGTGCACCAGGTAAACGGTTTCGAAAATGGTGCCGACGCCTATATCATGAAACCTTTTAACCTAAAAATACTTGAACTGAACATTCAGAACTTATTAAATGCCAGAGAAACGATAAAACATAAATTTGGACAGGTAATTACGCTCGAGCCTAAAAATATGGTGATTAATACCACCGAGCAGAGCTTTTTGAATAAAATTATCCAGGTTATCGAAGACCGCATCGCCGATCCTGATTTTGATGTGCCAACCCTATCTTCTGAAATCGGCATGAGCCAACCTGTACTCTATAAAAAAATAAGGGCACTGACTGATCTTTCGGTAAACGACTTTATTAAATCGATGCGGATAAAAAGAGCAGCCCAATTACTTAAACAGGGCACAGGAAATATTGCTGAAATTGCCTATGCAGTAGGATTTAACGATCGGAAATATTTTAGTTCTGAGTTTAAAAAACATTTCGGCAAAACCCCGAGTGAGTTTATGAGCAATGATTAACCTGTAAGCGCTTTGCGAAACATTTAAACCGTTTTTTTAACAAGGCTATTGTTGACGTATTTATTAGCAAATGAAAGGCGTAAAATGTCATTCATATTGATTTCATCCCATAAATTAACCCTACCATTTACAGGCTCGAATAAAAAGTATCGTCATCTCAACCGAAGTACCGCAGAGTGTTCCAAAGGAACTCCTTCGGAGGAAAGATCTTTGAACTACAGATGGCTGGTTATGGAGAGACCCAGCTTCGGGTTTAAAAACATCTCAGTAACCTGCTGATCAAAATGGTTATTCATAATGCCCTGATAAACCTGTTCTGAAACACAGTACAATAGATCTATTTTTTCAAACAGTCGCATCACATCCGTTTCACTGATCGTGTAATTATTTTCGTACCGAACAGCCAGATAAGCCTCATCAAGCAAATGCAACAGGGAAACCTCTTCCTCATCATCATTAAAAAGCTCAGAAAGTGGTTTAACATAGGCTTTAACATACAGTTGATGGGCACTGATGCGGTGCGTTTTTTTATCCTTTCCCATTACCAAAATTTCAATGGCTCTGTACATTAAATCGAAAACCTGGTGCAGCATAAAAGCGCAATGTTCGAAATTTCGGTGTTTAAAATAGAAATTGGCTCCTGATAAAAATTTGTTGGCCTTACTAGTTTCGTGTTGATAGGTGCTGCTAACCCGATCTGCAACGAACTCAGGTGCCCCACATTCAAGAAAACTTCCAGATTTACTAAATAAGCAATTTTGAGCTGCCGTGGCATAGTAAAAAAACAAACTCCCCGCTAGCAAAGCTTGCTCAACCTCGTGCACATGGAAAACCCGATAAGTAAATTCCATTTGCCCATTAAATACAATATTTAATACCGGCGTTAATTCGTTTAAAATACGCACATGTTTAAACGAAACCATAATCAGCATTTCTTGTACTGCTTTACCGGCAAAAAAAATGTTATGGAGATAAACATATTGAATGGGTACCGCAGCTGTAATACGCTTTAATAAACGCATTACGGTTTCTTCTTTTATGGCACTGTGGCTAAGATTTAAGGATTTATTCCGCATAATGCCGCCTTTCTCTAACATCATCACTCAATGAAGGATTCCCAATCATCAGAAAAAAAGCTTCCATGATCATCAGCATGGCTTCGTACTGCTCAAATAAAAATTCTTTATCCATCAGTTTAATGCTGCTCCCGGCACTAAAGGCAGCATACAACCACTCTAAAAGGCCTAAGCGCAATTGTTTAATTTTTTCAGGAATGAAAAAAGACGCTACAAAGCGATAAGGATTTTCTATGTGTTCGGGCGCCAGCGTATTTACTTCGAAAAGGCCTTTGTTATACACTTCGCTTGTAATAAAACGATCTGCTGTAATTAAGCCTTCAGGCAAGGCTTCCTGATAAATCAACTTTTTGTTTGCAATTAAATAGCCAGCGTTAAGCAATTTCGTAAACTGGTTATACAGAAAAAAATAATCGGCAACATCATTTAAACGGTGCGCTTCTGATAAGGCCATTTTATACCATTTTTTCAGGTATGTTTTATGCCCTGCAAGGTTATCCAAACTAAAGAAAAATTCAATTGCCTTAAACGGATCATCAAATAATTCCTGATCGAAAGCCAGAGGCGATGTACTTTCGAACATGGCCATATGGTAATAGCGATCGATGCTTTTAAAACTATTTTTAGTAATGAGCCTTTCGTGGATGAGCCAACAGGCCTCCAGCATTTTCATGGTATTCTCATAAAACGCGGCAACATACTGATCCCAATCCAGATCGAGCTTATTTTCCAATCCGGCCAGTAACCATTCCTTATAAACGATCTTATAGCTATCCGATTCAAAGAAGATAAAAATATCTAAAAAAGTAAATTTTGGATTTTTCATTTCGCCCTTGCTCAACAACTTCGGGCAATAATCAAGCACAACCGATTCGCGTTCCAGATTACATTCGTCAAGCTCAATCGCTTTTACAAAGGCCGTATCAGCTTCAATCCGGTTAAAAATTAAATCCGAATAATCGAACAGTGGCACCAGTTTTTCATAAAACCCCAATAGCTTTGCAGGGTGCTTTTGTGGCGAATAATCGAATTCGTTTTGAGGTGGGTTTATCCAGTTTTTTAAAAAATTTAAATGATGGCCTACACCATCCGATAGAAAAAAGTTTTCAATGGCATCAATAAATGCCATAGTTTCTTTTTTAAAATTTGCGATCCCTTCCATAGCGTATATTTTTTAAATGATTATATTAGCTAACGAATTTAGCAAAATAAATAAGTATTTACTTATAAAAAATAAGAAAACCTTACTGAATATATGCAACAATCTGAAAATCAGCGACTAAAAATCCTAATGGATTTGTTAAAATTTAGGACTCAAAAAGAGTTTGCTGAAGCCTTAAATATTAAGGCTGGGTCTTTATCAGATGTTCTTCGGGAAAGAGGCGGTTTAAAAGTATCCAATGCGATTAAAGATAAACTCGAACTTAAATTCGACGTAAATTTAACATGGCTTGAAAACGGAACGGGCGAACCATTTTTTAAAAAGAAACCAGCCGTTGGCGAAAGCAAAGAAGGTGTTCCCTATTTCGATATGAGCCTATCGGATGCTAAAGATCATATGGTAGAAGAACAACGGGCAGAATATCTGGTAAATTACCTCCCTTTTAACGATTGTACGGCCTATTTACCGGTTTATGGCGATAGCATGTACCCTAAATATGCCGCAGGCGAAATTATAGCCATAAAAGAAATTACCAATTACGAAATTCTACAATGGGGCGAAGCTTATGTGGTGATGACGGATGAAGATAGTAACAGTTTACGTACCATAAAACTAATTTTTCAGCACACCGATAATACCAAACTAATCCTCCGTTCTTCAAATCCAAATTTTAAAGGCGATACCGTAATCCGTAAAAAAAACATCCAGGCACTTTATATTATCAAAGGAAAAATTACACGGAATATTATTTAGCTGAACAGTTTTCAGTTCGCAGTTGGCGGTTAACAGTTTATAGCTAACTGAAAATTGCAAATTGCCAACTGAATCTGCGTCATCATCTTTTATCAGCGGGAATGAATAAAAAAGGGTTCCCGCAGATCAGCAGATTTCCGCGGATTTTAAAAAAGCTATATGGGAGTTTGTGTTAAAAAGTGCCACTTTGAAGGTTAATTTATTGCGATGAACCGTCATTGCGAGAAGGCTTTTTCAGCCGACGAAGCAATCTTTCTAGCAAGAATCACTAATATGAAAGATTGCTTCGTCGTTCCTCCTCGCAATGACGACTCATGACGACCGCATGATCAAAATCATCACCCACACGCATAAAACTATCATCCGCACGCCTAAAACTCCAAACTAAAAAAGCGGCCCGATCAATGATCAGCCCGCTTTCCTTATTATGTATATTAACTTTTTAGTATCCCGGATTCTGATACATTTTAACCGGATCTAATTTCACCTCATCAAAAGGAATAGGATAATACCTGTCTTTTGTGGTTACGTTAGTCAGCTTAGCAATTCCATACGCCGACTGTGGTTTCGCTTTTAAGTAAGTAACCAACTCTGCAGCAGTAAAATTCCTGATTAAATCAAACCATCTTTGGTGTTCGAAAGCAAACTCTACCCTACGCTCGTGTAAAATGGCAAGCTTTAAAGTCGGGAATTTAGCCGCATAAGTAGCATCCGTTTTGGCTACAGCGTATAATGGCATTCCAGCCCTTGCCCTAACCATATCTAAATATTGAATAGCTATTGCATCGTTGCCCTGCAACATATTTACTTCTGCAAGCATTAATATTACATCGGCATAACGCATTAAAATCCAGTCGTTGCCTCCATAACCCGCATTGGTTGCCAATTGGCTCGCATCCCGGAATTTGGTGATAAACCAATCTTTTACAATCGGATCATTAGCAAATTTAACAGAGAAATCTTTCCTTAAATCGTTTGTTTCGTATTCATTAATCAGATCAAGTTTTACATTGCCACCAATACCGGTAGAAGGTTTAAGCGAGTTGATGGTTTCGCCTTTGGCCTGGTTATTTGCGGCAATGCTCGAGCTAAAACTAATATCGCCCTGTTTATTTGAAATCTGAAAAATCAGCTCTTTACAGGTCGCTTTTTTCGCTACGTCAAAAACATCTGTATATGGAATTTCTGATAAATTTCCGAAAGCTTTCATATTGTAAGCTGCCATCAGATAAGTATTCGCATTGCTTATGTTCTCGGTTTTATTTGCTGGTAATGTAGCCGCCATTGTTAAATAAGCTTTACCCAGATACGCGTTTATTGCCGCTTTTGAAGTTCTACCTATGTTCGCTCCTGTTTGGAAATTCGGTAAGGTGCTGTTAAGGGCATCTTTTAAATCGGTTACAATCTGGTTGTATACATCCGCTTCAGGCACACGAAAAGTGTTCTCTTTTACTTCATCGGCTGTGCTAAGCTGTTTGGTTACCACTGGCACAGGTCCCCATTTCCTCACCAGTTCGAAATACATAATCGCCCTGATAAACTTGGCTTCTGCCTTATAATTTTCTTTGGTGGCCGCATTAGCAAAAGATACTTTATCAATGTTTGTCAATACAACATTAGTTCTGCCAATGGCCTCATAAAGTGCCAGCCAATGGCTCCTTAAATAAGAATTGCTTGGCAGGAGCGAAAAATCATTAAACTGAAATGGTTCACCGGCATTACTCTGGTTATCATTCCTACCCGCATCGTCCGAGCGCTCATCGGTAAACAGACCGCTGTTCTCTCCAAGGGTATTGCTGCTTCTAAGCGATTGGTAAACACCATTAACAGCCAGCAACACATCATTTTCTGTTTTAAAATAGTTTTCTACAGCAATGGCGTTGGGATTACTCTGATTTAGAAAATCTTTTTTACAGGCACCCAAACTTAAAATTGCACTTAGGGCCAATACTTTATAAATATGTTTTTTCATTTCTTTAGTTCTAAAAAGTCAATTTGATACCAAGGTTATAGGTTCTGGCCAATGGATAGTTTCCATAATCTACACCAGGAGCAAGGTTATTGCCCGCACTATAATCTACCTCAGGGTTATAACCTTTATAATCTGTAATGGTAAAGGCATTATCTACACTGGCATAAATGCGGATATTGCTCACCTTAAGCGTATTGGCCAATTGCTTTGGAAAACTGTAGCCTAAAGTAATATTGGTACACCTGAAATAAGATCCATCCTGGATGTAAAATGACGATAAACGCGTGCTGTTACTTTGTGTGCCCGCACGCGAGGCGCGGTAGTTTAAACCACTGCCTGGATTGGCTTCATTTCTGTAACGATCGGCAACCTCTACATATTGGTTTCCTGAACCTTCAAAGTTGTACAGGTAATAATCCTGTCCGTCTAAAACCTGGTTTCCGTACGATCCGTTAAATGATGCCCTTAAATCGAACGTTTTGTAAGAAGTGTTTAAGGCGAAACCATAGGTAAATTTTGCATATGGTGTGCCAATTACGGTTTTATCTGCATCGTTTACAATACCGTTACCATCAGTATCCTGAAAATATAAATCGCCGATTTTTGCCGGGTTGGTAGAAGCAGCTGATGGCGCTACCTTGCCTAAATTATCGGCCGTAATTCTACCCAAAACCTTAAATCCATAAAACATACCTATCGGCTGGCCCTCTTGTGTAACGTGTGTAATGTACGAACGCTCTGCACCAGCGGTAAATATCGTACTATTACCGCCCAGGTCTAAAACCTTGTTTCGGTTTGCCGCGATGTTTCCACTTAAGCCGAAAGTAAAGTTTTCGTTTTGGATAATTTTGCCATCAATCTGCAAATCGAAACCCTTATTGCGCACCCTACTATCAGTAAGATTGGTTAAAATTGATGAGGTTCCGGCAATTGCAGAAAGCGGTTTGTTAAACAATAAGTTGAAAGAATAACTTAAATAATAATTTGCCATAATCGATACACGGTTTTTGAACAGACTGATATCGGTACCAAAGTTGAACTGGGAAGTAGATTCCCACCCTAATCCCCTGTCCTGAATGCTACTTGGCCAAATGGCCGTAGAAATCGCGCTTCCGAAAACCGCGCCACCTGGTGCGCTTAACTCTTGCAGTGTCCGGTAATCCGGGATATTATTATTTCCACTTAAGCCCCAACTGGCCCTTAGTTTAACTCTCGATTGTTCACCCAAAAAGTTATTGTAAAAACTTTCATCAGATAAATTCCAGCCCGCAGCGATTGAAGGAAAGACACCGTACTTATTTAACGGACCAAACCTCGAAGAACCGTCGCGACGGAAGGAACCAGTTAAAAAGTATTTGCCCGCATAATTATAGCTGAAACGGCCAAAATAAGAGAGTAAAGTAGTAACCGTTTTACCTGTTCTGTTACGGTCTAGCGTAAAAAAACCCGCATCAGCTCCTTTATCCGTAATTTCACCAATATAATCGTTCTGGAACCCGCTTGCTGCTACCCTGATCAGATCACTTGATGTTTTTTGGGCAGAATATCCACCTAAAACATCTATGCTATGTTTGCTAAAGGTTTTATTGTAATTTAAAGTAAACTCTGCCAGTTGATCTACCTGACTAAGCGTTTGCGCAATTGCATTTGCAGCCCTGATCGATTCAGGAGAGTAAGGCGGGGTATTGCCACTGCTTAAGCTGGTAGGCAAATAATATTCATATTTCTCATTGTATGTTTGTGTTCCTAAGTTAGCCTTAAAATTAAGCCCCTCTAAAATTTTGTAAGTAGCATTGGCATTATAATTACTTCTATTGCTCTTTCTGGTAATCTTTAACTGTTCAACCGTTGCCAAAGGATTTTCAGGGTTTTGTATGCCAAACTGAGAAGACAGTGCACCCATTCCAAATTGGATAGGATTCCCGTTCGCATCTCTTGCTGGCAGATAAGGTAAATAAATTAATGCCGACATCATCGGACTTAAGTTATAACGTCCTTCCTGTACCTCTCTATTGTCATTCTTTGTGTAAGCTATGTTTGCCCCCACATGTAAACGTTCGCTCACATTTCCATCAATATTCCCCCTAAAGTTGGTTACCTTTTGGTTGGTGTTGGTTACAATACCATTGTTGTTCTGGTAGCCACCACTTAAAAAGTATTTTACATCTTTGGTACCGCCAGAAAAGGAAAGGTTATGGCGTTGAAAAGCCGCATTGCGATAGAGTTCATCCTGCCAGTCGGTATTATAAGCCGCAGGGATAGCCTGTTGCGTACTAAAATTATAAAGATCGGCCGGAATACTTACACTACTTCCATTACCTACATTGGCAATACGTGTAGTATTGTTATCGCTGAACATGGCATCATTCCAGGTTTTGCCCGAGTTTACCCATAAATCTTTATAGGCATTGTTACGTCCGTCGATTAAAAGCTGTATAAACTGGTTGGCATCCAATAACTTTACTTTTTTAGCCAACTGAGAAATACCACCCTGAACATCGTATTCAAACTTTCCTTTTCCATCCGCACCTCTTTTAGTTGTAATTAATACGACCCCACCCGATGCTCTTGATCCGTAAATGGCTGCAGAAGCCGCATCTTTTAAAATGTCGATGGTTTCGATATCCTCTGGATTGATGGATACGTTGTTTCCTGCCGGATAACCATCAATTACATATAAGGGATCTGAACTGGCGTTAATGGATCCGATACCCCTCACCCTAATTTTGGTACCCGAATATGGCGCACCACTGGTTTGCGATACCTGAACCCCTGCAACCTTACCAACCAATGCCTGGCCAACAGTAGGAGAAGTTAAGTTCATTTCGCTGGCTTTAACACTACTGATGGCACCGGTTACGTCCGATTTTCTGATCTTCTGGTAACCAATGGCCACAACCTCATTAAGTGTATTGCTGCTTTCTTTTAAAGTAACATTAATATTGGAGCGGCCGTTAACTGCAACTTCCTGATTATCGTAACCGATATAAGAAAACACTAAAATTGCACCTTCTTCTACATTAATTGAATATTTACCATTTGGATCAGTAACAGTTGTTTTTTTTGTTTTCTTTTCGAAAACACTTACTCCTGGTAAGGGTTGGTTATTTTGATCGGTAACTGTTCCGCTTACCGTGGCAAATGCTTTATGATGCAAGCCCGAAGCAGTTACTTCATAATTAATCGCTATTGCACTGGAATTACAGATGGCCAGTAAGCCTAACGGCAAAAGCAATTTCCGGCAAGCACTTTTTATACTTGCGGTTAAAAAAAATGATGTCATCCTTTTGTTCTTAGTAATGGTTTTGAAATATAATTGGGATTTTGTTTTAAGTAGAAGCGTAGATTTTCACATTTACATAGGCTTATCCTTTAAGGTTAACAAGTAATTTTTGAGCGTTCTACAGCGGCAAAAGTAACGGTGTACTTTTAACACGATGTATCTATTATGTTAACTCTATACACCAATTTGAACTGGCACTTTAAATTAATATTAAGCACCATTAGATATATAATAAATCGTTTTAATAACCATCAAAGCATAACATCTTGTTAATGTTTCTTTAATGGCCAATCTTTAAGTTTGCTTCCAAAACTTTGATGAAATCCCTTTATACCTTCTTTGTATTCTGCCTTTTTTGGCAGGGCTTATCTGCACAAGATTTAACAAGCCAGTCTTATCAGTTAATTAAGACCAGGAACGAAGTACAATACAAAAATTATTACCTGCTTACACTTTTCCAGCAATTGCCCGAACTGCGCAAAATGCTGAGTACAGATACGGCATTCAGCAACATCTATAAATCAAAAACGGCACAGGTAAATGAAGCCGTTGCAACCTGCAAAACAGACATTACATGTTACGCCAAAGCCTTAAAATTTACCAATGAGGAAATAGCCGATATCGGAAACCGTTTGGCCCTACTTTACACAGAAAACAATCCCTTGGGAAATTTGGTAAAAAATCATCTTATCCCATCAGGTTGTTATGCCATGTTTGCCAAAGAACAACGCAAAACCCTTTTAGTAAAAGCATGGGAACAAGATGCCCATGCCATTAATTATGCAATTGGCGTATACGTAGAAGGAAACAAGCCCAACTACCCCAAAATAGATTCGATCAGCTTTAACTTAAAGGATAAAACGTTCGCAGAACTTACTTCGGCAAGTGCATTGTTAGCCTTACATGGCAATAATAAGCTCTTTTTCGAACCTGCTATGTTATTTGCCCTGGAGGCTTTAGAACTGAACGAACGCAATGAGGCCGCTGATTACGAACCGATGAACAAAGGCGTAAACCTGGCCGCCATTAACCAGATCAAAAAAACAGATTGGAAAAAATATCCTTACAGCGTAATTCTGGTTCCAGGGGCTGGCCCGGAAGAAAAAGATGTTGCGCTAAGTGCTGGCGGAATGATCCGTTGCCGCTTAGCAGCCATACAATATAAAAAAGGTGTAGCCCCCTTTATTGTGGTATCGGGTGGCCGCGTTCACCCTTATAAAACCAAGTTCAGCGAAGCATACGAAATGAAGAAATTCCTGATTAAAGTACTTCAGATACCCGAAAGTGCCATTATTATGGAGCCTCATGCCCGTCATACCACCACCAACCTACGGAACTGTGCAAGGCTGATGTTTAGGTACGGGATGCCAGTAGATAAACCAGGTTTAGCCTGCACCGTAAAATCGCAGAGTTATAATATCACCAATCTGCTCCCCGAACGTTGCAAAAAAGAACTCGGCTACTATCCTTATAAAAACGGAAAACGTTTAAGTGATACCGAATCTGAATTCTATTTAAATACAACATCCCTACAGATTGATTTTGATGAACCTTTAGATCCTTAGTTTATGAAAACATTAAACCCAATTTTAGTACTGATCGTGATGTTTTTTGTGGCCAGGTACAATAAAACAGAAGGAAAGATCACAAAAACAATTACAATTGATTCATTAGGTGCCTGTCAGGGCATTTCTTACCAGAACGGAAGGTATTTTCTTTATGGCGATAGAGAAGTGGGCATCATGCGCGAATATCAGCTTCAGAAAGATTCGTTGATTTATCAGCATAAGGAATATAAGTTCACCGTTAAAGGCGAAAACATCATCAAACATCCCACGGGTATTGCCTATCACAAAGGCTTACCAACTTTTGTGGGTAATTCGGTAAAGCAAAATGCAGCAGGCACCATTTGGAAAGCGGTAATTAATTGTATCAACTGGGAAGGGTTTTTAAAAACCAGAAAATTAGATGGAAACCTGATTAAAAGCATTGAAGATGATGCCTGTATCCAGGGTACACGGCCTGAGTATGTAAATTATAAAGGGAAATGGTTCGTAGCAACGGCTGATTATGGCAATAAAGCCAATGAAGTACGGTTATACAATCCCGAAGCCTTATCAAAAGCCGATAAAACAAGTGAAAAGGGAATTCTCTTTAAAAAATTTACCTGCTCACCATGGGTACAGAACTTACATTGGATTGCGGCTAAAGGTATTTTGGTTTTAATCCAGAACCAGATGGAAGGGCGTAAATGGAGACTGACCTTTCTTGATCTGGAAAAATCTATTGCCAGCGGTCAGGAATCTGTTATCAAAGTTATAGACACCGATAAACCGGATGAGCTGGAAGGTTTTACCTTTACAGATCAGGTCGATAAAGGAATTGCCGTAAGTTCTTCGCGCAAAAACAATGTAAGTTTTATGGATTTTGCGGATGGCGGGTAGCGTCTGGCGGTAAGCTCAGCAATAAATAGCATTTCGTCCTATCGGTTGGTGTCTCACCGACCGAAAACGGATTTGTTAGTATGTTGAAATTAGGAAAAGAATGGCTTGTGGTTCTTGGCCGCTGGTAGCCCCGCTTTTCATTACAAGTCCGTGCTCGTTCCTCGCTACGTGCTTTCCATTACAATCGGGTTTAGGAACAAGGGTTTGTGCCCTTTGCAACCTCACAAATGAAAAACTGCACTACCTCTTAGCCCCGGTTGAAGCGTTACCCTGCAGCGACGAGGCATCCCGAACTTTCGGGAAAGCGTAAAAGCGAAAGACGGGAAGAAATTTAGTGTGTTTGCAGAAGCCTTGCGCTCCAAAACATAAGCTTGCAGTCGCCCTAATTTGTCAGTCTGCGCGTAGTCGAAGAACCCTAGATGCGTTTAACCATGTAAGGAATATAAGATCATGTAAGCTTATCTAGCAAAATAATCCTTCGACTACGCTCAGGATGACACTATGTAGTTTATCCTATCGGTTGGTGTCTCACCGACTAAACCATACAATTAAACAGCCACCCTTCTTTACTTTCCCTTTACACATCTTCACCGTATCTTTATTAATCAAAAAAAGGAAAGATATATGAATACTGAAAAAGCCATTCTTGCAGGCGGCTGCTTTTGGGGAGTAGAAGAACTGCTCCGTCATTACCCAGGTGTTACCTCTACTGTGGTAGGCTATACTGGTGGTGATGTTCCCAATGCCACTTACCGGAACCATGGTACACATGCCGAAGCCATTGAAGTTACCTTTGATCCAACTGTTTTAACCTACCGTAAATTATTAGAATACTTTTTCCAGATCCATGATCCGAGTACACGCAACAGACAGGGAAATGATGTAGGTACCTCGTACCGCTCAGCTATTTTTTACAATAGTGAAGAACAGAAAAACACTGCAAACGCATTAATTGCCGAGTTGGATGCGTCTGGTAAATGGCCTGGCAAAATTGTAACCGAAGTGGTACCGGAAACAGATTTCTGGAATGCGGAAGAAGAACACCAGGACTATTTACAGAAAAACCCTTACGGTTATACCTGCCACTTCGAAAGACCAGACTGGAAATTATAAATAAGATCGTCATTTCGACTAATCCCCGTGGTCTGTGTCCTCACAGACCACCTAGATTCTTAGAAAAGATTTATCCATTTCGTTGCACTTCAGGAAATGACGATATAGATTCATCTTCATTTCTGTAGTGGAGAAATCCTTGATGTAACATATAAAAACAAAATGGTCTGTGAGGACACAGACCATGGAAACAAATTATATAAAAGGCAATTTTCTTAATCGAAAATTGCCTTTTTGTTTAAAATAGGATCATGACCTAACCCATCCCCGTGGTCTGTGTCCCCACAGACCACCTAAATCCATAGAAAAGATTATCCATTTCATTGCACTTCAGGAAATGACGATATAGATTCATTTCCATTGTGGAGAAATCCTTGATGTAACGTATAAAAACAAAATGGTCTGTGAGGACACAGACCATGGGCGCAAATTATATAAAGGCAATTTTCTTAATCGAAAATTGCCTTTTTGTTTAAAATAGGATCATGACCTAACCCATCCCCGTGGTCTGTGTCCTCACAGACCACCTAGATTCTTAGAAAAGATTTATCCATTTCATTGCGTTTCAGGAGGATCATGACCTAATCATCATCATCTTTCTTCTTCTTCTCCAAAATCACAAAAGCACTCCGTTTTGGTGCTGGCATTACTGATTGTTCCCCTTTAACCGATTTCCATACCACCTCGTTTAAATCTAAATCCGGTGCCGAATCTTCCTTTGCAAAATTGAACAGTTCAGAACGTCTGCTGCTCTCATTCACTGCCACATTCCGCGTATCTAAATCGATAAGCGGCTGAATCACATTATAAGGTGTAAAATCAGGCGTAGCGGTAAAACATTCGTACAGTGGCATGGCAGCAGCATCGTACTGGCTCATTGGTGGCAAACCTAAAATAAGCTCCATTGTTCTTAAAAAACCGGAAGTAGAATACATCGTATGAACAGGTGTATTCCGCTTAACATAAGGACCAACCACATATGCTGGCGAACGGTGTGCATCAACATGATCTGGTCCGTTTTGTGCGTCATCTTCCAAAATAAAAACAACCGACTCCTTCCAGATCGAGCTGTGAGATAAATGCTCCAAAATACGACCTACTGCTAAATCGTTATCGGCAACTGCGGCCTGTGGCGAGTATTTACCTTTCTTTTGTCCGCTGGTATGATCGTTAGATATTCTTAAAGTATTAAACTGTGGTACAACGCCTGCCACCAGTAACGAATCGAAATCATGCTGCCATGCATCAACCCGAACCTGGTCTTTAATATCCATATCAAAACCTGGTGAAGCGGTGCACATATGACCCTGTAACGATTTAATATTCGCTTTTCCATAATCGCCAAACTCACCATAACTGCGGTAGCTTACTCCTGCCCTTTGGCAATAATCCCAGATAAAACCACCTTTAGGATAGGTAACCGGTCGGCCGCCTTCAAAGGTAGTACTTCCGCCGCGAGCACCATAACTGGTTGGCCAGGTTTTCTCAACTACATCTGTAGCGTAAGCAGCCATGCTCCAGTTGTGTCCATCGGCACTTACCTCTGCATCAACATAGAAATTGTCAAGCAGCACATAGTTTTCGGCAAAAGCATGCTGGTTAGGTGTAATTTTTCTGCCGAAAAGTGTTAAAGTAGAATCGCCGTTTCCTTTTGGTAAATCGCCAAGCACCTGATCGTAGGTTCTGTTTTCTTTAATGATATAAAAAACATGTTTAATGGGCGATTTTTCGTTCTGTTTACGCGGAATAGGATTTCCGGCTTCACCATCGGCCATGATCGTCCGCTTATCGGTAAAGGGCGTATTGGCATATACCTGTTTGGTATATGCTTTTAACTGCTCAGGTTTTGGTGCATCAATAAAAGATAAGGTTCCTTTAAACAAACCGGCAATATACTGCAACCGGCTATTGGCTGTACTGCCCATATGGTAACCGCTATTGTCGACTTTTGAAATCGGTTGCGGCCCTTGAGGGTTAGCCATAGGCGTATTTCCTTTACCGTTTGTAACCAAAATTTTCGAGCCTAAAACCTTCACACTTGTTGGATACCAGCCTACCGGGATAAAACCCTGGCTTAAGCTTAGTCCAGGTTTGCTCACATCAAAAACAGCCAAACAGTTGTTATCTGCATTGGCGATGTACAAAGTTTTTTCATTGGCACTCAAAGCCAAACCATTAGTGGTAGAGCCTGTTAACTGCGTGGCATAAAGGGTAGTAGCAATAGTTTCGATTACCTTATTATTCAAAGTATTAATTACCGAAACCGTATTGTCGTTTGCATTGGCTACGAATAAAATATTTCCTTTTTTATTAAGCAATAGTTCATTTGGATGATCGCCAACAGGAATACGCTGTGAAATGCTTTCTGAAACCAAATCGATAACCGCAATAGATTTTCCACCCCAGAGCGAAACATATAGTTTACTTTCATCTGCAGATAAAACGCAACTGTAAGCAATTGCAGGAAGCTGGATTTTTTTCAGGATCTGCTTTTCAGCCGGATTGATAATGTATAAACTGCTGTCTTCTTTGGTTACCGTATATAATTTACCGTTGTTTTTGTTTACAACAATCCCCGCCGGACTGATTTTCCCTTTTGGCCAAACGGGGCCTAGTTTAATCGTATCACTTTTGCCCAGTTTATCATTCTGGATATTAAAATCTAAAATCCAGTTGTCGTTACCGCCTGAGGCATAAAGGTGTTTTTCGTCTTTACTAAAAGCAATGCCGTACCAGGATTTGCTCAGCACTTTTTCATTAATAATCTTTTCTGTTTTCGCATCAAGCAATTGCAGCGACTGGGTGCTTTGCCCGTTATTGGTAATGGCGAGGTATTTACCCGAAGCGCTCAATTGCATATTTAAAGGCAGATCGCCCAATTGCAGCGAATGTCCCGCCGGACTCAGTTTCCACCCATTCGGCAATAAAATCTGCTGGGTACTTTCGTTTTTGCCGGGCCATTGTGCAAATCCTTTTTGGATGAACAGGAAACCGAATAATATAAATAGGTATGATTTTTTCATTTTCTTAAATTGATTTAGCAACACATTAACGATGAAGATTAAAATTAACCAGGGCCCTGATGGTATAGCCATTGCCTGAAGCTACGGAACCGATTTCGCGGATGGCCTCTGATGGGATTACCTGGCTACGGGTTGCATAAAAAACAGGTCCGCCAGAAAGAGAGAACGAAAGTTTTGAATGGTTTGGCTCCAGATTGATTGATGGCCCGATCATTACCTTTGCACCACCTTCTGCTTCATCCTTTTCCCAAAAGCCTTCTAAATCCTGTCCTAAGGCTTCAAAGCCAAGATATAAAACGTTAGAAACGCGGTGCTGATAGCCAAAACTGCTTATAAAATCGAGCTTATCCCTGGTTTTATCGAAAGCTTTTTCGAAACGAAGGTTACCCGCCATTCGCCAGTTTGTCTGATCGAACGAAGCGGTAATCCGGCTAATCGCAGAACCAATACTCGACCAATCTCTGCTTAAGCCTAAACCAGCACCTAACCTAAAACCAGTTATGCCTTTACCGCCTACTAAATCCCTGATCACTTCAGCCTGTTGGGCAGAGGTTACACCTCCTGAATTGGCAAAACCGATGGCCGCAGTGGCATACAAGGTTAACCTGCTGCCTAAATACCCTTTAACACCAAACTGTTGTCCTAGGCCATCATAACCAAACTGTCCGTTGGTTCTTTCGCCATAACTTCCAGAGTAATGGATATTCCAACGGGGATTTTCTGCGGTTAAGGTATTCAGCGAAAACAGAAAGGGCTGAGCGGCATCGGCTCCTCTTTTGATTTCAGGCGTGGTCTCATTTATTTTCTGTGCTGCACAGTTTAAAACAGCACCAGCAAAAATGAGCATCAAAAATGTCTTTTTCATTGCGATGATCTATCAATTAAAATTTGGTTTCATTTAATAGTGGCGATTGACTTGCATTTACCTGATAAGTCTGGATCTTATCATTTTCATCAACCTCTACAATCCGGTAACCTTTATAGGCTGTACCCCAGTTTCCACCAATATGTGCATCAAAAAAATGAGGAAGTTTATCAGTATAAAAAACGGCATCTAGACTGTGGTCATGCCCATGAAATACAGCCTTTACATTGGCATAACCATGCAGCAGTTTAATCGTATCCGGACAGTCTACAAAAGGGCTTTCGGGCACCCAGAAATGAGGTGGGATATGCAACACCACGAAAACAGTTTTCAGATTTTTAAACTTATCGAGCTCCTGCTTTAAAAAATCGTTGTTAGGGCATAAATAAGTGCCCTTGGTATCAGAAGTATTGGCCAAAACAAAACCTACTCCATTTTTTTCGAAAGAAAAGTTATCTTCGTAACCGAAAACCGATTTCCAGATCTTTGCATCAGCATGATCGTGATTACCTGGAATGGCGTAAAAAGGGACTTTAAGTTTATCGTAATATTCTTTTTTTACTTCCGATAATAGTTTCGGCCGGTCGTGAACAAGATCCCCATTAATAATCACAAAATTGAGTGGATTTTTATCATGCGATTCATTTAACCATTTCACAATATTCTCGTGGTGCAGTTTGTACTCCGTTCCAGGCTGACCATAATGTCCATCGGATGCGATAGCGAAACGTAATTTAGGTGCTTTGCCCGATCTGGCGGGAGCGCTGTGTTCTTCAGCAAATGAAGAAAGAACTGGCGAAATACTGGCTACTACAGCAGCAGCCAAACTATTTTTCAGAAAAAATCGTCTGTTAGACATAAGGATAAGATATGTTTTGTATCAAAGTCCAATATTAGCCTGACCAGACTTCTTAAACATAAATTTAATGTTATGATTAGGTTAACCGAAGCGTATCTGTGTATCAATTTTATAACAGAAATCACGCGCATATCTTCTCAAGCTTATCCCTCGGTCTGTGTCCTCACAGAACGGAAACAATGGTTTGCAATGAAAAATTCAATGAAAGAGCGAAAAATAAAAGGTCTGTGGAGACACAGACCTTGGGATTAGGCTAGAGATCATTAACCTACGGTATCTTAACTTTGGGTCTTCGACAAGCTCAGACTGACAATTAAAAAAGGAGCAATTATTTATTTTTGGTAAAAGACCCAAACGGATGTCATCCTGAGCCTGTCGAAGGACCTTCAACTTATTTAAGAAGATTCTTTCTATTTCGCAGGCAAACAATGTTATAGAATAATAATCGCCTGTTTTATCACCATATAAGCTGCCAGCGCGTATAAAAATATCGCTATCGATTTATTAATAATTAAGCTACTAAGGGCAAACTTCTCCTGAATATAAGTTGCAAAATGCGCATATAAGTAAAGTGCGAGTGTAGAACCAACGCCCGAGCCCAAACTAAAAATCACTAATGAAAGGTAATCCGTTTCGATCCATTGGTGTAAAATTACATAATTGCCAAAAAACAGCCAGAATGGAATCTGAACAGGGTTTAATACGCCTAAAATTAATCCATACAAAACACTTCCACTGCGCTTATCTTCTTTTTTGTTGCTAGTTTTAGGCACTTTTTTCCGGTTTTTCCAGGTAATGGTACCCATCACCAAAAACATCACGATCATAAAACAATCGACTAAAGTACTTAAGCGCACTTCGCTTACAGCCTCGTTCGGATTGATATCGCTCATGGCCCAGCGGGCAAAACGCATCATACCAAAGGTAAAAAACACTTCTACGCAAGAGAAGGAAAGAATAAAGTACCATACCTGCCGCATACCCTTATTAATGGCAAGCTGCGCAACGGTGAGATTAATGTTGCCAGGAGGAATATAGCCCATGGCATTGAGAATGATGCCTATGAAAAACGTTAGAAAAAGCATTGCCGAAATTATGGATTTAAATTTAAATGCGATGCTAAATATTTTCCGGTGTACGATTTTTCTACCTTAGCTAAATCTTCGGGGATACCCTCAAATACCACCTGACCGCCGCCATCGCCCCCTTCAGGGCCAATATCGATTACCCAATCGGCACATTTGATCATGTCCATATTATGTTCAATTACCAAAATAGTGTTCCCCTGTTCAATCAAGGTATTCAGCGCCTTTAACAGTTTTTTAATATCATGGAAATGCAGACCGGTTGTTGGCTCATCAAAGATAAACAGGGTTTTATTCGCATTATTTCCTTTAATCAAAAACGAAGCAAGTTTAATCCGCTGCGCTTCACCACCCGATAAGGTATTAGAAGATTGACCTAAATGTACGTAGCCCAGGCCTACATCAACCAATGGGTTTAATTTATTGAGGATCTTTTGTTCATCCTTAAAAAATTCTACCGCCTCTTCTATAGTCATATCCAAAATTTCGGATACATTTTTCTCTTTATAGGTTACATCTAAAACCTGCTGCTTAAAACGTTTACCGTTACAGGCCTCGCAAGGCAGGTAAATATCCGCCATAAACTGCATTTCGATCTTCACCTCTCCCTCACCCTGGCAAACATCGCAGCGGCCACCTTCTACGTTGAAAGAGAAAGCAGCTGGTTTTAAGCCCGCAGCTTTTGCCGATGCCAGACCCGAAAACAGGGCGCGGATATCATCCCAGGCCTTTACATAAGTAACCGGATTAGAACGACTAGAACGGCCAATCGGATTCTGATCAACCATTTCTACAGCACTTACCAGATCGTAATTGCCAAAAATGCCATCATAAGCACCCGTTTGCTCACCAGCGTAGTTGCCAATTGCCTTTTGCAGTGCAGGATATAGGATCTTTTTAACCAAACTGGTTTTACCCGACCCCGAAACACCACTTACTGCTGTAAAAACCCCTAAAGGAAACTTCACATCGATATTCTGCAGGTTGTTTTCCCTTGCTCCTTTAATCAGGATGTGATCTTTCCAATTACGGCGTTTATCCGGAATGGCAATTTTTTCTATTCCCGATAGGTAACGGCCTGTTAAGCTATTTTTATCTTTTAAAATCTCCTCATAATTTCCACTAAAAACCAAATTACCACCATGGGTACCAGCTTCAGGGCCGATATCGATAATATAATCGGCTGCACGCATCATTTCTTCTTCGTGTTCTACCACCAAAACAGTATTGCCTACATTACGGAGCGAGATCAGCACTTCGATCAGTTTATTGGTATCACGAGGGTGCAAACCAATGCTCGGTTCGTCCAAAACGTAAATAGAACCCACCAAACTACTTCCCAATGAAGTTGCCAGGTTAATCCTTTGCGATTCTCCACCCGAAAGCGTATTCGATAAACGGTTTAAGGTGAGGTAACCTAAACCTACATTGTTTAAATAAAGGAAACGGTTATCAATCTCTGCCAATAACCGTTTGGCAATTTTGGTATCGTTGGTGTTTAATTTCAGCTCGTTAAAGAAAACCAGCGCTTTTGCCAATGGCATCAGCACCACATCGATGATCGATTTTTCAGCAATCTTTACATAAGATGCATCCTTACGCAAACGCGAGCCTTTACAATCAGGACAGGTGGTTTTACCACGGTAACGTGATAACATTACGCGGTACTGGATTTTGTAGGTCTGCTCTTCCAGTTCTTTGAAAAAAGCATCGAGGCCCGCAAAATATTTATTTCCTGTCCAAAGTAAACGTTGTTCCGTTTCTGTTAAGGCACTATAAGGCCGGTGAATCGGGAAATCGAATTTTGGTGCAGCTTTAATAAAATTCTGCAACCATATATTCATTTTTTCGCCGCGCCAGGGGGCAATGGCATTATCGTAAATACTTTTGCTCTTATCGGGAATAACCAGATCTTCATCAATGCCGATTACGTTTCCATAACCTTCACAACGTTTACACGCACCATAAGGATTATTGAAAGAGAAAAAGTTCGGTGTAGGTTCTTCAAATTTTATTCCATCCAGTTCAAACCGATCGCTAAAATGTTTAGTTGTGCCCTGGGCTTCCACATAACAATCGCCTTTACCTTCAAAAAAAGCAGTCTGTGCCGAATCGGCCAATCTGCTTAATGTTTCTTCTTCCTGGTTGGTTACAATACGGTCGATCAGGATCTGAACGGTTTTATCATCCGTAAGTTCTTCATCTTTAAAATCAGCATCGTCTAAAACCGTTTCTATTTTTTCTATTTTATCGTTAATCAGAACGCGTAAAAATCCTTTCTGTAATAAAATAGCCAGTTCTTCCTTAATCGTACGGTTATTGTGTGGGTACAGCGGGCAAAAAATAGTAACCGTTGTATCTTCGGGCATGGCATTTACATAGTCTACCACCGTACTTACCGAATCCTTTTTCACTTCTTTTCCCGAAACAGGTGAAATGGTTTTACCGATCCGCGAGAAAAGCAGTTTGAGGTAATCGTAAATTTCGGTCGAGGTACCAACGGTAGAACGTGGATTGGAAGTAATAACCTTTTGTTCGATGGCAATTGCCGGAGCAATACCTTTAATATAATCAACATCGGGTTTATTCATCCGCCCCATAAACTGGCGGGCATAAGAAGATAAACTTTCTACATATCGGCGTTGCCCCTCCGCATATAAAGTATCAAATGCAAGCGAAGATTTCCCCGAACCCGACATACCTGTTACCACCACAAGTTTATTTTTTGGAATGGCAACATCGATGTTTTTTAGGTTGTGCACACGGGCACCTTTTATGATAATATTTTTATGCGGATCTTTTTCGGCCTCTTTTTTGCTCATGTATAGTAACGAATATAAATGTATAACCCCAGAATGTTGTTAGGGTTTTAAGAACATACAAAAATAGGGTACTGAGACGGTTAATTTATTTTTTAACATTTTATTTTTTGTTTTTTGATAAAAAAATAACTTTCTTTGAATATTAACAACCTCAAAACCAAACTAACACATTCAAAAAACATAGGAGAGAAGCTATAGAAATTAAACATCTACAAATTAATTTTTAGCAAATAGTACGGGATTTAGTGTAGGTAAACCTATGAATTTACAATCATATAATGATCAGGACCTGGTAAAGGTATATATTACCGGGAACGAGAATGGATTGCAGGAACTTTTAAGAAGACATAAAAGTAAAATTTATACCTCTATCTACTTATTGGTTAAAGACCAATATCTGGCGGAGGATATTTTTCAGGATGCTTTTATAAAAGTAATTAATACCCTGCGGTCGGGAAGATATAACGAAGAAGGCAAGTTTCTGCCTTGGGTAATGCGTATTGCCCATAACTTGGTTATCGATTATTTCAGAAAAGAAAAGAGAACACCAATCATCACCAGTGCTGATGGAATGGATGTATTCAATATGCTACACTTTTATGACGAGAGCGCGGAAGATAAAATGCTTCGCGACCAGACCCATAAAGATTTAAAAGCAATGATCCATTTATTGCCTGATGAACAGAAAGAAGTGCTCTTAATGCGCCATTACGCTGATTTAAGTTTTAAAGAGATAGCAGACTTAACCGATGTAAGCATTAATACAGCATTAGGCCGTATGCGTTATGCATTGAGTAATTTGCGTAAAATGCTTAAAACAAAGGAGATGACCTACAAAGGGTAGTAAAAATGTTACATAAAATTTTTTAGGGGTTGAAATAAAGCATCTGAACTATCGTTAAGTTTATAAAACTTATCACATTTAGTTGCTTATGACAAAAACCTCTACATCAAAAACAAATGTAAATTTACCTACACCTAACATGTTTCAGCCTAGAACTGATATTGAATCTGACGCAGAAATCGACTTATTTTATGATCAAATAAAAGGTAAGTTAGATAGACTGGCTAAAAATCCTCAAGATGAAACCATCAACAAGATTTTAGCTTACAGCAGAACAAAGTAGAAAATCTTTACATGAGCCAAAAAAGCTTGTTCCACAGGGTGGGGCAAGCTTTTTTTTATTTTATGCATTCAATAATTCATTTGCCATTCTTTCATTGGTAATTGCAAACCGGCTGGATCTATAACTGGCGGTGCTTTATTATACCTTCGCAAGTCATTAACTATTTGTCATCAAATATTTAACCATATAACCCTCCTATCCGTAGTGTTAAGCACAGCGTCACTACGGACTATCATATCATGTTGAGTTTCCAGATTCAACTTTTAGTTATGAACCAGAAATGAGTCAAAGACTCTTTTCCATAACTCAATCCGTAGAGACCCTTCGGAAC
>NZ_LMZQ01000015.1 GCF_001442625.1 Pedobacter ginsenosidimutans | reverse complement strand
ACGAAGCAATCTCACCTATTCTAGCGCAAGTCTTAGCACCTCAGGCACAAGCAAAGGCCTGACTTGTGTTTTAGTCAAATCAATATATTAATCTATTAAGAAAATTTTAAAGCACATTCAGCCAACAACACTGCCCTAGCTATTAAGACTTGCGCTAGTGAGGGATACTTCTAGACCAATTATCTCACTAAAAATCTACATGATAATCTTTGGAAAACGGTTTTGCTGCCCAGGCTTTTTTTGATGTCCACTCTGCCGCAGGTGCAGCCCAAAACTCATCGGTAGCCGGTAAGCCCAAAGGAAGGAACGATAGTGTAGCCATGTACAAACTGCCTGTAGAGGTATAATAATCTGCTATTTCAGGATCATGCCCGCAAAAACCAAGCTGTAACCATCCTTTTGCATCAAAAGTTCCGGGTGTACCGTATATGTTCTGTTTAACTTTAGTTAAGGCCGAACGTACCTGAGCGGGCTGAATAGTGGCTGGTAACTTATGCATTAAGGCAATTTGGCTTAAAGCCTGGAAAGCGCCGGTTCTATAGGTAATTGAACGTCCAATTGGTGGGTAGGTTCCCTCAGGAGAAATCATCCGCTCTTGCCCTACTACATAACGCTGCATCCTTTTTACAGCAAGATCGTACCGTTCTTTTTTGATTAGCTTTTTATCGAGCATAACAGCTAGCGTATCCACCATCATCGGGTGGATTACAAAAGAATTGTAATAATCAAAAGCCATGTTTACACCATCACCGTACCAACCATCTCCTTTATACCATGCGTTTAAGGTATCTACACCCTCATTTAAGCGGCTTTCATCGTGTGGTTCGCCGATTGATAATAAAAAGGCTTCGGTAATAGAACCAAATAACAACCAATTATTTTTAAAGGGCTTTCTGTTCCTCAAAGATTTAAACGAAGCAATAATTTCGCGTTTTGTCTCGGGCTTCAAGGGTTCCCATAGGGCTTTAGGGGCTCTTAAAAAGGTTTGTGCCAGGTAGGCTGAATCAACAATCGGCTGATAATCTTTGGTAAAATTTAATTTATCAGGACTATTTGCCGCAAAACAGCTATCCAATCCCTGAATAGCTTGTAATTTCAATTTGTTCCTTAAAATACCTTCAGTTGTGGTATCATCAGGTAATGAAAGCCAGGGTGCAATTCCCGCATAGGTACGGCCAACGGCTTCTAAGTACGATACAGCAGGTGTTCTGGAATCGAATTTCGGCGCCGTAACCACTGGCATATTTTTAATCAATGTTCCATTGGCTAAATTGGAAACAACGGGGCTGGCAATTTTATAAAGCAGCTTATACCAGTATTCTCTGTCGTTTTTTGATTGAGCGTTTGTATTGTTATTAGTTTTTGTAACGGATAAAACTTCGTTAGGATTAAACAGCCCAAATACTCCGGTTAATGACAACGCGCCTATAAATTTTCTTCTTTCCATTTTGTGTGTGTTATAAATACCAGTTTTTATAGCGCGTTAGCGCCTCCAGATAGTAATAATCGGCGTAGCTCAGCGGAACGTCGACTTCTGATTTCAGGGGTAAGGCCCCTGTACTGTGCATCAGTAAAAAACCACCATTTTCACCCGGTTTTGCACTATATGCATCAGATGAAAGTGAAATGATCATTTTTTTTGCTTCGCCTACATATAATTTTTGCTCACTTTTTGTTGCATACTGTCCTAACTCCAACAAACCAGAGGCAATAACCGCAGCGGCGGAAGCATCGCGATAAGTACCTGGAATGTTCGGTGCGTTGAAGTCCCAATATGGAATCTGATCGGCAGGCATATTAGGATGATTGATAATAAATTTGGCGATGTTTTTTGCCTGATTAAGATAATGTTTGTTCTTGGTAAAACGGTACATCATGGTATAACCGTATAATCCCCAACCCTGCCCACGGCTCCAGGCCGATTCGTCAAATGCCCCCTGGGCAGTACCTCTTTTAAGTACTTTGCCCGTGGCCATATCATAATCTACTACATGGTAGGAACTATAATTTGATCTGAAATGGTTTTTAAGTGAAGTATCAGCATGATTGATGGCAATTTTCTTGTATTTCGGATCGCCACCATGATCGGACACCCACGCCAATAACTCCAGATTCATCATATTATCAATAATAACAGGCCCTTTCCACTGTTTACTACTATTCCACGATTGGATTACTTTAGCCGCCGGGCGGTAGCGCGTGGCAAGCGAAGCCGCAGCTGTATCGATAGTTGGTTTATATCGCGCATTACCTGTAATGCGGTAGGCATTGCCGAAACTACAGAACATCATGAAGCCTAAATCATGGTTTCCGGTATAATGTTTCTCCTTTTCTAGTACAGCAAGGCGTTTTTCGGCCTCTTTTAAGGTACCAGAATCTTTGGTGTATTCGTAAATATAAAGTAGCGACCCTGGGTAAAAACCACTGCACCACCATTTGGTATCGCTTGTTTCCAGCTTATTATTTTTTGAATAATAGGTTTTCGGCATGCGGTCTGCCGGTGTGTTTTTGGCGAGTAACTGATATTGTTTCCGTGCAAATTCAAATTGCCTGTCGAGCAGATTTTTCATTGCTTTTTTTTCATCAGCTGCCTTTTGTGCATAAGCAATTACTGCTGTAGCCAGAAAACATATGGCGAACAATAATTTCTTCATAGGTTAGGTAAATTTGTATAATTCATTTTGTGTTGAGCCTTAACATAGGCTTTTGATGTTGGTTGCGGCAAATTTGTGCTTTTACAAGCTTAAAAGAGATGAAAATCGGAAATGTTAGGGTAGAAAATCGGAAATCAACTACCTTTATGGTGTCAATTTTACAACAATCCATTTTACTGACCGTGTTTTAGACAGTTGACCGTTTCTTTTGAAAAATAATGCTCAATAGGTAGCTATAGGATTTTGAAATCTGTAAAAAGGGCTGCCTCCCATCTGAGAACAGCCTTTCTTACAATTTCATCGGTCTTTAATTGGATTATATTGATTAATGGTGGTGGATTTCATTATTCTTTTTTATTGAAAATCATTGATTTTCAACTCGGCATAGTGTTTAATAAACCAGGTTAATGCCGGATTTTTATTCGATTCCTTATAAGCCAATACCACTTCGGTATTAACCGGAATAGCGTCAAATTCGATAAAAGATACTTTCAGCTGTGCATATTGTTTTTTTAACGACAGCGGCAAAATCGATACACCCAGGCCCGCTTCTACCAGTTGTAATATGGAATGTACATTGTTGGCCTCGTGGGTAATATCGGGATTAAAGCCCATCCGCTGGCAAATCTCCATAAGTTTCTGGTTATACTGAGGTGCGAAATCTTTATTAAAGAATATAAACGGACTTTTCTTCAAAAAATCGGCAAGCCCGTTCCTGGCATCAATTTTTTGGTCGGTTAAAGGAATAACCACCACAAAGGGATCAAAAAACAAAGATTCTACTTTCAATTTTTCCGATAAAACCGGTGCTCTTAAAATCCCTACATCTAAACCACCATGTTCTAGTTCTTTAATTTGTGCAAGTGTAGGCACTTCAAACAAACTCGTCTTCAAATAAGGGAATTCCTGATGCATTAATTTTAAAATTTCTGCCAGGTGCGATTGGTAAACCGAACTGATGTAGCCAATCTTTAATTCGCCGCTAACGCCTTCATGAATTTTACGAACCACTTCTTTACTCTCTTCCAGTTTGGCAAACATGGCATCTACTTCAGTCTTAAAATATTTTCCGGCGTTTGTTAACGCAACCCGCTTATTACTCCTAACAAACAGCTGTACACCGAGTTCTTCTTCCAGTTCCTTAATCTGCCTGCTCAAAGGAGGCTGCGAGATAAAAAGTTTTGCTGCAGCTTTAGTAAAATGAAGTTCTTCTGCAACGGTTTTAAAATACAACAAATGTCTGAGTTCCATATTTATAATACTTAACAGGTATCGTTATATGCTTAAATTGATATTTTACAAATATGATTAACAGCACTAACTTTACAAAAAAATTAAAGCAATGAATAAAGATTATTTGCACAAGGCAACAAATGAAGAAATTAAAACAAGGTTTGATAACGATGTAGAACGTTTCTCTAACTTAGAGAGCGGACAACAAACCACCATCGATGCGCCACTTACCATGGAGCTTTGCACCGGAGCGGCCAGATACATCAATCCAAATGCAAAAGAACTGTTGGATATTGGATGTGGTGCGGGCAATTACACATTAAAAATGCTCAGTAAAATCCCAAACCTTAACTCTACACTTAACGACTTGAGTTTACCGATGCTGGAACGTGCAAGTGATAGGGTATCGGCACAAACTACCGGAACAGTAACTGTTATACAGGACGATATGCGTAACCTTAATTTACCCGATAATCATTTCGATATTATACTTGCTGCTGCAACATTTCATCATTTGCGCACCGATGCCGATTGGGAGCTTGTTTTTACCAAAGCTTACCAGGCTTTAAAACCTGGAGGCAGTATCTGGATTTCAGACCTCATTGCCCACGATTCTGTTTTGATCGATAATCTTTTTCAAGATCAATACGGGGCCTACCTGGAAACACTTGGTGGTGCAGCATATAAACAAAAAGTATTTGATTATATTGAATATGAAGATACCCCTCGCTCTTTAAACTATCAACTGGCTTTATTGCAAAAAGTTGGGTTTAGTGTTACCGAGATCCTGCATAAAAATTCTTATTTCGCAGCATTTGGTGCAATAAAATAATAAAAAGAGAGTGTATCATAAAGGCGATTTCAGCCCAGTTGCTGTCATGTTGAGCCTGTCGAAACACCTTAAAGCGTATTTAAACAGGTCCTTCGACAAGCTCTCCAAAGGAGTCCTTTGGACAGGATAACAAATCTATATTTATGATACAACCTCTTTGTTTTCAGCTTAAAATCACTCAACAGCTGAATAGCAGCAAAGATTAACGGTTTTTATTATTAATCAAATCCGCAGCCTTTCCGTTTTTGGCGTCAATAGGTTTACCATTCTGAAGGTAAATTAAACCGTTTCTATATACAGCCAAACTCGATTTCCCTCCAGCTAAATAATTGCCTGGAACAGGAATATCTCCTTCTTGTCCAAATTTTACCGGTTCTTTAAAACGGTCGATAATCCATTCGTTCGTTGAAGGTCTGAAAACAGCCATCTCTGTCCTACCGTCGCCATCATAATCTGCAGGTACCGGAATATCGCCTGGTGTATGTTTAACCTGCAAAGGAATATTACCGAGACTGGTTTGCCATAAAGAGTTGTCTTTACGGAATATACCTACATCCAATATCCCATCACCATCGTAATCTGCAGGAACAGGAGTACCATTTTTATGTCCGAATTTCACACTATCCAGTCCATCAAAGTACCATGTTAATGTGGAAGGACGATAAACAGCAGCCTCTGCGAAGCCATCTCCATCCCAATCTCCACACACCGGAATATCGCCTGCCCGACCAAGTACAACCTCTTTCCCTCCCTGGATATAAAACTTTCCTTCAGATGGTCTGAAAACCGCAAGCTCCGTTTTGCCATCACCATTATAGTCAGCTGGAGCTGCAACATCGCCCGGTTTACCAAAAACAACATCTGCCTGCCCAGATATTTTCCAGGTACCATTAGAAAAAAATGCGATTTCGCTAATACCATCGTTGTTATAATCCTGATACCTGGCCACTGTGGTATGGTGGAACCAGGGAAGTGTGAATTTACTATCCGCATCGGTTTCTTCTTCGCCCGTTACCGGAGAAAAAGTGCGTACACTGATCAGGTCTTTCGATTTAGAAAATTTCATGAGCCGCATTAAGCCGTGTCCCCCATCTGGCCTGCTCTGATAATCAGACAGGAATGATTTGATCACATTGCCAGCATAACCATCCTGGCGGTAGCCTTCGCCATTATCGCCCACATGGCCTGATAAAGTTAAAAATACATTAGGGTAACTTTTTAAACGATCGAAAACCCGCTGCCCCTGTTTAGAAAACTTCGGAAAGCCCTTTTCGTTGGTACCTGTTTTCTTGTTAAAATGAATAATAGAATGGCTCACTAAGATGGCCTTCCGGTCGATAAATTTTTCAAGCAACGCACTTGCCCATTTGTTCAATCCTTCAATATCCTCATCATAAGAATCATATTCAAAAAATATAGCAATGAATTTATAACCGCCTGCTTCGAAAAGGTCGAAATGGCTATCGTTATTATCACGATAATGCCCACCGTACCATTTTTTATTTTTGAAATGATCTATACCAAAATATTTATTGTACTGATCGGTTTTACCACTTAAAGGATACTGGCTTTTGGTTTGATCGTGGTTGCCTACGGCCATACCATATGGAATACCCTGCGGATAGCCAGGCTGTGGTTTTTCCAATTTATACATCGACCTGGCAGCATTTACCCATTGTTGCGGAAATTTTTCCCCATCATCAGAAATATCACCAAGATGGATTACGTATTTAATGTTTTCTTTTGCTGCATTTTTTGCAATCCACTCGGTCTGCGCCGAAAACATTTCCTTTTTCCCGCCATTCTTCTCTGAAGTATAATATTGGGTATCAGGTAGTACAACGATCGCAAATTCGTCGTCTGCTAAACGTTCTTGCTGCAAAGCAGGTATTAGGCTTGCACTTGTGGTTAATAACATTTGTGCACTTAAAAAAATGCAAAGGCTTTTCTTGAACAGTGCTTTATTTATGGTCATTTTTACTTAATTAAATTTTATTCCTCTTTTACTAGTCTTATACTTCAATCTTAAAAGTATCCCGGGTTTTGGATGATCTTAGGATTTAGCCCAACTTCATTTTGTGGGATTGGAAATAATAAATGGTGATTATCGATTACGTAAGCATCTGAGGAAAGAAATGGAAGCTGCTGCCTGATTTTAACACCAAATGCATTAATAACATTAATTGCCTTTCCGGTCCTCAATAAATCTGTCCATCTGCTATTTTCGAAAGCCAGTTCAACCCGGCGCTCATGTAGAATAATTGTTCTAAGCTCCGTTTGATCGGTACTTACAATATCCGTTAAACCAGCTCTTTTCCTCACCCTATTTAATGGCGCTAAAGCAAGCGCCGATTTGCCCTGTTCGTTCAAAGCCTCGGCCAATAACAATAATGCATCAGAAAAACGGTATATCGGAAAGTCATCGCTAGAACCCGTGGTTGCTGCAAGTGGCGAGTGCAGGTATTTTTTAATGTATGGTACACCAACCTTGCCTGCAGCCGGAGTATAATTAACAATACTTTTAACTGCCGAGTAAACAAAATAACTGCTGGCATCGTAAGTACCTTCGGCAATACCAATGGCGGCATCAAGACGTTTATCATTGGCTTCAAAATCGGCAATCAGATCGCTGCTCGGGGTATTCCATCCTCCTGTACCTGTATTATCGATCGCAATCCCGGTGAGCAATCTGGTATCCTTACTTCTGGGCAGAAAGTGGAATGAAAGTGCATTAGGTGTAGAACCTGTGATGGTACCGCCTAAAAACTGGATTTCGAAAATCGATTCCTTTCCGTTTTTATTGGCAGGTAAAAAGGTATCTGCATAATTCGCATTGAGGTCGTACCCCATGGTTAACAGACTATTCAATTGGGTTTCGGCCTCTGCCCATTTTTTTTGAACAGCATAAACATTAGCCAATAACATCGTGGCCGAACCTTTTGTTGCTTCGCCAGTTTGCGGAAATTTAGCTGGTGCTGAAAGCTCATTGATGGCATCTTTAGCATCAGCAATAATCTGGGCATAAACTTCAGTTTCAGTAGCTCTAGGTTTAAACGCATCTTCTGCTGTTTTAACTTCGGCTATCGAAAGTGGTACCCCACCATATAAGCGAACCAGTTTGAAATAATTAAGCGCCCTTAAAAACTTGGCCTGTCCATCCAAATTGGCTTTTACGGCATCGGCAAGATCGGAAGTTTTTAATCTTTCGATAATGATATTGCAACGTGAAATACCTGTATAACTGTGTTGCCAGGTTGCCGAAACATAAGCATTGGTAGAGGTGTTGGTAAAATCAGAAATATTCTCACGCTCTACATAGGCCGTTCCCCTATTTCCAGGAATAGGCTGGTACACCGTATTATCTGAATGCATTTCAGAGGTAAAATAGTCGTTTATTAAAACATCTCTTAGCGGTGCATAAGCAGCTACCACAGCAGAACGGAATTGCTGTTCGGTTTTATAGAATACTCCATCAGTATAAGAATCTTCGGGATTAAGTGCAATAAAATCCTTTTTGCATGAACTGATACCAATGGTTAACAGTATAATGGCTATATATATCTTTTTCATTTTTTTAACTTAAATGGTTACCTGAATGTGGTTGAGATCCCTAAAGAAAAGGTTCTTGGAATTGGATAGGCATTTTCATCTACCCCAACACCCAAAGTTGGGTCTGATCCGCCCACATTTGTTTCGGGGTTCATTCCCGAATAACCGGTGATAACGAAGGCTTGCTGCACGGAGGCAAAAACGCGAAGATTTTTCAACATGAGGTTTTTTACAGGTATGGTATAACCCAGTGAAATATTTTTGGCAGCCAAATAAGATCCGTCCTCAATCCATTGTGTATTCACGTTACGGCCAATACCAGTAGTTCCAGATTTGGTTCTCGGGTAAATGCCTGATCCCGGATTTTCTACCGATCGCCAACGGTCTGCTGCTGCTGCCAGCAAAATCCTCGAACCATCCATGTTGGTTTGATAGGCCCATTTGGCGGCATTTAAAATTTTACCACCTACCGAAAAAGTCATATCAACAGTCAGATCGAAGTTTTTGTATTTAAAATTATTCACCATACCACCGGTAAAGGTTGGTGTTGGATCGCCAATAAAAGTACGGTCGTTCACATCGTCAATTACGCCATCGCCATTAATATCTTTAACCTTGATGGTGCCGATATCTGAATTGCCATTAGGTTTTGCAGGGGTACTTAAATACTTAGCCGAATTAGCCAGATCTGCAGCATCTTTGTATAAACCTTCGAAAACAAATCCGTAAAACTCTCCTAAATGATGACCAACCTGCTGACGGAAATAATCTGAACTTACAGTAACATTTCTTCTGATAAAACCAGGATCAACCAAATTGGTAATCAGGTTGCGGTCGAATGAAAGACTTAAGTTGGTATTCCATTTAAAGTTACCGACCAGGTTTTTTGAGCTGACCGAAAATTCATGTCCCCACATTTTAAGTTCGCCCACATTAAATATAATCTGAGAAAAGCCTGAAGAGGTTGGGATGGCACGTTGTTGAATCAATCCATCAGTTAACTTTCGGTAATAATCGTAGGTAAAATTAATCCTGTTGTTCAGAATACCCAATTCAAGACCTAAATCGAGCTGTTTGTTACGCTCCCACCTTAACTCCTGGTTAGGCAGGCGGTTAATGGTTTGGCCTTGTGTAATTATGTTATTGAAGTTGTAATAATAAGTACCTATGGTGGCCTGCGAATCGTAGTTACCTGCGAAAAAGTTATTTCCGGTAATGCCATAACTTGCACGAAGTTTTAAGAAATCGATACCTTTTACGTTTTTCATAAAGCCTTCATCAGTTACAATCCATCCGGCAGATACCGAAGGAAAACTTCCCCATTGTTTGTTAATGCCGAATTTAGATGAGCCATCACGTCTTACCGCAGCTGATAAAAGATACCTGCCCTTATAAGCGTAATTAATTCTCGCAATTGCCGAAAGCAAAGTGTAAGAACCAGCACCACTACTACCGGTTACACTGGTAGCCGCACCTAAATACTCAATATCATCACTCGCAAAGCCTAGTCCGGTTAAGGTATTGCTGTAGGTACTAAATTGTTGCGCCGAGTATCCTACAAGCGCATCAATACTATGATCTTTTGCAAAGGTTTTGTTGTAGGTAAGGTTTCCTTCTGCAGTCCACGAACCGTTATCAACCGACGAACTTGTTCCCGTGGTTTGTCCCTGCGTTCCTGTAACCAATCCTGCCTGGAAATATTTACGCATCTCGGCCCCTTTATCTACGCCCAGATTCGTTTTTACAATAAGGCCAGGTAAAAATTCGTAATTCAGATAACCATTACCTAAAATGCGGGTAGTATTATAATCATCGTTGGTAAGTTCATAAGTGGCCAGTGGATTGATGTAAGCAACCATACCCGGAGAGGCCACATTTCTGATATAGGTACCATCTGGATTATAAGGCGAAATTAGTGGGCTGGCTTCGAAAAAACGTTCAAAATAACCACCAACACCATCGCTATTTAACCTATTGTTATGGTCCATTCTATAACTTGGGGCCAGATTAAAACCAACTTTAAGTTTATTATTGGCCGAAGTAAAATCCTGATTGAATCTTAGGGAAAATAACCTGGTTCCGTTATTGATTACTACGCCCTGTTGTTCCTGGTATCCGGCAATGACCGTTGACGAGGAATGTTCTCGTGCCGATTGAACCGTTAGATCGTAACTCTGGATAGGTGCCGAACGGGTTAGCAGATCGAACCAGTTGGTTCCTTCACCGTATTGTTCGGGATTATCATAAGCGGCATGGTAATCTGCAGCGATGGTATAACCCGGTTCATATTTTAATCCATCTTCCCCACGCTCTTTCATAAATGTTGCAAATTCCCTTGCCGTCATCATTTTAGGCAATTTCCCAGTTGGAATCTTCTGGATGCCGTAATAAGTTGAAAAATCTATCTTCGAATCGCCTGGTTTTGCGTGTTTGGTGGTAATGAGCACCACACCATTCGCTGCCCTCGATCCATAAAGTGCAGTTGCGGATGCATCTTTTAAAAAGCTAAAGCTTTCAATTTCTGCTGGATTAATGTTATTGATACTCCCTGTTATAGGGGTACCATCGATTACGAATAAGGGTTGGTTACTGGAATAAAATGAAGCCGCGCCGCGGATAATAAACCCCATTCCACGCCCAGGCTGCCCGCTGGTTTGCGCTATCTGTACACCGGCAATTTTTCCTTGCAGCTGCTGGGCGAACTGACCAACAGGCATATCCTGAAGCTGAGTAGCATCAATAGTAGCTATAGATCCGGTCACATCTTTTAACCTTTGTTTTCCATAACTCACAACCACTTCCGAAAGCTGATTATCTGCAGGTTTCATCGAAAAACTTAAGGCTGTAGTTTTACCTTCTTTTACGGTTACCCCTGTCATTCTTTGCGTTAGGAAAGAGATATAGGAAATTTCAATGGTATAGTTACCAGGTTTTAACGAAAGGGTGTAATTACCATTAGGATCAGTTTGAATGGTTTGTCCGGTTTCGAGCACTTTTAAGGTAGCGCCAGGTAGTGGACCACCTTTTTCGTCGACAATACGACCAGAAATATTCCCTGGCTGCTGAGGAACTGGTTTTTGAGCAATTACCACATAACCCTCTACTATTTTATATTCGAGATTGGTTTCGACAAGTACTCTTTCAATCAGGTACTTTACCGTTTTAGTTTGCTGGCCCAACGTAATTTCGGTTTTCACCCCCCTAAGCAACCGCTCTGGCAGCACAAACTTAACACCACTTTTTTCCTGAATGCTTAACAAACTTGCTTTAACAGTTGAATGATCTAAATTGATATCGATTACCTGATCGAGGTTCTGGCTGTGAACGCTCCCGGCCAAAAGCACGCCGATAAAGGTAAACTGTGCGATTAAAAGCATAAATGAACACCTCATCATAAACTTAATTGTAGGATGTAATCCTTTTTGCATAAATTTGTATATTAATAGTTTGCCCGGTTATAAACCGGAATAATTGTTGATTTTTTTCTTCATTTAATCGCTCTGTCGTCGAAAAGCAAGCGATTATAATGCGATAAAGACTGCTTCCCCGCCCTATGGATGGGGAAGTTTGTTATTTTTAATCCATTGATTTCCTTTCCTATTTTTTTGAATGTTAACGGATAGTTATTTCGTTATTTTTAATATTATATTGGAATTTTCCTGCAGCAGAAAGTACATTTAACAGCTTATTTATCGATACAGTTGCATCCATAGTTAGTGTCATCCGTTCCATCGATTTTTGCCGTTTTTTGAAAATGATTTTAACATTATACCAGCGCTCAAGTGTTTCACAGATTTCTAAAAGGGTTGAATTATGGAAGGCCAGCTGCGATGATTTAAAACCAGTAACATCAGCAATGTCGACACCTCCGGTATTGGCTTTGCCACGGAAATAAACCACCCGTTGTCCGGGTGTAAGGATTGCCAATGATTCGGTCCTATTTCCCTTTATTCTGTTTACCCTTACTTTTCCGGTTGCTACCTCTACCATTAGGGCTTTATTGTTAAATGCCTCTATTTTGAAAGAGGTGCCAAGAACCTGGGTGCTAACCTTTCCGGTATGGATAATGAAAGGTTTTTTGGGATTTTTTGTTACCTCAAAAAAAGCTTCTCCATACAGGCTAATTTCTCTTTTAGCTGCTGAAAATGTTTCCGGGTATTTTAAGCGGCTGCCGGCACCAAGGTACACTACACTGCTATCGGATAAAATTATTTTAGACCGCTGACCATTTGGGTTACTATGCTCAATAAAAGCCAATACCTGTTGATCGGGTTTACTAAAATGCATGATCAGGTAAACACTTAGTGTAGTGATTACCAGCGTGGTCCAGATGGCTGCGTATTTAAAATTGAAGCGCTTTTTCGCCTTTAACTCTTGCTCCTCTTGTTTGTCCGTAATTCTTTGGTTGATTGAATTGTTCCAATATTGTTGTTTAATATGCGGAACATCCTCTGCTTCAAATAGCGCCCAATCTTTGGCCTGATTGGAGGAGAGGATTTTGCTTAATAAGATTTCAGATTCTGGCTGTTTTAAGAATAAGCGCACCATTTGCTCTTCTTGTGCAGAACATTCACCTTTAAGGAATTTTTCTAGAAGTAATTGATCAACCAACTTGGTCATGTTTGTTTGGCTCGGCGCATATTAATCGCCTTCAGCTAACAAGGGACAAAAAAAGCGCTAAGGGGCTAATGCACCTCCAAAAAAAACACATAAGCAACTGATAATCAAATAAATTAATTTTAAAAAAAAGATTAATAGAAGCAATAAAAGGAGGGATTAGCTTAATGCCAAAGCAGTAGAAGGCTAACAATTAATGCAGCATCTCTATATCTCAGCAAGCTTTTACGGAAATGGTTCAACGAAAATTTGAGATGGTTTTTCACCGTGTTGATCGAAATATCGAGATTATTGGCAATTTCGGCATGGCTCAGCTCTTCTTCCCTGCTCATTTGGAAAACAATTTTGCGCTGAGGACTTAAAAGATTAAGCTTATCCTGATAGTTCTGCTCTAGTTCACTTGCTAAAATTGCATAATCGGCGGTGTTACTGGTAAAACAGATGTGATTTTCTATACTTTCTATTGAAGCCGTTTCGATGGCCTTTTTTCTGATCGCTTTAATGGTTGCGTTTTTCGCCGCCCTAAAAATATAATGTTTAAACTCTCCCTGTACTTCGAGTGTGTGCCTTTTCTCCCACAGCCACATCATCAAGTCCATCATTGCCTCTTCTGCAAAACATTCATCGCTTACATAACCAAGCGCATATTTAAAAAGCTTGTTAAAATACCTGTCAAATAAAACATTAAACGCTTTCAGGTTGTCGCGCGAACATTCTTCTAGTAATTGTCGATCTGAAAGTGAGGGATATTCCATAAAAAATGGATGATTCTATTTCCAGCAAAACTAGAGTCCCGAGTTTATTTTTTGATTAATTAGATGTTAAGTATTCATTAATAAATCAGATACAAACCAATGGCGAATTTATAGTTTATACTAAACTTTCATCCCCCGCAAATGCCGGAACAAAAATGCCAACTGAACTTAGACTTACCTCTCAAAAGATGGCTCATTTAATGCCATTGAACTACCGCCCTTACCTGGACCAGGTTACATCTACAGCTTTGATATTTTTGAAGTGGAACAAACAACGTACCTTATACCACAACAGCCTTTTTCTTTTACTACAATTTGCGCATTAACACATTGATAACAATCATTTAACCTACAACACGATTTAAATCAGCTACTTATTCATTTATTTGAATAGCGCAGATACCGTTATCTGCTATGGATATCCAAACTGATCTTATGCCGTCGTTCTGCAACATCATTCCCTTTCTGGGAAACACCGATTTAAGTACACCTCTTGTCATCATTTTTATAATCTGCTTGCTTGCCGTAGTTGGTTTCGAATTTGTTAACGGGTTTCACGATACGGCCAATGCAGTAGCTACAGTGATTTATACCAAGGCACTTAAACCTGTTATCGCTATTCCCTGGTCGGGCTTTTGGAATTTCATGGGGGTATTTACCGGTGGGATAGCCGTAGCCATGGGTATTTTAAAACTCGTACCCTTGGATGCCTTAATGAATCTTCCTATTGGCGTTGGGGCAGCAATGGTACTGGCTGTTTTACTGGCCTCTATTGCATGGAATCTGGGCACCTGGTATTTGGGCATTCCCTGTTCGAGTTCGCACACCATGATCGGTGCTATGATTGGTGCTGGTTTGGCATTTACCTGGTATTATGGAGGCAAAGGCGTAAACTGGGGCAAGGCCGAAGAAATTGGCTTATCATTAATTTTATCGCCCATTATCGGCTTTGGCCTGGCCGTTTTACTCATGTACTTTTTAAAACATATTGTGAAGTACCATGCGCTTTTCCACATCCCGCATGGTGAAAACGACCGTCCTCCTTTACTCATCAGGGGTTTACTCATCACTACTTGTACCTTAGTTAGCTTTTTTCATGGCAGTAACGACGGACAAAAAGGTGTTGGCTTACTCATGTTGATCCTGATTGCTTTTTTGCCTGCAAAATTTGCGGTAAATCACCATATCCCAAATGATAAAATACTTTCCCAACTGAACCAGACCGAACAGGTGCTTCAAAAAACAGCAGCACTTAATCAGGGCAAAAGATTGGATATTACCACCCTGGTAACTAAAATAGACAAGGCTAAATTCCACCTGTCGCTAAAAAATGAAACAGATAAAAAAAATACTTATCTTTTCCGAAAGCAGATAGAAGACGTAATTGCTTCGGTAAAAATAGTAAGAACGGATAAAACACTCATCATTAACAAAACCGACGATCAGTTCCTGGCTGATAACACTACTGAATTAGCTAAAGTGGTTGAGTTTGCACCTCTATGGGTTGTACTGTTAATTTCCATTTCACTAGGGCTTGGCACCATGATTGGCTGGAAACGGATAGTGGTTACCATTGGCGAAAAGATTGGAAACGAACATTTAAATTATGCTCAGGGTGCAACTTCCGAAATTGTAGCCGCATCTACCATCGGTTTAAGCACAGCCTTCGGCTTACCGGTAAGTACAACACATGTATTATCAAGCGGGATAGCCGGTGCCATGGTGGCCTCTGGCGGAAAAGAAAATTTAAACAATAACACCTTAAAAAATATTGGCTTAGCCTGGATCCTTACTTTGCCAGTATCGATTGTTTTAGCCATCTTGTTATTTATGCTTTTTCATTTGTTTATCTAACCCTATTCAAATCATCCTATTATTTTTCAAAAATGAAACAGATACTTGTAGCAACAGATTTTTCGAGAAGTGCAGGAAACGCCCTGGCTTACGCCTTAGCTATGGCAAAAACACTAAAAATGGAGGTTGTGGCCATCCATGCCATCCACCCTACCGAAGGAATAAACAACAGTACTTATAATGCCATTTTTATCGAATCTTATTATGAAAATAAAAGGGCTGCCTTAAAAGAATGGGCCGGAAACATTAAGGCAAAAGAAAACTATACCGATGTTAAATTGGAAACCACCTGCGATGTTGGTTTTTTAAGGGCAGTAATTACCAATCATACAGAAAAAAATCCCGTAGAACTTTTGGTAATGGGCATTACCGGAGCAACAGGCATTAGTGGTATTGTGGGTAGCAATGCCAGTATGGTGGTTACCAAAATGAGAATCCCAACGCTAATTGTCCCTTTAGAAAGCAGTTTTACAAACTTTCCCATTATTACGCTGGCCACCGACTATGAAACCGTTTTATCACCTAAAGATATTACAGCACTGAGCGAACTCTTAAAAGCTTCGGGTACAAGAAAAATGCAGGTACTTTATGTTGCTGAAAAATCGGATGAGGTACATATCCAAACCGGAGAAAAAAGGATCAGAGAATTACTTCCTGATACAAAAATAGAATTTAACTACATTATGGACAGTAGTGCGCCAAACGGTATTATGGATTTCATTAAAAGCAACCATACCGATATACTTTGTTTAGTTAAACATCACCACAATATTATTTACCGGTTATTTACCAGTAGTACGGTTAATCAGGTACTAAACAAATCGGTAAAAGCAATCCTGGTGTTACATGAATAGATTTTAATGGCTGATTTGATGTGATTTTCTTCCAAGCACCCAGCGGTTACGCATGCAACGGTAACACCTATACCGTTTCATAGGCAACCAGAATAACAGGGTTTTCATCATAAATGTCCGTGGAATTCTTTCCAGATCCGATTTATCACCCTTACCACATGGGCATACACCTTGAAAATGGCCGTTGCCGATTGAATCGATTGCTGCTGTCATGACACAAAAATTGAAAACTTATACTAACCCTATAGATAACCAAAAATACAGCGCTAATGTTAATATAAAATAACCTGTTCAATACCAAACCAGGTTTATCACTTTAGTACCAAGAAAATCTCGCAGTTATTTCCTGATCTTTCTATAAAGCCTGGCTATTTTTTTGGCATCTTTTTTAAATGTTTCGAGATAATCTTCTATTTCTTTCTTCGATAATGTTTCGATCTTCGCTTTAACTGCATGCTTAAAACTACCTACTGCAAGTAGCTGGTTTTTGTTATCGCGAAATTTCACATTCGGAAAAAGCTCTGAAATATGACGTTTATTTCTTTCCCTGATTTCGCTCAGTTTAGTAAAAGATTTTGAGTTTGTATCGCTATTTAAATCTGTGAGCGAATCGTAATAATCATAATCGTTAATATAATTGATAACGCTAAGGGTAACAATGTTCGAATCCATATTTACTTTTGTTTCAGTTAAATATAACAGTTTGTATTTAAAATACACAGTACTGCATAAACATATAACATTCCCAATAGCCGGTCGTTTAAGATCAACTATTGGGCTTTTTTAATTACTTATGGCCCTTATCTAAATTGAATAACATAAACAAAAAACTATATTTTTAAATTTTGAAATATTCGTACTTTTTAACCAATTTTTAGGACTTATAGACCTTTTTTAGCAATGGTTCTTGAGCGAAATTTGTAGTCTAACTTATCGGCAGAATCATGTTTATTGATTTTTCTAGCTGATGACAAATGCAAATTCAATAAAAAATGGTCAGTCCCACTATCTCATCAAGCCCAAGCGGTTTAAAAACTGCTATTATCCGATTTCTTATTTATGGTTCAATAATGGTTTTATTGTCTGAATTTCTGAAGTGGAATGTGCAGCATGAAGCAGGAAGTAATAAATTCAGTGAACAATCAATTGTAGAATATGTGCAGAGCTTGCTGCTATTATTAAGTGCCCTTACTTACCTTTATATTTCATTTAAACATAAATCATCATTCCCACTTGCTTTTGCCTTATTTAGCTTCACAATGGCGTCTCTCATCAGAGAGCAAGACGCTTTTCTTGATGAACATGTTTATGATGGGGCGTGGCAAACCGGCGCTTTTGCTTTACTTTTTCTTGCAATTATTATTATATACAGAAATAAAGGACTCTTTTTTTCTAACCTAAACGGTTTTGTAAACAAATTTTCCTTTGGGATACTATTATCTGGAATTTTAACTACTTATATTTTCGCGCGTTTATATGGTAGAAAAGTGTTTTGGATGGCCGTTATGGAAAATCAATATATCCGTGATGTGAAGAATGTGTCAGAAGAATCGCTCGAACTTTTTGGCTATACACTTATCCTTATCGCTACTGTAGAATTTTACCTGCTTGCGAAAGCAAAAAGCAACTGTCAGGCTTTAACCATGCGTAACAGCCAAACACCACTTAACCTTTCAGCATAACATCATATACTGAAACATCGTACCTGATCAATGCTGGTTGTTTAATTACTAATGGCGTTGATCAGTTTTTTTCCAAAGTGCTTCAAACCTGTGTTGCGCATTAAATAATTAAAAGAAATAATACCCAATATGGCGCAGCTTATTCCAGCCAGGACATCAAGCGTATAATGATGACTGGTATATACGGCAGAAAACCAGATACCCAGCATTACAGTAAAAAAGAAAATATTAATTTTCCCCAAACGGTTTTTTAAACCGTAATAAACAACAATAACAGGATATGATGAGTGCAGCGATGGCATAGCTGCAAATACATTAGAACCTTTGCTGTATATGCCATGAAAGAGCGTAATGTTAAAATAATGATCAAACCGGGCCAATCCGGCAGTATTGCCGGCAGTTTTCGCGATAAATCCGAAGCCATGTTCCTGCACATACCATGGCGGTGCCGCCGGGAAAGCATAGTAAACCACAAAGCCCAATAAATTTACCCAGACAAAGGTGAGCGAGAACCGAACAAACTGTTCCTTATTCTTAAAAAAAAGATAAGTAGCGAAGGCCAGCGGAACAGGTACCCACATCAGGTAGAAAAACCCTGTTAATACATCTAAAAATGCAGTACTGTTTATTTTCCAATACTCGTTAGGTGTAAGTATTAAGCCATGGTAGTTAATGCCGAAAGTATTTTTTTCCAGGTCATATAAATCTTCAATATGTACCGTATTAAAAAGATAATTCGGAAAGGCTTTCATGTAATCAAACAGTATCCAATAGACGATAAAGATTGAAAAGCCGAGGATAAACTGCCTGGTTCCCTTCGAGATATAAAACAAAGCGTTAAAAATAAAAATCAGCACCAGCTGGTCGGTTTTAAAGCCGACCAGTAGTACTGATAACAATAGATATCCAACAGATATAGCAACTGTTAGATAAATATTCCGAAGATTATAAAAACTGTTTTTAAGCAATACCTCTTGCTGCATGTTATTTTTTATCAAAATTAGATCTAAAAATATGATCCCAAAAAGTCCAGCTTACCCCATAACCCTTGGTCGAATCGGAATAATGGTGAAGCATATGGTGCTGTTTTAACTGTTTCCAGAAACCGCTTTTAAAATTGGCATGATGAAGCGCATAATGTACCATATCATAAAAAAGATAGCCGATCATAAAACCGGAAAAAAATGGATAAACCACTGTATCAGGCAATAACCAATCGAAAAGAAAGTAAAAACCCAAAGCCATAGGGATACTTGCTGAGGGGGGCATTACCAATCTTTTGGCATCATTGGGATAATCGTGGTGTACCCCATGAAAAATAAAATGGATTTTCTTGCCCCATTCTGCATCTGGCTCGAAATGAAACACGTAGCGGTGCAGGATGTATTCGGTAATGGTCCAAATGGCCAGGCCTAACAAAAACCAGCCTGCAAAATTTAAAACGGGCATTTCGATTTCCCAAAGCGCTTTCCAAAAAAGAAAAGCAATCACTGGAACATAAACAATCAAAGGCACATAAAACCTAACTTTTGATAAGCTTTCTAAAAAGTCGTTTTTAAACATCCTGATGGATGCGGTCGAATTTGAAACAAAATTCTTTTTCATTGGTAATATTTTTAACTGGTCTTCGACTACTCTCACGTTTAATCGTCATCCTGAACTTGTTTCAGGATCTTTTCCTTAAACAATTTATCATTCTCAACGTAGGGTCTTCGACTCCGCTCAGACTGACAAATCATATAATCGATCGTCATTCCCGCGCAGGCGGGAATCTTAAAGCTTATCGCATTACGATCCCCAATCAACCCGATAGCTATCGGGTTGGGAATGACGACCCAATAAAGGTCTTCGGCTCCTCCTTGGTTCGTCATCTCGGTCCGATAGCTATCGGATGAAGCGAAGCGGAATGGAGAGACCTTTGAATATAGATTTAGCTGCGCTGAGCACTTCGTGGTTCTCGGCTCCGTTTCACTTCGCTCGAAATGACTTGTAGAGATGACTCCACTCAGACTGACAAATCACTATTATTCTGAACGTAGTGAAGAATCTCTAATCTATAACACACAGCCACCCAACCCCATATCAAAAGATTCTTCGTTGCACTCAGAATGACAATCAACGCCACCCGCATTACGCCCTCCGCTAAACCTTAATCCTTTCAACTAACACTTTTGAAGGCTCTGAAGCATCAAAACCTTTTATCTCTACATATTTCACATTCGGAAACCAAAAGGTACCTCCCTCAATCCGAAGGAAAATCCGTTCTAACTGCATTTTTTTATTATTAATGGTAGCAAAAACATGATATTTTTTATCTGCGCCAGATTTATTCAGGTACATCGGCAGTTTTTTATGCGAGGTAAACCGCAATTCGAACTGACCGTTACCCAGATTTTTGCTGATAATGCCATATGCAAATTTCCGCTGGATATAACTCAGCTCTTTCTTTTCGCCTTTATCTCCGTAGCGCATCCAAAAAACATTTACAGGCTGTTCTTTATTTACTTCGCCATGTTTATCTACATTTAACTGGCAGATAATGGTATTTGTATTCGGATCGCGCTGTAAATAAAACAGCTGATTATTGATATCTTTTGGCGTTGGAAAAGTAATTGGAGAAGGATCTGATCCCTGCGCATTTGCATTAAAGGAAAGTACTCCGGTTAAACTTCCAACTAATACCAAACCAGCAATTAATGCGGCCTTGTTATTTCCTTTTCGCTCATTAAACTCTTGCGCTTCGAGCCCTTTTTTGGCTTCCTGTAACCTTTTAACAGCCGTAATATTGGTCAATACCGCCATTAGGGTAATGGGCATGGTAAAAATCGACATCGTTTCGAAAACATGAAATGAAATGCCTGGTACATAAACTTTGTAATCGCCACCAATAAAATGACCAGCAATACCGCAGGCTATAGCAAAAACGCCAATGGTTACTACCCTTTCCGGCCTTTGCATTAAACCACCTTTACACTCCACACCTAATCCCTCGGCTCTCGCACGGGTATAACTCACCATCATCGAGCCGATTAATGCGATAAACGCAAACAAGGAACTTAAAAAATAATGATGCGCAACCAGGTAATAACAGATCCCTAAAAACATGATCATTTCACTATAACGGTCGAGTACCGAATCGTACAAGGCCCCAAACTTCGAGCTCATGTTTCCCAATCGCGCCACCTGACCATCGAGCATATCGAACAGACCTGCAAAAAGCACCAATGCTCCACCCCAACCGATGTATGACATATCGCCACGATTCGATTTTTCGGCACCGAGTACAAAAATAACCGCCACACCAATATTCAGGATCAAGCCTATGGTGGTTACCGCATTAGGTGTTAAGCCAATTTTAATCAGTCCCTTTACAAAAGGGTTAATCACTTTATATATGCCCTGTTGCAGGCTGTCCCTTAATTTAGTTTCCATAGCTTTTTTCTTAAAAATCAAATTTTACCCTTGCCCTTATTCCCCACTCCGAAACTTCCGGATTATTGAGGTAATTGAAACGCCTTACAAGATCAACCCTCAATAATTTAAAGATATTGCCTACACCAACACTGCCTTCCATGTAGGGTTCGTTACCCAAAGCATAAGTCCTTTGTGCGCCATTTTCATAAACCGGGAACCGGTATAATCCCGATTGGAGATTTGGATTGTTTTCATTCCTCAACCCACCATATAATGCCTTAAACGAAACCACTTCCCTTAATTTTAACCGCTTAATTAAAGGTACTTTATTAAAAAAGAAACCGTTAAAATTGTGGTCGATATTGATGCTCACATAATGGTCGCTCACAAACTCAAGGAAGTTCATCAGGTTGTAAGAGTTAAGCTGATAGGCGTAAGTTTGGTTGGCACGATGTATAGCCAATAAAGGGAAGGGTACTTTTCCGGCAATATAACCGCCTTCGAAAGTTACATCGCTATAACCTAACTGCGATAAATAAAAACGTTTATCGATGCTTCCCATTAAGTTATGGTAATTGTATTCGCCACCGAAAACGCCTTTCAAACCTGCGGTATAACGTAAATTAAATACCGGATAGCGATCGGCAATGGGTACACGGTATATTTTTCCCTGATAAAACTTTTCGTTCGGCGCGTACCTTAGTTGCAAGGAAATTTCACTGGTACTTAACCGGTTAACAGACTGATTTGCTCCGTTTAGGTAATTGAGTCCACCGGCAGGTGTTTGGCTCCACTTTTTAAAGCCAAGGTTGTAAGAAAAGTGGTTTTCGAATTCTTTAACATAATCCAGGCGGTAAAAATCGTTATAGAGCAACATATCGTTTACTCCTCTTTTAAACGAGAGGAGGAAATTATCCTCCTGCACAAACTGGAGTTCTTGTCCAGGTATTTTAGTATCGCGCTGAAAACTGGCCCTAATGTAGTTTTGAGGAAATTCGTAGATCGATTTATTATTCAGCGAATAAGTTCCGGAAAGGAAAAACTTCCATTTCTCATCTTTAATACCGTAGGCTAAATAATTTTCGAAATAATAACGTTTACTAAGCTCGGGCGTTGTTCGGCCGCCTACCCGCAGCCTTAAGCCTTCTACATTGTTAAAGCTGTAAAATGTATTTACCGGACCAATTTCGTAAGGACCGAGATTCTGGTAACCTGCAAATAAAAGCGTAACGATTTTCATGGTCCTTTTAAAAGATGGCAGGTTTTGCAGGGTATCTATATTGCCATAAATCTTCAGCTGGTTCTTCGAAATGGTATCCAGTCTGTTTTGCTCCCAGAATTTATCGTCTTTTTTTGCTGCATCGCCCAACACCACAGTACTTTTCCCTTGAAAAATAGTATCGGGCAGAACCGTATCAAATTGGTAATTCTTATAGGTAACGGTACGCTCGCCGGTAAAACCTATGCCTTTGGTTTTGCCTATACCGAAATCGGCTAATAGATTGCTTTTGCTTAAGCTGTATTTACCTTTGTTGTTGGCTTCGAAATCGAGATCGATTTTTAACGCACGTACAAAATTGAGGTTAATGTTTTTATTTACCCCAAATGAAGCACCCGTAACGGCGTAATGGCTATCGTTCGTTACATAAATCTTTCCTTCGAACAACATATCGTTTGTATTTCGGGGGGTAAAAGAAAGTTCAATAACCTGAGGTTTTTGATTTTTTAACGTATCAGTAATAAAAAACTTATAAAAAGCAGGGGCTCCATCCGAAATCGGACTTAAAAACTCATTACTGATCACCGAAATGTTATTTTTATAGATATCGATATCCTGGTACATCCTGTCGAAATAAGTTTTCATTCCTTTATTATCGATATACCTGCTATCGAAGTTTACCTGTTTCTCGGCAATAACAACCGTTTTATTTTTTTCAGGATCTTTACTGAGGTAATGGTTGGATAATTGTTCCTGAATGTATACAGGCAGGAGATTTTTTCCACCAATTAAGGTCGAATCCTGCTCCTGAAATAAAAACTGATAATTTCTGAACATCCTTTTGCTTTTAAACTTATCCGAAACATTGCTCAACGAGAACAACATCTTCTCATATTGCCTAAAAGACACTGTATTGTAACTCTTAATCCGGTTTTCATCTTTATGCGCAATTACCTGGCGGATCAATTCTACAGCCGGATTATCTTTATTGCGGTATTTTACCTTTTTTCCACCCACAATGATCACTTCGTCCAAGGCTCTCGAATCAGGAACCAGGGCAATATCAAGCTCCTGCGTTGCAGATGGCATAATATTTTTAAAAACTGCCCGATAGCCCACATAATTAAAACTGATCTCATTTTGAGGATCGGGAGAAACCAATGTGTACTTTCCGTTTACATCAGTCTGTATGCCTATCTTGGTATCCTTAAAGAAAACAGAAACATTGGGTAGCGTTTCCTTGGTAACCGCATCGCGCACTATGCCAGATACGACTGTTCTCTGGCCAAAAGCTTTTACCTGCAAAATAAAACTGAGCACCACGAGGAGAAAAAATGAATAGATCGGTTTCATTTAACTTGAAAAAATAAACTGCTTTTGCATGATATAATTGTAGCTTACCCCTGTTAAAACTGAACTAAGCACTTTAGCGAGAACATAATTGAGATTAAAAAAATAGGTGAGGATAAACACACCTGCGGTTACGATAATCAGATTGCCTACCCATACCAAAATATATTTCAATATCTGCCATTTAATGGCTGTAGATTCACTTTCGAAAACCCATTTCCGGTTCACATAAAAATTAACTGCTCCACCTGTAACCGTACCTGTAATACTTGCCGCCAGATACCACCAGCCAAAAAGGTTTACGGCAATAATGGTGACACTGAAATCTATTGCCGAGGCCACTAAGGATGATGCCTGTGCTTTTAGATAAGTGAACATCATGGTTAAAACAGTTCTAAAACAACAACCAGTTGCAGTATAACATTTGCATAAATCCCGGCCAGCACATCATCGGCCATTACACCCCAACCACCTGGCAATTCTTCGAGTTTGCGGATGTAAAGCGGCTTGAGGATATCGAAAAACCTAAAAAGAATCAGCCCGATAAGCGTATATTGCCATTTTAAAGGCACAAATAACAGGGTAATACACATTCCGGCCACTTCATCAATCACCACCCTACCGTGGTCTTTTCCCCAAATCTCTTCCACCCGATCGGCACTCATCACCCCCAACATCACGATGAGCATAGTGAAAAGTATCGGCCATAAATAAGGGTTGGTATAAGGGCTCTGGAAAAGATGCCAGCAGATGCAGGTTGCTATAGCAGCATAAGTACCTGCGCCCTTGCCGATATACCCGATTCCCAGAGCCGTTGAAAGAAATTTGTGGATAAACACTATACCGTTTCTATCAGTTCTTCTTCGTAATCCTGACCTAAATGGGTGATCAATTCTTCGCCCATGATGTAACGTAAGGTATTCTGAAGTTTCATCAACTGTTTAAAAATATCGTTTTCTGCAGGTACACCTGGAATCGTTTGTGGCGATTTCAGGTAGAATGATAACCATTCCTGAATGCCCGATAGGTTTGCACGTTTAGCCAAATCGATAAACAAAGCAAGGTCTAATACAATTGGTGCGGCTAAAATCGAATCGCGGCAAAGGAAATTGATCTTGATCTGCATTTTATAACCCAACCAACCGAAAATATCGATGTTATCCCAGCTTTCTTTGTTATCACCGTGAGGCGGATAATAGTTGATCCTGATTTTGTGGTACATATCGCCATACAAATCAGGGTTAACCTCTGGTTTAAAGATATCTTCTAATACACCCAGTTTAGATACTTCTTTGGTTTTAAAGTTATCAGGATCATCTAACACCAAACCATCGCGGTTACCTAAAATGTTATCAGAAAACCAACCGTTTACACCTAACGATCGTGCCGCCAAACCAGGCGCCAAAATGGTTTTCATTAAAGTTTGACCAGTTTTAAAATCTTTACCAGCAATTGGGGTATCGGTTTCTTTAGCCAGTTCGATTAAGGCAGGAATATCAACCGTTAAGTTTGGCGCTCCGTTAGCGAAAGGAATTCCTAATTTTAATGCAGCATAGGCATAGATCATACTTGGCGCAATACGCAAATCGTTATCTCTTAAACCCTGCTCAAAAGCAGCCAGTGATTCGTGCACTTCTGATGGCTCGAAATAAATCTCTGTAGAACCACACCAAACCAGTACAATACGATCGCAATTGTTTTCTGCTTTGAAGTTTTTAATATCTTCCATCACGGCTAAAGCCAGTTCGTAACGGTTATCGAGATCTTTTACATATTTACCATCCAGGTTTTTTACATAATTTCTATCGAAAGCAGCGCGCATTGGTTTAATGGCCTGTAATTCCTCACGTACATCGCGCAACAGGTTAGCGTCTAATACGCGGGCATTCATCGCCGCTTCGTAAACATTATCTTCATAAACATCCCAGCCACCGAAAACTAAGTCTTCAAGACCAGCCAGAGGCACAAAATCTTTAATTTTTGGTTCTCTTTTTTCTGTTCTTTTTCCCAAACGGATTGTGCCCATTTGTGTTAACGAACCGATAGGTTTTGATATCCCTTTTTTAATTGCAGCAACTCCGGCAATCATGGTTGTTGCTACAGCGCCTAATCCAGGCATTAATATTCCCAGCTTGCCTTCAGCTGCTTTTACTTGTTGTTTCATTCTATTTTATTTAAAATCTTATAACCAATTGTTTTTACGGTACCAGTTTATGGTTTCGTTAAGCCCTTGTTCGAGCCCGAATTGGGGCACAAAACCAAAGTCGTTCTGAATATTTTTAATGTCGCAGCCCCAATTGAGGGCGGTGAGTTCTTTTATCTTATCTACATTTAGGGCCGGAATCTTATTAAACATGCCATACAACCGTTCCATCGACCAGGCAAGGCTCTTGATCATCTGTACAGGTACATTCACGGTCAATGTTTTTTTGTTTAAAGCCTTACGCACATGGGAAGCTAGTGCAGAGCGGTTATAAACTGCCCCATCAGAAATGTTATAACTTTTGCCAACTACATCAGATGCAAGTGCTTTTATAATGATATTAGCCAAATCGGTGGCATACACAAAGCTCAGTTCCTGTTCCTGTTTGCCGATATACAGCTCCAGCCCTGCTTTAATCGTTTTAATTAATATAAAAATGTCTTTCTCACGTGGGCCATATACTGCTGTGGGCCTAAAGGTGATTAAGGGCAGATTCGGAATCTGAGCCAAGTACGTCTCAGCGAGTGCTTTGCTGATCCCATAATTGGTTACCGGATTTGATGCCCCCATATCAGTCAGTTTTTCATTCTTTTGATTTAAAGGCCCCAACGCAGCCAAACTGCTGATAAATACAAATTTCTTTATTCTATGTATTGATTTAGAAGCCGCCAAAGCCAGGTTCCGGGTATAAATAGCATTTACCTGATTGTAATCATCGCGTTTTTTGGCCTTGGTTACCGCAGCCGCATGCACGATGTAGTCGTATCTTTTTTCCTCTATATTTTCCTTCAACAGGTATATAGAAGAAAGATCAAGGTCAACATAGTTGATCGGAAAATCTTTAAGATGTGTTGCAGTGGCCGATTGCCGTACATTCGCATACACTTCAAGATCATTCGCCAAAGCAGATTTAATCAGGTGGTACCCTACAAATCCTGTCGCTCCTGTAATCAACACCCGCTTTTTCATATCGCTTTCTCCAAAATCCTGTATTTACGATATAGTTTTCCACCAATATCTTCAATAGGTTTATTGATCAGATCGTTATGATCTAAAGTCCAGCTGGCCTCTGCATATTTCATGTTTTTAGCCTTGAAATGTTTGATGATACGACCGTAAAGGCAAGCTTCAATCCCCATTTTACGGTAGCCATCTACCACACCAAGCAACAAAATACGGATGCCATCAATTTTCTTTTTATTGGTCAAAAGCTTGATTAAACCTGTTGGGAACAACCTACCGCGTTTAATTTTGATCAGGATCTGATTGATATCGGGAATGGCCAATGCAAAACCTACAATCTTGCCATGCTGCTCGGCCAGGATACAAAACTCAGGGTCGAGGATCAGTTTTAAGTCATTTGCCGTATAGTCGAATTCTTTATCCGTCATCGGTACAAAACCAAGGTTTTTATCCCATGCTTTGTTGTATACCTCCCTCACGGCGTTACACTCCTCCTTGAATTTTTTCATGTTGATTTTACGCAGCACGATGTCGTTACGGAGTAACCGTTCTTCTATCCTATCCAGCAGTTTAACCGATCTTTCGCTATAATTGCCCGCGGTGTAGCGGTAGGCCCTTAAATCGACATTTTTCTGAAAACCAGTTTGTTCCAAAAGCGACAGATAATATGGTGCATTATATGGCATCATGGCTACAGGTGGCCCGTCAAAACCTTCAATCAGTAATCCGCATACTTCATTGGTCGAAAAATTTACCGGACCTAAAACTTTTGTCAGCCCTCTTTCCGATAACCAATTCTGTGCTCCATTTAAAAGTTGCAAGGCAGCCTTCACATCGTTTATACAATCGAAAAAACCAAAGAAACCGTCATGTCCGCCGTAAACCTTATTGTGGTTTCTATTGTTAATTGCTGCAATGCGCCCAACTACTTTACCTTCGTCGTACAGCAAAAAAAGCTGTATTTCCGAATGTTCGTAAAAAGGATGTTTGCCTGGGGTAAGCAGATCGCGCTGGGCAATAAAAAGTTCGGGCACGTAATTTACATCGCCAGCATATAATTCATGAGGAAAATCCACAAAAGCAGCCAATGCCTTTTTACCAGAAACCTTTACCAGTTCTCTCATGATTGGCTTCCTACTAATTCTACGTTAACAGCTTTAAAAGCAGCACTTAGTTTGCTTATGGCTGATTCGATCTGATCGAAAGTATGCGTGGCCATTAAAGAAAACCTGATCAAAGACGAATCGGAAGGTACTGCGGGCGAAACAACTGGGTTTACAAATACCCCGTTTTGCTGCAGGATATTCGTAATCATAAAGGTTTTGGTATTATCGCGAATATAAATGGGAATAATCGGACTATTGCTGTGCCCAATATCGAAACCAGCCTCAAGCAAAAGTTTCTTCGCATATTCTGTATTGGCCCAGAGTTTATCAATCCTTTCAGGCTCAGATTCGATGATATCCAATGCAGCAATTACGCTTGCCACAGCAGAAGGTGGCATACTTGCACTGAACATCAGTGAGCGGGCACGGTGCTTGATATACTCGATGGTTTCGGCACTACCAGCAATAAAACCACCTAAAGAGGCCAGCGATTTACTAAAAGTACCCATAATGAGGTCTACCTCTTCAGTAAGGTTAAAATGTGATGCTGTACCGGAGCCATTAAAACCGATTACACCAAGACTATGTGCATCATCCATCATGATATTGGCGCCAAATTCGTTGGCAATCTCTACCATTTCAGGAAGATTAACTAAATCGCCTTCCATGCTGAAAATACCATCAGAAACAATCAGTTTAGCGGCATCTTCAGGTAATCTGCTTAGTTTTCGGCGCAGATCCTGCATATCGTTATGCGCATATTTAATTGTGCGCGAAAAGGCCAAACGGCTTCCATCAATAATTGAGGCATGATCGTACTCATCAAGCAACAGATAATCATTACGATCTAATAAACAGGATATTACCCCTAAGTTGACCTGAAAACCAGTACTAAAAAGTACTGCAGCCTCTTTGCCCACATATTCGGCCAAACGGTTTTCCAATTCGAGGTGAATATCGAGCGAACCGTTCAAAAACCGCGATCCTGCGCAGCCAGTTCCATACTTTTCGATGGCTGCTTTTGCGGCTTCTTTTATTTTAGGATGATTGGTTAACCCTAAATAGGAATTTGAACCAAACATGAGTACCTTTTTTCCATTTATAACCACCTCGGTATCCTGGCCTGATTCTATCGACCTGAAATAAGGATATAATCCCTTTTCTTTTATCACCGCCGCATCCTTAAAAGAGGCAATTCTATCTTGTAATTTTTTACGCATGCTGAAACACTTATATTCTTCAGTTTTTAAAACCCTGTTCTGAAAATTTGGCCTGCACCTGAATGCTACTTGTAGAGATTAAAATCCACTATGTAGATTAAGGCCGTATTAACCAAACGATTTGATAACACAATTTTAACGCGGAATTGAAGCCAAAAAAAGGTTCAAATGTGGGATATATTGGTCAAAAAGTTGGATCGGCAAAATGTGACATTCAGATGAATTGACCAATTGACATTCTGACTTTTATTATAAAATAGTAAAACGATAAAAAATATAAAAAACAGCACAACAAATAACATAAATTACTGTTTTCAAGTCAATTAAAATTTAATATTTATTAATCAAAAGATTGAAAATTAATCAGAAATTAGTCATTTTAAAAAATTATTCTTGCAAAATTGATCTCGAACATTACATTTGCCAGTACAAAATCCGACAGATAAAAGGGCGAAAAACTATCCGTAAAAGGGTGGCTAAAATTGTAGTGCAAAAGATGATCGAATCTGTTAAGAAATTATTAAAAAACGCTGATCGATTTTATGCAACAAGAGTTACTCAATAAAACTTTTTCAGAAAAAAACCATGAGGAAGCACTTTCTTTAAATGATGGATTAATGGCAAAAATCCATCACAGTAGTGATCCGCATTATTGCAGTTCGGAACCTTTCCGCGTATCGAGTTATGCTTTAATTCTGATCACAAAAGGAAAAATGAACCTTCGAATAAATTTTGTAGAGCATGTATTAAACCAAAGAGATATTCTACTCATTTTTCCACATGCCGTTTATGAGATTAAGGATAACAGTGACGTTTCTTTCATCAGCATCCATTTTAACAAAAATTATTTAAAAACCAAGGGGATATTCTTTAATAGCGGAGAAGCTTACAGAATGTTCCAGAACGATCCTACTCATAAATTTTCATTATCAAAGGAAGAATATACATTCATTTACTATGATATGCTTGCCCTGCACAAAAAGCTGAATGTACCTAAAGATACCCCGCAGATTAAAAATATTGTGCACAATAGCTTCCTGGAACTACTGTACGACCTCTTTTTGTTAAAGAATAAACAGAAAGATCCAATACCTTTTGCTCATGATAGCAAGACAGAACTCACCAATCGGTTTTTATCGTTGGTATCAGAAAACTTTAAGAAGGAAAAACGTGTAATTTATTATGCTAACTGTTTACGCATTACGCCAAGGCATTTATCGCAGGTTGTTAAACAGGTAACCGATAGAACAGCGGGAGAAGTTATTGATGAAATGGTGATCAGGGAGGCGAAACTATTATTAACCAGCCACGTTATGAATATCTCGGAGGTTGCCATGGAACTACGCTTTAGCAACTCCTCTTTTTTTGGCAAATATTTTAAAAAACAGACGGGAATTACGCCATCTGAGTATAAATTATCGAATAATATTGCGGTTTAAGCGATATATGGCAGGTAAACCACCGACCATCAGAAAGAGAATTAACCACAGATAAAAAGGATGCGCACAGATATTAATTACGTGTTGCGCTCTGTACATTCTGTAGTTAAAAACAAAATCTGCGTCTTTTGCGCAATCTGCGGGAAACCTGAAATTTAACCATTGATTCACAAACTATTAGAAACGAATCAATTACTTTGAAAGATATTTATTGTTAACGTAGCCCTGTAATTCTTGGTAGGTAACCAAACTCTATTCTCCATTGCGCGAAATTTCTGCAACATACTCACCTTTTTGGATCACTGGTATTTTTTCAATCTTTTCAAAGTTAGTTGAGGGCCCTGTTCTAAAATTTAATGCAGATGTAGGTACCATAAAGGTTAGATACGGTAACTGGCTCTCTGTCCGGAATTACATAGCTATTCTTTTGCTCGCCAAGGCTCATTTTGGTCTGCAACTGTTGCCATGTATAGCCATAGTCGATCTGTAAGTGCCGCTGATCTTTAAAACTTACCCAATCTCCTCCCCATTCCCAACCATTGGATTTAAAAACATCAACCATTAATGGTGTTATTTACTGATCAGCAAAAAATCGTTCATACCCTATCTGGACTTAAAACAGGAAATTCCATTAAATTTTGATTTGCATAATTAATACTACACATTATATTTATTATCTACTAATACTATCTGCAATCCAGCGACATCCCATCCAAATAATCATTAACCAAATATTTAATCCCTAATCAATTATTAACGAATTATGAGAAAACTACCTAAACATTTGAAAACAATGGCTGGCAGCGTAACGATGCTTTCGCTCCATGTTTCGGTACGCAAAAAAGTGAGAAAAATGCAGCCCCGATACCTATATATAATATTACCTAAACAATTAGGTCATTGCGGAGAGCAGACTAAAGAGACTTGCCATACAGATAGGCTAGTCTTTTTTTTTGGCGAATCCCAACTATGCTGTAAACAAATCGATTACCAATTTTTAAATTATATTTAGCTAAAACTATAAAGCTCTTCTTACTTAAAATTGTAAGTTGACTCCTACACAAATGTTAAAAATTTTGATAACATTTCTTTTTTTAATATTTTGGAGTCTCCAAACAAAACAAAACACTATTTAACGCTATGAAACTCAGATGCATCATCATTGACGATGACACAAACTCCATTAATGGGCTCAAATCCTACATTAATGCAATGCCGCAGCTTGAGCTTGTTAAGATATTCACCAATCCCCTGGAAGCGCTTGTTGAAGTTCCCACTTTAAAGACGATCGATATCATGTTTATGGATGTTGACATGCCCATGATCAATGGCATTGAGCTTGCAAAATCCATATCACAATATGCCCAAAAGCTTATCTTTACAACTTCTCATGGTGTTTATGCACTGGATGCTTTCGAAGTACATGCCCACGATTTCTTATTGAAGCCTTACAGCATTGCCAGATTTGCCGATGCCGTAAATAGGCTGTTCCCTAAAACGCAGGTGATACAGGAACATAACATCGAACGTAACGATGGTTATTTTTTCGTCCGCAGTAAAAAAGAGCGCAACAACCTGATCCGTATCCGTTATGATGATATCATCTACATCGAAAGCCTGCAGAACTACGTCCGTATCCAAACACTGAACGAACAGGTTGTGACCTACATCAGCCTTACCGAAATGCGCAATATATTGGAGGGCTATCCAGATTTTATCCAGATACACAGGTCCTTTCTGATCTCCCAGAAATATATTGCTAAGATAGAGGGTAACTCTATCTATATGACCGATGGAAGCCTGCTCACCATAGGAAAATTCTATCGCGAGCAGGTGATGGAGTACATCAGGGATCGGACATTAAACATCACATATCGGGAAAGGTAAACTGATCAGAACTGCCCAGTATTGGTCATGGTGATGGTCACCGTAGTTTGATCGGTCTGGGTGGTGTTAAAACCTAGCGACATGCTTTTTGCCCTGAAATAAAAAATTGTTTTTTTGGTGATCTTTGGAACGTTTTTCATGTTTTTTTTTCTGAAAATTCCATTGTTTGCCGCGCATTTGCTAAAATTTTATACCGACGACATGTTTGAACATACAGACGACCCGAATACCACAAAAAACAGGCTGTTAAAATTCGTTAAAAAGTACAAATACCACTTTTACGGGTGGTTGGTATTCCTGTTTTATGAGATCGTGATGGTGGGGCTTTATCTCAATCATTTTGGTCATCCGGTGAGGTACCTGATCAATTACCTGATCAATATCGGCCTGTTTTATTTCCATGCAGAATTTACGATGCGCATTGGGCTTCTGCGCAGGCGGATCAGCATTATTGTACTTCCGTTATTGTTTTTGGTAGAGATTGGCAGCTATACATTGCTCATATTTGCCGCCCACTGGTTGTTGCTGCAATATACTTCAGTGTTGGGTTCAACGTCTGTTGCTTTCAACTACCAGTTTTGTATCAGCACTATTTTTAGGGGCTGTTATTTTATAGTTTTCTCAACCGGTTATTACTTTCTTAAGAATTACCTCACCGAGCGGAAAAAGAGCGATAACCTGGAGAAAGACCAATTAAAAAACCTGATACAGATAGCAAGGACCGAAGGTGCCTACCTCCGTGCCCAAATCAACCCGCATTTCCTTTTCAACACACTTGATTTTATTTATCACAATTCAAGGCCCACAGCCCCTACGGCAGCAGAAGCCATCAGTTCGCTTTCGGAGATCATGCGTTATGCGGTTGAAGTAAATCCGGATGAAAATGAAACGCTGGTTAAAAGAGAAGTGGCACAGATAGAGAATCTCATCAACCTGCATCAGCTACGTGCCGATCATTCGCTGAGTATCCATTTCTACTATGATGAAGATGTACTGGAACTGTCCATCATCTCGCTGTTAATGATCACTGTAGTTGAAAATATGTTTAAACATGGCGACCTCCGCAATCCAAAAGACCCCGCAAAGATTTCGGTCACTTTAGAAGACAATGAACTGGTAATCAACACATCAAACCGCATCTCCCAAACCAGGCCTAGCGGTGGGGCGCACTCTGGCTTGAACAATATCATCAAGCGCATGCAATATGCGTATGGCAATGATGCAACAATCAAGATCAATACAGACAACCAGGAACGTTATACGCTCGAAATACGCATCAAACAAAAACCTGTACAATATCCTGCAACTGTTCGAAATCTTTCAGGGCAACTGTAAATTATGTTGATCGGTATTAAAGACTTTAAGTGGGTTCGGTAACGATCAGTTGATAAAACTGCCATCGCCCCTACGTTTCATCGGCTCACCATTACGTTGCGGCGTACCGCTCCATTTTTGAAGATTGAGCCTTAAACCCAGCAAAAAATACCTGCTGAAAGGGTTTGACAGCGTAGAAATATTGCTCTGAGGCGTAATTACCTGCTGGATCAGGTTGTTCTGCTGCAGCAGATCAAAACAGTTGAAAGTTAAGGTAAGCGATCGCTGTTTAAAGAAAGACTTTTCAATGCCTGCATTGATGATCAAAGGGTTAGAAACATTCCCGCTTAAGCCTTTCACAAAATTTTTATTTATTTCAAAAGAGCAAAGGAAGTTTTTGGCAAAAGAAAGTTTGCCATCTAAAGCCAATTGGGCTATGGAAGTATGATCTGGCGCAACATCGGCCAACGAATAACCCGAACTGATCAAGCGGTGGCCCAGATATGGATTAAGTTCGAAACTGTTATTGATGGCAATGCGTGCCGAAAAGCGTTCATTAAACTGTTTTGTAGAAACCCGGTAATCGCTGCCGTTGCTCAATGCAATCATACTGTTGATTACCACATTACCATTGAAACTTAAAGCAAAAGCCCTATTATTTAGCTGTTTAGATAACCCATACCTGCCTATGGCCTGATAACTGCCGTTTTTATTGGCAAAACTGGTCAATGTAGTAGTTTTGGTTATCCCATTTGCCAATTCGGAAGTAAACTGACCTAAATCTGCCACCACCCGATCCTTGTACAACCTAAAATCTATCCCGCCCGAAACATTGATTTTCTGATTGGGAAAATAACGGCTGTAGTTGGTATTGAAGAAATGCGTAAATGCCGTTTTGAGCATCGGGTTTCCTAAAACCAGGTTGTTCGGATCCGATCGGTCGGTAAAGGGCTGTAGCTGTTGGGCATTGGGTTCGCTATTATAAGCGGTATAACTGAACTGAAAGCGCTCTACCATTGACCATGATCTTGAATATTTAATTACAGGAACAATCCTGAACTGCGCATTGTGATTTTTTTGCCCCTCCAGGGTGCTGAGCAGGCTAGGCATTAGGGCTACCCCAAGGCTGAGATCGCTTTTGTTGTTCCCGTAACGGTAAACCAAACTCAGCTTGGTATCTGTAAAATTAAACCTAAAATCGTTTGTGTAAGGCAAGGCATTTCCGCCCGGTATGTTTCCCTGTGTTTCTGATATAGCACTGTTTATATGGTTCGAAAGTTTCAGCACCGCGCCAAGCTCCAACCTGCCAAACTCACTTAAAGGTTCAGTGTACACCAAGTTTGCCTTATATAGGTTTAGCCTATCACTTTTAACCGTTAAAAGATTGGTGAGCGAATCATTTACTAAATTCAGGAACGAAGCATCCTGATAATAGCTATAACGTGTTTTAGCTTCCAGATCAGACCGGTTTCTTTCGTGTGAATAAGAGAACTGTGAAGAAAATATCCTTTTGGGTTTGGAAAAAAGATGTAAATAAGTTGTACTGAAGTTATAATCAGTAGATGGATTGGCCAGAAAATTATTCAACTGTGAACGCTGATATTCAAAACCTGTATTAAAATCGTTTAAGGCATTTGTTAAAGCACTATCCTGCCGTTCGGCGCTATGATGGACAAATGCCACTGTGAATTGAAAAAAATTGGCTTTACTGGGGTTGATATCCATCTGAAATTTAAATTCGTGCGCCCGGAGTAGGTTATCGTTCACATTTTCTGAGGAGAAAGACGACAGCCCCCTAGAGTAGAAATTATCGCCATAACTTTTGACCACGGCATCATTGCTCAAATAGTTGTAGCTATAACTGGCTACAAGTGATAAAGCCCCGTTCCACTCGTTTGCGTAAGAGATAGCAGGCGTGGCCATGGCAGTATTGCCCTGGCTCGCCGGCCTAAACTGATCGCCATTGAGCGAGCTACTGATGGGGTCGGCGCTGGCTATTCCATTTACGGTTTTAGAAAGATCCCCCCCAATATGGATCACCCTATTGGCATTGAGATTATCGAGCGTTAACTCATTGGCATAGCGATCGTTATTGCCCGCCTGCGCTTTGATATATGAAAAGGTCCCGATGGATCTTTCGGGCTTTGTGGTAATATTGAGCGTCTTTTTTGCAGCACCGTCTTTAATACCGGTTTTAGCTGCAAAATCGCCATAGTCGTCTATAATTTGGATCTTTTCTACAATAGACGCGGGCAAGGTTTGGATAGCCTGCTTAACCTCACCACCCGCAAATGCTTTCCCGTTCAGTTTTGCCTGACTTACCTCCTGCCCCTGATAAACGAGCGTACCGTCTTTCCCCACCTCCATGCCCTCCATTTTTTTAAGGAGTTCATCCAGCCTAGCCGCGGGCGGTACGGTATAGTCGGCGGCCCGGTACTCAACCGTATCCACTTTATATTTTATGGATGGCGTTCCATTTACTTTAACTTCGGCAAGTTCCATTACCGACTGCTTGAGAACAATGGGATCTAACACAATGGTTTTCTTGAGGTAATTGTTCAGATACCTCCGTACCACATCCGAAAAACCGATGCCGCTTACGGTTATGGTAAAAGTGGCGCTCCCGAAATTTTCGAAATAGAAAACGCCATCCTCATCGGTGTGCGTAACCAATGAATCTTTCCCGTACCTGATCTTTACAGTTGCCCCAATTACCGGTTTACCCAGGCTATCCTGCACAATACCGCTGATATCGTGGATCTCTTTTCCGTTCACGGCAGTATTTTTGCCCTGCCGGGCAAACAGCGGGTTTAAGATGCCGCTGATGATAAAGAACAATATGGAAATCCGCAGTACGAGCAATTCTACCCCCTAATTCTTAAACGTATATTCACCCCAATAATCAGTGGGGTACTGGATCACGTTCGAATCACTTTCGTTATTGGACAAAGACCTTGGTATGGATATGGCAACAGCGGTGAGCTTTCCCTTTTTGGTACTGGTAGATTGGAGTACGGTTGGACTGTTTAACATGATGTTGTAGGCAATGGTCTGCTTATTTGCACCTGAGATGTGGAGGAGTTTTAGTGGTATCAAAAACTCACAGGTTAAAGTTCCTTTATCGCTAACACGGCTGGCAGCTTTGATCCCGTTTTTGTTATAGATCGAAATAATCGAATCACCAATAGTTCTAAAACCTCTGATTTTAATTGTTTTCGACTCTTTGGCAATTTTGCTGTTGGCAGCCTCAACCAGAGAATCGGACTTACCAGCATTTCCCCGGAGCAGGTTTACGGTGCTGTAAATGGATGTTTGATAGCTATTGTCGACCATTGGATAAGTTACCGCAAAAGGATTGGGATCAGATCTTTTACCTGCTGCACATACAGTAAAACTGATACCGCCACCAATAATTTTTTTGATGATAATAGGCTCGGCAGCCTGAACAACCAGGTACAGAAACTGATCATTGTTGGCCATTGTGGTATATATATTGGTGTTTTTGTTGTAAGCCTGAAAATTATTACCCCATTCTTCGGCAAGTCCATCAATTTTGAAAGCTGCAGGCAGGATTACGCCTTTATTTTGTGTGTTTGGCAGTTTTTGCGCCATCGAAACCTGTTGTTGACCAATGAGTAATACTGCCAATAACATATATAGTCCATGTTTCTTCATCTTTCTTTTCATTAAATATTATTGGGCAATCTCTGCCTCGTTAAATTCCGTTACTACCCTTTTAGGGTTTATTTTCGTTATTTTATTGAATACAATTGCTTTTTCGAATTCGTTGTGGCGCTCCTGATATACAGCACTTTTCACATTAAGCTGGGCAAGGTTGAAATGCATTACTTGCGGGTTCATGGTTTTCGCGATAAAAACAGGACTCAACCCTGATTTGGCAGCCGAAGTATATTTTTCGATGGCTTTTACCTTTGCCAGGCACATTGAGCAATCGCCATCAAAATAGTAAACCAGTAAAATATCATCGGAGTGGCCGATTTTGGTTAACTGTTTATAGGTAAGTTCATCCATATACTGATTGTGATCGGCACATCCCGAAAGCATTAGCCCTATCAAAAGTATGGCGTTTAGTAGTTTAATTTTCATGGTAATTTTATTCTGATTAAGTTTTTGTCTTTATATTGGTGAGTAAGGCCATAAAGCTCTTTGCGGCTCCAATCAATGTCGAAAGCAAAAATAGGCTGATCAAGCAGGAACAGGCTTTCTGGCTCCAGATTGCTATTGAAGTTGAACAGCAGTTTTTTGTGGTATCCGCCCTGTTCCAGCACCTCTTTGCCCTCGTACAGTACGTAAACCTCATTATCTTTAGCCCTTGCGCTTGAATAGGCATGAAATGCTTTTTCATCGGGTATCACCATGGTGCCATTAAAATGTTTTACCGATTTTACAGCTGGTTCAAAGTAATCAGGCCCTTGCACACGCTTCAATAATACCCCTTGGTTATTGTATAGATCAAGTACATCGGTATTAAGGTAGGCCAAAATGATATTATTTCCGTTTTTAAACGGCGTAAACCAGCCCAAAAAAGCTGCATTCTGCTCCTGAGGGCCGTAAGCGGTCTTAATTTTAGGAAAATCTCCTTTTTTATATAGCAAATTGCCATAACTGTTGTAGAAACTGAATACCGAAGATTTTTCATCGGCTTTATAGCTGCTGTAATCTACAATACTGCCATCGGCAAGTACCGAAGGGTTATATATCTGATGGTGTTCCAGCATAATATCACTTTCTGGGAACACTGCCGCTCCCGGTGCCGAAATATCGTCGGCATTATAAGCATAGATCTTTTGCTTGATCCTGTCTACAGCATAAATATGTTTAAAATCGGCACTATATTGGACCTTGTGGCAATCTAACTGCTGATTAGGACCGGGACCTTTTTTAATGAACGACTTGATAAATTTAAGGCTTTTGAGGTCGTATGCTTTCACCAGCATCGAATCCTGCACATCGATAATCAACAGGAGATTTTTTTCTGCAAATACGCAGATGCCCATCGGCATTTTGAGATTTTCTTGTTTCACCGGCGTTCCAGATAGCACGGTATCCTTTTTGAATTTGCCGGTTGTAAACTCATATTGCCTCACCGGACTGTGGCATGCCATAAGAAAGCCCAACAAACAGCAAAAAATTGTTATTATTCCTAAATCTTTGATTTTCATAGCTCAGATCACAAAAAAAATGAATGGATAAGATTCCGGCCCATTCCTACAGTGGTCGAAGGATAGGGCCGGAAATCAAATAACTTAATCTGCTACAACAGGGGTAGGTGTTGTTGGTCTTGAGTGCGAATATGTACAGTAGATGTAAGAACCATCGCTGTAGGAGATTTTGCAATCATAATCTGGGTTTGGTCCACAGATGGTAGTACATTCAGCTGGAGCAGCTACGAAAGCAAAAGCACTTGAAAGGGTTAAACCTCCACAAACTAGGGCTAAGCCTGCAATTGTTAAACGGATTTTTTTAGTTGTTTTAAGCATTGTAATTTGGATTTAGGGCCGACTTCATTGTCTGCGATCTAAAATTACCGAGCTTCAAGATAAAAAAAAACTGCTCCAGGGCCGCTTTATCCATATGTCACTTTTACCGATACAAACGGGAATGATTTAAGGATAGAAAGCCTGAAATTTCCGATCAACAACAACGCTTTTCAGGAAAATTTTCTATAAACCAACCATTATCTGGACATTAAAATGAAAAATTATACTTTTAAAAAACAGACGGGAATTATCCCGTCTGAGTATAAATTATCGAATAATATTGCAGTTTAAATAAACGGGCGTCATCTCCGGATCAACGCGGAGTGCAAAGATCTTTGGACTATATCAAAAGATCTCTCCTCCAAAGGAGTTCCTTTGGAACACTACGGAGATGACGATTCATCGTAAGCTACCTGTTTACATCCAGTTTTTTACCCGCTAGATCTTCCCATCTATAAAAATGAAAGGTTTTATCATCACTCATGGCCACTAACAAACCGTGTTTAAAATCGGCGTTTAAAGGAACTGAAACCACATCAACACCATCGGTTTGATTGGCTGAATATTTAATGGTGGTTAACAATGGGTGTGGATGAGCAGTGTTGGCTTTAGCCACCCGGTCATACACTTTTAACTGCTTAGCGCCCTGATCGGATACCAAGATATATCCTTTATTACCTGAAGTTTTATAAATAGCGATTCCTTCATTGTCGACAGCAAAATCGCCCTGCCCAAACAGTGCCAATTCTTCATCCCCTTTGGCCGGATCGGCATAATACTTGCGTACACCTACCTGCTCATCGCAATAATAAACATAACCCAGTTCGTTATCAACAGCAATGGCTTCTATTTCCTTTTTGCCACTATACTGGCCGAATTTCCGCACCAAATCTGCTTTAACATTGCCTTTTCCATCATCGGTTAACAGGTATTGCCAAAGATATCCTCCATTTTTAGGCCCCGTTTTACGACCAACAATTGCATAAATTTTTCCGCTTGGGTCGGTATACATCGAAATCCCCATCAAATCGCGGTACTCTGCCTCTGTTTCGCCAACAAAAACAGGAATCCCACCATTATCGATTGCTTTCATATCGGGAAGGGAAAATATACGTAGTTTATGCGTATAACGTTCTGTGGTTACGGCAATATCTGTTTTTTTTCCAGCGAGTAACAAACCATAGGTAATATCAACATTATCTGGTCGCTTTAAACCCTTTACAGTTTTCGACTTGATGATTTTACCTTTCAGATCGAAAACGTATAAGCCACCACTGCTATCTTTATCGGTACCGATTACCAAAGACTGAGCTGGATCGTTCGGGTTTACCCAGATAGCAGGATCGTCAGTATCAAAATCGACAGGATCGGACACATATAAGGGTTTTACTGCTGTACTATTTTCGTTTTGTACACCTCCATTGCAAGAAATGGCCAGGCTTAAAACCGCAAAAGCGGTAAGTTTTAATATATTGTTATGCTTCATTTTATATTTTAGTTCCATATGCACCAACAAATGTTGATGGTGAAGGTGAGCTATAGGTGATACCATTTTTCATTATAATTCCGGCCTGGTGATGACGGGTAAAGTTGGTGATGCCCTTTCCCAAAGCTGGTGAGTTGCCCTGCAGGTGAAAATCCCATGCGGTATTAAAATCGGCATTGGTAACCGCTGTATTTAAAGGATAATTCACAAATTTAGGGTCATTTGCTCCGGCAACATTGCTAATTACATCATTTTTACCGCCCACAATGTCGCCAGATGGCTGAAACTGATTTACGGTAGCCTGATCGAAACCATAATACCAGTTATTGCTGTAAGCAGAACGGTTATCTTCAGGCTTTTTTGGATCTCTTTTTACACCAAAACGTGTATTGGCAAAAAGATTATTATACAGATCGGCACGCACCGTACTTTCCAGCCAGATTGATCCGCCTTTCGCAGTTGGCCTTCTCCAGCCTGTATTCACCATCGTATTGTTGTAAGCAATAATATATGTTTGTGGCGTTTTATCTCCAGTATTAGATAATTTTAAGGCATTAGTATTGGTGCTATAAACTAAATTATAGGCTATATCAGCCAAACATCCCGATTTAAAGTTCATGGCTTCTCCTCCTGTTACACCCGTAGTATAAAACACATTGTTGGCAAAAATTATTCTTCCACCTTCAATATAAGTACAATCTTCCTGAAAATTTCTGATGGTACTATTTTGAACTACCAATCTGCCCCTGGCATTGGCAAACCAAAGCGCTGGCAAACTTTCGCCCGCAACCTTATACAGGCCCATTTTTACTGAAGTAGAAGCATCGGATGTTTTAGCACCGCCGTATTCTAGAATTACATGATCAAGCACCAGTTCCTCGCATGTTGGGCCAGCCAAAATACCGCCCCAGAGTTTACCAAACTTAGTTAACGGTGTTTTGTAAAAATCGTTTACGGTAAATTTAATAGGGTTCTCTGTGGTCCCTAAAGCATACAAATTGCCTTTTATAATAATTTCTGGTTTCGCAACCGTATCCATCAATACCGTTACCCCTTCTTCAATCGTTAGCGTTTTCCCTTCCGGGATTACAATATCACCTTTAATTACCTGTGTACTGCCTTTCGCCCAAACCCCGGAAACCTCGCCAATTGCCGAACCATCGACAGCGCTGGTATCTACATCTATATTGGCTTTCTCGCATCCTGTTAAGGCTAGCACCGTCAGGATCATCAATTTAAAAATCTGATTCGATTTCATGTCTTTATATCTTTAAATTCTATTAATTAAACTTGTATCTAAAGCCAACAAGGTAGTTCTGGCCATAATAATCACTTCTGATCAAGGTCTTTCCATTTTTAACCAAATCTTCTTTGATATCGTTATTTGCTGGGTTTGTACCTTTTATAAATAGTTTTGTCGGTGTATTTAAGATGTTATTGGCTTTTACAAAAACACTGATCCCACCTTTAAAACGCTTCTCCGCAGATGCATCCACCTGTACAAATCCTTCCTGCCACAAATCGTTATTTAAAAATTGCGAAACCGTGTTGATGCGTGGTCCTGTATAGGCACCTGCAAGCTGAAGATCCCAACCTTTTTTAGTGTCTTTAAACAACAAGGATAGGTTGGCTATATGCGCCGACTGACCGTAAAGCGGACGTTCCTGGTTAACATTAGCCGGTTCCGTATCTCCAGTGGTACTATTGATAACCCTAGTGGTTTTAGTGGTGTTAATACGCGAATGCGTGTAGGTATAATTGGCCTTCAGGCCTATTTTGCTGAAATATTTGATATAATCTACCTCTGCACCATAATTATTGGCCGTACCAAAGTTTCCTGGGGTATAATAAGTGTCTTGTCCACGAACGGCATCAGCCTGAAAGGTATATTCAATAGGATTTTTAATCCGTTTATAAAAAGCACCAACCAACAATTGCTCTGAAGCGCCTGGAAAAAGTTCGTAGCGTAAATCGAAGTTATCGGCTAAGGCACGTTGCAGGTTCACATTACCGCGCTCTATAAATTCTTCGTTTTTCACCTTTCCTGGTACAATTTCATAAAAACCAGGGCGGTTCAGGGCTTTGTAATAAGAAGCATGTAATTGTGCTTTTTGGCTTAAGAAATATTTTGCAGTTAAACTAGGCAACAGATCGGTATAAATCTGATTTCCTTTCGGAAAAGCTTCGCCTGCAGGAAAAAGCAGGTTATAGCCTTGGTTGGTATGTTCTACTCTAAGCCCTCCTATCACTTCTAATTTAGCTGAGTTGTATTTAAACATACCATATCCAGCAGCTATTTTTTCACTCGCATCGTAGGTTAGTGAATTAGACACTGCCCCTGTTGGATTACTGACTATGAGGTTTAAATCGGTATAATGCTGAAAATTCACACCATAAAGATCAAATGCATTGGCTGCACTTGGGGCAAGATTGTAGTTGTTAAAGAAACTGCTTCTTTGTTTATCACGGTATAAACCTCCGGCCATAACATCCAGTTTATGCTCGCCAGCTAAAACCTGGTAGGTCAGATCCAGGTAGCCCGCTAAGTCCTCATCGGTATTACGTTCCCATCTGCGGGTAACCGGATTGCTATTAACCAAACTGGTACGTTTGCTTTGAAAATTCTGTTGTACCCCATTTAAACTGATACTGGTATTATCGGGCACATCGTTTTTGGCTGAAGAATAAACAGCCGACCATTGTACTTTAAATTTATCATCAAAGAATTTATGATCGCCATGAAGCGTAGTATTGTAAATCTGCTGCTCAGTTAAGCGACTACGGGTATCGTAAACCAATTCTGCATTCCCGGCTGTTGGATTATAAACCCCATTATAGGTAGTGGTTACAGCATCTCTAACCTGCTGATTTTTTAGGTTAACGTATACATTGTACAAACTGATCTGGTGATCTTTATTAAAAACATAATCAATTTTTCCATGTAAGCCTGTTCGTTGTTGCTGTTCAGAATACTCACGGTAACTTTTACTGGTAATTTTGGCATAAGGATCGATGCCTACAACCGAATTATTGTAAAAAGTACTGTTGCTGCCACGGTAAGTATTCTGATAACTTCCTGCCAGTACCACCCCGAGTTTATTATCCAAAAAACGTTTACTTAAGGATAAACTTCCGATTAAATTAGGTGCAGGGTTTTTATATTTATAATCGAGTGTTCCCTTGGTAAAATCGCTTTGAGTGGCATTGTAGTTTTTCCCGTTTATCTCGTAAGGCGATTTATAATTAATACCTGAAGCATTGTAACTGGTAAACTTACGATCGAAAAACAATTGGCTATACCCTGTAGAAACATTGGCATTTACCTGCAATAAGCCAGGCGCATTTTTCATCACCATATTAATGGCACCGCCAATGGCATCGCCCTCTAAATTTGGGGTAAGCGTTTTATACACCTCTAAACGATCAAGTAAATCAGAAGGAAAAAGATCAAGCGGAACATAACGGTATTTATTGTCCGGACTTGGGATTTTCACGCCATTTACCAAAGTATAGTTGTAGCGTTTATCCATCCCCCTTAATATGGCATATTGCCCATCACCATTGCTATTGCGCTCTATAGATACACCCGAAATACGCTGCATCACATTGGCCACCGTTAAATCTGGCGAAATCTCAATCGACCTTCCTGATACGATATTCATCAGCTGTGGGGCATTTTTTTCTAAACGTCTTGCACCCTGATCAGTAGAACTAACTGCGTTCGACTTGATGGTAATATCATCAAGGCTTTTCGAATCGCTCTCCATGTAGAACTTTAAGTGATCGTTATCCTCTTTCAATATCACCAGGGTTTTCTCGATGGTTTTGTAGGTAATGTAGCTTACGCTAATTTTGGCAGCACCTACTTTTACATCCTTAAATTCGAAAGTACCATCTAATCCGGTATTGGTTGTGCGTCTTGGGTTTTCTAAAACCACTGTTGCACCTACAATGGCCTCTCCAGTTTGCTTATCGTAAACATGGCCTTTCAGTTTTGTGGCATTAGCTGTGCCTGCACAAAAAAGAAGTAAAAACAGAATTTGTAATAGTTTATTCATTGTGTTTGGTAATGTCTTTTTATTATCGACGGGACAAAGGTGTATACACCATTTTACACAAAGAAATTATTGAGGTTACATAAAGGCAACAGCGTTACAACAAGCATATATCAAAAGGCAACACAAAAACACAACACAATGATTATCAATAAATTAAACACACCACAAAACGCCGTTATGCTTTTATTACCGTTACATTAACAAATTGTTAAGCCCTTAAAAATCAAAAAAACAGGTAATATATTACAGCTGATGTAACGGTTATAAAGCCTGGATAAATGCCGATAAATTATCGCCTTGCTCCAGATTTAGCTTTTTCCTTAACCTGTATCTCGATACCCTTAAGCTATCGGTAGATATACCAAGCAAGGTTGCAATATCACCTGAATCGAGGTTCATTTTTAACAGTGCAATCAAGCGCATATCGGCAGAAGTAAGCTCATTGCTATATTTTTTCAGGCTTTCGAGAAATTGATGGTGCACCTGTTCGAAAGCCACCGTAAATTCTTTCCAGTTGCGTTCGTGATTAAAGCTTTGATTAATCTCCGTGAGGATCTGGTTCATCTGTTTTTTCTGATCGCGCTTATCCTCTTTTACCATCGCTTGTAAGGTGCTCCTAAGATTTTCAAGGAATTGGTTGTGTTTAATCAGATTTAAGGTATGGGTAGACAGTTCTCTGCTTTTAACCTCCAGCAACTGTTTCAGATTTTGCTCTTCGAGCTGAAGATTTTTGAGCGCCAGACTGGTCATATCATGTTCTATGGCCTTCTGCCGTGCCAGCATCTGTTGATCTCTTAACTTTAACCTTTGTCTGCTAAAAACAACAAATCCCAAAACAACCAATAATATAACTACAATTGTGGCAGAAAAAGCAATGATCCTGTTCACCTTCCGGTCGTTTTTCAGTTTATTAATCTCATCCGATTTTTTATTGATATCGTAAAGCACCTGCAAAAACGCTACCTGCCGGGCACCGTCTTCCGAATACAGATCGATAGTGTATTTATAGCCAAGTTTTACATAGTGATAGGCGCTGTCCATATTGTTCAACAGTTCGTATGCCTTGCCCAAGTCTCTGCAACAAGAGCTTAACTGATAAATATTGCCCATCTTTTCGGCCAGTTTCAATGCAGTTTCGGTTTGCACAATACTTTCCTTATATCGCCCTGTTTTACGGAGGATATCGCCCAAATTATTAATTACCTCAATACTCCCCAGATCATTATGATCTTCCTGATATAAATTTAACGACTGTTTGAAATGCACATAAGCAGAATCGTAACGCTCCAGATCTTCATATATACTACCCAGGTTTTCGTGTATTTTTGCCGTCCCACTTTTATCGTTAACCTGTTCGTTTATTTTTAAAGCCAGTTTTTGATAGTAAAATGCGCTGTCGTAAAGTTGCCTTTTTTCGTATAACTGACCAATATTGCCTAAAACGGTTGCCTGTCCGGTTAAGTTATTCGATCTTTTATAAATACTAATGGCTTTGTTATAGCTGTGCATGGCCTTGTCTTTCTGCTTCATATAATAATAGAGCACGCCCGCATCGTTAAGGTTGGCAGCCAATAAAAGCGATTGACTGGCATTGTTGAATATTTTATCGGCTTTTAAAAAGAACTCTAACGATTGACTGAAATGCCCCTGTGTATAACAAACCTTGCCCATTTGCTGCAAACATTTGCCTTCTAAAAGCTCATCATTGTCATCGATAGATTTGGCGTATATTTTCTTTAATTGAGCCAGGGCTGCAGTCGGATCTTTTTGATTCAGCGCAATAATCGATTCGAATTTTTCTTCCTGGGCAATCGCATTCGAAATGAAAAGCAAAAAAAGCACAAGAACACTAAAGGATTTGATCATGTTAAAAGCATCTATATCAGGCAATGCTGAACAAAGTAAGAGCGTATATGTTAACTTAAGGTTAAGTTGAAAAATTAACTGATGGTGATGAATGTCAAATCTAATCTCAAAGCCGATTTTATATTAGTCCATTAAGTGATATTTTGTATTTTAGTAGTAAAACCTATTGATATGAATATTACCTATGAGATAGGTGTTATGCCTACGCCAGAAGAAGTAATTGAACTATTTGTCCAGGCCGGACTTAAAAGGCCTACTGAACCAGAAAGGATAGCATTGATGTTAAAAAATGCAGATTTATTGGTTACGGCCTGGCAAGAGGATAAACTTGTTGGTGTTTGCAGAACCATTACCGATTGGGCCTGGTGCGCTTACCTCGCAGATCTGGCTGTATTTACAGATTTAAAAAGCTCGGGAATAGGCAAGGAAATGATTGCGATAACACGCGAAAAAATTGGCCCTCAATGCATGCTCATCCTCTTATCAGTACCTACTGCTTTTGATTATTATCCTAAAGTGGGTTTTAATAAAGAAAATCGCGCTTTTAGTATCGAACGGATAAAATAATTTCGAAATATGAAAAAGATTATTCTAAACCTTGCCGTTACGCTTGATGGCTACATTGAAGGACCTAATGGAGAAATTGATTGGTGCATTATGGATGGCGATGCCAATTTTAACGATTTTTTAGATGGTATAGATTCTATTTTTTATGGAAGGATCAGCTACGACCTTTGGGGAAATTACCAACCCGGAGAAGAAGAAAATGATCTGATGAAATCGATCTCCGAAAATATAAACAGCAAGAAAAAGTATGTTTTTTCGCATACTAAAAGCAGCGATGATACAGCTGCTGTTTTTATCCAGTCGGATATTGTGCAAAAGGTTAACGAAATTAAAAAGCTTCCCGGCAAAAACATATGGCTGTATGGTGGTGCAAAATTAATATCGACTTTTTTAAATACCGGCCTGGTTGATGAGTTGCAACTGGCAGTACATCCCGTAATATTGGGCAAAGGAAAATTACTGTTCAGCGAAATTACCAATCGGGTTTGGTTAACATTAAAAGAAACAAAAAGCGCTCCATCAGGTGTTGTACAGCTGATATATGAGGTGATTAGATAAGTTTGGAGCTGAGGGTTTGGAGCTGGGAGGCGTTAAGACGAGGAATTAGCCAGGAGTCTGAAGGCGATTAAACGATCATAAAAAAATGAACCAATGACTAGTGAACAAATTAACCATAATTACTCTGGAGTTGATAAAATTCAAAAACATGATTAAACAGTTATTAACGATCACTTTTCTTCTTGGTTTAGGTCTGCTCTTTGAGCCCCTCTTTGCTCAAAATAAAGAAGTAATATCATTATCTATTCACCAAAATCCATCATGGACCAAGATCGGAACAAATTCTTTCCTCTATTATGAACTTCAATTAAAAAATGCTGGCACAGATACCATTGAACTAAAAAGGTTAAACATATCAGGACAAAACAAGTCATACCTTAACCTAAGTGGGCCAAAACTTGCCGACCATGCAAAAAGCAGCGATAGGGAAAACAGAAATCTGATCATTCCTGCTGGCGGCTCTGGATTAATTTATATAGAGCTCGAAACCCAGGTAGTAAAAGCCGAAACTATAGTAAACAAACTTGAGTTTTGGATTCACCACCAAACCAAACGCTACACAACAACATTTATCATAACAGCATTACATCCAACAGTTACTAAACCAACGGTATTGGGCAAGCCACTGCAAGCAGGTTTATGGACTGCCATTTATGATCCGGCATGGACTTCAGGACATAGAAGAGTATTTTACTCAGAACAGGGAAAGCAATTTCTTCCTGGCCGTTTTGCCATCGATTTTATCCGTGTAGACAGTATGGGGAAATATGCCTCGAAAAATACAGATTCTATCCAAAACTGGTTTGGCTATCAGAATTTAATCATTGCCGTAGCGGATGGTACTGTATCTTCGGTACGCAATGATTTTAAAGAATCAGCAACTGTTTCGCAGCACAAAAGCCCTGCACCCGAACAAGCCAGCGGCAATTATATTTCCCTAAAAATCGCTAATGGCCAGTATGCTTTTTATGAACACTTAAAGCCAAACAGTATTCGGGTTAAACCAGGAGAGAAAGTTAAAAAAGGTGACATAATTGCACAATTGGGCTTTACCGGACAATCTACGGGTCCTCATCTCCATTTCCATTTAGCCGATCGAGATAGCCGCCTGTATGCAGAAGGATTACCTTATGTGTTTGAGAATTTTTTTCAGGCAGGTCGATATTCAAGCCTGGACAACTTTGGTAATAGCCCTTGGCAATACAAGGAACAGCTTAAAATAAGGCAAGGAAGGCCCTCATCAAATGCGGTAATTGAATTTTAATTTGACATTATACAGTTACCTGTATTTTTGCCAAAGGGATCTTCCTCAACAAATAAGCAGCTCCCTGACTTAATCCCAGCGACAAAACAAAAACGATTAGAAACTTAAAGCTTGTAAATATAAAACAGTAACCATTGAATGTAGATAATCGCTACGCATATTCCTTAAAGATTGATTAGCCAATATAAATCTCGATTAAAACAATTACATTAATGGTAAATTTAATATCTTAATAAGATTAAGCATCAAAAAAACGATTCTATCATTTTATGGAAGAAATAAAAAACGGAGTTAAAGCTTTTTATGCCAGAACCCAGGCCGATTGGCGCCAGTGGCTCGCCGAAAACCATGAAAAAGAAGCATCTGTTTGGTTAATTATTTATAAAAAAGATGCATCAGCAAATAGTTTACCTCATAGCAACGCCGTTGATGAAGCCCTTTGTTATGGTTGGATTGATAGTTTAACGATGAAACGTGATGAAGAGAGCCGTTATCAATTTTTCTCCAAAAGAAAACCTAAAAGCAATTGGAGCGCAATTAACAAGAATAAGGCATTACACATGATAGCCCAAGGATTGATGAGCAACGCAGGATTACAATCAATCGAAACAGCTAAAGCCAATGGCATGTGGGATGCCCTGAACGATGTGGAAAATCTGATTGTACCCGATGATTTAAAAAAAGAATTTGAATCAAATAAGCTGGCTCAAACCCATTGGGAAAAATTCCCTCGTTCTTCCAAAAAAGCTATCCTAAAATGGATATCAGAAGCCAAAAGAACAGAAACAAGAGCAACAAGAATTAGCGAAACGGTTAGGTTAGCAGGAGAAAATGTGCGGGTGAAGTAGAAATTAGTCCGAAGTCTTTAGTCGGGAGTCAGAAGTCCAGTTGCCAGTTAGCCTTTAACTAAAATTAAACCTGCTTTACAAAGCACATCTGGCTTCCAAATATCCATCTTATTGTTAAAAAATTACTCCTATCTTGGTATCCCTTTTTTCTCAAGTCTCAAGTCTCAAGTCTCAAGTCTCAAGTCTCAAGTCTCAATTATCCCGCAATACTGCATTTCGGCCACCATCAATTAAATAGGTAGTTCCAGATGCAAAACCGGCGTACTTGCTAGATAAAAAGACACACCAGCCTCCTATTTCTTCTACTGTACCCAGTTTTTTTACCGGATGAAGATCTATGGTCCGCTGCCTTTCTTCTTCGGTCCGTATAAATGAATTAAACCATTGCTGCTTACCTGGCGGATCGATAAAGCCCGGCGCAATAACTATTGTTCTAATGCCGGGGCCCGATTCTATAGCCAAACTCCTCACTAAACCCGTCAATGCAGTTTTGGCAATGTTATAAGGCGCACAGCCGGAGATACCGGCAAAAGCATGGTTGGGCGCCATTACGATAATCACCCCATTATTCCCCTCTAATAACGACTTGCAGCGTTTGGCCAAACGCCAATGTGCAGAAAGGTTTAAATCCAAATTAAACTGCCAGTCTTTTTCGGTACTATTTTCTAAACGCGTAAATACATTCTGATCAGCGTTAGAAACCAAAATATCCAATCGCCCATAGTCACTGGTAATATCTGATACAAGACCATCTATATCTTCAGTTACCACCATATCAGCTTTAAAATAGTCTGTATGTGCATCAAAAGACTCCATTTCTGCTAAAAACCGTTGGGCAACATCACTCGTTTCACTTTGTTCTGCACAACCTATCACGGTACAGCCCGCTTTGGCCATCATTTTGGCAATCCCCAACCCAATACCAGAGGTAACACCGGTTACCAAAGCTATTTTCCCTTTCAAATCTATTGTTAGTGCCATAAAATCTAATTTTAAGAGGGTATCCAAATATTTTGGACACCCCTCTTAATCATTATTTATTCATTATGTGTTGTGTGTTTGCTAATATCCGCTGTTTTGCTTTAAAACGCCTTTAGAGAGATCTATCTGTGCCTGCGGGATTGGCATTAGGTATAATTTATCAGTCCAGGTTCTTTCTTGGATCGGTTTTGCGGCATCGGCAATACTATATATCGGTTTCATTACTTGTGGCGCAATTTTCCATCTTCTGATATCCATATAACGTTGTCCTTCTATAGCCAGCTCAATGCGTCTCTCATTTCTGATTAATGCCCTTAAGGTTTCTTGCGTGGCATATTTAGTTCTGTCTATTACAGGCATACCAGCACGCGTCCTGATTTTATCCAAGGCATCATATACGGTTGCATCAGGGCCTGTTAACTCATTTTTGGCTTCGGCATAGGTTAATAAAACCTCAGCATAACGGATTAAAATATTATTTGCATGGTTATCAATCTGATCTCTATAAATTTTAGGGTCAACCATTTTACGCACACTGTAACCAGTTAAGGCGGTGTTACCTGCACCTTCAGTCCACTTAAATGAATAATCATCTTCGATGGCATTCCATGGGTTTCCATCAAATAAAATACTGGCATAAAAACGGGGATCTCTGTTTTTATATTCGTTTTTAAAGGCTGGATCTTTCGCTTTATACCATGCTGCCCTTTGTGCTGGTGATGGTGGTGTAATTAAATCGCCAGTTTTATAACTTGGGTAACTGTTAACCAGTTCTTGTGTTGGTGCTATAGAACCCCATCCACCAAGATCGCCAGATGGTAAAAGTGTATTTAAGAAATTTGCATCCTGTTGTGGAATGCGCTGTCTATCTAAAATAACTTCTATGTTGCCCTCGTTTGCCTGTTGGAATAAAGCTTCGTAACTACGCAAGCCTAAACGGAATTTTTTCTGATCATCGGCATTGGTGAAATCTACCCATACACTATAATCATCTTTAGCACTTAAGGCATCTTCTGCTGTTACTTTGAATAGATCGTAACCCAATGTCATTACCTGGCCTGCGGCATCTGCTGCAAGCTGCCATTGCCCTTCGTACAGGTGCGCACGTGCTTTTAAAGCGAGAGCGGCACCTTTTGTAATACGGCCTTTTTCATTTGGTTTGCCACCAGCATAACTTTGTGGTAAAATTTTGGCTATGGCATCTAACTCATCTACCACAAATTTTAATACTTGCACCCTTGGTGTACGCGGCACATTTTCTTCTCCAAGTGTAACTGTTTTGGTAATTAAAGGCACATCGCCAAATTTACAAAGCATCCAGAAATAGGCATTGGCCCTAATAAAACGCACTTCTGCTTTATATCGATCGAGCAATGTTTTATCAATAGCGGTTACTTTATCAGCATTATCTAAAAAGTAATTGGCCCGGCCGATTCCGGTAAATCCCCACCCCGCATCTAATGTAGAGTTTACATTACCAGACGATACATCTGTGGCCGAACTTTCCCATGGGTATTGCGCATGTGCATTATCTGCAGCTGCATCATCATAAACCATATCATCGCCCGGCAACTGGCTATACACACCGTTAACTGCCAGGTAAACATCGTTGGCATTTTTCCAAAAAGTAGTTTCAGATACTACGTTTAATGGTGGCCTCTCTAAAAAATCTTTCTTACAAGAAACAATTGCACTTAATAATAGTACGCTTGTAATTATATATATCTTTTTCATTTTTCTAATCATTTTATAATCCTGCACTTAAACCAAACGACCATGTTTTAATCCCTGGGTAGCCACCGCGGCCCGAGGCAGACTCAGGATCGTAATCTCCCAAACATTTATCGGCCATAATGGTAAATGGGTTATTGGCTGTACCGTATATTCTTAGTTTAGACAGTCCGATTTTTTTAATTACGTTCTGTGGTAAGGTATACCCCAAAGTAATTCCCCTAACCCTGAAATATGCACCATTAAACAACCAGAAAGAAGAATAATTATCAATGTTATGACCAGCATCGGCCGTTAATAATGTTCTTGGGAAATCGGCATTCGGATCAGGGTTTTCTTTAGTCCAGCGGTTTAACAACTGTACTTTTGCGTTTGCTCCGTTAAAGAAAGGTGTAGATGCTTCCTGCCCTAAATAGGTTTTTACTTTAGCCACACCATAAGTAAGGATATTGAAATCGAAACCTTTGTAAGCTGCACTTAAATTAAAGCCATAGTTAATGAAAGGTACATTGTTTCCAATAATGGTACGATCTGCTGCATTAATTACATTATCTCCATTTAAATCTCTGTATTTAATATCGCCAGCCCTTGTACGTGTATCCTGAAAAGCATGCGAAGCCACTTCAGCATTACTAACAAAAAGACCATCAGCAATATAACCATAAAAGGAACCTATTGACTCGCCTAAACGCTGTATCTGCGAATTATCTGGAAAACTTGGATCTCCCGTAGGAAAGTTATCATTACCATCGGCACCGATTTTTGTGATTTTACTTTTGATTAATGATAAGTTACCACCAATGCTAAAAGTTAAGTCTCTACCTATTTTATTGTTGTGATTAATGGCCAATTCGAAACCTGTATTACGGGTTGATGCCGAATTGGTAAATGGCACTGTAAGCGGATAGGTAGCCAGTGCCGTATTGCGCAATAAAAGATCTTTGGTATCCTTGATATAGTAATCGGTAGTGATTTCGAGTTTACCTTTAAAGAAGGTCATATCGGCCCCAAAATCGGTCATGTAAACCTTTTCCCAGGTAGTTGTTGGCCACGAGCCATCTTTTTGCCAGATTCCGCCTTGTGCAGTACCTTCAAAACTATATTGATAGCCAGAATTTAAGCGGTTAAAATAGTTACCAACGGCCACTACATCCTGATTACCCAATGAACCATACGAACCACGGATTTTTAAATTATCGATCCAGCTGATATCTTTCATAAAGTTTTCTTTAGAAACTATCCATCCGGCTGAAAACGACGGGAAGAAGGCCCTACGTACATCTTCACGGAAACGCGAAGAATAATCGATACGTGCATTTAACTCTAATAAATATTTCTCATTAAAAGTATAATTGAAACGGCCAAACATCGATCGCATAGCCCATTCTTCGGCAGTAGTATTGTTAGCCAATACACCATCAGCATCTGCTACGATATCTTCCCCATTGGTAGAACCATTGATAATTGTACTTAAATCATTATTAGGGAAATTTCTACGCCCCACAAATGCTTGACGGAACACGTTGCTTTCTTGGGATGCGCCCAAAGTTAACTTACCATAATGTTTACCGAAAGTCCGTTCGTAATCGGCCGTACCTTGTATTAACAGTTCTTTTCTTTTTACCCAGTATTCTCTTAAATCGTTCTGTGTGCCTACTCCTGCCGGAAGTGGAATTGGATTACCAGTTAAAAAATTATTAATCGGCGTCATGGTATTGCTAAAGGCAGTACTGTTGTTATTGGTAAACTTTAACGAAACCAATCCATTAATCGATAAACCTTTTAATGGGGTTAATGTCGCATTTGCAGCAGTTTGTAACAGGTTATTTCTATCGCTTCCTTTTCCTGCTTCGGCAACCAGACGGGCCTGGTTACGATAAGGAATAGAGCTACTGGCTACTGTACCATTATTTACTGACCCCCATTGGCCATTGCTTTGGCGAAAAACAGTGGTAGGTAAAGAGCGGTTTAATTCTGTCCAGGATAAATTACCCAGGCGATCGAAAGCCTGGTTGATAAATGATATATTGGTACCAACTTTTAAAATATTTTCGATAACCTTGGTTTCGGTATTTAATTTTGCACTGAAACGGTCCTGGTCTTTATTTGGGATTAGCGATTCCTGGGTTAAATAACTTAAGCCCAAATAACTATTGGTAATTTTGCCGGGTGAGTTGATATTTAAATTTATATCGCCCAACGGTGCACTTTCTCTTAAAACCTCTTTATACCAATCGGTGTTGGGATATAAATCTGGCTGGGAACCGTTTCTGTACAATTCTATCTGTGCCGGGGTATATATCGGATTACGGCCAACATTGGTAAGGGCTTCGTTATAAAGTGTGGTATAATCTACCGATCCTAAATATTTGGCAATACGGGTAGGCGATTGCCAGCCGTAATTGGCATTAAACTCGATGGTTGCTTTATCTCCGCCACCACGTTTGGTGGTTACCATAATTACACCATTGGCAGCTCTCGAACCATATAAAGCGGCAGATGAAGCATCTTTTAATACCGACATGCCCGAAATATCGTTAGGATTTAATGAAGCAAATTCCTGCGAGCTGGCCGGAATACCATCAATAATATAAAGTGGAGTACCTGCACCTGCTAAACTGCTTCTTCCCCTAATGTTTACACCTGTATTACTTGTAGCACTGGCACTTACATCGCCAGGGCGTTGCAAAATGGTTAATCCTGGCGAAATACCCTGTAAAGCATTTTGTATCGAGGTTACAGGACGCTCTTTTAATTGTTTGGGGGTAATGGTGGCAATAGCTCCGGTCAAACTCGATTTTTTCTGCGTACCATAAGCCACAACTACCACCTCATTTAAGTCGTTGCTTTGCGGCACCAAAGTAACTTTTACTGTTGCTGATGCTTTTATTTCTTTGGTTTGATAACCTAAATAAGAGATTACCAAAATGGCATCATCGGCCACACCGGTCAGTTTAAAGTTTCCGCTTTCATCACTCATCGTACCCTGCTCTTTGCCTTTTATTTTAATACTGGCGCCTGGTATACCCTTGCCTATCTCGTCTAAAATAGTACCAATCACATCGATAACCTTGTTTACAGGTGCGCTTTGTTCTGGCTTATTGGCAGGGACAATATTTGCAGGCCGCTCTTTAACCACAATGGTATTGGCCTGGATAGAATAAGTTAAGGGCTGATTTTTAAAACATTGGTTTAAAGCTTCGGCCAGGGGCATATCTTTTACATCAATACTTACTGTATTTGCCTTTTTTAAATCGCTCTGAATAAAAAATACATTGTAGCCACTTTGATTTTTTATTGCTTTAAGCACCTTTTGTAACGAGGCATTTTTCTCGTTAAGCGTTATATTTTTTTGTGCAAAACTGCCCGCATTAACGTGTAAAATGGCTATAAAAAGCAATAAGATGGTTAGCTTCATAGATAACAGAATTTTATTCTTTATACGGCTTGTACCATATAAATTAAAATCGTAAATTTTCATACATTTGTTAGGTTTTAGGTTGAGTTAAATGCCTATAGCAGTTGCTATTACATTTAAATTGTTTTAACTATTTGGTTATTGTTGGGACAATTTTAATCTAAAGCTTTAAACGGGTTTCGATTGCACTCGAAATCCGTTTTTCAGATTAAAATTTAAAGTATTATTTTAAAATTTTAATCCTCCTTCCTTCTATCTTAAATTTAAACTTATCGGTAGACTCTAATATTTTTAAGGTTTCCTGCAGGTTGTTGTGTTTAGAAAAAGATCCCCCGAAATAAATTCCATCAAAATCTCCAACATACTCAATATCAACATCGTACCACCTGGCCAATTTCTGCATCGCTTCTTTAATTCCTTCATTATTGAACATAAAGAAGCCATTTTTCCAGGCGATATATTCTTCTACATCAACATTGCTCACTTTGAAACCTGTACCCTGAAAAACAGCCTGCTGGCCTGGTTTTAGCAAACCTGTGGCCTGCGGATTAAAGTTTTTAACGGCTACCCCACCTTCTACAAGGGTTGTTTTAATTTCGGCATCATCTGCATAGGCACTCACATTAAAATGGGTACCCAAAACGCTTATTTCCTGTTTTGATGTTTTAAGTTTGAAAGGCTTGTTTTTATTCTTAGCTACTTCAAAATAACCTTCACCACTAAGTTCTACCATTCTATATTTGGCTGTAAAAGCGGTTGGGTACTTTAATGATGATAATGCATTTAACCAGACTTTCGTTCCATCGGGCAGGGTAACCTGATACTGGCCGCCAGCTGGTGTACTGATGGTGTTAAAACCTGGTTTAGCTGGTGCTGATTTATTTTCTAAAATGGTATAAATCAATTGCCCATCAGCTGTTTTGGTAATTTGAATTCCCTCCTGCCTGGCTATTGTACCATTTAACGCCTGATCTAAATTAATTTTAGTTCCATCGGCAAGTGTTAAAAAGGCTTTGTTACCTCCGGGCTTAATTAAGCTAGCTGATTTATTTATTTTTTTAAGATCGGCACGTTTACTTAAAATAAACCAACCAAATCCTAAAACGGCAATTAATGAGGCGGCAACAGCTATACGGTAAAAATACCTGCCCGGTCGTTTTTTCTCTTGCTGATCTATTTGTTGATTAATCTTATTAAAAATCTTTTCGCCAACCTGATCTTCTTCATCAAACTGTTTTTCTCCTGCCAAAGTATTTTGGTTCAATTGATTATTGTACCAGGATTCTAACTTAAAACGTTCTTCTCCACTGGCAGTACCGGCTATGTATTTTTCTGTTAAATTTGTTAATTCTGCTTTTTTCAATTGCTTGTGGTTTGGTGTATGTACCTAAAACGGATTATATCCCCCAAAAGAAATTTTAGATTTTACATAACAAACTATGTAACAGCTAATTAAAATTAAACAAAGTTAAGTAACGGTAAACAATTAGATTGAAATTTGCATAGGAGAATAAGCGCAGACTTATTTATCCCAAATGCCAGCCAGTAATAAAATGGCCCAAAATAAGAATTCGCCCATATCGGTACGCAGGCGGCGTAATGCAATGGTAATCTGGTTTTCTACCGTTTTTGGCGAAAGGTTTAGCCGGTCGGCAATTTCTTTTACACTAAGGTGCTCTTTTCTGCTCAGGATAAAAATTTCTTTACATTTTTGAGGCAGCAGCTCAATACTCTTGTCTAAACGTTGCGCAATCTCTTTTTCAGCAAAAGCATTTTCGGCATTATGCGGACTCACCAAAAGGTCGGTATCATGAAGTAAATCGGTGCGTAATTTTCCATCTCTAATGGCTTTAAATACCTGAAAACGAACTGAAGTAAACAGATAATTATTGAGATTATCAACCGAGGTATACTCCCGTTTTAACCAAAGGCTCACAAATATTTCTTGTATAATATCTTCAGCGGCCTCCCTGTTGCGTAAAATATAATAGGCAGATAAATATAACTTGCTCCAATACCTGTTGTAAATTTTTTCGAACGCAGACCGATCATTGCTTTGCATATCGCTAACAAGCAAACTATCAGGCCATAGTTGTAAATCATCAGGTTTCATTAGTATAAGGAATATCTTTGCAATACTAAGCAAAAAAATAACGGCTCAATTTACATATTTTTCGTAAAGCAGCATAAATGTTGCATTATTGAATAGACAAAATAAGAAAATGAAGGAAGGAACAGTTCTCAGTTTACAGTTCTCAGTTTCCAATGAACTAATGACCAATTAACCAATGATCAATGAACCAATGACCAATGAACTAATGACCAATGACTAATGAACCAATCAACTAATGCATCTCCCTAATCAACACCTGCATTAATTCTTTTGCAGATGTATATTTTAAGTTTACCGCATTTTGTCCCGACCAGAAATTGTACATATCTGTTTTGCCCTGTTCAATGGCAGCGGCTCTTAACGGCCCCATTAACCGGGTTTGCAGTGGAAAGGGCAACACCTCAGTTTCATAACGAATAGCACCGGATATCCGGTTAGCAATCATCCGGCCCATTCTCCCTGTTAATGATTTAGAAAGTACTGTATTTTTTGATTCTTCAGAGAAAAGTTTTGCCTTGTGCATAGGCGTTGCATTAGATTCGTCGGTTACTAAAAAGGCGGTACCGATCTGGACTGCATCTGCGCCAAGCGTTAATGCTGCCCTTATACCTTTAGCATCGGCAATACCACCGGCAGCAATTATAGGTATTTTTGTTTTCGCTTTTACCTGCTGGATCAATGCAAAAGTTCCTGTTAACGATTCATCCGCCGGTTTAAGAAACGAAGGACGATGTCCGCCGGCTTCAAATCCTGTTGCTACAATGGCATCAACCCGGGCTTCTTCGAGTGCTAAAGCTTCATCTAATGTGGTTGCTGCACCCACCGTTTTAATGCCTAGCTTTCTTGCTTCGTTTAATATTTCTTTTGAAGGTATACCGAATATAAAACTAAATACTGCGGGTTTCAGCTCGAAAAGCGTTTCTACCTGTTTCAAAAATTTTGAAGGAATATTGGCATCAAGATCGGGTAAGGGAATACTCAATTCGTCAAAAAAAGGTTTGAATAATCGTTTAATTCCCTCTATTTTCTCTGATGGATAATTAAGCAAACGCTCATCTACATCTTTCACCAATAGGTTGATGTTGTAAGGTTTAGCTGTTTTTGTTCTTACAATTTTATCGGTTTCGATAATTTCTTCAGGACTTAAGGTATATGCGCCGATACTGCCCAAACCACCAGCGTTTGATACGGCTGCTAAAAGCTCAGGTGTTGAAAATCCACCGCCCATTGGGCCTAATAAAATCGGGTATTCGATTTTTAAAAGTTCGGTTATTTTAGTTCTGTTCCACATCTTAATAAATTTTTACGTTGGTTAAAAGTTTATTCACAATCACCCACCCGCTATCGGTTAGACTTAATGATAAAAGGTCGTAATAATTAAAATCAAAAATAGGCAGATGAACTTTGGCAATTGCAATAGAATTGATAATTTCTATCGATAATATTTCCATTCGGAATGTTTCATTGAGCTCCTGCGGACTTTTGCGCTTACTTACACCTTCTAAATATTCATCAAGTGTTTTAAAATATGGAATGCCGTTTACATCACCAGCCAATATAGACTGTGGATGAAATATTTTTCTGAGCAGTGCGGTATCTCCATTAAAAACGCCCTTAAAATAAGATGACAGTACCTCTGCTATTGCATTTGCGTTTTCAGTGTAATTGTTCATGGTTTTAATTTTTAAGGTATGCCCGGGCTTAATGATTTCCCTTTGCATACCCGGTTTTTGTTTTAATTTTTATCCTTAGCCAATGTGATGACCTGCTACATGACCTCCGTCTAAATTGATGATTTCGCCTGTTACAAAATTACTTTCTGCCAGGTACAGGACCAGTTGAGCAACATCCTGTGTTTCGCCAATACGGTTTAATAAATGTAAACCCGCAAATGCATCCGCATCACTAATGCCATTTTTGGCCTGCAACGGACTTCTGATAATCCCAGGAGCGATGCCATTTACCCGGATGTTGTTTTTGCCGAACTCTGCAGCCAATTGTTTGGTTAAAGCATGGATGCCACCTTTACTTGAAATGGGTGCTGTAGCAGGAAAGCCACCAATGGCATGATCTACCAATACCGTTCCGATGTTAATAACGGCACCACCATCCTGTTTCAACATCTGCGTGATGGCTGCCTGAGTAGTGAAAAATGTGCCTTTTAAATTGATGTTCAAAAATCTGTCCAGGTGCGCTTCATCTACCTCTAAGAAAGGTTTTGCTTCAAAAATACCGGCATTATTTACCAGCGCATCTACAGCACCAAAACGCGCTATGGCAGTTTCTACCAATCGTTTACCTGTGTTTATATTGCTGATATCGCCAGCTACCATCGCCAATTGGTGGTGCGATCCTAATTCATTGAAAGCAGTGATTAAATTGTTTTCATTTGCAGCGTTGATCACCACATTGTGACCCTGTTTTAAAAATAAAGCTGCAATTGCACGACCAATACCTGTTGATGCGCCTGTTATAATGACAGTTAGTGTTTTCATGTTTTTGATGATTATTTATTATTTGCTGTTATCCCTTTTTCGCGCAATACCGATACCTGTTCGCCTGCATAGCCCCAATCATCCAATTCGATTTCTTGAATTACTACATGGGTAAGCTTTGGATCTTTATCCAATACTTCGGTAATCAGCCTGGTTATTCCACTAATTAAGGTCTGTTTCTGTTCACGTGTAACACCTTCGCGGGTTACTTCTATTTTTACGTATGGCATGGCTGTTCGATTAAATAGTTAATGATGCGGTTAATTTTACATCGAGCTCAAATTCATTGTAGATCAGGTTATCGCCAAGGTTGGTGAAAAAGTTACCCGATCTGAATTTCATGTTGTACTTGGTACGGTCGATAAAGATTTTACCGGAAGCTGTTAAGGTATTGCCATTAACCACAACATCTGCCGCAAAAATTACCGCATGTGTAATGCCTTTAATGGTTAAATCGCCAGTAATTACAGTATTATCTTCATTGGTTTGATCAACAGCTGTGATGACAAATGTGGCTTCAGGGAATTGATCGGTTGCGAAAAAATCTTCAGAGAATAAATGTCCGGCGAATTGTGCATTGGTTGCAGGGTCAGTAACATCCAATATTACGATAGAGGTGGTATCGATAATAAAGTTTCCGTTGATGAGTTTATCATCGTTTAAACTTAGTGAACCCGATTTAATCGTGATGTTTCCGTTATGTGCGCCGGTAACTTTTTTACCAGTCCAGTTGATGTTGCTTTGAGCGCTTACAATTTCAAATTTTGTAGTTTCCATTTCTTTGTTTTATCAATCGTTAGTGATTTGACAACACAAAGTAAAGGAGGAAATTTACAGGACTTAGGTGATGTACATCACATTCTGCAAGCGTTATTTTTGTGCGTTGTAAAGTCTGCTCAGGGTTTCTCTGGAAACACCCAAATAGGCTGCAATTAAATGTTTGGGCACGAGATTATACAATTGAGGGTACATGGCCAAAAGTTCCTCGTATCGGGCTTTGGTATCGTTATTCATAAAAGATAACAGCCTTTTTTGCGAAGCCAGATAGCCCCTGTTTGTCCTCCACCGGAAAAAATGTTCAGCCTGATGGATTTCGCTGCAGATTTTTTCGCGGTCATCGTTAGAAAGACATAATACTTCTGCATCGCTAAGACAATCTACGCTTATGGTTGCACGGGTGTGGTTGTACAGGGCACCATAATCCGATGTCCACCAGGTAGGCATCGCAAACTGCAGGATATACATCTTGATTTCATCGTTGATAAAAAAAGCTTTTAAACAGCCCGAGATCACAAAATATTCGTGATCTACCTTATCTCCCTCGCTAATGATGGCCTGCCCCTTTTTAAAAGACTGTAACTTGAAATGGGAAAATAAATAATCGAACTCTTTGTCGGTTAAATTAGCCGTTTTTAAAATATGCGCTTTTAGTGTTTCTTTAGGATCCATAGCTTGAAATAAAGGTAAGAATTATTGGGGTTAGTTGGGAGTCCGAAGTCTGGAGTCGGGAGTCCAAAGTCAATTAAACGATTGACATATATACGCTGATTCCCCAATCGAAATGTCACCCTGAGTGATAATTTATTGCATAAATCAAGATAATTGACAGCGGATTTTAAGGAGATAAACGGTCTCGAAGGATCGTCATTTCGACCGTAGTGTTCCAAAGGAACTCCTTCGAAGGAGAAATCTTTTAAATTTCATTTCTATAATTTGCTTCAAAGATCTCTCCATTCCGTTGCACCCGATAGCTATCGGGTCCAGTCGAGATGACGCCAATTTTTGACAATGGCAGCGCAGTCAAAGGACAAATAATATTTATTCCACAGTCGATTAAACGACATAAAGTTAAGCGACTCAGCAATAACAGAACAACACAGTACTTGATTTATAATTTTTTAAATGTAACTTTGTTGCATTGAAATATTCAGTGTACACATATCGCAAAGAAATTTTTGCCCGTATATGGGCGGTATTGCTATTGGCGGTATTTCTTAATGCAACACTGATAGAAAGCCTGCATCACCATGGTGCCGAAAAAACCGGTTACAGCAAGCAAAGCTGTAGTGAGGCGCATCCACTTAAACAATTAAGTTCCGCGAAGCTAAAATGCAAATTGTGCGAAGTACTGAAACACCGATCGCACTTTTTCGATTTTCCTGCTCCTATTGCATTTGCTTTATCCATAGTTAAACCAACGATTAAACCTTGCGTTTACCTCATGAGGCATCCTGTTGCTTACATCTTATGCTGCGCCAATAAAGGCCCGCCAAGCCTAATGGCTTAATCTTCATACAAGAAGTTTCTTTTCATAACCTTCAAATTCACTCTGTTTAACGCACATGCCTGTTTGGTATGCGCCAATATTTTATTATGCTTCAAGCCATTTCATTATCCAAAAATTATCAATCTTACCGGGCCTTAAATCAGCTTAATTTAACCGTTAACCCTGGTGAAGTATTTTGCCTGCTGGGCCAAAACGGTGCCGGAAAAACCACTACCATTAATTTATTTTTAGGTTTTATTGAGCCAAGTAGCGGAAAAATCTTAATCGACAACGAAGAAATCTCCGCGCATGATGACGAACGGCGGAAACACCTGGCCTACATTCCCGAGGTGGTTATGCTCTACAGCAATCTTTCGGCCATCGAAAACCTCGATTACTTTTCTAAACTGGCAGGGTTTAACTATGGTACTTCAAGCTTGATCGGTTTTTTAAAGCAATGTGGTTTACAGGAAGCTGCCCACCATAAACATTTATCGGGCTTTAGTAAAGGCATGCGTCAAAAAGTAGGAATTGCAATTGCCTTAGCCAAAAATGCAAAAATCATTTTAATGGACGAACCTACCAGTGGATTAGACCCAAAAGCCACCGCAGAATTTACCCAACTGGTTAAACAATTGGCTGCCGAGGGCAAATCAATTCTGATGGCTACGCACGATATTTTTAATGCGGTAAATGTAGGTTCGCACATTGGCATTATGAAACAAGGCGAATTGATCCATACACTTAAAGCCAGCGATATTACTGCGGCCGATCTTCAGGAATTATACTTACAAACTATTTAAAAACAAATCCATTTCATGTACCCAACATATAAAGGCCATTCTATTTTCCGTGTGCTCTGTTTACTATTGCTCTTCTGCACATTCAGCCTGGTCACTTTTGCTCAGATCAAAGTGAGTGGAAAAGTGATCGATGCTCAAAACCAAGCTATCCAAAAAGCCAATATTAAATTTAAGAATGGGAAAGATCAACTGAATACAAGCAGCGATTCGCTCGGTAATTTTTCGGTTGTTTTACCTAAAACAGCCAATTACACCATTACCATTAGTGCCATAGGCTACAGCACTTTTAATCGCATCTACTCCGTTAATGGCATTGGTGATATAAAACTGGATGCAATTGTGCTGCAAAGCACCAACGAAGAATTGCAGACCGTTGAAGTGGTAGGCACCAATGGCAAAAAGTACTATGGCAACTACTCGTTTTCGGCCACCAAAACGGCTACTTTGAACAAGGACATACCACAGGCTATTTCTTCGGTTTCGAAAGAATTAATTGCCGACAGACAGGCGGCTGTACTGGCTGATGCAGTTAAAAATGTAACCAGTGTATCGCAAAGCAGCTATTACAACCAATTTTCGATCAGGGGAATTAACCAGAACGAAGAAGGTGCTATTATTAATGGCATGCGTACCCGCCAATATTATTTTAATCAGCCTTTAACCAATAACCTGGAACGGATAGAAGTAATAAAAGGTCCGGCAAGTGCTACATTTTCGAGTGTAGATC
>NZ_LMZQ01000014.1 GCF_001442625.1 Pedobacter ginsenosidimutans | reverse complement strand
TGTCATTTAAGCTCGAGATAGCTTATCTAAAGAAATTTAGGTGCCTATATCGGTGGTGTCCACCTCTTCCCATTCCGAACAGAGAAGTTAAGCCCACCAGAGCCGATGGTACTGCGGTAACACGTGGGAGAGTAGGTCGGTGCCAGATCTTAAAAGAAACCCTTCAGCAGCAATGTTGAAGGGTTTTCTTGGTTTATTGGCATTTCCTTTTCTTCCCTCCCGATAGCTATCGGGACCGGACAGAGAAGTTAAGCCCACCGGAGCCGCCCCGATAGCCATCGGGGGTACTGTCCCGATACTTCGGGATGGGAGAGCAGGTCGGTGCCAGATCTTAAAAGAAACCCTTCAGCAGAAATGTTGAAGGGTTTTCTTGGTTTATGGCCGTTCCGTTTCTTCCCTCCCGATAGCCATCGGGGGTACTGTCCCGATACTTCGGGATGGGAGAGCAGGTCGGTGCCAGATCTTAAAAGAAACCCTTCAGCAGCAATGTTGAAGGGTTTTCTTGGTTTATGGCCGTTCTGTTCCGTAGCGTTCACTTTTCCCAGGATGGTCTTCTTGATGTCCTTGATCCCTTAATTGTGAAGGGCCCAGACCGGTTTCCTGATCATCAAGGAGTTAAGATGGGTTAAGGTTTTATTCCCGCAAGATTACGGTGATTTGCGCTGAGTTTTACACTACTGGCCCAGGTTCAATAGCCCTGATGGCAGCGGAAATCCCTTTTGGTTAAAGGAGTATTGTTGATCAGCGCGGATATCCAAGAGGATTGCAGCGGACAGCAGGACAGAACCCAGCCTACATGTTACTGCTATTGCGCTCCTAATAATTAATGCATTGATGAAGTCTCTATTTCTTACTTCGCACTTTCTATGCCGTAAATAAAACCGCTTGTGCCAATGTTGATAATTTCAGTCATATTTAAAACTGATTTCTTGCTAAATATGTTAATATCATAAGGTTTGCCATAATATTTGGTTATCTTTGTTTTTAACAAAAATATAAGTATAAGTAATGAGTTTTTTTGCAGATAAAAGAAGGGAAGTAATGTTGCATATTGAAAAATATATGCTGGAGTCGATGGGAACTTATTTGAAACCGATCGATACCAACTGGCAACCTTCTGATTTTTTACCAGATTCTACTAGTGAAACATTTTATCAAGATGTGAGAATTTTAAGGGATAACGCAAAAGACCTTTCTTACGATTTAGTAGCCGTTTTAATTGGCGATACCATTACTGAAGAGGCTTTACCAACATACGAATCGTGGTTAGCCATGGTTGATGGCCATAGCAGAGACGAGGAAGGTGGTTGGATGAAATGGGTTCGCCATTGGACTGCAGAAGAAAACCGTCATGGTGATTTGTTAAATAAATATTTATATCTGTCAGGCCGTGTAGATATGCGCCAAATGGAAATCTCTACGCAATATCTTATTGCTGATGGTTTCGATATAGGTACTGGCCACGACCCATACCGTAACTTTATCTACACTTCTTTTCAGGAATTGGCTACCAATGTATCGCACAGAAGGGTAGCTTCTTTGGCTAAAAAAGACGGTGATACCTTATTGTCTAGAATGTGTGGTGTAATCGCATCAGATGAAGCTAGACATGCAAAAGCCTATAAAGATTTCATGAACCGTATTTTCGAGGTTGATCCTAACGAAGCGATGTTGGCTTTTGAAGATATGATGCGTAAAAAGATTGTAATGCCTGCACATTTCTTACGTGAGGTAGGTTTGAAAATTGGCCAGACATTTGGTCACTTTACAGATGCTGCACAACGTTTAGGTGTATATACTGCGATTGATTATGTTGAAATTATGCAGCAGTTGATTGAAGACTGGAAAATTGAAGGTATGCGTGATTTAAATGAAGCTGGTGAAAAAGCGCGCGATTATATTATGGCTTTACCTTCGCGTTTATTACGTGTTGCCGAAAGAATGAAAAACCCAACTATAGATTATAAATTTAGCTGGATTGCTGGTTAAATATTTGAATCTTTAATTAAAATTATATGAGCCCTTATCAATTTGATAAGGGCTTTTTTATTACATGTTTCTTCTATACTGGCCACCAACTTCGTAAAGTGCATTACTGATCTGTCCTAACGAACATATTTTGCATACTTCCATCAGTTGCTCAAAAATGTTGTCGCCGGCAATAGCCGATTTTTGAAGTTGTTTTAAGAGATCTGGTGCACGGTCTGCATTACGCTCCTGAAACTTTTGCAATGCCGAAATCTGATATTGTTTTTCTTCTTCTGTAGCGCGGATCACCTCACCAGGAACAATGGTAGGAGAACCATTTTTATTTAAAAATGTGTTTACGCCAACAATCGGATATTCGCCTGTGTGTTTAAGCGTTTCGTAATACAGACTTTCTTCCTGGATTTTTCCGCGCTGATACATCGTTTCCATCGCACCTAAAACTCCACCACGATCGTTGATGCGCTTGAATTCTGCAAGCACAGCATCTTCTACCAGATCGGTTAATTCTTCAATGATAAAGGCGCCCTGCAATGGGTTCTCGTTCTTGGCCAGGCCCAATTCTCTGTTGATGATCAACTGGATGGCCATGGCCCTGCGAACCGATTCTTCTGTAGGTGTCGTAATGGCTTCATCGTAAGCATTGGTATGTAGCGAATTACAGTTGTCGTAAATGGCATAAAGGGCCTGTAAAGTGGTGCGGATGTCGTTAAAATCGATTTCCTGCGCATGTAACGAACGCCCAGAAGTTTGTATATGGTATTTAAGCTTCTGTGAGCGATCGTTTCCTTTGTATTTATTCTTGATTGCTTTAGCCCAGATTCTTCTGGCTACGCGACCGATAACGGCGTATTCTGGATCAATTCCATTGGAGAAGAAGAAAGACAGATTAGGGGCAAAATCATCAATATGCATTCCTCTGCTTAAATAATATTCAACAAAGGTAAATCCATTACTTAGGGTAAAGGCGAGTTGTGAGATGGGATTAGCGCCCGCTTCTGCAATATGATAGCCTGAAATGGATACCGAATAGAAATTCCTCACTTTTTCATCGATGAAATATTTCTGGATATCGCCCATCATCCTTAAGGCAAATTCGGTAGAGAAAATACAGGTATTTTGTGCCTGATCTTCCTTTAAAATATCGGCCTGAACGGTTCCTCTAACCGAGCTGATGGCTTTAGCCCTGATCTTGGCATAAATATCGGCGGGTAGAACCTGATCGCCGGTAACACCTAAAAGCATCAAACCTAAACCATCGTTTCCTGCTGGTAAAGTACCATTGTATGATGGTCTTGGTATATTTTTCGCCTTATAGATTGTAGTAATTTTAGTTTCAACTTCTTTGGTTAAATCATTTTCAATGATGTATTTTTCACATTGCTGGTCAATTGCTGCATTCATGAAAAAACCTAATAACATCGGCGCTGGTCCATTAATGGTCATGGATACTGAAGTGGATGACGCACAAAGATCAAAACCCGAATACAGTTTTTTAGCATCATCTAAAGTGGCAATACTTACACCAGAATTTCCGATTTTTCCATAAATATCCGGTCTGATATGCGGATCTTCTCCGTAAAGGGTAACAGAATCAAAAGCGGTAGACAAACGGTGGGCGGGCTGACCTAAAGAAACATAGTGAAAACGTTTATTTGTTCTTTCCGGGCCACCTTCTCCGGCAAACATCCGTGTCGGATCTTCTCCTTCTCTTTTCAGTGGGAATACCCCTGCAGCATAGGGAAACTCGCCTGGAAGGTTTTCGGTTAGCAACCATCTTAAAATATCGCCCCAATCTTCATATCTTGGCAAAGATACTTTTGGGATATTCAGTTTCGAAAGTGATTCGTAAAATAAGGGTTGTTTAATCTCTTTATCGCGGACTTTATAAATGAAAAATTCTTCTTTGTAAGCTCTTTTGGTATCTGGCCACTGGCGTAATAATCGTTTGCATTCACCATCTAATTGTTCTTCGAAGAAAGTGTATGTTACATTTAAACTCTTTGACACCCCGTCCTGCGGACACCCCTCTGGAAGAGGGGAATTATTATCACCTAGTAAATCAATCACACCTTTCAATTGGTACATTTTTCGAGCTATCGTTGCCTGCTTATCTACCCATTCGTTGTACGTTTGGCTTATTTCGGCAATTTCTGCCAAATAGCGGATTCGATCGGGTGGGATGATGTAAATCTTCTCTGATTGATCAGCCGTTAATTCCATTTTGGCCTTAAAATCTGTTCCGGTTTTTAACTTGATCTGTTCCATTAAGGCAACAAATAGGTTATTCATACCCGGATCATTAAATTGTGATGCCATAGTTCCATAAACAGGAATTTCATCATCTTTGGCATCGAAAATATTATGGTTGCGTTTGTATTGCTTACGCACATCGCGCAAGGCATCTAAAGCACCTCTTTTATCGAATTTATTGATGGCCACCAGATCAGCAAAATCTAACATATCGATCTTCTCCAATTGTGTGGCAGCACCAAATTCCGGGGTCATTACATACAGCGAAACATCACAGTGTTCGGTAATTTCGGTATCTGATTGGCCAATTCCTGAGGTTTCTACAATAATTAAATCGTAACCTGCAGCTTTACAGATATCGATACTTTCCTGTACGTTTTTAGATAACGCAAGGTTGGCCTGCCGGGTGGCTAAAGAACGCATGTAAACCCTCGGATTATTGATGGCATTCATCCGGATACGATCGCCCAATAAAGCGCCTCCTGTTTTTCTTTTTGAAGGATCGACAGAGATAATCGCTAAGGTTTTATCTTTCACTTCTACCAGGAAACGGCGTACAAGCTCATCTACCAGTGATGATTTTCCGGCACCACCAGTTCCGGTAATACCTAAAATAGGAGCGGTATTGTTTTTGGACAGTTTTTTTAATTCATCCACAAATTTTTGTGCGCCTTCGGGATCATTTTCTGCAACGGTAATGGCCCCGGCAATGGCTTTAATATTTTTTGTAGGAATGGTTTCGAGCTCGTTAGTAATACTGGCTTTGGTGATGAAATCGGTTTGGATCAGCATATCATTGATCATGCCCTGCAAACCCATCTTGCGGCCATCATCCGGGGAGTAGATTTTAGAAATTCCGTAAGCCTGGAGTTCTTCAATTTCTGAAGGTAAGATTACGCCACCGCCACCTGCAAATATTTTAATATGGCCAGATCCTCTTTCTTGCAGAAGATCGTACATGTATTTAAAATATTCAATGTGTCCGCCTTGATAGGAAGTCATTGCAATGCCCTGAACATCTTCCTGAATGGCACAGTTTACCACTTCATCAACCGATCTGTTATGGCCAAGATGAATGACTTCAGCACCTGAAGATTGGAGGATACGGCGCATAATATTAATTGTAGCATCGTGTCCATCGAAAAGGGAAGCGGCAGTTACGAAACGGATTTTATTTTTAGGCTTATATATTTCTACTTGTTGCATACGATAGGATTTAAAGGATTAGTATGCTCAAATGAGCAATCCTTGTTTCCAAATATATTTGGTATGCAAATGTACTAAAATAAGCAGTTTAAACAGCGAATACCCTATACCGTTATGGCTTTTGGTTCAGCTATAAATCCTGCCCGAATTGCAGTAAATAGCCGTTATTATCATAAATGGCAAATTCTCTCATGCCATATTCAAAATCTTCGAGCGGGTAACAAATTTCGCATACATTTTTTAAACTTTCCCACAGTGCGGCAACTTCGTTTGTATTGATATAAAGTGAACCACTCATAATCGATTTAGGAATATTGCGATGCTCATTAGGGGTACAGAACATGATCTCTATATTATCTTTACGGAGGGTTAACCAACTCAGATCCTCAAGCTTTACATCACAAGTAAAGTTTAAAACCGCTGTATAGAATTTTAGCGTTGCCTGCATGTCATGCGATTCGAGCATGGGTGTAAGCTTGGTTGCGATGTATGTTGACATGATCTAAAATAAAGAAAACAGGAAATTTTAGCAAGTTATCGTCATTTCGAGTTTCAATTATGTATAAAATCAATATTGATGAATGAGAACTTGATGTATATGCCTACCTCAAGCTACCGTCATTTCGAGCGGAGTCGAGAAATCTATGATGATAGATCTCTCCATTCCACTGCGTTCCAGTCGAGATGACGACTTCATTAAAACAAAAAAACTATGCTGGTGAGCATAGTTTTTTAAATTATTTGTTTGTAATCTCTGTGATCGGTTCTCCAACATTGCCATTTGGCATTTGAATATGGAGTAGTGCAGCCAGCGTTGGTGCAATATCGGTCATGTAATGTGTTTTATTAGAAGCCCCAGATTTGATACCCCAGCCCATAAAAACCAATGGAATATGCGAATCATATGGGTTCCAGTTTCCGTGCGTGGTACCTGTGCTACCGCCGTTAAACCAGTTTGGTTGTAAAACATAATAGATATCGCCACTTCTACGGGCATTGTATCCATTGGTGATCATCTTTTTCTGGATTTCCTGAAGTGTACTTTGCGATATTTTAGCAATATCAACTGCATTTTGGAAACCGTCTAATCTTTTTAAGAATTCTACAGATGCCGATTTAATCACATCGAAACTCACGTCACCTTTATCCGTTTTATCGTGATCGAAAATGATCTGGTTGTTCTGAGATCTTAAAACAACATTGTTTACTTTAAATTTATCATTTAAGTAAGCATTTAATTTGTTTGCAATATCACGGTCACTTACTACGCCCGAAGGTAATTTGTTCTCCTGCATAAAACCTGGTACATGAGCAGCACCATGATCGGCAGTTAAAAATACAGTATAGTTTCCTTTACCTACTTTTTTATCCAGGTAATTGAAAAACTCTTCGAAATCTTTATCCAAACGCAAATAGGTATCTTCTGCTTCTACCGAATTTGGACCATAAGCATGACCAACATAATCAGTAGATGAGCAGCTTACTGCTAAGAAATCGGTAATGTTATCTTGCCCTAAATCTTCGGAAAGGATTGCTAATTTGGCAAGATCTAATGTGATGGTATTGCCATAAGGCGTACTTCTGATGGCATCGAAATTTTTATCAATATTTTGGGTAAGCTGATGAGGGAATGTGCTCGATTTACCTTCGTATGCTTTCTCATCTGCGGTACTGTTTACATAAGTATTCATTGGATACAATGTTTCCCAGTTTTTTGTGTAGAACTTGTTCGCTAATTTCAATTTATTGTAATCGGCAATCCATGTTGGCACTTCTTTCATGTAATAAGTACTGGTAATCCAGTTTCCGGTGCTGCCTTGGTACCAATATGCTGCATTTGCTGCATGGCCTGCCGGAAGGATCGAACCCCTGTCTTTCAATGAAATACCAATTACTTTACCTCTAAAATTCGTAGCTAACCTCAACTCATCAGTAATGGTAGTAGTTAACATATTTTTTGGCGACATATTTCCTTCAGATGAAGGCGTACTGCCAACAGTTGATACTGAGGAATCCTCTGTACAGTATACATTCTTTTTGGTTTCAGGATCGTACCAGTCATTACCGATAATACCATGTACAGCCGGAACAGAGCCGGTGTAGATACAAGTGTGGCCACAGGCCGTATAAGTTGGTGTATAAGGAATAAAAGTATTTTCTACAGAAAAACCTTCATTGATTAATCTTTTAAAACCCCCGTTGGTATAGCGGTTATAGTAGCGGTATAAATAATCCCAACGCATTTGATCAACCACTAAGCCAACCACCAATTTAGGGCGGGCTACCTCGGCAGGGAATGCTTTAGGCTGTGTTGTGGAAGATTTTTTAGTTTGGGCTGAGGTGAGTGCGATCGAAAAAATAGAAATGGAAAAGATTAGACAGGATATTTTCTTCATTGTGTTTTAGTTAAAGGGCTAAAGTAATAAATTTAGGTAAAGCTACTTTGAAGTTTGTGTAAAGATTTTATATCGCTTCGGCCACTACAAATGTACTTCCGCCGATAAAAACCAGGTCTTTTGGATTGGCCGATTGAATAGCTTTTTCTTTTGCCTGGGCTACTGAGGCATAGCTGTTTCCATTTAAATTAAATACAGCTGCTTGTGCTTTAAGTTCATCTGCCGCTAAACCGCGTTCTAAATCTGGTTTGCAGAAATAGTAAGTGGCATTTTTAGGCATCAGGGATAAAACTTTCGAAATATCTTTGTCCTTAACCATACCAAAAACAATGTGCAGGTTTTGATAATGGGTTTGTGCGATGTTTTTGATTACTTCGGCAATGCCAGCTTCATTATGGCCAGTATCGCAGATCACTAAAGGATTTTTACTCAATGTTTGCCAACGCCCCTGTAAACCGGTTTGTTTTTTTACCTGGCTTATTCCTTTATGAATCGCTTCCTGATCGGTTTTAATTCCCGTTTTCTCGTTCAGTACAGCCAGGGTTTCTAAAACCGTTAAAATATTTTTATGCTGATAAACGCCGGTAAGGTCGCTTTGAAGATCCTTGTATTTAATTTCACTATTCTGATAAACAGATAGAGAAAGTTTATTGTTCCTGATTTTAAAATGCTGTGCAGTTAATACGGCGTCTGCAAAAACAATTGGAGCACCTAATTCTTTTGCCTTACTGATAAAAACTGGAGCCGATTCTTCTTGTGTTTCGCCGATTACAACCGGAATATTCTTTTTAATGATGCCTGCCTTTTCACGAGCGATTTCTGTAAGCGTATTGCCCAGCATATTCATGTGATCAAGGCTGATATTAGTGATGACCGAAATTTGCGGGGTAATGATGTTGGTCGAATCTAATCGTCCGCCTAAACCCACTTCAATTACAGCTACATCTACCTGGTGTTTCGCAAAATGATCGAATGCCATGGCAACGGTGACCTCGAAAAATGAAGGCTCGGTTTTTTCGATCAATTTTTGTTGATCTTTTACGAACGATACGACTTCAGTTTTACTCATCATTTTTCCGTTGATGCGGATGCGCTCGCGGAAATCTTTTAAATGGGGAGAAGTATACAGCCCTGTTTTGTATCCCTGTGCCTGCAATACAGAAGCAAGCATATGCGAGGTAGAACCCTTCCCGTTTGTACCTGCCACATGGATGCTTTTAAATTTATCCTGTGGATTGCCTAAAGCCTCACAAAGAATAATGGTATTCGTTAAATCTTTTTTGAAAGCAGATGCGCCAACCCGGGTAAACATTGGGAGTTTACTGTATAAAAAATCAAGCGTTTGTTGGTAGTTCATAATATGCGTCAAATATAAGTTGGCTGGAGTTATTATGAAACGAAATGAGAAGATTTCTTCCGAAGTTTTGCTGACTTGTGTTGGGGAAACTCCGGAAGTCTTTAAATGATCTTGACGGCCTGTGGAGTATAGCTAGTTATCGTCATGCTTCCCCAAAGCTTCGGGATCTGCATCTTCATGTTATAAAGACCCTGAAACAAATTCAGGGTGACGGTAATAATAAAAAATGGTCTGTGAAGACACAGACCATGGATATTTTTATTTCACTTTAAAGTTAAATATTACAATCCCGGTTTGTACATCGGGTGCTGATTCCAATTTGTTTAAACTTGCGCCCAATACCGCCTGCTCACATTTCCTCCAAAGCGCTAAATCAGATAAGGTAGTGCCTTTTGCACCTGCACGGGCCTGAACCACTTTACCATTTTTATCTACGCGGATTTGAACGGCAATTTTTCCTGCGCTTTGTCCATCATCCTGTATCCTTGGGATATCGATGAATTTTCTGCTAGCCAATGATAACTGTACATTGCCATTTCCAGAACCACCTTCTCCATAATTTGATGCCAATGGATCGCCATCTTTATCACCCTGATTACCTGGTGTTTTTCCGGTACCGTCTCCCTGACCCTGACCAGTATTCTTTTTGCCTTTGTAAAGTGCGTTTTGATTAATCACTGGTTTAGAAGGCTTATCTTCAGTTACCGGAGTTGGCGCTGCAGTAGTCGGTTTTGTAGGTTTGGTATTTACGGCAATGGCATCTTCTGTATTTTGCGTCTGAATTTCCTTGTCAGTATTTTCAGTAGAAGTGGTTGGGGTCACTTTTTCTTCCGGCGTCACCTTATCAGGTGCTTTGCCATTGGCATTTGGATCTGCCGATGGTTCTTCAATACTGGTATAATCATCGCCCATTCCTTCTGCTGAAGTTCCATAATTTACAACCATACCACCCATACCTACTTCTTCTGGTGGCTGGAACGAGCCAATCACGATAAAAAAGCTGATCAATAATAAAAAGCCCATAATTCCGCTTGCTATGGCAATGGCCTTAGGGTAATTATTTTCCTCGTTAGGTATTTGTGCTTTGTAGTTCATTATTTTTTAGGCTCAACGGCTACAACAAGTTTTAATTTTAATTTATTCGCAATATCGTTTACCACAAATCCATCCTGATAAGTCACATTGCGCGATACATATAAAAGAATGGTCATATCTGGTGCCAGTTTTTGATATGATGCCAAAGTTGGTTCTAATTCTTCAATGCTAACTGGTTTTTTTTCAACGAAATATTTAAGGTTTTCGTCTATCGTAACCGTAACTGCTTTCTTTGCGGTAGATTGCTGTCCGCTTGATGATTGTGGCAACAGCAATTTAACCACGGTAGGATTTACCACTGCAGAGGCCAATAGGAAAAACAGCATCAGGAAGAACATAATATCGTTCAACGCTGAAGTATGTACTTCTACCGATCCTTTTGTTCTTTTGCGTAAATTCATTATTTGCCTGGTTCTTCTAGTAAATCAATAAAATCAATTGCATCGGTTTCCATTTTAAGGATGATTTTTTCAACCATAATGTTTAAAATGTGATAGAGTACGTAAGCGATAATACCAATAATTAATCCTGTTGCGGAAGTAATCATTTTGGTATATAAACCACCAGAAATGGTACCGATTTCAATCGCACCTTTTATTGATACCTGGTGGAAAATGGTAATTACCCCCACAATTGTACCTACGAAACCAAGCATTGGCGCAATACCTGCAACAATACCCAATATGCTGATGTTCTTCTCTAATTTAGAAACTTCCAGTTTACCAACGTTTTCGATGGCACCTTCAATATCTTTAATCGGGCGACCAATGCGTTTTAGACCTTTTTGCAACATGCGCGAAAGGGGAGAGTTATTGTTTCTTAAAAGCGACATTGCACCCTCTAAATTTCCAGACTGGATATACGACCTGATCTGACCCATTAGGTTCGATTCGTCTTTGGTTGCTTTTTTAATGGTTAAATAACGTTCAAAGAAAATAACTAAGGCTAACAATGCTAAAAAAGCCAATGGAACCATTACCCAGCCGCCTTTAAAAAGCAGATCGATAAAATGTAGTTCTGGCTGTGGCTGTGTTACTGCTTGGTTAACCGCATTTGCTGTGTCTTGTAATGCTTGTGTGGTGTCCTGAATTAATAAAGTTATCATTATGGTTGTGTGTTGTTAGATTTTTGTTGTACGAAATATCCTTTTCCTTTTAGTTTTTTCTGTAAAATATCTTTCTGTTCTTTAGCTTCCTTTTCAGTTGTGAAACTCGCTATACTTACCTTTTTTAAACGGCCAGGTACTTTTGCGATTTCGGCATTTAAACCGATTTTTTCCATTTGCTTAATAAACACAAGTGCTTTTTTCTCTGATTGAAAAGATGCTGCAATAACGTAAAACGTAGAAGGACCAGTGTTTGGTACAATTTTATTTTCTTTTGGAGCTTCTCCAGTAGGTTTAACAACAGGTTTTGCCGCTATTTTTTTAACTGTATCTGCTTTTTTCTGAACTTGATTGGCCTTTAAAATGCTATCTGTTTTGGCTATTGAATCCTGTCTTGCTTTTAGGGTATCAACAACAACCTTTGGCGAATCGATAATTACTTGTGCAGGCTTTACCGTTTCAGTTGTTCCGCCTGTAAATAATTCTGGTTTAACCAGATAGGTTATCGCTGCAATAACAACCAAAGCTAACACTGCAATTGTAATCATCAACCAGGTTGACATACCTTGTCGCGTTTCGTCTCCATGTTCAATTGGGTCGTGACCAAAACGGTTAGGATGCTCTGCATGTTGCTCTTTTATAAAGGCTGGAGCTTCAATTACAGGTTCTTCTTTTTTAGCTTCGTCTTCTAAATTGATATATGTTTTTGGTTCCTCTGTTTCCGACCTAAGCGAGAAACGGCTCGAAGGCTTGGTTTGTGGGAGAACTGCTTCTGGTACTTCTACAGTATTGATTTCTTCAGGTACTGAGGTATTTTCTATTGCAATTACTTCGTCTTGTGTATCGTCAGATTCAGGTGTCTCAATTTTCTGAGGTTCGGCCGCGATATTTTCTACTTCCGATTCTGGCGTATGACCAAAACGGTCTGGATGCTCCTCATGCTGTGCCACAACTGATTCAGGAACTTCTACTTCTTCAGTCGTATTTGCTACTTCTTCTATTTCTTCTTGTGTTTCATCAGATTCAGGCGTTTCAATAGCAGGTTGTTCAGTGGCAATATTTTCAACTTCTGATTCTGGTACTTCTTCAGTCGTATTTGCTATTTCTTCTTGTGCTTCATCAGATTCAGACTTTTCAATCACATGTTGCTCAGCAGCGGTATTTTCTACTTCCGATTCTGGTGTATGACCAAAACGGTTTGGATGTTCTTCGTGCTGTTCCTTAATAAATTCTGGTGCTTCAACAATTTCTTCTACAGGATTTTCTGAGTGTTTTAAAGTGTTTTTAAGATCATCTTTAACTTCATCCAATTCTACATTTTCGATTACCGGAGCCTGGTATGATTTATTCTCAAATGGTGATGGTACCACTGGTGCTTCAGCAATTTCGTCGTAAACCTCTTCCTCTTGTTGAGGTGAATCAGCTTTTGTTTCCTCAATTGCAGTTTCTGGTAATGATGGAAGTCCGTAAAATTCAGAACCATAGTTCATGTTTTTAACCGGTTCGAAACCTAATCCTTGTTCGGTAAAAAATAAACGACCAGTATTTTGCAACTCGGCCTCATGGTCTAATTCTAATTTTTGATTTACTTCTTCAACAAACTGGGCAATGTGATTGCGGGCATCTTCTGAGGTGATGCTTGTCTTAGCCGAAATGAAATTGGCTAAAGCGTCTTCTTCGGTTGCTTCCGCTGAAAATTGCAGCGTATATCCAGGAGGCAAAAACGTTTGTTTTTCCTTATCGTATCTTCCTGGGTATTTCTTCTTATAAAAAGTGCCCAAGCCGGTAATACCAACTTCTTTGCGTTGCTGCAAGAGTTCTAATAGGTATGATAAGATATCCATTCGGGTAAAATTAAGCGTTTAAAATTAAAAATTATATTCTACCTTCAAATAGTGTCTATTGGTGCTATTACGCATCCTATTCCAAAAGGGGGACAAAAACGAGTACAGTTTTGTTATTTTAATCATGAAAAAAATCACAGTTTTTTAAACCTATATCTGTATCCGTGCAAAGATAACGGTTACAAAGATAGAAATGGTATGCTAGTAAGCAAATGGCTAAATCGATATAATATCGAATTTGAAGCTAAGGCCTAAGTTATAGAAACGCTTTACTATAGAAAAGCGTATGTAGAAAACAAAGGCGGAAAGTTTAAAATGGACGGTGAGGACACCGTCCATTGAGTTTTCTTAATGGCGGGTGAAAACACCCGCCACTAAAAATTTAAAAATTATGAAGAAAACCTATAAACAAGGAACGGAAGTAGACCAATCAGTACTCTCCATGTTAAGCAAGCCTGCGCTGTGGCCATGCCCGGTTGCATCTGCAATGGTGGTTCCTGTACCTTCGTCGAATTTCCAATACGCCTCTAAGTTGGTACTTGTAGCACTTACACTGCATTTATTGGCCGAAATTGTCGACTGTGCCAATGCTGATTTCCAAACCCGCATTTCATCAAACTGACCGTTAAAACCTCTGTTGGCATCCCAGCTTCTCGAAATCTGAAATGTTCCGTTAGCAGCGATAGTGCCTGTAGCGTTCATGCTGGCATCTAAAGTTCCATTGATGTAAATTTTCATCGTCGAGCCATCGTAGGTTGCTGCAATATGATACCAGGTATTGGCGTTTAGCGCTGTAGCAGAGTTTAGTTTTTTAGGCGTTGCGCCACCTGTGTTCAATACAAACTGTACTTTATTGTTGGCTAGAGAAGCATCACCCAAACGGAGTAAAGCCACGTTGGCATCACTCATTTCAATACCCATAATGGTCGAAATATTTGGCGCAGTAGCTTTAAAAGCAGTTGGCTTAACCCATGCTTCATAAGTTAAGCTAGTGCCTGCAAGATTAAACGTATTCGAATTTAAGTATTCATTAGTGCCATCGAAAACCAACGAACGGTTTCCAGCTGGCTGTGGTGTTCCACCAGTGCCATCAATACAATTTGGTTTTACTGCAGTTGCTGATCCATAAAGTACGTTAGACATGGCCGATAACTTAGTTTGCGAATTATTTGCTACGTTGTAAACCATCGCACTGGCCAAACCATTGTTTTTTACATAAGTGGCTACTGCTGCCTGATCGCTATTCCCCAAATCAGTACCTAAACCCAATTTACTCTTGGGTACGCCAGCATTAATGTAGGGCTGTAATCGACCAGCATAATTTGTAGAGAAGTAAGTTTGCTCAAATACATAATCTAAAATATCGCCAAGTTTTTGGTTGTTATAAGTAGAGGTAAAATAATTGGCCTGATTAAATGCGGCCATGGTAATGAGTTTATCGGTACCCATACGCGACCTAAGTGCTGCTGCTGCAAGTACTAATGAGCCATCATTTGCAGTGCACGAAGAATACTCATCGTCGATATCAATCCCATCTAAACCATACTGTTGTACAGCGTTGGCACATTGGATGGCAAAGGCATCGGCCTGGGCATAAGTGGTAAAACAACCCCATCCAGCATCCTGGTGATTTCCAAGTACATCGAGCACTACTTTTATGCCTAATGATTTAAGGTAAGCCACCTTGCCCGAATTTAAGGTTTCTTGTACCTGTGGATTGAAATACAAAGTTGGTACGCCATTTACCGAATTGATATTGGCAGCGAAAATAACAGAAACACCAAATAACTGAGTGGCAGAAGTTCCGTAGGTATAACAGCCCGGATTTACAAAATTGTTACTGTTAACCTCTACATAGGCGGTCATGAATGGAGCAGTTAGAGCCAGGGCAGAGGCATTGGTAGCGGCTCTGGCGGTACCTTTGGTGCTTAATTGATCGTATTCTTTTTCAGAATTGGCTTTTTTACAAGCATACAACAGGGCGAAAGCTGTTAACAGCAGTAGGCCGAAAACGGTTAGTTTTCTCATAGGTTTAAAAAATTTTGGTTAGAAATTGGTTTGGTATAAAAAAGGTAGGACAACTTTCGTTATCCTACCTGGTGGTGTTTGTGTGTTAGAAGTTCGCTTTATTCACGTCCCACCATAATCTGGTGCCACCGTTGTCTGGTCCGCCTAAGAGGCCAACCGCTTTAACAACCTCGGCGCTGTTTCCGTTTCCATATTCGGTTGATGGGAATGGTAATCTTCTGATCTGGGTTTGGGTATTGATAGATCCGCCACTGTTATTATTGGCTACTGTAAATAACTTAGGGTAACCCGTACGTCTGTATTCAGACCAGGCTTCCTGTCCGTCAGGGAAAATAGCCAACCATTTTTGTGTAATAATGCGCTCTAATTTTTGTTCATTGGTAGAAGTAGGGTCCCATTTTACGGTTATTGTACTTACAGCTGCAGCATTGTTTGCGGCATTTTTCGGATCAACATAAGCAGTAGGTGTACTGGTTGCATCTGATAAATAACTTCCCGGAGCTACATTCCATTGCTGTAATGAGGTGGTAATTCCGGTTTCATAGTTGGTTTGTGCATCTCCCGCACCTGTCCAGCCACGTAATGCAGCCTCAGCCTTTAAAAACCAAACCTCAGCAGCAGTCATTAAAATTTGTGGTGCTTTTTGTCCGATTGGTGATTTTAAATTATCAGTAGAGTTTAAGGTAGAATAAGTTTTATAACCTGCTTTACCCAAACCATTAAATGAAGTATTTGCACCCGATCTGATTCCTACATATTGCCCCGTAAATAAAGGATCGGTAGCAGGTCTGGCGTAAACCGGTAAACGCGGATCGTTATAGCCTACCAAGTACGTTTGTAAAGCTGCGCCTAAAGCATTATCTCCATCATAAGCAACGGTAACCACCCATAAATCGTTATCTCTTGTGCCCGACTGTGCTACTGCTGCATTATCTGCTGCGGTTGTTAATAAACCTCCAGGTGCGCTTAAGGCTTTTTCGGCCTGAAGTTTTGCTGTAGCCGCATCGGCCTTTACAATACGAGTAGCTAAACGCAAACGTAAAGAGTTGGCCAATTTTAACCATTTCACCGGATCACCTGCATAGATTAAATCGCCTTTATCATAAAAAGCCGTTTTACCAGGGTTTGCTGCAATATAAGCTTGTAAGTTATTGGCTGCTGTATCGATTTGTTTAAAAAAAGCATTATAAACTGTTTTCTGATCCTCATAAGGTGTAGATACCAATGAAGAACCAGCTGTAGTATATGGAATAGGACCAAATTTGTCGGTAACCCTACTCATGGCCATTACCTGAACCAAAAGGGCAATTCCCCAGGCTTCCGGCGATTTGGTTTTCACCTCACTCTGGCCGATTTTAGAAATTGGAGCCATTACATAGTTGTACTGGTCGTTAAAACCGGCACTGTTCCAACCATCGTTAAGTGAATAGCTCATGTTGTTGATTCCTCCAAAAGGGTTAGGTGCCATCATGTAGCCACTAAAAGCATCGGCACTGAGGTTTTGTGCGATCTGATAGTTGTGGAAAATTTCCTGCTCTATTGGACCAATTGCCGATTTTAAAAGCGCAGTAGTCTGCTCAGGTGACAACGCAGTTGGGTTGGTGTTAAAATCTTCAAAGTTTTTTGTACATCCAAAATTTAAGGCCATCAAAGATGCCAGCAAAACAGCAGACAATCCTTTAATCCTGTTATTAGAGGATTTATGATATATAGTTTTCATGTTGTTTTTTGAATAGAATTAAAATGATAAATTTAGATTGAAGCCTAAACTGCGTGTTGCAGGTTGGTTAAAAACATCTACACCAGATAAACCGTTCCCGGTAGACATGGTGATTTCCGGATCGAAAGGCGCCTTTTTATAGAAATAAAACAGGTTTCTGCCGGTAACCGAAAATTTAACACTTTTAAACGTTTTACCAGTTAAGGGAAGGGTATAACCTAAAGCAGCTTCTCTTAAACGTACTACTGTAGCGCTATAGATATATTCGCCTGATACGCCCGATCTGCCCCCAACAAATGAATAGTATGCTTGTGGATTAACGGTTGTTGATACTGCATTACCTTTTGTATCTACACCATCAATTTTAACGCCGCCCTGGGCCCTGGCATTACCAGTTGCTTCAGATACACCTGCTTCGTCCATTAAAGCTTCTGTAAGCGATAATACCTGACCGCCAAATTTACCGTCAACCAAGAAGCTTAAGCTAAAATCTTTGTAATTGAAACTGTTGTTCCAGCCCAATTGGAATTTTGGGTTAGGATTGCCTACATAGTTAAATTCTTTACTTTTTAGCGGTGTATATGGCGAAGCTGTTGTGCCGTCTCCACCTAATATGATACGGTTCTGTGCATCTCTTTGTAAAGTATAGCTATAAATATCGCCATAAGAACCACCCACTTTTAACCTCGAAATATAAGAAGTATTGCCAGCGCCTGTTAAATCTACACTGTTAATTTTATCAGCTGAAGCGATATCAATAATTTTATTTCTGTTTAACGAACCGTTTATTGAAGTGTTCCAGTTCAGTCCGTCGCCTTTAATAACATCAGCACCTAAAATAAACTGGAAACCTTTGTTCTCTACATTACCTGCATTCAGGTATCCTGTTGATACCAATGAAGAAGGAGGTGCAACTACAGGGATATACTGGTTTTTGGTATTGGTTTTATAATAAGTAAAGCTGAAATTGATCCTGTTTGCCAGGAAACGTAAATCGGTACCTACCTCGAACGATTTTGTTCTTTCAGGTTTTAACTCTCTGAAAGCAGCATTGGTGTTGAAATTTAATGCACCATCTGATTTTAAGGTGTTTTGAATAAAAGTGAGATATGGCGGTACGGTATTTCCAACTTCTGCATAAGTTCCTCTTAATTTGGCATAGGTAATGGCCTCAGGAAGTTTGAACATCTGCGAAACAATAAATGATAAACCAACCGAAGGATAAAAATAAGAATCGTTTGGTGTATACGATAGGTTAGAAGACCAATCGTTTCTACCTGTTACGGTTAAGAAAGCCCAGTCTTTATAAGAAATGTTGGCGTTACCAAATACGGCCTGTAGCTGGCTGTGATTAGGAACAATGGGAACTACATTGCTTAAGGTATTTCCGCTAAAGGTACCTGGAAGGGCAACGATGGTGTTAGCAGGCGAGAAGAAATCAACGGCCGAAAGGTTGCCACCTAAAGATAAACCTGAAGTTTTCTGGTCGTTAATGCTTCCACCGATCAATCCATTCACTTTAAAATCAGAACCGGTCATTGGAATGGTAATGTTGGCAATCGCATCAACATATTTCTGAACATAGGTTTGATTGCTCTGTGCAAAATAACCTGTTCCGGTAGAGTTGAAATTGGTCGCAATACCCGAGTACCTCCGGTTTTCATAATCATCCGTAGTACGGTCCATATTTCCCCTAACCTGTACATTTAACCATGGCGCAACATCATATTTAACGCTTCCGCTCAATAAGAAACGGTTACGAACAGATGTATTTGGGTTTAAATTGGTCAACCACCATGGGTTTTGGTTAATATCGGCCGGACCGCCTAACCAGTTTTGGCGTGCAGCACCTGTATTGCCAGCCAATAAATACTGATCTTTATAAGGAGTAATGTCAACACCTCTGGGGAAAAGATACAAACCCAATAACGGATTTAAATATAAACCTAAAGGTGGGCTGTTGTTGATGCGTTGATTAATGTAGTTCACACTTCCATCTACCGTTAATTTATTATCGAAAAATTTAGCTGTTTCGCGCAGGTTTAAGTTGTTCCGGTTTAACTTATTGCCTGGTTGAATACCACTGGCATAGGTGTTTGAATAGGAAAAATAGGTTTGAGCTATTTCAGATCCGCCCGAAAGATTTATCGCATTCGAGGTATTAATCCCCGTTTTGAAAAAATCTTTTAAATTATCTGTCGTATTGCTGATTCCGCCGCCCCAGCTATCTCTTATTATGGTAGATGCAGGTCCGTAACTGTTTTGGAACTTTGGCTCGTAAGCAATATTATCAATGGTTACACCGGATGAAAAACCAATTTCGGCTTTACCTGCTTTACCCTGTTTGGTGGTAATTAAAATTACACCGTTCTGTGCCTGGCTACCGTAAAGGGCAGCTGCTGATGCGCCTTCTAAAACAGTAATGCTTGCAATATCATCAGGATTAAGGTTAGAAATACCATCGCCACCATCCTGACCGCCACCAAATACACTGTTCTGCTGGCCATTGGCATTACCATTATTACTGATTGGTACCCCATCTATTACATATAAAGGTTGATTGTTACCGCTTACCGAACGGCTTCCTCTCAAAATTACCTTTGCCGAACCACCAACACCCGATGCACTTGGACTAATGGTTAAACCTGCAACTTTACCGTTCAGGGAGTTCATTAAGTTGGGGCTTTTTACTTTTGACAATTCATCGCCCGATACCTGTTGTGTATTATAGGTTAAGGATTTTTCTGATCTTTTTACCCCTAAGGCAGTTACCACTACGGTTTCGAGATTTTTAGAATCAGGGGTTAAAGTTAGATCAATGGTACTTTGCGTACCCACAGTAACTTCTTTGCTCTGGTAGCCGATAAACGAAAACACCAAAACATCACCCGTTTTAGCCGTTATACTATATTGGCCTGAAGTATTGGTTTGGGTGCCGCCCTGTGCGCCTTTTATAATAATGGTTACACCCGGTAAGGTAGCGCCGGTTTCATCTTTTACGGTTCCTTTAATCACATCCTGATAAACAGCATGGAAAGAAACTGCACGATTAAAATGTTCGATTGGTGCAGCTGCATACAAGCCTGTGGATGCATAGAGCAATAAGCACGTTAGCTGTAAAGATTTTTTCATATTCATTATGAATAATTTTGAATAAGTATTTGGTTAATTGTTTGCCGCCTTCAGGATTTCCATCCGTCCGGTTTTATAGTTAAGAGCATTTTGCTTACATAAATTGCCTACAAGGGAATTGAATTATTTTTAAATAATTTTTTGTTAGATTTTTTCGATCGTTTTAAATGTCTGCGTAGCCCAGCAACCCGCAGCTCCAACCAAGGCCGCATCTTCATTCAATTCAGAAATATGTATCGGTAAAGTGATGTCCTGCGAATGGAGATATTTAACCACACCTGGAATAAAACGGTTGGAGGCGTTGGCTATATTACCACCGATCACAATCGCCTCTGCCGTATGATCCTGTTGAAATTTTTTGAGGAAAAGCCCAAGGTTATGGCTAAACTCAGCAAATATTTTCCGTACTGTCTGATTCTCATCATAAAGCATGGTCAATTCGCGAACATTTAGGATGTTTAATCCTGTGAGTTCATAATAGCGTTTTAAAAACCATCGCGTGGAAAGATGATCTTCTGTTATGCCATCTAAAAAAGGAGCACACCATAAATTGGCATCGTCAACTTTCCCCTCATGATAAACCGCACTTCCCAGGCCTGTTCCCAATGTAATACCAATCAGATGCTGATAGGCACGTGCTTCACCTGCAAATACTTCTCCGGCCAAAAAGCACGAAGCATCGTTACTCATCAAAATCTGATCGCGGTCGATCTGCAGTTCACTGGCCAGCATATCTTTTACGTTTAGGCCATAAAAAGCTGCATATTTATCGTTGCCCGCGATATAGGAGATGCCGTTATCATAATCGAAAGGGCCCGGCATGGCAATACCTAAACGGCCCATTTCGATATCAACTTTTTGATAAGCTGCTTTAATTGCACTGCACCAGGTGTGGATAATCTTTTTTGTTGAGCCATGAGAGTCGACACGTTCGCGCGTGTAGGAATTTTTAAGAATGTTCCGCTGCTGCATATCGAGTACGGCAGCTGTAATGTGCGAACCCCCGATATCAATGCCCATCACATATTTGTTTTTATTCATTGTTTTCTGCTTCAATAGATCTATAAATGGCTTGCGCCTTATTATGGCACCGAATGAAGAGTCCTTTTTTTGTTAAATTGCCTACAGCGGGAAGATTTTTTTATGAAATATTTTTTATTACCTTACATTTGATTCACCAAACTAACCAAGTTGAAAGCAGCTAAGCCAGATCTAGTCGTTTTATGGAATAAGATTTGCCTCGAGGATGATATAAAATCTTTTGAGCAACTTTACCGCTTTCTGTACAGTAGGTTAATCAAATTTTCTATTTACTATGTGGTTGATAAACAGGCTGCAGAAGACCTGGTTACCGAGTTATTTGTTAAATGCTGGGAAAACCGCGCAACAAGTACCCATGTATTAAATCCCGAAAGTTATTTTTTTATCGCTGTAAAAAATCAATCACTTAAATACCTCAAAAAAAATTCTTCAATTACGTTTATCGATTTAGTTGATGCAGAAGAGGATGTTTCGGTAACAGCACAAACGCCGGAATATATTATGGAAACCAAAGAACTGCACCGGCAACTTGATTTTGCCATTGCTGGTTTGGCACCTCAGGCAGCTACAGTCTTTAGGTTGATCAAGGAAAGTGGAATGAAATATAAGGAAGTGGCAGAACTGTTGAACATTTCACCCCGAACGGTGCAGACCCAGTTGTTCAGGGCCATTGCAAAACTCCGCTTAATATTACAACCTTTACAAGACAAAGGATCTGATGAAAAAAAGCTTGGAAAAATAATCTCCCTGATTATCTTAGTGGGTACCTTATCTTTTTTTTATTTCTTGTAGGCAATTTTAACAGAAAAAGGAACATATCATAAAGGGCGGAAAAAAATGACAGATCAAAGATTTACAGAATTGCTTGGAAAACAATTGGCCGGAGAAATTTCGTCGGATGAATCTGTTGAACTGGAATCGATTTTAGCCGATAATGAAGCGCTTAGAACAGAATATAAACAGCTACAGACCTATTTTGAATCTGAAACCGCTGAAGAAGAAAATATCGATCTAGTTTTTGATCGGATCAGCGCCCAGATCCAGGTTCCTGATGAACCCAGTTTAAAGGTTACCAACAGCAAAAGCTACGGTGTCTGGCTAAAAATTGCTGCCGTTGCAGCTATTGTTTTGGCTGGCGTTTTGGTGTATAACAGAGAAGCCGTTTTCTTCAATAAAGCAGATCAGTTGGTACTAACTCGGGCGCTAACCAAAGCCGCAGAGGTGAAAACCATTGTACTGGCCGATGGCTCTACTGTAAAAATGAATTCGGGGAGCAGCTTAAAATACCCGGATCATTTTACTGCTGATACCAGGGATGTTTACTTATCTGGTGAGGCATTTTTTGATGTTAAAAAAGATCCTAAACACCCCTTTATTGTACACACGGAGCAATTGGACGTAAAAGTTCTGGGCACAGCGTTTGACGTTAAGGCTTACCAGAACGATGCTTTTACCGAAACCACCTTAATCAGGGGAAGCGTTGCTATCTCACTTAAAAATAATAACAAACAAACTTTTATCTTAAAGCCAAACGATAAGTTTACCCTGGCCGGTGGCAAGCCAAATTTAAGCCAGCTCACCCATTTTAGTGGAATGGAGACAGGTCGGGTATTGGAAACCGCATGGACAAACCACGAACTCATCTATAAAAACAGCCGTTTTGATGAAATTGCCAAGCTTTTTGAGCGATGGTACGATGTAAAAATAACCTTTAAAGAAGCTGATCTTAAAACGGTTAAATTTACCGGACGTGTAGATAAAGAAACCATTACAGAGGCTTTAAATGTGCTAAAACTGATCGAAAATTTCAATTATTCGATAAAGGGTAAAAATGTCTATATCTACCGTTAGCACAAACAGTTAAGCAATGTATATTTGTAGCCATGAATTGTGCGCAGAGAATCATATTGTTAATTGGATTGATTTTTCCGCTATGCGCCAATGCACAAACTAAAGTTACCTTAAATTTTAATGGGGCAAATTTTGAGCAGGTTGTAGAAGCCATACAGCAACAAACTGTTTATCATTTCGCCTACAGTGAATCTAAAATCCCTCAACATCAGGTATCCATCAAGGTAGAAGATGAAGAAGCCATAAAGGTGATCGATCAATTGCTGATTAATAGCGGTTATACCTATTCTCTTTTGCCGAATAATTTAATCGTAATCAGAAAAAATACCGAAGGAAAAATGGGTTCTGATAGTGTCCGCTTTTTAAAAGAGGTAGTAATTACGGCTTTGGGTATTGAAAAAGACAATCATAAAGTTGGCTATGCCTTAACTACCATTAAAGGTTCTTCCATCACCAAGGCAAGAGAAAGCAATATGATTATGGCGCTACAGGGTAGAGTAGCCGGACTTAACATTACCGGTGTAAACGGTGGCCCAGGATCTGCGGCACGTATACTCATCCGTGGTGTTTCTAGTATGACTGCTGCCTCTCCGTTATTTATCGTAAATGGTGTCCCTATTGATAACAGTATTCGTGGAAGTGCAAATGAATATGGCGGGGCCGATTATGGCGATGGAATTAGTAACATCAATCCGGATGATATTGAAACCATTACGATATTGAAAGGTTCGGCTGCTTCGGCTTTATATGGCGCAAGGGCTGCAAATGGTGTGATCCTCATCAATCTGAAAAGCGGTGGAGAAAATACCGAACCAAAGCTGGAATACAACGCAAACCTGGCCTTCGATGTTCCGGTTAATTCTACTGATTTTCAATATCTGTACGGTCAGGGTACCCAAAATAAACGTCCTGCCGATCTGTACAATGCGATTACCACGGGGTTGTTGAGCTGGGGAGAACTTATGGATGGCAAATTAAGCCCTCAGGTAGATGGCTCTATGCGCCCTTATGCTCCAGTTAAGAATAACATCCAGACTTTTTATCGCACTGCTCCGGCCTTCATTAATACGCTGTCGCTGGTTGGTGGAAATACCAATAATAACTATCGTGTTTCGGTTTCCAATTTAGATTACAATTCTGTTTTAAGCAATGGTGCGTTAAACCGTAAAACGTTAAATTTTTATGGTACAGTAGCACTAAGTTCTAAAATATCGCTGAGCTTTACCGGTAATTACATTTACGAAAGGAACAAAAACAAAAGCTACCTCAGCGATGGCCCTTTAAATGCAAATTATGGGATATCAGCTTTGGCTACCAGTTTAGATCAATCGATCTTAGCCCCTGGTTTTGATACCGGAACAGGTTTCGAAACGAGGTGGAATGCAGATGAATATAAAACCAATCCATATTTTTTAATGAACAAACAGGCTGATTATGCCAATAGAAATCGCTATATCACATCAGCGGTATTAAAATATAAGTTGGCCAGCTGGGCATCACTGCAGGGCAGAATTGGCTACGATTCGAGTAAAGATGAAGTAGTGAGTATTTTACCTACAGGGACTGCATTTTCCATTAACAGACAGGGTGGTATGAATGCCTATGATCAAAACCGTACATCAGAACTCAATAGCGATATTTTGTTCAGTGCGACCAGAAACCTGAGCGATAAATTGAACCTCGAATTTTCAATGGGCGCAAATTATCGCGAAAGAAAGGGCAATACCGAAAAACTGAAAGGATCGCAGTTTAAAGTGCCGTATCTGTATGTGCCAGAAAATCTGATTACCAGTACCAAAACACTGGCCATATCCAGAATTGTAACCGAATCGGCTTATTACACTGCCGATCTCAGCTATGAGCGTTATCTTAACTTCTCCGTTACCGGCCGTTATGATATCTATTCTACCTTGCCTGCTAACAATCGGGGCATATTTGTGCCTGGGGTATCGGGCAGTTTTATTTTTTCAGATCTGCTGAATTTGAAAGGCCTCGATTTCGGTAAATTGCGGTTGGATTTTGCCAAAACAAGTGGCGAGCCCATCGTTCCATATACCACGCAAATCTATTATACCGTAGATAATCAGGTAAATGGTGTTCCTGTGGGTGGTTTTTCCAGCGATTTACCAAATTACAATTTAAAACCATTTACGCTAAATGAAATAGAGGCAGGTCTCGATCTTAAATTTTTTAACAGTCGGCTGGATATCGATTTTACCTATTTCAACCGCATTACCCACAACGAAATTATTAATGCAAAACAATCGGTTACCACAGGTTTTACCTCCGCCTATGTTAACCTTGGCGAGACCCGGAATGCAGGGATAGAACTGGCTTTAGGCTATACGCCATTGCTTACAACAAGGGGCAAATGGCAAGTTAACTTTAATATGACCAAGGTAAAGAATACCTTGCTTTCTATCGATGGCAACAGTAATTACACCCTTACAGGCACCTATCGGCCGCTAAATGCCAATACTGCGCTGGTGGTTGGTAAACCGATTACGCAGATTATGGCCTACGATTATTTACGGGATGCAAATGGAAACATCATTGTCGGATCGGATGGTATACCTAAGCGGGGTAATTTTATTCCAATGGGTGGCACCATGCCTACTTTATACGGAGGGATAACCAACAGTTTTAACTATAAACAGTTTAGTTTTTCGTTTTTGATCGATTATCGCTTTGGCAATAAAATCCTATCGGCAACAGAATATTACAGTTACGTACTTGGCTTAAATAAAGCCACTTTGATCGGGAGAGAAACGGGGATTGTGGCCGATGGCCTGTTAGAAAATGGACAAAAGAACACGATTAATGTTCCCGCTTATGCCTATTACCCTGAATTGGCCACCAATATTTCGGCATTATCGGTACTCAATGGCAGTTTCATTAAGCTGAGGCAGGCTACATTAGGTTATTCTTTTAGCGAACGTTTTTTAAAAAGAACACCTTTTAGCAGTGTGGGGATAGATCTGGTCGCGCGGAACCTGTTTACCTTGCTTAAATACACTAAAAATATAGATCCTGAATCGCAGTTTTCGCCTACATTGGGTTATGCGGGGATAGAAGGCGCTTCGTTACCTGCTACACGAAGCTTTGGGATCAATTTAAACTTTAAATTCAAATAAGATGGCCATGAGAAAGTTGTGTGTTTTGGGTGCTTTTTTACTGGCTTTAATGGGCAGTTGTTCTAAGGAAAAGCTGGACGAAATCAATACAGATCCAACCAAACTTACAGAAGATAATTATGATCCCAACAGCTTGCTTGCGCAGGCACAGTTAAAATATGCCAATTTAGGTTATTATCAGCTGTTGTATCAGAGTACCATGATGCAGTTGCTTGCCTCAACCTATTATTATTACAACAATGGCGATAAATATATCAATGTGGGCAGTTTTACCGATTATCAGGGGCGTATTTTTGATGAAGGTTATGCTGATGCCTCTTACATCAGAGAGATGCAAAGACTGGCCAGATTGAAAGATCCGGTTGCCTATAAAAACCTGATTGCGATAGGTGATATGATGTTTGTATTGATTTTGCAAAGAATTACCGATACTTATGGTGATGTGCCTTATTCGCAGGCTGTTAAAGCAATACAAGGTGTTAAATATCCGGTTTACGATCGTCAGGAAGATATTTATACACAAATGCTGAACGATCTCGAAATGGCTACCGCACAACTGGATGTCGAAAAACCCGGGCCAACCGCCGATCTTTTTTATAAAGGCGATATCGGTAAATGGAAAAAGTTTGGTTATTCATTAATGCTTAGGATTGCCATGCGCTTAACGAAAGCAGATCCGGAGAAGGCCAGAATTTGGACCGAAAAGGCTGCGGGCAAAACTTTTACCAGTATTAACGACAATGCGATTCTTTTAACCGATGCTTCTTCCTTTAACAGCCAAAATGGTACATCACTTGCTTTAAGAACATTTTCCGACTATCTGGAAGTACGATGGAGTAAAACATTAATTGATCAGTTAAAAAATACCAACGACCCCAGATTGGGTGTGATAGGTGAAGTACCGAAAGATGGATTGGCCAAAAATGCAGATCAGAATTTAAGCGGAAATACCGATGCAACTGTTCAGGTTGGGATGCCAAATGGATACGATTTGCAGGGTGGAACCACCGATATCAGTCGTTCGCCAAACTATCCAGGCGGTACAGGTAGCGGAAGTGATTTTGCTCCACTCGGAAAATATTCCAGACCACGCACCGCGATGTACCTTAAATTAGGCGGACCAATTTTTATCCTGAGTTACGCTGAAATTGAATTTTTGCTTGCAGAAGCTAAAGTGCGAGGGTGGAATATAAATGGAACCGCAAACCTGCACTACACCAATGGCTTAACGGGCGCAATCCAATCGCTTGCACAGCTGGATCCTTTAGCTGCGGTTGATGCCAATAAAATCACTGCATTTGTAAACCAGAATCCACTTGATGAAAGCAGTACACAAAATGCACTAAGCGCAATCAATACACAATACTGGGTAACTACAGGAACGGATTTTAATTTCATAGAAGCCTGGTTAAACTGGAAAAGGAGCGATTATCCCAAGCTTATTTCCATAAATTACAAAGGCAACGTTACCAATGGCACTATTCCCCGCAGGATGATCTACCTATCAACGGAAGTGCTGAACAATCCTCAAAACTATAAAGATGCCGTAGCCAGAATAGCAGGGGGAGATGTACTTACCTCACGGGTTTGGTGGGATAAGTAATGATTGGATATCGAGGATACAGCTAAATTATCATATAATAGATACGTTTTAAAGACTATAAATATCTAACGTGTTTTTTTTTCTTTCCATGGTTTATGCCTTTGATCATCAGGTATATGCCCAGAAATAAAAGAATAGCTAAAATAATTATCCCAACTGCAATTGGCAAAAAAATAGCTGCTGATGCCAAGAACTCGCTCCATAGTACACGGGGATAAAAAAAATAAGTTAGGATCAAAAACCCTAGTAACATTAAGATGGAGAAAAAATAAAGGGTTTTAGGTGTTGAGTTGATTTTCATGTTTTATTTAGATATATGTGAAATGATAAGACTGGGTATCGTTTAATTTAAATAAGGGTTTTGAGGAATGTAAACCAGGTAGTAACCGCTTTTCTTAAGCAGATTAATCGTGTGCTCATCAGGTAATTGTTTAAAAATGACTGTAGTTAACACCTGTGAGGGCATAACCCTTAACTTGAAGAGAGTATCAAAAAGAAACTTCTTCATTTTGATAAAGAAAAACTGCCTGCTGTATTGATCGGTTGATATTGATTCTGCTCCTTTAAACCAATAATTTGGATTTATTTTTTTAAAACCGACCATTGGCAGGCCTAAACCTGCGGCCAGTTTTTCAAATTCCCGTTCAGAAACCTTGTATACAAAATTTCCAACAGGCTCAAATGAAAAACGGTTTTTCCATAGTTTGTTAATAAATTGCCCGTTTTTTGCAAAAAGATTGCTTAGCATTAATAGTAAAGGCATTTTTGTTACCGGATCTTGCGGCTCCATCACTACGACACCCGATCTGGCCACTCTGATCATCTCGTACATTGCAGCATATGGCCTAGGGAAATGGTGGTAAGATTCTTTGCAAAGCACAAAATCAAAGCTATTATCTTCTCGCGATAGCTTTTCTGCATTTTCCGCAGCACAGGCATTAATAATTCCCTCTTTTAGTGCAATATTTAAAAAGTCGGTATTCAAATCGGTTGCCAATGCTTTATTGCCCGAGTTTAAGATATATTGCGCATCAAATCCATACGCATCTCCTACGGTAAGCCAGCTTCGGTTTTTTCTATCCAGAAGCGGATCAAGACAACTGAAAAATAGTTGTTGCAGCCAGTGGGCAACATTGTTTTTGCCTGTAGCCCTTACTTTTTCATAAAAATCACTTTTAGCACTTTCGGACGGGAAATGTTCATTGTACCATTCGTTGTGTCGGTTATAGCTTTCATTGTGGCGCATTGATCAGGGTTTACAAGATCATACGAAGCCAGTGATGAAAACGCTTGGTCGAAAAATAAAATGTATCAATAAAAAATAAATTAATTTTAACCCAGCGTTTTTCATATCCACTGCGTAACCTTGTTATAACACCATGAAAAACCGCTTACCGAACCAAATGGATGAACCTTTTTTTTAAGCAGGATACTAAACTAATCAGAGGCTGCAAGGCTAATGAGCGGCAAGCACAGGAAGGTCTCTATAAGCTTTACTATGCCGAAATGCTGCGGATATGTTTTCGTTATTTAAAGTCAGATGATCTGGCGCATGATGCGTTGAGTGTTGGTTTTTTGAAGGTTTTTCAGCATATCCATACTTTCGATGCTAAAAAAGGAGAATTTGGTGCCTGGATTAGGACGGTGATGGTAAGGTCGTGTATTGATATTGGCCGAAGAGAGGCTAAGTTTAACGAAGCAATCAGCCAAGATGAAATAGAGGAAATCTTTATCCAGCCGTCTGTGTTAGATAAACTTTTTGTAGAAGATCTCCTAAAATTGATACGCCTGTTGCCAACCGCTACCCAGTTGGTTTTTAACCTTTCAGTTATAGATGGCTATTCGCATAAGGAAATTGGAGAACATTTGAATATTACCGAGAGTACATCAAGGTGGCACCTCTCTGAAGCAAAGAAACAGTTGAGGACAATGTTAGCTTCCTCAGCAATTGATAAACCAACTGAAAACATAAAAAGAAGATGAGAAATTCAGCATGGTATCATAAACTCTGGCGCAATAAATTCGATAGTCTTCCAATTCAGGATGCTGCGGATGCTTCATGGGCGGGTATGCACAAACTGCTCAATGAGCAGATGCCGATTAGTACCATCGGCGGCCATGGCCCTAATTTATCTACAGGAGCCAAACTGTTTAAAATAATTGGGTATACATTGTCTGTAGCTGCTACGGTTTCTACTGTAGGCTACTTTACAGTTCTGAAATCAAAAAATAAACAGAAAGAAATAGAAAAGAAAGTTAAACCCGCAATTCTCGATTCAATAGCTGTTGATAGTAGCAAGGTGATAAATTATAGCAATTTGGGCGATACGACTATAATCACGGATAGTATTGATCAGAATGGAAATGCAATTGATAATGTTGTGGTGCAAAATAGAGGAGTTAACAATGATTCTGCTGAAGCTGTAAAACGTGTAAATGACAATGAAAACGTTATTTCATCTGTTGCGAAACCGAATGCTGTTTCTCCTATTAAAAACAAACACGATGGTATACAAAGACATTATAATTTTGGACGATTTGAAAATTCAAGTTCGAGATCATCAAAGCCTGGTTCAAAAGGTAATGATCATGAAACTAAGGGCCGGAATGTTGATAGTTCATTTATGAACAGACAAAATCTGTTATTAATACCGAATAGTTATCAGGAAACAAATGAATTTTTTAAACAAGGTGCTTCACCTGTTTCCATTTTAAACCAAAGGGCTGTTTTACAAACCTATGCCCCTGCCTATTCAGGAGGTGCATCCTCAATAAATAACAATAGGAGAGGAAGCAACAATAAAGCAGACCGCACCACTGTAGGTAAAGTCTTGAAAGTAAAAAATGTCAGATCACCCAAAATCAAAACGGCTAAAATTAAACAAGAAAGCGAAATTATATTGCCTACATATAGTTATGGAGTAACAACAGGAATGAATGTGCAGAAAGGCAACAGTAGTTTTTATGCTGGCATATGGGGTGCTTATTCACTAAGTAAAAAATGGCAGCTTTCTGTTGGCGTAAATGTTAATAGCTATCAAAAAATTGCAGGAGAATTTACACATCCGAGTTATTACCGTCCCGATTCGTTACCGCCGTTTAAAATTGCAGCTACAAGAAAAGTGATTACAGTAGATATTCCTTTAACAGCTACTTATAGGCTTTCAAAACATATAAGTGTTAAGGCAGGTCCGGTAATTAGTTTTGTGGGCAAGCAGTCTGAAATGATAACCAGATTAAACCCAATAGCCGATCCACGTGATACATTATACCATAGCAGGCAAATCGACTCGACCTTAGTAAATACAGTAAGCAATAAGGTAAATATAGGTTTTACAGGTGGCATCAGTATTCACATAAAACAATTTGATATCAATGGAAGCTACCAATGGTTAACCCCATACAAGGTGAGCAATAGTTTGGGCTCCTTTAAACAGACCAATCAGGCTTTTAGGATTGGGATAGGATATAGGTTTAAATAACTATAGTAGAAACAAGATTGAAAATGATTAATGCTGAAAATTCATAAGAAAGGATAGAAAACAGAATCTCAAGCCTAATGACAGAGATATTCGGTATGAGCTTCCTTAAATTTTACTAACCAATCTCAAGGTTTTCAAGTCGTAAATTGAAATTTCGTTTTTATCCGTTTTATCGTATTTATTGTTGTTGTTTGTATCATAGTGTCCTGTAACCACAAGGGTACCTGTTTGTTTATTTACAACCCAGGTCCTTACAAAGAGTTTGTTATCTGTTAACTGTGTTCTTTTTTGTCCATCGGTAGATAAGATTATAATCTGTTTTGGGTCGTTCCAGTCTATTCCCTTTTTTTCGTCAAGATCAATGGTTTGGGCAGAAATAATAATTTGATTGATCCCCAGGTGGTCAATTTTAACTTGTTCAAGTTTTTCAAAGTAGCCATCACTCGGGAAATCTACCTGTTTTGTTTGTCCGTTTTTAGTGTTAATAAACAGCAGGTATTTATTTTTAGCATCAGGCATTTTTCCCCAATTTTCAACGCTTGCAATTACATAATCTGTTCCTTCAACTTCTGTCAATCTATTGAAATGAACATAATTATTTTTGTCCTGGCCGTAAGCGGTCAGGGTGAAAATGCTTAAGACGGTTATGAATATTTGTTTCATTCTTGTTGGACCTATAATGTTTTATAGTTATTTGTTTGTTTCGCTTTTCCATTCATGCTCAACATTTGTCATAAGCAGTGCATTGTCAAAAGTCACCGATCCTCGGGGGAAAAGATCTTCGTTTTCAAAAAAACTTGATTTTACCTTCAAAACCTCAAGTGGACTGACTTTCCAATGGTATGCTTTTAATCTCAGGCCATCAAACTTGTCTTTATTCGGTGAATATCCAAGGTCGCCGTTTTCAAAAAAGTCTGACGCATTTTCTAGTGTTTTAAAAATTGATTTATTGTTAAACAGAGGAGTCTCATTAGCATCAATTAATATCTCAGTATTATCTGAGCTCTTAAAGCTAATTTGGTAATTTCCGTTTTCTTCTTCTATGTTGAATTTTGCATGAAAGTGTTTGCCTGGAAATATTCGTCCACCAATTAGCGCATTTAATTTTAGCGAAGTATCCCGACGCGGTATATAAACCCCTGATTTTGTTACACCGTCCTCATCCCATTCAACTGCAATTCGATGAGCACCATTTTCAGAATTTACACCCATAAAGTTTGGTAGCCCTTTTGGTTTTATATTTTTTAGTCTGATTAGGCATATTCCAACAATGGCTTTTTCCATATAAACTTTTGGTCTAAAAGGAAAGGGAATCAGTTCTTTCACAATCTTTGGGTCAGCTGTGAAGTTAATTAAGATTCTTCTGTCAATATATCCATGTATTGTTGGGATTCTCATTCCGCTTTAATTTTAAGCTAACTAAAGTAAATATAGTCGAAATCACAACAATATTAATGTTGTTCAATTAAGATAATAGGTATTAATAATTCTTTCTGGAAATAATTTATCTTAAAGTTGTTTTGATGATGATCGGCCGCCTCTAATCCTACAAACAAAATATGCCTTTAAGTTTAAACTTAAAGGCATACATCAGATTAAAAAATGAATTTTACGATTTTATCACTTAAAACGAATACGTTAATCCTCCGAAAATATTAAATCCGTTTACTTGGTAGTACAAATACTTGCTGTAGTTAGTATTTAAGATATTGTTCGCTTTCGCAAAAACAGAGAACTTTTTGTTGATCCTATAATCTGCACCAAGACCTAAATCTACATAACCTTTAACCGTTTCAATAAGTTCTATATTAGGGTTTGGAATCACATATTGTGAAGCAGGAACAGGTGCACCGGTATACACTTTTGCCTTAACATCATCCTGAATTACTACCCCAGCATTAAAACTTAATTTTTTATTGTAGGTATACACAAAATTAGAACTCACCTTTAAGCCTGGTTTAAACCAAGAGTAAGTTTCGGAAGCTGGTTTCCAATCATCAAGGTTTAATTTACCTGTCCATTTTAATGCGTCACTTACCTGAACGGAAATTTCGCCCTCTAAACCAGTTAATTTGGTTTTACCGAAATCGTATATCACATCAAATTTGTTAAAATCAGTAAAGTTGTTGATGAACAAAGGCATATCATCAAACTGTTTTACATATACACGCGCCTTATAACCAAAACCCGGGCCACCGGTACCTTTAATACCAGCACTGAAACTTAACTTTTCAACCGTGTTTCTAACCACGATATTGCTGTTTAACCAAGGGTTTTCATCGGTAAAGCCTTTTAGCGAGTTTCTGTTTACATCGCCTTTAACTTCTCCGAAAACCTGTAAATAATCAGGAATTAAAGTGAAATCGGCAGTAACGGCAGGGAAGATTTTAGAACTGCTGAATGCACCAAATTCCTGAACAAAGTTAATCCCTGCTGTAATTTTAGCCCCTTTGACCTGTAAACGGATATATGGATTTAAACGCAAAAGGTTATTGCCAACGCTGGTTAAAGCATCTTTGCTATTACCAAATTCGGTTGATGCGGCTAAACCTAAGTTTAACGAATTAATACGTTTGTTTACATAACCATTTAAGCTCAGGTAGTTTTCTTTTGCGCTGAATTTATCATTCCAGATATAGCCATTGGCTTTTAATGCATAACTAAAAGCATCTTCATCTTCAGTAAAGTTTTTTACCAGCTCACCTTCCAGCTCAATAGTGGTTAAGGCCTGTTTATCCGGGTTAGGATTAAGCGTAGGTCTTGTATCATCTATACCATAAAAATAAGTGCCATTACGTTCAAAATTAATGCGGCCACTAACGGTATTCTGCTCTAAAATACTACGGCCAAAAATGCTTAACTGTTGGTTACTGCTATTCTGCTTGTTCAGCTTTCCTTCCTGACTAAAATGTTTAAAGTATCCACCAACCTGTAAACCTTCATCTTTACCGGTGTTAAAATAAGCTTCACCCAACAGGGTGGCCAACGACCCGAATGCACCTTTTACGTAATTGTTAACCAATATGCTTTCTTTTTCTTCGGCCAGGGCTTGTGCCTGTAGCTTTTGGATATCGCTGTTCAACTCCAGCTTTCTATCCAAAATGCTGTAGTTTAATTTTGCTTTGTAAGTTTTAACATCATCTAAATTCGGGCTTCTTCTTAGCTTTACAGCCTCCGCCAAAATTGGTTTATATGGGCGAACAACTTCAATCTCTTCGTTTACAACCCCTTTTTCCTCAGTTTTTTTATCCTGCGCCTGAGCAGTCATTAATCCAGCAGCTAAAAAAAACAGTGAACTATATATATATTTAATTGATTTCATAATGCTACTTCTTCTGGTTTAGTTTTTCTAGTTTTTCTTTGGCTGTAGGGATAATATCATCCTTGCCTTCGTAATTATCAATTATACTGAGAAGTGTACTTTTTGCCTGCAAATTGTCTTTCAGGGCAACATAATTATCAGATAAAAGGATAAACGCCTTTGCTACCCAGTAATCATAAGCGGCCATGTTGTTAACCAGATCGAAACAGGTTTTAGATGAAGTTTTGAAATCACCTTTGTTGTATTCTAATAAAGCTAAATTGTATTTTGCTTCGGCAGCAGCAATGGTTTTTGTTTTAGCCACTACATTTTTAAATTCTTTTATGGCTGTGGTGGTATCGCCTTTTAACAAGTAAGCCTTACCAGAGTATAAACTCGAACTGTTTTTTTCTTCTTCTGAAGCTTTTTCCGATTCTTTGGTCAGCTGTGCATATTTAAGCATGTCATCAGGCATGTTTAAAGCGGTGTAAGCCTTTAACAAATTGTTGATGGCAAAACTATAGTGCGACTTGTAATCGGTTGTAGTTTCTAATCTTTTCAGATAAACAATGGCCTCGTTGTATTTCTTCTGGTTTAAGAAGAGTTGAGAGATGCTCACCAAAGAACGTTCGGTGTAATCGCTTGTCCAGTCGTTTAAGATAAACTCGTAATCAGGAATGGCTTCATCCGGACGACCTAATTTAACCAGAGATTCTGCCCTGATAAATTTAGCTTCTTTTTCGTGGTTGGCCTTAGGGAATTTATCAAAATAAGCATTTACGGCCTGGAATGCACCGTTGGCATCGCCTTTTAAATAGGTGTTATTGGCTGCGGCAAAAACGATATTGTCTTGCTCTGAACCTGAATAATTTCCGAGTGGAGTAGTAGCTGCGTAAGCGATAAAACCATTTGCATCGCCACGATCTACATAAATGTTCTTGATCGATTCCATTGCCTGTTTGGCTTCATCGGCAGTAGGATAATCGCGGATTACTTTTTTAAACGATTCTAAAGCAGCATCGTCCTGATCCTGGTTGTATTGAACCAAACCGATGGTTACCAAAGCTTTTGCCACATAACTGCTGCGTGGATATTTGGCTACGAGGGCTACAAGGTCTGATTTAGATTTATCAAAATCGCCTTTGTTGAAATAAGTATAAGCAGTTTCGAAACCAGCATCATCAGCGTAATTAGAATTTGGAAAAGTATTCAACAGGCTCTGCATGGTCGCAATTTTCGCATCATACTGCGTTTCCAATCCCTGAATCATTCCTTTCTGGAAAGTGGCGTAATCTTCTGAAGTGGTTTTGCGGCTGATGATCTTGTTGTAATTCGCCATTGCATCACCATAGTTTTTGTTTACGAAATATGAATCGGCTAAGCGGATGGTAGCATCATCAATCGTTTTTTGGTCTTTATCGCTACCCGCGAGGAATTTTTCGAAATAAGTAGCTGCCTTGCTGTATTTCTCATCTTCGAAAGCTGCATAAGCCAAAGCGTAGTTTGCAAAATTGTAAACGCCGGTTTTATCAGCATCTGGCATTTTTAAGAATTTCTCAAAAGTGGTAACTGCTTCACCGAACTTACGCAGCTCGTACATCGATTCAGCTTTCCAGTAAGTGTTTAACGCATTGATCTCATTGTCTTCAGGAAATTTTTCAGAACGTAAAAACATCGATAATGCATTCGGGAATGCTCTTTCATTATAAAATTCTAATCCGCGGAAATAGGTTACTTTTTGGTAGGCTTCTTTAGCTTCAAGGTTTTTATCCGGAATAGGCTCTAAAATATCTACAGCCGCCTGATAATTTTTGGTGGTTAATAAAACCTCTCCTAACAAAGTTTTGGCTTCGTTTATTTTACGCGATTTCGGGAAAGTTTTTAAGAAACCCTGAGTGGCCTCTAGCGCCTGCTGATGGAATTCTAGTTCGTAACTTAATTTGGCATAATTTAACCATGCCTCTTCCTGTATACCCTTGTCAAAACTTAAACGCGATGCCCTGAAAAAAGCACTCTGCGCTTTTGGTTTATCGCCCAATTGAATAAATGCTTTACCCAAAGTATGCATACCATTTTGAAGGTAAACATCATCGGTATTTAGTTTTTCTAAAACGGCAACCGACTCCTTATACTTTTTATTTTGGAACAAAGAGTACCCATATTGGTAAATGAAGAGGTTATTTTTGGTTTCGCTTTTATCTTTTGCATAATATTCGGAGAAATACTTTTCGGCATTTTTAAATTCAGATTTTGCAAAGTAAGATGCTGCCACCAAACTCAACATTTCTGGTTCAAACTGCTGTTTAGTTTTTTGAATGGCTGCCAAAGCATAGCTGATTACATCATCGTAACGCTCGTCAAGGTAATACATCGAAGTGATGTAGTATGGATAACTCGCCTCATAAGTGGGAGAGCCCTTTAACTTTTCGAAGTTGGCCAATGCCGTTTTATACTCTTTGTTTAAGTAATTAATGTAAGCAAAGTAGTAGGTGGCACTTTCCTGGAAATCGCCTTCTTCTTTTTTAACTTTTTCGAATAAAGGCTCTGCTTTATCGTAGTCTTTAAGTTCGAAATAGGCGTAACCCTGTTTAAACTGGTATTCGTTTCTTTGTTTGCCCGAAAGTGTAGAAGGATCTGTTTTTTCGAACCATTCTAAAGCTTTTTTATAGTTTTTCTGGTTAAAATAAGTTTTTCCAACGTAGAAATAAGCCAGTTTGGTGTTCGGGTTTAATGGATAATCGCGGATAAATGCCTGAAACAAACTTTCGGCATCGCTATTGGTCAACTCTAATGCGCAAACAGCCGCATAAAATTTCGCATTCTCTTTCAGTAAAGATAATTCAGCGTTGCTCTCCGTTTGGGTAGAAGGTTTATAACGTTGCAGCTCAACAAGTTTAAACTGTTGTGCAGCCGCTGTGTATTTTTCTTTGTCTAATAATTCTAAGCCCGTTTGATAGTTTTTATTGAGGTTTTGCACAGCGCTAACCTGAGCGTATGTGCTAAAACTTCCTGCTAAAATTAGCGGAATTAGTAGGTATTTTTTCTGCATTGGTTTCAAATATGGTTGGTACTAAATTAGAAATAGTATCAAAGCTTATCAACAGAAGTAATTAACATCTGTTAATAACACAAATTAACGACAGGATTTTTGGTTTGGTATTAAGGGCTGAACGAATGTGGAAAAATGATAAGGTTCATTGGTCATTAGTTCATTCGTCATTGGTACCGCCGCATCCGTTAACGGTTCATTGGTTCAATAGCCATTCGTTCATTGGTGCCGCCGCATCCGTCAATTGCGAGGCGGCTTTTTAGCCAACAAAGCAATCTACAGGAAGGTTAACTGGTTAATTGTTTGAAAATTAGTGATGTTCGGTAAAATAGATGTTGTTTATGTATTTAAAGTGTAGTCGTCACCCTGAACCGAGCCCTAGCGAGTTCACCGAAGGTAATTTATTTCAAGGTCTATTCTGCAAAAAGAAGATGCTGATCCCGAAAGTTAGGGACAGCATGACGATCGCGTGAGGAAAAGAGGCTAGAAATTAACGATTATCAATGAACCTTCAGAATCCGGACTTAGGACTGCGGACGCTCAACTATGCACTAATGAACCAATGAACTATTGAACTAAAACTACCCCTGGCTTGCCAACAAATACAGCACGGCCATTCTTATTGCTACTCCGTTTTCTACCTGCTCTAAAATGATCGATTGTTTGCTATCGGCCACATCACTGGTAATCTCAACCCCTCTGTTTATGGGGCCAGGGTGCATTACAATAATTTCTTTATCGAGGTTATCTAAGATCTGTTTGTTTAAGCCGTACATCATAGCGTATTCCCTTAATGATGGGAAATATTTAATGTCTTGACGCTCCAGCTGGATGCGCAGCATGTTTGCTACATCGCACCAGTTCAAAGCTTTAATTAAGTTATGCTCAACTTTTACTCCAAGTTGGTGGATATGTTTTGGAATTAAAGTTGTTGGTCCGCAAACCATTACCTCGGCACCTAAACGCTGCAGGCAAAGGATGTTTGAGATCGCTACACGAGAGTGCAGGATATCGCCTACAATGACTACTTTTTTGCCCGCTACATCGCCCAGTTTCTGGCGGATAGAGAAGGCATCAAGTAAGGCCTGTGTTGGGTGTTCGTGCGCACCATCTCCCGCATTTACAATTTGGGCTTTAACGTGTTTACTTAAAAACTGACCTGCACCAGCATAAGGATGACGCATCACCACCATATCAACTTTCATCGATAAGATGTTGTTTACAGTATCGATCAGGGTTTCGCCTTTGCTTACCGATGATGATGAAGCTGCGAAATTCACCACATCGGCCGAAAGCCTTTTTTCGGCAAGTTCGAACGAAAGTTTGGTACGGGTAGAGTTTTCGAAGAAAATATTGGCAATCGTAATATCACGAAGTGAAGGAACCTTTTTTATAGGTCTGTTAATCACCTCCTTGAAATTATCTGCAGTTTCGAAAATCAATTCGATATCATTCCGGTTAATATCTTTAATGCCTAAAAGATGTCGGGTTGATAGTTTTTCTGCTGCCATTTTTATTTATTATTTTCGGATATTAAAATCACTTTGTCTTCACTTCCTTCACTCGCCCAGGTTACTTTTACCTGTTGTGAGTTTAAGCTATCTACCTGATGCCCAATGTAATCGGGTTCGATAGGTAAATGTCTGCTAAACCTGCGGTCTATTAAAACCAAAAGTTCAACTTTCTCTGGGCGGCCATAGGCAAGTAGGGCATCAAGCGCTGCCCTGATGGTTCTGCCGGTCCAAAGTACATCATCAATTAAGATTACTTTTTTGCCTTCAATAATAAAATCGATCGAGTTGCTGCTTGCGGTAACCAATCCGTCTTTACGGCGGAAATCATCTCTAAAGAAAGTAATATCAAGGTTTCCCTTTAAAATTTTCTTGTTTTTTAGAATCTGTTCAAGATCCTGATGAATGCGATCTGCCAAAAAAATACCCCTCGGCTGGATGCCAATTAAAACGGTATTTGCGAAATCGTCATGGTTTTCAATTAATTGATGGCAGAGCCTCTTAATTGTAATCTGAATTTTTTGTCCGTCAAGAAGTGTTTTCTTTTGCATTGAAGAAGGATTGGGCAAATATATAAAAATGTTTTAAGGTAGGAAAGTTGAATTTGGATTGTTTTAGGGTCTGATGGCTAAATTGTTCTATTCCAATGTTTAAAAATCGATTTAATTGTTTTATGATGATTTGAAAAGCAAGCTCAGTTTTTTATCTTAAAGTTAGTCCGGCTGTACACTGTAGTCCCGGTTTTCAATCGGGAGCTGTCGTTTCCATCCGGTTTAGGTGGCCAGTTTTTGCTGCTATTAAAGGTTTAAAACCCACCGTGTCAACCTTTCTGGTCCAACGCTATTAGTTCCAGGATTTTATCATTAATCAATTTTGTAATCGTATTCTTTCCATTGCCGATTAACTTGCCATCAATCGAATCCACAGGAAAGGCATTTTTGGTAGAACTGCTGATAAAAGCTTCTTTGGCATGGTAAACTTCATTCAATGTAAAATCTCTTTCCACAAAGATATAGTTTGGAATATCGAGACTCAAAATTTTACTTCTCGTAATACCTTTTAGGATTTCATCTTTTGCGGTGATAATTTCGTTTTCTGTAATGATGAAAAAATTCGCTCTTGGACATTCCCTTACCTTGCCGTTATTGTGGTAAAGCAGATCATCTGCACCGTTTTCCCTAACAAATTTTTGCAAACGGATGGCCTGTAAATAATCAATCGTTTTTACCTGCGGAATTTGCCTCTGGTGATTATAACTCACCAAGGCTAGTGCTTTGCTGCTTTCACTTTCGATAATGTTTAAAGGGATTTGTATAATGATCAGGTTGGGTTTTACCATGGTATAACCGTCGTCCGAAAAACCGCCTGTTAAAATAATCTTAATGCCCGAATTCGGGATGTTGTTTTTATTGATCAGTTTAAGGATGGCCTCATGTAATTGTTCCCTGTTGAGTTCAATTTCCAAATGCATTTCTCTGGCGGAGTTGTAGAAACGGTTGAAATAATCCTGGATGAAAATGGGTCTATTGTTGATTGTTTTTAAGAAATCGAAAATCCCATAACCTCTTTGGATGGATAGGTCAGCTACCGAAATATTGGCGTCTTCCTGTAAAAACAGTTCATTATTGATTGAAATATACATGCTTGTTAAGCTTTATTAACCAAAAGCTAATGTACAGGAATATCTTTTTTATCGCCAGTAAAGCGATTAAATAAATTGGAATAATACATAACACTGATTTTTATTGCTGCTGTAATGGCTAACTTTATGCTATGACCCAACCAGTAATTTTCTTCGATGGCGTTTGTAATCTTTGCAATGCATCGGTTCAGTTTGTTATTGCGCACGATAAAAAAGATCAGTTCAAATTTACTGCACTACAAGGCGATTACGCCAAAGAAACTCTACCGAAATTTAATGCTGATTCAGAAAAGTTGAATACCATTTTATTGCTGGAGGATGGAAAACTCTATACTAAATCTTCAGCGGCATTGCGTGTGGCCCGAAAACTTAATGGATTGATTCCACTTCTTTATGTCTTTTTCCTGGTTCCGAAATTTATCCGCGATTGGGTTTACGATATTATTGCCAGAAACCGTTACAGATGGTGGGGCAGGCAGGAGAGTTGCTGGGTACCAACACCCGATTTGAAAAATAAGTTTATAGCTTAATTTTGTTGGCTATTTTTCTTTCTTCCAGGCGACCAAAGCCAAAGCGTTAAAATAATCAATGGTACTGTAATACTTAGAGCAATTACAATCATGATGGCTTTTTGCTTAACCATGTCTGCCTCAGTAGAAGTAAATACATATACCGTTTCTTTGATAGCAAATAAGGTAATGATGGTAGAAAAGACGGCAAATAGTTTACGCATGATATAATTTTGAGACAAAGATTGCATTTATTTTCAAAATAGAACAATCTGAATAGGCTGTAATTAAAAAAGTCAGCCGGATTGCTCCAAACTGACCTCTGTTTAAACCAAATAAACAACAATTACTCTGCAGTTTTTACAGGAGTTAAGTTCTTCAATTCTTCTTCGGAGAATAGGCGGTAATGAATTTTAAATGTTTTTTGAAGCGGGGTTTCTAAAGAAAAGCCTCCTACACCAAATCCATCAAGCACATCTAAAGTAAAGTGCGAGAATTTCCAATATTCAAACAGGTCTCTGTCTACCCAAAACTCACAGCCTTCTACTTCACCCAAACAAACATCGCGCATTCGCAGGTAATAACCTCCCTTTTCAAAACATTGGGGCTGCGTGCCCTCGCAACATCCACCAGCCTGGTAAAACATCAGTTCTCGGTGTTTTTCTTTAAGTATTGCAATCAGCTCTTTTGCTTTTTCTGTACTGTCTATACGCTTGATCATGATCTGTTTTTTAGGTTGAAATGGATCTTTTAGAAAGAATATAGAGCCAGATTAAACTCAAATTGTCACATTGAGCCTGTCGAAATGCTTTGCAAGGTGATTCAATTTACTCCTTCGACAGGCTCAGGATGACAATTCTATATTTAGAATACAGCCTCTTATTCAAACTGACTAAAAGAAACCTAATTTATTTTTATCGTAAGAAATGAGCATGTTTTTGGTTTGACGGTAGTGACCTAACATCATTTTATGGTTTTCTCTGCCCACACCTGATTGTTTGTAGCCGCCAAAAGGAGCACCAGCAGGGTAGGCGTGGTATTGGTTAACCCAAACACGGCCAGCCTGAATGGCTCGAGGTACCTGATAAAGCTCGTGCGCATCGCGTGTCCATACACCAGCACCTAAACCATACAAAGTGTCATTTGCAATTTCAATGGCTTCTTCAACTGTTTTAAATGTAGTAACGGCTAATACCGGGCCGAAAATTTCTTCCTGGAAAATCCTCATTTTGTTATGCCCCTTAAAGATGGTTGGTTTGATGTAATAGCCACCGCCCAATTCGCCAGGTAATTCATTAATTTCTCCCCCAGTCAAAACTTCTGCACCTTCTTCTTTTCCTAACTTAATGTAAGCGGCAATTTTTTCGAATTGTATTTTAGAGGCCTGAGCACCCATCATCACGGTTCTATCCAACGGACTACCTATTTTTATTGCTTTGGTTCGCTCGATTACCTTTGCAATAAATTTTTCGTAAATATCCTCCTGGATCAATAAACGAGATGGGCAGGTACAAATTTCGCCTTGGTTTAATGCAAACATTACAGCCCCTTCTACTGCTTTATCTAAAAAGGCGTCATCTTCGGCCATTACCGAACTGAAAAATATATTTGGCGATTTTCCACCAAGTTCGAGTGTAACCGGGATGATATTTTCGGTTGCATATTGCATTACCAATCTACCTGTAGGGGTAGAGCCCGTAAATGCCGCTTTCGAAACTTTAGGATTGGTCACTAAGGCACGTCCAAGTTCAGCGCCAAAACCATTTACCACATTTACTACTCCTGGCGGCAATAAATCGCCAATTAATTCCATTAAAACCATAATCGAAACTGGGGTGCTTTCTGCTGGTTTTAAAACCACACAGTTGCCGGCAGCAAGAGCAGGAGCAAGTTTCCAGATGCCCATTAAAAGCGGAAAATTCCACGGAATAATCTGTGCCACTACACCAATTGGCTCATGTACGATTAATGAAACTGTATTTTGATCAAGCTCTGATAATGAACCTTCTTCGGCACGGATTACGCCTGCGAAATACCTGAAATGGTCTACACCCAAGGGTAAATCGGCCGCTAAGGTTTCTCTAACTGCTTTGCCATTATCGATGGTTTCAACCGCTGCGAGATACTCGAGGTTGTCTTCCATCCGTTGTGCAATTTTGTTCAATATGATGCTTCTTTCGGTAGAAGAGGTTTTGCTCCAGGTTTTAAATGCTTCGTGGGCAGCATCAACGGCTAATTCTAAATCTTCTTTTGTGGAGTGTGCTGCTTTAGTAAAAACTTTACCATCAATCGGTGAAATATTATCGAAGTAAGCGCCTTTAACAGGAGCTACAAATTTCCCCCCGATATAGTTATCATATTGAGGTTTGAATGATGGTTTCTCAATTAAATTTTCCATAATTATTATTGATTATTAAATTCTTAAAAACCATCATGAGCAGTTTAGGTATAGGATTTTAAAGCGATTGCTCATCATGATTTTTACGGTTATAAGATTTGGTTAATACAAACCTAATTGCAAAGCGAATGGAGCAGATAGTACAATCGGATCAATCGGTAGCACAATTATTTCAGCTTATGTAACCATATTGAAACGCTAAACGATCTTAGTGCCTAGCCAGTGAAGATTGAGGACTGTGTAACTATAATAGGTATTTTGGAGGTGAGGTATAAACAGATGAAATAGTTATATTTGATTTATAGCAAATATTTCTAACCAAATTATTTCGGTTTATGCAACATACATTAGATCAGGTAAAGCTCAGTGCTTCGGAATCGTTGCAAACTTTGGTAGAGAACAGAACCTCCTATACCTTAGAGCGATGTGAATTAAATGTTTTTGAAACCTATACCGAATCTTATAAAGTTCCGCTTACTTTCAACGATTTTGTAATTACGAGCATGTTGAGGGGCAAAAAAGTAATGCATTTATTTGATAAGAAAGGCTTTGATTATTTTCCTGGTCAAACCGTTATTGTTCCGCCGGCCGTTACCATGGAAATTGATTTTCCGGAGGCGACTAACCTTAATCCTACACAGTGTATTGCCCTGGCGATCGATCAGGAGCAGATCCAAAAAACAATTGCTTATTTGAACGAGTTTTTTCCAAAGGAAGGAAGCAATGAAAAATGGCTGCTGAATTACGATGAATACCATTTTTATAACAATGAAGAGATTGCCTATCTCATTAATAAAGTGATCAGGATCTGCTCAGAACGAACAAAAGAAAAAGATGTTTTAGCGGATTTAACACTGAAAGAACTGTTGGTGCGCATTATGCAGACCCAAAATCTTAAAACCATTAGCGATGATGGTTATAACCTCAATCAAAATCCCTTAGCTTTTGTGCTGAACTATATTAAATCAAACCTCAATGAAAAGATCAGCATCAATAGCCTGAGCGATAAGGCCTGCATGAGCAAAGCCACATTTTACCGGTTGTTTAAGCGCGAGCTTGGTATCAGTCCAAATGATTTTATTCTAACCGAAAAGATTAACAAAGCCAAGCTTTTACTTGCCCAGCCTGGGGCGAAGGTAGCCTCAATAAGTTACGAGCTCGGCTTTAGTGATGCCAATTACTTTATTAGGGCATTTAAAAAGAATGTCGGGATTACACCAGGTGCATATCAATTGCAGGTGGCAAATCAGTTAATCCATTAAACCGTTTATCTTTTCGTTAAGTTCTTTTAAAGGCTTTGCAAATATGCTGTCGTTCATCTTTTTTCCGATGTAGATAAATGGTATGCCAACCAGGATAAACAATACCATTTGAATGAAAAAATGAGGTAAACTGAATACTTTTTCAAAAGTTTCATGTATGTATAGTTTATAAGCTAACCAGCCAGTTGGTCCGGCAAGAGGTAAAAATATATATCCATAAATGGTTTCGCCTCTTAAAATCCTTTTAATAGCTTTCAAATTATCGCTAAGTACTTGTCTGGTATTCGCGTTATAATCTATACCGGTTTTTATTTTCCTGAAACTGTTAACCCCTAAAGCCCTTGAAATTTCATAAGTGATAAACACAAAAAGCAAGAGGAATTTTAAATCTCCTTTTATAAAAAAGGCCATAGCCAAAATGGGTAAATCGATGATTCTGATCCACCTTAATTTCCATTTTAGCTTAAATAGTAAATCTTGCAGAAGGCTGTGCGATTTTTCATCAATGGTGATATTCGAGATATCTATTTTGTCTACCCTTGAGTTAAATTCTCCACTCAAATTTTGCCATTCTTGTTCTAAATTCATTTTATTTACGGGTTAGCAGTATGCTTAATTGTTGTTTAATCCGATGTAACTTAACATTGGTGTTGTTTCGGGACATACCTGTCATTTCGCTTATTTCGGTATTATCGAAACCATCAAGATGGAGCATAATTATACTTCGGTCGATTTCGGTTAGTTGCTTGATACAGCGATATAGCCAATCGGCCCGTTCTGATAATTCGGGCGGTTCGAAGTAATGATCAAATTGCCCCCGGTCCTTAACCTGGCTATGCTTTTTCTGTTTGCTCAGAAATGAAAGCGATACATTTAAACTAAGCTTGTAAAGCCAGGTAGAAAATTTAGCATCACCCTTAAACCTGGCATAAGCACTCCAGCTTTGAAAAACAATTTCCTGATGCAAATCTTTGCGGTCCTCTTCATCATCGGCATAAAGATTTACCATTTTATAGATAATGCCTTTATGTGCTTCCAGTTTGTCGAGATAAGATTTTTCAATCATATATTATGGCTTATCTGCCTTTCGATAATTGATTCGCTTTGAATACCTTCTGGTATTGATAAATTCCGATGATTAATGAGATCAGGGCCACTGTTAATAAGAAATACTTGGTATAACCTTGAACGCCTGTTGTATTGGCTACAATGCTTAAAAATGCAGCGATACCTAATTTTGAATTGTTGTTTTCCATTGCTATTTTAATTGATTTGAACAGTTAGTAAGCAGCAGAGCGGAAAAATTACAACAATCGGAAATTAATTTTCTAAGTACCTTTTAGAATAAGTAATCCCCATTAAATCGTAGCGTTTAAACTGTGTTTTTAGCCTTTTTTGAAAATCTGAATAATTCCGTTTTTCTTTCGGACTCCACAAAACTTCGCTCAAAGCATCTAGCCGTGGGAAAAGCAGATATTGTACTTTTGCCGGATTGGTAATGTACTCACTCCATAAACAGCCCTGTGCGCCCCAAATGTATTTAGCCTGTTCGGCACTTAATTCAGCCGGTATGGGTTCATAATTGTAAACATTAATTAAAGGCGAAAATTTGTTTGCTGTTAAACTGTCTTCTTTTACAAATTGACCATGATTGAAATACATCTTGTCTTCAGGTGTCATAATGGCCTTGTGGTTTTGTTTAGCCGCTTCAATGCCGCCTTTTTCTCCCTGCCAGCTCATTACAACTGCATTTGGTGCCAAACCACCCTGTAAAATTTCGTTCCAGCCGATAATGGTTTTGCCTCTGCTGTTTACAAATTTCTCCATCCTGCGGATGAAATAGCTTTGTAGTTCGCTTTCTGTTTTTAAACCATTGTCTTTCATGATCTGCTGCGAAACAGCAGATTGTTTCCACCACACTTTAGAGGCTTCATCGCCGCCAATGTGAATGTATTGCGAGGGGAACAAAGTCATTACCTCAGTTAATACATTTTCCATAAATTTGAAAGTTGTATCAGAAGCCTGAAGTACATTGTTGTATTTGTTCATCATTCCCCAGGTTTGTGCAACTTCATATTTTTTGCCCGGCTCCGTGCCTAATTCTGGGTATGCAGCCAATAAGGCCATGCTATGGGCAGGCATTTCAATTTCAGGAATAATGGTAATGTAACGTTTAGCAGCATAATCAACCACATCTTTAATCTGTTCTTGCGTGTAATAACCACCGTGACGGATACTGTCGGTTTTAATAACAGCATCTTTTGGTGTAATTTTTACTTCTGCTGGCAATACCTGATATTTTATACGCTCGTTTCCTTGTCCGGGCCATAAGCCAATGATGCTCCCATTTCTCCATGCTCCAATTTCCGTAAGCTTAGGATATTTTTTAATCTCTATTCTCCAGCCATGGTCATCAGTTAAATGCCAATGGAAATAATTCATTTTATGAAGCGCTAAATAATCGATGTACTGTTTTACAAAAGCAACATCAAAAAAATGGCGGCTTACATCCAGATGCATGCCTCGATAATCGAAGCGGGGGTAATCGGTGATTTCAACAGCAGGTATTATCAATCTTCCTAATGAATCTTTTTCTTGGGGTAGCAACTGAATTATTGTTTGAATGGCATAAAACAAGCCTTGTGCTGTTGACGAGGCCGAGACTAATGCTTTTGGTAAGACAGAAAGAAAATATTCATTAGGATTTTTATATTGGCTTTTTCTAAGATTTAAACTAATTGAATTTGTTTGCGCTTCGCTAAGGGTTATTTTTAAATCTATTTGATAATATTTTAGTAGATAATTTTTTAAAAAATGTGCAGAATTTAAAATGGAAGAATCATTTATTGAAATAACTGTGTATTTATCGATCGCAAATGCTTCATTAGGAAAGTTGCTTGTTCTAATTTCTACAGGTTGAGGGATGATATTTACTTCCTGTGCCGAAAGTTTGAAGGAAATAACTGTTAAAAACAAAAGGATAATTTTTCTCATGCTGAAAAGGGTAGGTTACTTTTTCAAAAGTAATAATTATAGGTGGTTGAAAGGAAAAGGTTTGGCAGGACGAATTACTTTGTTACATAAATCCGATAGGATGAATGCCGTTTTTCACGGCAGAAAGCATAGCGGGGCAGGAGTTACCGATGAGCTGTTGCTTTCGTTTTCTAATTATAATTGACTATACAAGGCATTTAAGAAAATATAAGCCTCTTTCTTTTTCTTAATTGCACTAATAAGATTGCTTCGGCTCGCTCGATCCAAGCCTCGCAATGACGATTCATGGGAGGAAGTCCGTGCGCTCTGTGTTTCCGTGGCAAAAAAATAATCAAAAAAAAATCCCGATAACTTTCGCTATCGGGATTAATATGATCAGTTAAAAAGAACTAGCCTTTTTTAGCTTTGCTTTCTTCGCCTTCTAATTGCGATTTCAATTGAGCCAATACGTCTAAGTCTCCTAAAGTAGATTTCTCTACAGAATCTTTAACTTTTTTAACCGCAGTTACAGCAGCTTTAGCTTCTTTTTTCTTAGTTGCTCTTTCTTCAGCAACAGCTTCAGCTTTAACCTCTTCCCAGATACGGGCGTGAGATACTACGATACGTTTTGCTTCTTTGTTGAATTCTATGATTTTGAAGTCATTGGTTTCTTCAGCTTTAACTGAAGTACCATCTTCTTTAACCATGTGTTTAGTTGGTACGAAACCTTCTACACCATATGGTAAAGCAATAACAGCACCTTTATCAGTTACTTTAACAACTGTACCCTGGTGAACCGAATCTAAAGTGAAGATCGTTTCGAAAGTATCCCAAGGGTTTTCTTCCAATTGTTTGTGACCTAAGCTTAATTTACGGTTATCAACATCAAGTTCTAAAACAACAACATCTAATACATCACCAACTTTAGTGAATTCGTTAGGGTGGTTTACTTTTTTAGACCAAGATAAATCAGAGATGTGGATTAAACCATCAATACCTTCTTCGATTTCAACAAAAACACCGAAGTTAGTCATGTTTTTAACAGTTGCTTTGTGCTTGCTTCCAACTGGGAATTTAGCAGCAACTTCTTGCCATGGATCGTTAGATAATTGTTTAATACCTAAGCTCATTTTGCGCTCGTCTCTGTCTAAAGTTAAAACTTCAGCTTCGATCTCATCACCAACTTTTAAGAATTCTTGTGGATTTCTTAAGTTTTGTGACCAGCTCATTTCAGAAACGTGGATTAAACCTTCAACACCTGGGATGATTTCTAAGAAAGCACCGTAATCTGCAACAGTTACGATTTTTCCTTTTACTTTAGAACCAACTTGGATGTCGGTACTTAAGTTCTCCCAAGGGTGTGGAGTTAATTGTTTTAAACCTAAAGCGATACGTTTTTTCTCATCATCGAAATCTAAAACAACCACGTTGATTTTTTCATCTAATGATAATACTTCTTTTGGATGCTCTATGCGGCCCCAAGAAATATCAGTAATGTGAAGTAAACCATCAACACCACCTAAATCGATGAACACACCGAAATCAGTAATGTTTTTAACAGTACCTTCCAATACCTGACCTTTTTCTAATTTAGAAACGATCTCTACTTTTTGGCTTTCTAAATCGTCTTCAATTAACACTTTATGAGAAACGACTACGTTTTTAAACTCATGGTTAATTTTAACAACTTTGAATTCCATTGTTTTACCCACGTATACATCGTAATCGCGGATTGGTTTAATATCAATTTGAGATCCTGGTAAGAAAGCTTCAACGCCCATGATATCAACAATTAAACCACCTTTGGTACGGCTCTTAACGAAACCGTTGATGATTCTATCATTTTCAAGAGCCTCGTTAATTGCTTCCCATGATCTTTGGGTTTTTGCTCTTTTGCGAGAAAGGATCAATTGACCGTTAGCATCTTCTGGTGCTTCAACGAAAACGTCAACTGAATCGCCGATTTTTAGATCTGGTGTATCACGGAATTCTGAAGTAGAAACTAAACCGTCTGATTTGAAACCTACGTTTAATACTACATCTTTGTTGTTGATTGAAACAACGATACCGCTGATGATTTCACCTTTAGTGATCTGATTGAATGTTCCAGCATACATATCTTCAAACTTTTTACGGTCTGCGTCATTGTAATTACCGAAAACTTTTTCATCTGCATCCCAATCGAAATCTTCCGATGGTGTAGCCAATGATGATTTGATCGATTCGATCGAAACTGAATCAGCTTCTGATTCAATAGTTTCTTTTTCAGTTAGGCGTCCGCCTTCTCCCTGAAGTTCAGCTGTTTTAGCTGCTAATTCTTTTTCTGCTACTTGTTTTTTAGCCATTAATTAATTATCTCCTTTTTCCCCTATTTAGGGACTGCAAAGGTAAAAATATTTTAATTAATAGAAAAGATTTTTTTAATAAATCTTGCTGATTTTTAGCTGATTATAATATATCGGTCCGTCATCCTGAATTTATTTCAGGATCTAAATGCAGAGCGCTATAGGTTTATGGATTGATTTTTCATCAGGATTTGAAAATGAGCGTCCCGTATTTCATCGTAAGCAGCAGTCCTGCTATCGCTTATAGTCCTCGCTACGCTCCGGGCTATTCCGCTCTATCAGGTTTAAAAATAAGGGGTTGTACACAATGCTCACCAAACGTTCCTAGGAAATGATTTATTAAGTTAAGGTGAAAATAAAAAAATATTGTCATCCTGAGCCTGTCGAAGGACAATCTCATATCTTTTCAGGAAATGACCTTATAATGTATATCATTCCGAAAATAACGAGAAATGCGATCCAAATAAATTGGCTATAATAATTTGCCATTGTTGGTCCGTTTCCGTTTGGGTCTTTCAACGAATGCGTTTTGTCTTTAATTCCGAAGAAATATATTGTATATGCAATTAAAAGCGCGCAGCTGCCCAAAGAAAGGTATTCAAAATTCATTTTAATAAAATTAACCTATTTCTTCGTAAACGTTCCCCTCGTAAAACCTTCACCAATTAATGTTTGATTATCTCTGATTAATAACATTATTGTATTCTGCTGATCGTAAAGTTTGATCATGTCGCCTTCAATGACGTATTTCGAGGTGAAAATAGAATCAGTATAGGCATCGGTAACGGTTACCGAATCTTTCGATTTAAAATTAAAGGTTTTGTACTGTATATCCTCATTGCTTGCAAAGGTGCCTGTTACCACTTTTGCCTGTATAAAAGTAATGTAGCAGAAATAGCCAATTACCAAGATCACAACAACAGAAAAACCGATCAAAAATTTATTGCCACTAGCATATTTAATCGAAAAATATAATATGGCAATGAGTATTAGGGCCACAACCACAAAAAAGATGATGTTCGTATAATCTTTGTTTTCTTGAGGTACCGATGCGGCAATGCTTGTTTTTTCGGCTGCTGCTTTTACGGGAGAAATCCTGACCAAAAATTCTTTACTCACCCATCCTTCGCCATTTGTAACCTTAATTTTATAGAAACTTGTATTTGATGAGTCGATCACGGCAACATTTTCATTTTTAGGCAGGTATCCCACAATTTTGCTTTTCGGGTCAGCTTGTTGCCTAACCCGTAAATCGTCGGCAGTTACCCGATACATGTCGGCGCCTGCTGCTGTTTGAGGGGTAGCAGCGGGCTGTGCCGTATTTGCCTGAGGAGTTGCTGGTTTAACAGCAGGAGCAATTTTTTCGATGAAATCTTTGCTTACCCAGCCTTCGCGGTTTTTAAATTTTACTTTGTAAAATTTCGCATTATTGGCATCTAAAACCGTAATGTTTTCATTTTGAGCAATATTTCCAATAACCTTACTTTTCGGATCGCTGCTTTCCCTTACACGCAATTTGTCTGCCTTAACACGATACGTTTCTTGTGCATTTAAACGGTTAGTAAAAATAAAAAGAGCGATTAGGAGGAAGAAAATTCTAGTCATAAGTATAGGATTCTGCGAAACAGTTTTAATGGGTAATTGCCAACACGCTATAAGCAAACACCGTGCTAAGTGTTTCAAAATTAGAAAATACTTTTAATAGGCGAGGATAAGATTGAAAAAAGGTGCTGCTCCTTTCCTTAAAAATCTTCTTTCAGCAAGGTTAAGCATCTTATAAAACAGATAAGCGAAACTACCAGCTTCCACCAGTGCCACCACCGCTGCTGCTACCACCGCCCCAGCTACTGCTTGATGACGAAGAGGATGAGCTGCTGCTTGATGAAGAGGAACTTGATGACGAACTCGATTCGACCAACATGGCCAATGTAATCCACTTTATAAATTCTGTTTTTTTACAAAAACTGCATTCATTTATTAGTTTTGCTTGCCCTTCGTGACTATAAGTGGCCTGTTTAACTGTAACGCGTTCATTCAGTTTGTATGTCCTAAAATCGCATTCGGGGCATTCGGTATAACTATTGTATTTTTCTGCAGGCCATGCTTTAATAATATGTTCTTTATGGTCTGTGCTTTCCCAGATATCATAGTCATAAGCTAAAACAACTTCCTCTTTACGTTGACCTGCAGTTAAAAATGGTTTCCCTTCTATATTGATATCGCGATCTACTCTGATCATCGGGTTATTTTTACTATCCAAAACTGGCTTGAAACGATCAATCGTTTTAACGCGCTTGATGAGGTGGAGTATAATTGCAATTAAAATTATAGGAGAGAAAAGAACTAACCACCAGTTCTTTTTGTGGAAAGCCACAACGGCATCAAAGAAATTTTTATCATCCTGGTGTGCTTTTCTTAATGCCGACAAATAGAAAAGGTAACGAAAGAAAAGCAATATGGCTAGTATAGAAAAAAGAATATAAGGGATATGTGCTAATTTTATCTTTTCGAACAGCTCAAAAGCACCAGTAAAAACAAAAATAAAAATAGAAACAAACACAATAAAAAAAGCCACTCCACAGCCTTTAGCTATTGTGGCATCATAACTATTTTTATTCTTGTCAAAGCCTTTTGGGTTTAAACCATTTTTGGCTTGCCTGTTCACAATTTTGAACACCCCGAAAAATGTCAGTAAGATAATTCCTGTAGGAAGCCAAAAATTTTCGAGCGAACTGTTGCTTTCGTGTTGGGTGAAAAACTGATTGAGCTCTGATTTATGTTCAGGGTTTAAAATAATTACACCAATGGCATTAATGGTATTCGTTATCCCGGTGCTGAAATCATTTTGCCTGAAAGCTGGCAGGAGATTCTGCTCGGCAATATGTTTAAGCTTTACATCTGGCAATACACCTTCAATTCCCGTTCCGGTAATGAACCGGTACTTTCGCCGGTCTTTTGAGATAAATAACAATAAACCATTATTGCTGGTTTTTGAACCAATTCCCCAGTTGTTAAAAAGCTCAAATGCAAAATCGAAATCTTCTTTATCATGGTCGAAATCGTTAACAATCACCACTGCTACCTGAACATTGGTTTCATGTTCAAACTGGGCAATGGTATTATTTAAACCCGAAACCGCACTACTCCCCAAAATGCCGTCAGGATCGCTTACATAACCTCCGCCATTGTTTTTTGGGTCTGGAATATCTTTTACTTTGTAAGCAGTTTGCCCAAAAGTAATATGGGCAACTAAAAGAAAGAATAGTAGGGCAATGGGTTTAAACAAACGGGTATTGAGCATCGTATAAATTTAGGTGTAAAGGTTTTTACATCATGATCTAACAACTAAGTAGCAATATGGTTTACTCTTTTAATATTTTAGCCAATACCTTATCCAGTTTTGCTTTATCTTTCATGTACGCTTCCAAATCGTAAAGCTGTACGGTTTTAAATTCTATTGGGTGGCTTTCGCTCTGTAATGAAATATAACCTGATGTTAATGCTTTGCCATCTATTTTAACTTTCGGGTCGAAATTAGAAACATTGCCGCCACCAATTTGAGGCTTGGTATATTCTAACACCACTTCGCCAGCTATAATGTGTTTTACAACAGAATCGCCCAATACTAAAAATTCTGCTGTTACCCATTGGTCGCCTGCATAGGTTTTCGATTTAGAATCTAAGCAGTGCCCCGTAAATAGTTTCCCATTATAATCAATTAGTGTTCCAGGTGTGCATACGTTACTGGTATGGCGTTCATGTTCACCATCTCCGCCAAGAATTTGGGCTTCAATCGAAATTGGAAAATCCTGGTTTTTTAACATCGTTGCCGGATCCTGGCAATGTAACATGGCACCACTGTTTCTGGTTGCCCAGCCTTCACCACCTTTAGCCTGATCGCCAACAAAACGGTAGGTTACTTTTAAAAGATAGGCCGAAAAAGGTTTTTTGTAGAAAATATGTCCGTATTGTTGGTCAAATTCTTTATATCCGTCATAACTCACTTTCATTAAGCCATTTTCCACGCGAAAAGTATTGGCATAATTTTCTTTGTATTCGTGTTTGGCAATTTTAATGTTCCAATCTTTTAAATCTTTTCCATTAAAAAGATTGATCCAGCCTTTCTGGGCATTGGCATTGAGGATAGTAAGCGATAAAAATAATACCGCAAGATAAATTGATTTTAATTTCATAGTAACATTTGGGTTGGGTGCTAAAAATATGAAATTTTTTCTATCTCAGGAAACGGTAGGGAAGTCGGGAGTCTTCAGTCGGGAGTCCGAAGTTTATGGTGAATAGCCGGGTAGTTCATGGTTGATAGTCTTGTAGCCCATAGCTTGGAACCAGTTAACCGATTAACAATTAACCTTAGGGATACGTTATTTCGACTGGAGCGCCGCGGAATGGAGAAATCTATTTAGTCTAAAATCCCTAGTCTTAAGACGATTAACTAAGCTATGCATTTGGGATGCAGCGATACACATCAGTTAACCGATTTAAACAATTAACCAGTTAACCAAACCTGTGTAATATTTTTCATCGCTTTGTAGTAACCAATATGGCCATCAACTACTAAACCATGGACCAATGAACTAATGACTAGTGAACTACTGACTAATGAACCAAAAAAGGATTAACCTTTTCCAACGCAAAAGCCAGTTGTTCTTCCTGTGTAAGATCGGTATTATCTAAAATAATGGCATCATCAGCCCTAACCAACGGACTTTCCTTACGGGTGGTATCGGCATAATCGCGATGGGCAAGGTTTTCAAAAACCTCTTCCAGAGTAGTTTCGTTATTGCCTTTACTCTCCAGTTCCTTAAATCTGCGTTCAGCCCTGATTTTCGGATCGGCCGTCATAAAAAATTTCACAGGGGCATCAGGGAAAACGGTAGTGCCAATATCACGGCCATCCATGACGATGTTTTTTAATTTACCCATGCGCTGCTGTTGCTTCACCATTTCATGACGCACAATTTTATGCGCCGAAACCTCACTTACATTTTCAGAAACGGGCATTAAGCGGATTTCGTCAGAAACTTCTTCACCATTAAGGGTGATATGGGATTCGTAATCGCGGGAGTGAAAGTTCAGTTCGATGTGCTGTAAAGCATCAGCAACTTTAGCATCGTTAGAAATATCGACGTTGTTCCTTAAGAAATATAGTGTAACGGCACGGTACATCGCTCCGCTGTCTACATAAATGAAACCTAATTTTTTAGCCAGTGCTTTTGCTAAAGTACTTTTTCCGCAAGATGAGTAGCCATCTATTGCTATTACCAGGTTTTTCTTCATCGTAGCGCAAAGGTAAAAAATAGAAACAGAATGCTGAATTTTTTTAAAGGTATAAAGATAGATTCTAAACAAGATAATGCTAAAACATTGATTTGCTGGATGTGTTTAATTATAAAATAAATACACGATTATGTTGTTATCTGAAAGAATGTTGGCGGCCCTGAATAACCAGGTTAAGCTGGAAGCCGAATCGTCGCAAGTTTACCTGGGAATTGCTTCATGGTTAGAAACCCAGCCAGGTTTAGAAGGTTATACCGAGTTTTTCTACCGTCAGAGTGAAGAAGAACGTCATCATATGCTTAAGCTGATTCATTATATCAATGACCGTGATGGGCATGCGATGATTACTGCCCTTGAAATGCCCAAAAATTCTTTCGGACAGGTAATAGAGGTATTTCAGGATTTTCTGGATAACGAGTTGTTGGTATCTAAAAGCATTAACGATTTGGTAGAACTTTCACTGAATGAGAAAGATTATCTTACTTTTAAATTTTTGCAATGGTATTTGGATGAACAGCTGGAAGAGGAAAAAATGGCGAAAACGATGTTAGAGAAACTTCAATTGGTAGGCAGCGATAGGGGAGGCATTTACCAATTGGATAAAGATATTGTAGGGTTGCGCACCAAGGTAAGCGAATCGAAAGAGGGAGAATAATCTGTTTTTATTAAATCCCAAATTATTACTTTTGCAGCATGTTGCCTACAAGAGATGAAATTTTACGGTCTGTTACTTTCAAAACTTCCAGAAGTGGGGGCAAAGGTGGGCAAAATGTAAATAAAGTTTCGAGCAAGGTAGAGCTTATTTTTAGTATTGATACTTTCGAGCATTTTAGTTACGAAGAGAAAGTACTTTTGAAGGAAAAACTCCAAAACCGACTGGATTCCGAAGGACTTTTGCATATTGTCTCGCAAGAGGATAGGAGCCAGCTACTCAATAAAGAGAAAACGGTTGCCAAGTTGATTGAATTGTTAAAACGATCGCTTCAGGTTCAGAAGAAAAGAAAAGCAACAAAAATCCCTAAAGCAGTTATTCAAAAAAGATTGAAGAATAAGGCTGTAAATGCAGATAAAAAGGAGAGTCGCAAAAGACCATCAATTGATTAAAGCCTACGGATTGATTTCTATTTTAGTTCCGTGCAAACGCTCAATTAACCAATTTAAACAGTTAACCTAACTCTTCCCAAACCGATAATACAAACTTAAACCGCCGTAATTCTGTGCTTTAGCCACACTTTTAACTTCTTTGGTTTTAAAAATGATATTAAAATCGGCAGTAAATCTTTTTGAACTATAATTTACACCAAACTGTTGCTCAAAAACAATCGGTTTTACCCCAAAAGTTAATGGACTGTTGTTATTAAAAAGACTTCCCTGTATGGTAGCATCGTAGGCAACAAAGTTTAGCTGCGGTTTAACATAAAAGAAAAATTCTGAATTGTTTAAGCTTTTTGTTTTCGAATTTCCGATCACCGCGTTGTGATAAGCACTGTTGAACAATTGATTTAGTTTTCCAGCCCTAAAAAGCACTGATGCACCCAAACCCGAAAAAGTTGTACCTAAGTTGGCATAACCCTGGGCACTGATATCCACAATGGGATCTTCAGGTCTAAAAAGTAACTTGCTATAATTTGCGGCAAGGTTTACGGCCAGTTCATTTTTAATCTGGTAATCCCAACCTGCAGGGGTATAAAAACCTACGGTTTTATGTAGGAAACGTTGTGCTGTTTGGGCAAGCGAGTTAGGGCCAACCGTTCCCAATTCTACACTGGTTTTTAAAACGCTCTCATTTTTATAGAAAACAGAATATGCACCACCTGCATAAAGATAACCTGCAAAAGGCCTGTCCTGGTCTTCTTTGTTAGGAACCTGCCCCCAATAAGGCGTATACATTTTCTGTCCGGCAGAAATTTCGTAGATTTTTTTCTCTATTTTATCTGAAAGCTTTTCGGTATTAATGGCATGACGGAAGTAGATAAATAATCCGTTGGTATAATATCGATCGTTTAAAGTAGCCAGATAAGCATCGTTTTCGGTTTTAAAACCGAATTCGTTTTTAAAAGATTGAGCGAAACTGGTTGAAACAACCAAACCAAAAACTATAGTGAATAAAAATGATCTCATAAAAAAAGCCCAGGCAATTTACCTAGGCTATAAAAGTATTTATTGTAATTGGATTTTTGATTGTTAATCCAAAAGAATTAGCAATTAGTTTACAATCGGCGCAATTTTAACACTTAAATCTAAAGGTTTTTTAACCTTGTTTTTGGTTAAAGCCAATTCAATTACTTCACTCATTTCGGTTACATAGTGGAATTTTAAATCCTTGATATAACTTTCTTTAATCTCTAAAATATCCTTACGGTTGCTTTTGCAAAGGATAATTTCTTTAATGTTTGCTCTTTTTGCCGCTAAGATCTTTTCTTTGATACCACCAACCGGAAGTACTTTTCCACGTAAGGTAATCTCACCAGTCATAGCTAAATGCTGTTTTACCTTACGTTGTGTAAATGCCGAGGTTAGGGCCGTAAGCATGGTTACACCAGCCGAAGGGCCGTCTTTTGGCGTAGCGCCTGCAGGCACGTGAACATGAACATCCCAGTTGTCAAATAAACTGTAGTCTATATCAAATTCAGCTGCATGCGCACGTAAATAGGCTAGCGCAATAACCGCCGATTCTTTCATTACATCGCCAAGGTTACCTGTTAAGGTGAGTTTGCCTTTTCCTGGGCTTAAACTCGATTCGATGAATAAGATATCACCTCCTACGCTTGTCCAGGCTAAACCAGTTACTACTCCAGCTACTTCATTGCCTTCGTATAAGTCTTTATCGTAAATTGGCGCACCTAAAATACGCTCTACATCTTCATTGCTTAAATTTGAATCGTAGGTTTCTTCCATCGCAATTTTTGTAGCCACACCACGCACTAAAGAACCTATTTTTTTCTCCAAACCACGTACACCTGATTCTCTGGTATAATCTTCAATCACTTTTTCGATCAGCGGCGTTTTTAAGTTAATATCCTTAGTTTGTAAACCATGGTTTTCCTTCTGTTTAGGCAACAGGTATTTTTTAGCGATCTCTATTTTCTCTTCAATCGTATATCCGTTTACTTCGATAATCTCCATACGATCTAACAAAGCAGGTTGTATGGTACTTAAAGAGTTTGCTGTTGCAATAAACAGAATGTTGGATAAATCGTAATCCATTTCTACATAATGATCATAGAAGGCGCTGTTTTGTTCAGGGTCTAATACTTCAAGCAAGGCTGATGACGGATCGCCACGGTGGTCGGTTCCTACTTTATCAATCTCATCCAAAACAAAAACAGGATTATCTGCACCCGCTTTTTTAATAGACGAAATAATACGGCCTGGCATTGCACCTATGTAAGTTTTACGGTGGCCACGGATTTCTGCTTCATCGCGGATACCGCCTAAAGCCATACGTACATACTTACGGCCTAAAGCTTTTGCAATAGATTTTCCCAAAGATGTTTTACCAACTCCCGGAGGGCCAACCAAACATAAGATTGGCGCTTTCATATTACGCTTTAATTTTAAAACTGCTAAGTATTCTATAATGCGTTGCTTAACTTTTTCTAAACCAAAGTGATCTTTATCTAAGATACGTTGTGCTCTTTTTAGGTCGAAATTATCTTTCGTAAACTCGCTCCAAGGTAAATCTAAAAGAAGTTCTAAATAATTTAACTGAACAGAGTAATCTGGTGCAGCAGGGTTCATTCTACCCAACTTATCTAGCTCCTTATCAAAATGTTCGGCAACTGCTTTAGCCCATTTTTTCTTTTTGGCCTTTTCTTGTAAAGCATCAAATTCTAAATCGGCAGAACTGCCTCCCAATTCTTCCTGAATGGTTTTTAACTGTTGATTTAAAAAATAATCACGTTGTTGCTTATCTAAATCGGTACGCACTTTTGATTGGATCTGATTTCTCAGCTCCAGCATCTGCAGTTCGACCATTAAAAGCTCCATTACCTTTTGTGCTCTTTCCTGCAATTTATCCATTTCAAGGATTTTTTGCTTATCGGCCATTTCGGCATTCATATTTGATGAAATGAAATTGATCAAAAATGAATTGCTCTCGATGTTTTTAAGTGCAATACTGGCTTCGCTTGGAATATTTGGTGAAAGCTGGATAATCTGTGCAGACATTTCGCGGATAGAAGCGATTAACGTTTTAAACTCTTTATCTGCTTTGTGCTTTTGTTCTTCAAATTTTTTAACAACTGCTTTAATGTAAGGTTCGTTCTGTACCTCTTCAATTAAGCTGAAACGTTGTTTACCCTGGATAATTACGGTGGTATTTCCATCGGGCATCTGCAACAGCTTAATGATGTTTGCAACCGTACCAACCGTGTTAAGCTGCTCAAAAGTAGGGTCTTCAATGGAAACGTCTTTTTGAGAAACAACCCCAATAATCTTATTTCCTTTGTAAGCTTCCTTAATTAACTTAATTGATTTATCTCTTCCAACCGTAATAGGAATAACTACTCCTGGAAATAAAACTGTGTTTCGCAAAGGCAATATGGCCAACGTTTCGGGTGTTTCCTCATTGTTCATTTCCTCTTCGTCTTGTTGAGACATTAAGGGAAAAAATTCGGTATCCTCATTTATGATTGGCATTGCTGTATGGAAATCAAATATATCTTGTTTACTCATTATCACATTTTCCGCTAACGACAAACTGGCAGTTTAATCGTATTCACTTTGTTTAATTTTGCTATTAAGTTAATAAATTCAACTCTTGTGCCAAAGTGAAAATAATATTAATCTTATGTTAAAAAGGCAGAGTAATATAAATATTTTCGCCAATATCATATAAAGCATATTTTAGCGTTTAAGCTAATGTTTAGGGCATTCGGTTTTGAATGAAAGAAAATTAAAAACTTTTAAATTATCAGAATAGGATTATATTGCAAAAAATTTCTCCTATAAATTTGGTTAGGCGTTAGATTTGTTAAACTTATTACTCATACATGAACTATTTTAAAAAGGCGATTTTAGGATTAATTATTTTTACATCAACTAGTAGTTTCGCACAAAGCAATTACGAAAGAAGTATGCAGGCGATGATGAAAGGTGATTATAAAACTGCCGCTATACAATTAGAAAAAGCTGATGCCAAAACTAAAGATAACGCAAATGTGCTCCAGATGCTTGGATATTCTTATTTCCAAAATCGCGAATATGAGAAATGTATTGCTACGTATAGCCGGTTATTAACCATTAAACCTACTGAGGTTACGGCTTATTATTACCGGGGGATAGCAAGATTAAAAATCGCTAACGACCCTAAAGAATCGTTAAATACCATGCGCGAGAACTTTTATTTGGCATCTCTCAAAGATTTTACAAAAGCCATTGAAATTAATGGTGATGAAGATGCCCAAATGTTTCAGAACCGTGGCTTAGCTTATAAGGATTATGCAATTTTCAGATCTTTTAAAGCGAAGAAAAAAGAAGAAAAAGCGGCTTGTGTAGCTTTGTTCAATAATTCTATCGCTGATTTTCAGAAGGTATTAACCTTGCAGCCGTTAAGAAAAGATATTATTGATTGGGTAACCTACGATAAGGCGCAGATTGCTAGCCTAAAGTAAAATATAACCTTTAAAGAAAAATGGGGCCTGAATATTTTCGAGTCCCATTTTTTTTTATTTCAGCTTTCCGATAACTGAATACTTCTTTTCCTTTAGCAATCTAATTTTCTGTTGTTTTTTGATTACATATAAGCTATCCGGGCAGTAGGTTAATGTATCCTGAGATTGGTATAAGATGTTTTTATTATCGATAATGATCTCTATTTTATCTGCTTTCTGGCCTTTCCAGATTATAGAAATCTTCTTAACAGGGATTTTTTTATTATCGGAAGTATAAATATCAACGCCATCTTGTTCTTTTGTTTTAAAACTCCCTTTCCATGATGTTTTATTGATGTCGGCGTTAACGAAAATGGCTAATTCTTTTGACCAATCGGCAATTTTAGCTACTTTGCTTTCAGCTGACCCATTTACGCTAACGGTTTTATTTACAATGGGGTTTAGCCTTTGTAAGCGAGAAATTTCCTTTCCAAAATATCCTTTTACATCAAAATACAATAAATCGGTATTTGCTTCAGCTTCTTTTCGCTGATTGCAGGAAAACAATGTGAAAGCAAATACCAGGATTTGAAGTTTTTTAACCATTATACTAAAACATTTCCTGTCATTTCTGCTGGAATAGCTACACCTAATATTTTTAGAATAGTAGGGGCAATGTCGCCTAATTTACCATCTGCAATGGTTTTGTAATCCTTATCAATTAAAATACAAGGAACCAGGTTGGTTGTATGTGCAGTATTGGCAGACCCATCTCCATTCACCATGAACTCGGAGTTTCCATGATCGGCTAAAAGAATAAATGAATAACCATGCTCCAAACCTTTGTTTACCACAATTTCTGCGCATTTGTCTGCAGTTTCTACTGCTTTTATCACAGCCTCAAAAACACCTGTGTGGCCAACCATGTCTGGATTGGCAAAGTTTAAGCAAATAAAATCGGCCCATCCGGTTTCCATTTCTTTGGTAATGGCATCTGTAATCCCGGCGGCACTCATTTCTGGTTGAAGATCGTATGTGGCTACTTTCGGTGAAGGAATTAGAATGCGTTTTTCGTTTTTAAATTCAGCTTCCCTTCCGCCTGAGAAGAAGAAGGTTACGTGTGGGTATTTCTCAGTTTCGGCAATACGGATCTGGTTTTTATTGTTGTTGGCCAGTACTTCACCAATGGTTTGGGTTAAATCATCTTTGGTGAAAATTACATTAACCTTTTCAAAACTCTCATCGTAGGTAGTCATGGTAACATAATACAATGGCAGTTTGTGCATCTGCTGTTCCGGGAAATCTTTTTGTGTTAATGCGGTAGTGATTTCACGACCTCTATCGGTACGGAAATTAAAACAGATTACTACATCATCATTTTGAATCGTAGCAACCGGTGCACCATTATCCTGCGTTAATACGATTGGTTTTAAAAACTCATCAGTTACGCCATCAGCGTATGATTTTTTGATCGCAGCCAATGCGTCCTGGGTTTTTTCGCCAATGCCATTTACCATTACATCGTAAGCTTGTTTAACGCGCTCCCAACGGTTATCGCGGTCCATTGCATAATAACGGCCAACCATGGTAGCCAATTTAGCATTGGTGTTTTGGATGTGGTTTTTCAGGTCAGTAATAAAACCCAATCCAGAGTTTGGATCAGTATCACGGCCATCTAAAAAAGCATGAACAAAAGTGTTTGGTACTTTTGCTTCATTTGCGGCATCACATAAAGCTTTTAAATGTTCAATATGCGCATGTACACCACCGTTTGAAACGAGGCCGATGAAGTGAACTGCTTTATTGTTCTGCTTCGCATAATCGAATGCACTTACCAAAACCGGGTTGCTGTGCAGTTCTCTGTCGGTAATCGATTTGTTGATTCTTCCAAGCTCCTGGTAAACTACCCGACCTGCGCCTAAGTTCATGTGCCCAACTTCAGAGTTACCCATCTGTCCGGCTGGTAGGCCTACTGCTTCACCAGATGCTTCAAGCTTAGAATTTGGATATTTCTGTAATAACGAATCGAAAAAAGGAGTGTTGGCAGCATATGCAGCATCAGAATTATCTTGTTTTCCGTAGCCCCAGCCATCTAGAATTATAAGCGCGAGTTTTTTATCGTTTACCATTTTTATTGTAAAATTTATTGATCCACATTAAAACATTTTCATGTATAACATGTTTTAGTGTTTTGTTTATACGGCAAATATAACTTTATTGAAGCTTATACAAATGAAGAAATCCTTTTTTTGATACGCTAATGGCATAATTTTAGCTATAGGGTTCTGTATAAAATACAGAAATGATCCGGAGCTTATTTTTACTCATTATTAGTTTGTCATCATTATACCATCCTGCAGCTCTTCAGGCAGATATTATTGATGATTTATCCTCGTATTTTAAGGCTGGCAACTCAAAAGAAATTGCTAAAAGTTTCGCCTCAACCATTGAACTTATTATGGTTGATGAAGAAGATGTATACTCAAAAGCACAGGGTGAACAGATTTTAAGAGATTTTTTTGTTAAACATCCGCCAGTAAAAACAAGTATTTTTCATAAAATTAATACGAATCCAAACTATCGTTTTGGCGTAATTATTCTAAGTACCGCCAAAGAGACTTTCAGGGTCTCTATCACCATGAAAAAATTCAATACCAGCTTTTCGATTACCGAATTAAGGATCGAACCGGCAAAGGATTAATTGGCTGGGCAGGACTTATAAAGTTTTGCCACCGCTATGCTTTACCAGCCTTGTAAGTTGCGGAGGCTAGAAACTTCTGAAGTCAACAAATCACTTTAACGCTTCAGTAAATTGTCTGCTAACAAATATTTCTTATTTTTGCGGCATAAAATCTACATTTTGGATACTCAACTTATACATCAATTCATAAAAAATGCCCTTGCCGAAGATGTTGGTGACGGCGATCATACCTCACTTTCAACAATTCCTTCTGGTACACAGGGAAAAGCAAAGCTGATTATCAAAGAAGATGGTATTTTGGCAGGAATTGAACTGGCTCTTGAGATTTTTAAGGAGGTTGATGCCGAACTGAAAGTTGATGTATTGCTACAGGATGGTGTAGCGGTAAAAGTAGGTGATATTGCCCTAACCGTTTCAGGAAGTACACATGCTATTTTAATTGCTGAACGATTGGTTTTAAACTGCATGCAAAGGATGAGTGGTATTGCAACTAAAACCCATCGGATTGTTTCTTTATTGAAAACAACTAAAACTAAAATTTTAGATACGCGTAAAACTACTCCAGGTTTGCGCTATTTAGAAAAGTGGGCAGTTAGGATTGGTGGAGGTGTAAATCACCGCATTGGTTTGTATGATATGATCTTAATTAAAGACAATCATGTAGATTACGCAGGAGGGATTTCGAATGCCATTACAGCCGCTAAAAAATATCTAATAAATAAAAATAAATCACTTCAGATTGAAATTGAGGTGCGTAACCTGGAAGAGTTATCTCAAGTTTTGCATATTGGTGGTGTAGATCGTATTATGCTTGATAATTTCAGTTTCGAAAACTTAAGGGCTGCGGTTAAATTAATCGACGGTAAATTCATTACAGAGGCTTCTGGAGGAATTACTGAAGAGAATGTTGCCGAATATGCTGCTTGCGGAGTAGATTTTATTTCGATGGGTGCGCTTACACATTCTGTGAAAAGCCTTGATATGAGTTTAAAAGCATACTAAAGTGATTTGCTATAAAATTAAAAGCTTATTTTTTGTATCATTGTAGGCTATGGTTACGGTTTATTCTCTCAGCGCGTTATTAATTGCCTACCTTTTTGGATCTATACCAACAGCTGTATGGCTTGGTCAGGCCTTTTATGGGGTTGATGTAAGGGAGTATGGAAGTGGCAACGCTGGCGCAACCAATACCTTTAGGGTACTGGGCAAAAAAGCCGGAATTGCTGTAATGATCATCGATATTGCAAAAGGTTATACCGCAACCAATCTGGCCTATTTAATCGGCATGTCGGTAACCGGACCACAAAACTCAGTTGTTTTTGTCAATTATCAGCTCGCACTCGGTGTAACCGCAGTAATGGGACATTTATTTCCTGTTTTTGCAGGTTTTAGAGGTGGAAAAGGTGTTGCTACACTTTTTGGAATGATTTTGGCAGTTAACTTCGAAGCATCTATGCTTTGTGTTCTGGTTTTTGTGGTGGTATTGTTGTTAACCAAATATGTTTCATTAAGCTCCATTTGTGCAGGATTTACTTTTCCGCTCAGTGTGGTGTTCTTGTTTCAGGTTTCAATCAAATCGGAAGTGCTTTATGGCATGGTGGTTTGTATTTTAATCTTAGTTACACACCAGAAAAATCTCGAAAGATTGCTGAAAGGCAAAGAATCTAAAGTGTATTTGTTTAGGAAGAAAACTAATTAATTAAACAAAACACATTTCATTAAAACTTATTTATAGGCTTACTGTTTAATCTTCGGTTTTGCTTATCAGTATTTACTAATCATTTAAAATCGCATTATGAAAAAGTTATTTTTAACAGCAAGTGTTGCTGGAGTATTATTATTTAACTCCTGTTCTACCGTTCCTTTAACAGGCCGTAGTCGATTTGATTTAGTGAGTAACGACCAGGTTTTGCCAATGGCTTTCCAGGCTTATAGCACCTTTTTAACGGAGAATAAAACTACAGTTTTACCAGCCTCGAATGCGCAGGCTTTGAAAGTTAAAACCGTTGGTAGCAGATTAATTACGGCTGTAAAATCGTATATGAACAGCAATAATTATGGCAACCTGATTGCAGATTACCAGTGGGAGGTTAATGTTGTACAGAACAACGAGAAGAATGCCTGGTGTATGCCTGGAGGGAAGATTGTAGTTTATACAGGTATTTTGCCTATAACACAAGATGATGCAGGTTTGGCCACCGTAATGGGCCACGAGATTGCTCACGCTATTGCAGGTCACTCAGCAGAACGGATGTCGCAAGAAATGGTTGCTCAAGGTATTGGTGCAGCAGCAGGTGTTGCATTATCTAAAAACCCAAAAACTCAATCTATTTTTAATACCCTTTATGGTGTAGGCACGCCAGTTGCGATGTTAAAATTCAGTCGTAATCAAGAATTAGAAGCCGATCGTTTAGGCTTAATTTTTATGGCCATGGCCGGATACAACCCTCAAAATGCGACCAGTTTCTGGAACAGAATGTCTGCTGCATCTGCAGGAGCTCAAAAACCAGCTGAGTTTTTAAGTACTCACCCAAGTGATGCTACTCGTATTGCTCAGATCCAAAAATATTTACCAGAAGCACAACAATATTATAAGAAATAAGGTTTAGGGCTTAAGGTTTAAGGTGGAAGGTTTTGCATGATGTAGAAAATTCCACCCACTTATCTGGTCTTAGCGTCTCGCTAAGACCTTTTTTATTTAAATTAAGGCTTAAGATATTGTTGAAGTCGTAGCGAGACGCTACAACTAGAAAGCGTCGAGAAATCTGGGTAGATAGATCTCTCCATTTCACTGCGTTTCAGTCGAGATGACGGATTGCTGAGGACAAATGAACTGATGGTAACTGAACCAATTAACTGCCCAGCACCTTCAAAATTGCACTGGCCTTCAGTAAACACTCTTCGTATTCTAAAACAGCATTACTTTGGTAGGTAATGGCTCCACCGACCTGAAAAGATAAATAACTAGATTCAGCATTGTACAAAATACTCCGGATAACCACATTAAAGTCGAAATCACCATCTGGACTAATGCATCCAAAAGAGCCGGAATAAATACCTCTTTTGGTCACTTCGTATTCTTCAATTAATTTCATTGCTTTAACCTTTGGAGCGCCTGTCATAGAGCCCATTGGAAATGCATTTTTAATGGCGTCGATAAAGTGAACCTTTGGGCTTAATTCGCAACTAATGGTAGAAATCATCTGATGCACCTGAGGGAAGCTGTAGATGCCGAATAACTCGTCGACTGTAACGGAACCCTTAACGGCCGATTTGGTGAGGTCGTGGCGCACCAGATCAACTATCATTACATTTTCGGCTTGTTCTTTAATATCGTTCCTGAGCTGCAGTTTTATAGCCTCATCTTCCATTGGGTCTAAACTTCTTTTCGCGGTTCCTTTAATGGGTTGTGAGGTAAGTTTCAATCCGCGTTTGCACAAAAATCTTTCTGGTGTTGCAGATAAAACATATTTACCCTGAACTTTAAAATAACCGGCAAATGGAGTGGGCGAGACGCTGTTTAATGCTTCGAAAGTTTGAACAGGATCTATTTCTGCATTTTCGGCAAAAAACTCCTGGCAGAAATTAACTTCATAAATATCGCCACGAATAATATGCTCTCTTAAAGCTTCTACTTTTTGAACATATTGATCTTTCGATAACCGTTGTGCTACCGCTGCTTTTTTAGATTGGACATCTGTTTTAAGCCGAAAGGAATTAATCTCTGCTAAAATCGATTCAGGACCAACCAGAACCTCGGCATTGCCATTTTTAAAGGCAATCAGGTATTTTGGAACAAAAAAGTATAAATCTGGAAAATTTAAATGATCCGGATTATTAGAATGGAGTTCTTCTATTTCGTTTTTTAAATCGTAGCTGAAAAAGCCAAAAACCCACTGTTTATGTAATGCGTAAAAACTTTTTAGTTGATCAAATGCATTCTCAGTGGCACATTTTAGTTCATGATGTGCGTCGACAGCAATAATGAAATCGTAAGCCGAGTAGGCATCTTTGTAGTTATTTGAATCTAAAAAGCAGCAAACCTCGAACTGGTTGGCCCAATGCAAAGCTTTTTGTTTAAAATGGGATATGTTTTGTGTGGTTTTCAAGCTGCGGCAAAGGTAAAAATAGCGTTGATAATTGTAAGAAATTAATTTTTTTATCGGGCGATCGTCATTTCGAGCGGACCCGATAGCTATCGGGTGCAACGCAGTCGAGAACCACGAAGTGCTCAGCGAAGCTAAATCTGTTTAGGTAGATCTCTCCGCTTCGCTTTGCTACGGTCGGGATGACGCCAATTAAGCAAGTAGCCAAGTTGATTTGCTATCAATTGGTAAGAGTTGTCAGCTTTCTAGCGATATTGTTATTAAAGTTGACAACTCTTAAATGAAAAAAGCAATCCGCTATGGATTGCTTTCTTTCGTGTCCGTCATCCTGATCCGATAACTATCGGATTTATTTCAAGGGCTATCAGTTGATGAACAATATAGATGCTGAAATAAATTCAGCATGACGAACTGAGTGTTATTAACGTAATTCTAAAGTTTGTGCTCTATCTGGCCCTACTGAAAGGAATTTGATCGGCACTTCTAATTCTTTTTCTAAGAACGCAATATAATCAGTTAATTTAGCTGGAATTTCATCTACAGAAGTAATTTTAGTTACATCAGTAGCCCAACCGTCAATTGCTTTCAATACTGGTTTTGGTTCGATTGAAATGATGTCATACGGCATGTAATCAATTGTTTCGCCATTGTATTCGTAGTGGGTACAAGCATAAATGGTATCGAAAGTATCCAAAACATCAGCTTTCATCATAATTAACTCGGTTACACCGTTTAACATGATGGCATATTTTAATGCAGGAAGATCGATCCAGCCACAACGACGGGCACGACCTGTAGTTGCGCCAAACTCGTGACCTAAAGCGCGTAAATTTTCACCAACTTCATTATCTAATTCGGTAGGGAAAGGACCGCCACCAACACGTGTGCAATATGCTTTGAAGATGCCATAAACAGCACCTACTTTATTTGGTGCAATACCTAAACCGGTACAGGCACCTGCAGTTGTGGTGTTACTAGAAGTTACAAAAGGATATGAACCAAAATCTACGTCTAATAACGTTCCTTGGGCACCTTCTGCTAAAACCGCTTTTCCTTCTTTTAAGAAACCATTCACATAATGTTCGCTATCTACATGAGGAATCGTTTTTAAGAATTCGATTGCTTCAAAGAATGATGCTTCTTTCTCCGCTAGTTCATATTCGAAACCTTCGTAATGCGAAAGAATTTCTGTGTGTTTTTCTACCAATTTAGCATAACGCTCTTTAAAATCAGGTAGTGTAGTATCGCCAACACGTAAACCATTACGGCCAGTTTTATCCATATAAGTTGGACCAATACCTTTTAAAGTTGATCCAATTTTATTTTTACCCATGCGTGCTTCGTTAGCAGCATCCAATAATTGGTGGGTTGGTAAAATTAAGTGTGCTTTACGGGCAATCACCAATTTGCCATCGGCAACAGGATCATGACCAGCTTTTTTTAAATTATCTAACTCTCTTTTTAGGATAATAGGGTCTATTACTACGCCATTACCGATCAGGTTCATGGTTTTTTCGTTAAAAATTCCTGAAGGGATTGTGTTTAAAACGAATTTTTTGCCATCGAACTCTAAAGTGTGTCCGGCATTTGGGCCACCCTGAAAACGGGCAATAAGATCATATTTTGGACTTAGTACATCAACGATTTTTCCCTTTCCTTCATCACCCCATTGCAGGCCGAGAAGTACATCTACTTGCGTCATTATTTAATAAATTAAGCTGGTTTTATTTGTATTTTGATTTAATTTTCTACAATTTTTGCGGCTGTTGCTGCACTTTCGTTTACTTTTCTGGCCATACTGCAATCAGAGCAGAAACCATAAAGATTTAGCGAATGGTGTTTCACATCAAATTTTAAAAGATCACCAACCATGGTTTGGATCTGGTGGATGCGTGGATCGCAGAATTCTACTACTTTACCACATTCGATACAGATTACATGATCGTGTTGGCGGTAACCATAAGATTTTTCGAATTGTGCCATATTTTTACCAAACTGGTGCTTGGTAACTAAATCGCATGAAACCAATAACTCCAATGTATTATAAACCGTAGCACGACTTACGCGGTACTTTTGGTTTTTCATGTGGATATAAAGGGTTTCTACATCAAAGTGGTCGTTTCTTGAATATATTTCTTCCAATATAGCGAAACGCTCTGGTGTTTTACGTAGATTTTTGTTTTCTAAATAAGCCTCAAAAATCTTGCGAACGAGCTCATTTGTTTTTTGTTCAGACATAGTTTTTAAACTCCATTCAAAGGTAGGTAAATTGTTTGATTGTTATAGTGTTTGATTGTTGAAATGTTGTAATAAGTCGGAGGTTTGGGGTCGGGAGTCAGAAGTTTAAATTGCAAATAGCTTGCAACTTAGGCCTCAAAATCCTGACTTCCGACATCTGACTCCGAACTTTCCAACTCATTTATGCATCAAACCTCGTTACTCCGGTAACACCTCTAACTTTTAATAAATTTTTAATCAGGTTTTCCAGATGTTCGGTATCGTTTACGAAAATCATAATCGAACCATCAAAAATCCCCTCATTGGTATCAACAGTAATCGATCTCATATTTACTTTAAAGTCGGTAGAGATAACCCTGGTGATATTATTGATCAACCCTACATCATCAATACCTACAATGCGCAAGCCGGTTAAGAAAGTTAATTCCTGTTGTTTGTTCCATTTTGCTTTCACCACGCGATAACCATAATTGGCCATTAGCTGTGCAGCGTTAGGGCAGTTGGTACGGTGTATTTTAATGCCTTCGCTCACGGTAATAAAACCAAAAACATCATCGCCGGGAATTGGGTTACAACAAGCAGCCAAGGTATAATCAATGCGCTGCATATCTTCGCCAATCAATAAAATGTCAGATTCTCCACCTTTAATTTTACTCTTGATTCCGTCAACTGAAAGATTTTCAGGGCGTTCCGGGCCGCGGTTTTCAACTTCTTTCTCGCTTGATAGATACTCTTTTATATCTTTCAGTTCGATTTTTCCAAGCGCAACATTAACAAAAAGCTCTTGTGTAGAAGGCAGTTTAAAGAAATAACTTAACTTTTGTAGATTATCAGTATTGTAGGTAATTTTTAACGATTTCAGCTTCCTTTCTAAGATTTCTTTTCCATTTTCGGCAATTTTCCGCTTTTCTTCTTTTAGAGATGACTTAATTTTCGATTTCGCTTTGGCTGTAACCACCACGTTTAACCAGTCTTCTTTAGGCGTTTGTTTGCTTGAGGTGATAATCTCTACCTGATCGCCATTTTGAAGTTTATACGAAATAGGGACCAGCTTGTGATTTACTTTAGCGCCTATACAGGTTGCGCCTACATCGGTATGGATCTCGAATGCAAAATCTAATGCGGTAGCGCCTAGAGGCAACTGGATCAAGGCACCTTTTGGCGTGAAAATAAAAATCTCATCCGAGAAAAGGTTCATCTTGAAATCGTCCAGGAAATCTAAAGCGTTGGCTTCCGGGTTGCTCAGCATTTCGCGTACTTTCTGGATCCACTGATCAAGACCGTTATCGTTACTCGATTCTTTGTATTTCCAGTGTGCAGCAAAACCTTTCTCTGCAATTTCGTTCATGCGTTGTGTACGGATCTGTACCTCAACCCATTGTCCGCGTGGCCCCATCACCGTAGTGTGCAAACTTTCATAGCCATTTCCTTTTGGTGAGGAAACCCAATCGCGTAAACGATCTGGATTTGGGCGGTATAAATCGGTAACAATTGAATAGGCTTTCCAGCAATCGGCCTTTTCATTTTCGGGTGCCGAGTCCAAAATAATCCGGATGGCAAAAAGATCGTAAACCTCTTCGAAAGGAATATTTTTCTTTTTCATCTTGTTCCAGATGGAGTGGATTGATTTGGGTCTGCCGTAAACATCGGCCACTAAACCTTGTTCGTGAACAATTTCATCAATCGGTTCGACGAATTTTTTGATGAAAAGCGCACGTTCAGCTTTTTTCTCGTTTAATTTTTTTGCTATGAATTTGTAAGTGTCAGGGTCGAGATATTTCATCGAAAGATCTTCCAACTCTGATTTTATGGCATATAAACCCAATCTATGGGCTAATGGTGCATACAAATAAATGGTTTCTGAAGCGATTTTAAGCTGCTTGTGGCGGGGCATAAAATCCATTGTACGCATATTATGCAAACGATCGGCAAGTTTGATCAGGATTACCCTCACATCATCTGCAAGGGTAAGCAACATTTTACGGAAATTTTCGGCCTGTAAAGAGCTATTGGTATCGAAAACGCCAGATATTTTGGTTAAACCGTCGATAATTTTAGCGGTTTTCTTGCCAAATTCGCGTTCAATGTCTTCTAAAGTGATATCGGTATCTTCTACCACATCGTGCAATAAGGCACATACAATAGAGGTTGTTCCTAAGCCAATTTCTTCAGCAGCAATCTGCGCCACAGCGATGGGGTGGTAGATATAGGGTTCGCCAGATTTTCGGCGCATATCTTTATGGCTCTCCAGTGCCATATCGAAAGCTTTCCTGATTTCTTTTTTATCGCCCTTTTGTAAAGTAGATTTGCTTGCCCGTAGTAATGCCCTATATCTTTTTAGAATCTCTTGCTTTTCCGCCTCTAAATCAATCACTAACTCTGTTTTCATTTGTATTTTTTGCGTAAAAATTGCGTCTTATTTATGAATAAAACTTATATTAGTTTTGTGAAACACCTAATATATGAAATAACACCTAACTTTGTAAAAGTATAAATTTATGAAAATTAAAGGGCTCTTTTTTCTTTGTATTGTAATGATTTGTAGCATTTCGTTACGGGCACAGGATCCTGCTGCGCCAATATTCCCTAAATTGGGTAAAAGCGATACAATAAGAGTAGCCTCAACAAATGATAATGGCGTAATGATTCCGTGGATGCAGCTTAACGATGTATCTATTTATGCTGCAAGGATATGGAAATCGCCGGCAGAACAGGCCGCATATAATCGCTTAAGGTATAACGTATTAAAAGTAATGCCATATGCACTGTTTGCAAAACGTAGATACGAGCAATTAGAGCAGGATATTGCCCGTACACCAGAGAAAAAGGAACAGAAACAACTGGTTAAACAATGTGATAAAGAAATTAAAGACATGTTTAACCGCGAAATAAAGGAATTAACGATTACTCAAGGTCAGATTTTAACGAAGCTGATCGACCGTGAAGTGGGCAGAACAACGTATGATATTGTAAAGCAAACCAAGGGTGGTTTTGCTGCATTTTCTTATCAGATTGTGGCCCGCGTGGTAGGACATAACTTAAAAAGCACTTACGATCCGAACGAGGATAGGGATATAGAATCTATTATCCGTACTTCAGGATTTTATCAATAACATATAATGCAGGAACGCATTCCGAATATTTATTCATTTAAGGTTAAAAAAATTAATGGCGAAGAGCAGCCGTTATCAGCCTACCGCAATAAAGTTGTTTTAATTGTAAATACCGCATCTGAATGTGGTTTTACACCACAATTAAAGGAATTACAACAGCTAAAAGACGAAATTAACAGTCCAGATTTTGAAATTCTGGGCTTTCCGACCAACGATTTTGGAAAACAGGAACCGCTTAATGGATCTGATATTGCATCTTTCTGTGAGATTAACCATGGCGTAAAATTTCCCATTTTTGATAAAATTATGGTTCGTGGGGCACATGCCCATCCCCTTTATCAATTTCTGAGCGAGAAAAAACAAAACACAAAATTAAGTTCGAAACCCCGTTGGAACTTTCACAAGTACCTCCTGAACAAAAATGGCGAGTTGGAAGATTATTTCTTACCCTTTACCAAACCCTTGAGTTCGAAGATTAAAAAGAAAATTCAGCAACTGCTGAACCAAAATGCCCAATAAATAATGAAATTAGATATTTTAGTGATAGCCGTGCATCCTGACGATGCAGAACTTTGTTGCTCAGGAACCATTTTAAAACATATTGCACTTGGTAAAAAAGTAGGGATCGTAGATTTAACCCGAGGTGAATTGGGTACCCGTGGAACAGCTGAAACAAGAGATGAAGAAGCTGCAGATTCTGCGAAAATTTTGGGTTTACACGCCCGTGAGAATTTAGGAATGAGAGATGGCTTTTTTCAGAATGATGAATTTCATCGTTTGGAAGTGATTAAAGCAATCAGAAAATATCAACCGGAAATTATTTTAAGCAATGCTTTAGAAGACCGTCACCCTGATCATGGCAGAGCTGGAGATCTGGTTTATGATTCGGTTTTTTTATCAGGACTGCCAAAAATAGAGACTTCGATAGATGGTGTTAAACAAGAAGCACACCGGCCAAGATTGTTGTTACAGTATATTCAAGACAGGTACCTAAAACCTGATATTATTGTAGATATTTCTGACCACATGGATAAGAAAATCGAATCGATCAAAGCCTTTAAGACCCAGTTTTATAATCCTGATGTAGATGGCTTGCAAACCTATATTTCTTCTCCAGAGTTTTTTGAAAGCGTAATTGGCCGTTCGAGAGAATTTGGCAAAAGTATCGGCACCACTTTCGGCGAGGGTTTTACTTCGAGAAAATTGCTGGGGGTTGATAATTTATTTGATTTGAGGTAACTTTTTTTTTAACCGCAAAGAAAATAAGAGGTTCGCAAAGAGCGCAAAGGGAAGAGCTAGCCATGAAGTAATTTGTCTTCTGTTCTTCTTTTTCTTCGCGAAAAACTTTGCATCCTTTGCGGTTAAACTTGCAAGTCCAACAAAACCGCCCTTCGTTTGTTATTCTCAAAACGAATAATAATGGCGAATATATTCTCTTCTCTTAAAAACGCGTACAATCTTTTCAAACATGTAGATTTCGATAAGTTAGAAGCTTTATCAAAAAAAGTCGATTTACCCAAAATGGTCGAAACGATATCCAGCCTTGATGATAAACAGATTCAGGGGATGATGAAAATGATGGGTGGATCGGGTAAAAAACGAGAATTACCCCCAATTGAAGGTGATTTTTACCATTTGGGCGACGAGGCGCTCAACGATGAGGATCGCGAACTCCAGTTAAAAGTGCGTGCTTTTTTAGAAAAAGAAGTAAAACCCATTGTAAATCATTACTGGAACAAAGCCGAATTTCCTTTTGAAATCATCCCAAAACTTGCTGAGCTTAATATTTGTGGTTTAACGTATAAAGGTTATGGCTGCCCAGGAAAATCGAATTTGATGGAAGGGATTTTAGCGATGGAAATGGCTAGGATTGATACCTCGATTTCTACTTTTTTTGGTGTACAGAGTGGTTTGGCTATGGGATCGATCTATTTATGTGGATCGGAAGAACAAAAACAACAGTGGTTACCGCTGATGCAGCAATTTAAAATTATCGGTGCATTTGGACTAACTGAACCCGAAGTGGGCTCTGCTGCTGCTGGAGGCTTAACCACAACCTGCAAAAAAATAGATGGCAAATGGATATTAAATGGTCAGAAAAAATGGATCGGTAACGCCACTTTCGCCGATATCTTAATTATTTGGGCACGAGATGAAGAAAGTGGGGAGGTTAAGGGCTTTATTGTAAAAAAAGATAATCCGGGTTTTGCGGTAGAAAAAATGCAGGATAAAATGGCATTGCGGATTGTGCAGAATGGAATTATCACTTTAACCAATTGTGAAGTAGAAGAGGCCGATCGCTTACAAAATGCAAACTCATTTAAAGATACAGCAAAGGTATTGCAAATGACAAGGGCAGGGGTGGCTTGGCAGGCTGTTGGCTGCGCTCGTGGCGCTTACGAAAATGCATTGGATTATACCCGCACCCGAAAACAGTTTGGTAAACCCATTGCATCTTTTCAATTGATTCAAAACCATTTAGTTGAGATGCTGTCGAATTTAACGGCAATGCAAACATTATGTTTTAGGTTGTCACAATTGCAGGATCAGGGTCTGTTGAAAGATGAACACGCTTCGTTAGCAAAGGTATTTTGTTCGTTACGTACGCGTGATGTGGTGAGCAAGGCCCGTGAGGTAATGGGTGGGAACGGTATTTTACTAGAATATAATGTAGCACGTTTTGTGGCCGACGCCGAGGCGATTTATTCGTATGAGGGTACAAAAGAAATTAATACGCTGATTGTAGGTAGGGCCATAACGGGATTTTCGGCTTTTGTTTAGGGAAAACTCACGAAGTTTGAAGCGTAAGAGCAGTTTGGGAACTTCGCTGGTTTTGAGCTGGGCTGATTAGTTGCTTGCCAGTTTGAGCGTAGTTGAAAACTGATGTATTATGATAAATAGCAGGGTTTTTAGGGTTGGGAAATGAATGTCAGCATTTCATGGTTGCTGCAGTCCTGCCATTCGCTACAATCTTTTTGCGGGTTTTGAAGTGCTGAGGTGAGGAGCCTCTGTTCCATGGCTTGCAGATGCTTAGTGCCTCAGCATGATAGCATGTTAAAGGTGCTGCAAGCAAAAGGATTTTCGCTGCTGTCAGGTTTATTTAACAATGGCATATTGATTGGACTGGTAGTGTATATTTTGTGTATTCCGTTCTGTGAGGACACAGACCGGGGCAGATTAGAGGAGTTTGTTCTCCGTGGCACAAAACATTGTTCATAAACCCGATTGGAACGGATGCCAATTTCGTTCAAATTGGCAGGAGGGAAAGCGGGACTGAAAATGCCAAATGCACAGAACCCTTCATTTCCAAATCATAAGGATTAAGCATTCGGCAAACAAGTTCTAGAATTTTACATGTCAGAATGCTGAGTATTTCGTTCTATTAGGACTAGAAAATGCGGAATTGCAGCCCGGTTTTATTTAATTAAATCGCTTTTAGCACCCAGGTTTCTCGGATTCTCCCAATTTTATTCGCCTGTTCTTTCATTTTTTTTAATAATTCAATATCAATATATTTTAGCGAGGAAAGTTGATGCCAAACTGAAGTTGCTTTAGTTGTTAATTTGAAGCCTTGTTCAAGAAAGAAGTGTTCAGCCTGTTCAAAGCTATCAAACTTATTATCTTCTACATGATGTGCTTCCAGAAACTGAGAAAAATAATCATTGGTTTCACTTTTAGGTGCCGGTCGTTTAACATATACATCAGCAGTGATCCAATAACCACCTCTTTGTTTTAATGATTTATGGATGGTTTTACATAGTGATTTTTTTTCTTCATTATTTAAATACACCAGTAAACCTTCATTTATAATACTAATCGGGCCGAGCGGCATTTGATTTATAGCATTTGAAAAAGCGTCTCCATCCAAAGCATTTAAAGCTTCGGTTTTGAGTTTACCCTTTAGTTGTAATTTCTCATCAACAATTAGCCGATCAACCAAATCTTTTTTGATATCAATTACACCTTGTAAATCAGTATCCAAATAATAAATAGTCGGATGCCTTAAAACCAGATCCAAGCCCCTGAAAGAATAACCAGAAGAAATTTCTATAATATTTAAAGAGCCCGATGCAAAAAGTAAGCTATCCAGAGATAAATATCTACTCTCAAAATGCACCAACCGTTTTAAAAATACCTCATCAAAATCTTTATGATATAATTTTTCAAGGGCGCCGTTGCCGTAAATTAACTTAACAGCATCAGCAACAAACGGAATATTCGTTAAACTTTTGGCAAGTAAAAGCGATTTTGCTGATGGACTTATCGAACTATAATCACGATTCATTTGTAATTATAAAAAAAAAACTGCGTTTAAAACGGATACTTATTAAATGCCGATTGGCTCATTGCACTTTTTTCAAATAAGGCAATACAAGCTTTATTAAAAGATGGATCGAAGTTTATTGCTCCAGGCTGTAATGTATTTGGAATATTTCCGTTTTGCATAAAGAAATAAACTTTTGTATTACCATATTTTGTATGGGGCATTAGATTGCCATAATCTTCCATTTCTTTCCATATCGAATCTTTAACTGAAACGATATAAATCCGTTGTACCGGACCAGTGTTATTTGCATTTCTATACTTGGCAACTTCTTTAAAACCGGCTTTCATATCCTCAATCCCAGGCTGATCAAAAACAGCCTTAACCATGAAAAAGATCAATACTAAAATGCCTGCAACTAAGAAATAAATTAACGATTTTTTATTCATGCCTACAATAAAGGCAATATTTTTTCCATAACCGTCAAGCCTTCGTCAATATGCTTTTGCTCAATGCAAAGTGCCGGGCGAAAGCGTATCGTTTTTTCACCACAGCCCAAAAACATCACATTGTTTTCCAATCCTTTTCCAATAAATGCATTGCGCATTTCTTTTGTGGGGAAATCAAAAGAACACAACAAACCTCTTCCACGAACATTTGTCATTTGATCAAACCTATGCGATAGATTTTCTAGTTGATCTCTCAAGTAAGTACCCACTTTTTCAGCATTCTCACAAAGCTGGTCTTCTTCTACAATTTGCAAGATCTGCGTTGAACGTACCATATCAACCAAATTGCCTCCCCATGTTGAGTTAATACGGCTTGGCACTTTAAATACATTGGTTTCAATTTCTTCTACCTTATTACCTACAAGGATACCGCAAACCTGCATTTTTTTTCCAAAAGCGATGATGTCTGGTCGAGTTTTTTCACTAAAATGTTGATGGCACCAGAATTTACCTGTTAACCCAACGCCAGTTTGTACTTCATCATAAATCAAGAAGGCATCATTTTCATCGGCCAAAGCCTTAAGTTGTATCAAAAATTCTTCACGCAGGTGGTTATCTCCACCTTCAGATTGGATTGGCTCTACAATTATAGCACAGATATCGTCTTTATTATCTGCAAAGGCTTTTTTGATCTGAGCTAAAGATGTTTCTTCGGTTTGAATGGCATGACTTAAATTATTTCCTGAAAGCGGAAATTTAACTTCCGGAACAGCCACTCTTGGCCAATCGAATTTGGCAAACCACTTGGTTTTATCGGGTAGGGTATTGGTTAAGCTTAAAGTATAACCCGTTCTGCCATGAAATGCCCTTTCGAAGTGCAAAACCTTAAAGCCTTTTTCTTCGGTATATCCTTTTGCAAAGTTTTTCTGAACTTTCCAGTCCATGGCTACCTTAATTGCATTTTCTACTGCTAAGCCTCCACCAGCAATAAAAAAAGCATGTGGCAGGTAAGCGGGAATGCCAACTTTAGAAAATGTTTCAACAAACTGCGCATACTGCTGGGTGTAAACATCAGAGTTCGATGGATTGGCTAATGCAGCGAGGAGAAGATTTTTTTTAAACGCTTCATCATTGATCATTTTAGGGTGGTTATAACCTAAAGGAACGGAAGCAAAACAAGTAAAAAAATCGAGTAAAGTTCTGTTGTGTTTAGCATCGTAAATGTAAGCACCATGACTTTTTTCCATATCATAAGTCAGGTCGAAACCATCGGCCAAAATGTGCTTACTTAACGATTCGTTAACGCGATCTGCAGGTACTGTTAATTGATACATAAACTTGGTTTTGGTATAATCCAAATTTAGTTAAATGTGCCTAAAATCAAAATTTAAGCACTTTTTGTATACTTTACATAAAAAATAGGTTTAAACTGTTTAAAGTATGTTTTTGGACAATATGCTTCTTGTTCCACAAATAATGTGGAAAACTTTTTTCGAAAATTGTTATTGCAGGGCAAATTAAACCTAAATAAATATGAACTATCTATGGGTTTTAAGCCTGATATTGTAAACCTTATGAAAGAACTTCTCCATCAGCATATTTCTAACCATGTAACTATTCCTGAAAAGGAAAGAGATAGATTCTGTAACCTGTTCAAACATCAATTGGTTAAAAGAAAGAGTTTTTTACTGCAAGAGGGTGAAACCTGTAAATTTGAAGGTTTTGTAATCAAAGGACTTTTCCGCGTTTATCATATTGACCAAAATGGTTTTGAAAATATATTGTATTTTGCCATTGAAAACTGGTGGATTACCGATATTGATAGTTTCACCAATAACACACCTTCCCAGCTCTATATAGAAGCTCTTGAAGATAGTGAAGTACTGCTAATTTCTAAGAAGGACAAGGAATTTGCTTACATCAATCTTCCTCAAATTGAGAAACTATTTAGAATAATGACCCAAAAAACCCATGTTGCCTTACAAAGGAGGATGATCGATAATTTGAGTAAAACTGCAGACCAGCGCTATCTCGATTTTATTAAAAAATACCCGCAGCTCCTGCAACGATTGACCAACCTTCAGATTGCAGCTTACTTAGGTATTAGTCACGAATTTTTGAGTAAGATCAGAAAGAAAATTGTAACCGGTAGCTAGTTTACCTGTATTTATTGAACTTGTTCAATCTTTTTGTCTTGGTGTCCTGTGCATCTTTGTATCATCAAATAACATAAAGACATGAAATCAATTATTTCAACATTATTTCTAACTATTCTAATCTTATTAAAAATGGAAGCAAATGCACAAGGTTTCAAGGCTATTGAAACAACTAATTTAAAGCTTGAAGTTTATAACGCATCAGAGAATGCTTTTGGTGTGGCATCAGTAATCGTTTCGGGCAAAACAGATGCCGTTTTAATCGATGCACAATTTACTTTGGAAGACGCGGAAAGGGTTGCCAGCCAAATCAAAAAGTCTGGTAAAAAATTAACTGTAATTTATGTTTCCCATGCTGATCCGGATTACTATTTCGGATTGGAAGTCTTTAAGAAATATTTCCCTGAAGTAACTGCTTTCGCCTCACCGGCAACCGTGGAAGCAATCAAAGCTTCTGCACAGAAAAAACTGGATATTTGGGGAGAAAGATTAGGTAAGGCTATCACTTCTAATGTGGTATTGCCACAGGTTATAAAGGGAAATAGCATTGATTTGGAAGGTCAGAAACTCGAAGTCGTTGGCTTAGAAGAATTTCCTGCAAAAACCTTTGTTTGGGTTCCTTCAATCAAAGCAGTAATAGGTGGTATCAATGTTTTCGGAACTACATTTAACCTATGGATGGCAGATGCACAAACGCCGGAAGCCCGTAAAAATTGGATTGCTGTTTTAGACAAAATCGAAGCCTTAAATCCTTCAATTGTTATTCCTGCACATGCCAACAACGCAACTCCATTTGATGTTAGCGCAATAAAACATACCAAAAGTTATATCCAGTTTTACGAAGAGGCTTTGAAAACCAACAGAACTTCTGAAGAGTTGATCAAAGCGATTAAAGCAGAATATCCAACCTTAACTTTCGAAACGGCTTTGCAGATTGGAGCAAAGGTGAATACCGGAGAAATGAAATGGTAGAATCAAAATCGCCACGAATAAATTTTACGTTAATTTATTCATGGCGATCTAAAAGACTAAAAAAACTCTTTTAAACCATTATTTCTTTTTAGGATTTTTTTTGCAAAAGCACAGAATAAAAGAAATGAAAACAGTGATATCCAGTTTGTTGGTTGCAGGTATGTTGCTGACATGCTGTTTCTCAAATACCAATAAAATGACAAATCTAGAAATTGTAAAAAGTACCTACGAAGGAAAAACTTCGGAAGAAAATGGAGAAAACTTAGCAAAATATGTTGCTGAAGATATCTCTTGGACAGAAGCGGAAGGATTTCCTTGCGCAGGAACTTATATAGGCTTGAAAAACATCACAAAAAATGTTTTTGCAAGACTAGGAAGCGAATGGATTGACTATAAATTCACACCCGAAGATTATGTTGCCAACGAAGACAAAGTGGTAGCGTATGGAACTTACTCTGGCACCTATAAAAAGACAAATAAACCTTTTAAGGCAAGAGTTGCCCACATATGGAAACTGAAAGAAAGTAAAATTATAAGTTTTGAACAGTTTGTGGATAGTAAGCCGGTAAATGATGTCATGAAATAAAGTTATTAGCTTTATTGTTGAGATGGCCCTTTTGCATCATCTGATTCCCGCTTATATTCATTGAGTAAATACAGGATTTCGTCTGCCTTCCTGTCCAGATGTGATACCGGAATTTTTGCAGAAGTGCCGTTCTTTAATGATACGGTGATGTAATTTTTATATATACTCCCGGCATTATCTCGTCCCACTTCTTCTATGCTGAATGCAAAACCCTCTATGTTTTCCCAATTGTAAAAATCACGGTCTTTAACGATCAGCTCTTCTTCAGTAAAAGTAATATGGGGTGTTTTTTTGATCAGCTCGCGAAGTGCATAAATAAAAAGCCATATAGGGAATATACAGAAAACAGCTATGATGCTTACTGTTACAATTGTAAAATCACCATAAAATATATAGATAAAAAAGGGTACCGATATTACGGACAGCACTAATATAACATAAAGGTTTAAAGCTGCTTTTCTGATAATAAGGGGTTCCATTGAAATATTTTAAGGTTGAGAAACGTTCTTCACAATACAAAAACTTCTTATCTAAAGCACTAATATATACACTATTTGGTTGATTTAGAATAAATTCTTTCACAGGTTTGTGTGGATATTATTCCTATGTGGTTACCTCTTCAGTGAAACGTGGCACTTATAATTACAGCTCAAGTTGATTGCTTGTGCTTTTTGATATTCTAAACCATTTATCTTTTACAGTAGGTTTTCACTAAAAAGTGACGAAGAACCACTATTAGTGAAATATACAAATAGAGACCCAATTTTAAAAACCATTGAAATCACATTGTTTTAGGCGATTTTATCGATATAAAAATCAGAATGCCGAACGTGTTCCGCCGCCATCTACCACCGAAACTGTTCCTGTTATATATTTAGCCCGCGGCGAAACCAGGAAAACAGCCATGTTTGCCATATCCTGCACTTCACCAAAATCTTGTAAAGGTATTTCACTTTCAGCATATTTCCGGCGCTCATCGCCAGTAAAGTAAGGCCGGATGTTTTCAGTATCGATAAGTCCTGGTTGCAAACAGTTCACCCTGATTCCATATTTACCCAATTCACCGGCAAGTTGTTTAGACCACATTGCCACTGCGGCCTTGGCAACAGCAGAAACATTCAACGAGCGTAATTCATAAGTACTGGTTAAATTGAGTATTGTACCTTGTTTACGCGCTATAAAATGTGGTAATAGCGCTTGTGTGAGTAGCCTGGGACGTTCAAAATCTAAGGCCATCGATCTAGTCCAGGGTTCTTCTGGTCCTACAACATCTACAGGCTGACTTTGCCCTGCGTTGTTGATGAGGATGTCGATATGACCAAGTGCAGCCAAGGCCGCAGTGGCAATTTTGTGAGGCGCGTTAGGTGCCAGTAAGTCTTGTATAAAAACAATAGGAGCAAGGTTGCCTTCAGCAACGATCTCATTGGATAGGCTATCTAATAATTGTTGGTTACGGCCTGTTGCAAAAACTTTTACACCCTCCTTTGCCAGTTCTTTTGCTATTGCGCTACCTATCCCTTTAGAGGCTCCTGTTACTAATGCCGTTTTTCCGGTTAAATATAAGTCCATATTTTCTTGTAATTAAAATGACCTTGCAATAATAACCTGTACCGCGTATTTTTATAGCATACGCTACCATTTGTATGGTACAAACAAATTTGTAAGTAATGACGGCACGAAAAGAAAATTCGACTTATACCCTTAACGAAAAATTTATAACGGATTGCGATCTGACTTATGCGGCCAACAAAATAGGAGGGAGATGGAAAATTGTAATACTGGATAAACTTGGAAACCGGAAATTAAGGTTTAGTGAACTGAAAAAAGAATTCCCATATATATCAGAACGGATGTTAACCTTACAGTTGCGTGCATTAGAGCAGGATGAACTGGTTAAAAGAACCGTTTATGCAGCTGTTCCTCCAAGGGTAGAATATGAACTGACTCCCATAGCACTGGAGTTTCTCCCCATTTTTTGTCAATTAAGTGCTTGGGGCAAGAAGAATAAGGCGCTAAAGGAGAATAGATCATAAAACCGTTAAAGTATGATTATGGATATGGATAAATCAGCAGATATTGGTTACCTTTAGTTGGTTTGGCAGATATTTAATGCTGCATCAGTTGATTAGCAAATTTTAAAAATTATATCGAGTTAAGTATTATGGCAGAAGTTAAATTAAATATCCAAAAAGAAGAACCTAGTGCATTCGAACTTTACGATGAGGGCGAAAAATACGGAGAAATGATTTTTGATATTCAGGGAGAAAATTTAACGGTTTATCATACCGAAATTGATCCCGAAAAAGAAGGCAAGGGTTACGCAAAACTCTTGCTAGATGCTATGGTCAATTATGTACGGACAAATAACCTGAAGGTAATTCCACTATGCCCTTATGTGCATCTGCAATTTAAACGCCACGAAGAACTTTACAGAGATATCTGGAACAAAGTACGCGAAAACGATTAATCGATAAAAACAATACTAGAATTAAATTCAGGAAAGCTATACTGATCAAATATTTTGATCTGGATATTTTGTGCGATATCGTCAAAGAAAATTAACTTTACAGAAAATCACCCACTAAATCTTAAACTATACTACGCACAAAAATGAAACTCGTAACCATTCAGAAAAACGTTTTAGTAATTGTTTTCATGCTGTTTTCACTTGCTACCTTGGCACAAGGGACTAGTGCTGACGCATCAAAGAAATTAAATGCACTTCAACAGCAGTTTGTTGACTTGCGTTTTGGCATGTTCATCCATTACAACATTCCAACTTATGCAAATGCCGATTGGCCTGATCCTGAAGCTTCTCCTAAATTATTCAATCCGAAAAAGCTTGATGCAAACCAGTGGGCCAAAGCGGCCAAATCCGCCAACATGAGTTATGGTTGTTTAACCACTAAACACCACAGCGGATTTTGTATCTGGGATACCAAAAGCACCGATTATAATGTAATGAACAGTCCTTATGGAAAAGATGTGGTAAAGCAGTTTACTGATGCTTTCCGTGCAAACGGATTAAAAGTAATGCTTTATTATTCCATTTTGGATACACACCATAAATTGAGGCCAAATCAGATTACGCCAAAACATATCGATATGATTAAACAGCAATTAACCGAACTGTTAACCAGATACGGTAAAATTGAAGCTTTAATTATTGATGGCTGGGATGCGCCATGGTCGAGAATCTCTTATGATGATGTGCCTTTCGAAGATATCTACACTTTGATCAAAACCCTGCAGCCTGATTGCCTTGTAATGGATTTAAATGGTGCAAAATACCCATCAGAAGGACTTTATTATACCGATATTAAAACTTACGAAATGGGAGCAGGTCAGCGTATGCCTAAAGAAAGTAAAGTGATGCCAACTTTAGCGTGTTTACCAATTAATACTTCATGGTTTTGGAAAACCGATTTTCCAACGGTTCCGGTAAGAAAGCCACAAGAAATTGTAGATGGGTTAATTAAGCCTTTGAACACGGCAAGCTGTAACTTTATTTTAAATGTGGCACCAAATAGAGATGGTTTAATTGATGATAATGCACTAGCTGCCTTAAAAGAAGTCGGTCAATTATGGAAGAATGAAGGGCCAACCAAATCGCTCCCTCCATTGGGTTTACCGATCATTTCCAGTAACCTCGCCAAAAATCAGGCAAGCAACTCGAGCTGGAGCAACGATATGAATATTATGGATTTTGCAAATGATGATAGTTATCGGTCATCATGGGAATCGAACAGTGCCGTAACAGATCCTTGGTATGAAGTCGATTTTAAGAACGAAAAAGCTATAAACATGATTGTTGTGGCAGAACAAAAAGAAAACATAGATACTTATGTACTTGAATATTGGAACGGTGCGGAATGGAAAAAAGCTTTTGAGGGAAAAAATGAAGACCGCATTAAAATTCACCGTTTCGATCGCGTTTGGACAAGTAAAGTTCGTATCCGTATTACACATGCCAAAGAAACGCCATCAATTGCCGAATTTCAGGTTTTTAATGAGCGGAGGTTGTAAAAAAGAACTAAAAGCCGGTTGTTTTTGACGGTTTATTATTCGATGTGTATAGATAGTGCATCTTCATCTATTATTTAGCGGTCTTGCTCTATTTTTATTTCATTCAAAAGAAAGTAGCGATACTTTTATAACAAGAATCAAATCAACGGGACGATTTGGAGATCTTATTGGGGTTCCTCAGCGATGAGGGCCCTTTTTTATTCAGGGCCCATAATGTTGAGCATATACTTAATTGCATCAGTAGAATGAAGTGCCATTGTAGATTGCATTGTAATAGCTGCGGTTTCTGAAGCCCTTTTTAACATTTGTTTTTCGTAGGCTGTTATTGCGTCCTTTGGCGTATTAAAGCAGCTGTCCTTGAGGCATTGGCTTAGTTCTAAAGCATCGAGCATGGCCATATTTACACCTTCACCAGCATATGGTGGCATTAAATGAGCTGCATCGCCCAGCATGGTTAAATTGGAGACGGTTTCCCAGCTCTGATCTAAAGGCATGCAATATTGAGGCCGGGGAACAAAGGCTGTTGATGCATTTTCAAATAATTCCAACCACATTGAGTCCCAGGTGGAGAATTCATTCCTGAACCAGTCGATCACCTGGTTTTTATCTGAAAAACTAATACCCGAATCTTTTGGCCAGTTTTCCGGCGTATGACAACCCGTGTAAAATACCAGACTGCCATCGCCTTTTGAACTTACGATCAGTGATTTTTCATCACCCATAGCGAATATTTTGCCGCCGTTTAAAAGCGCATGCATTTTCGGGCAAGCAGTTGCCGATGAATAAATGGCGCCTTCAACAATGCTAATGCCCGAATAAAAAGGTTTAATAGGTGTAATGTAAGGACGGATTTTTGAATTTGCCCCGTCTGCGGCAATTACTATATCAGCCTGCTCTAATGTTCCATTTTTAAACCCGATCAACCATGAACCGTTGCTTGGCGTAAGTGTTTCAAAATGACTATCCCAAATTACAATATCTTTTATTAGCGAATTTAAAAGGATCTTTTGTAATGGACCGCGGTCTATTTCAGGCCTGAAAGCTTCTCTATTTTGTACATCGCTATCTTCAAAAACGATATTACCGCGCTGGTTAATAATACGTGTACGATCTGCGCCCGGACGATAATTTGCCATAAAGGCATCCATGAGTTTAGCTTCACGTAAGGCAGCTAATCCGGATTCCTCGTGCAGATCTAGTGTAGCACCTTTTGGTCTAGCATTTTTATCGTTGTCACGTTCGTAAACTTTTACATTGAAGCCATCCATTTGCAAGAGTCTGGCTAGGGTCAAACCTCCCGGCCCAGCACCTATGATGGCGATTTTTTTATCTTTAATGTTGTTCATTGTTTTTTTATTTAAGGATGCCTTTAATTACGATTTCGCAGGAGGTTAAAATAACTTTCTCGGTAATAATTTGTACAGGCCGATCTAAATGGTCAAAATATTCAGCTACCAGATCTTGGATCGGCGAAAATAGGAGCGCGCTGTGTACGTCATGGGGTAAATCCGGAATCAATCCCGCTTGAACATTTGTTTTTAAAAAGGTATGAATGGGTGCGAAAAATGCACCTTGTTGAATGTTTTTGTCTTGAAAAGCCTTATTTAAAAGGGGAGAGGATTTTCCATATCGTATTAAGGAGAAAGCAGGTTTATTATTTCTTAGATAATGAAAGGTATTTAGCCATAATCTTTTCATACCATCAGCAAAAGCCATTTTTGGATCAAAATTTTCCAATATTGCTTTTTCATACTTGCCCAATACTTCATCAATAAAAAGTTTTATCAACAGGTCTTCCTTATTTTCATATTTGATATAAATGGTACGCGGCGATATATTGGCTGCCTTGGCCAGTTTCTGCATACTCAGGTTTTCCAACCCTTCTTCAGAAATAATCTGTAGGGCAATCAATCGGATGGCTTCTTCTTTGGCTAAATTTTTAGGACGCATAACTCATTTAATTAATACGAATCAAAAATAAGTAAACGATTGTTTACTTATTAATTTTCTTTAAATTATTAATTTACACTGACAAATTGATCTGAGTTTGATCTTAGGCGATTGTCATGCTGTTCCCAAGTTTCGGGATCAGCATCTATCCTGAAATAATAGAAGATAATTAAGCTTAAAATTTAGAATGGATACGATCTCCACATGTGGATTATCTACATATCTTAATTAAGTTTAGGGGGAATATCAGAATTTATGCTTCATGCCAAAAAGGCCCATTAGTCCTCCGGTATGGATAGCCAATACTTTTTCATCTTTACCAATAATTTCTTGTTTTGCTAAATCTTGAATGGCATAAAACATTTTCGCTGTATAAACAGGGTCTAGGAGCAATCCGGTTTTTGCAGTAAAGGTTTTGATAAAGCTGATCAGTTCAGGAGTGGTTTTTGCATAGCCACCAAAATGATAATCAAGGTGAAGTTCGAGGTGATGCGATATGGGTGCATATTTGTTTATTTCCTCTTCAATAAAGGAAGCGCCCTTTAATACGGGGATGATATGTAACTTTGTATTTAACTGGTGTTGCTGAATTCCCCTCAACAAACCCGCGGCTGTGGTTCCTGTTCCGGCAGCACAAAAAATATGGTCGTATGGTTCTGTTAATTCGCTGATGATTTCTGCACAGCCTATGGTAGCTTCAGGCGAAGCACCACCTTCGTTTATAAAATAGGTTTGTTCTTCGTCAGCAAAATGCTGTTTATACAATTTGCACTTGTCGCGATAACTTTCACGGTCGGTAAAAATGAGTTTCATCCCAAATAAACTGCACAGCAATAACATCTCATTTTGGACTTCTTCGCCACGTACAAAAGCTGTAGCGGTTAATCCTGATCTTGATGCCGCGGCAGCAGTGGCTACAAGGTGATTAGAATAGGCACCCCCGAAGGTAACGAGATGTGTTTTATGCGCTGCTTTGGCCTTGGCTAAAATATATTTAAGCTTACGCCATTTGTTCCCAGAAATATAAGGATCAATAAGATCATCCCTTTTCACAAACAAGTTGTTTAAAGGTGCAAATGCTATTTTTTGTACCGGGCTATATATTTCTTCGAACACCGTGTAAAAATAAAAAACACCTGAGTATTTCAGGTGTTTTAAGCATTATTATATTCGAAAATTAATTATTTACCAATGCCAAAGCCAAAACCAGCATTAACCATGCTGTATTTTGCCTGGGTATACGAACCATAGAACTTAAAGAAACCAAACTTCAACTGAAAGCCTAAACTTCCTCTCACGCCATCAATATCGGTTTGTTTAACAGAAATCGGATCAACATAAGTTGCCGAAGTTGTGGCACTCGTTGCAAATTTATAGGTACCTAAGGCTTTTAAATTGGTGTTGGATGTTTGGTAACCAATACTGGCAAAAGGCGTGAAAAACAGGATCTTTTTGGAAACAATGGCATCAAAATTTACACCATTAAATTTGGCTTCAATATGTTGATCTGAGTTTGCCACATTATCGATATTCAGGTCTAAAGAATATTTATATTGCGTAAAACCGCCGGCAATCGCAATGTCTACAGGAATTAATTTCTCTGTAGTCGAACCCATAAATAAGGGTAAAAGTTCAACTTTGGCACCAAAACCGATCATCGATAAGCTTCCCAGGTCATCACCTAATTTAATTTTAGGCATTGCCCTTAAAGTAACATCAATATTTTTAGGTAAGCCTAATGTTGCCTGAATTTGTGCCGAAGGTACCACATGGAAACCTACACCTTGTGGCAAATTGAAAAATTTACCCGTTGGAATGCCATTGCTCGTGTAAACTTCCATTTTGCCTCCTTCATGGTCATCGCCAAATGCGGTAGGGCCGATAGAAGAAGCGCCAGGTGCTGGTTTGATATTACTTAAACCTAAGGTATTTACATCATAACTTCTGGCCGATTGTGGAACAAAAGCCCCCGAGGCCGAAACCCTGACATCGAATTTTAAAAAACCTTTTGACTGAGCAGTATTCGACCATCCATCGGTTAAACCCAAGCCTAAACCTTTATACAGAGGATCAAAATAGGCATTAACAAGTTTGGTCGCATCTGCTGGCCCACCAACAAATAGCCCTCCAACATCTTGTTGGGCACTTGCTTTTTGAGCCATCACCAATAAAAATAAGGCACACAGGGCCTTTAAAGCGTAAAATTTTTTCATATAAATGATTTAGGATGATTTGATTGTACTAAAGATAGGGTTGTTTTTTCGAAAACTGCAATCATTAAAAAATTCTTGAAGTTAAAAGTTTATTTTTGCGCCATGGAAAATGTGGTCGAATTGCAGGAATCAGAAGAGCAGGAATTATATGAACATTTAAAAATTATTGTTGATAAGGGGCAATCGTTGCTTCGTATTGATAAGTTTTTGATGGTACGCGTAGAAAATGCCTCCCGAAACCGTATTCAAAATGCAATTGATGCAGGGAATGTACTGGTTAATCAGAAACAGATAAAAGCAAGTTATAAGGTTAAACCTTATGATGAGATATCTATCGTTTTACCTCACCCACCGCGCGATACCGAAGTTTATCCTGAAGATTTACCACTTGATATTGTTTATGAGGATAGCGATCTTTTGGTTGTAAATAAAGCTGCCGGAATGGTTGTGCACCCTGGTTTTAATAACTATACCGGAACCTTGGTTAATGCTTTGGCATTCCATTTTGAGCAACTGCCTCAGTTACCTGGCAATGATGGCCGACCAGGCCTAGTGCACCGCATTGATAAGGATACCTCAGGTTTATTGCTGATCAGTAAAAATGAAAAGTCGATTACGCACCTTGCACGTCAGTTTTTCGACCACAGCATTACTCGTAAATATATTGCACTGGTTTGGGGCGATATCGAAAACGATGGAACGGTAACCGGTTACATTGGCAGAAGTGTGAAAGATCGCCGTGTGATGGATATTTACGATGATGAAGAAAAAGGGAAATGGTCTGTAACACACTATAAAGTATTAAAGCGTTTGGGGTACGTTACTTTGATCAGTTGTGAGTTAGAAACAGGTCGTACGCACCAGATCAGGGCGCATATGCAACATATCGGCCATCCGCTTTTTAACGATGCAATGTATGGTGGCGATAAGATTTTAAAAGGGACTACGTTTAATAAGTACAAACAGTTTGTAGATAATTGTTTTGAACTGCTGCCCCGTCAGGCTTTACACGCACAAAGTTTGGGGTTTATTCACCCTACTACTAAAGAGTATATGTATTTTGAATCGCCATTGCCACCTGATTTTAAAGCTGGCTTAACCAAATGGGAAAATTATATTGCTACATCATAAAATATGCTTCAGGAGTACCTTTTATTTAATGATGAATTTCAAGCAGTTGATCTTCCGATTTTAACAGCTTCTAACAGAAGCTTCAAATTTGGCGATGGATTGTTCGAAAGTATGCGAATGATCAATTATAAGCTGCAATTTGCCGATTTACATGCCGATAGATTAACGGCTGGCATGAAAGCACTTAAAATTGATGGTCATGCTTTAATGGATGATTATTTCTTACGCCAAAAAACGGCTGATCTGGCCAAAAGGAACAAGTGGAATGGCAATGTTCGTTTTCGCCTTTCTGTATACAGAGGAGGAGCAGGTGTTTATACACCCGAAATCAATAAAGCAGGATACATTTTAGAAGGCATTCCCTTAAAAGCATCTACATATGAGTTGAACAGCAAAGGTTTGATCATTGATGTTTTTGATGAAATGACCAAGCCGGTTAATAAGCTCTCGAATTTTAAAACAGCCAATGCGCTGCTTTATGTAATGGCCGGAATTTTTAAAAGCCAAAACCGCTTGGATGAGGCCATGATTCTGAACCAATATGGCTTTCTTTGCGAAAGCATCAGTGCTAATGTTTTTGTAGTATACAACAAACAGATTTATACCCCCTCACTTGCTGAAGGTTGTATAAGTGGTGTAATGCGTACAGCCATTATGCAGTTGTGCAAAATGAACGATATGCCTTTAATTGAAGCGCAGATCAACCCCGAAATATTAAAAGAAGCCGAAGAAGTTTTTATCACCAACGCTACGCAAGGCATCCAATGGGTAATGGGCTACGGCAGGAAACGTTATTTTAACGAGGTATCGAAGTTTTTGATTGAGAAATTGAATGCTTTGTAATCTGGTTCATTGGTCATTAGGAGATTAGTGCCATTGGTTCGTCATCTCGGCTGAAGCGTAGCGAAATGGAGAGATCTTTAACCTAAATTAATTATTTTTTTGGAAAGCAATACCTGTGCTAATCGGTTCGGGCTGGTCCCGCCCTTGGCTTAATCCCAATTAAATTTCACTTCATAAGATAAACAATTCTTAATCGGGATAACGCTGCCTGTCGGGTTTATTTAACAATGGACAGTTCTACTATGCAGTTTAAACCTAAATAATTGCACTTTGTGGCCATCTAAACCCGATGAAATTGGCAGAAGCGGGAGCGGGGCTGCATAAACCTAAAAGCTACTGTACCTGCTTTCCAAAAAGAATTGCTTAAGTCGATCGTCATCCCGACTGAAGTGCAACGGAATGGAGGGATCTTTGAACTTGATTCATATCCGATACAGCTAAATAGATTTCTCGACTTCGTTGCACTCCGCTCGAAATGACGTATCTTTTGTGGGTCACCATCCCTACTGGAGTGCAACGGAATGAAGGGGCTGTATTAATTATTACAACCGCATTCCCCTTAAAAAATCTTCGATCAACATTCGCTTTTTTCCTTCGTACTGGATATCTAAAAGTTTGATAAAACCATCTTTAGCTGCAAATTTTAAATAAGTTTTACCATCGGTTAAAAAACCTCCGGCTACAATGCCTGGCTCTTTATCTTCTATTTCGGCCTTAAATACCTTTAAGTTTTTCTCGTTGAGCACGGTAAAAGCAGTTGGATAAGGGCTTAAACCGCGGATTAAATTATGGATGGTTTGCGCCGGACTGTTCCAGTCGATTTTGCAATCTTCCTTAAAAATCTTCGGAGCATGTTTTAAATCATCATTTTGTGGCTGCGGCTGCTCTGTTATATTATTGGCTTCGATAGCGCGTAGTGTTTTAACCAAAAGATTTGCGCCAACTACCATCAGTTTATCATGCAACTCACCCGCAGTTTCGTCGTCGGCAATGGGAACGCTGTCGCTGAGGATAATATCACCGGTATCAATTTCCTGTTTAAGGAAAAATGTAGTTACGCCACTTTCTTTCTCCCCATTTATAATGGCATGGTTAATCGGGGCTGCGCCACGGTATTGCGGCAACAAAGAACCATGTAAATTGATGGTTCCTTTAGCCGGCATATTCCAAACTATTTCTGGTAGCATCCTAAAAGCCACTACCACTTGTAAATCGGCTTTGTAAGATCTTAGTTCTTCAATAAACTCAGGGTTTTTTAACTTTTCAGGCTGTAGTACAGGAATTCCTTTTCCTACAGCATATTTTTTTACTGCACTTTCATTCAATTTTTGGCCACGGCCTGCAGGTTTATCTGGTGCAGTAACCACTGCAACTACATCGAAATTGGCTTGTACCAAGGCATCTAAAGAGGCTACCGCGAAATCGGGCGTGCCCATAAAAACTATTTTCATAAAGAAAGTGTTGTGTTTCTAAAAATAACGTGGCTACCCATGTTAAAGTTTTGCAAAATAACTAAAAATAAACCCATACTTATAGGCAAAAAATGGTACAAGGCAAAGATGTTGTTCAGGCAAATGGATTGGTGTATGTAACTGATGCGCTACCTGGGATTTACCGTAAAGGAAAACCTGGTAAATTTCATTACGAAGATAAAGATGGAAACAAAATCACCGACGAGAAACAGCTCGGCCGGATAAAAGCCTTAGTTATTCCACCCGCATGGGAAAATGTATGGATTGCTAATAGACCAAATGCATATCTACAGGTTACAGGTATTGATGCTGCAGGCAGGAAACAATATAAATATCATGCAAAGTGGACCAGCCGCCGATCGGAGGCTAAATATTTTCGTTTATTGGAATTTGGAAAAGCATTACCCAACGCCCGGAAAAACCTGGAAAAAGACCTCCGCAGAAAAGATTTCGATGAACGCAAAGTATTAGCCATTTCTGTAGATATACTTCAGAAAACGTTAATCCGCGTAGGTAACGAGAGTTATAAACAGCTTTACGGTTCTTTTGGCTTAACTACACTTCGCGATAAGCATGTTAAAATCGAAGGAAGTAAAATTACCATGGATTTTGTTGGGAAAAAAGGTGTTCGGCAAAAAGTAGAGTTAAATGATCGATCACTGGCGAAACTGGTCAAGAAATGCAGAGACATTCCAGGGCAGGAATTATTTCAGTTTTATTCGAACGGAAAAGAACATAAAAGTATAGATTCGGGTAAAATAAACGCTTATATTAAAGAAATTACAGGCGATGATTTTACGGCAAAGGATTTTAGAACCTGGGGTGGTACCTTAGAAGCGTTGCGCCAGTTTTCGAGGTGCAGTGCTGATGAAAATTTTAACCTAAATTCAAAAAAGACCATCGTTAATGTTTTAGATTGCGTAGCGAAAAAATTAGGCAATACCAGAGCCGTTTGTAAGAGTTCTTACGTATATCCGTTATTGCTCACCGCTTATGAAAACAACGAACTTGGTAAATACATGAAAAAAATGAATAATAACAAAGTAACTGGTAAATTAGGTTTGGCACACGATGAGAAAATTTTATTATCATTTTTAAAATCAAGCAGTAAATAGACAAATTAATATAAAAAATCGTCATTTAGAGCGGACCCGATAGCTATCCGGTGAAACGCAGTCGAGAACCCGCAGGCTCTGCGAAGCAAAATCTGTTGTAAACGACCGTATTAAGCTATACTCCAGTTGCAATGATGGTGCTTTGGAAATTATTCTTTAGGTGCTTTCTTTATTGGATGGACAGGCTGCTCCTCTAATTCTCTTTGCTTAGCGGGGTTGTTCGTTTTTGGTGCTTTATTAGGTGTGCTGTCGTTTTTATGCCTCACCGTTTTATGGTCAACAGGTTCTCTGCCTTTAGGTACTTCTTCCTGGTAATTGCTTCCTGGTTTATCACTTTTAATTTTTGGACCGCTCATAGCTAAAATGATTGAGTTTTGAATGCTTGAATAGCACTGCGCTTATCAATTACAAATAATAACAAACCTCTTTCTGTTAAGTTTGAAATAATTGCAATGGGCAATCCGATCATTCAGTCATTCAATCCCTCTCTCATTCAATAATTAATTGTATAGCAAATATTTCTTACGCATGGTTTTGTACGCACTTAGTCCCGGCTCCCAGCTCGCTCTGATTTCTGCTTCACTTTTTCCGTCGATTACCTGTTGCCTGAAATCTGCCACACCAACTAATCTTTCAATAGTTCCCATTTCTTTGCTCAGCTTGGTATTAAAAAAATCTTCTTTTCTTGGCGATGCCTTGTACAGTTCGATTAACCAGCTGATGTTTACCTGTTTCGATTTTACCAGTTTTGAGGTATCGTAAGTTCTTAAATCTAAACCATAACAAACCTGATCCTGAAACAATGGTGTTTCAGACATGCCTTTTATGCTTTTTGGCGTAAAACTGAAATCGAATTTTCCTTTAAGGTATGGTGCCCCAACAACAGTAAAAGGAAACATCGTTCCGCGGCCGTGGTTTAAATAAGTGCCCTCAAATAAACAGGTAGATGGGTAAAGTAAAATAGATTGCTGCGTATTCAGGTTAGGAGAGGGTTTAACGGGTAAAGTATACTCCATATCATGATTGTAATTGGCGTTTTTGATAATGGTAATCTTGCATTGCACCTTATCTTTCAACCAGCCTTCGCCATTTAACATTTGTGCATATTCGCCAACCGTTAAGCCATGGGCAATAGGGATAGGTTGTGCGCCAATGCCCGATTTAAATTTTGGATCTAAAATCGGTCCGTCAATTAAATAACCATTTGGATTGGGGCGATCTAAAATCAGCAGCGTTTTATTGTTTGCTGCACAAGCTTCCATAACGTGCTGTAAGGTATTAATATAGGTATAAAAACGAACACCAACATCCTGGATATCAAACACCATAATGTCGATATCTGCTAAGTCTTCAGCCGTAGGCGTACTGTGTTTGCCGTAAAGTGAAATGGCTTTTATGCCTGTTTTGGTGTCAACATCATCGTTAACGGTAACGCCAGCACTGGCATTGCCTCTAAAACCATGCTCAGGACCAAATATCTTCTGGATTTTAACCCCTCGTTTCAGCAGGCTATCAACCGAAGTCTGCGTACCGATAATTGATGTGGGGTTAACTACCATACCAACACGTTTTCCTTTTAAAAGTGGCAGGTATTTTTCGGTCTGCTCTGCACCGGTTTTAATTGTCGATGGCAGTTTAACCGTCTTGATCATCAGTTTTCTGTTTTCAGGGCTTTTCTTCCCCAAAGCTTCTTGTTCAAGAGGTTTGGGTTGTCCGCAGGCCGATAATGCAATTAAACTGGTTAAAGCAAAGCTGATGTAATTTTTCATTTTGAGTATTATTCTAATCTTCCGGTATTATAACAAAACAATTTACAATATATTTCAATTATGCTATTGGTATTTTCTTGTTACAACTTAATGATTGATGTTTAAAGTTGGTTATTTATTTTCGAAAATGCCATTTTTAAAAAGGAATTGAGCATTTTTGTTAATACAAATTGATTAAATTGAATTTCGAATATTTCATAGCCGGGCGGATAGCCATTAAATCTGAGCGTACTTTTTCAAAACTTATCGTGCGTATTGCAATAGCAGGCGTGATGTTGAGTTTGGCTGTTATGATTCTCTCTATAGCCATTATTAAAGGCTTTAAAACTGAAATTCAGGATAAAGTAAGGGGCTATTTGGGTGATGTGCAGATTACCCGTTACGATCTGAATAATTCTTTTGAGCATTCTCCCTTCGTACTTGATGGAGAAACAAAAAAAATGCTCAAAAACAATCCCGATATTGAATATTATTATCCTTTTGCTACAAAACCTGCTATCCTTTCGGCCAATAATGAAATTGAAGGCATTAATTTTAAAGGAATAGATAAAAACTATAAGTGGGATTACATTAAGCAGCATATCATCAGCGGAACCATTATCGATTTTTCTGACAGTACCGCTGCCATGCAAGAACTGCTCATTTCGAATTATACAGCTAATCGTTTAAAACTCAAAACCGGTGATGATTTTATCATGTATTTTGTTCAAAATCAGTTGCGGCCGCGTAAATTTAAAATTGTAGGCATTTACGATATTGGTGTAGAAGATATTGATAAGGGTTTTGTGCTTGGCAACCTGAATATTATTAAACGCCTGAATAACTGGGAGGCCAACGAAATTGGCGGTATAGAAATCAGGATTAATGATTTTAACAGGCTTAAACCTATTGCCAGCAATATTTATGAAAAGCTTCCACGCAATTTGCGCTCGTATTCTATTGAAGAAAATTTTCCTAACATATTTACCTGGTTAGGCCTTCTTGATGTAAATACAAAAGTGCTTTTAATCCTGATGCTCATTGTAGGCGTAATTAACATGGTAACTGCACTGTTGATTATGATTTTAGAGAAAACAAATATGATCGGCATGCTAAAATCTTTTGGAGCCAGTAACTGGAGTATTATGAAAATTTTCCTTTACAATGCAGCTTATTTAATTGGTATTGGCTTATTACTGGGAAATATTCTGGGTTTAGGGCTTGGTTTTTTACAGCAGGCCACTCACATTTTCAAGCTTAACCAGGCCTCTTACTTTTTAGCTTATGCACCAATAGAATTTCATTTTATTGATGTGCTGCTGCTAAATATCGTTACGGTAGTGGTATGTTTAACGGTCTTGATTATCCCTTCGCTATTGATCAGTAAGGTTTCTCCGCTTAAAGCAATCAGATTTAAATAAGGAAAAAACTTGGGTCACCGGACAGATCATTTTCCGATGCCCAAGCAAACCTAAACTTAAGTTCTTGTCAACTCAACTTTTACAGTTTGTGTAACATTCCTTTTCTGGAGTTGAGGATATGGTGTGATGTCAATTAATTTGAGTGAATAATCTATGCCGTTAATTTTAATGTTTGCTACACTTGCAAGTGTGCCACAATCTCCTTTGCATAAGATAATTTCCTGATCAATATTATTGGCTGTTAATTTGAAATATGCTTTTGCTCCCCCGGCGCCAATACAATCAGCATTTATTGGGCAACGGCTATCGCTAATCGATTTTAATACTAATGTAGATGCACCGATTGATTTTGAAGTATTGATTTCAAAATCGTAATTCGTCGTTTTTGTTTCGGATTTCTTCTCACATCCAAAAACAAAAATAGATAATACAATAAAGGAGAATATTAAATTTTTCATTTAGAGATGGATTAATTACTTCTTTTTAAAATGTATTCATAATCTACGGTAGCATAGGAGGTAGCCGGAGAAAAATCTGTTTTTGCACTGAATCTTTTTCTAAGGGTTAAATCTACTCCGCTGCTTCTAATATCGTATTCGCCGTTTAAAATCATATTCCAATCAAAATCTGCTGTCCAAACGCCCTCATCGGTAAAATATCCGATCCCATTCTTAAAGTTATAGGTTCCCTTACCTCCAGATGGTTTTAGGTTAGCATCAGCACTAGGAGTAATGTTGAATTTTCCATCCTGTAACGAGATTGACATTGGTCGGGTTACTGGCACGGAATTAACACTATTGGTAATTACCAACACACCTGTATAGTTGCCATCCAATAAAACATCTACGTTTGTAGATTTTTTACAGCCTAAAGATAAGATCAGGGCAAAAAGGAAAATACAGATTTGAACTTTCATACCCCTTAAACGGAGCTCAAAATGAAAACGCTACACTTAAATTGAAATCCACTCTACACCTTGTGTATTATGGATAAATTCAGTTCTTGGCTCGAGGTTTAGATAAGGATAAGTGACTTTCGAAAGGTATAAGCCTGTAGGATGAGCGGGCAATGATAGTTTTGAGGATTGAAGGGTAATCAGTTCGCTTTCAAATTCATCAAAGCTAAGCTCTCCTTTGCCAACCATGAGAATTTTACCCATAATAATGCGGATCATTTTGCCCAAAAAGCGGTTGCTGGCAATATGAAACCTCAGCCTGTCGCCTTTTGGATTTACAAATAAATCGGCCTCCATTACATTGCAGATGGTATGCTCATATTTATCAGGATGTGTACAAAAAGCCCTGTAATCTTTGTATTGGGGTAATAATTTTACAACAGCTTTCATTTTATCAAAATCTAGATTGTTTAATTGATAAAAGGAACTTTGGGTGCTTAAAAAAGGATCTTTATAGGTATGGATAAAATAATCATATTTCCGTTGTACAGCATCAAACCGGGCATGTGGTTTCCCCTCCATTTTAATAATGTCGAATACCGCGATATTATAAGGTAAAGCTTTATTTAGGATGTAAAGCAGATCGAAATCAATCTCTTTTTCGATATCGGCATGAAAAAAGAACTGACTGGCATGCACATGCGCATCAGTCCGCCCGCAGCCATTAATAGCAGTCGGCGATTTTAAAATTTTCGATAGCGTTTGTTCAATAACTTCCTGAACGCTTTTTACCCCAGGTTGTTTTTGCCACCCACTAAAGTATTGGCCTTGATAGGCAATGTGAAAGAAATACCTCATTTTTCAGCTGCAATTTTACGGAAATTTTAGCAGCAGGAATATTAAATCATATTTTTGTGCGGTAAATTTTAATCATGAATTTAACAAACTGTCCTTGCGGAAGCGGAACTGCCTTTAACCAGTGCTGCCAGCCTTATCATTTAAAAGTGAAAGCGGCACCAACGGCAGAAGCCCTAATGCGTTCCAGATATTCGGCTTTTGTAGTTGCTGATGCAGATTATCTTTATGAAACCACACACATCAGTAAAAGAAAGAATCATTCGAAAAGCGCATATTTAAATAGTGCGAAAAATACCAGATGGCTAAAACTCGAAATTGTTTTTTCGGATTTTGATATTGTGGAATTTAAGGCCTATTACCTCAGTAAGAAATTTCAGACTGAAGTATTGCATGAAAAATCTAATTTCAGGTTAGCAGATGGGAAATGGTATTATGTGGATGGGGAATTTTATGAATAACTTTAATTTAGTCGTCACCCTGACTTGTAGCGAAGCGGAAAGCTACGAAGTAAATTTATTTCAAGGTTTTATTAACAAGGAAAATGCTGAAATAAATTTTCCAAAACAAATTTCGATAGAAAAGTCGTCATCTCGACTGAAGCGTAGTGAAATGGAGAGATCTATGTAGACAGATTTCTCGGCTGCGTTGCACTTCGCTCAAAATGACGACCTTTAGCAGTTTTTCATCGTACACTTCAATTTTTTTGAATAAAAGCAGACCTTTAAGTATAACGATGCGCTAATAGAAGGCTATATTTTCTTGGCTTCATTCCAATACACATCCATCTCTGCAAGTGTCATATCAGCGAGGGCTTTTCCGTTTTCTTTTGCTTTGGTTTCGAGGTACTGGAAACGTTTGATAAATTTTTTATTGGTTTTTTCCAATGCATTTTCAGGATTGATGTTAATGAAACGTGCATAATTGATTAAAGAAAAAAGTACATCGCCAAATTCTGATTCTGCTTTTTCGATATCAACGGCTGTATTATCGGTAACGTTAAATTCAGTTTTAAACTCCTGTAGTTCTTCTTCTACTTTTTCCCAAACCTGGTTTTTATCTTCCCAATCGAAACCTACGCCGCGGGCTTTTTCCTGAATGCGGGCAGCCTTAACTAAAGCTGGTAGTGAAGATGGAACACCAGCCAACACCGATTTGTTGCCTTCTTTCAGTTTAATCTGCTCCCAATTGCGTTTAACATCTTCTTCGTTCTGCACTTCAACATCGCCATAAATATGTGGATGCCGGTTTACCAGTTTATCACAAACCCCGTTTAAAACATCTGTAATGTTAAAATCATTGGTTTCGGAAGCAATTCTCGAATAGAAAACCAGATGCATCATCACATCGCCAAGTTCCTTTTTAATTTCGTCTAAATCGCCCTCTAAAATGGCGTCGCTCAATTCATAAGTTTCCTCTATAGTTAAATGGCGCAGTGTTTCCATGGTCTGTTTTTTATCCCACGGACATTGCGTACGCAGCGTATCTAAAACAGTGAGTAAACGTGTAAAAGCATCAGCTGGATTATTGGCACTTGCAGGAATTGGATTGTTAGGCATGTTTTATGGTTGAGCTATATTTATCGAACGCTAAAGTACCAAACCCAGGCGATTAAGAAAAGCTGAAAAGGTATTCTGAACCATAAATATTTTGGTCCCGGCCCTGGCTTATACAAATCTTCATAATTGATACGGTGTTTGGCAGCGTAAATATTGGCAGGTAAAATAGCAATGTAAAAAATAATTAGGGCTATCCCGGTAAAATATCTAGTGCTTTCAATCGCCAGGCCAATGGCAAATAAGATTTCCAGCACACCTGTTAAAAGTACAATTTCTACTTTTTTAGGGATAAATAATGGAACCATAGCAGCCATACTGGTTTTAAACTTGAAATGCCCGATAGCTGTAAAAAGTAACATCACGCCCATAGCGATATTGCCTGCAAAAATATTTCCTTTATCAAATGTGGTATGGCCGCCAAAGGCTAATAGGGCAATATAAACGATAAGTAATACAAATAAAGGTTTCATTTATTATAATTTTTAACTTACTTGATCAGATTAAAGGCAATTAAAATCGTTGCTACGAATAAGACAACCAAGCCTGATAGAAAGACAAAATCGGCAACTTTTTCTAACTTTTTACTTGCATTTCTTTCTCTTCTCATAGATATAAAAGATAAGATACAGCTGGTCATAAAAAACATTACGGCAGCTACTGCAAATTCATCGATTATGGAACCATCGGTAAGTGCGAGTTTTTTCAAAGAAGTAAGCACAATAAAGCAGATGCCCAACAGATTGGCAGAAGTGCTTAAAATATGAGGCGATCTATTTTCGGACATACTAATCCTTCTCTTCTAATTTAATCTTTTTTGTAATCCGATAAACGCGTTTCTTTTTGTCGGGCTTATGCTCTTCGCCCATTAAAATACCCCAGGGTTTTAAATTATCTACTCTATCGAAGATTATTTTTAATATGGCCAGATAAGGTATACATAAAAACATACCCGATATTCCCCAGATCATTTCGCCAACTACAATACCAATAAAGGCGAAAAGCGCATTAATTTTTACTTTCGAACCCACTACTAAGGGCATTAAAACATTTCCATCTATAGCATGTACACCGACGAAGGCAATTAAAACTAAAAGTACTTTACCTGCACCAGCTGTTGCAAAGGTGATTAAACAGCTTACCAGTAAAGCAAAAAATATCCCTAAATAAGGTACCACATTAAAAATACCAGCCACCAGGCCTAATAGCACTGCATATTTAACCCCCAAGAGGCTTAGTACGGTAATCATTAAAATGGTAACGATCAACATCTGTAAGAAAAGACCAATAATATATTTTTTAATGATGTACTGAATCTGACTAACAATTTCTGAAACCTTTTCTTTGTGTTCTTCTTTAAAAACAGAGGTTAAGAAAGTGAATAAAACACGGCGGTAATTTAAAATGAAAAAGGTAAACAAAAGCGTGAAACCCAAAAATAATAGGGTAGAAGATAGTGTGGCCAGGGTTGTAGCAACAATAGCAGCACTGGTAGCCAAAGCTTTTTCGGTACTATCATTTAAATAATCGAGTTGTTTCTGAGAATTTACACCAAAGGTGTGCGAAATCCATTTCTGTAGTTCATGGTATGAAACATTGGCTTTCTCTTTTAACAATGGCCAATCAGCCCATAAATCGCTCAGCTGATTGCCAAAAAAATATATAATTCCACCAATAACAGCGATCATTAGCACTACTGAAACAAGAGTAGATAAGCTTCGTTTAAACTTAAATCTCTGCTCTAAAAAATTGCCTACGGGCAACAATAAAATTGCCATTAAAAAAGAGAAAAGCAGCGGCGCCAACAGCGATTGACCTAAAATGGCGATGTAGGTTAAGCTTATTAAACAGAAAAGAACCAGGGCAAATTTGGGTAGGAACGATAATTTGTCTTTCATAAATTTTAAATCCTGTTTAATACAAAATGCCCGATTAATTGTTTCACCAATCGGGCATTTAAATATAAGAGATTATTTTTAATAGATACTTGCTTTATCTAAAAGTGAAATATCTTCTGGTGATAATTTCAAATTCGCTGCATCGGTAAAAGATTTTAACTGGCTTAAATCGGTAACGCTTGCAATCGGCGCTGTAATTGATGGATGATAAATTAACCAGGCAAGCGCTACCGAAGCTGGCTCGACATGGTGTTTTTCTGCAACCTCATCCAATGCCGCTAAAATTTTAAAGCCGCGTTCGTTCAGGAATTTTTTAATGCCTCCGCCACGCTGGCTTTTATTCAAGTCATCTTCGCTGCGGTATTTTCCTGTTAAAAACCCGCTGGCCAACGAATAATAGGTCACTACGCCCAAACCATAATCTAAACAGATTTTTTCGTGCTCCTGCTCAAAGTTCTCCCTATCGTAGAGGTTGTATCCTGGTTGGTAAACTTCGTAACGAGGCAGACTGTGTTCGGTAGCATAAACCAAAGATTCTTTTAACCGATCAGCAGAAAAGTTTGAGGCCCCGATCCAACGTATTTTGCCCGCTTTAATTAACGTTTCGTAAGCACTTAAAGTTTCTTCAACCGGGGTGTTTTCATCATCGTAATGAGAAAAATAGAGATCGATATAATCTGTTTGCAGGCGCGATAAAGAATGTTCTACTTCATTAATGATATAATCTTTCCTTAACGATTTACCCTGGCCCATATCTGAGCCAACTTTTGTTGCAATAATTATATCGTGGCGTTTGTTTTGTTTTTTTAGCCAGTTACCAATAATCGTTTCCGATTCGCCACCTTTATTTCCAGGTGCCCAACGCGAATACACATCGGCAGTATCGATAAAGTTAAATCCACTTTCTACAAACTGGTTTAATATTTCAAACGATTTTTGCTCATCGATTGTCCAGCCGAATACGTTTCCTCCAAATACAATGGGGGCAATATTTAAATCGGTTTTTCCTAATATTCTTTTTTCCATGATATGAATGTTAATAATATGCTAACAAATTATATGGGATGAGGTTTTGCACAGAAGTCTGAATTATGTCAGTAGTTTTTAGAAAGCAGTTCACCTTCAATTTTAGAGTTATTCCCGTCAGTCGGTTTATTGTAGTCAGTTCGTTGCCATGATCGTCATCCGATAGCTATCGGATGCGAGGCAGGATAAGCGAGCGCCTAAGCAATCTTTCTCCATAAATTAAAATGCGTTCTATTTTTTTAGAAAGCAAAGCCTGTGGTGCTTAGGTTATACCCGTCCCGCCCTTTGCTTAATCCCGATAGATAAAATGTTAAATACAATCATCTAAAAACCTTATGCCCTCAACCTTTTAACCTTCAACCTTTGATGGCCCTAAGCATTTCCCTTTTTCCTGGAGCACCAGGTAATTTTTCGATGGTAAACCCGCAGGCTTTAACTGCTCTTTTCAATTTTCCGGTAATGGCGTAGGTTACAAAGGTTCCACCTGGTTTTAAGAAACTGCAGGCATGGGCAATAATTTCATCACTCCACATTTCGGGCTGGTGCTGCACAGAAAAGGCATCGTAATAAATCACATCAAATTTTTGGTCGCTCTGGTATTCGGCCAATGTAGTATGCGGAATTTCCAAGGTGCAAAGCGAAGTCAATTGTTGAGGTGTTTTTAATGCATCAGGGTAATTTGAGATAAAATCGGCCCATATTATTTCGGGAACATATGCGGCGTAACCTGTTTGCTCAATTACTGCTGTACTGAGCGGAAACGCTTCGATACTGGTATAGTTAAGTTTAATATTATTTGCCGCACAGTATTCGAAACTTAAAATAAAATTCAGTCCGGTACCAAAACCAACTTCCAAAACGGAAATTTCAGTTAAATTAGTGGACACGAATTTTAGTCCAGCATCAATAAATACGTGTTTGCTTTCCTGTAATGCGCCATGTTTACTGTGGTAATGTTCGCCTATGGTTTCGTTATACAGTGTATTCGAGCCATCAGCAGTAGGTGTTATAATATTCATGAGCTAGGATTTTAAGGATTCTTGGATTTCAGGATCATGGTGCAAATATAGATATAGGATTAATATGATTTTTGGATTTCAGGATCATGGTGTAGATATGAATGCAGCATTTAAACGATTTCTGGATTTAGGGACAAACTATCCAGAGATAGGAGGAGGAAAGTTAACCCGCTTTAGTCCTTAGTCTTTTAGCTTTAGTCTTCGGACTTCTGAATTCTCTCTTTGTCCTTTCAGCTTTAATCTTTTGTTCTTAGCTTTGGTCTTACCCTAAACCCTAAACCCTAAACCCTAAACCCTAAACCCTAAACCCTAAACCCTAAAATGGATATCGAATCTTTCAGAGAATATTGTTTGAATTTACCTGGTACAACCGAGGGGATGAAATGGGGGCATTTATGCTTTATGATTGAAGAAAAAATGTATTTCATTATCGCTATTGATGAAGACAACAGTTTCTCTATAAAGTGTGATCCCGAAGAGTTTGATGCATTAACGGCTAGAGATGGCATACAACAGGCCCACCATATGGCTAAACGACAGTGGATACGTGTTGATAACCTGGAGGTGTTTCATGAAACAGAACTGAAAAAAAGAGTGGCCGATTCGAGAGCTATGGTTTTAGCTAAATTACCTAAGAAAACACAGGCAAAGTACGCCTAAGTTTGCCATAGAAGCATTGAAGAAAAGGAATATCTTCATTGTAAGATTTTTATGCAAGTTTCTTTAAGGCCATAATGTAACCGATATGCATACCCTCGTGGAAAGGGATAAAATTTATCGCGTCTTCTATCGAGTTTAGTTTCATGCCATAACGTTTATCCCATGGATCGAACTTTAGAAAAATATTACTCGAATAATCTGCTGCCAGACGATCCATACTATTTAAGAGTGCATCGAAAATCGAAGCAATATCTTTGTGCTCAATAAATTTTTCAGGTTTTGTGCCGCTTAAAAAAGGGCTGAAATATCTTTCCTCAACAGTTATATCAAGTCCAGACCTTATATAACACATGTTTTGTTGTGCTGCGGTTAAATGCGCAATATTCCAGATAATATTATTGTTAAAACCTGTAGGGATTTTATTTAACTGTTCGATGCTCAAATCCTTTACCAGTTCTAGTATAAAAGCCCTGGTGTTTTTGATCTGGGTAATGGTAGCAAGTGTATCAGTCATATAATTATTTTATAGACAGTAACTTACTGCTCATTTTTGGTATCCTCTTTGGTTTCTTTCTTTTGTGTATCGTCTTTTTTTATGCCTTTATCCGCATTCAGTTCTTTCGACTTCATGATATTAAAACGGTACATTTCTTCAATTCCAACAAGTTTCCGCGTACATTTATCAATGTCGGTACCTTCTTCCCATAAATAAGGGCGGAAGCTATAAGTTTTGGTGCCATCTAAATTTGCAATAAACTGGTTCCAGCTGCTCCAACGTAAGCCTTTATAAAATTTAGAAAGATCGCTGTCGAAACAAAAAACAAGAAACTCGCCATAGCCGGCCCCAAGCGGTTGCCAGGTTAGGCTGTTAGGCTCCAGGTAATACACATTTTTAATATCTTTACCCAAACCGCCATAATTAATAGCAAAGAAACCACCCACAGCATCATCAGCAATTAACAGGTAGGGGATGTTATCGCCATATTCTTTTATGGTTTTTCCTTTGTTCCATTCGGCAACATTCCGGCTCAATCTTTCGCTGCCCGAACCTAAAATTCTAATCCAGCCATTATCAACCATAATGCCTCCGGTATTGTAAATTACCGAGCCAAGTGTGGCATAGGTCGTCATTTGCGCATTATATAAAACTTCTTTTGCTTTTGCAGAATCAACTGGCAGAACCTCCACCTTATTTTTGGCAGAATCGATCCACTTTTTTACCAACGGCCAAGCTGGATCGGTTTTATTTATTAACGCCTCAAGGCTTATTAATTTATTATCTTTATTGTCTTGGGCGAAAATCTCTGAAGAGAATAAAGTTAAACCAAGGAAAAAGAGGGTTTTGAATGCGCTTTTCATGAAAAAGGGGCTTATGTTTTTCCAAAGATAGAATGATAATTAAGAATTGTTGAAGGGAGTGTGATAATTTTTGATTTGGGAGAAATATCGAGCTTGGTTTAATTATTGGTTTGTGGAGACACAAACCAGGGCATGTGAATAATCGTGCAGTCGGATGTTACCATCTGACACCACACCTAAACAAAACGCCCCAATGAAATTGGGGCGCTTGTAATATAGGGATGATAAATAATTGATTTCAAACTATTAAGTGGAAAAGCCTTAAACCCTCCACCTTTTAACCTTCCACCTCAATCTACCACATTCTAATTCTGTCTTCTGGTTTTTTGTATAATTTATCGCCAGGTTTAACATCAAAAGCATTGTACCATGCATCCATATTTACAGGTGCACCAATCGTACGATATGGGCCTGGAGAATGTGGATCGGTTTTAATTAACTGAGCGGCACTTTCAGGTAAAATATTACCTCTCCATACCTGTGCCCAAGCCAGGAAGAAACGTTGATCTGGTGTAAAACCATCAATTTTCTCATTGCTTTGACCTTGTTTGGTCATTTTAAAAGCAGTATAAGCCGCGTTTAGGCCCCCTAAATCGCCAATGTTTTCGCCCATAGTCAATTTGCCGATTACGTGAACCGTATCCAATACGGTATAGCCATCAAACTGCTCGCCTAAAGCTTTTGTTTTAGCATCAAATTTGGCTTTGTCTTCTGCTGTCCACCAGTTTTTTAAATTACCGGCAGCATCGTACTGGCTTCCGCTATCATCAAAACCATGACTCATTTCGTGACCGATTACCGCACCGATACCACCGTAGTTAACGGCATCATCAGCATTTGGATCGAAGAAAGGGAACTGTAAAATACCTGCAGGGAAAACAATTTCGTTCAGGGTAGGGCTGTAGTAAGCATTAACTGTTGGGGGTGTCATTCCAAAACGTTTGCGATCGACAGGTTTACCTAACTGATCAATCATTTCATTGTAACCCCAAACACTTGCATTGCGTAAGTTTTGGAAGTAGGTGTCTTTATTAATCACCAAACCATCGTAGTTTTTCCATTTTTCCGGATAACCCACCTTTGGTGTAAATGCATGTAATTTAGCTAATGCTTTTTGTTTGGTTTCAGGGCTCATCCACTCTAAACCATTAATTCTGATTTCGAAAGCTTTACGCAAGTTCACAATCATCTGGTTCATGCGTTCTTTAGCTTCTGGCTTAAAATACTTCGCTACATAAAGCTGGCCCAATAATTCGCCAATAGTGCCATCAGTTAAAGATGACATCCGTTGCCAACGTGGTGTTTGTACTTTTTGACCAGTTTGTGCCTGTGTGAAAGCGAAACTTGCCTTAACAAATGGAGAACTTAAACTAGAAGCCGAACCTTTTAAAATATTCCACTCCAGATAAGTTTGCCAATCGGTAACCGGAACCGATTTCAACATTCCATCCAGGCTTGCCATAAATTTAGGCGAGGAAACCAGAACAGTATCTTGGCTTTTGATTTTGAATTTAGGCAAATAGGTTGTCCAGTTAATATCTGGAGTTTTTTTGTTCAGTTCTGCAACAGTAAGTTTGTTATAGGTGGCGTAAGGATCACGCATTTCTAAACGGCTCATCTGTGCTTCTGCAAATTGCTTCTCGATTTTGTAAACAGTAGCTGCTTTTTGTTTAGCTTCTTCAGGAGTACTTCCTGTTAAGGTAAATAAAGTAACCATATAGGTATTATAGGCATCGCGGATTTTAACACTACGCGTGTCATCTTTTAGATAATAATCGCGATCGGGCAGGGTTGTACCGCCCTGACCAATATTTACCATGTATTTGTTTACATTCTTGCGGTCTTGGCCAACACCCAGTCCGAACATTCCACCGCCTAAACCATTGGTTCGCATGTAAGCCACCTGATCTAGCACGCCCTGGATGTTTTTAATCTGTTTAATTTTTTCTAAATCGGCTTTTATTGGTGTATAGCCCAGTTTTTCTATGGTTGTACTATCCATGGCGGCCGTATAAAAATCGCCAACTCTGCGCTTAACAGAACCTACAGGAGCAGATTTATCAGCAGCTGCATCTTCAACTAAAGACTTTACGGCGTTGATGTTGAAATCGCGAAGTTCGTTAAATGAACCCCAGCGTGTTTCTTTAGCAGGAACTGGATTGTTCTTTATCCACGTGCCACTTGCGTAAGTGTAGAAATCGTCGCCTGGCTTAACGGAAAGATCCATGTTAGCAGGGTCGATAAATTTTTTGGTTTGTGCATTTGCAGAAAAGCCTGCAGCGACTATACCTAGCGCCGCAAAACATCTTTTCAAATTTTGGTATTTCATTCGCTTAATAAGTTAGTAATTATGCGAAATTTATGAAATACTAATTAATACTGGCGTTATATATTAAGAATATTACTTGTTAAACCAGTAGTAAATTTTTGCTAAACCAAGTCGCCTAATAAGTTCAGACGCTGAAAAAGAAATTTTAATAGATTTCATGATTTTAAATCTTTTATACACTATTAACATTTTTTAACAAAATTTATTGTGCGCTTGTAAAAATTATTGTTATTAAGAACGATTCGGGATAAAGCATTTTATTTTCCATAAATTTGAAAACGGTTATCTAAACCTGCGAGGTTTTATCGATAATAAATAAAATGATGTTTAGCATACAATAAATATAATGAGCCACTCACACGATAAAGAAGATAGCTGTTGCAGCAGTAAAGTACATTCCGCCCCAAAACATAACCACGATCATGCACACGAAGAAGGCGACGAACACGACCACGATCATGGTGGAGATCCATCGGCCTTTCAAACTTATCTGCCAGCCATTGTAACATTAGTTATGCTGCTGATCGGGATTGCGTTTGACAATCTTTTTACGGTTACTGCATTTCAGATCATCCGACCTTATTGGTACATCGTAGCTTATTTACCTGTGGGCATTCCGGTTTTACGTGAGGTTTGGGAAACTTTTAAAGCAAAAGATTTCTTTACCGAATTCTCTTTAATGTCTATCGCTACAATCGGTGCTTTTGCCATTGGCGAATATCCGGAGGGGGTAACGGTAATGCTTTTTTATACCATTGGAGAGCTGTTTCAAATGGCTGCGGTAAACCGTGCCAAAAGGAATATCAAGGCTTTACTCGATGTCCGTGCAGATATAGCGCATGTGTTCCGCAATGGAAAATACGAAGACATTAATCCCGAAAAGGTAGAAATTGGCGAAACCATACAAGTAAAGGCTGGAGAAAAAATTCCTTTAGACGGAGAACTGATCAGCGATAAGAGCAGTTTTAATACCGCTGCTTTAACAGGCGAAAGTAAACCACGTACAATTAATAAAGGCGAATCGATTTTGGCAGGGATGCTTAATCTGGAGAAGGTAATCGAAGTAAAAGTAACCAGGGCTTTTGCCGATAGTGCATTGTCGCGCATTTTAGAAATGGTTCAGAACGCCACTACACGTAAAGCTAAAACAGAACTCTTTATTCGCAAGTTTGCGAAAATATATACACCAATTGTTTTCTTTTTAGCCCTCGCGCTGGTTACTATCCCAATTTTGGTTTTAGGAAGCGAATATCACTTCCAAACCTGGTTATACCGATCGTTGGTTTTCCTGGTTATATCTTGCCCTTGTGCGCTGGTAATTTCCATCCCTTTGGGTTATTTTGGTGGCATTGGTGCGGCATCGGCAAATGGGATTCTTTTTAAAGGCTCTAATTTCCTCGATTTAATTACCAAGTTGAATACTGTAGTAATGGATAAAACGGGAACCTTGACAAAAGGCGTTTTTAAGGTTCAGAAAGTAGAAAGCAGCATCGATGAAGCAACGTTTTTGAATTTATTAACTGCCGTTGAAGCAAAATCAACCCATCCAATTGCAAAGGCCATTGTAGAATACGCAGGCCAGAAAGAAATTCATCCCGCAGAAAATATTGAGGAAATTGCTGGAATGGGCTTAAAGGGATCGGTAAATGGCAAAGCGGTTTTGGCAGGGAATACAAAGCTTTTAGCGAAATTTAATATTGCTTTTGATGCCAAGATTACAGCTATTGAAGAAAGTATTGTGGTTGTTGCCGTTGACGAAAAATATGTGGGGTATGTTTTAATTGCCGATGAAATAAAAGAAGACGCCGCAGAAGCCATCAAGCAGCTCCACGAAAACGGAATAAAACAGGTAGTGATGCTGAGCGGCGATAAAACTTCAATTGTTAAAAAAGTAGCAACAGGTTTAGGTATTGATACTTATTTTGGCGATTTATTACCTGAAGATAAAGTAGCCAGGCTAGAAGAAATTAAAAGCGACAAAAGCAAGGTGGTGGCTTTTGTTGGCGATGGGATAAATGATACGCCTGTATTGGCCATTAGCGACATTGGTATTGCCATGGGGGCAATGGGAAGCGATGCTGCTATTGAAACGGCCGATGTGGTTATCCAAACCGATCAGCCTTCTAAAATTGCAACTGCGGTTAAAATCGGAAAGGCAACCAAAAAGGTTGTGATCCAGAATATCGTATTGGCATTCGCGGTAAAAGCACTAGTTTTGATTTTAGGTGCGGGCGGTATTGCCACCATGTGGGAAGCCGTTTTTGCCGATGTTGGTGTTGCACTTTTGGCCATTTTAAATGCGGTTAGGATACAGAAAATGAAGTTTTAATACACTATTTGTATGTGGAGTCTAAATGTTTATCATTAAGGCATTTAGATAATTAAGAAAATTACATAAAGCCTTAACCTTTCTTAACTTCTTAATGATAAAAAGCAATGTAGATCCGTTTACCATTAAGAAGTTAAGGACATTAAAAAGATTATGGTGTAACAGTTCTCTAGCCTTTCTTAACTTCTTAATGATGAAAAAGCAATGGGGATCAATTTACCATTAAAAAGTTAAGGGCATTAAAAAGATTATGGTGTAACAGTCTTTATCTTTATTAACGTATTAATGGTAAGTAAGATATGTTGAAAAATAGAAAGGCGGATTACTATAAAAATTAGTATATTCGTTTATGTCTAAGCCTGTTCCATACCCGGTTTTAAACGATGATGAGCCTGTTAGGCAATTCGAAGAACTTGATGCATCATTAACTTATAGCTATTCTAATTATTTAAACTGGCTTTTCCCTGAAAGAGTAGAACTGATTAAAGGTAAAATCTTTAAGATGAGCCCTGCGCCTTCAAGGGTGCATCAGGAAGTTGCTGGTAATATTTTCTTGAAACTAGGTAATTTTTTAGACGGCAAACTATGCAAGGTTTATTCTGCTCCGTTTGATGTCCGCTTTCCTAAAGAAAGTAAAGCAGATAAAGATGTATATACGGTACTACAACCCGATATTTGCGTGATCTGTGATAAAAGCAAACTAGATGCCCGCGGCTGTATTGGCGCACCCGATCTTGTTGTAGAGGTTTTATCTCCCGGCAATACCAAAATGGAACTACTCAATAAGTATAAGGTTTACGAAGAATTTGGTGTTAAAGAATATTGGGTGGTTAGCCAAAGCGATCAGAGCATCCTCATTTACACCCTTAATGATTCAGGCAAATTCCAGCCATCTAAAATATTTACCCACAGTGAGAAAATCACTTCATCGGTATTACCAGGGTTTGAACTGGAATTAGATGATGTTTTTAACGATATCGATTAACTTATTTTTCCGTTTCTGATTTTTGTGTTGTATTGTTTTGAATCAGCATTCAAAAACATAATAGCGGTTAATACGCATAACAATACGAAATTATATTCTACACCATTTCTTCCACCACCTACCACAAACCAACCCTCTTTAAGATGCACCATGATTATTCCCATAATCAATACGAAAATGGTAGCAAAACATGCCAACCGGATATATTTGTTCATGATTAAAAGCACTGCACAAACTACATGCGACAGTTTAATTATCCATGCAATAGCTACTCCATAGGGCGCGAACCCAACTTTATTCAAATAGAGATTGCCAAAATCATTAATTCCGCCATCAAACATGCCCAACACACTGTGTGATAATAAAATGATGGCGATTGTTATGCGCAAGATGGCATAAGCAATTTTAGCGTTTTTAGTATTCATGGTAGTTTAAAGGGTTTTATGGTGGAGCAAATCTTTGAAATGGTATTTGGTGTATACTAAAATACAATTATCGACGGAAAGATGAATTAAATAGTGGGCGCTTAAACTATAATATTTCACTTCTATGCTTGCTTTCAAACGATTTCTGCTTTAATTTTTGCCCTTAAAAACGTATTTTTGCCACTCAAATTGATATTGAATAATTTTTCATGAGCATATCCACCAAGTACAATCCTGCAGAAACAGAAGATAAATGGTATAGCTATTGGCTATCGAAGAAATTTTTTCACTCCGAACCCGATGAACGCGAGCCTTACACTATTGTAATTCCACCGCCAAATGTTACCGGTGTGCTGCACATGGGGCATATGCTTAACAATACCATTCAGGATGTATTGATCCGTAAAGCCCGTATGCAAGGTAAAAATGCATGCTGGGTTCCAGGAACTGACCATGCCTCTATTGCTACCGAAGCTAAGGTTGTGGCCATGTTGAAAGAGCAGGGTATCAATAAAAAAGATCTTTCGCGTGAAGAATTTTTGAAATATGCCTGGGAGTGGAAAGAGAAATACGGTGGTATTATTTTAGAACAGTTAAAGAAACTGGGTGCTAGTTGCGATTGGGACCGTACCCGTTTCACCATGGAAGAAGATCTTTCTGAAGCGGTGATCGATTCATTTATTCATTTATACAAAAAAGGGTGGATTTATCGCGGTATCCGTATGGTAAATTGGGATCCAGCCGGTAAAACTGCCGTTTCTGACGAAGAAGTAATCCGTAAGGAAGTAAACCAAAAACTATATTATATTAAATACCTGATTTCGGGAACGGAAGATCAGTTTTTAACGATAGCTACAACGCGTCCGGAAACGATTATGGCCGATGCAGCAATCTGTATCAACCCGAACGACGAGCGTTTTACACATTTAAAGGGTAAAAAGGTTTTTGTGCCTCTGATTAATCATGAAATTCCGGTTATCGAGGATGAATATGTTGATATTGAGTTTGGTACAGGTTGTTTAAAAGTTACACCAGCGCACGATCTGAACGATTATGAGCTTGGCGTTAAGCACAATTTACCAGTTACCGATATCTTAAACGATGATGGAACTTTAAATGAACTAGCGGTTATTTTAGTAGGCGAAGACAGATTTGTTGCCCGTAAAAAAATTGCCAAAATGTTGGAAGAAGCTGGGCATTTAGACAAAGTTGAAGATTATAAATCGCAGGTTGGCTTCTCTGAACGTACTGATGCCGCTATCGAACCAAAGCTATCTATGCAATGGTTTGTGAAGATGAAAGAAATGGCACAACCAGCTTTGGATGATGTATTGAATGGAGAAGTAAACCTGATTCCAAATAAATTTGAAAATACTTACCGCCATTGGATGGAGAATGTTCGCGATTGGAACATTAGTCGCCAGTTGTGGTGGGGGCAGAGAATCCCGGCCTGGTACGATGATAAAGGAAATTGGGTGGTTGCCAAAACTAAAGATGAAGCATTAGAAGAATTCTGGAAGAAAAAACATTTGGATGAAAGCTGCTCAGAAACGGAAAAAGCTGGATTCAAGCATCAATTAGAGCCATTTTTAAGGCAGGACGACGATGTGATGGATACCTGGTTTTCGTCATGGTTATGGCCGATTTCAGTTTTCGATGGTTTTAAAAATCCTGAAAATAAAGACATCAATTATTATTATCCAACCAACGATCTGGTTACCGCACCTGAAATTTTATTCTTCTGGGTGGCCCGTATGATTATGGCCGGGCATGAGTTTATGGGCAAAAAACCATTTACGAATGTATACTTAACAGGGATTGTACGTGATAAATTAGGCCGTAAAATGTCTAAATCGTTGGGTAACTCACCTGATCCGATTGGATTGATCGAAAAATATGGTGCCGATGCGGTTCGTGTAGGGATGTTAATGTCGTCGCCTGCCGGAAACGATTTAATGTTCGATGAAAGCTACTGCGAACAGGGGCGTAATTTCGCCAGCAAAATCTGGAATGCTTTCCGTTTGGTAAAAGGATGGGAAGTTGACGAAAACTTAGCAAATCCGAATACCCAGGCCATATTATGGTTCGAAAATAGATTTAATGAAGCATTAGTAGAAATCGAAGCCAACTTTAAGCAATATCGCCTGTCAGAAGCATTAATGATTACCTACAAACTGGTTTGGGATGATTTCTGTGCCTGGTATTTAGAAATGGTTAAGCCGGCTTATCAGCAACCGATTGATGCGGAGAGTTATAAAGCTACAATTGCCTTTTTCGAAAATATCATCAAATTATTGCATCCTAACATGCCCTTCTTAACCGAAGAATTATGGCATGATGATCTGTTTGCCGAGCGTGGAGAAATGGACTGCTGTATTGTGGCCGAATTCCCGAAAGGTGGTGCTTTTGATGAGCAATTATTGAAAGATGCGGAGGTAATTAAAACTGTTGTAGCCGAAATTAGAAATGTAAGGAACCAGAAGCAGATTTCTCCTAAAGAAGCATTGCCTTTAAGTATCAAAATAAATTCTGATCTTGATTATGAAAAATGGTTAAACATTGTTTTCAAATTGGCCAATGTATCAGAAGCTGAAATAGTGAACGATAAAATTGTGGGTGCAACTGCTTTTATGGCTGGTAAAGACGAATTCTTTATTCCGTTAACCGAAAACGTTGATATAGAAGCAGAACGCGAACGCTTAAATGCCGATTTGATTTATTTGCAAGGTTTCTTAAAATCAGTTGATGCTAAACTGAGCAACGAACGTTTCGTGCAAAATGCAAAGCCTGAAATTATTGCTAACGAACGTAATAAAAAGGCCGATGCTGAAGCAAAAATCAAGATTATTGAAGAGAGTTTAGCGGTTTTAGGATAATAATAACTTAACAGCCATTGCGATCGTCATGCTGAATTAATTTCAGCATCTTTCCTGCTATTATATTTAGACCCTGAAATGAATTACCTTCGGTGAACTCGCTAGGGCTCGGTTCAGGGTGACGACTCTCCCTAAAAAGCCTTTTAGATTATTTTCTGAAAGGCTTTTTTACTTATAGTTAATTAAAACTATCTCAATAGGAATAAATTATTTCAAACGTTTTCCTAGATATCGATAAAAATAAATTATTGCCTTGAATAAGGGTTTTCTGGCTATTTATTTAGGGTTAATACGATTATAAGCCATTTTTTTAATATAAAGTTTCAAAAATATTACTTGCGAATATTTAAGGTTTGTTTTTATTAACCATATTTTAGGTTTTATTTAAATGGTTTGTCAGATTAGCAAACTAAGAGATAATCTAACCTAATATCCCAAATGGAAAATTCCAGAAGAAAATTTATTAAACAATCAGCAATATTTGCTGCTGCAACCTACGCGGGTACAATGGGCATGAGTGCCAAAAGTTATGGACGCATCATCGGTGCAAATGATCGGGTACGCGTTGGTGTTGTTGGGTTTTCTGATCGTTTTAAAGAGACCCTTTTGCCTTGTTTCCTGAACCATAACAAGGAATTAAACTTCGACATTGTAGGTCTTTCTGATTTATGGAACTACCGGAGAGATTTAGGGATTGCCCATTTAAAAGCAAAATTTGGTCACGATATTAAAGCCTGCCGGAACAACGATGAGCTTTATGCCACTAAAGATCTTGATGCGGTGATTATCAGTACGGCCGATTTTCAGCATGCACTTCACACCATCGAAGCTGTAAAAGCCAGTTGCGATGCCTATGTAGAAAAACCCTTTGCCGAAACCATGGACGATGCCAAAGCCGCATTTAAAGCCGTTAAAGCAAGCAAACAGATTGTACAGATTGGTTCGCAAAGAAGGAGTGGTGAGAATTATACCAATGCGGCAAAATTTATTCAGGATGGAAAATTCGGGCCGATAACTGCTGTAGATTTGGTATGGAATGTAAACCAGCCTGGCCGATGGCGCAGACCAGATTTAGTAGCCAAATTAAAAGAAGAAGATATCGATTGGAAAAGATTCTTGTTGAACCGCCCAACCGAAGCCTTCGATCCAAGAAAATATTTAGAATACCGCTTGTTCTGGCCATATTCTTCGGGTATGCCAGGACAATGGATGTCGCACCAGATTGATACGGTGCACTGGTTTACCAATTTAAAACATCCGCGCAGTGTAGTGGCAAACGGAGGCATTTACACCTGGAAAGATGGCCGTAGAAACTGGGATTCGATGGTTGCCGTATTCGATTATGGCCAGCCTGATACTACAGATGGTTTTCAGGTTACTTTTACCTCAAGAATGCAGAATAGTGTAGGCGATGTGGGCGAGGTTTACTATTCAAACGGTGGCGAGTTGAATTTAATTACCAATAAAGTATCGCCAAAAGGTGGTTTAAAGGAAAAAGAGGCTGCAGCTATGGGTTTAAAAGCCAATCTTTTGCCTGAGTTTGATTTAAGTAAAACCGAAATTAAAACGGCTACAGGAGCCAATATGGGTGGCGATGCATTAACCTCTGGCCATATGCGCAACTGGATGGAATGTGTGCGCAGTCGTAAAACACCAAATGCGCCTGTTGAAGCTGGTTATTCACACTCTATTGCCAATATCATGACCAATGCCGCGGTACGAACAGGTGCAAAGGCAATTTTCGATGAAAGCAGACAAGAAGTAATCGCAAACGGAAAAGTATTTAAATATTAAAAAAAAATATCGTCATTCTTCCCCGCAATGACGGCAAGAAAAAAACAAATCATGTTAAATTTTAAAAAATATAGTATTCTGGCACTTTCGCTAATCAGTTTATCAGCCGCTGCCCAAAAAGCAAAACCATTATTTGATGGTAAAACCTTAACCGGTTGGAAAGCAGTTGCAGGAGCCGCTCCATACAAAGTTGAAGATGGAATGATTATCGGAACGATGACCAAAGGCACACCAAATTCGTTCTTAATCACTGAAAAAGAATATGGAGATTTTATTTTAGAACTGGATGTAAAACTCGAAGGTGAAACCACTAACTCGGGCGTACAAACCCGCAGCCATATTAAACCAGAGGGAAATAACGGTAAAGGATTGGTTTTTGGCAGGCAGGTAGAAATAGACCCTACACCAAGGGCATGGACCGGGGGAATTTACGATGAGGCCAGAAGATTGTGGCTATATCCTTTGGAGCTTAATCCATCGGCAAAACCACTGTATAAAAAGAATGAGTTTAACCATTACAAAATCGAATGTATTGGTAACGAAACCAAAACCTGGGTAAATGGAACGCCTGTGGCCTACGTGATCGATACTTTGGATAAATCAGGATTTATCGGTTTGCAGGTTCATGGCATTGGCAATAACCTGGATAATGATGGCAAGAAAGTTTATTTCAAAAACATTAACATTCAAACAGAGGGCTTAAAAGCCAAAGCTTTTCCAAAAGGAATTTATACGGTTAATTTAACACCCAATACCTTATCTGCTTACGAAAAGTCAGAAGGTTATAAACTTTTGTTCGATGGTAAAAGCAATGCAGGTTGGGTTGGTGCCTATAAAACTACTTTCCCCGCCAAAGGATGGAAAATTGCCGATGGCGTTATCAGTGTAGAGCCATCGGGTGGTGCAGAATCGACCAACGGCGGCGATATTGTAACCAAGGAAGAATATGCTGCTTTTGATTTGTCGTTCGAGTTTAAGCTTACCCCTGGTGCCAACAGTGGCGTAAAATATTTTGTTACCCTGAGCGAAAAAAATAAAGGTTCTGCTATTGGTCTCGAATATCAGGTTTTAGATGATGTTTTACATCCTGATGCAAAATTGGGCAGAGATGGAAACCGCACCTTGGCTTCGTTATACGATTTAATGACTTCGAAAAAAGAAGCCCGTTACCTGCGTCCTATTGGAAGCTGGAATAACGGACGTTTGGTGGTGTATCCAAATAACAAAGTAGAGCATTATTTAAATGGCGTAAAAGTTTTAGAATATACACGCGGTTCAGAAGAATTTAAAAAATTGGTTGCCATCAGCAAGTATAAAGATTGGAAAAACTTTGGTGAAGCACCAAAAGGACATATCCTCCTTCAGGATCACGGTAACAAAGTAGATTTCAGGACGATTAAAATTAAAACATTGTAACCTGAGTTCGGTTAATATTTATACGTTTTGATTAGTTTTAGCCTACTTTTCTTAACGCGATCGTCATGCTGACCTGTAGCGCAGCGTAAAGCTACGCAGTAAATTTATTTCAGCATCTTTCTTGCTATATAGACCCTGATCCCGAAGCTTCGGGACAGGGTGACGACTGTGAGCTAAAATATCCGAGAAAACTTTTAAGCCAATATTAATAATCAATTTAGGTTTTCCGTATTAATCTGTGGTTAAATATATTTACGAATAAAGAAATAAAATATTAAAATATCATGCATCGTCGATCTTTTGTAAAACATACCACTTTGTTAGGCTCTGGTTTACTTTTGGGTAACCAGGGTTTTGCTAATTTAGTGGCTGATGAAATTATTAATGTGGCAATGATTGGTTGTGGCGATCGTGGCAAAGGTGTTTTGTCGGTAATTAAATCAATGCCCGCAAAATATAAAATTAAAGCTTATTGCGATTTACTCGATTTTAGACTTAAGGAAACCGAAAAGTATGTTCCTGCTGATGCAAAGGCCATAAAAGATTACCACAAAGTTTTAGACGATAAAACAATTGACGCGGTTTTTATTGCCACACCTTTAAGTGAACATTTCAGAATTGCCAAAGATGCGGTACTGGCCGGCAAACATGTGTATGTAGAAAAAACCATGACATACAATATTGCCCAGGCACTCGAACTTAAAAAACTGGTAAAACAATATCCCAATCGGGTTTTTCAGGTTGGTTATCAGTATCGTTATTCGCCTTTATATTTTAAGGTGAAGGATATGATCCAAAGTGGTTATTTGGGCAAGGTTAGCCAGATCGATTGCCGTTGGGACCGTAACGGCAATTGGCGTAGGGCAGTGCCAGATCCAGCTTTAGAACGTAAGATCAACTGGCGGATGTATAAGGAGTATTCTGGCGGATTAGCCGCCGAACTTTTATCGCACCAGATTGATTTTATCAATTGGGCTTTCGAAACCCAGCCTGATGAAATTATGGGATCGGGTGGGATAGATGTGTTTAAAGACGGGCGCGAAACCTATGATAATATCCAAGCCATTCTCCGTTATAACGAAAAAGGCATGATCGGCAATTTTGGAGCCACTTGTGGCAATGCGCATGATGGTTACCTTTTTAAAATAAAAGGCACTAAAGGTTCGGTTTCTTTGCTTACCAATACCGGCTTGTTTTATCCTGAAGAAAGTGCTAAAAAAGAATTAGGCATAGTTGATGGCGTAACTGGAGCCACAAAAATTGTGGTAAATAAAGATGGCGGAATCCCGATTTTGGATAAAGCCACCATTGATGGTACAAATTATGCCCTAGATGAATTTTATAAATCGATAACAACCAGGAAAGAACCAGCATCAAATATCAATACCGGAACGCAAGCGGCTATATGTGTGGCCATGTGTAACGAGGCCATTTATAGCGGGAATAAACAGGTTTGGAAGACGGAATATAGTGTGTAGCTCATGTGTCATCCTGAGCTTGTCGAAGGACTTTTTTTGAGTTTTTTCTATTAGTTGGTGTCTCACCGACCAAGAAGAATATTATTCTACTTTCATTTTATTTTGGAAAGCAATTGTTGTCGCTATTTTTAAAGTTAGCCCTGCTTTCTGCTCCAATCTTTTTTGCCCTTCGACTCCGCTGAGGGTGACAAAAAAAGGATTTTCGCGTCAATCAGGTTTAGAATCAGAAGGCTTTTGCTGCTATTGAAGATTGCATAGCATGATTCAGAAAGATGTTATTCCTGCTCATAGCAACCCCAAATAGTATTTTTCTGTTGGTTGGTGTCTCACCGACCAAGAAGAACTGTTATTCTACTTTCATTTTGTGGATGTAGATTAAGTTTCGGTCGGTGGGACACCAACCGATAGGTGAATCTAATAGAAACATCGTCATCTCGACTGAAGCACAGCGTAATGGAGAGATCTGCTACTGTTGATTTTCTTATACAAACGATTAAATCATAAAGCTATTTATGAATATTTAGGCCATCTACAAGCTCAGATTTGTACTCTTTCCCTATTGGTTGGTGTCTCTCCGACCAAGAAGAATATTATTCTACTTTCATTTTATTTTGGAAAGCAATTGCAGTAGATCTTTTTAAGGTTAGTCCTGCTTTCTGCTCCAATCTTTTTTGCCCTTCGACTCCGCTCAGGGTGACAAAAAAGGATTTTCGCGTCAATCAGGTTTAAAATCGGAAGGCTTTTGCTGCTATTAATGGTTGAATAGCATTATTTAAAACTGGAGTAATTTTATTCTGTGATTTTCCGTGCTTCCGTGGCAAAATTATTGTGCTACAACCCCAAATAATCCGGCATTTCCTGTACGAAGTTAAAGCTGCCTTTTTCCATATCCATCTTTGCATAAACATGCTGCAAACCATTGGTTAACACAATCCATTTGGCCTGATGGATAGAATTGTACCGCGAAGCCTGATCGAAAACCGATTGCGTAATCTTTACTTTGGGTGCCTTACATTCAATTAACATCAGTTTTTCGCCAGCGGTATTGTAAACCAAAATATCGCTCCGCTTTTGTAATTGGTTTAAAACTAAACCGCCTTCAATCTGGATTAATGTACGTGGAAATTTCTTTTCCAAAACCAGGTGTTGTATAAAATGTTGGCGTACCCATTCCTCAGGTGTAAGTACGAGGTGCTTTTTCCTCAGCTCATCGAAAATGAAAACCAGATCATCTTTTTGGGTAATTTTAAATGGATAGGGCGGAAGGTTAAGCGGAGTAGGGGTAAACATTTTCTCAGTTGGCAGTTATCAGTTTGCAATTGGCAGTTAACCATGCAACAATAAACAATTTATCAATTATTACGGCTTCAAAGTTAGTTTAATTTTAAGATATGTAAGCGAATCTCAAATCTGGCACCTCACATCTTTAAATTATAAACATTTGCCTAAATCCTTAAAGCTAAATCGTAATTTTACGGGCAATGACTGCTGCCGAAATTATTAAAGATATCAAAGCCCGAAAATTCAAACCTGTATACTTATTGCATGGTGAAGAATCTTACTATATCGATCAAGTAACAGATTATATTGAAGATAAACTGCTGAACGATGCCGAAAAAGGTTTCAATCAGACGGTTTTATACGGAAAGGATACGGATATGGCTACGGTTTTGGGAGCGGCAAAGCGTTACCCGATGATGTCTGATTATCAGGTGGTAATTGTTAAAGAGGCACAGGATTTAAAGTGGGGCAAAGAAGATTCGAGCAGCAAAGAGGGCGAATTTGTGCTCAATTATTTTGAGAAACCTTTACCGAGTACCATATTGGTTTTGGCCTTTAAGTATGCGAACTTCGATAAACGAAAAAAAATCTACAAAGCCATTAATAAAAGTGGACTGATTTTTCAGTCAGATCCTGTGCGCGATTATAAACTGGTACCCTGGATTGAAGAATTTATTAAAGATAAAGGTTACAAGATCGACCAGCAGGCATCGGCTTTAATGGCCGAATATTTAGGAACTGACCTCTCTAAAATTGCCAACGAGATCGAAAAGTTAATGCTCAATGTTCCAAAAGAGGTAACCATTAATACCGATCTGGTTCAGAAAAATATAGGTATTAGTAAAGAATATAATGTTTTCGAATTGCAGAAGGCACTGGCTATCCGCGATGTGCTGAAATGCAATAAAATTATCAATTATTTCGCCAGCAACCCTAAAGCCAATCCAACAGTAATGGTTTTGGCCAATTTAGGTGGTTACTTTACTAAACTTTTAAAATACCACTATATCCCCAATAAGGCCGATGCGGCATCAGCTTTGGGCGTGCCTCCATTTTTTATTAAAGATTATGAGGTAGCTGCAAGAAATTACAACACAGGGAAGGTTTTCCAGGTAATCGGTTTACTCCGCGAATACGATTTAAAAAGCAAAGGTTTAGATAGTACCGGAAATGTTGAAGATGGAGAACTCTTAAAGGAACTCGTTTTTAAAATTGTGCACTAAGCTTTTTTTCGCAATAACCTGTTTTATATTATCCATCAAACGTTTGCGCAATTTTTCTGGATTTTATTGTAATTTAATATCATTATTTTAGAAATTGATAGAACACCACACGTGCTAACCATTTCTAAACAAACAAATGAAAACTAAATTTACCCTATTCTTTTTACTCCTGTGCTTTTCTTCAGCAGGTTATGCCCAATCTTTAAAACCTTATAATCTTTCCTTTCCTAAACTCGCCAACAAGTGGGATGAAGCCATGCCCTTGGGGAACGGTATGTTAGGTGTTTTAATATGGGAAAAGAACAACAAACTACGCCTTTCTTTAGATCGTGCAGATCTGTGGGATGAACGAAAAGCACTGGATATTTCGAAACTTAACTTTAAGTGGGTAGAAGAGCAGGTTCACCAAAATAACTATGCTGCCGTTCAAAAAATAGGTGATGAACCTTATGATAACAGTCCATATCCAACTAAATTACCTGCAGCGGCAATGGAATTTGATATTGCTAAGCTGGGTAAAGTGGTATCAAATGAATTGGATATCGAAACGGCCTTAAACACCGTAAAATTTGAAAATGGTACAGTTTTTAACTGTTACATTCATGCAAAGCGGCAACGGGGATATTTTAGTTTCGAAAATCTTAAATCAACGGCGATCATACCTAACCTGATTGTGCATAATTACGCTAATAATTTGATAGAAAAAGGCGATAACAGCCATGCAGGTGAGGGTTTGCAGAAACTGGGCTATGCAAAAGGAACAGTTAACAATACGATAAATAGTGTCCGTTACCGCCAGCCTACTTACCAAGATCATTATTATGAAGTGCTGGTTCAATGGAAAATAATGGCGAACGGCAATGTAATTGGTTCCTGGACTATTAGTAATGATAAAGCTGCAAAATTACCCGCTATTTCTTCAACGGCAAAAGAGCCAAAAGGCTGGAATTCTCACACCAAATGGTGGGAAGATTTCTGGAATAAATCGAATATCTCTGTTCCGGATCAGCTTATTCAAAAACAATACTATTTAGAAATGTACAAGTTAGGGTGTGTAGCCAGAAAAGGTGCGCCAGCCATAACTTTACAAGCCGTTTGGACAGCCGATAATGGCAGCTTACCACCCTGGAAAGGCGATTTCCACAATGATTTAAATACTCAATTGAGTTATTGGCCAACATATAGCGCTAACCACCTGGCAGAAGGAGCCACTTTTACCGATTGGCTATGGAAAATCAGAAAAAGTAACCTTACCTATACCAAACAGTATTTTGGCGTTGAAGGCTTAAATGTTCCTGGTGTAATTACTTTAAATGGCGATCCGATGGGTGGATGGATCCAGTATTCACTTTCGCCAACCGTAAGCGCATGGACTTCACAACATTTTTATTGGCAGTGGAAATATAGCATGGATAAAGCGTTTCTTAAAAGTAGAGCCTATCCATATATCCATGAAGCAGCAACTTACCTGGAGAATATTACAAGGTTGAAAGATGGCAAACGTTCACTGCCTTTAAGCTCTAGTCCTGAGTATAACGATAACAGTATTAAAGCCTGGTTCTTAAACTGGACCAATTTCGATTTGGCCTTAGCTAAGTTCTTATTTAACGCTGCGGCCGAAGTAAGCAAGGCAAAAGGTAAAATAGACGAAAGCAAACATTGGGCGGAAATGCTGAATCAGTTACCGGATTATGAAATAAATGAAACTGGTTTTACCATTGCACCTGGATCTAATTTAACAAGCTCGCACAGGCACATGTCGCAGTATATGGCCATATATCCGCTCGATTTATTGGATGTTAACCGCGAGAAAGATAAAACCATTATCGATAACTCCTTAAAACGGTTAGAAGAAATTGGTACAAGGGCATGGTGTGGTTACTCTTTTAGCTGGATGGCTTCTATATATGCAAGGGCTTACCAGGCCGGTAAGGCAGTAAAGCAACTGGAAATTTTTGCATCCAATTTCTGTTCGCCGAACAGTTTTCATTTAAATGGCGATCAAAAAGGGGGGCAGTACTCAGGCTTCACCTACCGCCCTTTTACCTTAGAAGGCAATTTTGCCTTTGCACAGGGCGTTCAGGAACTTTTATTGCAAAGCAGAAATGGTTATATACAGGCATTCCCGGCAGTGCCACAAAGCTGGAAAGATGTTACTTTTAATAATCTACGTGCTGAAGGCGCCTTTTTAGTAAGCGGCAATAAAGAAAACGGTGTGCCAACAACAGTAAAAGTTTATGCAGAAAAAGCGGGCGTTCTTAGAATTAAACTGCCTTTTAAAACTTATGTGGTAAGAGATATACCTGCTGAGAGTGTAAAAATGGGCGATGATGGAATTGCCGAAGTGAACCTGGAAAAAAAACAGACTATCGTTTTTGAAAACGGTTACGAATAACATTTGTTGGCCAGAAAATAGGATAATTAATCACAGCAGGGAAATACGCTTGCCCGAAAAAAGCAGAGGGGGGTAATTATCCTGCCCCCTCTTACGGTCATTTACTCCTTGAACGGTTGCTTAGCTTCCATGAATCAAATTTGCTTCCGTCACGGTTTAGCTATTTGAATCTCCGATCTTTTTAGAGATAATGCTTTGTTAAATTAACCACATTATTGATTATTTCAGGCCAGACACCATGATAAACGGTTTGCTGATTTCCTTTCCGTTTTGATCCATTATTGTCTCCATCATTTTCTTTACTTCAATATTCGAAAATCCCGATTTTTTGAAAAACGATTTTACTTCATCAATCTCATAAAATGTAAAATCGAGCTGCGTCCAGGGCAGGCCGCTACCAAAGTTTTTTTCAACAAAGGCAAGGTTCATTTTTCCTCCCGGTTTTAACACACGGTAGCTTTCAGCTAAGTATTTTAGCGGATCCGGCCAGAAATAAATGGTATTCGCCGTAAAACAATAATCGAATAAATTATCCTGAAAATCGAGTTTATCATCCGTTGTTTTAATCAATTCTATGGCATTATTACTGGCTTTATAAGCAAAAAAGGCTTCTTTTATCGTAGAGTCGGTAGAATAAGTGCCGGAGTAACTGATATTTTCTGCTTTTTGAAACAGATAAGAGAGGTGTTCGGTACCAGCTGGGCTGATTTCCAATACTTTTGCATTCGTTTTTAGTGGTAAATCTTGTATGAGTTTAAAAATTAAGGTGTTTTTGGGTGGGAGAACGTCAATTTTTTGATCTTGCGTTAATGTGTTCAGGTCTTCTTGCTCCTCCATGTTATAGTTATTAGTCTCTTGCGGTGCATTTCGCAATTCGGGCAAAATTGAAAAATAGCAGCTGTACGCTTTTACATCAAAAGGATTTTCTTTTACAGAAAATCGAATTGTGGATAACCCCATTACCTTAGCTCGGCTTTTTTTGTGATAATTGCCTTTATGGGAATCAATGTTGGTAAGGATTACGGGGCCTGGAAAAAGGTAGGGGGCAGCTTTAATGATCTTCCTGTTCGGGGAGGATTGGTAACAGAAAGGAAGGAGAAATACAGTTTTTCTTTTAGCGATGCCGAATTGGTACAGATCAATATCCCCGGTATTTACATTGTATATGGCGACATCCTGTTTAAACAGCAACAGATGTATTTCAGGCCCACTTACGATGTACCCGATATGGTTAAACTGCGTTTTACACTCTCTGGTAATGGCACGATCTTTAACCGGGTAAATAAGCAGCAGTACATCTTTAATTCCAACCAGCAGAATATTATTTACATGCCTGAGCTTGATGGTACAGGCAAATACGATACCGGCCATAGCTACCGCTTTTTTGAGGTACATTTTGCTAAAGAAAAGTTTTTGCAACTGGCAGAACATTCCACCAAAGCATTGCAGGTTTTGGCAGATTATGCCGATACCGGGCGTTATACACAGCTGGCGGAGCAAAACCTTCCCATTTCATGGGCCATGCAGCACTGCATCCGCGATATTCTAGATTGTGATTACCCCGAAGGTCTGAAACGCATGTTTATCGAATCGAAATGTATTGAGCTGCTTGTGCTCCAGGTCGAAGCTTTTGAACGTGCCATTAGCCAAAAACAGCCTTCCGCTTTACATTCCGCTTATGATAGGGATTGCCTTTATCATGCAAGAGATTACCTCATTGCCAATATCCACCAGCCACCATCGGTTGCCGAACTGGCTAAAATATGCGGCATTAACGAATTTAAACTTAAACAGGGCTTTAAAGGACTGTTTGATAACAGCATATTCGGTTATTTGAGTGATTACAGGCTTAACCATGCAAAAGAGTTGCTGCTCGATGGTCTACCCATAAAATCGGTGGCATTTATGCTTGGTTATTCATCTGTACAACACTTCAGCAATGCTTTTAGAAAGAAATTTAGCTCAACACCGGGTAAGCTGAAAAGTTAAACCGAGTTCCTGCTAAATGCTTATCATGTGAAACACAGATATTCAGTATAGTTTAGGCATTTTGCTAACCAACTTTAATAAAACACAGATTTTACCCAAGCACGCCTGTCAATCCCAGGGGCCGGGAAATCAAAAAAACAGTAGCACAACAGTATAAATGGCACTATCAAACCTAAACGCAGTGGTTTTGTGTTTCATGTTTGCAAAAACCTTTCAGCTAGCTCTAACAAACAAAACAAAGTGCCGCTGTTTTTTTGATGTGTATAAGGATTGTGTAAAAGGCCCATTGCTGGATCCGATAGCTATCGGATGACGAAGCATTTTTGCATACTTTTGATGCTTCAAAAGTTTGATGCCGTGCGGCATAGAGCACTAAAATAATTTCAGTGTTAGTATCTACACATTGGGCTAAAAGTGAAAAAAAATAATTGTTAATTTTAGGTGATATCTGATCAAAAATAGCCACATACTATATAAAGCATAGTAATCATGACAGCAACATCAACTAAAGAGCAGCCCAGCCAGCGCGAAGCACTTTTTATGAAACTCTACAAAGAAGCTTTTCCTTTGGTGGCAAGGCATGTAAGCAAGATGGGCGGATCATTTGAGGAAGCGAAAGACATTTTTCAGGATGCACTGGTGGTGTATTATGAGAAAGTACAGGTTTCTGGCCTGCGGCTGAAGTATCAGGAGAAAGCCTATTTATTTGGGATTGCCAAATATTTATGGATCAAACGTTATAACGAAAACGACAAGCAAGCTACCCTTAATTCGCTTGGCCTTGTTCTTAATGAAGAGATCGATTTGGCAGATACCGGATATGAGGAAGTTTCTTCGGGTAAACTGATGCATTTACTAGAGCAGGCCGGACAGAAATGTATGCAGTTGCTCAGTGCTTTCTATTACGAAAAACTGGATATGGAAACACTGGCAAAGCGGTTTGGCTTTTCGGGGGCACGTTCTGCAACCGCTCAGAAATTTAAATGCCTCGAAAAAGTGAAAGAAACGGTTAAAGCAAAATCCTTAAAATATGAAGACATCGTTGAATGAGCTCCGTTTAATAGAGCATTATCTGCTGTCGGACGATAAGGATGGAGAAAGTTTCCTCTTCGAAGCCAAAATGATCCTACAGCCTGAACTGAGGCAGCAAGTTTACTGGCAAAACAAAACTTATCAAATGGTGCGTGATTATGGCCGGAAGCAGCTGAAAAATGAAATTAATAACATACACGAAACGTTGTTTAATACCGATGCGCACCAAAGCTTCAGGCAAAAGGTAATGCGTTTCTTCAGCAAATAAACAATCAATTTAATTTATAAATCGTGCCTCATTATCAGGGCAGGGGCATTGTTATGCCTAAAATTTAAAATCAATATGATGGATATCAACAAAGAATTCCGCCTTTACGCGGTAAAACACCAACGTTTAAACAGTCTTTATGTAGACCAGTATATGGGCAGAACAGCTGCTCATATCATGCCTGTTGCCATGACGCCCTATATTACGGAAGAACGCCAGCTGAATGTGGCACAGATGGATGTTTTCTCGCGGTTGATGATGGACAGGATTATTTTTTTAGGTGAAGCCGTTGATGAGCGGAATGCAAATGTGATACAAGCACAATTGCTTTTTTTGCAGTCGGTTGATACCAAAAACGACATCCAATTGTATATCAATTCGCCTGGTGGATCGGTATATGCAGGCTTTGGCATTTATGATACCATGCAGTATATCGCGCCTGATGTAGCCACCATTTGTACGGGCATTGCACTTTCTATGGGTTCGGTATTGTTGTGCGCTGGAGCTGCGGGTAAACGTTCGGCCTTGCAGCACTCGAGGGTCATGATTCATCAAACCTCGGGTGGGACAGAGGGAACTGCCATTGATATGGATATCAGGATCAGAGAGGTGTTAAAAGTCCAGTCGGATCTGTACCACATTCTGGCGAAACATAGCGGACAAAGTTATGAGCGGATAAATGAAATTGCCAGTCGCGATTATTGGATGACCGCCATCGAAGCAAAGGAATTTGGAATGATAGATGAAGTGTTAATGCGTGGGGAATAGGGCTTGGTTTGGTTCAAATATCTTTATTAAATGTATTTAGCAAGGGTTAAAAACCTTAACCACCCCGCCCTTTGGCCCCCCTCCTAAATTAGGAGGGGAGTTGCCCCTCATAGCTGCATAAGGTAAATGGCCAATTAAAATTTGAACGTTTATGGTGTAGCTGCTAAACCGATCGTTTCATTATATTCATCACACTCAACAGCATTACACCAGGCATCGCAGTCTGACAGCCAATCATAAATCATTTTATAGGCAGCAGTAATTTCGGCAGAAAATTTTAAGGTTGCGCCTTCAAAATCATCCTCCTGAAAGATGTAGGCATTTAATCCAACATATAATAGTTCAGAAAGATGCTCCACATCAAATTGGCCAACGGCTTGTAGGTGATAACCCAGGTTTATGGCATAACGCTGAAAGGTTTCTTCATTGGCCAAGAGTTTTGCTTTGGTAAGCAGATTGATGATATTGTTTACATCATAAAGGGCGTTGGCAATAGTAATGGGTTTGTGTTTGCCAGAGCGTGGATCGGGCCCGATAGCTGCGCTAAGCATTTCAGTAAGGAATTGATTCGCATCCGATAAACTAATCATATCGAAATAGGCTTCAATCAGTTTCCGGAATTCTGTTACAGCTGCTACCTGATTTGGGAGCTGTGTGTTTGGGTTTTTACAATTGTTAGTCTGCATAACATTGAAATTAAAGTTCCTGGACGCTGCAGACTAACAAATAACTCTTTTCAGAGAAATTAGAAAATGCGTTTCTTAAACGCTCGTCCAGGAATATTTTTAAAATTTAATTGTTGAAATTGATCTCTCTCTGTTAGGTGAAAAAATATGTTATTTATTAATCTGCACCACTAAGATAAACACAATTAAATAATTCACGAAATCTTTTTGCTCAAATAAGGCATAAATAGGGGCGGTTTTATACTTGCAGTCGGCAGTTCAGATGTTGCAGTCGATAGTTCAGAGGTTGCAGTCGATAGTTCAGAGGTTGCAGTCGATAGTTCAGAGGTTGCAGTCGATAGTTCAGGCGTTGCGGTCTACAGTTCAGAGGTTGCAGTCGATAGTTCAGGCGTTGCGGTCTACAGTTCAGAGGTTGCAGTCGATAGTTCAGGCGTTGCGGTCGATAGTTCAGACTTTGCAGTTGATAGTTCTGACTTTGCAGTTTGACCCTTCCTAAAATAGCTAAACTGCCATTACAGGCAATTCTATCTCTTGTTTCCCATGGGGGTATATATTGGTATTATTGAAACAGAGTCTGGTTCTGAATGTCTAAACTTCAATTTTCCGAGTTCAAGTTTTAAATTGGTAGGTAGTTTGTAAATAACGTTATTCAGTCCATCAATTGTCTCCGATAATATGATTTCTCTAAGTAAGTTTTTTGGTATCGGTATCTTCTTCTCATTTATTTTCTTAATTAGATTATCCTTTTTTATTTCTAATGAGACTTGTTTTTCGAGTTCGGATAAAATATTGAATTCATAACAATTAAGAATTTTATTAATATCAAAGTTTACCCTATTAAAGATTATTTTTTTTACTAACAGCCCCTTTTTAATCGGTATGCGAAGTTCATTCAAAAGTTTGCTTCTTTCGTCAGGTTGCTTGAGTAGCAATTCAAATTTTTCAATCTCGACTTGAGAAAAATTGTTAAGGCATTTTAAAGCATTTATGGTTAAGGTCGCTTTCTTGTCTTTCTTTGCCATTGATTATGTTATTATCTTTAAATTATTTATAATCTTTTTTAGGACTTGACGAAGAACCAAATCGAAGCGCAAAGCTTCATTAACCACTGAACAGCCAATTATTGTAGGTGCTGTTATATGGAGCAGTTCACTCCGCAAGGTTAAGTAGTTTTCTAGCAAGTTCTGGGGTTAAAGGAGGGCCGCCTTTTTTTACAATGTTCTTAAGTTTATCTCGATATTCATCAGTAAAGAATACTACAATTTCCATATCTATTTTCTCTTCCCACTTTTCATAAAGTTCAATTAATTGAGGAGGATTTTCAATTGCCTCGCCAAATAATGCTGATTCTAAATAATATCTACGAAGTAAATTATATCTAAATTTAGTAAACAAGTTAAACACATTACTACTAATTTCATATTCACCGGTAGCTTTCATTTTAATGTCAATCAATGTTCTTAAATACAAAAAAGCAAGCGATATTCCTTCGATTATATGATTAAGTATAAATTTTTCTTTTTTTGAATAAAAGGAATAAGTTAATTCTAAAGCAATTAGATCACATGCGAATTCTTCATAGAAATGGGATAAGAAAGAGTCTCTTTTGTCTAGAGCAATTTTTTCCTTTAAAATGTCTGTGATTATTTTGGATGATTCTGTACTTTCTAGAAAAGTTTTTGATTTTGCCAATAAATTTGGGTTTTGATTAACTAGTGAGTGTGCAAATTCATGAAACAACACGAAAGACTCTTGTACCATAATTAGATCATTTTTTTTTACCAAAAAATCTTGAGGTAATTGAGTGAAGTTTGCACTCGCATTGACATGATATGATACTAGGTATGGTATGCAATTGTTGATATCGTTAATCAAATAATATTCTTCACCCAGTAGTTTGCATAAATAAGCCTTAACCTCTCGCTCTTCTTCATAATATATTAGTCTATTGAATTTATTAAAGCATTGTCCAAGATATTGATCATAGATAATATAATTTGAATTACCATATTTAAAGGTTTCACATAGCTTATTTAGTGAATGCACAATTATAACAGTTGGCAATTCTAGACTTGAATAAATTTTTCTAAGATGCTCGTATAGGTCAGGAAAATAAAAATAAATTTCCTTGCGTGGAGGATTTGGAAATTGAGCTCTAGAATTTTCGAGTATTTCGTCAATCACTTTTTAGATTTTAAGCTATTAAGATATTTTTTGAGATCTTGTTCAGTCTCAAATGTCATTTCAACGCCTTTTTTTATTAGCTTAATTTTTTTTTCTTTCTTCTTCTGATCAAGGAAAAACTGAATTATAAATGGTGAAGCTATGCTGACAGCTGTCAGTGCTATTTGCAAAAAGACTTCACCTCCATCCATTTTCTTTGAAGCTATATAGTTTGGATCATAAGTGTCACTTTCAAATAAGGATTGAAAAGTTGCTAGTTCAGATTGATCGAATTGTAGAGTTAACATGTTATTACTATTTAATATTATTAGGGTCTGTTGAATTGAATATAACACTTAAAGTTACGCAGCCAATTCTTTTCAAAATATTTGTTTACAATTAATGAAAAAATATTGTTTATTTTAGGAATTGCGTTTTAAAATAGTCTTAATCCGCGTTTAAATGTTTATAAGCATTTAAATGAAGTTGATCATGAGTGTTAATTTAGTCAGCAAGATATTAATTTTACTCGAGATTAGAATATCCAAAAATTAATCAATTTATATATTTACCATTCTAGCGCGAGTCTTAGTGCTTATAACTTCAAGCCTTAGCCTGACTTGTGCTTTGTAGCATATCAAGATCAATAATGAAAGCACAAGTCATCCAGTCCGCTCGCATAGACACTCAGTTTGCGCAAGTAATGGTGATCATTAGTTAATCATATAGGTTCGCATGTAGCGAATATATTAGAACCACTAGTATATACGAACAACCATTCTTTCTGCTTCTTTTCCCCACTGTACTTGCCATGTTTTACCATTTACTTGGTCAAGCAAAATGAAGTTATATACGTTAGTAGTAGGGTACAGGAAGAACCGGCCATTTTTCTCTTCGACAGAACTCACCTGAGAGACGTCCGAAAGTGAACTCTCAAATCTATACTTGCTATCTATACCCCATTGAACTTGCCACATTTGACCATTTCTGGTGTTCAGTTTAATAAATGTGTAAATGTTTCTAGTGGAAAAAAGTCGAAACACGACCGTGCTGTCCGGCGAAATATTTTGAACAGGAGGTTCCGAGGTATTTTGTGCAAAAGTTATAGTTGAAGATAAAATAAGAATGAAAGAAATCAAAGTGAATTTCATATTGTTTGTTTTTTATTTTTTAAAAGCGCAATGCAACTAGCCGATAGCCATTCTGGTGAAAATCTTGGCGTACTAATCTAAAGTGAGCGCCTGACTTTCGTTCCTGCACTATTATCTATATTAATAGTGAAAGCACACTTCATCAAGCCCACTAGCCTAGAAACTATCATTAGCACTAGTATTGAGACGGCATTAGTCCTTTTTGTTTATGTAAATAAATTTTTTATCATTTGTTTAATCGTACCGTTCTCTAGTTTTAGTCCGAGCGGTTTTGAAATGTCGTGTCCCTCGGTTAAATGCAAAGATGTATTGTATATTATTCCTAGTAAAAAATATGTCTCGGGAATATGTATTCCAATATTTTGGGCAAAATGCAGCTTATTCTTGGATCCATTTGTATTTATGAACTTCGTCTTGTTTGCTGGGTCTGGAATTAAATCATACACGAGTTTTTCTATTTGAATCCTAACTCCAAAACAAATCGCTAATGGATCAAATGCACTTTTCTCAAATAAGTATCTTCGTACCTCTCGGAATACTTTTTGAAAGAATTTTTCAGGCTTAGCCCAATCTACATTAAGTTTAAGTGCCTTAAACTCATGTTCCAAATCAATCGCATTGATCGTCGGATGATAGTGAAAGTAGTATGCATCTACTTGGTCTTTGATACTTAAGTCGTCTCTCTTGTAGATTATTTTTAGTATGTTTTGATTAGATTTTACATTTGGCTCTTTCAGGTAACCTACTTTAATTTTTGCGTCATTGAAACAGAAATGGTTGAAGAATAATGGGTCAAGATGCGTCAATAGAATGGGGAATATTCTACGCTTTTGTCTTTTCATTTCATCTATGAATGTTGAAACATAATATTGAAATGTTATAAGATTTGCGTCATCCATATAATCAAATATTTCATCTATTATAAGTATGCAATCCTTTTTCTTAAAATTCCTTCTTGATTTTAAAAGCAGGGCAATGAAAGTTAAAATATCTCTTTGGCCATTCGATATTTCATGAGCCTTTGGCCATCTTACAACAAGGCTGCTTCCTTCAACTTTTGGTTTGATGTCGAATCTATCCTTTACTGGGTTGAAGGATTCAATTGTTTTTGTGAAATCATCTTTTTCATCAAGGTAATATAGATATTTACAAGCTTTTTTGAAGTTGATCCCCATTCTATCCTTAACCGAAAGTATTTGCCATGCTGTAAAATATGCGTTCACTTCATCCTTAACCTCAACGAAACCAAATGAAGTGATTATGTCTACTAGCTTTCTAAACTCATCCAAAGCTTGAAATGAAGGTAAAATATTTGATTGAATCCATCCTCTAATAGAATTGCCTGTTCCATTTTGTCTATTTATAGCGGGAAAAGCAGAATCGAAAGTTTGTTGATATGATTTTAAGTCGAAACGAGTAAAGTCAATTTCACTTTCAATTCTGAAGAAGAGATGTCCACAGTTAAATAGGTTTGAAATGTTATTTAACAATTTGCCGCCATTTTCACCGAATGTCGATTTCATGGTAGAAGAGTTATAATCAAAATAAATTTTTGGAGGTATCGTTTGGATTAACGTAGTCGGCATTATGTCAAGAGAAGTTTTTGCAAATGCTGGACGTCCGGGGATTTTCTGTACCACAGATTTTGGCTCAGTCTGATTATTTATAACAAACACATCAAAGTAATCCGAAATTGTATTTTGAGTATCGTCTGCAACAAGTGTTTGCCCTGTTGTCAAAGTGAGAGTTAATATAGGTCTATTGTTAGCATCTTTTAGATAATAGTTTTTGTCGTCTAATTCAATTTTGTTGTTTCTTAAAGAATCAAATCCAATAGCGAAGGAGCTTTTTCCAAAGCCGTTCGGAGCAACTAATATGTTCGGTCTGTTAGCTGCTAAGTCAAGGGTAAACAGCTTGTGTCCAATGCCTTTAATGTTCGTTATCTCTATTGTTTTTATGTTCATTCTTAATACAGGGTGTTGTTTGTATAATGACGGCTAACTCCTGAGTATACGGTACTAAAAAATCAGAAAAACCTTCGTTATTTGTTAAACGTTTATAAACGCTAACGCTCAGATGATCTATTGTAAAGAGAAGGTGAAGAGTTTAAAATTTATTTAGTTTATCTAAATTATTAGTTTAATCTTAATCCTCAATACGGGAAACCATAATTACACATAAGTAAGTATGTCAACTTAATTGTGGTATTCGTTTATCTCCCCAACCTATTTCCTAATCCATTCCCTTTTCTTAGTTTTGAGGGCAAAATAATCGAAATAAATACAAGCAGCATGAACCATTGGTTAGTAAAATCAGAGCCTTTTAAATACAGTTGGGAAAAATTTAATGAAGATGGCCGTACCTTTTGGGATGGTGTGCGTAATTACCAGGCCCGTAATAACCTGAAAGCCATGAAAGAGGGCGATTTAGTGCTTTTTTACCATAGCAACGAGGGTAAAAATGTAGTGGGTATTGCCAAAGTGGTGAGGGAGTTTTACCAGGATCCAACTACTGATGATGCAAACTGGGTAGTGGTTGATTTATCGCCTGTAGAAAGCCTGAAAAATCCGGTTTCTTTAGAGCAGATCAAAGCTGAACCCAGTTTGGTTGATATCTCACTGGTGCGCCAGGGCCGTTTATCGGTAATGCCGCTTAAAGCTGCTGAGTTCGATAAGATTTTGGAAATGGGAAGCTAAATCAGTTTTCAGTTAACAGTTGGCAGTTGACGGTTTTCAGTTAACAATTTAATAGGTTAACACGCTTAAGGTGGAGTTTAAATCGTTGGAATGCTGATTATGCTGATGACCTGCAGGGTCGTAAACGAAAGCAGATCGCAGGATCTATTGATTATAAGGTAAAGGTTCGCAAAATTATTTAGATCTCCATTAAGGGATTTTGGCGCAAGTTAACTCAGAAACCTGAAAATTCTTCAAATTTTATTATATTGATAAAATATTGATAAATCTTAACGCCTTGATATGAAAACCATCTGTATTACACTCCTCTTTTTTCTTTCCTTTACTTTAGCAAATGCTCAAGGTATAAAACCTTACATCGCCATTCTAAAAACCCAAAATGGAAAATACAAAGGGATTTTATACAAAGTAGATTCTGTAAATGCGATCCTGAATCATGACAGCGAATTTATTAAGGTTCCGATTAATGAAATTAAAACAGTACAGATCAGAACGATTAAAAAGGGCTATAAAGGAACGAGTTTTATTAAAATAGGTGAAGATCGGGCAGAAGAATATAAAATGAATACAGCTGGTAAAATGGTTGATAAATGGGGTAAGGAAGAGCCGGGTCTGAAGGAAGATGCGGCAGCAACTGCATATTCTGTGGTTTTTACAACACTTGCAAATGCTATTGCAATGCCTATCCATGCCATTAATCCGAATCTGGCACGTTTTAACTTTAATAAAATAGATGAAAATAAGTTAAACGAACTCAGTTATTATTCCATTTACTATCAGGCCAATCCAAATGTGCTCGCCGAACTGCACCAGCTAAAAAGCATTTCAGCTACGTTTAAACCTTAGCGTGTTGCGGGTAGCGTTGGGAGTTTGGCGTAGAATGAAGCTAATCTGTCTAGATAGATCTCTCCATTTCACTGCGCTACAGTCGAGATGACGATCATTCTATTGGAATTTATACGGTTTAACCCAATGAACCAATGACCAATGGACTACTAACCGGTTTAAACAAATGACGATATATCTGTCCAGATAGATCTCTCCATTTCGCTGCACTACAGTCGAGATGACGATCATTCTACTAGAGTCTATACGATCAATCCAATGAACCAATGACTAATGAACCTTACCATTTCTTTTACTTAGCGTTATCCCCAACGTCATTACAATACTCGATCCCAGTACCACCAGGAATAAGAATGGCGTACCCACTTCAGGTATTTTTAAGGAAGCTGGCAGGTTGAAATAAAGCAAAATGCTAATCAAACCACGGGGGGCAATGTATAAAATCGGACTCAGGTTTTCTTTTTTGAATATTTTGAGAAATACCACTCTGATGATGTAAATCGATATCAAAATGAAAAGGCCATTGGCCAGTACAATTTTGTTATTTAAGTCACCGATATTCATCGTAAAACCAAAAATAACGAAGAAAAAAGTACGCAGAATAAAAGCACTTTCGGCCGATAACTGATAGAGTTGGGATAAATCGGCTGTTAAATTTTTGTATAAAAAGACACTTCTAAACCAGGCATTCTCAATCGTATCGGCATTGTTCAGAAACAGGCCTGTACTCAAAATCAACACCAGAGAGGATAGGTGGTAAGACTGACCAATGGCATAAACCAGTATCAGTATGGCTATAATTAAGAAGAACTTAATGTGGTGTACCAATCGGCCCATTACGTATAACAACACCACACAGGCAATGGCCGATAGTAAAAGGATGAGGAAGGTACTTAACCCCAAACCAATAAAAGCAGATGTATTGATCGAATGGTTGGTAATGGCAAAATTGAAGATGATAATCCCTAAAATATCAGAGAAAGAAGATTCATAAATTACAAATTCTTTATCGGTATTGTTTAATGCCGCTGCCGAAGGGATGGCAATAGCCGAACTGATTACACTAAAGGGAATGGCATTCGCTATACAAGTATATAAATCGTGATGGGTGATCTGATAAATAATGCCTGTGATTACCACGATGGTTCCAATTAAAATGCTTAGGGCAGAGAAAAAAGCACTGCGAATAATCTTGTTTTTATTCCGGTCGTATTTAAGTTCGAGCGAGCCCTCAAAAACAATTAAAATTAAGCCTACAGTACCCAATGTTGGTAGGATAGAGAGGAAATTGAAGGTATGTATCTTCAGGTTATCGACCAGCAAACGTAAACCAATACCTAAAAGGAGTAGCAATAAAACCGATGGTACTTTGGTTTTACTGGCCACTAAATCAAACAGATAAGAGAAAATAACTAATCCGCTTAAAATAATAAGAATGGTATAAGTTGTCATATTTTTCAGCGTAGGGTAAACCGCTAAAATAAAACAATCGTGCTAAGCAAAAAGAAATTTAGTGTAAAAATTATGCTTTAAAGAAAAGAGCTTTCAGTTCGCTGGCATCATCAGGGTTCATTTTTCCACCTAATACCAAACGCAATTGCCTGCGGCGCAGTGCACCATCAAATAGATCAATTTCTTCAGGCGTTTCTGGTATTAATTCTGGTACAGGGATGGTACGGGCACTCTGATCTACCGCAACAAAAGTATAATAAGCCTCGTTACTTTTTTGGCGTGCACCACTTGGAATATTCTCTGCCCAAACATCCAAACGAACTTCTACAGAGGTATTAAAAGCCCTGGTCACTTTGGCCTCAATGGTAATTACATCACCTAATTTAATGGGTTGTTTAAAAGAAACGTTATCAACCGAAGCAGTTACCACGATACGGTTACAGTGTTTTTGAGCCGAAATTGCTGCTGCAATATCCATCCAATGGAGCAAGCGCCCACCCATTAAGTTGTTCAAGGTATTGGTATCGTTTGGTAATACCAATTCGTTCATGATGGTAAAACTTTCTCTGGCAAATTTCTTTTTTAAACTCATTTGATGGCAAAAGTAAGTAAAATGTGGGTAAAATGGTATTGCAAATAGATGCTGGCGGATTTAGAAGTTGTTTCTGCGGCGATCTGCGAAATCAGCGGGAAAGATCATCTTTTTTGCGCAAACCTAAGTATTACGTTTGCCACGGAAGCACGAAAAACACGGAAAAACTTTAATCTCCTCTGTGATTTCTGTGTTTCGGTGGTTAATTAATTTTTGCATAGAAGTTATGTTTTAAAAGCGATTCCTTAGATTCTAGCGGATTGAAAGGATTTTTTTCTGCGGTGATCTGCGAAATCAGCGGGAAAGACATAGGCAACGTGGTTCCCGCAGATCAAACGGATTTTCGCAGATTTATTTAAGTGTTTCTACGGCTATCAGCGAAATCAGGGGAAAAGCATGCATAATATTGTTCTTGTAATTCAAAAACAAATTCATCAGCTATCATGTTATCCATACAAAAAAATCCAAATTAATGCAAAACCAGACCCTGATCCAATTTTTCCATTGGTATTATAATGAAGAACAAAATTTGTGGACTAAAGTAGCTGCCGAAGCGAGTCATTTAAAAGAAATTGGAATAACCGCTGTTTGGTTACCTCCAGCCTATAAATCAAACAATGCGGCTTATGATGTTGGTTATGCCGTTTACGACCTTTTCGATTTGGGCGAGTTCGATCAGAAAGGGAGCGTGAATACCAAACATGGCTCTAAAGATGAGTATATTAAAGCTATTGAAGCACTGCACGATAATGGAATTGGAGCTTTGGCCGATGCGGTTTTTAACCACAAAGCCGGTGGCGATGAACTCGAAAAAATAGCCGTTAGAACTGTAAATCCAGAAGATAGAAACGAATTTACCAGCGATGTTTTCGAAATACAAGCATGGACGAAGTTTACTTTCCCGGGGCGGCAGGGAAAATATTCTGAATTTATATGGAATCATGAATGCTTTAGTGGAGTAGACTGGGCCGAAGACCTCCAAAAAACGGCAATCTATTCGATCCAGAATTATTTAGGAGAAGGTTTTGAAGAGGTTCCATCTACAGAATTTGGAAATTACGATTATCTGATGTTTAACGATATCGATTACCGCAACAGGGCTGTAATTGAAGAATTAAAATACTGGGGCGAATGGGTAGTGGAAACCACCAAAGTAGATGGTTTTCGGTTAGATGCGGTTAAACACATCAATCCGGATTTTATTGTAGAGTGGATCGATCACCTGAACCAAAAATTTAACCGCGAATTTTTTATCGTGGCCGAAGATTGGAATGTGGTAGATAGAGAAGGACAATTGAAATACATTGAGATTACGGGTGGCCGGACACAAATATTCGATTCGCTTTTGCATCATAATTTTTTCCTGGCGAGTAAGGACGAGGAATTTGATATGCGGACGATCTTTGATGGAACCCTGGTTCAGGTAAAGCCTGATCTGGCCGTAACATTTGTTGATAATCATGATTCACAACCTTTGCAGGCATTAGAATCTTATGTTGATTTTTGGTTCAGGCCTTTGGCTTATGCCATCATCCTGTTGCGTATACAAGGGATCCCGTGTTTGTTCTTTCCTGATCTGTACGGAGGAATTTATGATGATAAAGACAAAGAAGGCGATGAGGTACATGTGGAGCTGGTCGCAATTCCTGCAGTAGAAACCATGAGTAAAATCCGTACAGCCTTAGCCTACGGTGAACAACGCGATTATTTTGACCATGGCATCTGCGTAGGATGGACCCGCGCAGGTGATGAGGAACATGAAAATAGTGGTTTGGCAGTATTGTTAAGCACAGGGGAAGAAGGCTTTAAAGAAATGGAAATCGGTAAACACTTTGCCGGAAAAACCTTTGTTGATGCGTTAGGTTATAGAGAGCAGGAAGTAATCATTGATGAAAATGGCTGGGCAGAATTTCACTGCAATGCAGGAAGTGTTTCAGTGTGGGTGTTGAAGGTGGGGTAGGAGAAGAGTTGATATTGTGGTCTGTGGGGACACAGACCACGGCATTGAGAATTTAATGCAAATATCTCTTCGAATGATCGTCATTTCGAGCGGAGTGCAACGCAGTCGAGAAATCTATTAGCTAGATCTCTCCATTTCGCTGCGCTTCAGTCGAGATGACGACGCTTTATTTGAACATATTAATTACAAAAAATTATCTTCAGCCCTGTAAGCAGAAATAACAGCCAATTCGCCCTCTTTTCCAGCTTTCGAATTGCCATGTTCCATACCCATTACCCCTTTATAACCTTTTTTATGTAAGTGTTTGAATAGATTTTTATAATTGATTTCTCCGGTTGTAGGTTCTTTCCGGCCTGGGTTATCGCCAATCTGGATGTAGGCAATTTCATCCCAGCAGCGGTCGATAGTTTTAATTAAGTCGCCTTCTGTACGTTGCATGTGATAAATATCGTAAAGGATTTTACATGAAGGACTTTTAACCGCTTTACAAACCGCGTAGGTTTCATTTGTTTTTTGAAGGAAAAGCTCTGGGGTGTCGCTCAAGGTTTCCAAAACCATAATCAAACCATGGGGTTCAAAAATTTCGGCCCCTGCACGCATGGCATCAATTACATTGGCAAATTGATTGCCATAAGGTAGATTGCGTTCATAAAACCCAGGAACTACGGTAAGCCATTTTGCATTACAACGTTTTGCGGCTTCGACTGATTTTTTGCAGGTTTCAACAAATTTGTCTTTAAATTCCTTTTTGCCAGTGGTTAAAGAAGTTTTCCAGTTATCGCCACCATCTACCACGAAAACGCCCATGCGCATACCCAGTTTCGCCAGGAGGTTTCCAATTTTTTCCTGTTCTTCTACTGAACGGTTTAGGTAGCCGTTATCTTCGATAGCACGGAAACCTTTATCGTACATAAATTGGATCTGATCTAAAAAACTCTTGCCCGCATGGTTTTCGAACATGCCCTGGTGTGGGGCATAATCCATGTTAAAAACCTTATCACTTAAGGTATTTTGCTTTTCAGCTGCAAAAGTACGGGTAATTCCGGCTCCTGTAGTAATTGCACCAGCAGTTAACAAGCTGTTTCTTATAAATTCACTTCTTTTCATCGGTTTGTTTTTAAAACGGATAGGTATTTTGTGTAATTAATCTTCTAAACCCTGTGGTTAAGGTATCAGCCACTTTGCCATCTTTTTGATGGTACACAAAATAAGCTTCGAGATTTTTTCTGCTTTTTACAAAGGCAATTGCATCTTTAAGGTGCATGGCCATTAGGGCATTGTCGTAACCATCGGCTGTAATGGCATCATTGGCGTATACTGTTACGCTGATCATTTCATTATCTAGCGGATAACCTGTTTTGGGGTCGATCAGGTGTGAAATCTTTTTCTTTCCGCTCTGGTGGAATTTCCGGTAGTTACCAGAAGTGGTGATTGCTCCTGAATTTATCGCAGCGATATGCCTGATTACCGGCGTTCCATCCTTATCTGGGCCTTCAATTCCGATCTTCATGGTTTCGCCATTGGGTTTAGGTCCTGAAATCCGAATTTCGCCCCCCAGTTCGGCTACATACTGCTTAATTCCTTTTTTTTCGAGATAAGCGGCAATTAAATCAACGCTGTAACCCTGGGCAATTCCGTTTAAATCGATCTGCACGCAAGGCTTTAGTTTGCTTAATAAACCATTCTTTAATTTTAGGTTTTTCATGCCTACGCAGGCGAGTATCGATTTAATGACTGCTGGATCGGGCTCGTTTTTAGCTTCTTTTGGCCCAAAACCCCAGGCCTGTACCAATGGAGCAACCGTAATATCGAAAACACCTTTTGTATCCCGATTGATCTCGAAACTCCTTTTGAGCACATCGTTTATAAAACGGTCGGTTTTGATTTCCTTTTTGGCAGCATTAAACTGATTTATCAATGATCCCTTTTTGTAAAGCGACATCGATAAATCAATTTCGTTTAATAAACTATCTATGCCTGCCTTAGTGGCTAAACTATCAGTGGCATAGTACATTATAGCATAATCGGTTCCTTGTGCATAACCATTGATTTTGTATTGCTTCACTTCTTTTTTCAAGGAGAAAGCAAAAATCAGTGGTAACAGGAAAAGTAAAAACCTATAACGCATCAGTTTAGTTTTAGATCACCTTTGCTTGTCCGGGCATGGCGATAGGGTATAGCCCTTTTTCATCAGGCATTAATCTTGGGTTCGCATCCCACGCAAAACGCTCCGGCATTAAACTGATGTTCGAAGCTAAAGCCTCATCCCATTTAATGGTTTGACCAGAGTAAGTAGCATAACGACCGATAATTGCAGAGAATGTACTGGTTGCAGCATAGTCTACATTACTGAATCTATATTCTCCCTTAGAAACAGCGTCGAATAGCTCGTCGTGTTCTGTTTGGTAAGGATTAGCGTTTCCTTTGGTATTGTGGTTATATAGCTCTTTGCCACTGTAATCTTTCATAATGGCCTGATTGCTGCCTGAAAGATAAATTTTACCTTTGGTACCTTGAAAAGATTCATCTACACGGTTACTGATACCCTCGAAATGTCGGCACTGGCTATTAATTACCGCACCATCTGCATAAGTTAATTCGATAGAGTGGTTATCGTAAATCTCTCCGTAATCTTTCCCTGTTCTCCAGGCACGGCTTCCCGTTCCCTGTACCGAAACCGGATGTCCGTTTTTTATCCAGTTGGCAATATCGATATTGTGTACATGTTGCTCAACGATATGATCGCCGCATAACCAGTTGAAATAATACCAGTTTCTCATTTGGTATTCCATTTCGGTTTGGTTTGCTTTACGCGGACGTACCCAAACGCCACCACTGTTCCAGTATACCTGGCCCGACATGATATCGCCAATGGCACCATCGTTAATGCGTTTCATCGACTCGCGATAGTTGGTCTGATAACGGCGCTGTAAACCTACTACAACATTTAATTTTTTCTTTTTAGCTTCTTCAGCGGCGGCCAATACCTTTCTAATGCCCGGTGCATCTACAGCAACAGGTTTTTCCATGAAAACTTGTTTGTTCTGTTTAACCGCTTCTTCGAAATGGATAGGACGGAAGCCCGGAGGAGTGGTTAACAACACTACATCGGCTAAAGGAATGGCTTTTAAATAAGCATCGAAACCTACAAACTGGCGTTCTTTTGGAACATCCATCTTTGCTGCAAATTTTCCGCTTAATGATTGGTAACTGCTGTCCAGGCGATCCTGAAAAGCATCGGCCATAGCGACCAATTTAATATTGAATTTGGTACTCAAGGCCTGGAAAGCGGCTCCGGTACCGCGGTCGCCACAGCCAATTAAGGCAATTTTAATCGTGTCAGAGCCCGAAGCATAAGCTCCGGCCAATGGGATACTGCTTAACATTGCACCGCCTGCGAGCATTGCTGTCGCTTTTAAAAAATCGCGACGATCTTGTTGGTTGATTGGTTTTTTCATGTGTTTAGTTTTTATTTTGGTTAGATAGTGTCGGTTAAAAGTCTTTTATAGGTTGTTTATTGTAATAAGCATCAATTTCAGCTTTTGATGGCGTTTTTACCGGGCGTACCAGGCGCATCCCCACAAACGGAGCTTCGGGGAACCACCAATTGCTTTTCGGAATCTGTGGATCTAATTGTTTCCACGATGGATCAGATGCTAATCTAGCTGTTGAAGTTAAATTGTTAGGTGTTTCATCATAAGAGCCCCCACGAACTACATTTGGATAGAGTTTTTCGGGAACTGCCACAGGATTTTCTGCAATTTTATCCTTGCTTTGACTATAGAAATCAGCGATGTATTGGTCGTAAGTCCATTCGCTAACGTTTCCGTACATGTCAAATAATCCCCAGGCATTTGGTTTTTTTTGCCCTACCTGATGGGTTTTATTGTCGCTATTGTCTTTATACCAGGCATAATCTCCCAATTTGGCTGCATCATTGCCAAAAGAATAATTGGTTTCGGTACCTGCTTTACAGGCGTATTCCCATTCTGCTTCTGTTGGTAAACGGTAGAAAATACCTGTACGCACATAAAGCCATTTGCAAAATTGAATGGCATTATATTGAGTCATTGCTACCGCTGGCTGGTGTTCTTTACCCATGCCAAAAGTCATATCAAGATAGGGTTTTGTAGGTCTGGTTACCGCATCTACCTCGGCTGGAATAGCACTTGTGCTGGCTTGTTTTTCGTAATCGCGATAAAGGAAAGGTTCGAAAATATCCCAGGTTACTTCGTGTTTTCCAATCCAGAAAGCATCGAGTTTAACCTCGTGAACGGGTTGTTCATCAGGTTTCCCTGTTTTGCTTCCCATCTTAAATTTGCCTGCTGGTATAGCCTGCATGTCGAATTTTAATTTTGTTCCATTAATGGATTGTGTGTACGATTCACTAGAAGTTTGTGCTGAAATCTGTGCGCAGGGATAGGCGATTAATGCTACGGCAATTAACTTTTTAAACATAATTTTTGGTTAGATACACTTATTTTCTAAGTGTTTATCTGGTTGCTTTCTGAAACACTAAAGTAAATAACCACATTTAAAACAAAGAAAACTTATGTAACAATAAAGGTAAGAAATGTAACATTAAAAGTCAAATTGACAATTAAATCGATCGTCATCCTGAACTTGTTTCAGGGTCTAATTGGCGAAGATCTTTTAAATCGAGCCTAATTTATAATTATTTGTCTAAGCGTATTATAGGTAAAAGGTCTTTTGCCACATAAGGAATATAAGGTCATTTAAGCTTATAGATCTTATATCGTTTGTTTTACACTTTGACGCATCATCATTGCAAGCTGATTTACCTTCTATCGGTAACTTTATTGCTCAAATTGGTATAACCAATCAATGTATCCCATCGCGCTCCGGGACGGCGATAATAAACAAAGATCTGATAGCTATTTTCAGTCTGGAAGAATGCACCTTCGAAAGGTTTGGTTTCCATTACCCTGGTGTCTTTATTAAACCAGGCAAATTCATAATCGTATAGGCCCTGTTTAAGTATAACGTTACCGTAAAACTGTTTCCTGTTGGCATCATAGAGCAATTTATTTTCATTGCTCATGGTATAATTGTTAAACCGGCCAACAACATAGGCATCGCCATTCGGGCCGGGTGCCGGAGCATTTAATGTAAATAAAACACTCATATACTCTGCTTCTGTTTTATCATCGCGTCCATCAGTATTGCGGATAAAAAAGTTTCCATTTTCATCGTACTGGTTGGCAAATGCACCGACAGTTCTGGCCGCATCCTGAAAAAGCATGACGTTTACGGATTGATTGTCGCGGTAAATATCTTTAACATTATCAGCCTTGTACCTTAAACTCCTCGTATCAAATTTTCTGAATTCATTATCTCCCCAAAAATCATTCGTATTGAGGTCGTTATAAACCAATTGGTTTGGTCTTACAAACGAAGGTTTAGTATTAACCTGAATAGTATTGGCATTGAAGTTTTGCATTACTACTGCTTTAATATCCTGATACGGGTTGGGGATAGGGAAAGCATGGTTAATAGTGAAATTGATTTTTTGTTTATAGTTCCTGTTTTCCACCTGCATGGAATTGTTTACTTCTGCCGCTACAGCAACCTGACTATCGAGGATGTAGAAACGTTGCGAAATAACAGGTTTGTTTTTATCGCCATCTAAATAAACTTTTAATACGTAGTTGCCCCCGATTTTTGGCTGGATTTGGGTATTGGGTAAACTGATTTCGTAATGGGTGTATTTTCGGGCGGTATTAGAAGAGTAGCGATAATTGATGATGCGGTCATCATTAAAGCTTCCTAAATAATCTATACTCGAAATTTTCGAAGTTTCCCATTCTGCGGTGCAGTGTTCTATGGTGTACCAGTAGTTTTGGGTGCCTGCAAGTAAATCGTCGAACGAAAAAGTTATGGTTTCTGACGAATTGAGCATAATTACAGGTAGGCTCTGCTCTTTATTGCTGTTATAACAAAGTACAGTTTTAATATTTGGAAGATAAATTTTATTCTCGTTGGTAAACGTTTTGTCGTTTTGTGCGAAGGCCAGGGTAGAGATGAAAAATAAAACCGGAATTAATATTTTCTGCATGGCTAAAAGTAAAGTTTTATTGGGAAGTGGCAAAACGCATCTTTAAGTTTGGCCACGGATGCACGGATTGACACGGAAGATTTTCAGCGTGCCGTCATTTCGAGCGGACCCGATAGCTATCGGGTGCAACGCAGTCGAGAAATCTACTAAACAGATCTCTCCGTTCCGCGTTGCTTCAGTCGAGATGACGCAACGATTCCTTAACTCCCGCCATATCCATGGTGTCAGATATTACTATCTGACACTAAATGATGAATTCATAAACAAAGCCAGATGGTAACATCTGGCTGCACATTATTTCTCTTGGGGCGTCATCTCGACCGTAGCGGAGAGATCTTTTTTATGGAAATTTGATTTGTTCAGCGTTGTCAACTTGAATAGCAAGGTAGCCTGAAAGTTGACAACGCTTCGATTTAAACCTAGTACACAGTTGATCATATGCTTAGTATTCCGTATTTCTGCGCTTCCATGGCAATAAAAAAAGCCACAGCATTCTCTGTGGCCTTAATATGCTTTAATAGGGGCTAAAAACTATCCTTCCAGCTCCATAATCTCAGCAGCTAAACTTTCCCATTTATTTTGGCAATTGTCTAACTCCTGTTTAGTCGCTAAATAACGTTTGTTGGCTTCAGCTAATTTATCGGCTTTGGCATAAACATGCTCATCAGCCAATTCTGCTTCAATATTTTTAACGTTCTGCTCCAGTTCTGTAATCAGCTTTTCTGTTTTTTGCAGTTCGTCGTTCAGCTTTTTTAATTGGTTGGCCGTATTTGGCGTAACTACTTTTGGCTGTTCCTTTTGTTTCTCGGGCATTTTAACCGGAATAGGTTTAGCCACAGGAATTACCCTTTTGCTATTCCATTCTTCATATTCGGCATAAGTACCAGGGTATTGTTTAATTTTTCCGCCTTCGATAAACCAGATTTTATTGGCTACATTATCTAAGAAATACCTATCGTGGGATACTGCAATAAAAGTACCTTCAAACTGTTGTAATGCCTGAATCAGAATGTTTACCGATTGGATGTCCAGGTGATTGGTAGGCTCATCCAGAATCAGGAAATTCGAATCTGTTGTTAATGATTTAGCCAGGGCCACACGCGATTTTTCCCCTCCCGAAAGCACTTTGATTTTTTTGAAAACATCATCGCCGGTAAAAAGGAAACAACCTAAAATACTACGTAATTCGGTATCGGTATGTTTTGGGGCAAATGCCTGTAATTCTTCTAAAATTGAATTTTCTAAATGTAGTGATTCTAACTGGTGCTGCGCAAAGAAAGTGGTGGTAACATTATGACCAGTTTCGCAGAAACCTTCAAATTTCTCTGCTCCTGCAATCATTCTCAATAAAGTAGACTTACCCTTACCATTTGCGCCGATCAAGGCGATTTTATCGCCTTTTTCAATCACTCCTTCAGCATCATCCAAAATATGCACATTTGGATAGCTTTTATTGGCGTGTTCTATACGCACCACGTGCCTGCCCGATGGTTTAGAAAATTTGAAAGCGAAATTTACGGTTGGGTTATCATCATCAACATCATCAATACGCTCCATCTTATCTAAAGCTTTCATCCGCGATTGTGCCATTTTAGCCTTGCTCGCCTTTGCTTTAAAACGCTCAATTAAACGTTCTTCCTGCTTGATTTTAGCCTGTTGGTTTTTAAATTCACCCTTCTGGATTTCCCCACGTAAGGCTTTTTCTTCCACATAGAAGCTATAGTTACCCGCATATACGGTTAATTTTCCTTTACGCGATTCGACCGTACGGTTTACAATTTTATCTAAGAAGTACCTATCGTGAGATACGATCACAATGGCCCCTTCAAAACCCATTAAATAGTTTTCCAACCATTTAATGGAAGGTAGATCCATGTGGTTGGTAGGCTCATCCAGCAATAGGATATCAGGAGTTTGCAGTAATATTTTAGCCAGCATTACACGCATACGCCAACCCCCTGAGAAGGTATTTAACGGACGCAATTGATCGGCTGTACTGAAACCTAAACCGGCCAAAATTTCATTTGCCCTGTATTCGATGTTGTAGCCGTCTAAAGCTTCAAATTCTTGCTGTTTATCGCTTAATTTAAATAGAACCTCTTCGCTATAATCCGTTTCGATTTTTTTTAGCAGTTCCTCAATCTCATCATGCAATTGGTTTTGGCGCTCGAAAGCCTCCATGGCCACATGCAAAATGCTATGGTGAGAATCGTAAGAAAGTAAATCCTGGTTTAGGTAGCCAATTTTCAGGTCTTTAGACATGGACACAGTACCTGAACTCGGGGCATATTCGCCTACAATTATTTTTAAAAGTGTTGATTTTCCTGTTCCATTGGCGCCGATTAAGCCAGCTCTGTCGCCAGGTTTAATGTGCCAGTTCGCGTCATCGTACAAGGCCCTTGAGCCAATCAGGAAGGTTAAATTATTTATTGAAATCATTTCGGCTGCAAAAGTACGAAATTTAAAGGCTTTTTTCAGCTGGAAAGTCAAATAGGATAAGCTAAAACATTAATTGGTTTTTGGGTAAGCAATACTTGCTAATTGGTGCCATAGTGACATTAAAAATCAATTTTTATAAAAACAAAAGCTTTTAAGTGCCTGTTTAGTAATTATTACTGTTTTAAATTGATACCCGATAAAACGCTTATCTGCTCTATATCCTCAAATTTTAGTGATCTATAAAACGGTAACGCATTATAATTGTCAGTACAGGGTTAAATGGTGTTAAATTTTTATGATGTATAAAAATTATCATACCTTTGTTCTGTAATAAAAATAGTTACAGTATGAATAGCAGTCATTTTTCCATATCGCTTCACATTCTTACGCTCCTCGATCAGGTGAAGGGGCAGCTATTGAATTCTGAATATATTGCCGGAAGCATCAACTGTAATCCTGTTTTGGTAAGAAAAGAATTGGCCAATCTACATAAACATGGCTTCGTGCAGAGCAAGGAAGGGAAGGGTGGAGGCTCTACATTGGCGAAAAATCCTGCCGACATCAATCTGGGTGATGTGTATAGGGCGGTTAAACAAAAAAGCCTGTTGGGCGAAAGCAAAAATGAACCTAATCCCGATTGCCCGGTAGGGAGACAGATTACCAAACACCTAAACGATTTATATGATGAAGCCGAAACCGCTTTGGTGAAAAATCTTTCATCTAAAACATTAAAAGATTTTAGTGCGGGTTTTAAATAAAAAATTTTGAATATAACTGTAATAAAAAACATTACAATTTAAACTAGATTAATAAATTTTAAAAATTAAATAACATGAAAGTAGCATTAATTGGAGCCTCTGGATTTGTAGGCAAAGCCATTTTAAACGAATTGGTAAGTCGTGGAAATGAAGTAATCGCCATTGCACGCGATACCGCTAAAATTGAAAGCAATAATGATAAGATAAGTAAGGTCGCTGTAGATGTTTTAGACACTGAAAAATTAGCAGCAGTTTTAAAAGGTGCCGATGCTGTGGTGAGTGCTTTTAACGCGGGTTGGACTAATCCGAATTTATATAACGATACGGTAAAGGGAGCAGCGGCTATTCAGGCTGCAGTAAAAGCATCGGGCGTTAAACGTTACATTTTTATTGGTGGAGCAGGTACTTTACAGATTGATGGTCACCAAATTGTAGATGGGCCGAACTTCCCTGCAGAATACAAGCCAGCTGCAACAGCAGTAAGAGATTATTTTAATACGCTAAAACAGGAGAAAGAATTAGATTGGTTGTTTTTTAGCCCGGCTATTGAAATGCACCAGGGCATCACCACTGGCCGTACCGGGAAATACCGTTTGGGTAAAACAAGTCCGGTTTTTAATGAAGAAGGCCGTTCTGTTTTATCAGTAGAAGATTTAGCAATTGTTATTGCCGATGAGCTGGAAAATAATGCACATCATCAGGAGCAGTTTACGGCAGCTTACTAAAGAAGTTGGTTCATTAGTCATTAGTTCATTGGTGGATGGCAGGTTGCCTAGGATTGATAGTTCATGGCCATAAAACCATTGACCATGAACTATAAACCAATGTTAGGATTAGGGATGGATTTGGACACTTAGACTAATGAACGAATGGCTATTGAACTAATGAACCAACTAACCTTTTTTCATAATTAGTATTAAGTTCTTATCTTCGTGCCATGTATCGCCTTATTAAACCAATATTCTTCAAATTTGACCCTGAAAACGTACATTATTTTGTAGTTAAGCGGTTAAAATGGTTTAATGATAAATTTCCACTAGGTAAAACCATTATCCGTAGCAGCTTTGATGTGCACATCAAAGGTTTAGAACGTGAGGTTTTCGGTATAAAATTCAGAAATCCTGTTGGGTTGGCCGCTGGATTTGATAAAAATGGAGAATATGTAGAACCACTTAGCAATTTAGGCTTCGGATTTATCGAAGTGGGTACGGTAACACCAATGCCTCAGCCTGGAAATGATAAGCCCCGTATGTTCCGTTTACCTAACGATGAAGCCTTAATCAACCGGATGGGTTTTAACAATAAGGGCGTAGATGTAATGGCTGAGCGTTTGCGCTTGCTAAAAGATAAACATCCTGATATTGTAGTTGGTGGAAACATTGGTAAAAACAAGGCTACTCCAAATGAAGATGCAGTAAACGATTATATTAAATGTTTCGATCGCCTTTTTGATGTGGTCGATTATTTTGTGGTGAATGTAAGCTCGCCCAATACACCAGGTTTACGTGAATTACAGGAAAAAGAACCGCTGAAAAAAATTCTCAATACCTTACAGCAGCGCAATCGTAAAAACGATATTTCACGTCCGATTTTATTGAAGATTGCTCCTGATTTAACAGATGCGCAATTGGATGATATTATCGAAATTGTGGCAGAAACCAAAATTGCAGGCATTATTGCCACCAATACAACCATTAGCAGGGAAAATCTGGCCACAGAAAAAGATTTGACTACGCAAACCGGTGGTTTAAGCGGTAAACCTGTTAAAGAGCGCTCCACTGAAGTAATCCGTTATCTTTCGGAGAAATCGAACAAAGCATTTCCAATTATTGGGGTAGGTGGTATTCATTCGGCAAAAGATGCAAAAGAAAAATTAGATGCCGGTGCATGTTTGGTTCAATTGTATACTGGTTTTATATATGAGGGACCAGGGTTAATCAAAAGCATCTGTAAAGAGTTAGTTTAAACATATTCACCCTGCGCCGAGCCATCACTCGTTTCTCGCCTGCGGGTTTTACGCTATTATCAGGTTTAGTTAGCAAGGTTTGTCTATAAAAGCGGGACTGAAATTGCCAAAAGAGCAGAACCAGCCGTTTCTTAATCATTATTAATATTTTTTCTTTTTTAGGAAATGAAAGTTCAGCGTTTCATGGGGATTGTAGCCCCGCCATCCGCTTTACTTCACCCGATGGAAAAATCGGGTTCGTGTTCGCTTCTGTCAGGTTTATAAACAATGGCTTGCTTTCAGTGCGCCGACCCAAGTTAAATAAACCCGATTGTCGGGAAGAGCTTCCGATCCTTCATCGGAACCCGCACCAAAAGGGGGGGGCTGAAATTGCCAAAAGATCAGAACCAGCCGTTTTTTAATCATTATTAATATTTTTTCTTTTTTAGGAAATGAAAGTTCAGCGTTTCATGGGGATTGTAGCCCCGCCATCCGCTTTACTTCACCCGATGGAAAAATCGGGTTCGTGTTCGCTTCTGTCAGGTTTATAAACAACGGCTTGCTTTCAGTGCGCCGACCCGAGTTAAATAAACCCGATTGTCGGGAAGAGCTTCCGATCCTTCATCGGAACCCGCACCAAAAGGGGGGGGCTGAAATTGCCAAAAGAACGGAACCTCTATTTCCTAATGATTATAAAAGTCTTTTATGTTTAGAAAATGAAGGGCAGCATTTTATAGGTACTGTAGCGCCGCCATCCGCTTATCCTGATTGAAAATAATCGGGATGCTTATGATTGTTTATTTAACAAGGTCTGAATTTTATGATTGAATGTTATTTGCCGGGCCTGCTCCAAACAGAGGGATATCATGCATGAATATGCTGATAATAGGTAAATAACTATTTCTGACGGCTTACCATCTCATTAATCCAGATTGGCGCAAAGGGAGAGGTGCAGCCCTTAGAAACAGGGTAATCGCGGTAAATGCCAAGTTTTTCGCCGATGGCCAAGGCTCTTTCTCTATAAATAGGGTGGTTAATGCCAATCTGGGCCAATGCAGTATTCATAGTCCATTGGATTTCTGGTGCAGCTGAAGGCATTTCTTTTTCAATCCGGTCAAGAATTGCCGTGATGTCTATTCCTTCAGGTGCCCGGGCTATACGTCCGCTGGTTAAGCTCCAGCCTGCACGGGCCAGCATAATATTTCCTGAATTCATCCATTTTTCCCTGAATTGTTCCTTATCAGGGTATTCTTTAACAATGTAATTGTAAAACCAATCGGCTGCCCAGGTAAAATTTTCTGATGCTACCATTTGCTCAATCTGTTCTGCAGACAGTGCTTTTGGTTTAAGGATTAAGATGGCCAGCAGTCGGGCATCAATGTTTTCAGTTTCCCAGAGTTTAAGTGCAAGCTCATGATCGGTTTTGATCTTTTTGGCTATCGCCCTGATTTCGCCCATTTTAACGCCAAAAATGTTTTCTCTGGCGCCGTTCTTAATATGCATGGCGCGGACTTTCTCTTCACCGAGCGATTCTAATTTTGAAAGAGTTTCTGTAAGATTCATGTGTCTTCGTAAATCTGATAGCATAAAGTTAAGATTTTAGGTAGTTAGTATATATCGTCACCCTGAATTTATTTCAGGGTCTATCTTGCGGGAAAGATGCTGACCACGTAGTAGCTACAAGACAATTGAAAATACTACCGCTACTTGTAAAACAAGTTCAGCATGACGATTGAATTAGAAAAGAGGCTTAGAATTACAATAAATACTGTGAGTACCAAAAATGCTAACGCATAAAAAAAGCATCCTTTGATCAGAAGGATGCTTTAAATCTTTAAGAAGAAATTTCTAAAAACTATTTTGCCAAAGTAGCTAAAACAGCATTGTTTTTAGCTAATTGATCGTTTTTAGGTTGTGCTGAGCGGCTTCCTAACTCGATGTTAGTTGCTCTCTTTAAAAATGCTACCTCTTGGTGAGCTGTATTTTTATTTCTTCTGTCTTTTCTTTTTAATCTGGTAACTGCCATGGTAATAACCTTTTAATTATTTTATTTGTACAAATGGAGGTCGAGAGCGGATTCGAACCGCTGTAGAAGGTTTTGCAGACCTCTGCCTAGCCACTCGGCCACTCGACCCTTAAATTCAAGGCTGCAAAAATAGCAATTATTAGTTAGCCCGCAAATAATATCTCAATTTAATTTCGAACTCGCACTAACTCAGCACAAAAGATTGCCGCACTTACTGCCACGTTTAACGATTCAGCCTCCCCAATTCTCGGAATGGTTACCGGTTTATTTATTTTTTTGATCACTTCTGCCGATATTCCCTTTCCTTCATTGCCTAAAATCACCAATCCTTCTGCTCCCCATTGGGTTTTGTAAATCGATTCGCCATCTAACAACGCCCCAAATACAGGGATGGTATTTTTCTCTAGCAAGGCTGGTAGATCCGCTTCATAAATATTTACCCGCGCCAACGAGCCCATTGTGGCCTGTACAGTTTTTGGGTTGAATACTTCTACACAGTCGGCAGAGCAGATGATGTTTTTAAAGCCAAACCAATCTGCCGTTCTGATAATGGTACCCATATTACCAGGATCCTGAACGCCATCTAAAACCAAAGTGAACTGATTTTTTAGCGCTGTTAGTGCTAATTCTCTGTTTTTTGGGATATGAATGAGCGCTAAAAAGCCTTGTGGCGTTTGCAGCGTACTAATCTTATCTAATTCGGCGTTCTTTACTTCAAATAAGTTTATATTTGCAGGCAATTTGGGTAACAAATTGTATTGTTCGCTGTTGTAAAATATAGTATGGATCTGGTAGCTTGATTGAAAAAATTCTTTTATGGATTTTATACCTTCAACAATAAATAAACCATGTTCTTTACGGTATTTTTTTTGATGTAACGACTTTATAAAACTAATCTGTGATTTTGAAAGCATACCAAAACTCAATAAATATTAAACTGAAAAGCACTGCAATATTACTATTTATTATTGTTTTAATTCAGGCCTGCTCATCAACTAAATACATTGCCGACTATCAATCGATAGTGAAAAAGGTAACTATTGATAGCGTTGATGCTAAATTTGAAGAACAGGCTTACAATTATGTTCAGAAAGATATCAGGCCGGCATCTAAGCTGAGTATCAATGTACCTTTGTACAATTTGTTCAATACAAAAGATGGCCGGTATAAAACAAGCGACATTAAACCATTTGGTACACCGCCTGCCATTTTGGATAGTACATTGGTCGAGATTTCCAGAACACAGATACAAAAGTTTTTAAAAAGTAAGGGCTACCGCCAGGCCGAAGTAACTTCTGCCATAAAGATTGCAGATAAAAAGGCCGAAATCGTATTCAGTGCCAAACCTGGTCCTGCTTATTTTATTGAGAAACTTTCCGATTCGATCCCAAATGTAAATATTAGGAATCTTTACGAATCTAATAAGGCTAAAATATCCCATTTACACAAGGGAATGCAGTACGATGAAGACTCTTTAACTTATGAAAGGGAGCAGATTTATCGCATCATGAAAGAAAATGGCTATTTCTATTTCTTAAGGCCTTATGTGAATTTTGATGTATATGGTGCCGAACCCAGTTCTAAGACTAACAAAATAGATTTGAATCTTAATGTAACAGATCCTGCAAATGGTCCGCATAAACAGTTTAATATTGGTTACACACATTTGTTAATTGCGCCAAATCCCGATGGTCTGCCCGATTCGGCAAGATATAAATTAAGCAAAGATACTTTGAACGGGATTATTTATACCGATTTCTCTAAGCGTTACAGACGTAATCCGATCGTTCGTTACGATTTTCTGAAGCAAGGTGACCTTTATGACATCCGGAATGAAAATCTTACCTACGATCGCTTGTATGAGCTCAACGTTTTTAAAAACGTAAAGATCGATTATTTCAGAAGGGACAGTACTTCAAATAAAATCAATGCGATCATTTTGCTTACCCCCCAAAAGGTAATGAGTAACCGCGTGGAGGGCGAGATTCCGTTTAATGGGGGTACCGTTGGCTTTACCCTCGGAAATACCTATACCAATAACAATATTTTTAGAGGAGCAGAACGATTTGAACTTCAGGTAAAAGGTGGTTTGCAATCGCGTATAGGTAATGGTGCCAAGGTTTTTAGTGATATTTATCAGCGCGATTTTTCAATCAGTGCCAGTATTTCGGTGCCAAGATTAATGATCCCTTTCTACAATCCGGTTTTAGGTGGCAACGGAATGCCGCACACTACTTTTGCAACCAGTTACATTTATGCTCTACAAAAAGATGTTTCGGTAAGAAGGATTTTTATCAACTCCATTACTTACGATTGGTTTGAAACTAAATCTAAACTCCACTCTTTTACCCCATTAAATTTCGAGTACCGTTTTGGTAACCTCGATACTTCAAAAGTGGATGCCGTTACCAGGTTTAACAACCTTTATTATTCTTCACTACTCGATCGTAAAGATTTAACACTGGGTATGAAATATACCTACACGCTGAATGCGGATAAGTTAAACCAGTTGAGAACTTTTGTTTATTTAAGGGCAGGGATGGATATTGCAGGCAATATGCTGCAGGGTATATCTAAGCTAACGGGTGCTAAGCATGATCCGGCAAACAACGACCCGGCAAAGATATTAGGCTTGCCTTTTAACCAGTACACCAGGCCAGAGGTGGATATTAGGTGGTATAAACATTTGGGTGGCGAAAGGCAATTTATTGCCCGTTTAAACACCGGATTAGCCTACGCTTATGGTAATTCAATTTTAACGGGTATTCCTTTCGAAAAGCAATTTTTTGCTGGTGGATCTAACGGCTTAAGGGCCTGGCAGGCCAGAACCATTGGCCCGGGTAATTATAATAGACAGGTACTTGCCAGCGATGAAGTACGGAAGGCTGTTTTTGGGCTGGATCAATTGGGTACTTTACGGATAGAAACTAATTTTGAATATCGGTTTACAGTTGCCCGGAAATTTTTCGGGGCTACTTTGAAAGGGGCAGCGTTCGTTGATGCCGGAAATATCTGGAATATCCGCAGAGGGGAATCGATTACACTTGAATACCCTGAGTTGGATGAATTGACCGTGTTTAAGCTTAGTAAATTGGCTAAGCAAATTGCTATTGGTACAGGTGTTGGTTTAAGGTACGACGTTCAGTATTTTGTTTTTAGATTTGACGTGGGATTGAAACTTAAAGATCCTCAGTTTATCGGATCAGACCAGTGGGTAATCAGCAAATTTTTATCCGGAGCCAGAGATTTTAAAAATAGCTATAACTCCACACACGGGCCTGATACTTATCGTTTTATACAGTACAACTTTGGTATTGGTATGCCATTCTAATTAATCGAAAAGGCTTAGTGTTTTAGGTTTTGTATCGGGATCTTTAAAAGAAAATTCTTTAAAGGGTTGCCATCTTTTATCTATGTGTTTGTAAACAGAAAAGGATGAAACCGGGAATTCGCGTTTAAATTTCCGGTCTTTAAATTCAGCAGAAATCTGTTTGAAAATGGGTGGTTTTACATCTCTAAACGCCAAAGTTAAATGTGGATTGAATTTTTCTTTTTTCGCTATCAATTTTAAAGGTTGTAATTCTCTGGCAATCTGTTTTTCCAGGCGCATTAATCCCTCATTTTGTTCAACATCGAGATAAAAGGTATGCTCCGGAAATGAATTGAAGTTTCGGAGTACCTGTGTAAATGGCCCAACGAAAGAAGCATCTTCTAAAGCTTTAAAAAACTTTTTTTCTGCATCATAAGTCGAAAGCTTTACCGGTGGGTATAAGGTGATGTGTGCGGGCCGTTTTAATGATTCATGCACATTAAATTTCTCTGAAATGTATGTTCTAATCTCGTCTATGTCTTCTGCAACAGAAACAGGAGGCACTAAACACACTAAAAATAGATTTTCCATTAAGCGAATTTACTAAAAATTTTAGTAAAAAAAAGATGTTTGTGCAAATTGTTAATTTCCTACTGTGGTAAACAATTTTTCTTTTACTGGAAGGCAATTGCAGAAGCTATTGGTTCTCTGTAGTCCCGCTCCCGCTTCTGCCGATTGAAATAATCGGCATCTCGCTTCGATCGGGCTTAGGGGGCTACAACAGTACTGCTATCGGTGGTAAAATAAACCCGACCGACAGCGTTATCCCGATTTAAAGTGATTTTTTTATCGTTATAATTTTATCGGGATTAAGCAAAGGGCGGGACTGGTATAACCGAAGTACCACAGGCCTTGCTTTTCTAAAAAGAGAATTTGCATTAGACCTTTATACGCTATACGATAAAGTTAATCGTTAAAAACGATTTGTTATTTTCACACTCGTTAGAAACGAGCGTGAGCATGAGTGGGCGTGAAGCTTGTTCTGCCTCGCAATAACGATTTTAGTTAGGAAAATCAGACGAGGTTCTTTAATCCATCGAATATGCTTTCGAAAAAGGTAGAAAGGTTTAAGCCATTGCTGTGGTTAAAATACACAAATACCAGAAAAACAATGACTACAAATATGATCAGTTTGCGGAAGGCAAAAGCAATAATTACCAGTATAATAGGAATGATGAAAAGCCATAAACTATTTATGGCATACGGACTTAGATCGGTATCTTTTTTATACACATACACCAGTTTGCTGTGGGTGCCAGAGTCGTTTTGATGTTTGATGTAAACAAAGGTAGATTTATCGATTGGTAAAGGCAGCACGGCTATGCCATCGTTAAATTTTAATACCTGTGTAAAACCACTTACACTAAAGGTGTAGATTCCGTTTATATTTTCGTTTGGGTTGTTTAACGAATCGGCCGCTATTATGGCCAGTTTATTGTTTTTAAGCAAATTTTCTTTTACCAGAAAATTATTGATTGCTGCGGTTTGTGCATGGCTGAAAAACCCGGTTAAACACAGCGAAAGCAAGAGTAAGATTCGTTTCATTCGATAGAACGTTTATTGTAAATTAAATAACCGATATGCAATAATACACCATTTCTTTTAACAGCATCATTATATAAATTATAACTTAGGCTAACCGGCCCCAGAGGGGAGTGATAAACCAGGCCAGCGGTACCCGCATAGCGTAATTTTGTAATAGGCTTCGCGTAATTTATATCCTGGAAATTATTCAGCTCAAACTCTTTATGGGGTAAAAATAAATAACCTTCTAATCTAAAATCGAGATTTTTTTTAACATTATAAATGTTTTTTATTCCGCCAGCGGCATAGGTGGTTGCCCTAAACTTATCCAGAAAGAGCGAGCGGCTATCTTGCAGGGGATAGAAGGCCGGAGCAGTTAACAGTGTTGCATAATAGTTGCTAAATAAAGGTTGATTAGAGAAAACGCCTTCCACAATATAACCCAAAGTATATTTTTTAAGGTGTAAAAAGTAATTTTCCTGGGTAAGTTTTATACTTCCCCACTGGCGCAAATGACTGCTGCCAGGAATTTTTACAAAACCTGGGGTGTTGCGGAAAATATTGCCGGGATTATAGTTTTCGCGGCCTGTGGTGTAATTGAAACTTAGCGAAAAGCTCTGACCTCTGCTGGCATACTGTTTCCGGTTTAACGAATTTTTTTCGAGATTTAAGGATCCCCTAAATCCATTAAAAATAGTTTGATCGAGCAGATCGCCTACCGCAAAGGTATTGTTTGGGCTATAGCGATCATTATTATTTATAAATGTAGAATGAAGAACAATTTTGGTATTGTAATTTAAAGGCATTCCCATCATAAGGTCAATCTTACGGTCAGATTGTTCGATGTAAATGGGGCGTGGGTTTTCGATAAATATCTGGCTGGTATTATAAAAATTCCAGTGATTATAGGTTAACTCCGCAGCCAGAAACAAGGGTAATCTGGTTGGATAATCTACCCGGCCATTAACCTGTACCGATTCGTAAAAGCGGCCAGAGTAAAAGCTGGTTCCAAAAGTATACGATTTTCGGTTGAGGTAATTGTACTGGGCACCTAAAAAAACATTGCTGATGGGCCTTGTAGATATATTGCCGCCTAATTCGAGTTTGAAGCTCTTTTTCGGCTGTGCCACCACCTCAAAAGTATAACTGTCTGTTGCAGCCTGATATGAAATTTTAGGAAATACAGTTTCGAAAGTTTGGTCGGCTACCAGTTTATAATACCCACGTTTAATATCTTGCAGGTTAAAAGTAAGTTTATCGCTTTTGAAAAGCCTTTCTACATATTTTTTCTGCTGACTGTTTACACCTGTTACGATGATGTTGCTAAACTTTAGATCTGGCTTTTTCGCATTAAATTTTTCCCTTCTTTCTGCCAGTTCTTCATCGCTCACTCTTTTGCTGATCAAGGCTTTAATCCTTGGCATATCGGCTATTGTTGCATCATAGCCTTTTTTAATCAACTCTTCTACGGGGGCAAAATTAGTTACACTATATGTAGCCAGATTGGGCTGGATGTATACGCCGTTTTTTCCGATCATGGTAGAATCCGATTTGGATAGAAACATGTATACCAAAAAGCGGTTCATTAAACGATCGTCTATGTTTTTAGGGTATTCGTTATAGGTTTTTGAAGAAACATTGGCACCGATCACAAAATCAGGTTTAAAGTCTCTTTCCATTACATCGGCAGGGAAATTGTTGTAAAGGCCTCCATCAAAAACATATTTTCCATCTAGTTTAATGGGCCGGTAGATAATCGGAACAGTCATGGTTGCCCTTACTGCTTCTGCTAAACTTCCTTTACTTACTGTTATACTTTTTTGCGAAAGTACATCTGCAACCATACAACGATAAGGAACAAAAAGATTATCGAAATTGTCTTTAGAAACGGCAGAGGCCTGGGCAAAAAGCTCAAGAAAGGCAAAATTTAATGGGATATCGTTAATCAGGTTAGAACGGAAGCTAAAATGAAAACCCGTATCAATAGCCACTTTTGCGGTAAGCATAGAGGCATTGGGTGCATTTTTCTGAAAGAAAAAGGTGTAGTCGCTGGTGTACCGCCCATTTACCCAGTTTTGGAAGTCGTTGCTTAGTGCAATTTTTTCTATCTCCGCAGGGCTATAACCTGCAGCATACATGGCGCCAACTATACCCCCCATCGATGTGCCGGTAATGTAATCGATAGGGATGTGGTTTTCTTCCAAAGCCTTTAATGTACCAATGTGCGCTAATCCTTTTGCACCGCCACCGCTAAACACAAGACCTACCTTTTGCGCCTGCAATTGGTTACAGCACAGAACGAACAGTATCAGCAAAAATCTTTTAAAAGCTACCACTCCCTAAAAATAGGGTTTTCTTTTAAAATTAGTTCAATATGAAAATGTTGTATGTTAAAAATGATGCAAAACTTACCCAAAGGATGTAGGGGATAAATATTAAACCCGCCCATTTGTTTATTTTATAGAACATGGAGGCATTGATAACAATGATGATCAACAGTAAAATAATTTCGGCCAGGGCAAAACCTATCTCGTGCAGATAAAAGAAAATAAACGACCAGCCCAAATTTAAAATTAACTGGATTAAATAAATGGCAACTGTTCTCGGGAAATGAACAATTTTATCTCGCCTAATCCACACCAGATAAGCCGCAATACCAATAAGTATATATAATGTGGTCCAAACTGGGCGGAAAAGCCAATCTGGCGGATTAAAGGATGGTTTGTTTAACGTTGGGTACCACGTTTTAACCGATTGAGCGGTTGCCCAGCCTCCTAAAGCACCAACACCCAGTGTGATGGCTATATTAACAATAAAAGCTAAAGGTTTAAATTTCATGCGCTAAATTTGAGTTTAAACAACGGTAAATCCTAAATGTTTTATTACCTGCCAATGCCCGGCACTATTGGGAGGCTTTCGGTATCGTCATTTCCGATGCTTTGTACCGCAAATAAATAATTGTCTTTACTGTAAGGTAATCTCAGTTCGGTGGCAGAAGTGAAAAATTTCTTTTCCCAAACGGCGCTGCTGGTTTCGCGCATTAAAACATAATAACCCTTTACTACGCTATTAACAGGTGCTTTCCAGTATAAAAAGGTAGAATTGCTCAGGTTTTTTACATCCACTTTTACTTCGGTAGGGCTAGACGGGGCTTTAGCCAGATTGGCCAAAACCGCAATATTTACACCTGTATTTTTACGTAAATATTCGAAATCCATAAATTCCTGAAGGTCGCCATACCTAACGCCTTTCTCCGTTCTAAGGTCTTGGTGCTGGTGATCGAAGTTTTCGTTCATTTCAGTTATGCGCACCGCTGTAAATCCATTTTCTACGAATGGGGTATGATCTCCGCCACGGAGAAATCTATCGTTCCTGTAAATTAATTTAACTTCTAACTGATCTACATAACGCTCGCCTATTTCTTTAACATATCGTGCCAACTGACGGCTTTTACCATCGTTCTCTAGACCAAACTGACGGATGCTCTTTGCGTTTTTATCCAGATCAAAGCTGGGTAAACCCTCGCTAAATACACGGAGTCTGGTATTGTCGATAATTTGTGTTTCGCTGCTGTTGTTGCTGCCAATCATATCATTGTTTAACATGGCATCTACATTCCAGTTTTCCTTTTTTGCTTTTGCAGCCATAAAACCAGAGCCTAATAAAGATTGTTCTTCACCGCTTACAGCTACAAAAATTATGGTGGCAGAAAATTTATATTGACTCATAATTCTTGCAGCCTCAATTACACCTGCAACACCACTACCATCATCATTGGCGCCGGGTGCATCACTGGTTCTGTTCATTACATCGGTAACACGGCTATCAAGGTGCCCGCTCACCACATAAACACGTTTGTCGTTTGCGTCAGTGCCTTTTAGTACAGCTACAGCATTGCCCAAAAGTGTAGGCTGATCTACTCTTTTGCCATCGGGTTTAAATGTAATGGTATCCAGGTATGCAGTAAGCCTGCCGTCACTTTGCCTGGCAAACTGATTAAACTTATTTACGACCCAATTTCTGGCAGCTCCAATTCCTTTCGTTTTACTTTTAATATCACTAAGTGTATTTCTTGTTCCGAAAGAAACCATTTTACTGATATATGATTTTAGCGAATCCTGGTTTACAGCCTTAACCATTTTATCAATATCCTGATTTCGGTTAACCACAACCTGTGCCTGTAGAGATAAACTTATGGTAAAAAGAAGTAGGAGTGTGTAGATTTTTTTCATCTGTTGGTTTTTTCAGAAATCATGATTTTATTTAAAACGAATATATTGAATGATTCCTTGAATATCGGCGGCTTAGGCCCAATCTCTTGTAACATTTTGGGCATAAAAAAACCCTTTGAAATTAATCAAAGGGCCTCAAATTTAATTTTAATATTACCTTGCCACAGTTAATGCAAGTTCTTGTGTGCGATTCCAGTTGCCAAAAGCTTTTTTAGCTGAAGCTTTGGCTGTATTTAATTCAACATCTCCGGCAATGGTTAAAAATGTTTTTTCTGGAGAAAGCTGGCTATAAAAGTTTTTAACATCGGCCAGGGTTAATGCATTAATCGAATTTTCATTTACCGTTTGGTCATAATCGTAATCCTGTAGTTTTAAACTGGCAATTAATTTAGCTTTAGCTGTATTAAAAGTATGCTGATCAATAGTTGCATGTTGAATCAGTTGGGCCATTACTCCCAGATCTTTTTCAAGATCGGTACTGGTGGTCGCCAGTTTGCCGCTATTGTCGTTGAAACTAATATTCGGGTTTTTACCTGCATTTTCGTTTAATATCGCATTTAATAATTCAACCACGCCATCTTTTTTATGGCCGAAAGCTTTGTTATCCAGTGTAAAACTTGAGTATGCTTTTGGCGACCTGTCATTTTCAGATATGATGATGTTCATGCCATTTTTGAGTTTATAGCCAACAGGTTCTTTAAAAGATTGTGCTTTAGCGGTGTAAATGCATAGCAAGCTTAATGCTGCAATGATGATTTTTTTGACTTTGTTCATTTTGTTCTTTATTTTTTATGGATGATGTTTTAATTGGGTATACGTTTTTAAGCTAATTTGGCATTATCTAGGTGTGGAGTGGGTTAAAATCCTAGACGAACGGGCGTATATACGTGATGAAGACTTAAATAGTTTTTACAAATATATATTTTATTCATTTTGTTCATTATTTATTTGTGAAAATATTCTCCAGCTATGCTAAGTTTTAATTGCAATGAAAACATGTTAGTAATGAACTGTTTAATAGTGGATGATCCATGTAATCGCCGGATGTAAAGTGAGCCACCTTTTGCAGATTAATCCAGCTTAAAAATTGATTGCTGAATGTATGGCTCGTACAGAAAATACTTTCAACCATTTAGGTAATGGTTTATGCCCCAAACTGAGCACCATAGCTGCAAGCTCTTGCAGATGATTTAACTGCCGATCAGTGTAGCGTAACGGGCAATGTCATTAAGTTAAGCCATTCGACACCAGCGAAAATTATTTAACCACAGATAGGAAGGATGCACACAGATATGAAAATCCGTGTTTATCTGTGGTTAAAAAACGCTTAACTTAATGACATTGGGGTAGCGGGTGAAGCCGATTACCATGATCTGCGAAAGGTTAAAAAAGAAGCACAGGTATTTTTAGAACAATAACCTGTACTTTTTCTTTGCTAAAAAGTTTTTAATTTATCGATGTTAAAAAAATCATTAGGAAGCGTACAGGTGATCGGATGCCGATTTTAAACTGATATCTTTAATAAAGTCTTTTATTTCCCTGATGGTTTCTTCTGGTTCGCTGATGTGCGGAAAATGTCCTGTGGCTTTCATTACAACCAAAAAATTCTCTGGTGTATTTTTATGGATAAATTCGCCGGCTGATAAAGGAGCCATAATATCGTTCGAACTTTGCAGAGTAAGGCTTGGTACTTCTAGGTTTTTTAATTTGTCTCTATAATCGGCCTTAAAAGTAGCCATTGCAAAGGCCAGGGCCACGCTTGGGTCGGTAGCCTCAAAACATTCCTGTAAAAAATCAGCTAATTCGGGTTTTAAAGGATTATTCATCACTATTGGTGCCAATTGCTTGCTCCAGGCTACATAATCATCTGCTATGTGCTCAAATATGGTTTCAATATCTCCAACATTAAATCCGCCGATATAATCACGGTCATTTAAATATCTCGGTGAAGGGCCAATAAAAACTAATTTTTTAAATGCTTCTGGCATCTGTAATGCGGCAATCATGCCAATCATGCTGCTTACCGAGTGACCAACAAAAATAATATTCTTCAAATCAAGCGCTTCTATAATATCGATTACATCACAGGCATATCCTTCGAGTGTAGCATATTTTCGTTGGTCGTATTGGCTTAGGTCTGAATCACCCGATCCAACATAATCAAATAGGATTACTTTATAGTCATTGAGAAAAGCATCTGTAACAAATTTCCAAGAACTCTGTGCACAGCCGAAACCGTGGGCAAATACAATTACCTGGCTACCTTCGCCAAGGATTTTAACGTTATTTCTGATGAGTATAGGATGCAAAATGTTTGGTTTTAATTCTATATTAAGTTAAGTAATGTTATGTGTTTTTTGTTAAAAAAATAAATAATGAACGAAATGCATTACTGATTCCAATATTTTATGTTTTGCACTTAATTGTTATCTTGCGTTATATCTATACTAAAACGATTAAGTTGTATGAGAAACAGTATTTCTATATTATTTATAATATGCTTTTCGGCATTTTGTGCGCAGAGCCAGGTAAACCTAAAAGCCTTTAAAACCAATGGTGCAACAGTTTCTTCCAATCAAAAAGAACTTGTACTTACCTGGCCAGCTGGCAAAGGAACCTTAGGTAAAATGATTTTAGACCTTGATCGTACCAAACCATTGTTTAAAAGTTTGCTGTTAGGTAAGCAAGGCGCCTTAAAAGAAGTTGCTGCTCATCTCGATCCTGCATTTGTACTAAGAATAGGTAAACGCACCTTAAGTCCAAACAGTGGGGGCTGGGATGTTTTTTTTGACCGGGTTCCAACAAGGCCATATACCACAAATGTTGTGAAGTTCGAAAAAGGAACAGCCAGTGTTTCTACTAAGGGTTCACAAACTGTGGTGCGAATAAATGGGCTTCAATGCGAAACCTTTAGCGGTGCTTTAGAAATAACACTTTATAATGGAAGCCCTTTGTTTAATGTGGCTGCAGTGATATCAACCCCAAAAGATTCTACGGCTATTTTATACGATGCCGGATTAACGAGCAAAAAAGACGCCTGGGCCAATATTGCCTGGAGTGATGTGAAAGGTAATCTTCAGAATGAGAAAGCGGTTAAAACAGATGCGAGTAAAAATCTTGAGGTAAAATACCGTACCGTTATCGGCGAAAATAATGGCGGAAGTTTGGCCGTTTTTCCTGCTCCGCATCAATATTTCTATCCATTGGATGAAGCTTTTAACCTTAAGTTTACCTGGAAAGGCAGCAACTATTTAGATCTGATTCCCGATTTTGGTATCGGCATCCGTCAGGATCCATTAGGCGATAAACGTTATGTGCCCTGGTTTAATGCACCGCCAAATACCCAACAGCGCCTTAATTTTTTCTGTTTATTGAGCACGGGGAAGGCGGGGGCAGCGTTGGATGAAGTTAAAAAGTTTACGCATAATGATACTTATGTGCCTTTGGCAGGTTATAAAACAATGGCTAGCCATTTCCACAATGAGTTTATTTCGGACGTAGTGCTGAGCGGAAAAGCCGTTCCGGAAAAGCCCGAATTTGTTGAGGTGTTGAAAAAGGCGGGTTTAAATATTGTTAAGCTTGCCGAATTTCACGGACCAGGACATCCAAAGGGACCAGATTCTGTTCGTTTAAAAGAATTAGATGCGTTGTTTAAACAGACTAAAAGATTATCTGATCCAAATTTTTTATTGTTACCAGGAGAAGAAGCCAATAATTTTTATGGTGGACATTGGCTGGCATTTTTTCCTAAACCAATTTATTGGATTATGTCGAGAAAAAGCGATCTCCCTTTCGAAACCAACGACCCGAAATATGGTAAAGTTTACCGCATTAATGATAAAGCAGAAATGCTTAAACTATTGGAACAAGAACATGGCTTGGCCTGGACTGCCCATGCCCGAACAAAGGCTTCGACGGGTTACCCAGACAAATATAAAGAAGAGGACTTTTTTAAATCGGAGACTTTTATGGGGGCTGCATGGAAAGCTATTCCAGGAGATCTTTCGTTGCCAACCTTAAGTAAAAGGGTATTGAACCTGATGGATGATATGGCCAACTGGGGTTTGAAAAAACACATTATTTCGGAGGCTGATATCTTTACCATTACTGAGCAAAATGAAATGTATGCACACTTAAACGTGAATTATTTACAATTGGATAAGGTGCCAAATTATGCCGATGGCTGGCAGCCTGTTTTAGATGTAATGCGAAAAGGAAAGTTTTTTGTATCGACAGGTGAGGTACTGATCCCGAGCTTTAATGTTAATGGAAAAGGCGCAGGAGAGACTTTGAAGATTGATCATAGTGGAAAAGCAAAGATAAATATGAACCTCAACTGGACATTTCCCTTAAGCTTTGTCGAAATTGTATCGGGTGATGGAACGAAGGTTTACCGAAACCGCATTAATTTGAATACTACACAGGCTTTTGGTAAAAAGGATTTTAGTTGGCCAGTAAATTTAAAAGGCCGACATTGGGTAAGGGTAGAGGCATGGGATATTGCTACTAATGGTGCTTTTACACAAATGGTTTGGCTGGAGTAACGGTTTCCCATTACTCGCCGTGTGTCATCCTGAGCAGAGTCGAAGGACCTTTGATGCAAATGCAATTTGTAAAAAAATCTCTATTATCGTCCTCTTTTGTAACGAGGATGAACGGGAAAGGCGATTTTATCGCCATTGTTTTTTTCTTTGTGCATTACAAATGCACATCTCGCTAATCCTCGTTACAAACGAGGACTATTTGGCTATACCTGAGATCGTCATTTCGAGCGGACCCGATAGCTATCGGGTGCAACGCATTCGAGAAATCTACATTTAACAGATCTCTCTATCATCGTCCTCGTTCAAACGAGGACGATATCAACATTATACCGCATCAATCCTAAACCTTCTAATGGCGAGGTAGAAAAAGGTAATGGAATATAAACCAGCCAACAATCCCGCGCATACAGCAGATGGGGTAATTCCGAAATCGTGATTTTTAGGGAAAGAGAAGTGTAGTGCGAGCATCAATGCAAATACCACCAAAATGCTGTACAAGCCATTTAAACCTGCTTTTTTCAATATAAAAGGATAACCTGTGATTTTTTCGTCTACCTTGTAATTTATAGCACCCGAATGCTGCAGTTCTTTTATTTTCTTTAAAATATCGAGTGTAATCATAAACGGTAACAATAACGACATCGGCAATAAAAACCTGGCCAGATTTTGCTCACCACTAAATAAATGCACCGAGTTTTGCGCTTTAAAAGCAAAATATGGCACTACTGTATTCAATACCGTGTTTGGGATAAGGTGTATCAGCAGGTTTTTGCGCACAAACTTTCGCCAGTTCGACACTCTGGCCTGCTCATCGTATTCCACTTTATCAGACATTGGCCAATTCGTTTAAATTTTCCTTAATCAGTTCCATTACCCTGTCTTTGATCTGCCAGGCTTCAAATTCCCGAAGAAATGATTCGTTTGACATAAAAGAGAAATCCAGCTGTCCGTTAAAAGTGCTGCATACTAAAGTGTTAGCATTTTTCCACGGGAAAGCGACTGTAGGACTATAAATCGTTTCAATAGAAAAATTCTGATAATCCTTCGGGATGTTTAAAAGCCCCATGTTGCTGAGGGTCACATCGTGCGTGCCCTTTGTTGTTTTCAAAAAGCCAATCATTTTATTTACCGATGAATGGAAATACTCACTCATGTTTAACAGGTCATGAACTTTCATTTCTGCTACTTTTGCTTCCAGATCGGTTTTTAAGCTTCGGGTTTTTGTCCAGAAATCATTTTCGCCTTGCACTAGTTTTAACTCTACAATGGGGGCAAAGGCAAACATGGTGTCTTGTTTTATGGCCTCTACAAATCGCCTGATATCAACCGGACAGATCACTTTGCCATGGGCTTTAGTGCCTTGCACATGTTTAAAAGCTTCCATAAAGACCACACAGATGGCGGCATGCACCGTTGTGTTTTCTTCCTTACACTTTATTAATAGGTTTTTAGTGTCTTCTGCACTGATTTTCCAATGAACGGCGTAATTGCTCCTATCTATGTTATTGTTTGAAGTAGATTTAAAAAAGAAAAACAAACGGCCAAGCGCTGCAAAAATTTTCCCTTTAAAATGGCCCGCCTTACTAATTATAAAATCTTCTGGTAACAGGTCGCGAACAGAAAGAAATGAAGGATATGGAGCCAGATCTTGTTCAGGATCATCAATCAAAGTCATCAGCTCCCGCATTAAATTTAAAATGGTAGTTCCGTCGCAAATACAGTGTGGAAGCACGAGCAAAAGGTCTGATTCGGTTTCGCCTTTTAGCCAAACTAACCTGGCTAACGGCTCGTTTGGGGCATCAAAAAGTTTATACCACTCTATTTTTGATTGTTTTAACCAATCCTCGTCTGTTAAGCGATCAGCAATTCTAACGGGTATTTTTCTAATGTTTTCGTTCCGTACGAAATATGGTGTTTTGCCTGTAGCATCGATATTCATTTGCAGTAGTGGATGTTTCTGCTGGATTTTAAACAGTGCCTTGTGCAAATTTTTTTCACTGATTTTACCCGAAATCTTAGCACCAAAAACACAATTTAATGGTGTTTTGGCATCTACATGCATTATTCTTTCTCCTAAAATTAATCTTCTTTTCATGCGGTCGCAGTTAAAATCTCGATTGGTTTTTCAACCTGTTCTTTAAGGATAGCTATTACTTTTTCTTTAATGGCTTCTGCTTCTACAAAAGGAACATAACCTTCGCTAGCCACAAAGGTGAAATCCATTTGATTGCGGTAAGTTGAGGCAATCATGGTGGTCGTGTTGCCTAATGGCCCCATTACCGAAGGGCTGAATATGGTTTCTACTTCGAAGTTTCGATATTGATAACCGATGTCTATTTTGCCCAGGTTGGAAAACATACAATCGTTACTCGATTTTCCATATTTTAAGAAATTGGTGAAGTTGTTTAACGCAGGGTGACAAGCTTCCATCATCATCATCAAGCTGTAAGGATTTAGTTTGGCCGATTTATCGTTCACATTTTTTTGTAGGACCTTCACATTATCAATAAAGTCTTTTTCTGGCACAAGGGAAAGTACAATCATTAATCCGAAGGCAAAAATGTGGTCTTTTTTAATAATCGGGTTAAAGTTCCTGATATCTACCGGGAGCGATATTTTGTTAAATGCTTTTTCTTTTCTCACCGCTTTAAAAGCCGTTAAAACTGCGGCACTCAACAAAGTATTTACGGTGAACTGATTGGTTTTGCAAAACTGGATGAGTTGTGTAGTGAAATCCTGATCGAATTTCCAGCGGATCATAAAATCATTTTTTCGCTCTACAGCTATTTTTTTGATCGGGATGATCCAAAGCGCTAATGTGGCAATTTTGCCGATCAGTCCGTTTTTGGTTCGGTTGCGGTAACTGTTTAATACTTTTTTCGGAATCACATCCTTTACACCCATAATTGGAATTTCTTTGCCAATATCGGTATCAGGGTCATCCAAAAGCTGAAGCAATTCTGTTAAAATAGAAAGTGCCGAAGTACCATCGCAAAGACAATGATGATATACCATCAAAAATTCGGATACTTCTTTACCTTTAACCCATGTAATGCGGCAAAGCGGAGCAATGAAGGCATCAAAAACGGTTTTCCACTCGTAAGTAGATTCCTGCTCCCAATGCCCATCGTTTAACCTGTCTACAATGCGAATGGGGATTCTAAAATTTTCGGTAAGATTGGTTACAAACCAAGGCCTTTTATCTTCGTCAAAACGTATTGCGGCGGTTAACCAGGGATGTTTTTTTTGGATTTTGAATAAGGCAAACCTTAAATCGTCTTCCTTGATTTCTCCCCTGATTTTGAAAGGTATTACAATGTTAAACGGGCTTTTTCCATCCCCGTATAACATCCTTTCGCCAAATAACAGTTTTCTTTTCATTTTTTAGTATTATAAAGGTTTCGTCATCCTGATCCGATAGCTATCGGATTTATTTCAGGATCTTAATAGCAGGAAAGATGCTGAAACGAGTTCAGCATGACGACCGTCCTTAGCGACCGTATTGTTAAAGTTGACAACTCACCATTAAGCCGTTTCCACAGCTTGGGCTGTTTTTGCAAAATCTTCCAACAATTGCACCGCCTTATCGTTACCGCCAGCTTCGATAAATGTTTCTTTTATTTTTTGTGCCGCCTCACGGTATTTAGGGTTTTCTAAAAGCTCGAAAACGGTATCTCTTAAATCGCTGATGCGCAACCTTTTGTAACGGATGCTTACTCCACAACCCGCTTGCTCAATTAGTTTAGCAGTATGAAAATGATCATAGGCGATGGGCGTGATCAACATCGGTAAACCATTGGTGAAAGTATCGTTTACGGTATTAAAACCTCCGTGGCAGATTACCGCGTCCATGTGTGGCATCAGCTCTGATTGCGGAACAAAACCGTTTACGATAAAATTATCAGGCCATTTTTCAAAAATATCAGGATTGGTGGCTGCAACAATGGTTACAGGCTGGTTTTCGAAAGCAGTAATCAGTTTTTGGAAAAATTCTTTACGGATGTCAACCAATAAAGTACCCAACGAAACAAAAACTTTAGGGGCGGTGGCTTGACTTAAACGTTCCCAATCAAAAGGGGCTAAATTTGGCCTGCCTTTTACCGGCCCAACAAAATGCATATGCGGTGGCTTTTCTTCAAAACCTGCAAAAGCCTGTGAAGTGAAAACCATATTCAACTCATGCGAATGGATGTGGATATCATCGCTATAAATGCCTACTTCTCTTTGTAAACCTTTAATTAAGTTTTGTTGCCATTCGAATATTTTGGGTGCACTGTTAGCCGTATCGCCCATTACATCTGGTGGTACTGGGGTAGTGGTAACAGATGGTATGCCTTTTAAATGTGCACTTAATGCACCAGCAAAGGTAATGCAGTCATTAATAATTACATCAGGTTTCCAGACGTCAACAAAGTTATTCAGCCCTTTCATCATCATTTTAGCAAAAGGAACATAGGTTTCTTCGAGGGCCAGTTTCATCACCTCCGGACCAGAACACGCAGGGCCATCATCCTGACGTTTTAAAATGCGTTGTATTTCATCAGCATATTCAGCCAGATCTTCTTCAGGGTAAATAAATTCGCCACCTTCAGGTAAATGCACCTGTGCAAGTGGGGTAATACCCAGCCATTTTACTTCATGGCCGCGGGCCAATAAACTTGCGCCAATACTTAAAGTTGGACTGATGTGGCCAAAAAAAGGCGGGACAACGAAAAGGAATTTTGACATAATGTATAGTTTAACTGATGAATACGTTTGAGGTTTTGTTGCTTAACGCTTCCAATAAATCGGCGGCACTTTCTGTCCCACCAGCTTCGATAAAGGATTGTTTAATTTGCTCTGCAGCGATTTTATAACTTTCGTTCTGCAGCACTTTGTTTACTGCTTCTTTAAGGTGATTAGCTTTAAAACGGTTAAAGTTTAAACGCTCTCCGGCGCCTACCCTGAAAACACGTCCGGCAACATGGCTTTGATCGTATGCTATTGGAATAACCACCATGGGCAGGCCATTCATCAAGGTTTCGCAAACGGTATTGTGGCCGCCATGGCAAACCACAGCATCAAGGTGAGGCAAAAGTTCTAATTGCGGTACCTGGCGCTGCACCGTAAAATTAGCTGGCCATTCCTCAAATAAAGCAGGGTCAGAAACGACAACTACATGTAAGTCTTCATTAGCGAAAGCCTCAATTACCTTGGCAAAAAAGGCTTTTTTATGCTCATGATCGAAGGTGGTACCAATGCTGACCAGTATTTTTGGTTTGCTGGTATGAAATGCTTCCCAGCGGAAAGGAATTGTAGTTTTGCGGCGGTTAAAAACAGGACCTACAAATTTAAAATGCTCGGGTAAATCCATCTCCCCAAAAAAATCTCTGGAGGTAAATACCAAAGTGGCAAGATCAGAGCAGGCAATAGAATCTGTGGTATTTATACCGAATTCTTTTTGCAGGGCTACAATCTGATTTACTTCCCACTCATGCACTTTGGGCAGCTCATCCATTACTTTTATGGCTGCAGGCGCGGTAACCGAGGTTACATAAGGATAATTTTTATTGCTTGCGGCAATTGCTCCGGCAAACATTTGATGATCAGTTATCACGATATCGGGCTTGAACTGATCCAGTATATCGGCAATACCATCATAACTGTGCCTGTTAAGCGGAATCAATACTTCCTCGTACAGAAATTTGATGCTATCGATGCCGTAAACAATCTTTTTGGTGATGATATCGAGGTATTTTTCTGAATCTTTTTTCTGTTGATCGTTTTGGTCGTAACTGATCAACAACAACTCGCCTCCAGCAGGAAGTTTATCCCCTAATGATTCATCTAAAGTAATCCATCCTACACGGTGGCCTCTTTCAAGCAAGGCAGTACCCATACTCAGTGTAGGGTTAATATGGCCAGTTAGCGGAGGAACAACAAATACAAATTTTGCCATGTGTGTTTAATTTTATATTTCCTGAAAGAAGTTTAACAATGCTTCGGCGATTACCAATGGTTGTTGTATCGGGATATTATGATCTCCCGGCACAGCAATTAACGAGGCATTTTTAATCATTCCGTCTAAATGTTTACCTGCGTTAAGGCAATTGGAATCAGTGCCATACAGCAATAGGGTAGACTGTTTTATGGTTTCGATTGCAGGGCTGCCAAAAAAGTCCTTTTCCAGCTCCATGTCGGTTTTAATCGAAGTTTGATAAAAAAGGTACTCGTACATGCGGTGGTTGCGTTCCATCTGCCTTTTACCCATTTTTACTTTTGTGGTATCAGTAAAATTTTCAACGTAGTGTTCTAAAAATTCACGGCTGTACTCATCAATAATTCCCCTTGTTTTATCGTCATTCGGATCTGGTGCTTCAATTATTGCCAGTTTGTTAATGCTTTCTGGAAAGCGGATGGCCATTTTTAAGGCAATCAATCCACCGAAACTATAACCACCTAAATGCACTTTTTGAAGGTTTAAAACCTCCATTAATGCAAACAGATCGTTTGTCATGCTCTCCAGGTCATATCCCTCCAAAGCCTTTTCGCTCATGCCATGACTTTTTAAGTCGTACAGTACCACATGATATTTTGTGGCCAATAGTGGCGCGATATTAAAATAATAAACAGATAGGTTACTGAACATCCCGTGAACGAGGACGATGGTTTCAGCAGCTTCTTTATTGAGCTCCTGAATGTGAACCGATTTGCCGTTTACTGTTATGATTGGCATTCTTCGATGTAAGAGATGATCATGCCTAAGTTTAAGTTGATCAGCTGATCTAGATCCATTGATGATAACCAGCCCGTAAAATCGATCTGTTCGCCAAAATGAGCTTTGATTTTTTCGGAAAAAGATACAATTTCGATGCTGTCCATTTCCAGATCTTTGGTGAAAGAACTTTCAGGGGTGATATCCATTTCTTCAACAAATTCTTCGCCGATTACTTCGGTGATAAATTGTTTCATGAGGTTGAAGATTTCTTCGCTGCTTAATTTTGTAGTTATAGTGTCCATCCGATGATATAGTTTTTATGTTTGATTGTTTTGATTGTGATGTTATTGATGCATAGTTCTTCGCCGTTGATTACTTCAACGGTATAGGCTTTTGGATTGCCCTGTAAACCTTTGCCCAGGTATTTCCCATAAGCTTCTTTAGCTACCCAGAACCGGGTTGCCCATTCTATTTTGTCGCGGCTTTCGAGCAGGGCCATTTCGTGATCGTTAAACACAAGATCGAAGAAACCGGCGCTCCGTTCTTCAATATGTTCGATATCGATACCAACAGGTTCGTTAAAACGGGCTATGCCGACGGCATCGGTACCTTTATGGGCAATCGAGATATTGATGTTATCTGTTAAACCACCTTTAACGTAAGGTTTGCGGAATTCATCCGAATAGATTTCGAAGGTAATGGGGTAACAGGCCTGATTTTTTTGTGTATTTAATAAATTCCGAACGGCATCTTTCGCCGCCACGCGACTGATCATCCAGGTTCTTCTTTTATTCGGTAAAAGGTTGTTGTGGTGTTTTTTTTCTGTCTGGTTGAAATATCTCTTCAGGATAAAATCCCATGATACCACACGTGAATAAGCATTGCCGAAAAGGAAAACGCCAGGTGCAATCTCTTCTGATAAACGGTTATGGAGTGGCGACATGGACACGTTCCAAAGCGGTTCGTCTATTTCCAATCTGCGGTTCTGCCATCCCGAAATGATAAGCCATGTGATGCCATCTCGCTTCATTACGATGTCGGCAGTGGCAAATTCATCATTTATTTCTGTAAGTACACAGGTACATTCGAATTGTCCTTTCTGATCGGCCATATCGCCGAAAAATTCTATTTCCTGAATTTTAACCGGGAAAGCAATCCTATCTTTTTCTAAAGTGAGCTGAAGCCATAAGCCAAATAATTGACCAGCATTATCGAGCAATGAGCCTTTTCCGCCTGAGGCTTCGATGATGCCAGTAATTCCTTTTTCGCCCACTGCGGTCAGTTTTTTGATGCCCTGGTAATCTGGTCCGTGGAACATGTGCGCATCATAAATCTGAGCAGCAGTGCGATCTATATCCAATAATTTTCCAATATCGAAAGTTCTGTTTGGAGCTGCACTTAACTGTGCAGCCAGCTGCACTTCTGCATTAGCAAAACGTTCCAGATTAAGGTATACTCTTTGTTCGTCTTTCCACTCACCAGTTACGGTTTCCTGAAAAGGTTTAACCACATTCATCCATTGAAAAACCCGCATATTCATGATTTTCTGCACCTTTTCTCCGGGCGATTGCGCGTTGGCGATTTCAGCAAACACTTCAAAAATCATGGTCATTGGAATTACCGGATCCATATCTTCAACCGTTGGCCAGCCTTTTGGTTGCCTTAACAGCGAGTGATCGATAAGGTAAGGGCAGTTCTCTAGGCTCACATCAAGTTTTTGGCTAAAAGGTTGTCTTACTGGTTTTATTGGCTTGGCTGGTGCCCAGTTGCTCGGCTGATCGACTTGTAAAGCTGCATTTTCGAATAGTTCTATCATTTCGCTCTGCATGTTGATCATTTCCATCACATTCTCATTAAAAGCCTGTAAAACCGGATGTTTAGCCTCTACAAAAGTTTTAGACGGTGTTGGTTGAGCTTGTTTAATGGTTAAACCTTTAAGCGTTTGCAGGTTATGGATAATCGGTGAACCCAGTTCGAGTTTAATGCCTTTGTTTTTTTGCGGTGGGGTAGATTTGATATTGCCCAAATAATTAAGGCCAATTTCTATTCCTTCAATAAAAAGTGCTGCCAAAACCCTTTGCAACTGCGTAATGCCCGAACGGATCGGCACATTGGCACTAATGGTGCTGATTTCTTTTCCCCTTAAAGTATCGTCGATAAAGCCGACCAAACCACCAGAACCCACCTGAATAAAAACACGAGCACCTTCTGCATATAACTTTTCAGTAAGCTCGCGGAAACGCACTGGCTTAATCAGGTGTTCGGCACTTAACTGACGGATGGCTTCAAAACCTTCGGGATAAGTTTCTAAAGTAGTAGCTGACCAGAGTGGTGTAGTGGTTTTCCGGAACTGCATATCCTGCATACCCTCTAGGATCAGACCTAGTTTATCGGCTACAAATGGAGAATGGAAACCCGATTGGAAAGGCAAAATCTGATGAAAAATCTGTTTCACCTTTAGTATCGGAACAAGCTCGTCAAGTGCGATTTTGCTGCCGCAAAGGATGACCTGTTGCGGGCAATTATCGTTTGAAAGGTATAAATCGGGTATACTTTCGATGATGGGTTGAAGGGTGTCTAAACCGCAACCCACGGCAATAAAACGCGAATCTTTCAGTTCAAAAGTTTCGGGGTTAAGCACATTCAGTAAATTCATTACCGAGCTTTCTTCTGCCAGTTCTGAAGATCTTGCAGCCAGCCATTCGCCAAGGCTATGCCCTGCATTCATATCGGATTTAATACCCAATTGTTTTAATGCCTGATCTAAAACGCTGCTTTTATTGAGTATGTTCAGGGCCTCGCTTAAAAGACCATCTTGTTTCTCGTTTTCATCAATATGAATGTTGAAATAATCGGCTACCGATTTGATTTCGCCACCTGCAAGACCATCTAAGCCAGGGAACACGAATGCAATTTTTCCATCGTTCGCCAATAATGGCGAATTGGTGTACCAGATATCCTGTTTATTTCTCCATGGCGAATTTTTAGCTACAATTTTTAGGGCTTTTTTGATCCTTTCTTCGCTTGGATTAAATAATACCAAGCGAAAATTGCCTTGTCCGATACTGTAATCTCCATTTTCGAGCGATTCGATCAAAGCCTCATGACTTGGTCTTGCGATAACCAATACTTCATCTTTTTTAGGCGTTTCGTAGGCACTTAAAACTACATGAGCGTTAATCCCTCCAAAACCAAATGCATTTACAGCAGCCAGTTTTGGTAAACCCGATTGGTTCCAGTCTATTGCTTTTTGCACGGCAGAAAAACGGGTTTCGGCCAGCTGTGCTACAGGCTCATCGCAATGTAAAGTAGGCGGTATGATTCCATGATACAAAGCCAGACTCGACTTGATCAATCCTGCTATACCTGCCGCGGGCATGGCATGGCCGATGTTTGATTTAACAGAGCCGATACCTGCTTTTGGCAGATCGGTATCCTGACCGAAAAACTGTTTTAAGGTTTCTACCTCGGTTTTATCACCAAGTGGGGTACCTGTTCCGTGAGCTTCTAAATAGCCAATATTTTTACTTTCTAACTCTGCGTTTTTCCAGGCTTCGGTGATTGCTTTAAGCTGGCCTTTAACCGACGGACTCATTACACTGGTTCCGCTGCCATCGCTACTGATGCCCACACCTTTAATTACAGAATAAATTTTATCCTGATCCCTGATTGCATCTTCGAGGCGTTTGAGCACCACAAAACCACAACCTTCGCCAATAATCAATCCATCAGCATTTTTATCGAAAGGTTTTATTTTTTCCTGTTTGGATAAAGCGCCCAATTGAGAAAATATACTCCAAAAAGCAGCATTCTGACCTAAATGTACACCGCCTGCAATAATCATATCGCATCGGCCACTATTCAGTTCCTGTACGCCGTGATCAACCGCGATGAGTGAACTGGCACAAGCAGCATCCAAAGTAAAAGCCAGTCCGCCTAAGTTAAGGCGATTGGCTACCAGCGAAGCCACTAAATTAGGGATCAATCCCATTGCGGTATCGGCACTAAAACGGCCTTTACGTAATTGAAATTCGTGTTTTACCTTTTCAATCTCTGCATCTGTAAGTTGTGGCATTAAGTCTTTCAATACACTCGAAATTTGCTCGCCAGTTCTTACAATTTCGATGGCACGGGTTGCCCCAGGCCCCACATAATTGCCTTTGCCAATAATGATCCCGGTTTTATCGAGGGAATATTTTTTTTCGAATACTGAAGCATCCTCTAATGCCTGGTGAACCAGATCTAAGGTTAACAGATGATCGGGTTCGGTACCTTCAACGGCTAAGGGTAAAATTCCGAAGCGTTGTGGATCAAATTGATGATCGGGAATAAAACCGCCACGGTTGCAATAAAAACGATCTACCCCGCTAACTGCTTTGTCGAAATGCACAGGATCAATCCGATCAGCCGGAACCTCTTGTGTAGAATCTACGCGGTTGATAATATTCTCCCAAAAGGCCTGCATATCTTTCGCACCAGGAAAAATGCATGACATTCCAATAATTGCTACGTCGCTTTTCTTCATCTTGTTCGCTTAGGGGGATCTTTCTAATCTTAGTTCTATTAATTTTATTTGTACTAACTATTTTTAGCCTGTTTCACTAATGCGATCGTCATAAGGCTGTATCATATTTGTATTTCAATCAAATTGTCATGTTGAGCCAGTCGAAATGCATTGTAAGACATTTGAAAGGTCCTTCGACAAGCTCAGGATGACAGTTCTATATTGATATCGACAGAGAATCCTTCTATGTCCAGGTGTTTCCAGCCATGATCAATACCTGGCTTTCTTTACCATATTTTAGTTCATTCAAGAAAGTTTCCATTCCATCCTGTAAAGGGATCAATGCAATTCCTCTTCGTTGGTACTCTTTTTCTAATGTTGGGGAAACCATACCTGCACCTTTCCACGGTCCCCAGTTAATGGCCATTACCTTGCCTTGAATTTTTTGTTTTAAGGCCCAGGCATATTTATCCATTACACTATTTGCTGCGGCATAATCGGTTTGCCCGCGGTTTCCATAAACAGAAGCAATGCTTGAGAAAAGGATCACAAATTGGGTTTCTGGCCTTAACTGCTCAGCCAATACCCTTAATGGTGTTACTTTGGTGTCGAAAACACGTCCGAAAGATTCAGGAGTTTTGCTGTGGAACAGTTTGTCTTCCAATAAACCTGCACCATGTACTACGCCATCTATGCGGCCATAATCTTCATAAACCTGATTGATCAAACGCGTTAGTGCTTCTTCATCTTTAAGGTCTAACGATTCGTAAACCACCGTCGAACCACCTTCCTCTAAAGTTGCAATACAGCGTAAAATCTGGTTGTTTTTGTAAATCCGATTCGTTTCCTGTTCTATCTCGGCAGGTTTTTTAATCTCGCCCTGTTTAATCACATATTGTCTGATCTCATCTTTGGTTTTTAACGAAGAGCTGGCTTCATTTGCCGAGGCGATCGGATTTGCCGAACGGCCCACCAAAATGTATCTGCAAGGATAATCTTTCGCGAAATGGATCATCAGTTCGGCTGTAATGCCTTGTGCTCCACCTAAAACCATCACCACGGCATCTTTATCTAAATGGATATGTGCATCGGTTTCGGTGCTCAGCTGGTGTGGCACCAACTCCATAATGTGTCTTTTATGGTCGTTGTAAATGATCTCCGAAGGTTTATCCGGATTCAGGATTTCGTTTAAGGTAATATTGGTGATTTCATCTGGCGACATTTTGGTTTCGAGACTGATAAAACGGCATTTGGTATGTTCGTATTCGCGGTCTAAACTTTTAAAGAAACCAGAGTAACCTTGGTAATTCCGTAAGAAAGAAATATCAGATTGATCGTTAAAATATTGTTTGGTATCTGCAATTAGGTACACCCATTTTACGGTATCAAAATTTAGCTTTTTAATGGTTGCGAAATGATCGAGAATGCCTACTTTTTGCTGTGCTTCGAACATGTTCAAAATGATGAGGCCCTGGTAGCCATCCAATGAGTCTTCAAAACTCACCAGATCGGCAATGGCACCATGTTTTTCGAGCACTTTCTTAATTTTTATCGCCTGTCCGCCACCATCATCGGTTAAGGCAAAACGCTGACCTTTTAAAATGGCTGCTTCGGTAATGGTCAATGCAGCAGGAGTTAGCTCAAATCTTAAACGGGATAATTTTTCTTTAACCGTTTGATCATCAATGCTCTCCTCAATAAGCTTTTTTGCTTCTGTAAGCACCTCCGAGCTTTCTGCTTCAACATCGGCAATCCAGTTAATCAGGGCGTTTAAGGTTTTGATTGCGGCCAGTTTTTCCATTAAATCATCAGCTTGTTCGCTTTGTGAGCCAAAACCGATTTTTTCTTTTAAAGAGGCGATAATTTCCATCCGTTTGATCGAATCGATACTTAAATCAGCTTCAAGATCTAAATCCATGCCCAGCATTTCTTTTGGATAACCTGTTTTTTCACTCACCACATCAAGAATGGCCGATTTTAACTGATCTAATGAAAATTTTGTCTGTTCTGCTTCAATTATTGGAGTTACTGCTACAGCAGGTGCACTCACCGCTTTTGGCTGTTCAGTATTTTCTGTAATCCAGTTTACCAGGCTGCTTAAGGTTTTAAGTCCGGCAAGCTGCTCCATAATTTTATCTTCCGGAAGGTTTAATTGAGAGAAACCACCCAGTTCGGTACGTAATGCACCGATAATTTCTACTCGTTTAATCGAATCGATACTTAAATCGGCCTCCAGATCCATTTCCATGCCCAGCATTTCCTGCGGATAGCCGGTTTTATCGCTTACGATCTGCAAAAGCACCAGTTTTAAGTCTTTTTGTGCAACCGCAGGTGTTATCACTTCGATGGTTTGCGCCTGAGGCACTTCTTGTTTTGCCGTAATCTGATTTTCGATACGGACTGGTTGAGGTGTCTGATATGATGTTAGGGGCTGGTTAACGATTTGCGAAGGCATTGCGGGAGCCTGTCCTAAAAAGGAAAGCATTACATCGCGTTGTGCCTGAATCAGCATTTTCATGCTGTGCAGATACTCCTGCATCATCAAGTCTTTGGCTGAGCCATTAACCTGTTGATTTTCAGTTAGTGTAGAGGTGTTATTCATAAGGATAATCGGTTTAGTAATAGGGGATGCACCATTTGCCGGAAGTTTACCCGTTGATGGAACAGCGTGTTGACCGTTCACATACCAGATAGCGGGACTTTTTTTATAAATTGAAGGTTCATCCAATTTGATGCTTTTAACAGAACGGCCTTCGAATAATTTTTCGAGTTTGATTTCGCGACCGGTAGCCATGTAACCAGCCAGTGTGCCCAGCAAATTGCTGAGTTTATTCTGACCTTGATCTTCGGTGTGTAAAATGACTTCGTCTTTACCGATGCAAGCTTTGGTTAAACCGCTTAGCACCTTGCCAGGGCCAACTTCTACGAAAACCCTGGCGCCGGCGGCATACATATCCCTAAGCTCATCAACAAAAAGGACAGGTTTTATCAAATGGTCGGTCAAACGTTCTTTTACAGCGGCAGCTTCAGTTGGATATTCTTTTGCTGTGGTGTTAGACCATACCGGAATTTTTAGATCATTAAAGTTTACGCCAGAAAGCACTTGTTGGTAAAGCTGTTTCGATTTGGCCACCAATGGACTGTGGAAAGCACAGGCCACCTCAAGCGGGCGGAAAGATATTTTGGCTTCTTTTAACACTGCAGCCAGCTGGCCGATAGCTGCTGTACTGCCTGCAATAACACATTGTGTTGGTGCATTAAAGTTTACCGGATAAACTTCTTTAATATCACCCAGGTATTGCGCAAGATCTTCCTGTTTTGCACTCACGGCAAGCATTGTGCCCGGATCGCCGTTTTCTACTGCATTTAAAATAGATTTTGCCCGTTCTGCGCTTAGGTGAACCAGGGCTTCTTCTTCAAAAGCACCAGCAAAACAAAGTGCCGGCAATTCGCCATAACTGTGGCCTGCAACCATATCAGGCACAATGCCCAATGATTTTAAGAAGTTAGCGATTGCAAGATCAACAATGCCCAGTAGGGGTTGTGCCATGCGGGTATCTTTTATGCGTTCTTTTTGTGCTTTCGCATCCGCATCATTAAATACAGTATTTGGGAAAAGGATTTTTTCATATTCAGGGTAAGCTTTCAATAGTTTTCTCATTTCAGGGAAAACCACAAAAAGATCCCTTGCCATATTTACGCGCTGGCTTCCCTGACCTGGAAACATAAAAGCAACCTTGCCATCCTGTTTTTGAGTAAGGTAGGTGTCTTTGCTTTCTACGCCAGATAAAACAAGGTCGATTTTCATTACCAGATCTTCTGCGTGATTGGCTACTATGCTCAATTGAACAGGTTTGGTATCATCAGTTGCTAAACTATAGGCAATATCTTTCAGTTCGATCTGATCGTTCAGTTCTAAGAGATTTTTAACCGAAATCACCCGTCTTTTGGCTTCCTCGTAAGTATCTCCCCTGAAAACAAACAGTTCTGATGGCCACGACTTTAAGATCGAATTTTTATTTTCGGTATTCTGAGCACTTTCCAATACAGCATGGAAATTTGTTCCGCCAAAACCAAAGGCGCTAACGCCAGCATATCTTTTTTCTTCCATCCATAAACCAGCTTCGGTATGAAAGGCAAATGGACTGGTTTGGGCGTTATAGAAACTATTTGGTGTTTTTAAATTGATGGTAGGTGGTTTAATACCATGGTAAACCGATAGCGATGCTTTAATCAATCCAGCAATACCAGCAGCACATTTGGTATGGCCAATCTGCGTTTTTACGGAGCCTAGATGTGTTTGTCCGGCGGTTGCGCCCGATTGATTAAGCATGTCGGTTAATGCACTGATTTCAGTTTTATCACCAACCACTGTGCCGGTACCATGTGCTTCTACCAGGCCTATCAGTGATGGCGTAATTCCAGCCTGGCTATAAGCCCTTTCTAAAGCATTTACCTGTCCGTTTTTACGTGGCGCAGTTAAACCAAGGCTTTTGCCGTCGCTTGATCCACCTACACCTTTAATAATAGAATAAATTGTATCACCATCGCGTAAAGCATCATCATATCTTTTTAATACGATCATGGCAATACCTTCGCCAAGGGCAATTCCATCTGCTTCGGAATCAAAAGTGGCACACCTTCCTTTTTTAGAAAGGGCATGTGTGCTCGAGAACATGAGGTAATCGTTAATACTGTTGTGCAGATCTGCTCCACCGGCCAAAACCATATCCGATTTTTCTAAAAATAACTCCTGACAAGCCAGGTCTATTGCTGCCAAAGATGAAGCGCAGGCCGCATCAACCGTATAATTCCGACCGCCCAGATTTAACCTGTTGGTGATCCTGCCAGAAATTACATTCGCCAAAATACCAGGGAAAGAATCTTCTGTTGTTTTTGGTAATACGGCATCTACTTCGGCTGGCATTTCGCCAAAAACCTGCTTGTAAAAACCTCTGAAACTATAACTGTTGGCAAGATCGTTTCCACCTTCAGCACCGATAATAACAGATACATTTTCATTGTCAACACCACCATCAGCATAACCTGCGTGCTGCATGGCCTGCTTGGCCACCATTAAGGTTAATAATTGGGTAGGCTCAATAGCCGCAAGCGATTGTGGTGGAATACCAAATTCTAAGGGATCAAAATCTATCCTCGGGATAAAACCGCCCCATTTAGAGTGCGACATATCGCCAGCAGTAGAGTCTGGATTATAATATAGTTCTTTGTTCCATCTTTCGTCCGGTACTTCGGTTACCGAATCTTTGCCTAGAATGATGTTACGCCAGTATTCTTCGAGGTTTTTAGCTCCAGGGAAAATACAGGCCATACCTACAATAGCTACATCTAAAGCTTTGGTTTTATTTTCAGGAGGTGAAGAAAGTGTGGCGTCTAAAATATGTGTATAGTTATTTTCGGCTACATCCTGGTGAAGATCGAGCAATGACATCACCTCTTTATGCATCGGTGCAATCTGACCGATCATATACATGCCCAGGTCAGTTTGTTCAGCTTCGTCGATTTTTACCAGTTCATCGCCGCGTCTTTCTATACCTTTTGCGGCAATACGTAAACGGCCAACATTTAGTGTTTCCAGTTTTGCCCAGATTTCTTTTTTATCCATTCCCTCTGCCTGAAGTTTCTTTTTTTCTTCGTTAAAGAAAGTGGCAAATGAAGAATTTAAACACCTGGTTTCATGTCCTGGAGCGGTTTCAAGCAGTACAGTTTCATTTGCCTGCATGGCTTCGTGTTGGAATTTATCCAAAATGGCGCCTGTGCTTACAGCTTCTTTGGTGTATAAATAAGCGGTGCCCATTAATACACCGATTTTCATTCCTTTAGCAGCTAAAGGAGCTGTCATTACTGAAATGAATGCAGTAGAAAAAGAATCGTGAATGCCACCGGCAAAGAAAACGCTGATGCTTTCCGGATTTTCTTCCTTTAACAAACGTTCAATCTGTTTTTCCCACAATACCATGCTGGATAGGGGGCCTACGTGGCCGCCACATTCGCGGCCTTCGAATACGAAACGTTTAGCGCCTTCTTTTAAAAACATATCTAAAAGAGAAGCAGAGGGCACATGAAGAAAAGTTTTTATCCCTGCTTTTTCGAAGGGCTTGGCCTGCGATGGTCTTCCGCCTGCAATTAGTAAAACAGGAGGTTTTGCATTTAAAATATATTCTTGTTGCTCATCTCTAAGCGCTTGTGGTGCAAAACCTAAAATGCCTACGCCCCAGGTTTTTTCGCCAGCCAGTTTTTTAGTTTCTTCGATCAGGTTTTTTGCAGATTCACCCTTTAGCAAGGATAACGCTATAAACGATAAGGCACCAGCTTCCGAAACTGCATCTGCAAACGGCGCTACATCGCTTACCCTGGTCATTGGGCCCTGTGCAATAGGGTAGGTGATGTTTAAATCTTTAGCAAGCGAGTTATTCGCTTTTATTACATTGATGGCTTTGGCCTGTTTTAAATGGCCGTAAATGGCTTCTTTTATGCCAAAAACCAACTTATCAAGCTTTTTATATTTGGTAACCAGGTCTATCGATAGGGCAATATCCTGACCCATTGGAAGATAATTTGTTTCCAGATTGTAACCATTAAAATGTTTTTGAAGACCATTATAATCTATATCTTCTGGCAATGCCGGCGAATTTGGACGGGCCAATACGCGGCAGTTATCGATCAGTTTGGTTTCTGTTCCGCTTAACTTACCACAAACAGTTTTTAAATCTTCAGGAGCAGAACATTCTGGGAATAAGGCGAGTTGGCTATCTAAAATAATCCCTGCTGCGCCTTGAGCAATTAAAGAGGCCGCACTATGAATACCTACACCACCCTGAACCCAAACCGGAATATGTGTAATTTCTTTAATAATCCGTTGAAAAAGTACAAAAGAAGATTCGTAAGCCACACGGCCAGCACCTTCATTTCCTTTCACTATGATTCCATCGGCACCCTTTGCTTGTGCAGCCAGTGCCGATTCGAGATCAAAAACCTGATAGATAATTTTTGCAGATGTTTTACGCTTTATCATGAAATCATATGGCGCAATAATTAAACTTACCTGGGCAGGAAGATCAATGTTGGCGAATACCGCCGAATTGATGCTTACACCAAAATCTGAAATACCCAACTCCACAAGTGAATGAAGTGCGTTTTCGGTTTCGGTTATGTTGTGCCCAAGACTGAGAACTGGAAAGCAATCTGCTTTTTGTAAATTAGAAACCAATTTACTATCAGGGATTTCGAAAGGAGTTACTCCAATAATGGCGTATTTGTTCATGGCTTTAGATTTTTCTACTTCTTCTGTTTGATGGATGACTAAAAGCGAAACATAATGGTTCTTTATGCCTGCCCGTAATACGCAATAACAGCGCTTTTTAGGGCTGCAATTAGTGTGTATGATTAATTAGACTAATATACGACTTGGTTAAGTCAATTTGTTTTAAAAATTTATAAATGAATGAACTGAACAAGCGTTTAAAAAGCAACCTGTTTTTTCATTTAAAAATGAATTTTATGAACAAAAATCTAATTAATATTTTCAATTATGGTTCTTTATGTAGTGTATTTAAATTTCAAATACAAAAAAAGACTATCCATATTGAGTTAGTATTAATAATGGGTTAATTTACAGATTTATTTTTATAATGAACTGATTTTATACGCTTTGTGTTTAATTTTTTTAATTTTTTGACTAAAAATTATCAAGTTTTTATTGATTTTAGCTCGTGAAATGGGGTTTTTGGTCTTATGGCTTAATATTTCTTGGACTTATAGTTTTTTAATTAAAAATTGAAGAAATTTATAGGGTGTTTTGAATGGTTTATCTTTGTAGTATTAATTAGTACTGATAATTGAATGTTTGTTGTTTTTTGAGTTTTACGGCAATGTACTTTTATTAAAAAAATGCTTAAATTTTAAATACACAACTCATTCTCGTTTAAATTGGGAATTGTTTTTATATATTCGTTTATAAATGTTATTAAGACGTTTATTTAACCAAATTTTATAGGAAAGCGATTATGATGGATTTATTCATCAAACAGATCTTCCAAACCTTAAGCATATGAGCATTCAAAAGTTTATTAAGCCATTCATTTTTCTTGGTTTAATTGTCAATCTATCCCAGGCCCAGGAAAAAACCAATTACAAATTTGATTTTGGTACCGGAAAGGTTGCTAAAGGTTATACGCCGGTTTTGCCAACTGATGTTTACAGTAAAGAAAAGGGTTATGGTTTCGATTTTGATTCGAAAGTTGATGGAGTAGATTATGGCGGGAAGAATTTTTTAACTTCTGATCTGGTGAAAAGTGATAAATCTTTTTATTTTTCGGTAACCGTTCCAGAAGGTAATTACAAAATAACAGTCACGCTTGGCGATCCAAAAGGCCCCGCATTAAGCACAGTAAAGGCAGAATCGAGAAGGTTGATGCTCGAAAATGTGAAAACCACATTTGGGCAATCGCTAACTAAAACTTTTATCGTAAATATTAAAGATAAACATATTACTGGCGGGCAATTGGTTTCGTTAAAACCACGCGAACTTACCAAACTCGATTGGGATGATAAACTTACTTTGGAGTTTGACCATCAAACGGCACTGCAAGCGCTCGAAATTACGAAGGTTGAGGATCAGGTTACCGTTTTCTTGGCAGGGAACTCAACTGTGGTGAACCAGGATGATGAGCCATGGGCATCATGGGGACAGATGATTCCCCGTTTTTTTAAACCTGGCGTTGCGATTGCCAATCATGCTGAATCTGGCTTAACACTGGGTTCATTTTTAGGGAGCAAAAGATTAGCGAAGGTTTTAAGTATTATGAAACCTGGCGATTACCTTTTTATTGAATTTGGGCACAACGATCAAAAAGATAAAGGGCCCAACGATGGCGCTTATAAATCGTATACCGAAAGGTTAAAAACATTTATTTCAGAAGTGAGGAAAAAAGGAGGAATCCCTGTTGTGGTTACCTCAACCAGTAGAAGATCTTTTGGCCCCGATGGAAAAATTGCAAATTCTCTTGGCGATTTTCCTGATGCTGCACGTAAGGTTGCTGCCGAAGAGAAAGTTGCTTTAATTGACCTGAATGCCATGACGTCGATTTTGTTTAATGCTTTAGGCGAAGAGCCATCGAAAAAAGCCTTTGTTCATTATCCTGCAAACAGTTATCCAGGTCAGGATAAGGCATTGGCCGATAATACACACTTTAATCCTTATGGTGCTTATGAAATTGCACAATGCATCATTTTAGGTATTAAGGAGCAGAAATTAGGCATAGCAAAATATCTGGTAGATGATCTGCCAAAATTTGATCCGGCAAAACCAGATAATCCTGCGGACTGGCACTGGCCAGAGAGCCCCAAAAGCAGTATAGTTAAGCCAGATGGGAATTAAAATAACATATTACTTATAAAGATGAAAAAAATAATTATCGCTGTATTGTTTACCGCCCTGCATGGAACTACTTTCGGACAAGCGAGTTTGCAGCCATTTAACTTAACGGAAGTCCGTTTGCTCGAAGGGCCTTTTAAACAGGCTCAGGAAACCGATAAAAAATACATGCTTTCGTTAGATGCAGACAGGCTTTTGGCGCCTTACCTCAGGGAGGCAGGATTAAAACCTAAAGCGGCATCTTACGGAAACTGGGAAAACACAGGTTTAGACGGGCATATCGGCGGACATTATTTGTCTGCTCTGGCTTTAATGTATGCTTCAACCGGTGATATAAAGGTTAAAGACCGAATGGAATACATGATTGCTGAACTGGATAAATGCCAGGTAAAAAATGGTAATGGCTATTTGGCAGGTATTCCTGGTGGCAAAGAAATCTGGAAGGAGATCAAAGCAGGCAACATCAGGTCGTCGAGTTTTTCGCTGAATGGAAAGTGGGTTCCTTTGTACAATATCCACAAAATTTATGCAGGGCTTTACGATGCTTATGCGGTTGCAGGTAATGCAAAAGCAAAGCAGATGCTCCTAAAACTCACCGATTGGTGTGTTGATCTGGTTTCGGATTTATCTGATCAGCAAGTACAAGAACTGCTAAAAAGCGAACATGGTGGGTTGAATGAAACTTTCGCACATGTTTATGCGATAACGGGTAATCAAAAGTATCTTCAACTCGCAAAACGGTTTTCGGATCAATCCATTCTAAATCCACTATTAAAAAATACTGATTCCCTGAATGGTCTGCACGCAAACACACAGATTCCTAAGGTGATTGGTTTTGAGCAGGTCGCCTTGTTGGATAAAGATCCTTCCTGGGCAAATGCGGCTGCTTTCTTTTGGAAAACAGTAGTAGAACATAGAACGGTGGCCATAGGTGGAAATAGTGTTAGAGAGCACTTTCATCCGGCCAATAACTTTTCTTCGATGACTGAATCGCGGGAAGGCCCAGAAACCTGCAATTCCTACAATATGCTGAAGCTCACCAAACAGCTATTTTTGGCCGCGCCTTCTAACACATATCTCGATTATTACGAACGTACGCTTTATAATCATATCCTCTCTTCGCAGCGGCCAGAAGGTGGTTTTGTATATTTTACACCGATGCGGCCGGGGCATTATCGTACTTATTCGAGTCCGCAGGAGAGTTTTTGGTGCTGCGTAGGCTCGGGATTGGAAAACCATGGTAAATATGGGGAGCTGATTTATGCTCATAACAAGAATGATGTGTACGTAAACCTTTTCATTCCTTCTACCTTAAACTGGAAGGAAAAAGGTATTCAGCTTACACAACAAACGCTTTTTCCTGATGCAGAAAATACAACGATTAAACTTCAGGTAAAAAACAAACACCGTTTTGTTTTACATTTCCGTCGGCCATCCTGGGTAGAGCCAGGAAAAATGACTGTTTTGGTGAATGGAAAAAAAGTTGCCACCAAAAGTAATGCGAATGGGTATGCCAGTATCGATCGTGTTTGGGCTACCGGTGATGTGCTTAACATTTCCTTGCCCATGCACACCACCACTGAGTTTATGCCCGATGGTTCAGATTGGGTGGCCTTTCTTCGTGGCCCGGTTGTGCTCGCTGCGGCGATGGATACATTAAATCAACCTAATTTATTAGCCGATGGCAGTAGGATGGGGCATATTGCTTCAGGACCATTATTCCCGATCAGCGATGCACCACTCGTTACAGGAACTAAAAATACCTTAGCAAATGAAATTACTTTGATTGATAAAAACAGTTTAACCTTCAGTGCTCAAAATGCGATCTATCAGCCAAAATATAAATCTTTAAAATTGGTTCCTTTTTATACCCTGGCCGAAAAGCGGTATGTGGTTTATTTCCCTTACAGCAGCACAGAGGCATTGCCAGAGCGTGCAAAGGCGATTAAGCTGGCAGAAGAAGAAAAAATGAAAACGGAACAGCGAACCGTCGATCTGATCAATACCGGAGAGCAACAGCCAGAATCGGATCACAATTTTAAAGGTGAGCAAACCGATAACGGAACTTATCAGGAAAGGCATTTTAGAAACGGAAAAGCATGGTTTAGTTATGTGCTTAAAAATAAAGATTTATCGGCAAATAAGCTGAGTTTAACTTATTACGGAAAAGAAAAGAATAAAAACTTTTCTATTTTGATTAATGGCGTTGTAATTGAAAAAGTAAAGTTGGATGGAAACAAAGGTGATACTTTTTATACACAGGAATACCTAATCCCCAAAGAGCTATTAAAAGCAGATTTAGAAGTGAAATTTGTTGCCGATCAGGGATCAGCTACTGCAAATATATATGAGGTGAGGTTGGTGAGATAGATAGCTGGCGTCATTTCGCCTTATTCCGTGGTCTGTGTCCTCACAGACCACTAGCATTATTCAAATCGATCGTCCTCCTGAACTTGTTTTATTAGTTGTGTTTATTGTGTTCAATGGTCTAATAGCTACTTCGTGGTCAGGATCTATGAGGAAGGTTTTTGAAGTGGATATGTGTAGACTATAAAGATGCTGACCTGTAGCGAAGCGGAAAGCTACGTAGTAAAACAAGTTCAGCATGACGGGTGGCAGGTAAATTGATGTGATTTAACAATGTGATCTGTGCGGACACAGACCACGGGTGAATTATCCAATGCGATCGTCCTCCTGAACTTGTTTCAGGACCTTATTTGAGAAAGTTTTATACTCTTTAGCATGTTTTATTGCTTTAATAAGGTTTCCAGTTCTTTTTTCTTAATTGTTAGTATAGTTCCGTGCCTTAAACCTTTTGGTAAGGAGATTTTATCAGAAACATCGGTCCAGTTTTTTAAACCTGCAGATTGGATTGCGCCATATTTATGGTCGCGGTACTTATCAAAATAAACCATCCAGTTATTGCCGATTTTTAAGGTTGTTGGTCCTTCTGCCCAGTAATTCCCAGTAATTGGATTTCCAGCTTTGCTGTAAGGACCAATCAATTGATCGGCATAAGCTATTTTGATATTCTTTTGAGCAGGCTCGCGGGTCTCGTCTTTTAAAAACATGATAAACTGTTTCCCATTTTTTACAATAGTAGCATCAATTACATTAAAACCCGGATCGTAAAGCAGTTTGGTTTCCGAATAGGTTTTGAAATCTTTGGTTGTAACGTAATACATTCTGTGATTGTAACCGCTTTCTTCAGTTGAGGCCGTTTCATTAAACTTACCTGTAATCGTTGTAGCCCAATAAATCATATAGGTTTTAGTGCGGCTGTCGTAGGTGATTTCAGGTGCCCAGGTATTTCTCGCACCATCTTCTTTAGCCATTACAGGCAAAAACTGCTGTGTGCTCCAGTTAATCAGGTCTTTCGAACTGGCATAACCAATTCCTTTATCTTTCCAGCTTACTGTCCAAACCATGTGAAATAAGCCATCAGCCCCCCGGATAATACAAGGATCTCTCATCAATTTATCTTTGCTTACCGTAGGTGTAAGGAACGATTGGTCATTTTTAAGCGCGGTCCATTTGTAAGCATCGTTACTATAGGCCAGGTGCAACCCGTCTTCCCCATTACCTTTGAAATAGGCAAAGAGATAAACCTCCTTTTTCGACTGTGCCTGGGCATTAAAGCAAGCCGATAGTAAGATTATAAAGAGGTATATGAGTTTTTTCATCATTTTATTTTAATTCGAGTACCACAACCGATTGCGCAGGCAACTCAACTTTAAGCGAATTTCCTGATTTTTTTGCGCCTGTAAATTTTGCATTGTGTACTTTGTCCGAATCGCTAAATGTATTTACATCGGTAAGTTTGGCCGAGGTTAAAATCTGTCCTGTAACTGAGCTCCATTTTAAACCATCTAAAACGGTACTTAAGGCAATTTTCTTGTTTGGATCTAAGTTTACCAACGAAATATGAATAGCGCCGCTTGCATCCTGAGAGGCAGAAACATTTAAAGCCGGAATTTTTTGATCGCCTACAGTATAATCAGGACTGGTAAAGGCAATTGGTAGATATCTGGCATCCTGATGCACTTTGTACAGATCAAAAACATGATAAGTAGGGGTTAAGATCATTTTATCCTTTTCGGTTAAAATTAAGGCCTGTAAAACATTAATTGTTTGTGCCAGGTTGGCTACTTTAACACGATCGGAGTGGTTATTAAAGATATTCAAAGTTGTGCCGGCAATTAAAGCATCGCGTAAACTGTTCTGTTGATACAAGAAACCAGGGTTTGTTCCAGGCTCTACATCCGTCCAGATTCCCCATTCGTCAACCACTAAAGCCACTTTCTTTTTAGGATCGTATTTATCCATTATTGCTGAGTGTTTGGTTACCAGTTCTTCCATTTTTAAACAATTTTTCATGGTCGAAAAGTATTGTGCCTCATCAAATTTGGTAGCCGATCCTTTTTTGCCCCAGTTTCCTGTTGGGATGGTGTAATAGTGTAAAGTTAATCCCCACATCTGGTTGCCGATGTTTTTCATACAGGTTTCTGTCCAGTTGTAATCGTCAGAATTTGCGCCGCTGGCAATTCTTTTTAACGGAGCGCCCGGATAATTACGTGCATAAGTGGCATACCTGCGGTATAAATCAGAATAATAAGCAGGCGTCATGTTTCCTCCGCAACCCCAGCTTTCGTTACCCACGCCCCAGAAAGAAACTTTCCAGGGTTTTTCTCTACCATTTTGGCTGCGGATGGCCGTCATTGGGCTTACACCATCAAAGTTCAGGTATTCTACCCATTTGGCCATTTCTTCAACGGTTCCGCTGCCTACATTACCTGCAATGTAAGGTTCGCAATCGAGCGTCTGACAGAGGTCTAGAAATTCGTGTGTACCAAAACTATTGTCTTCAGTTACGCCGCCCCAGTTGGTATTTACCATTTTCGGGCGTTGGTTTCTCGGCCCTATGCCATCTCTCCAATGGTATTCATCGGCAAAGCAGCCACCCGGCCAACGGAGGTTTGGAACTTTTATCTTCTTTAAAGCATCTACAATATCTAAACGGATTCTTCCTTTATTGGGAATAGTCGAATTTTCATCCACCCAAAAACCATCATAAATGCAACGACCCAAATGCTCGGAAAAATGACCGTAAATGTGCTTGCTAACCATCTGATCGCCAGCAGGTTTAATGGTTAACGGGGTTTCGCTTTGTGCATGCACTAAAATAGAACTGCAGAATACAGCCGCAGATAAGATAAATTTTTTCATCATGATCTCGTTAAATCTATTGGTTAAATGGAATTTTGATAACGTTAAAAGAATAAGGTTTTAAAGTGATGTTGAGTTTTTTGCCTTTTAGGTTAATAGCGCTTTTTTGTGGACTAACCGCTTGGGGATTTTCGAAAGAGTTGAGTTGATTTAGGTTACTGTTCGCTATTTCCTCTTTGGTGGCCTTACTCTTCAGTTTCATTTTTCCTTCCAGGTCGAAATCAATATTTTGTGCCTGATCGGAGTTGTTCGCAATTTTAATGATCAGTTCTTTTTTTGCCTGATCGGTTACTGCAGATGCGTAAAGGCCATCCTGACCGATAATGTTCTTCTCGTCAAGCGTAATCGAAATTACATCGGTTCCTTTATTCGTAGAAAACTGTTTCTGTACATAATAATCAGGTGTTCCGTACGATTTCAGGTTATCTACCCAGATCATATCGGGAGCCCATTGCCAGGCATCGATATGGGCGAAAAGCGGGGCATAAGAGGCCATCTGTACCACGTCGGCATTGCGCTCCAAACCTGTCATCAACGAGGCCGAAGCTAAAGCACTTTGCCAGTTGTTGCGGTTACTTCCAACTATACTATTGTCTGCATGTACGGCGTATTCGCCAACAAAAATCTTGGTTCCGTTTCTTGGGTAATTATCGTAACGGCCGGCATTTTTTAAAAACCAATCGGCAGGGCGGTAATAGTGTTCATCTATAAAATCGGCATTATTGCTTCTTAAAGTTGTGTTCAACAAATTAAAACGGTCGCCTTCGGGATCGGTACCAGAGCTGTTGATCAGTTTAAAATCGGGATACTTGGCTTTTATGGCTTTAGTGAAAATCGCCAGCCTTTCCAGGTACTGTGGGCCCCAGTTTTCGTTTCCAACACCCATCATTTTTAAATTGAAAGGTTTTGGATGGCCAAGATCTGCCCTCATTTTTCCCCATTTGGTTGTCACATCGCCATTGGCAAATTCGATCAGATCTAAAGCATCCTGTACATAAGGATCGAGTTCGTCAAGAGAGGCTACTTCCGCTGAATTAAACTGACAGGCCATGCCACAGTTTAATATCGGTAGCGCATCAGAACCTATATCTTCTGCCAGTTGGAAATATTCGAAAAAGCCCAAACCAAAACTCTGGTAATAATCAGGTGCGGGGCGGTGGGCAAATTCCGTATTCCAGCGGTTCATTAACAGTTGTCTGTTTTCAATCGGGCCGATGGTTTTTTTCCATTGATAACGATTGGCCAGGTCGGTGCCTTCTACAATGCAGCCGCCAGGGAAGCGGATAAAACCAGGTTTCATATCAGCAAGTAACTGTACCATATCGGCCCTTAATCCCTGCGGGCGGTTTTTCCAGGTGTCGCTGGGAAATAACGAAATCATATCCAGATCGATATTCCCTTTTCCCTGAAACCCAATAGCAAATTTTGCTTTTGGGTCGGTTTCTGTCGCGGTAAAACTTGCTGATTGTTTTTTCCAGTCGTTACCGGTTTGGTCGGGTGTTAAACTTCCCTGTCCGATAACTTTATTGTTTGCATCTTTTAGTAATAGCACAAGTTTAACCCCAGGAGTTGATTGACGGTACATCACAGAAAAATCGTAACGCAGGCCTTTTTTTACGCCAATGCCTTTAAAGCCTTCATTTACAAGCTCAAAATCGCCGGTTTGTTTTTTTACCTGCAAATATCGTGGATTGGCGGTATTCACCTCTTTTCGGTTCACCACCAATATTTCGCCTTCCTGTGGTTTTTTTGGTTGGAAAGTCCAGCCCATTAGCGGTTTTGCAAATTCGAAAGAGCGGTTTTTGATCAGTTCGGCATAAATGCCACCATCGGCGCCAAAGTTGATGTCTTCAAAAAAAACGCCCCACATGTTAGGCTGTACCTTGGCAATGGAATGGTCTGTTTTAACTTTGATCACTTTTGCAGTTTGTGCCTGTACTTCGGAAATGCATCCGATTCCAATTGTTGCATACGCTATGCATGCCGAAAACACACTTTTTACAGGGTAATTTAATTTCATACGGTTTAATATTTGGAAGATCCTAATGGTAAAAGTAAAATATTTAAAATAATAAACGTTATCTAAACATTTATTTTTTTGTCCATCCATGATTTTGTTGGTAAATTCTACAATCTTAGCATTTGGGAAAATGATACAAGCATCTCAAATATCGATTGAGATAGTAAAAGGGTTTAGTAAAGTAACTTTTTACTTGATGTTTAAAATTTATTGAGCAGAAACCTTTAAAATCTTTCCTATAACATATTGTCATCGTCAAAAAGCAGGATACTACAGGATGCACCTTAAAGATATACTATTTACATTCGACATGAATCATTCAATGGCTGCTACCCAGCAGCTGTTATGATCCACTAACCAATAACACATGATGAGCCTTCGTTTCTTCAATATTAAAATATTGACTATTTTATTCAGTAGGGCTTTTATGTGCAAAATGGCTGGCTCACTACTTGATAAAAGAACTATGAATCTTAAAAAATATACTTTGCTTGGCTTTTTAAGTGCAGCAACACTTTGTGGTTCGGCGCAACAAAAAGCTACAGATAAACAATCGGTTAAACTCTTTTTTGAGAAATCATACCTACAGGTAGACCGCAGTTATTACAGCACTGGCGAAGATGTATGGTTTAGCGCCTATTTGGTAAATGGAAAAAGCAGCAGTTTAACCGCTACCAGTAATAATTTATATGTGGAGCTGCTTTCGCCAAAATCGGAAGTTTTAGACCGGAAAATGATCAGGTTGGATGGTGGACTGGGAAAGGGAGATTTTAAACTGAAAGATTCTATTCCTTCTGGTTGGTACGCCATTAGGGCTTACACCAATTGGATGCGAAACTTTGGCGATGATTTTGTTTTTCAAAAACGGATCCACATTAGCAATAATATTATTGAAAACGCTTCTTATTTTACCCGAAATCCGGTCAAAAAAAACGATGTTTCCAATTCGAAAAAATCGATTGCCTTTTTCCCTGAAGGTGGATCGCTGGTTGAAGGATTAACCAGTATTGTAGCCTTTAAAACCAATGATGATATTGGAAATGGGGTTAAAGCCACAGGAAGTGTAATCTCATCAAAAGGAGATACCGTAACTACTTTTCAAAGTACCGATGCGGGAATGGGCATTTTCGCTTTTACACCCAAAACTGATGAGAAATATAAGGTTGAAGGATTTTATGGCAAAGAAAAATTTTCGTCGGAAATGCCCGTAAGTCTTAAAAAAGGCCTCTCATTACATGTCACTACTGATTCTTTAAATATCAAAGCAAGTATTAGTGCCAACGCGTTAATGTTCGGCGAGTTGAAGGATAAAAGCATTTCGCTGGTAATTAAACATGCGGGCGATAATATTTATTCCGGATCGATCAAATTAAGTAAAGCTATAGTATCAGTATCTATCCCAACAAAAGGTTTTCCGAATGGTATTGCAAGCATAACCCTGCTCGATGAACAGAACAGGCCTAATTGTGAACGGCTTATTTTTATACAAGACGAAAATAAGGTCAATTTCTCAATTACCCCAAACAAAGCAGCTTATAAACCAAGAGAGAAAGTGCTTATTAAGGTAAAAGCGACCAATTTTCTTGGTCAGCCAGCTAAAACAGCATTTTCCTTAGCTGCTGTTGATGGACTTATTCCAGATGATGGAAATGATATTGTTTCGTATCTGATGCTGCAATCGGAAGTAAAGGGAGATATTAAAAACGCTGCACAATATTTTGATGCTAAAAATCCATCTCGTTTAAAACAGCTCGACTTATTGTTGCTTACCCAGGGCTGGAGAGATTATATCTGGAGAAAACTGGCCGATTCGGCTATTAAAATAAGCTATTTGCCTGAGCCTGGCATCACAATTAAAGGAATGGTAAGAGAGAAACTGGCCGATAAACCCATTCCGAACATGAATATTACCCTGTTTGGATCCAACTTTACTGGCAATAAAATCTACACTACGAAAACCGATCAGAGCGGACGTTATTTTCTGGATGGACTCAGTTGGTATGGCAATCAAACGGTAAAAATTTCATCCAAAGATGATAAAGGAAAAAAGGGTGGTTGGCTGCAGATCGATACGCTGATTAAACCTTTAAATTTAGCGCCGTTAAAAACGATTTCATCTGGAATTTCGAACACCCTGAATGTAGAAATCGGTAAACGTATGGATTATAACCGGACTTACAAGTTTGGCGATTCGATCAGTCTTAACGATATTGAGATTAAAGCTGCTCAAAATAACAAGGTGGTTCTGTTTCAGGATGTACTTACCTCATTTGGTTATCCCGAGGAAGTTTTTAACATTACAGCAGCCGATTATTCTTACAAGGGATTGGAGCATTTTCTGTTAACAAAGGCTAAAGGAAGTTATCCGGCAGAAGAAAACGATAGTCTGGGGAATGAAGGGGTCACCTTTATTGCCAATGGAAAAAAAGTTAGGCCGGTGATTAAAGTTAACAACAGAGAAGAACTCTTTACCGAACGCTTAGATTATTACAGTTTAACCATGGATCAGATTAATCAGGTTAGAATTCAGCATTTATTAAATAGCACTGGAAAAGATGTGTACCTGATTAGCCTAAATTTGAAAGATGAGGCCTTGCGTGGACCAAATTTAGATTTGCTGAACCTCAATTTAAACGGTTATTATGCCGCAAGGACTTTTTATTCGCCTAATTATAGCAGTCCGGCAACACCGAATAAAGATTTACGTACTACTATTTTCTGGGTACCAGCTGTAAAAACCAACGAAAATGGCGAAGCAACTATCACCTATTTCAACGGAGATAACAAAGCCGACATTTTGATCAAAGCCGATGGAATTACCGACAAAGGAGTGGCCGTATCGGCGAAAACAGGCTATAAAGTTCAATAAATCATGAATCGATTATATTTTTTAATTAAGATTGTACATAAACCATGATCAAAACCATTACAGTTTCCTGCTTCATGATCAGCTTGTTCTTTGCTACACAGCTTTTCGCTCAGCGCCAAATGGAAAAATTGGGACGTGGTGTAATTGCTATACGACAAAATAGCGATTCTGTTTATATAGGCTGGCGGATGTTGGGTACCGATGCCGATGACATTGCTTTTAACCTGTACCGCAAAAGCGGAAATAATGAAGCCATAAAACTCAATCACGATCCCATTACCAAGAGCACTAATTTTGTAGATGCGGGGGTTAAATTCGATCTTCCGAACAGCTATTTTGTAAAACCCATTTTAAAAGGCAGTGAATTGGCAGCCAGTAAGTCTTTTACGTTGGCAGCCAAGCCACCTATTCAGCAATATTTAACCATTCCTTTAAAAACACCAGGGGGTTACACGCCTAACGATGCTTCGGTAGGCGATTTAGATGGAGATGGTGAATATGAAATTGTATTGCACCAAACTGGCCGGAGCAGGGATAACTCATCAAATGGTATCACCGATCCGCCGATTTTTCAGGCCTATAAATTAGATGGAACTTTTTTGTGGGAGATTAATTTGGGAAAAAATATTCGCGAAGGGGCCCATTACACCCAATTTATGGTGTACGATCTGGATGGTGACGGCATTGCCGAAATGGTATGTAAAACTGCCGACGGAACAGTAGATGGCAAGGGGAAAGTAATTGGCAATGCGACTAAAGATTGGCGTAACCCGAACGGTAAAATATTGGATGGTCCTGAATTTTTAACCGTATTTAGTGGTAAAACCGGAGAGGCATTAGCCACAACAGATTATATTCCTGCCCGTGGCAATATTGGCGCCTGGGGTGGTAGAGGTGGCAATGGAAAAAACGATAATACGGGTAACCGTGTAGATCGGTTCAACGCCTGCGTGGCCTATTTGGATGGGATCCATCCAAGTGTGGTGATGTGCCGGGGTTATTATGGCAGAACGGTTTTGGCGGCCTGGGACTGGCGTAATGGCAAACTAACTTCCAGATGGGTATTTGATAGTAAGGATAGTAAAAACCCTTTTTCTGGGCAGGGAAACCATAACCTAACCGTTGCTGACGTAGACCAGGACGGAAAAGACGAAATTATTTACGGTTCGATGTGTGTAGATGATAATGGAAAGGGATTGTACACTACGGGCTTAAGGCATGGCGATGCCATTCATGTTTCAGACCTTGATCCGGAACACCCAGGTTTGGAGGTTTTTGGTGTACACGAAATAGAAGAAGGTACAAAAGGCCCAGGAGCTGCGGTTTATGATGCTAAAACGGGCAAAATATTATGGGAAGGATCGCAAGATGAAGATGTGGGCAGAGGAGTAGCCGATAATATCGATAATACCCGTTTTGGCGCACAGATGTGGTGGTCGGGATCGAATGGATTATTTGATATCAAGGGCAATCGGATCGGTAATCAGCCCCGATCGACCAATTTTTTAATTTATTGGGATGGTGATTTATCAAGGGAACTTTTAGATGGCAACCGTATAGATAAGTACAATGTGGGGAGGCTTTTTACGGCAAATGGAGCTGTTTCTAACAACGGAACTAAATCTACCCCGGCTTTAAGTGCCGATATTTTTGGCGATTGGCGCGAAGAATTGATTTTAAGAGCCGAGGATAATCAAAGTTTAAGGATTTACAGCACCACTATTCCGACCGAATACCGCAACTATACCTTAATGCACGATCCACAGTACCGTTTAAGTATTGCCTGGCAAAACGATGGCTATAATCAGCCGCCGCATACGGGTTTCTATTTCGGTTTTGGTATGAAGAAAGCACCAAAACCTAACATTACTTTGATAGAACCGAAAAAATAAACGAATCCGAAACTATGACTAATAGCAGATTATATATTCTCATTTTTACATTTTTGTTTAGCTGCTATGCTACAATTGCACTATCGCAGGTAGTAAAAGAACAGGCGAGGGTAATAACACCTTTTGATCAGGACTGGAGCTTTAATCAAGGCGATGTTCAGGGCGCAGAAAAAGCTGATTTTGATCAAACCAAATGGCGGAAATTGAATGTTCCGCACGATTGGAGTATCGAAGGGACTTACGATAAAGCCAATTTAACTGCCCGTGGCGGTGGCTATTTGCCTTCGGGCATTGGTTGGTACCGCAAAAGTTTCAATCTTGATGAAAGCTTTGCGAAAAAGAAAGTAACAATCGAATTTGATGGCGTAATGGCCAATAGTGAGGTATGGATTAATGGATTTTATCTAGGCAAGCGCCCTTATGGCTATATTAGTTTTACTTACGATTTGAGCAAACACTTAAAATTTGGTAAAGGCAAAACAAATGTGATTGCGGTAAAAGCCGATAATACTGTACAACCTGCTTCGCGTTATTATACCGGTGCCGGAATTTACAGGCATGTGCGTTTAGTGGCAACAGATGCCGTTCATATTGCAGATTGGGGTGTTTACGTCACTACGCCAGATGTTACCACGCAAAAAGCTACGGTTAAAGTAAAAACAAACCTTATAAACGAATCTGCCCAAAGTACTCAGGTTACTGTAGAAACAGCTGTTTTAGATCCTGCCGGAAAAATTGTTAAAACTGCCCAGAGCAAGCAAACCATCGCTGCGGGTAAAAATATTAATGTAGATCAGGATATTGTTGTGACCAATCCAAAACTTTGGAACCTGGAAAGTCCGGATTTGTATAAAACCTTAACCAAGATAACCGTAAATGGAAAAGTTATCGATGATCAGTTGAATACCTTCGGCATCAGGGCTTTTAAGTTTGATGCAGCAATAGGTTTCTGGTTAAATGGCGAAAACTTTAAGTTAAAAGGAGCTTGCCTGCATCATGATGGTGGTGCAGTTGGTGCAGCAGTGCCGTTAAGCGTGTGGAAATTCCGTTTAGAACGCTTGAAAGAAGTAGGGGTAAACGCCATCAGAACTGCTCATAATCCCGTTGCGCCAGAATTTTTGGATTTATGCGACCAACTGGGCTTTTTGGTGATGGATGAAACATTCGATACCTGGAACTCGGCAAAAAATAATGGCGAAAAAGGTTACAATAGATTTTTTACCGAATGGTGGGAGCGCGATACGCGCGATATGGTGATGCGCGACCGTAATCACCCATCCATCATAATTTACAGTGTTGGGAACGAAATCCATGATGATTTAAACAGCCCGGAGGGATTCAAAAAATATGAAGATCAGCAAGATCTTATTCACCTACTCGATCCAAGCCGTCCGGTAACCATGGCGCTTTTCCGTCCGGCCAATTCGAAGGTTTACACTAATGGGTTTGCCGAAACTATGGATGTTGTTGGACAGAATTACCGTGAAAATGAATTGGTAGCCCTGCACAATCAAAAACCGAATTTAAAAGTAATCGGCACCGAAAATACACATGTAATTCAGCAATACTTGGCACTTCGCGATAATCCTTTTATGGCAGGCCAGTTCCTTTGGACGGGTTTTGATTATCTTGGAGAAGCCGATTGGCCTCAGATTACCAATGGACAGGGTTTGTTCGATAGGATTGGCAGTTGGAAACAGCAAAGTTTACAGCGCCAGAGCTGGTGGTCGGAGAAACCTGTTGTACACATTGTTCGCAGAGAAGATAATGCTGGCGCTGGTGCCTGGATCAACAATTGGACACCTACCGATTTCGATACTTACGATGATGCAAAAGTTGCCATTTATAGCAATTGTGAAGAAGTTGAACTTTTTTTAAATGGTAAATCGCTGGGCAGCAAACCTAAACCAACTGATGATTCTCCACGTTTATGGGATGTAACCTTCGAGAAAGGCAGTATTAAAGCGGTTGGTAAAAATAAAGGCAAAATAGTTTCATCAGAAGAACTTAAAACCGCAGGTGTGCCAGCTAAAATTATATTATCGGTTGATAAAAACAAAATCAGTAACAGCTGGGATGACGTGGCTTTTGTAACTGCAAAAATTTACGATGAAAATGGAAATATTTGCCCAAATGCGGATCAGTTGATCAAGTTTACCATTTCGGGCAGTGGAATTATCGATGCTGTTGATAATGGCAATATAACCAGTCATGAAATGTATAAAGCAACACAGCGTCATGCCTATCAAGGTGTTTGTATGGCCAATATTAAAGGTAATATGCCCGGAACCGTCGAAATTAAGGCCTCTGCTGATGGTTTGGAAAGCGGTGCAATAAAATTAGAAGTGGGTAATAAATAATGTCGGTCTTTGAGACTGTGTAATAAATATAGATTTGTCATCCTGTCCAAGGGACTCCTGCGGAGAGCCTGTCGAAAGAATTTTTTAAATATGCTTTGAGGTGTTTCGACAAGCTCAACATGACAGTTCCTGAAGAGAAATTGCCAAAGGATGCAGGACAACAATAAATAACATTTATAAAATAGTTAACATTGATAATAATAAAATGAAGCTTAAACCCATAAAACTACTTACCGCAATAGCCATCATCTTTTTGGCTTCGGCATTTATAAAAGGCAACAAACCCGCATTACACACTATTGGCGATTCTACAGTCCGCAACTCAAACAAAGAAACATGGGGCTGGGGAACACCGATTGCTTCCCTATTTGATACGACAAAAATCCATGTAGAGAATAATGCAATGGCCGGAAGAAGTACCCGTACCTTTTTATCGGAGGGCAGATGGGACAAAGTTTTGGAAACATTAAAACCAGGTGATTTTGTTACCATGCAATTCGGTCACAATGATGGAAGTGTTCCTGATACCACAAAAGCAGGTAGAAGAGGCGTATTAAAAGGAACCGGCGAAGAAACCAAAGTATTAACCTGGCCGGATGGAAAAGTAGAAACCGTGCATACTTATGGTTGGTATATCCGCAAATTTGTTCGTGAAACCAAAGCAAAGGGTGCTACGCCTATTGTACTTTCCATGATCCCCAGAAATATTTTTAAAGATGGTAAAGTGCTTCGGGCCAATAACGATTTCGGAAAATGGGCAGCTGATGTAGCCAAAGAAGAAAATGCCTATTTTGTAGACCTGAATAAAATAACGGCTGATAAATATGATGCGCTTGGTCCGGATAAGGTAAAACTGTATTTCCCCGGCGACCATACCCACACCAATTTAGAAGGCGCAAAAGTTAACGCTGCCTCTGTTGTAGAAGGAATCAGGGAATTGAAAGACTGTGATTTGAAAAAGTATCTAAAAGACTAGAAGTCGGAGGTCCGAAAGTCCGGTGTCCGAAGACTAAGGAGTATAGCAAATCACCCATAAATCAATCTGAGTAATCTAATAATCTGTGTAATCATCCCGAAGGTAATAACCATGAAATCAACTAAATCATACCTGAATCTAATTCTCTTAACCACATTCATTATTTTTTCTTCCTGCATTATCTTAAAACAGCAGGCAAAGCCCACTTTATTCCTCATTGGCGATTCGACTGTTAAAAACGGAAAAGGCAAAGGCGATGGCGCTTTATGGGGCTGGGGAAGTTTTATCGGAGATTTATTTAATTCCGAAAAAATCAATGTAGAAAACAATGCACTTGGCGGTACCAGCAGCCGTACTTTTCAAACCAATGGTTTGTGGGATGCTGTTTTGGCAAAAGTAAAAAAAGGCGATTTCGTGATGATGCAGTTTGGCCATAACGATAGCAGCCCATTAGACGATACCGCCCGTGCCCGTGGTACCATAAAAGGTATCGGAACAGAGCGTAAGGAAATTTACAATCCAATCAAGAAAAAGCAGGAAGTGGTATATACCTACGGTTGGTACCTGCGCAAATTTATCAGCGATATTAAAGCTAAAGGAGCAACGCCGATTGTTTGCTCACCAATTCCGCGCAATCCGGTTAAAGATAATGCTATAGTTTTAGCCAACGATAGTTATGCAGGTTGGGCCGAAGAAGTTGCAAAGGCCGAAAAAGTCGATTTTATTCCATTGAATCAGATCATTAAAGATAAATATGCTGCTTTAAGCGCGACTGAGGTGAAGGCATTTTTTACCGAGAAAGACCATACGCACACCAATGAAGCAGGAGCGAAGTTAAATGCAGTTGCTGTTGTAGAAGGCCTAAAGAAATTAAAAAACAATAAACTGAATAGCTACCTGAAATAAGCTACCGAGCAGGATACTACAGGATGCTTTCCTGCCGACATTGTGTTATTTTAACCGCCTAACCAAATACCAGCGGTAATAAACCGTCCAATTCTATGCAGATACAGGTTAACCGAGTTTTCAAAGTGCTGATAGGCATTGCTTTTATATTTTTAAGCATCGCGCAGATACATGCCCAAAGCATTTCGCTTGCCGGCAAATGGCGCTTCAAGATGGATGCTAAAGATGAAGGTATAAAAGGAAAATGGTATTCAACCGTTCTTCCCGAATCAGTTAATCTGCCAGGCTCGATGGCCGAAAACTTAAAGGGCGATGACATTACCCTCAAAACAAAATGGACCGGGAGTATTTACGATAGTTCGTACTTTTTTCATCCCCGTTTAGAAAAATACCGTAAACCAGGTAACCTGAAAATACCTTTCTGGTTAACTCCCGCCAAACATTATACAGGTGCTGCATGGTATCAAAAAGATATCGAAATTCCTGCCAATTGGAAGGGTAAAAGACTGGTGTTATCTTTAGAATATCCTCATTCAGAAACAAGGGTTTGGATAGATGATATCGAAATCGGAACGCAGTATACCTTTGTAGTTGCGCAAAATTTCGAACTCCCGGCAAATCTAAAAGCAGGAAAACATACCATCACTTTATTGATCGATAACCGTATCAAAACGATAAATGTGGGACAGGATTCACATAGTTTAACCGATCACACTCAAGGAAACTGGAATGGCGTAGTTGGAAAAATGGAGGTAATTGCCGGTTCGCCTGTTTATTTTGAAGATATTCAGGTTTACCCCGATTTAAAAAATAAGTCTGCCAAGGTTAAAATCCAGCTTAAAGCCAATGCTAAGCAATCCTCTACCGGAAAAATTACGCTTGCCGCTACAACTTTCAATACCAAAAATTCGTTTCAGGTTAAGCCTGTAACAGCAGCTTACCAAATTACAAATGGTGACGGTGCTTTGGAAATCAATTTGCCAATGGGCGATAAAATAGCCACCTGGGATGAGTTCGATCCGGCATTATACCGTTTAACAGCAACTTTACTATCGAAAGATGGCAAAAAAGACGAGAAAAAGCTACAATTTGGCATGCGTGAGTTTAAAGCCGTAGGCAGAACTTTTGAAATTAACGGTCGCCCGGTTTTTTTACGCGGCACCGTTAACAATTGCGAATTTCCTTTAACAGGTTATCCATCAATGGATGTTGCCGCATGGGTACGCATTTTTAAAATTTCGAAAGCTCATGGATTAAACCACATGCGTTTCCATTCGTTTTGTCCGCCAGAAGCCGCTTTTATTGCTGCAGATCAAATCGGCTTTTACCTTCAGCCAGAAGGACCAAGCTGGGCCAATCATGGTTCATCTATCGGAGATGGAAAACCGATTGATCAGTTTATTTATGATGAAACCAACCGCATGACCAAAAACTATGGCAATTATGCATCCTTTTGTATGATGGCCTATGGAAATGAACCACGTGGCAAACAAGTGGAGTACCTTACTAAATTCAATAATTATTGGAAAGCCAAAGATTCAAGAAGATTATATACTGGGGCATCAGTGGGTGGTAGCTGGCCAGTTATTCCGAATAATGAATTTATGGTTAGGGCTGGTGCCAGGGGTTTAGATTGGGGCAGAAAACCAGAAAGTATTTCAACCTATGCCAAACAGATCGAACAATTTACAGTGCCTTTTATAGCACACGAAATGGGGCAGTATTGTGCTTTCCCCAATTTCGAAGAAATAAAAAAATATACAGGTGTTTATCGAGCGAAAAACTTCGAAATGTTTCAGGAAGATCTTAAAGACCACGACATGGCCGATCAAGGACACGATTTTTTAATGGCTTCGGGTAAATTACAAGCCCTTTGTTATAAAAATGAAATCGAAAAAGCATTGCGAACGCCGAATTACAATGGCTATCAGTTATTGTCGCTAAATGATTATCCAGGACAGGGAACAGCACTTGTTGGTGTTTTAGATGCCTTTTGGGATGAAAAAGGTTATATCAGCACTAAAGAATTCAAACGTTTTTCTAACAGCACAGTGCCTTTGCTAAAAGTTTCAAAATTTGTTTTTACCAATAACGAAACCTTAGCAGCCGCAGTAGAAGTGGCACATTTTGGAAAGGCACCAATTGAAAATGCAAAACTCTCGTGGACACTCAAGGATGAAAGCGGCACAAATGTGGCAAAAGGTAATTTCAATCCTAAAACCTTAGCGGTTACCAATTGTATTGCCATTGGAGAAATCAAATTTTCATTAAATAGTATTACAAAAGCAACAAAACTAAAACTGGAGATTACCATTGATGGAACTGAATTTGCGAACGACTGGAGTTTCTGGGTTTACCCTGCACAATTGCCACAGGTTAAAAGCAATGTGTATTACTGCACCAGTTTAGATGACAAAGCCCAATCCGTTTTGGCCGAGGGAGGCAATGTCTTTCTCAATGCAGCAGGCAAAGTGGTGAAAGGGAAGGAAGTGGTGCAAACTTTTCTGCCTGTTTTTTGGAATACATCGTGGTTTAAAATGCGTCCACCACATACTTTAGGTATTTTGTGTGATCCAAAACACGCCGCTTTTAACAACTTTCCGACAGATTTTCACAGCGATATGCAGTGGTGGGAAATCGTAAACAAATCGCAGGTGATGAACCTCGAAGATTTTCCTTCAGGATTTAAGCCAATAATTCAGCCGATCGACACCTGGTTTTTAAACCGCCGTTTGGCATTAGTTTTCGAAGCAAAAGTAGGTAAGGGGAAATTAGTGGTTTCGAGTGCCAACCTCTCACCTGATTTAAAAGATGCACCTGCTGCGCAACAACTTTATTTCAGTTTGCAGCAATATATGACGTCTGCCCAGTTTAATCCAAAATATGAAGTGGCCTTTAATACTGTAAAGGATATCTTCGAAAGTCCATCGAAAATTCAGTTCGATACCTTTACAAAAGATAGTCCGGACGAGTTAAAACCAAAACCAAAAACCAATTAAGATAAGCGAAATACCACCATGAAGAAATTTATATTCAGCGCTGCAATAATATTCAGTATATCTATCCAGCTACTTTTGGCACAGAAAATCCCTAATAAAAAAGAGGTTTTAAAAGTATTAAAGTCTACTAACGCTTATTTTATGAATAAGTGGCCTGATGCCGGGAAATCGATTATAACCAACAGGGAGCGGCCAAGCAATATCTGGACAAGAGCCGTGTATTACGAAGGATTGATGAATCTTTATAAAATCCATCCTGAAAAAGAATATTACGATTATGCCGTTCAATGGGGCCAAAAACACAATTGGGGTTTAAGAAACGGGATTACTACAAAAAATGCCGACGATCAGGCCTGTGGGCAGACCTATATAGATCTTTACCTGATTGATAAACAACCCGAACGCATTAAAGACATTAAAGCTTCTATCGATCTGGTAATCAAATCGGGCAAGGTAAACGATTGGACATGGATTGATGCGATCCAAATGGGCATGCCTGTTTTTGCTAAACTTGGTAAATTATACAACGATACCACCTACTACAATTACATGTATAAAATGTATATGCATTCCAAAAATACGGAGGGTGGAGGTTTATACAACGCTAAAGATGGTCTTTGGTGGCGCGATAAAGATTTTGTGCCTCCTTATAAAGAACCAAATGGCGAAGACTGTTATTGGGCCAGAGGAAATGGATGGGTTGTGGCTGCATTGGTACGTGTATTGGAAATTATCCCTGAAAATGAAGTTCACCGCAACGAATATTTAAAAACCTATCACGAAATGATCAAAGCTTTGGTACCAATCCAACGCACTGATGGTTTCTGGAATGTAAGTTTACATGATGCGACACATTTTGGTGGTAAAGAAACTTCGGGCACTGCTTTATTTGTATACGGCATGGCCTGGGGCGTAAATCAGGGTATTTTAGATAAGGCTACTTATTTGCCTATCATCACCAAAGCCTGGAATGCCATGACCAAAGATGCTGTTCAAAAAAATGGCTTTATCGGTTATATGCAAGGTACAGGTAAAGAACCAAAAGACGGGCAGCCTGTAAGTTATACCAGCGTACCTGATTTTGAAGATTATGGTCTGGGTTGTTTCTTATTGGCCGGAACAGAAGTATACAAGCTTAAAAAGTAATTAAAATGAATTTCAGAAATTTAGGGCCGTTATTGATGTTGTTGTTTTTGTTGCCCAAACAAAATATGGCGCAAAGGGCGGGCATTGCTGTTTCTGAAATTAACAGTGTTTCATCTTTCCCGATTGTGGATGGAGGAAAAGCAGCATCAATTTACATCGATGAAAAAGATGCCGAAGTTGTTGGTATCGCTGCCGAAGCGTTTAAAGACGATATTCATTTATTAACAGGGACAACAAGCCAGGTTTTGAAAAGTAATCCTGCTTTAAGTACTTATTCCATCATTATCGGTACCATGGGGCAGTCGCTTTACATCGATCAATTGGTTAAAACTGGGAAAATCAATAGGATTGCTTTAGCAGGCAAATGGGAAACTTTTTCTGTTTCAGTGATCGAAAATCCCTTAAAAGGCGTGAAAAGAGCATTGGTAATTGCCGGTAGTGATAGACGTGGGACTGCTTATGGCGTTTTTCAACTTTCGCGGATGCTTGGGGTATCCCCGCTATGTTGGTGGGCGGATGTGAAACCGGCAACAAAAAAATCGTTATACGTAAAAGCTGGTCAGCCTTTGGTAGAATCACCATCGGTTAAATACCGCGGTATTTTTATCAATGATGAAGATTGGGGCATTCAGCCCTGGGCCGCTAAAATGATGGATACCGATGTGAAAGATATCGGCCCAAAAACCTATACCAAAATATTCGAGCTGCTGCTCAGGCTAAAAGCTAATTACATCTGGCCGGGCATGCATCCTTCAACCAAAGCCTTTTATTACTATGCCAACAATCCGGTAATGGCCGATAAATATGCCATAGTTTTAGGTTCCAGTCACTGCGAACCCATGCTGCGGAATAATGTTTTCGAATGGGCAGAGAATTTTGAGCACGAATACGGTAAAAAACCAGGCGAATGGCGTTATGATCTGAATAAAAATGAAATTGCAAACTATTGGACCGACCGTGTAAAACAGGCAAAAAATTACGAATCGATTTATACTGTGGGGATGCGCGGTATTCACGATGGCAGCATGCCGGGTCCAAAGGATAAAAATGCAAAGGTAAAACTGCTGGGAGAAGTGATTGCCGACCAAAGAACGATTTTGAGTAAAAACATTACAAAGCCTGTGAGTTCAATTCCGCAGATTTTTTGCCCTTACAAAGAGGTTCTTTCCTTATATCAGGCCGGATTAAAACTGCCTGATGACGTAACGATCGTTTGGGCCGACGATAATCATGGTTATATCCGCCAGCTTTCGAACCCTGAAGAGCAAAAACGCTCGGGTGGAAGCGGGGTGTATTATCATATTTCTTATTGGGGTGCGCCGCAAGATTATTTGTGGCTTTCTTCAATTTCTCCATCGTTGATTTCGTACGAGTTAAGCAAAGCTTACCAGTATAAAGCCGACCGCCTTTGGGTGATAAATGTGGGTGATATTAAGCCTGCCGAAATGGAAACGCAGTTTGCCATGGATTTGGCCTGGAATGTAAACCAATGGAAACCCGAAAATGCGGATAATTATGCCGAAAGCTGGGCTGCTGAGACTTTCGGTGCCAAATTTGCAAAACCCATTGCCGAAATAAAGGCTGTTTATTACCGCTTGGCGCATGCTGCTAAGCCAGAGCATATGGCCAGTGTTAATTTTACCGATGCCCAGGCCGAAGAACGTTTGGATGCTTATCAAAAGATTTATGACCAAGCTAAAAGCTTAAATGATCAGATGCCAGCACGTTTGAAAGATGCTTATTTTGAATTGATTATGTATCCTGTTGAAGGTGCCATGCTGATGAACCAGAAGATTTTATACGCAAAGAAAAGTCTGTTTTTAGCCGCAAACGGCGATCAATCGGCCTTAACTTATTCGAAAAAATCAAAAGCTGCTTTTGAGCAGATCCAGTTGATTACCAAAAAATACAATGAAGAAATTGCAGGCGGCAAATGGAACGGAATGATGAGCTGGAAACCACGCGATTTAGCCGTTTTTAAAATGCCTAAAGTGGCCGATTCTGTAACGGCGAAATCATCAGGCATTGCCACTAAATCTGAAAATAAAATTATTGTAGGTGCGGCTAAATATGTCGAGAAATCAGTGCCGAAGGGTCTATCTTTACAAACCCTAAAAGGACTTGGTTTAGGTGGTGATGGTATTTCTCTTTATCCTTTTACTTTTAAGCCATTCGGGGAAACAGCGCTTCAAAATGCCGCCTTTACTATTTACGAAGTTGATTTCAACACACAAGGCGAACACCAGATCGAAGTGAAATGTTTACCTACCCAGGGCGTTAATAATGGTATTAAAGTGCGTTATGCTGTTTCTGTAAATAACGACAAGCCGCAGGTCATTAATATTTCTCCGGCTTCAGAAAATAATATCTGGAAACAGAATGTATTACAGGGTTATGCATCGGGCATAACCAAACACGAGATTAATAAAACAGGTAAATCGACTGTGAAAATTTATATGCTCGATCCGGGCTTGGTAATTAACCAGTTGGAAATACAATAAATATGATGAAGAAACTTTTAGCTTTTGCCCTATCCTTAATTTTTATGCTTGCCTTCGCCAGCGCACAAAGTATTGGCGATTATAAATCTGGTTTTAAGAAAACGGGCAATACCGTTTCATTTTTAACTACAAAAGGAGAAGTGAAATTGGAGTTCTGTACACCAGAAATCTTCAGGATCAGAACCAGTTGGAACGGGAAATTCGAAGCCAACGAAAACCTGATGGTGATTAACTACAACTGGGCTAATGTAGCGGTTAAAGTTTCAGATAAAAAGGATCATTTTTTACTTGGTACCTCAAAATTGGTGGTTAAATTATACAAAACCCCTTTCAGGATTGATGTTTTTGACGTCACAGGTAAATTGCTGAGCAGCGAAGTCAATGGAGGGATAGTTAAAGAAAATACACAGGTTGGGGTAAGCAAAAAACTGCAGGCCGATGAGCATTTCTTTGGTTTTGGCGAGCGCATGGATTTTATGGACCGCCGCTTTAAAAAAGTAACCTTAAATGTTGGGCGTGGTAAAGGTTTGCCGCATGCCATTGGTGCTTATAATATATTGGAAGCCAATTATTGTCCTGTTCCGTTTTTTATGAGTACAAAAGGTTATGGCATTTTCTTCCATAATTCTTTTGCTACCGAATGGGATATGGGTGCTTCTAAAAAAGATCAGTATAGTTTCAAGGCTGCTGATGGTGAATTGGATTACTATTTCATGTACGGACCAACTTTTCCGGCTATTTTAGATCATTATACCAGTATTACCGGCAAATCGCCGATGTTGCCGCAGTTTGCTTTAGGCTTACATGCAGGTACGTACAGTGGTGGTACATGGGGCCATGAGGCACAAACTTCCGATCATTATGTGGTTGAGTTGGCAAAGAAATACCGGTCGTTAGGCATTCCGGTTGATCTGCTTTGGTTAGATTCTACCTGGAGGTTATTTGGCGAAAATGGAGGTAAAGGTGCAACTTCTTTCGAATGGAGAGAAACCTTTAAAGATCCAAAATCGATGTTCGATAGTCTTTACGCCATGAACTATAAAATGGTTGGATTGCATCTGCGTCCACGGTTTGATAATGCCAAAAAGTTAAATCTGTTAGATCAGGCCAGAGCACAAGGTTATACTTATCCTGAAAATGGTAAACCCGGCGAATTTGTAAACTTTTTTGATGAAAAGGCAACGCAATGGTGGTGGGATAATGGCGTAATGCGGGTAGCAAAATTAGGTGCTAAATTTCTGAAAACCGATGAAGGCAGTGCGTTTGGATCTTTAGCCAACGAAAGTGAGAAGGTTGGTCCAACAGGGAAAGATGCAGAACGTTTGCACAATCTTTTTCCAATAGCTTATGCCAAAGCACCGTTTTTGGAGTTCGAAAAGTTTAACGGTTTTAGGGGATTAAATCAAACCAGGGAGGGTTATTCGGGCATTCAACGTTATCCGTATATTTTTGCAGGCGATTGGCCTAGTGAATGGCAATACTTTGCTCCGGTAATTAAAGCCGGACTAAATGTTGGTCTTTCGGGTGTAGGTTCCTGGGCACATTGTATGGGCGGTTTCGAACATCAGGCCGATCCGGAGCTATATATCCGTTGGGTGCAGTTTGGGATGTTTAGCCCGATTGCACTTGTTTTTGGGATGGATCACCCCGGTTATAAAGAACCCTGGAAATATGGTGAAGATGCTTTGCGTAATTTCAAAAAATACGATCTGTTACGTTACCGTTTGTTTCCTTATATGTATACTAGTATGCATCAGCAATACGAAACAGGTTTGCCAATGATGAGGGCTTTGGTACTCAACCATCAGGATGATGAAAATGTATACGAAATTGGCGATCAGTACCTGTTTGGAGATAACTTAATGGTTGCCCCGGTAACCACCAAAGGCGCCGTTACCCGTTCGGTTTATCTACCCGAAGGTAGCTGGTTTAACTACTGGACGAGCGAAAAATACGAAGGCAAAAGTTATCATCATGTCGTAGCACCTTTAGATACCATTCCTTTGTTTGTAAAGGCAGGAAGTATTATTCCGATGCAGCCAGAAATGGCCTACAGTGGTGAAAAACCTGTTGATGTGATTACCCTGGATGTTTTTCCTCATGGATTATCTAAATATGATATGTACGAGGACGATAATTTAAGTGCTGCATACAAAACAGGGAACTTTGCTTTAACGAAGATCACTTCTTCTTTAACAGCATCGGATTTAACACTGAAAGTGGCTAAGCCAGCAGGTAATTTTAAGCCAACTAAACATAAATACCTGGCTAAAATACATTGGACAGGAAAGGCAGATCCAAATGGTGTCTCAGAAAATGGTATTAAATTGAAAGTTTTAAAAACACCAGATCAATTGGATAAAACTGAGGGTTGGTTTTATGATGCAAAGAATAAAATACTTTGGGTTAAATCAGCCGGAGATAACAGTGCTGATTTGAGCTTTGTAGTGAATTGATAGGTGGTTAGTTCCTCGGTTTGTGTCCCCACAGACTGAAACTGAACGATTTCAGTTTGGGTATAAAATACATAATTTTAGCGGTTCGTGGGGACACGAACCTCGGCGGAAGCTTTGTCGTGAATTAATGGGTGGTTTGTGCCTCGGTCTGTGTCCCCACAGACCGAAACTGAGCGATTTCAGTTTGGGTATAAAATACATAATTTTAGCGGTTCGTGGGGACACGAACCACGGCGAGGAAAATTCTTAAAAAAAACGAAAACATGAAAATTGCATTCAAAATGAAACTTAAACCCGGTTTTGAAACAGAATACAAAAAGCGCCATGATGAGATCTGGCCAGAGTTATCTGCTTTGTTAAAAGAAAATGGGATCAGCGATTATTCTATTTTTTTAGATGAAGGAACCAATATACTTTTTGCCGTGCAACAACAAAATGGAAGCTCCTCGCAAGATTTGGGCAGCACCCAGATTGTACAGAAATGGTGGGCATACATGGCCGATATTATGGAAACCAATGCCGATAATTCTCCAAAAACATTTCCTTTAGAAATGGTATTCCATTTAGATTAAAAATATGCAATTACATAGATTCTTTTCTGTTCTGCTGCTTAGTACATCGATTTTTAGTTTAGCTAAAGCACAAAAGCCTGTTAAAAATAAAAGCAATTGGCCTGTTATCGAAAAGCAGATGAAACCCTGGACCCGCTGGTGGTGGATGGGAAATGCTGTAGACGAACAGAATTTGAACCTGGTTTTAAAGAAATACGCAGATGCTGGTCTTGGCGGTGTAGAAATTACACCAATTTATGGCGCTAAGGGTTTTGAAAAGCAATATTTGCAGTTTTTATCGCCAGAGTGGGTGAATATATTACGCCATACGGTAAATAAAGCCAATACTTTAGGCTTGGGTGTAGATATGAATACCGGCACAGGCTGGCCTTTTGGCGGTCCGCAGATTAAGCCCGAAAACGCCGCTACCAAACTGATTACCCAACAATATAAACTCAAGGCGGGAGAAAAGTTAACGGAAACCATTAAAGTTAAAGAAGCCAAACAGGATTTCGCGCAGTTACAGGCTTTAACTGCATATGGTAACAATGGTGAGGTGCTCAACCTGCTTTCTAAAGTTGAGGGTGATGGATCTTTAAATTGGTCGCCAGGTAGTGGGAGTTGGGATATTTATGCTGCTTTTGCAGGTAAAACCAGACAAATGGTTAAACGTGCAGCACCTGGAGGCGAAGGTTTTACTTTAGATCACCTCGATAAAAATGCAGTTGATGTTTACCTCAAAAGATTTTCGGATGCTTTTGGAGACAAACCACAAGGTGTTCGGTCGTTTTTTAACGATAGTTATGAAGTTTATGGTGCAACATGGACACCAACTTTCTTTCAGGAATTTAAGAAAAACAGGGGTTACGATCTGGCCAGTCATATTAAAGAATTAACCGGTAAGGATTCTACAAATGCAAATATTGCCCGTTTAAAATCTGATTACCGCGAAACCATGGATGAACTTTTGCTCCATAATTTTACGCAAAACTGGAGTAATTGGGCGCATCAGCTTAAATCGGTGACCAAAAACCAGTCGCATGGTTCGCCAGGCAATCTGCTCGATCTTTATGGAGCGGTTGATATTCCTGAAACCGAAACCTTTGGTTCAAGTTACTTCCCGATTCCAGGTCTTAGGCGTGATGCTGGAGATATCCGCAACGTAGATCCCGATCCGATAATGAGCAAATTTGCATCATCTGCAGCACATACAGGCGGCAAAAAACTGGCGTCTTCCGAAACCTTTACCTGGTTAACCGAGCATTTTAAAACTTCATTTTCGCAATGTAAACCAGAAGCTGAGCAATTGTTCCTGGCAGGGATAAACCATATTTTTTATCATGGAACCACCAATTCGCCAGCAAATGTATCCTGGCCGGGATGGCTGTTTTATGCCTCGGTAGAAATGAACCTGAACAACAGTTTATGGCCACAGGCGCAAGGATTAAATAACTATATAGCCCGTTGTCAATCTATTCTCCAATCAGGAAAGCCAGATAATGAACTTTTAATCTATTGGCCAATTTATGATGTATGGAACAAGGCGAAAGGTTTAGATATGCCCTTAAAAGTACATGATGTTGACGAGTGGCTGCACCCAACAGCCTTTTATAAACTATCAAAAGAACTTTCTAAATCGGGTTATTCTTTTGATTTTGCATCCGATCGATTGTTAAAGCAATCAACGGTTAACAAGGCATTAATAAGTACCAATGCGACTGCTGCACCATATCAGGTGTTAATTGTTCCGCAATGCGAAATGATGAGCACGGAAACGCTAGATCAAATGATAAAACTGGCCAGCAGCGGAGCGAAAGTCATTTTTCAGGCATTGCCTAAAGATGTTCCTGGTTTAAATAATCTGGAAGTAAGACGCAAACAGCTAAAGGCCAGCCTGGCTAAATTGATTTTTACAGATGGCGCAGATGGTATTAAACAGTTTAAAGTTGGTGCAGGAGTAATTTTATTGGCTAACAATGTGCAAAAAGCATTAAATGCAATCGGCATTAACAGAGAAACTTTAACCGATTCGGGCCTTCAGTTTATCAGAAGGAAAACAACAACTGGTAAATATTATTATCTGGTTAACCACACCGCTAAAGATATTGATACTGAACTTTCCTTAAATGAAGAAGGACAGGTTTTAATCATGGATCCGCAAAGCTCGAATGTAGGTTTGGCGGCAGTACGCGATAAAAAGGTTCGTGTACAGCTTAAATCGGGAGAAAGTTTGTTTTTAAAGGTCGGTCAGAATGGAACAACCAAAACTCCTTGGGTTTATTTAAACAAAGCTGCCCATTCAATCAATCTTAACCAACCATGGAATTTACATTTTACCGAAGGTGGGCCGGAGCTTCCTGCAGATCAGCAGTTAGCTAAACTGGTAAGCTGGACTACTTTAAACGACCCTAAATTACAGGCCTTTTCTGGTACTGGTGTTTATACTTCAAGCTTTACGCTGAGTTCTAAAACTGCTAAAGAGTATGTTTTAAATCTGAACGAGGTTGATGAGTGTGCCAGGGTGTGGATCAATGGACAGGAAGTTGGTATTTTATGGAGTATTCCTTTTCAGGCCCGTGTTGGCAAATATTTAAAAGCAGGCCATAATACCATCAAAATTGAAGTGGTTAATTTGATGGCGAACCGCATCCGTGATATGGATATCAAAAAAATACAGTGGCGAAATTACCACGAAATCAATTTCGTAAATATTAACTATAAGGATTTTGACGCTTCGGGCTGGAATGTAATGCCTTCGGGCTTAATCGGCCCGGTAAGTATTACAGCTTTCAATTAATCGTATATCATCATCCCTTGCATTTTATCATGAAAAAACTCATTATACTCGCTTTGTTGATCGCCATTGGTATAAATGCCATGGCTCAAGATTATGTCATCACAAAATTTGGTGTTGATGCCGATAGCACCAAACTGAATACCAAAGCTATTCAAAGTGTAATAGACAAGGCTTATCAAAAAGGAGGAGGAACGATTGTAATCCCTAAAGGTGTTTATCTTAGCGGAGCACTCTTTTTTAAGCCTAAAACGAAGCTTTTGTTGCAAGAAGGCGCGGTACTTAAAGGATCTGATAACATAAAAGATTACCCTTTTATCCCATCGCGGATGGAAGGCAGGAGCCTTAAATACTTTGCGGCATTAATTAATGCAACAAAAGTAGATGGTTTTAGTATTTCAGGCCCAGGCACTATTGATGGAAATGGCCTCAAATTCTGGAGAACATTCTGGGCACATCGCGATTCGCTTAAAAAATTAGGAAAAGAATCTACAAACCTTGAAGTGAGCCGCCCACGGTTACTTTTTATCTGGGGATGCAATAATGTGAATATTAAGGGGGTGAAATTGCGTAATTCTGGATTCTGGACAACCCATTTGTATCAATCTAATGATGTATTAATTGAGAATTGCGACATCCGTTCGCCATTTAGGCCTGTAAAAGCACCCAGCACTGATGGTATAGACATTGATTTTTGTAAAAAAGTAACGATCAGGAACTGTTATATCTCTGTAAATGATGATGCCATTTGCATTAAAGGTGGTAAAGGACCCGATGCACAGAAACTGCCAGAAAATGGTATTGTTGAAGATATTTTAATTGAAAACTGTACCATTGGCGAAGCACATGCTACTTTAACCATGGGAAGCGAGTGTATTCATGCGCGCAATATTACCATGCGAAACTGTAAGGTAGAGAATAACTGTCCGATTTTAAAAATGAAAATGCGTGGAGATACGTTTCAGCTCTACGAAAATATTACGGTAGAAAACATTACCGGGAAATGTGGCGCTATCATTGATTTAAATCCCTGGAAACAGTTTTTCGATTTGGCCGGTAGCACCGCAAAGCCATTTGGTACGATTAGAAACATCAAGATCTCAAACATTAAAGTAGAAGCAACAAAATTTGGCGAAATGGATGGGAATCCTGAAGATAAAGTATCTGGTTTTCTTTTTAAAAATTTGGAAGTAACGACTAAAACACCATTTTTGAAAAACAGATATCAGGATGTTAAAATTGAGAACGTAATGGTAAACGGAGCACCATTGGTCGTTAAACCTTAGTGCTGAAGATAACTAATAATTTCAGTCAGCGGGCAACGGTAAATTGTGTAGTACAAGCATTGTGTTCCCCTAAAAATATTTTAGTATTAGAAAATAAACGGCTTGTGGTTCTTGGCGGTTTTTAGTCCCGCTTCATTTCAAGTCCTCGCTACGCTTTGGGCTTTACATTACAATCGGGTTTAGGAACGAGGGTTTGTGCACCCTGCAACTTTACAAATGAAATGCTGTTGTAGCCACTTAGCCCCTGTTGAAGCGATACCCTGCAGCAACGAGGCACGAGGAAGCGAAGCGGAAAACGGGAAGAAATTTAGTATTTACTACAGGCCTTGCGCTCTAAATGTGAAAGTATTTAGTGTCAACTTTAACCTCGGTATGTGTCCTCACCGAACGAAAAAATAATATTTAGGTGGTTTGTGAAGACACAAACCACGGCAATTTTCATTGCTCGCGCTCGTTTCCAAACGAGTGCGTAAATAACATTACGATTATATCGTTATAAACGATTGTTTATTTAACGCTTGTTAGAAACGAGCGTCGGCTGAGATTGTGGGTAACCTTCATCCTCGGTATGTGTCCTCACAGAACGGAAAAAAGAATATTTAGGTGGTCTGTGGAGACACAGACCACGGAATTGGAGAAAAATACCTTTTTTATTTCTGTGTTTCGGTAGCAAAAAAGCAAAATGCTACCAGTCAAGCTTCAATAAAGCAACACCCTGCCTGGCTAGTTCAATTTCAAAAGCAGCCGAGGTGTCAAATTTCCTGGGTTTACCAATCATTTTAAGCTGGCCGGATTTTTCTAATGCTGCAATTTGTTTCGCATCTGGATTTTGAGGTGAACCCATTTTTTTCCATTCTGAATAAGAATTGCTGTTTTCGGTATCAATGAGATATACTGTGACAGTTACCGTTTTTGCAGGTAATTTATTCAACAAGATGGAAACAACATCTTTCGAATCCGCTTTATCCTCATCATGGTAATTCCACAACATAACAGCAGCGGTTTTCTCAGCTTTAGTGGCTAAAACACCTATATCTGTCTGCGGTTTTCGGATGCTTGAATCTAAAATAGAATTTAAATTGTACATGCGGTTACTTATGGCTTCAACACGGTTCCCTTTCATCTGGCCAAACATACTGAATACATTTAACACAGGTTTATCAACACCATTGGTGGCTAAATCGCGAAAACCTGCAAACCAAGGCTGATTTTCAAATTCGAACGACCAGGTAACAGCACCTAAAAGGTTGATGTTATATTTATCTGTAATTTCGTAAAGCCGGGCAAAAGAAGCTGCGGTGTAACTCGAGTACATCGTGCCGTTTCGGTAGGCATTTTCAGGATTGGTACTCATGCCACAGGCTGCACAGCCTTCAGGATCGGATTCGCCGATAATTACAGGGATATTTTTAAGTTGAGGGTATTTACTAATGATCTTATAATTTCCATCAATATTGCGGAGCTGAGCCCTTACATTCATCACTACAGTTCCATTAACCACCCTTGGTGAGCCTTTCGCATGAAAAAGAACAGCATCTAAAGGAGAACCGATTTTACCTGTTACATAATTGGTGTCGTTTAAACAATGTTTGATAAAGGCATCCAGGTACTTCGTTCCGCCACCTGTTACGTTGGCACCACCAATTTTCGCAGTAGGTAAAGCACGTTTTAGTCCATCGGCAGCGTAATCGTAAAGTTTAAAGAATTCGGCCTGTGTACCTTTCCAATAAGCGCCATCCGGCTCGTTCCACACTTCCCAATACCAGCTTTCTACCTCAGCCTTGCCATATCGTGCTACACAATGTTTTACCCATTCGTAAACCAGATTGCCCCATTTTTTATAATCTTTTGGCGGATAGGCCCAGCCGGTTAAAATTTCATCATACCGGGCGCCAGGTTTCCATTTGTGTTGATAGGGTTGAGGTTTGGTTGAAAGTGCCTCAGGCATAAAGCCTATTTGAGCCAAAGGTTTCATGCCTCTTTTTACGTAGGTATCGAAAATCTGATCAACAATTTTCCAGTCGTAAACCGGATTACCTTTTGCATCTTCTGTATAGGCATTGGTAGATCCCCATTTTAAAGCAGGTGTGCCATCTCCGGAGGTTAGCAGGTTATGCGCACGTACATATACCGGAACCGGACTTAATTTAGAAATCTCGGTCAATAACTTCTGGCCATCTTTCATATAGGTGTAATTCGGTTCATCGTAGCCAAACCAGGCCCAAATGGGTTTCATGGGCGCTATATTCTTGTCGAAATTAACCTCGATGCTGGCTTTAGACTGCGCATTCGCCGTATGGATGAAAATGCTTAAGCTAAATAGTAGGAAATAAGCTTTTTTAAATGTTTTCATATAGTGTTATTTAATATCAATCTGAGGGCTAATTTGTCTCCTCGAAGTGTCGTCATTTCGACCGCAGTGTTCCAAAGGAACTCCTTCGGAGGAGAAATCTTTTAAATTTCATTTCAATAACTTGGTTCAAGGATCTCAAAATCTGTCCGTAGCGTTCAGTAGGGCTCTACGGACTATCAATGGAAAAGAGTCTCCGACTCGTTCTTGTCAGTTGAGTTTGAAACTCAATCTTATAATTAAATCCGTAGAGACGCTGCGCTTAACTCTACGGACAGTTCATGTTATTTAATATCAATCTGAGGGCTAATTTGTCTCCTCGAAGTGTCGTCATTTCGACCGCAGTGTTCCAAAGGAACTCCTTCGGAGGAGAAATCTTTTAAATTTCATTTCAATAACTTGGTTCAAAGATCTCAAAATCTGTCCGTAGCGTTCAGTAGGGCTCTACGGACTATCAATGGAAATGAGTCTCCGACTCGTTCTTGTCAGTTGAGTTTGATACTCAATCTTATAATTAAATCCGTAGAGAGGCTGCGCTTAACGCTACGGACAGTTCATCGTTTAAGGCTGCTCGTAAATTTCTGCTTCAATAATACTTATACCACCTTTTAGTTTGGTTTCTGCACGGTCAACACCATCATCAAGTTTTTTACCATTTACCTCTACGCCAATATATGAGTTTTCTTTTTCTTTTCCGGAGCCTACTAACTGTATGGTAACTGTTTTTCCTTTTGTTGCTTTGCAATTTGCTGTAAAATAACCCAGGCTGGGTTTGCTATTGCCTTCGAAAACCACTTTTCCATCAACCAGGATCCTTAATGGATAAATTTTGGTTCTAAAACCATTTAATTTTAAGGAGACTGCTGATACTGTACTTTCTTTCGCTAAAGTATATTTGATCCATGCGGAAGTGATCTTTCCATCGTTTACCCAATCGCTCAATTCATTATCATCGAAGCTTAAGTTGGCTTTTTCGCTGTTTGCACCCGCTTCGGCAGCAACAATTTTGATCGATTTACGGGAAACTGTGTATGAGGGATCAAGTGGTGTTGCACCTTTGCTTAAGTTCGGTTTCAAACCATCACTTGGTAATTGGTTAGATAATCCCTGAGCAGTATTAACCGGTAAAGTTTCGAAAGAAAGGCTTGCAGACTGTAAGTCTTCTGCTTTTGCGGTTAAATTAATTTTCCCGGCGGCAGTTGTCGATCTGATGAGCACTCTGTTTACCCCATTTTCTACTGGCAGGTTTTTAGCCAAAACATAATTATCTGGTCCCTGGGCTATGCCTCCGCGCCATTCGGCAGGGCCATCTAAACTAAAGTTAACCATATTTGAAGCCGTAGGGCAACGGTTTCCATCCTGATCTGTTACTTCAACCTGAACCAGCACCACATCTGCGCCATCAGCCTTAAAACCGCTTGGGTTTTTCATTGCAGTAAGTTTTAACCCTACTGGCTTGCCCGCTGTTTTTAGTTGAGTTTCTGCCAGTTTTTTTCCTGATGAGGAATAAGAAATGGCCTTTATTGTACCTGACTGGTAAGTTATGTTTTTAAAGGTGAACAGAAAACCATTACTTTTTTCGCCAAAACCCAGCGATTTATTGTTCAAAATCAGCTCTACCTTGTCGCCACTGGCTACCACATATACATTCTTCTTAACGCCAGCTTTGTAGTTCCAGTGCCCGATTAAGTGGATGCCAGTTTTTTTTGCATCAACCCAACCATCCCACATTACTTTGTGTGCAAAAAAGGCATCTTTAGGAATGCGCATTGCATCCACTTCACCACTTCTGCGGTAGTTTTCTTCGCCGCGATGGTGGGTATTGGAATCAGAAAATATAATGTTTACCCCACCAGAACTTACCCTGGTTCCTGTTCCTGGGCGTTCTTCGTAATATTCGTTCCAACGGATTACATCTTCAATGGCAAAAGAATCCTGGTTGCGGTTATAATCGCTGGCATCGGCATCTTTGTATTTCGGACCTGCACCATTTACATGGAAGGGAGGGGAGAATTCATCCCAATATTTCCGTAGGGCCTCATCTCTCGAATATTCCATAGACCATACTGGTTTGGTTGCACTTTTATTGATGTACAACATTTCGCCGCCATATTCGGCTTCAGGGATATCGAGCATTTCTCTCGACCCAATAGCTCTGCCGCCATTTGGATCATAAAGATTTCTAATGTCTTTCATTTCCTGCATGTGCGCTGTACTGATCGATTCGTTTCCACATTCGTAAAAAACGATACTCGGGTTATTGCGGTTGTAAATAATGGCATCTGTCATTACCGCTTTTCGCTGGTCCCAACGGGTTCCGGTAACATCTTTTTCCGAATCTCCGGCTGGCATGGCCTGGATCAAACCTACACGGTCGCAAGATTCTATATCCTGTTTCCAGGGTGTAATGTGCATCCAACGTACCAAATTGGCATTACTTTCTACCATGAGTTGATTACTGTAATCGCTTAGCCAAGGAGGTACCGATAGGCCTATTGCCGGCCACTCGTTACTGCTGCGCTGGGCATAACCCTTCATCATCAATACCCGGTCGTTTAAATAAACCATGCCGTTTTTAAATGCTGTTTTTCTAAATCCGGTTTTGGTGCTCAGCTCATCGATAATCCTGCCTTCAGATTTTAATCTTGAAGTAACCGTGTACAAGTAGCCGTAGCCCCAGCTCCAAAAATTTAAGTCCGTTACCAATGCCTGTGCTTTTAAGGTTAAAGTATCGCCAGCTTTGATATTGGTTTCTGCAGATTTAAAAGTTTTAACAATTTTTCCATCAAGGTCTTTAAGTTCTACCTCATAAACCAGTTTTTGATCTGCAGCACTTTCATTTTTAACCTGCGATTCGGAAACCACTAAGGCAGATTTACCTTTAATATTGAAATCTTTAGCGTAACAGTAGTTACCTGTTGTTTTTAAAGTAGAATAAAGAGGAAGTGTTTGATATACATTACCGGTAACATGCAAGCGTACGTTTTTCGATATCCCCCCATAATTGGCATTAAAATTTTTATCGTTCCATTGGTAGCCAGAGTTGGTCGCCTTTTCTTTGTAGTTCCAGGCATTATCGATTCTAACTGCAATCACATTTTCTCTGTTCTGATTAATTAAGCTGCTAATGTCGAACCCAAAGGCCATTACGCCGTTTTCATGCCGGCCAATAAATTTTCCGTTCAGGTAAAATTCACCAGCCTGCCTGATGCCCTCAAATTCAAGGAATATTTTACTGCTTTGATTGGTTTCTGAAATGGTAAAATGTTTGCGGTACCAGGCAATACCGGTTGATAAATCTTCTATAGATTTTTTGAAAGCTTCATCTTCGTTCCAGGCATAGGGTAGGGTAATCGGTTTCCATGCCTTATCATCAAAATCGGTATTTTCTGCACCTGGTAAATCACCTACAAAGAGTTTCCAGCCAGGATTAAAGTTGTAGGTTTTTCTCTGGCTAACTGATTGTTGCGCCAAAGCCACAAAGGGCAGTAGTGCAACCATTAAGAAAAGGTAAATATGCTTCATTATATTTAGTTAGGGCTTAATTTAATAGCTAAGGATTTATCACGGTTGCAGCTGATTTCACCATTGGAGTATTCTAGTTCTGCCAGTTGAATTACACTTCTTCTGGTCGTGTAGTTATCGATTCCTTTATTTTCAGGTGTTCGGTCAGGGTGGGTAAAGTAATAGATGTAGGCTTTATCTCCATTCACCACAACATCGGCATGGCCGCCCATTACACCATCATCGGTTCCTTTTCCGGGTGCCTGTAAAATGTTTTTGGGCTGGCGTTTCCAGGTGAGGAGGTCGGTAGATGAATATATGCCTAAACCGTTCCAGTTGTCGACCACCATCCAATAAGTGTTCTTCCAATAGAAAACTTTCGGGCCTTCACAGCCTTTATCGCCAATTAACTTTTTGCCGCTATCTTCCCAGTTGTACAGATCTTTACTATCGGCATAATAGATGGATTTGCCAGCCATTTCATTGTTGTAATACATGCGCCAGCCTTTGTTATCAGGCAATTTAAATACACAGGCATCAATGCAGCGATCGGAGGCCAGGTTCAGTTTGGATTCGAATTTCCAGTTGATGAGATTTTTACTGGTAAGGTGAACAATGTACCGTGGGTGGCGCCAATCTTTAAAAACGCCAGGCACATAGGTTAAATACATATGGTATAATCCCTTATTTTCGATTACTTCGGGTGCCCAATGTGTATAATCAGTTAGCCGGTATTGAATATCGCAGGTATCGCGGTACTTCCATTTTACACCATCTTCTGATTCTGCAATGCCGATACGTGTGCGATGTACCCAACTTACACCATCGAGGTTTTTAGCACTTGCCCTGCGGTTGGTATAAAACATAAACCACTTCTTTTCTCCTTTATTCCAGATTACCACCGGATCGGCAGCGCCATCATAAACAGGATCGCTGTACAATGGCTTGGGAACTAGCGTTGTTTTATTGCTTTTTTGAGCAAAAGCACATATAGAAAATAGTATCAAAAAGGCAAGGAGGAGTTTCTTCATCTCAAATTGATCATTATTGGACAGTTTCTATACCATTGGAATAAAAACGCCATTAATAAAAAGGAAATATTTGGTTAAATAGTTTAAACGAGATTAACGTTTAAAATTGAGAGTGCCATCCTGCTCTATCCTGTAGAGAATAGGTTGCATATGGATAAACAGCTTTTAGCGCTTTTCAAATGCTTGAAAGAATGCTTTATCCGATATAGCGAGGTGGTAACAAAAGTAATACAATTTAACGGAGCCGAATATAAGATGAAAGGAAATAATAATATAGGTCATGTTATTTATTTTTCTTTGGTTTTTTGTACGTTATGATGTACATTTGATTGTACAAATTTTATAAATATGAAAGCAGTGACCATTTCTTCTCTGAGAACAAACATGAAAGGCTATTTCGATGAGGTAAGTGCTACAGAGGACGTTTTGATTGTTCCAAGAAATAATAATGAAGATGATGCTATTGTAGTGATTTCAATTAAAGAATATAATGCACTTACCGAAACTGCACATCTCATGTCAACGGAAGCAAATCGTAAAAGATTAGAAAACTCAATTGAAAGTTTGAAAGTAGGTAAAACTAGGAGATTCTCTTTAGAAGACGGAAAATCGGTTGAGGACTAAGCTATGAATATCGTATTCACTGAAGAAGCTTGGGAAGATTTTGAATATTGGATGGATAACGATGCGGAAGCAGAAAGAAAAATCAGAGAACTGTTGAAGGACATAAAGAGAACTCCGTTTCATGGTTTGGGCAAACCAGAACCATTAAAGCATAATTTAAAGGGCTTTTGGTCGCGGCGGATTACCGGGGAGCATCGTCTGGTTTATCAAATATCGGGCACCAAAGGTAAAGATCAACAATGTGCCGTTATTCAATGCCGGTTTCACTACAATAAATAGTAAATATCCAAACAAAAAAAGAGCAATAAACCCGAAGGTAAATTGCTCTTTTTTTAAGGCTTAATTTGCTTACCAACCTGGGTTTTGCATAGCTTGTTTTTGTTCAGGTGTTAATGCTGCGCCCCCGCTCTTAATCACATCTAAGAAACTTTGAGGAATTGGGCGCAGGTAATGTTTGCTTTCTGAAGGCTTTGCCTCATCGTTAAAGGCAGCGGTTCTGGCCACCAATGTTTTGGTACGTGCCAAATCTTCCCAACGCAATAACTCGCCCATTAGCTCTCTCGAGCGTTCGTTTAAGATAAAAGCTGTAAACTTATTTTCCTGTGAGGTAGCACCAATTTTATCATAAAACTCTTTGTTGGAGTTAAATATATCGGCCTCGCTATTTAAGTGCATACCGGTTAGGGTAGTGGCAGTTGTGGCGGTTAGGTTATTCGACTCGAAATAGCTGTTTTTATCAGAGTATGAAACAAATGGCGCTGTGTTTGCAGCAGGGTTGTTTTTATACGACGCACCACCATCTACATACGCTGATCTGTCTTCTCCCTCTTTATACGCAGCGCGGTCTCTAACTTTATTTAGGTATGGAATGGCCTGCGCAAACTGGCCCATTCGTCCGTAAGCTTCAGCTGCAATTAAATAGGTTTCTGCCAGGCGTGCTAAAATGCCATCACGTTGACCAAATTGTGATGCAACAGCATTTCTGGAACCATCCATAAATTTAGATAAAGCAACAAACTGACTTACACCATAATTTCCATGCCCACCCAAATAACTTTGGGGTTGGCCAGCAAAATACCTTACATACATACTTGGTTTGCGGCGGCCAATATCGGTGGGAAGTGCAGGGTTTGCATTTGCAACGGCAGGTGTATACCTGGTATCGCCTGCATTATTAACGATATATAAAATAGATTCTTCTCCGCCGGCAAATTTTGCTTTACCAACAAGATCTGGTGTTGGCGCTGTTCCTGCTGTCCAAAGTGGTGCTCCGGCAGGCCTATTACATAAATAACGTGTTTTAAAACTTTTCCAAAACCTCGAGTCGTTTACACGGTCGAAAACATCGAGGGCATAATCCGTAGATCTTAAACGCTGGAATTCACGATCGCCCGGGATATCGCGTTGCATACCGGGTAAATTTTGGTAAATAGAGGGATAATACAAATGTACCTGGTTACCATAACGCCCCTGAGTAGCTGTATTGCCAGAAAATTGTGCGGCTAATATGATTTCTTTGTTGGTTTCGTTCGCGCCATCAATGGTGGTGAAATTCCATAAATCGCTAAAGTTGGTAGCCAGGGTATGCTGACCGCTGTTAATCACCAGGTCGGCATATTTTACTGCATTTTGTAAATCAGCAGTTTTGGTATCGCTATTCCATGCATTGTTTATTTCGCTTGCACGGAATAAATATGCTTTTGCCAAAAAGTGCGCAGCTGCCCATTTGGTAATCCGCCCGGTTTCTGTTACTGTAGCCGGTAAAAAGTTATAAGCCTGTGTGAAATCTTGAATCACTTGCTCATATACCTCTTTTGCGCTGTTCCTTGTAAATTCTTCCTGAATGAAATCCTGTGCTTCTAACCTCAATGGAACACCACCATACTGTTTTACCAGTTTAAAGTAATCGAAAGCACGCATAAAATAACCTTCGCCCAGGCGTGTGTTTTTACTTGCAACCTGATAATACAACGGCACGTTCTTGATAAGAATATTGGCCGAATTTATGTTTTCGTACATATTATCCCATACACTGGCCACATCCGAATTAAGGGAATTTAAACTTGCGTCGTAAGAGTTCCACATTTGTTCGGTTCTATCTCCACCAACGGTAAATTCATCCACTCCATAGTTGGATGTAGTGTATGCCCAGGTGTAATTAAAATGAAATTTTAAACTTTGGTACATGCCTATGGTTAAACCGTCGAGGCCATCAGTTGTGATAAAATCTGCAGTGGTACGGGCATTAACAACTTCTTCATCTAAGAAGCTTTTTTTGCAAGAAGTAGGGAAAATCATTAATCCTCCTAATATTGCAGCACCCGATAATATATTTATAATCTTTTTCATGATCAATTTCTTTAAATAGCGATTAAGGATTACAGGCTAACATTAACACCAAATACTACACCTCTGTTAAAAGTTGAGGTAACGGTATTGTTGGATGAGATGCCCGAATCGGGATCAACCCAGCCAACATTAGAGTAAATTAAACCCGGATTAATGGCCTGTGCATATACCCTTAATTTAGATAACGCTAATTTTTTAGCAATTTTTTCTGGGAAATAATAACCCAATGAAATATTTCTGATTTTTACGAAAGATCCGTCCTGGTAGTTCATAGAACTTCTGTAAGGGTCGCCGGCTGCACTTCCATAATTTGGTGCAGGATAATCGTTTGTTGGGTTGGTTGGTGTCCAATAGTCAACCAAGCGTTGGGCAAAACGGCCCTGAAGCGATTCTGCACCTGTGGCAATCAAGAAATTATATCGTGCAATAATAAAAATAGAAAGGTCGAAGTTTTTGTAATTAAAAGTATTGGTAATCCCGCTGGTCCAGCTTGGCGTGTAACTTCCTCTTATCATTCTATCGTTATTGGCATCAATTTTATAATCGTTATTTAAGTCCCTAACCCGAATGCTGCCTGGTTTAAAAGCGCTTGCTGCCGGTAGGTTAGCATTAAATTTTGCCATTTCAGCTAAGTCTTCAGGCGTATTTTGCCAGATGCCATCTTTTACAAAATCGTAGGCCACTCTAACCCTTTGACCGATGAACAATAAACTGCCAATTACATCGCCGTTGGCCAATTTAACCACTTTATCTTTGCTCGCCGAGAAACTTAATGTTGTAGACCAGCTAAAATCTTTGTTTTTTAAGTTCACAGTGTTCAGGGTAATGTCGATACCTTTATTATGGGTTTCTCCAATGTTATCGAAAGATGAAGTATAACCATTTATCGAAGAGATATCTTTTTGCAATAACAGGTCGGTGGTTTTAGATTTATATAAGTCTACGGAACCGCCAACTCTTCCTTTAACTAAACTAAAATCAAGACCAAGGTTATATTGTAAGGTATGCTCCCACCCAAGCGCCTTGTTTGGTAAGGTAGGCGGATTGGCCAGTGATGCATCAGAAGCTACATATCCGGTTTGTACCGAACCACCATAAGTATAAGTTAAGGGCTGTAATTTACCTAAAGTTGTTCCATAAGAAATGGCCGAATTACCTACACTACCCACACCTAATCGAAGTTTCAATTGATCAACCCATTTAATATTTTTCATGAAATCTTCCTGATCTATACGCCACGCAATTGCAGTAGAAGGGAAAAAGTCCCATTTGTTGCCTTCAGCTAATTGCGATGCACCATCCCAACGGGCAGATGCAGTTAACAGGTATTTGCTATTAAAGCTGTAATTAACCCTGGCCATGTAAGATACAAGCGTGTTTCTGCTCAAATCGGTACTAAAAGCATCAAGGCTCGGAATATTGGCCCCGCCTAAGCCATACCAAAGTGGGTTACTTAAAGGGATTTTAGTTCCCGTCATTGATGAACTCTCTTCTTTAAAGAGCGATGAACTCTGCAATAAAGTAACGCCAAAGTTGTGCTTTTTTATTGTTTTATCGTAGTAAACCAAGTGATCTAGCGTATAGGCAAATCTGTTGTTTTGGTTAAGCTGAGCATAATTGGTAGAACCTGATTCGCCCGCACCGCGATTGATTGATTTTGCGTCCTGATATCTTCCGTTGTAGTTGTTGTAAAAATCAGGCCCGAAGTTAATACGGTACTTTAATCCTTTTAAAAGGCTTACTTCAGCATAGAAAGAGCCGATTGTTCTTAACACTTTACGTAAGTTAATATTGTATTGATCCTCACCCACTGGATTTTGAATATTGATATCGGCACCTGGTAAATTAATCCTGTTACCATTTACATCAAAAGGTACAGCAACAGGCAGCATGCCAAGTGCTGCGCCATATAAACTGCTCGGCCCTGTTGCATTACCTGTTGAAAATCCATAGTTCTGCAAGCCATAAGATGCGGTAATGTTAGCCCCGAATTTAAACCACTTTACCGGATTCAATTCTACACTTACCTTAGAAGTATAACGGTTATAATCCTGGCCAAGTTCTGTACCAATCTGGTTTAAGTAGCCAAATGAGGCGTAGGCTTTTAATTTGTCTGTACCACCACTGGCGCTTAATACATGGTCTTGAGTAATGCCAGTCCGTGTAACCAAATCAGTCCAATTTGTTGTGGGCACTAAGCCGCCATTGTAAACTCCATTTTGCCAGCCTTGGGCAATGTTCGCCGTTACATAACTATCGTTAGGGAATATACGGTTATCATCTGCTTGTGTTGGTATAGTGGGATAGGTGCTGCTTGCCTGCGCTGCAGGATTTAAATAACCTACACGACGGTAAGCATCGCGACGGAATTCTATGTATTCGGCAGCATTCATCATCTGTGTTCTATCCTGGATGGTTTCGATGGTTGCCGTACCCACATAATCTAAAGTTAATCTGCCGGCTTTACCTTTTTTAGTGGTAACCAGAACAACGCCGTTTGCTCCTTTTGATCCATAGATTGCAGTTGCCGATGCATCTTTTAAAATGTCGATGGTTTCAATATCGTTAGGATTGATAGCTTCGATACCACCTGCGGCAAACGGAATACCGTCTACGACGTAAAGAGGTGAATTACTAGCATTTATAGATCTTACACCTCTGATTAAAATGGAGCCAATCTGACCTGGGCGCTCGTTCGAAGTAACATCAACCCCGGCTGCTTTGCCTTGTATGGCTTGTAATGCATTTTGTACGGGTCTCGATCTGATCTGTTCTGCACCCACGCTTACAACCGCTCCCGTTAAGTCACTTTTCTTTACGGTATTATAACCAACAACTACAACCTCATCTAAATCATTTGTGGAACTTTTTAATTGGATGCTGATCGTTGTTTTTCCATCAACAGATACCTCTTGTGTGGTATATCCAATGTACGAAACCACCAAAACCGGGTTGCTCACGGTTGATGGGATAGTAATGGAGAAAGCACCGTTGGCATCGGTAGAAGCAACAATGGTAGTGCCCTTCACTTTAATGCTAACGCCAACTAAAGTTTCACCTTTTTCATCAACAATTTTTCCTTTAAGGTTAACATCTCGTTTGCTCGTTGAAATGTTTGTACCCACAGTTCTTGGTATTGCTTTACGGTTGGTCGCATCTGCAGTATTCGCCACACAGAGTAGGCACAACGCCGACATACCCGTAATCAGGATTTTTTTGTACGAAGAGCCTTTTCGTCGCTTTAGATTTTCTGGATAAAAATTAAGATCCATAGTTTTATTGGTTATGTAAATATTTGGTTATTTAGCCAAATAGCATATCAGATGGAATGTGCTATCTGTTTTGAGGGCATATGATTAAGCAATTAATCCGTTATTTATTGGATGAATTAGCAGTTGTGGAATGAAAATGAGTTAGTTTTTAATGTTTTTTTGACTACAATAGTCTTTGCTTCGTTCTTAAGGCTTTAAATGGCAGTATAGGAGTGATTAAGTGCAAACGATTGCATTGTTTGATGTGTGGTTTTTCTTGCTCATATAAGTATCGATTAAAATAATTGATTATATTTGGTTATACGAGATTAGAACTTTTATTTCGTTAGTCCATCCTGTTCCATCCTGTAGGCACAGCCAGATGTAAAGATTTTCTTTTTTGGGTTATAGGTTTTAGTAAATGGTTCAATAGTTATTTGCTGCAACCTGAGATTAACCCATACTGTTTTTGATTTCAGCTAGTTTTTATTTGACAAGCCATCACCTATTCAATATTTGTAACTTTTTAACGTTTTTATGATAAAAAAAATGGTCTATGTAAACACAGACCATTTTTATATTGTTTCAACCGTAGTAAACTTAAAATTGTTCCTGCCTTTTAAAGTTAAAAGCTGTTGATCCAATTAGGATAGCTGTAAATAGCGATATGGAAAGGAGATTTACCCATACCGATGGCTTTTGCTGCGGACTATATTTTTCCAGTTTATAGTCCTTAATATCTGTACTGTCTACTGCCTTATTAAGAAAAATTGTTGGATAAAAATGCAAGCGGATCTGCTCGTGATATTTTCTAACCGCCTGTTGGAAATCGAGGTGGTTATTAAGGTCCGATCCAGCCATATTGTTTATCCCCAACTGGGTTTGTATGGTAGGGAAGAAAAATGCAAGCGTATTTGTAAATCGCTGTCTGGCGGCCAGTTTATTCTCAATTGCGTGCCTGCTTACCATTGCCTGATCATCGCCCATCTGTTGCATTGCATAATACCAGAACCAGCTAAAAGTTTTCTCTTGTGGGAAAGGATATTGCTTCAGCTGCGGATAATGTTCAAAAAATGGTTTCATTGTAACTTCTTTGGCCATATCCCATTTTTCGTGATAGCCCTCGCGTTGGTTAATTACATTCTGCAGTGCCTCTGGCATGGGATATTTTCGGGTAAGAAAAAGGTTAAGTGATGCTGGAATTACAATGCAGATAAGTACCCAAACGGCAACCAATGCCGATGCATTAAAGTTAGATGATTTTGCTAAAGAAATGATAAAAAATGAAACTGCAAACCAGAAGGCCAGATAAAACATAATAAGTGCAGTTATTGAAAAGAAAATGAAATCTACAGGCAAATGCAGATAAAGAATAGCTACAAATAATAGGAACAAAGCAACAGAAAAAATTACGGCCACCCTAACTAAAAATTTTTGCCAGATTACCTGAAAAGACTGGTTAGTTTGCGCGCTTAAAAGCGACCAGACTCCACTTTCTTTTTGCTCCGAAAGTAAGTTATAGCTAAAGGCAATAATCACCAGGGGAAATAAAAAGATAAATACAAAACTCAGATCCATGTTACCAAAAAGCAGGCTTACCGGATTATTAATATCTGTATCGTAAATCTGACCTTCTAAACCCAGCATGGTTACCGAGATTAAATAAGGGTTAATATCCCGCTGCCCATTAGCAAAGGCAGCCCAGGCATTGGGCGCATTAGCCAATGAAAACTTATTGTGGTAAAACAGTAGGCCAATATCTTTACCAAAATGATCGATATTGCTGAGGGTATTTTTCTTTTGTAGCATTGCTGCTTTTTCAATTACAGCCTGTTGATTGTCAATAAATGTTTTGCCGAAATACAAACCGGCAAAGCCTGTAATCAGCAACACAATGATGCCTATCCATGAGGAGCCGTTTCTAAAAAACAGTTTAAATTCGAGGTTATATATACTTTTTTTCATGCTTAATAACTATATCGTTTTAATCCACCTGGTCGTGTACTGTAGCAGCATAACCGTTGCCAATAACCAACAGGTTAAAGCACTTAGTGCCAATAACTCATTTGTTATTACTGAACTTAATTTGCCAAAGCGGTAATTGAAATCAGGTTGTTCGGCCCAGTTGGCCTTACTAATGGCCAAAGGTTTTTCTTTTTCTCCTGGGGCAATGTTGCTGATCTTATCTATCTGAAGTTTATTCATCTTTTGAGCCAGCTGATAGCGGTAGGCTTCTGCCTGGTTCTGAAAATCAACAAAGGTGTCAAAATCAGAGGCTGTTATGGCCATCGAAATATGTTTTAGGGATAGATAAGGGTTCATGAAACCTGCTACCGCTGTAATGCTGTTCTGCTTTTCAAAAATTTTATTCAGTTCCCTTTGGTGGTTGCTGTAAATTTTTGAGGTTATTTTTTCGCCCTCTGCCATAATATAGCCACCATAGTTAAAAGGCAGTTTTTTTACATCGGTAACACCGTAAGTTTTGAGTAGTGAGTCTTTAATTGCAGCATAATGTGGGTCATCTGGATTATGGCTATCACCCTGTTTATGGATGTCGGCAGCAATGGCATCTGCAAACGCTATTTTAGATGGCGAGGGATAGATTTTTACGCCGATTGCCTGGGTAATCCTGGGCATAATGACCATAAAAAATATCCAGCAGGCCAATAAAGTAGTTAGGGCTGATTTAGAACTGCGCGCAAATGCCGAAACCAAAACCGTTATGGCCGATACAATGAAGAAATAAATTGCATAGCTAAAAATCAATATCATTAAGCGCAAACTGGCATCACCACTAATCTGCCAATGACTTAGCGAGGCCCATAGCAAAATGGTAAGCAGCATAAGCGGGATAAATATCGACAAACAAACACCAATTATACCCAATGTTTTGCCCCAGAGAAGCTGTTTCCAGCTTACATTTTGGCATAGCAGTATCTTTAATGTTCCCGATTCGCGCTCAGCCGAAATGCTGTTGTAACCTAAGAAGAAAATGAGTAATGGTACCAGGAGTTGCAGCACCATGGCCACACTGATTTCGCCGAAGCGCAACATGCCGTTAGAAAAACCTGCTTCACTAAAATTTACTGTGTTTTGTTTATGCGCTTCTAAAAAGATCGACACACCTGCAAAACTCTCTATCCCAAAATCGAAGAAACTGAGTTCGTGTTTCTCGCGAAAGGCGAGGTAACCATAGTGCGCCATCCGGTGTGGATGTTTATCTGGTTTTGCCAGCCATTGTGCCCTAACCAATTCTTTATAGTGCAGGCGCTGATTGTTTTGTGTTTTAAAATTTTGCCAGCCTACATAGGTAGCCAAACCAAGCGATAAACCTAATAAAAGGGTTAAGGCTAAGGTGGCCCTGTTGTTAAGGGCGGTTTTAAAAGTTTGTTTAGCTATAGTGCTTATTCTATTTGGCATTATATTCTATAGGTTACGTTAAACATTACATTTCTTGGAGTACCAGGGAAAAGGCGTAGATAGTTTTGTGCGCCAACCCAATAGGTTTTATTTAAAATGTTATTCATATTTACAGCCAGTTGTACCTTAGAACCAGCAGGCGAATAATAAAGCGCGGCATCTAAAAGGGTATAAGCCGGCAGTACAAAATCTCTGATGTACAAGGGAAGTTTCGTGCCGCTATACTGTAAACCTGCTCCAAAACCTATTCCCTTTAGCTTACGGCTTTCAAAGTTGTAGCGTGTCCATAAGCTGGCACTGTGTTTTGGTGTGTTCTGCACCCGTTGACCAATTAAATCAGGATTAAAATCATCCTTAATAATGGCATCTACATAACTATAACCAGCATTAAACTGCCAGTTAGACCTGATAAAGCCAGAAGCTTCGAATTCGACACCACGGCTGCGTTGGGCACCGCGTTCTATCAGGCGGTTTACATCCAACGGATCGTTTGCATTCATCAATAGGTTTTTCTGGTTGATTTCGAATACCGAAATGTTAACCATTAAACTTTTATTCAACCATTCAGATTTTGCACCAATCTCTTTTAAATCACTTTCTAAAGGCTTAAAATTGGTGCCTGCAGGTGGTGGAACAATAACCAGGGTTGAGGTATTGCCTTGTGGTTGGTACCCCTGTAGATAGGTTGCGTAAAGGTTAATGTTTGCGTTTATGGCATAGGTAATTCCGGCCCTTGGCAAAAGCTTATGCTGATAAATTTTCTTTTCGGTAGCCAATTTGTAATTGCTGTAATCCTCATACCACTCTTGTCGTAAACCCAATGTTAAGGTAAGCTGATGGTATTTTATCTGATCCTGCAGGTATACTGCGTTAACCAGATTATATGCAGCCGGAATTTCTGTTTTGGTAAAAACGTAATCGCTTAAATTTTTAATGGTATAGGTTGGGTTGGCGAGGTTAAAGTGCTCTACATTGGGCACGGGTGCATTTATACCATTTATTGCCTTAAATAAATAGAGGTCCTTTTTTGTTGGATCGTACCTTGCTGCGATGCTTCCATCTTTTAAACGGTAACCCTGAGCCGAGTTTTCGCCACCGCCCCGCAGTTTCTGGGTGTTTATTCTATCGTACCCGATTACCAGTTTGTGGCTTAAGTTAAAAGTATTGGCGTTTATGCTGAAATAGGTGCTTAAATTGTCGGTCCGCCATTTTTGCTGACGCTGAACGGCACGCATAGCCGCTAATGTAGGGATAGGTTGATTGTTTTCGTCAACGCCAAAAGCATTGGTAGTTCTATGTTCTAAAAGATCTTCGTTCCAGTTTTGCTTCATATAGGCCACGTTAAATACAATATCCTGTGTAAGGCTATGCGAAAAATTGGTCATCAACATTAAATCCTGGCTGTTAAAGCGGTCGTTACTGGCACCCATATTGAAACTGATCGGTGTGCTTTTTAAATCTGTTTTACCAGCAATTGCGCCAAAAATAGCCTGCCCACGGTCTAACCTTGAGTTGCTGTTGTTCATTACCACTTCTACATTTAAGCTGGTTCGATCGTTCGGGATGTATGAAAAAGAAGGGGCAATCAGGTAACCCTTTCTGTATTGCAGGTCTCTGAAGCTTTTACTGTCTTCATAACCTACATTAAGCCGGTAAAGCAGCGTTTTATCGGTATTTAAAGGACCTGTAAAATCTAAAGCGCCTCTAATGGTGCTGAAACTTCCGGCCG